>NZ_JBHTDE010000006.1:0-269806 GCF_042666655.1 Dankookia sp. GCM10030260
GCACCTCCAGCGCTGGAGACGTGTCAGCGGGCCGGCTGAGCGATGCCAGTGGTCCCGCCAGACACAAGGGTGCCGTCGAGACGGATCCAGGCGGATTATCCGCGCTACGCTAAGGGCAAGAGCTTGGGGGGCGGCGAAAGCGATTTGTTTCGCTGCTTCGACCGATAAGGGATGGGCTTACTGAATGGAGGACCAGTGCGCCGCCTGAAGATTGCTTTATTTCAACGCGTTAAAGCTTGAGGGTTAAATCAGGCTACCCTCAAGGTTCGGAGACTCCCCAGCGTTTTGGAGAGAAAACACGCCCTAATTCCGGATCAGCACCATCAAGGTAGCGGCTAAAATCGGCCGGAAACCTGCGCCTTAGCGCGGAGTCTAACTTAGAAGAGACAGGTTGTCGGGATAACGACTGGAGCGGGCAAAGGGATTCGAACCCTCGACCCCAACCTTGGTAACGTTGTGGTCGGGCTTACAAGATTGTTCGCCATAGGCGGCTCCAGGCTCCCTGGACCCTCCTCCATGTCTGTGGGTCGGCACCTGCCGCGCGACGGGTGCCGGACGGGCAAAAAGGAAGCGAGGGGTTCGGGGAGGGAATACGTTTCCCTCCCCGACCTTGCCTCTACGCCAGCCGATAGAACACCAGCCCGCCGATCTCCGCACTCGGCACCCGCCCCACCGCCCAACCCGGCAGCACCGCCGCGTCGTGCCAATGCGTGGCCCCTTCCGTCGGATCCGGCAGGACGCCCGCCACCGCCCGCGCCGCGACCCGGCGGCAGATCGCCAGGGCGCCGTCCTCGGCGCGCGCCGCCTCCAGCAGCGCCGCGCGGCGCGGGTGCCCCGGCCGCCAACAGCCGAACAGGAAGGGCGCCCGGCAGGCCCGTGCCAGCAGCGCCGTCCAGGCCTCCCCCGGGGCGCCGCCCGGGGCGAAGCGGGCCAGGTCCGCCGCATCGGCCGCCGCCTGCCGCGCCCGGTTCACCACCAGCGCGGCCAGTGCCTCGATGGCGCGCACCGGCCGGCCGCCTGCCTCGGCGCGCAGGGTCAAAGCGAGGATCTCGGGCGCGGTCATGCCACGTCCTCCCCCACCACGCCGCGGTGGCGGCCGGGCGGCGCGGTGCAGCGCTTCACCTCCTCCAGCTTGGATTCGATCCGCAGCAGGTGCTGCGACAGCCGCTGGTCGACGTCGCGGATGAGCGACAGCGGCACATAGGCCCGCGCCACCTCCAGCTTGAACTCGGCCAGCTCGTCGCGGGTGCGGGTGACGACGTCGCTCTCGCGCTGGTCGCTGCGTTCGATCCGGTCCTGCAGGTCGCGGCGCAGGCCGTGCAGCATATGGAACAGGGCGGCGACGATCGGCGCCTCGATCGCCGTGATCCACCAGGTCGGCTCGATCTGCATGGCGGGTCTCCTTGAAGGGTGGGTCCGGCACGCCCACCCTGCGGGGATGCGCAACCGGGACGAGCGAACTCCGTGACGGATTGGAACGAGCCCTATCTGGAAAGCTGCTGCCGTTCGGCCCTGCACCGGCTGACGCTGGTCGGACCGCCGGGCAGGCCGGACGGGCTGAAGGACGGGCCGTGCCTGGCGCGGCTCGACGGCATGGGCCTGGCCAGGCGGCGCCAGGACGGGCGCTGGGAGATGACCGCGGCCGGCACCGCGCGGCATGCGCGGGACGTGCTGCGGAGCGCCGGCTAGACGCCCCGCCACGGCATCCCCCGCACCGCCGGCGGCAGTTGCGGCAGCCGCACCGGCTCGTTCAGCAGGCAGCCGGCCACCGCATCCAGCGCATCGTCGCGGCCATTCGGCGCATCCGGCCGCCAGGCCGCCATCTCGGCGGCGAAGCGGGTGCGGAAGACGCCGGCATGGGCGTGCAGCCGGCGCCCGGCCAGCGCCGGGTCGAAGGCCGACAGGATGCGCTCCGCCTTGGCGCGCCGGCTGCTGTGGTCCAGCACGGTGCAGGCGACGCCGGCGCGCGCCAGCTCGCGCCGCAGCAGCGCCGGCAGGAAGCGGCCGAGCCCGTTGGTCTCGACCCGCACCACCGGCAGCAGCAGATCGCGCAGCACGCAGGCGACCGCCTGGCATTGCTGCGTCGCCGGGTCGGTCGCGCTGTCCGGGTCGTGCGTCAGCCAGGCCAGCCGGTGCAGGTAGCTGTTCGCCTCGCCGTCCACGTAGACCACCGCGAGCACGCTGCCGTCGCCGACCCCGGGCCGGCCGTAGGCCGGATCCCAGAAGCCGCTGCCGGACAGCAGCCGGCGGCCGAGCAGCGAGAGCTGCGCCCGGCCGCCGGCCTCGCGGTACTCCGGTTCCTCCGCGTAGCGGATGATCAGCGAGGGATCGAGCCGCAGCGCCTCGGCCGCGACGGGCTGCAGCAGCATCTGCCGGGCGAAGGCGAGCGGCCCGACCCGGCGGCGCAGCGCCTCGATCCCCGCCGGCGTGAAGCGTTCCGGCCAGGCGCTCTCGCCGTTCGCGTCCAGCAGCGGCAGCACCAGGCGGCGATAGCCCTGCAGGAAGGCGCCGTCCGCAGTCGGCGGGGCGTAGATCGTCTCCGCGGCATGCGGCGTGCCGACGAACAGCAGGGTGCCGCCGGGCACCAGGATGAACTCGCATTCGGCGAGGCGCGTGCGCAGCTCCTCCCGCTTCGCCGGCGTGTCGCAATTGGCGGCGATCTCGACGTCGTCGCAGACGATGAGGTCGGCCCGCGCTCCGGTGATGTTGCCGCCCAGCCCCTGCGCCAGCATCGAGGGATCGCGCAGCACCGCGCGGCGCTGCACGGTGAAGCGGTCCATCGCCCAGTCGCCCGGGCGGTCCGGCCGCAAGGCGGCGCAGAGCGGATGGCGTTCCAGGATGCGCCGCACCTGCGCCACCATCTTCACCGCCAGCGCCTGGTCGGCCGCCAGCACCAGGATGCGCGTGTCGGGTTCGCGCAGCAGGCGCCAGGCGCAGAACAGCCCGACCAGCGTCGACTTGCCGCAGCCGCGGAAGGCCATCAACAGCAGGCGGCGGTCGTCCGCATCCCGCCGCGCCTGCAGCCAGCGGGCGACGCGACGATGCGGGGCCGGCGTCGGCTGGCCCTGCAGGCGGTTCCAGATCCAGACGAATTCGAGGAAGTCAGGCTGCGCCTCCTGGGTCGCCATCCGGGTCCTCCTTCTCCTCGTTGGGGTCGTCGGCGAGACTGCGGCGTGCCTCGGCGAGCAGGCCGCCGATCTCCTCCGCCTGGGTGTCGTCGCCGATCGAGATCGCGCGCTTCTCGAGCTCGGCGAGATGCGCCAGCGCGGAGCGGCCGGCACCGTGCCAGGCGGTGACGGCCTTCGGATCGCCGCGCTCCGCCGCCGCGACCGGGGTGGTGAGGAAGTCGATATAGGCGTCGAAGACGAGCCGCGCCGCGGCGGCGTAGTCGAGGTCGCGCTGCAGCCCACGCTTGCCGGCCATCCGCGTCAGGCCCGCGGCTTCACCGCGCGGACGAGCAGCGTCCCGGCGGCGAGGTCGATGGCGAGCGTGCCATGGCGGTTGGTGGCGCGCGCGGTCACCGTCCCGGCGGCGCCGGTGGTGGTGACCGCGGCGGTCCATTCGACGAAGGCCGAGGCGCCGCCGGTGAAGCCGGCCTGCACGAAGTCGCCGTTCTGCACGTTCGGCAGCGCCACCGCCTGCGTCGCACTGGCGCCGGCGGCGAGGCCCGGCGGGTCATGGTCAAGCGAGGCCGCCAGTTCCCGCGTTCCCCAGCCGCGCCCGGCGCCGGCCAGCACCATCGGCGCCTCGGTCGCCGGCACGTAGAGCCGCAGCGACTTCAGCACCGAGGCGGCACCGCCGCCGCGCACGCCGATGACGGCGTAGGCGGCATTGGGTGCGAAGGTGACGCGCTGCAACCGGTTCAGCGCCAGGCCGCCGGTCAGGCTGTCCAGGTCCGCGTTGCCTTCCCACCAATAGGACGGGCTGCCCTGGAACACGGCGTTCATGTTGGACCAGAGCGCCGGCGCGCTGCCGTCGAGCACATTCTCCGCCGCATCGAACTGCATCGCCATCGGCCGCAGCGCGCTGCCCTCGGCCGCGAGGAAGAACTCCTTGCAGCCGGAGCAATCGACGACGAAGGCCAGCGCCCGGCTGGTCGGCAGCGTTACCGTGTCGGCGTTCAGCCCGATGCTGGACAGGCCGGCGAAGCAGAAGCCGTTGAGCGTCGCAGGCGGTCCGGCGGGGTTGCCCGACAGCACGGCCAGGCCCTCGAAGCCGGTCGAGGCGGCGTCCCAGCGGAAGGCGCGGGCGCGGACATTCGACGCCTCGGCGACCAGCCGCGGCGTGCCGAGCGCGGCGGTGGCCTGGTGCAGCGGCAGCACCGTGCCGCCGGCCCGCGTCGCGCCGGCATAGTCCACGGCGCAGCCGGCGAACCCGTAGGTGCCGACATAGGCGACCTCGTAGCGCGCGTCCGAGAACCCGCCGGTGTGCCGCGCGACGAAGGGCGAGCAGGCCTCCATCCGGATGCCGGTGGCGATCAGGCCGCGGCCGTCCACTTCCAGCAGGAAGGGGATGGCATCGACCGTGCCGGGCGTGCCCTGCCGCTGCAGCTCGAAGGCCGGGCCGGTGAAGAGATGCGTATTGTGCAGCCTATAGGCGCCGGACGCGGCCGACAGGCGCACGCCGAAGCGGCCCATGCCGGGGTTGGTGGCGCCGGAGCAGGCGAAGTGCCCGCCCTGGTGGCGCAGCGAATTCATCCAGGCGCCGGCGGTCAGCGTCCGCAGGTCGAGGCCGATGCGGTTGTCGACGATGCGGCCGTAGCGCAGGTCGCTGTCCTCGCAGCCGCGTGCGTCGCCCACCAGCTGCACGCCGATGGTGAAGCGCTCGGCGCGGCGGACATCGACGATGCAGGCATCGATGTTGCGGATGCGGATGCCGACATCGGCCTCGTCGATCCAGTCGCTCTGCAGCGCACGGAAGACGGCGAGGCCGGTATAGGATTTGCGCTGGTTGTTGGCCGTGCCGCCGTCGCCGAGCGTCAGCGCGGCATTCCCGCCCGGCCCGGCATAGAGGATGGTGCCGCGCATCGAGAGCCCCGCGGCAGCGCCCGGCAGCAGCAGCGGCATGGTCGTGCGGAAGCTGCCCTCGCCGATCTCCAGCAGCTTGCCGCTGGCGGCCGCCGCGTTCATCGCCGCCTGCAGCGCCGGCCCGTCATCCGCCGCGCCGTCGCCGACCGCGCCGAAGTCGCGGGCGGAGAGGTGCTCGGACAGCTTGTCCTCCACGGTGCGCGGGATGCCGCCGGGGAAGGGGGCGGTCATGGTGGCCTCGCCGCGGTCGAAGACCGTGACCGCGCCGACGCTGTCGAAGCCGAGCAGCCGGTTGGCGCGGGCCGCGGCCAGCGGCAGGGCAGCGGCGCCGCCGACCTCGGAGGCATCGAGCCGCAGCGCGTTGCCGAGTTCCTCCTTCACCTCCTGCAGCGCGGCGACCTGGTAGTCCAGCTCGTCGTTCAGGGTGCGGGCGCGGAGGATGCCGTTCTCCTGGAAGTCGCTGGTGCGGACGACGGCCAAGTTGCGCCGCAGCGTGACGCGGCGCGCGGCGGCGGGCGCGGTGTCGAACACAACGCTGCCGCCTTCGGACGCGCCGGCGCCGGTGACGGCGTAGCCGGAGGCGAGGACGAGGCCGTCGAGGCGGACCTCGAGATCCGCGGCGGCGAAGATCGGGAAGGGGTAGGTGAAGTGCGCCTGGGTGCCATCGGCCAGGTACTGCACGCGCGGCGCGACGTCGCCGATCCTGATGTGCTCGTCCATCGGGCGAGGGACTCCGAAAAGGGGTTGGGGTGCCGCTAGTCGAGGAGGCTGCGGGTGACCGAGCCCAGGGTGCGGCCGCTCTGCAGCAGCGCGTTGAAGGTGCCGTCCGGGTTCAGCAGGCTGATGCGGCCCTGCGCCAGGCGGGCGCGGAGCGTCGCATCGTCGGCGCCCTGCGCCGCGGCGGCTTCCTGCGTCAGGCCCGCGGCCAGCGCGGCGGCCGAGCCGGCATCGGGCGCGACGCCACCCGACGCCAGCCGTGCCCGCGTCGTGGCGATGGTCTTCGCCAGCGTCAGTTGGCGCTGCTGCGCATCCTGCTGCTGCGCGATCCCGACCTGCGCCCTGTTCAGGGCACCCTGCTGCTGCGCCTGGCGGACATTGCCGTAGATCGAAGCGCCAGCCCCGGCGAGGGTGGCGAGTGAGGCGAGAGCGCCCATCAGTCAGTGATCCTCATATCCGTGGTGACGGAAAGCAGCGTCATCGGCAGCGGCGTGTCGTCGGCGATACGCCAGAGCGGCGCCAGCGCGTCGCGCCGCCAGCCGATGGCGCGCAGCCGGACGTCGCCGGTGAAGGCGGGCGGCGCCGCGTCGAGCAGCGCGGCGCCGAGCCGGCGGAAGGTGACGGGCACCGGCCCGCGGCCGAGATCGACGGCGAGCGCCCTGGTGTCCAGCAGGCGGAAGGTGACGGAGACCAGCCGCAGCGGCGCAGCACCTGTGCCGCCGGGAATGGCCAGATCGGGTGGCAGCGGCGCGATCTCGTGCGCGAAGGGCAGGCCGATCTGCACCGTGCGCGCCGGCGGGTCGAGCGTGACCGCGGCATCGGCGACGACCGCCGCGCCGCGCGGCGCGCCATCGGCGACGATGCCGACGCTGCGGCCGCCGAGATGGCCGAGCCCGGTCCAAGTGTCCTGCGCGGTCGCCGCGCTGCCGGTCAGCGCTGCGTCGAGCGCCAGCGTCTCGTCGAAGCGTTCGAGCCGCGGCGTGCCGTCGCGCTCCACCACGGCCCAGACCGCGCCTTCGATGTCGGCGAGCGAGCGGACGAGGCCGTCGGTCTCCTGCCGGGTCCAGGCGGTGACCTGTTCGGCGCGGTAGAGCGTCAAGGTCGCCAGCGTGCCGTCGGCCATCGCCACGTGCAGCAGGCGCCGGCGCTGGTCGTAGGTCATCGCCACCGGGTCCCGCACCAGATGCTGCGAGACCAGGGCCAGGTCGTTCGCCTGGTAGAGCTGCTGCAGGTCGGTATAGGCGAATTCGAAGATCCCCCGCCCGGTGCGGGCGGCGAAGATGGTCGCGCCGTCCACGTCCACCGGCTGCACCAGCCGCGCGACCGGCGAGCCGACGCGGGTCTGCCGGTTGAGCTGGATGCTGCCCGGCGTCAGCGGCGCGCCCGAGACCATCCACTCGGCGCCCGAGGTGAAGACCTGCAGGTGCTGGCCGGAGAAGACGCCGCGGATGGCGTTCACCTGGTCCGAGACCAGGCCGAATTCGATCGCCTGGTCGTCGAGCCCGGTGCCGAGGTCGAAGTTGAACAGGTCGCCGGTGCGCGACAGCCACAACCGGTTCGGCAGGTCGCGCGAGCCGCCCAGCACCAGGCGGTCCTGGTGGAAGCAGAGCGTCACCGGCCAGCCGCGCAGGGCGGAGAAGGCGGCTTCGTCCCAGTCCGTGGTCGCGGCGGTGCCGGGGAGCGTCTCCTCCACCGTCGCGGTCGCCTGGGTCGGGCTGGCGACCGCGGTGACCAGCAGCCGCCTGCCGCCGAGGCGGAAGCGGACGCCGGCATGGCCAGGCTGGAAGACGGTGGCGGAGGCGGTCAGCGTCACCGTGCCGGTGATGGCCGAAGCCGCCAGCGTGGCATCCGAGAAGCGGTAGAAGGGCTCCCGCGTGAAGCTCCACGGCGCCACCGTCCAGCTCGTGTGGCTGGTGCGGGTCACCCGCTGCGGCGGCATGTCGGGATGGCAGAGCAGCAGCGTGTCGGCGCTCTGCGTGTAGGCGAGCTGCGGCAGCATCGTCGCGGTCCAGGGGCCGGCGACCTGCGCCACCTGCGCATCGCCGACGAAGACACCGAGCGTGCCTTCGGTCAGCACCAGCAGGTAGGCTTGCTCGGTGTTGAACTCGAAGGCGATCAGCTTCGCCCGACCGGGCAGCATCGCCACGTGACGCAGGCCGGGGCGGCGGGTCACCCCGCCGGTCGGCTGGATGAAGACGTTGCGCAGGCGGCGCGCGCCGTTGGCGGTGGCGCGCAAGTCGGGCCGGCCGAGCAGCTCGGGCGCCAGCTCGCCGGCGGTGAAGCTGGTCTTCAGCGTGCGGGTCTGCGCCATGGCTCAGCCCCGCACCGCGATGAGCGGGAAATCCTCGATCGCGCGCGGCGTCGCCTGCTGGCTGTCGGCGCGGCGGGCGGCGCGGAACTCGGCCTCGGCCTGGTTCGCCAGCAGCTGCGCGCGCGCGGTGTTCTCGGTGAGGGGGATGCAGAATTCGGCGGCCAGGCGGGCCACCAGGGCGGCGGCGAAATGCGGCGGGAAGCCGCTCTCGTCGGGGCGGAAGATATGGGTCAGCACCACCTGCCCGGCGTCGCAGTGCAGCCGGTCCTCGAGGATGCGGTAGGTCAGGCCGCGGCCGCGGTCGGGGCTGCCGGCCGACAGCGCGCGGAGGAACCCGGCGGGCAGCTGGAAGGCGTGCCGGAAATCCGCCGTGGGCCTCGCCGCCAGCCGCGGCAGCGTCGCCTGTCCGGTGGCGAAGCTCCAGGGGTGGGCCGCCAGCAGCGCGTCGCGCAGGCCGGGATAGAGGTTGGCCGCGACCTCGGCCTCGGCGGTGCCTTCGTCGAGCGAGGCGATGGGCTGCGCGCCGAGCTTCAGCAGCGCGCGCGCGCAGAGCGCGAGGGCGGAGAGGGCCATCGGGGGACTCCGGCAATGGACGGGGGAAAAGGCCCCGTCCCGGACGGGACGGGGCCGGGAGGCGCCGCTATTCCTTGCAGCGCATCCGCACGAGACCGGCATCGGCCACCAGCACGGCGCCCTGGCTCATCATCGTGTTGACGAAATGCGCGGCGCGGTCGCCGTGCCAGGTGATGTCGGTGCCGATCTCGGCCGCCGCGGCATGGCCGATGGCGGTCTTGTGGTAGAAGTAGCAGTAGCGCAGCGCGCCGGTCTTCGTCAGGCCGCTGTGCGGGATCCAGGTCGCGCCGAGCCAGCGCTTCGCCTGGGTGCCCTTCCAGGGCAGCTCGGCATCGCCGACATACTGCGCGTTGGCGAATTCCTGGATGGTCAGCAGCTCGCTCCACTGCTTCCAGCCGACCACCGCATAGCGCTGGCCGTCATCCGGCACGTCGGCATTGCCCAGCATCTGGAAGGCCAGCAGCACCTTGGCGCGGGTCAGGCCATCCGCGTCGGTCTCGCTGCTGCCGGTGCCGACCGCTTCCCGCGTGCCGCTGTCCATCGCGGCGATGATCAGCTCGTCGGTCTTGCGGCCGAGCGCATAGGCACCCGCATTGGCGGCGACGGTGCGCTCGTCGATGTTGGTCTTCAGCTCGTCCATCCGGTCGACCCAGTCGCCGGCGTAGTAGTCCTGCAGGAAGCACTCGACCGAGCTGTGGTCGATGTTCATCACCGGGACGACGCCGTTGCGCGCCTTGGCCGCGGCGGTGCCGGTGCCGACCTTCTGGAAGACGGTGGAGGCGCCGCGCACCTCGGACTTGCTGCGCACGGTGGGGCGCAGCTTGGAGCCCTGGCGCTGGTAGGCCTCCTGCACCTCGGCCTGGTACTGCTTGATGAAGGCCTGGTCGATCGAAGCGGACATGCTGCGGTCCTTCTGACGGGTGGGGGGATGCACGCCGCATCGGTTGGCCGGTCGTGCCGGGCCGGCGCGGCGGGCGCGGCCGCGCGCCCGCATCGGCGGGTTGGGCGCGGCCGTGGGATGGGGCGGGGGCGGGCGGTGCGCGGCAGCCGATCGGCCGGCGCAGCCGCCCGCCCCCGGAACGGGGCACCCCACGCGGCTAGCCGCGCGGGGGCCCCGGCGGCGGGGCGAGCGTCAGTCGGGGGGAGGGACGCTCGAGCCCCGCCGGATCAGCTGCCGACCAGGCGGCGGAAGCCGTCGGTCACGCGCTGGATGAATTGCGGATCGCGCGCGCGCCAGTAGCGCGGGTCGCGCATCATCGCCCGCAGCTCGCCCTCGCTCTCGGCCGCGGGCGCCGCGGTGTCGCGGCCGAGGCCGGGCTCCTGCCCGCGCATCATCTGCTCGAGCGCCATGACGCCCTCGGCGGTCGAGGCCAGCGCGGCATAGACCGGCGGCGGCAGCCTGGCCTGGCCCCAGGCGGCGAGCTGCGCCGCCATGCGGCGGAAGCCGTCCTCCCCGCCGTAGTGCTGGATCAGCACGGCGCGCTGGCGGTCGGCCTCGTACTGCGCCGCGGCCTCGGCGATCAGCGGCAGCAGGCGCTCCGCCGCCAGGTCGTAGACCAGCTGCGCCTGGTCGTTGGAGAAGTGGGCCGCGTGCAGCCGGCCGTTGATCTCCGCATCGGCGCAGCAGAGGTCGTGCGGCGCGGCGATGGCATAGCCCTCCGGCGCCTCCGGGATGCCCATCGCCTGGCGGAAGCGGGCGAGATCCTCCGGCGCCGCATCCGCGGCGGGGCGGCCGGCGCGCTGCGACATGCGGCGTTCGAGTTCGAGATAGGATTTCAGCAGCGCGTCGATACGCACCGCGCCGGTCGAGTCGCGGAACTTCTCCGGCACGTCCAGTACGGCCTCGGTCGGCTGCAGCAGGTCCTCGGGCATGCGGGTCACTCCCGGATGGGGTTGATGGGGATCAGCACCTCGGCCGGCGCGCCGAGCGTCTTCGCCAGCCAGCGCGTCGCCGCGGCGGCATCGAGCTGCGCCGCCGCGGTGCCGCCGAGCGAGCCGACCGATTGCAGGAAGAGCAGCGTGTTCGCCGCATCGGCGCGGCCCTGCACGCGGGCCAGCGGGCTTTCGTAGCGCAGCGCCACGTCGCGCCCGTCCAGCAGCAGCGGCGGGATCTCGCCGCGGCGCCGCAGGATCGCCAGGCAGCGCGTCACCAGCGGCGTCAGCAGCTCGGTCTGCAGCCTTCCATAGGTGGCGCCGAGCAGACGGGCCGCCTGGGAGGCGCGTTCCAGCACCTCGGTCGCGGTCATCGGCGCCGATTGCAGGGGCGCGATGCGGTCGGCCAGCAGCGCGGTGCGGATGCGCGCGCGCAGGTCCTGCAGCACGAGCTGCGAGACGTCGAAATTGCCGGGCGCCGCCAGCGGCGTCAGCCCGGCGCTGCCCGGCGCCTTCGGGATGATGGCGCCAGGGACCAGCTTCACCGTGTCCGGGTTCAGCACGCCGTCGTCCTCGGCCTGCCAGATGCCGGTGACGGCGATGGAGGCGTTCTTCAGGACCAGCTCCACCACCTTGTTGGCGGTGCGGATGTCGGGCAGCGCCTTCATCACCGGGCCGCGGCCGTAGACCTCGCCAGGCGCCTTCAGCCAGCGGAAGGCGATGGCCGGGCTTTCGGTGAAGCGGCCCTCGGCCAGCAGCCGCGGGTCGGCGGGGTCGGCGAGGATCGCGGCGTAGCGGGCGGTGCCGCGGTCCGGCCAGACCGCTTCCAGCACCGGGTGCAGCGTCGGGTCCTCGGCGTCGCCCGCCGGCGCGGCGGCGGGGAAGCGCGCCCGGATCTGCGCCGCGGTCAGCCGGGCCTGGCGGTAGATGGTGGAGAGCCGGCCGTCCGGGCCTTCCTCCAGCACCGCGCACCGCACCGGCACCGCGGTGAAGCGCAGCGCGGAGGCCTCGCCGAGCGGGGCTTCCTCGACCAGCAACAGGCCGGTGCCGGCGACGACCAGGTCGAGGAAGGCCTGGTGCATCTCGACGGTGAAGTTGGAACGGTCGAGATGCCCCTGCAGCGTCGCCGCCGCGTCTTCCAGGGCTTCCGCCGTGGCGCGGTCCTCGGTCGGCCGGGCCGGGGCCAGCCCGAACCAGCGCGACCAGGGCGGGGTCAGCTCGGCCAGCAGCGAGGCGGCGAGCTGTTCGGCGCCATCCGCCGCGGTGGCGTCGAACAGCGCCGCACCTGCGGCGGGGCCCGGCAGGACGTGGTCGTAGCAGGCCTGCCAGAGCGGCTCGAGCGGCCGGCGGCGTTCCAGCGCCGCGGCATGGCGGGCGAGGATCTCGGTCGGGTCCATGCGGTTCATTCCCCCAGCAGGGATTTGCGCGGGGTGGCCGGCAGTGCCGCCAGCACGCCGCGGGCGCTGGTGGCGATGGTGCCCTCCAGGCCGCGCGCGGCGCGGCTGCGGGCCTCGGCGTGGGCCGTCGCGCCCTGCTGTTCGGGCGGGGGTGGGGCAGGCGCCGGGTCGGGGGTTGGCGCCGGCGGGACGACGACCGGCTTCGGGGCGCGGAACAGGCCACCCATGCGCGTCACCTCGATCTGTTGGGGAGCCCAGCCCGAAACGCCCACGGGCCCGCCCCCGGCGAGGGGGGCGGGCCCGTGGTGAGGTCGGGGGAGGGATCGGAGGATGCCGCCGGGCGCAGATCGCCCGTTGACGAACGAAGGATTAACGCGATCGCGCAGCGGTTGTCAAGATATTTTTCCTAGTGCCGGCGAGGGCGCGGAACAGCCCCCAGGGCGTCACGGCGAAGGGCGCGCCGGTGCCCAGCACGGAGCGGCAGAGCGCCACGCAGGTGAAGGGCGCGAGCGGCGGCAGCAGCCGCCAGCGCGGGCGGCCGGGCGCGAAGGGACCGGCCACGGCGAAGCCGGCGCGGCGATAGAAGCCGGGCAGGTCGAACTGCGCCGGCACCTCCAGCCGCGCCACCACCAGCCGGCCCGACAGCGGGTCGAGCACGGTCCAGCCGGCGGCATCCGCCAGCACCGCGAAGCAGTGGCGGAAGCCGGGCCGCAACAGGCGCAGCCAGGGCTGGTCGGCGGTGCCGCCGAAGACGATGAAGGCGCGCTGCCCGGCCTCCGCCGCGCGGCGATGCGCCGGCCGCGCGGCGGCCGGCGCGGCAGCCCCCGCGGTCACCGCGGATTGCCGGGGAACGGGATTATGTCAGCGGACTCCATCATCGGCAGCGCGGGGCCGTCGACGATGCCCTTGACCCGCAGCGGCCAGTCCAGGCGCGCCATCGCTTCCCGCCACAGCCGCGAATCGCCGCGCTCGCGCGGATACCGCGGGTCGGGTGCCTGCTGCCGTTCGCCCCAGATCCGCAGGATGCGGGCATGCTGCAGGTCGATGCGGCGCTGGCGGTACAGCCGGTCGAGGCATTTCACCACGTCGTCCGCCTCGCAGGGCCGCTGCACCAGGCCGGCGCCGGAGACGATGCGGGCGCCGTCGCGCCGCGCGGTCAGCGCGGCCATGGTCCAGAACCAGGCTTCCTCGGCGCTGCGGAAGGGCTTGGTCTCGGCACGGCCGCGGGGGGCGGGGACGGCGGCGGGGCGGGGCAAAGTGGGCATCGGGGGGATTTTCCTCTCTCGCGCTGTGCGGGAACACATCGTGAACTTATGCGCGCAATAATCCCGAAGGCAAGAGAAATTGAGGAAAATTAGCCTATTGCACTCTGACACCATCCCTAGGATGTTATCCCCATGAAGCGAACCACGATGTGGCGGGCTCCGCGCCCGCAGGGACGATGCCGTGACGCATGAGGATATCTGGCGCGCGCTCGACGCGCTCGCCGCCGAGAACGGGCTTTCCGCCTCGGGCCTCGCCCGCAAGGCCGGGCTGGACGCGACCGCCTTCAACCCCTCGAAGCGCATCGGCGCCGATGGACGGGCGCGCTGGCCCTCGACCGAAAGCGTGGCCAAGGTGCTGGCGGCGACCGGGGCGGGGTTCTCCGAATTCGCCTCCCTCGTCACCGGGATCGCGGCGCTGCCGCGCGGCGGGCGTGGGCTGGCGGGCCGGCGCATCCCGCTGATCGGCCTCGCCCAGGCCGGCGGCGAGGGGTATTTCGACGATGGCGGCTACCCGGTGGGCGGCGGCTGGGACGAGATCGCGGTGCCGGAGATCGGCGACCCGAATGCCTATGCGCTGGAGATCTCGGGCGAGAGCATGGAGCCAGTCTTCCGCGACGGCGACGTGGTCATCGTCTCCCCCGGCGCGCCGGTGCGGCGCGGCGACCGCGTGGTGGTGCGGACGCAGAAGGGGGAAGTGATGGCGAAGGAGCTGAAGCGGCAATCCGCCAAGCGGATCGACCTGCGCAGCCTGAACCCGGTGCATCCGGACTACAGCTTCGAGCTGCCGGAGATCACCTGGATGCACCGGGTGGTCTGGGCGACGCAGTAGGCAACCCGTTCAGGCCGCCCGCCGCAGCTCCGGCGGCAGCAGCGGGCGCAGGCTCTCGAGGTCGCGCTCCGCCCGCAGCGCCAGGTAGCAGGGCGGGTCCGTCTCCGCCGCCCGCAGCGGCACCGCATGCAGGCCGATATCGGCATAGACCCGCAGGTAGTCGGGGCCGACGCGCCAGAAGGCGGCGTCGACGCCAGCCCGCTCGCAGAGGTCGCGGAAGCGCCAGATCGCCGAGATCGCGTCGCGCCGCTCCCCCGCCGGGTCGCCCAGCGCCAGCCAGACGCCCTCGCGCTTGAGGAAGGCGAAGCCGGCGAGCTCGTTCTCCCCGAACACCGCGCCGTCCGCCTCCGCCGGCGCCTGGCCGCCGAGCGCGGCCAGCCGCGCCCGGGTCGGCGCATCCCAGTCGAGCGGCGCGTGCCGGGCCGGCCGCAGCAGCCGCACCATGCCGACCAGCAGCAGCACACCGGTGAGGCCGACAGTGAAGCGCAGGCTGTCCGGCGCCCATTCGCTGAACACCACGCCCCACCAGGCGGTCTCGGACACCTTGCCGCCATAGGCGACCAGCGCCAGGGTGATGCCGCAGGCGGCGACCGCGGTCATCGGCACCACGGCTTCCGGCGAGAGCGGTTCGCGCATCAGCCGGCTGTCGCGGTAGAAGGCGCCGCGCAGGCTGGCGACCAGCCCGGCCAGCACCAGGAAGCCGGCCCAGAGCCACCAGGCCTCGCCGCGCAGCCAGCCGATGACGGCGCCGTTCGCCAGCAGGAACAGCGTCATCCCCCAGGCGATGGTCAGCCGCCGCAGCAGCCCATAGGCCATGACCAGCAGCAGCGAGCCGACGACCGAGGCGGCGAAGTGGGAGGCAAGCGCCGCGGCGTGCCCTGCCCAGGCCTCGATGATCGTCCCCTTGGTCGGCAGCGCGCCGAGGAAGATCAGCAGCGCGCCGGCGAGTGCGACGAGGGAGGCGATCGCCGGCACCTCCAGCGTCTCCGCCCCGCGGCCCAGCGCGGTGACCCGCTGCAAGATGTTGCGGCGTTGGCCGAGCTCGAAGCTGACGAACAGCGTGCCGGAGATGAACAGCGGGATGATGTAGTAGTACAGCCGGAAGACCAGCAGCGCGCCGATCACCTCGGGTGCCGGCATGTAGGGCTGCAGGCCGAGCAGGATGGCGCCGTCGAAGACGCCGAGGCCCCCGGGGACATGGGCGGCGATGCCGGCGGAATAGGCCGCCAGGTAGATGCCGACGAAGCGCAGGAAGGTCAGCCCCTCGGCCGGCGGCAGCAGGACGTAGAAGATGGCGGCGGTGACCGCGACGTCCACGGTGGCGAGGCCGGTCTGCATCAAGGCCATGCGCGGCTGGGGCAGGTCGATCTCGTGCCCGAACAGCCGGACGTGACGCTTGAAGCGGCTCATCACCACGTAGGTGCCGACGACGCCCCAGAGCGGCACCGCCATGGCCTGCAGCGCCCAATGCGGCAGGTGGGTGCCGAACCAGGGCACCACCTCCGGCTCGAAGACCAGCACCAGGCCGCCGAGCGCCATGCCGCCGAGCCCGTAGGTCAGGCTGGTGAAGCCGACCACCTTGGCGATCTCGAGCGGCGTCAGCCCCCAGGCGGAGTACAGCCGGTAGCGCACCGCGGCGCCCGACACGGCGGCGAAGCCGAGGTTGTGGGCAAGCGAGTAGCCGCAGAAGGAGGCGAGGAAGGATTTCGGCCAGGAGACGGGGTGGCCGGCATAGATCGAGCCGAGCTTGTCGTAGATCGCCAGCACCAGGTAGGCGAGCACGGTGAAGCCCGCCGCCTGCCACAGTGCCACGGCCGGCAGCGCCTCCATGGCGGTGCGGATCTCGGCGACCGAAAGCGTGCGGAATTCGCGCTGGACGACGAAGATGGCCGCCGCCAGCAGGACCACGCCGAAGACCGCGGGCCCGTTCCGGCGCAGCCAGGCGAGGCGGGGGCTCACGCGGCGGGGGTCTCGGGGGCGGGCGACTCGCGGGCGAGTGCCGTCTCGATCAGCCCGATGGTGCCGGGGATGCCGTACAGCGCCACGAAGCCGCCGAAGCGCGGGCCTTCCTGGGCGCCAAGCAGCACCTGATAGAGACAGCCGAACCAGTCGCGCAGGGTGGCGAAGGGGTGCCGCTTGCCGATCTCGTAGAGCCTATCCTGGATCGCCTCGGCGGTGCTGTCCTCGGGCAGGCTGCGCAGCACCTGCAGCAGGTCGGCCAGCGCGGTGCGCTCCAGGTCGGTGGGCGCCCGGTAGCGCCGGGTGGGGGCGACGAAGTCGCGGTAGTAGGCCACCGCATAGCCGGCCAGCCGGTCGAGGATCGGGTGGCTCTCCGGCGTCACGTCCGGGGCGTAGCGGCGGATGAAGCCCCAGAGCATCTCCGGCCCGGTGGCGTTGATGACGCTGGCCAGGTTCAGCAGCATGGTGAAGGGGATGGGCGATCCCGGGTCGTTGCTGCTGCCGTTGTGGATGTGGAAGGCCGGGTTGGCCGGGTCCGGCTGGGTGCGCAGCTTGTCGAGGTTGCCGAGGTAGTCGTCCACCGCGCGCGGGATGGCATCGAAGAACAGCCGCTTGGCCCGCTGCGGCGCGTGGTACATGAAATGCGCCAGGGATTCCGGCGGGGCGTAGTGCAGCCATTCGTCGATGGTCAGGCCGTTGCCCTTCGACTTGCTGATCTTCTGGCCGTTCTCGTCGAGGAACAGCTCATAGGTGAAGCTGGCCGGCGGGGTGCCGCCGAGCACCCGGCAGATCTGCCCCGACAGCTTCACCGAATCGATCAGGTCCTTGCCCGACATCTCGTAGTCGACGCCGAGCGCGAACCAGCGCAGCGCCCAGTCGGCCTTCCACTGCGCCTTGCAGCCGCCGCCGGTGATGCGGGTGCCGTGCCGCCGGCCGGTCGCGGGGTCGGTCCAGACCAGCAGGTCGTCCTCCGGCCGCACCTCCTCCATCGGCACCTGCATGACCACGCCCGTCTCCGGATGGATGGGCAGGAAAGGCGAGTAGGTGGCCTTCCGTTCCGCCCCGAGGGTGGGGAGGATCACCGTCCTCACCGCCTCGTGCCGTTCGGCCATGCGCAGCAGCGCGGCGTCGAACCGGCCGCCGCGGTAGTAATCGGTGGACGAGGCGAATTCGTACTCGAACCCGAAGGTGTCGAGGAAGGCCTGGAGGCGGGCGTTGTTGTGCGCGCCGAAGCTGGGATGCGTGCCGAAGGGGTCGGGGATGGCGGTCAGCGGCCGGCCCAGGTGTTCCGCCAGCATGGCCTTGTTGGGGACGTTGTCCGGCACCTTGCGCAGCCCGTCCATGTCGTCCGAGAAGGCGATCAGCCGGGCGGGCAGGCCGGTCATGCGTTCGAAGGCACGGCGCACCCAGGTGGTGCGCGCCACCTCGCCGAAGGTGCCGATATGCGGCAGGCCGGAGGGGCCGTAGCCGGTCTCGAACAATGCTCCCCCTGGGGCGCCTTCCGGTTTCGGATTGGCAGCGAGACGATCGGCGACCTTGGCGGCCTCCTCGAAGGGCCAGGCCTTGACGCTGCGGAGCGATGGATCGGCGTTCATCCGGGCCAGATGGCAGGGGGCGGCGGCGGGGTCAACGCGGCGGCGGGGCTGCCATCCCCGCGGGACAGTGGCGGTGCCGTGAAACCCGGGCTAAACCGCCGGCTTCGCGGAAGGAAATGGGTGTCATGCGGGTCGGCGTGATCGGGGCCACGGGCGCGGTCGGGAAGGAATTGGTCGAGGTCCTGGGCAAGCGGCGCTTCCCGGTCACCGCGCTGAAATTGTTCGCCTCCGCCCGCAGCGCCGGCCTGAAGCAGGCGACCCCCTGGGGCGAGGTGACGATAGAGGAATACTCGGAGGCCGCCGCCGGCCGCCTGGACCTCGCCCTGCTGGCCGTCTCGGGCGACTTCGCCAAGGCGCATGCCAGGAAGCTGGCGGTGCAGGGCGTCGCGGTCGTGGACAATTCCTCCGCCCTGCGGCTGGAGGACGACGTCCCCCTGGTGGTGCCGGAGGTGAATGCCGAGGCCATCGGCGCCCACAAGCTGATCGCCAACCCGAACTGCACCACCGCCATCCTGGTGGTGGCGCTGGAGCCGCTGCGCCAGGCCTTCGGCCTGAAGCGGGTCATCGTCTCCACCTATCAGGCCGCCAGCGGCGCCGGCGCCGAGGGCATGGCCGAGCTGGAGCAGGAGACCCGCCGGGTGCTGGTCGAGGGCGGCCCGGCCGGGCATTCGGTCTTCGCCCACCCGCTGCCCTTCAACGTCATCCCGCAGATCGATAGCTTCCAGCCGAACGGCTATACGCGGGAGGAGATGAAGGTCGCCTGGGAGAGCCGGAAGATCATGGGGATGCCCGATCTGCTGGTCTCCTGCACCGCGGTCCGCATCCCGACCTTCCGGGTGCACGGGGAGGCGGTGACGATCGAGACCGAACGGCCGGTGACGCCCGAGGCAGCGCGCGCGGTCCTGGCGCGGGCCGCGGGCGTCAAGCTGGTGGACGAGCCGGCCCAGCAGCGCTACCCGATGCCGATCACCGCGACCGGCCAGGACGACGTCGAGGCCGGGCGGATCCGGGCCAACCCGGTGTTCGGCGATTGCGGGCTCGACTTCTTCCTCTGCGGCGACCAGCTGCTGAAGGGCGCGGCGCTGAACGCGGTGCAGATCGCCGAGCGCATGAAGCTGGGCTGACCGCCCGGCGCGGCCGGCTTCGCCCGGTCCGGCGCAGCCGGCTTCGGCCGGTCCGGCGCAACCGGCTTCGCCCGGTTGCCGGCCGGGCCGCGCCGGCCGCCGGGAACGTCCCCGCCGCCGTCCTGTTCTCCCCGCGCATCGCCCCGCGCCACGGAGGACAGCATGAGCACCGCCGCTTCGGAGGAATGGCCATCCCGGCCCCTGCCGATCCACCGGCGAGCCGGGCCGCCGGGGCATGCGCCGTCCGGCGGGACCGCCCGGGCAGGCGCCGCGCCTCGGTCGCTCCGCGCGGGCGCCGCCGGCCTCCTGCTGCCCTGCCTGCTGGCCTGGATGCCGGCCGCCCTGGCGCAGGACGATCCCGCGAAGCCGGTGCGCCCCGCGGCCAGCGAGACGCTCCCGACCGGCTCGGTGGTCCGCCTGCTCGGGCGCGAGGTGACCGGGCCGGGCGGGCAGGTGGTCGCCCAGGTCGTGAACGTGCTGGTCGATGCCGCCGGCCTGCCGCGCGCCGCCATCCTCGACTACGGCGGCTTCCTCGGCGTCGGCAAGCGCCGCATCGCGGTCGCCTGGCGCGCCCTGCGCTTCGCGCCCGGCCAGCAGGCGGGCGCCATCAGCCTCGCTCTAGGGCCGGACCAGCTGACGAATTTCCCGGAGTTCAAGCCGGACGGCCCGCTCGTCGTCGCCGCCCCGCCGGAGGCAGCACCGGCCCCGCCGGAGGCAGCACCAGCCCCGCTGGAGGCCGCACCGGCCCCGCCGGAGGCCGCCGCACCCGCCGCGGCGCGGGACTAGCCGGGGCATGGCGCCTCGGCGCAGCGAGCGCGCGCTCGACTGGCTCAACTTCTTCGTCGCCGATGTCCAGACCGGCTTCGGCCCCTTCATCGCCGTCTACCTCGCGACGCAGGAATGGACGGAATTCCAGATCGGCCTCGCCCTCAGCCTCGGCACCCTCACCGCCCTGGTGAGCCAGGTGCCGGCGGGCATGGTGGTGGACGCCACGCCGCGCAAGCGCCTCGCCGTCTTCGCCGCCCTGGTCAGCCTGGCACTGAGCGCCCTCGTGCTGGCCGCCTGGCCGACGACGCTGCCCGTCATGGCCTCGGAGGTGCTGCACGGCTTCGCCAGCTGCGTGCTCGCCCCCGCGGTCGCGGCCATCAGCCTGGTGCTGGTCGGCCGCGCCGGCCTGGGCGAGCGGCTGGGGCGCAATGCGCGCTACCGCGCGCTCGGCAACGGGCTGTCGGCCGGGCTGATGGGCGCGGTCGGCGCCTGGGTGTCGGGTGCCGCGGTGTTCTGGCTGACCGCCGCGCTGACCCTGCCGGCCATGCTGGCGCTGTCCCGGATCCGCGCCGGCGACCTGGCGCCGCGCCCGGCGGCCACCCCGCAGGAGGAGGCGGCGCCCGACCCAGGCAGCCTGCGCGACCTGCTGCGCAGTCGCGGCGTGCTGGTCTTCTCCGGCTGCTGCGCGCTGTTCGCGCTGTCGAACGCGGCCATGCTGCCGCTGGCGGGCACCGAGGTCACGGCGCGCACCGGCTCCATGGCCAACCTGGTGATCGCCGCCTGCATCGTCGCGCCGCAGCTCGTCGTCGCGCTGATCTCGCCCTGGATGGGGCGGCTGGCGGAGCGGCGCGGGCGGCGGCTGGTGCTGCTGCTCGGCCTCGGCGCGCTGCCGGTGCGCGGGCTGCTGCTCGCGGTCATCGACCATCCGTTCGGCCTGGTGCTCGTGCAGGCGCTCGACGGCATCGGCGCCGCGGTGTTCGGCGTGCTGCTGCCGCTGCTGGCGGCCGACCTGACGCGCGGCACCAACCGGTTCAACACCTGCATGGGGGTCTTCGGCCTCGCGGCAGGCCTCGGCGCCACGGTCAGCACCACGGCCGCGGGGTTCCTCGCGGCCGAGTTCGGTGCCGGGGTGGCCTTCACCGCCCTGGCGGGGGCCGGGCTCGCCGCGCTGGCGCTCGCCTGGGGCGCGATGCCGGAGACCGCGCCGGATGCGGCGGCAGGCCCCGGGCAGGACGCCCGGCCGGCGGCGCAGCCGGCGCGCGAGCCGGCCTGACCGGCGGCGCCGGAGGCGCCGCATCCGGTGGCTGCGCGCCTGACGTCAGACTGCCCGGGTCGTGCGGCAGCGGCTTGCGTGCGAAAGTGAACGCGGCACCGCCGGTGCTCCTCGTTCGCAGGGCGGATCCAAGCCCTCGCGCGGTCTGCGCTAGGCGGGATGCGCCACCGGCCTGCCGAGCGCCGCGACGCGGCGGCCCAGGGCGATGCACGGCAGTTCCACCCATTTCCAGATTCCCGCCGCCGCCACCAGGGTGATGACGACGGCCAGAACCACCATCAGGCCGGCGCGCCAGAACGGCGGCAGGGTGGTGGCATCGGCAAGTACCTGCACCGCATGGATCACCGGCATGTGCACGAGGTAGAGGCTGAAGGAGATGCTGCCGAGCTGCTGTATCGGGCTGGTGTGCAGCAGGGCCTGGAGCGGCCGCGCGAGCGGGTCCCGCTCGGCGAGGCTGGCATAGAGCACGGCGACCCAGGGCAGCAGCGTCAGCAGCTGCATCGAGGGGATGAAGGCAAAGATCAGCGCGACCAGTCCGGCGAAGACCAGGTGCAATGTCTCGGCCCCAGCGCCGCGGAGCGCGAGCCAGGCCTGGGCCGAGAGGATGCCGACCAGGAAGTAGCCGAGCCGCATCGGCAGGAAGGAGCTCGTGCCGCAGAAGCTCAGCATGCGGAAGCTGACCCAGGCGCCGGCCAGGGTGCCGGCGGCGACGATCATGGTCCGCCCGAGCGCGATCGGCCGCCCGCCATGGGCGCTGCCGGCCCCTGCGCCCATGAAGCCGATCAGCGCCGGGGCGATGAGGTAGAACTGCCATTCCAGCGAGATGCTCCAGGCCGGGCCGAGCACCGACCGGGCGGCGCAGCTCAACAGCGCGTCCGGCACCATGCCCTGCACCATCCCCAGCACCAGCAGGATGCGCAGCGGCGTGTCCGGGAATTCGCGCACCAGCCTCGGCCCGGCGAGCGCGTGCACGACCAGGGCGAGGACGACGCAGACCGCAAGCACCGGGAACAGCCGGAAGACGCGGCGGGTGATGAACGCGCGGTAGCTGACCTTGCCGTCCCGCAGCGTCATGGCGATGACGAAGCCCGACAGCATGATGAAGCCGTCCACCGCGAGGCCCCCGGCACCGAGCACGCGCAGTGCCAGCGTGCCCTCCGCATCGCCGAGGAGATGCGCGGCGAAGACCCAGAAGGCCAGAGCGCCCCGCAAGGCGTGCAATTCCGGAATGAAGCCGACTCGCGCCGCCCCGGTATCGACTGGCCCGGCTTTTTCCACCATGGCTTCCCCCCACCCGGCATCCGTACGCTACCAGACCGGAACGCCCCGAGGCGTCGCACCTGGTTGAGTTCCAATCACCTCTGCGCAAGGCGTTATGTTGCGTTGCGGTGATTTGCTGGCGGCGTTCGGGCCCTGTCGCCTGTACGGTGAGATTTCCCTGCGGACGGATAGCCCCAGATTACGCATCGATCCGTCGCGCCGGCACGGCTCGGGGTATCGGGGCGGCAGCATGCGGCAACCGCGGTGCCTTTTCCTGGATCGCGCGGCGGGCGTGGCGCGGTCCGGCGGCTTGCATCCGGACCGGTTCGCAGCGCCGCTGCAACCGGACGCTTTCCGGACGGGCCTAACCGCCTTCCGCGATCCGCCCCAGGGTGTCCGCTGCCGGCGCAGCTTATCCCGGCCCGACTGGAACGGCGTGCCGTTCCAGTCGGGCCGAGGCTGTTCTAGCCTTCCCCCGACGCGGCCCCGATGCCGCTGCCCAGGCCGGCCGCCACTCCGGCGCCGCGCTGTCCGAGGAACGCCATCCCATGAACCTTGCCCGCTTCCCGCGCATCCGGCTCGGCCACATGCCGACCCCGCTGGAGCCCATGCCGAACCTGACGAAACACCTCGGCGGGCCGCAGCTCTGGATCAAGCGGGACGACTGCACCGGCCTGTCGACCGGCGGCAACAAGACGCGGAAGCTGGAATTCCTCTGCGCCGATGCCGTCGCCCAAGGGTCCGACATCCTGATCACCCAGGGTGCCACGCAATCCAACCACGCCCGGCAGACCGCCGCGGCGGCGGCGAAGCTCGGCCTCGCCTGCCATATCCTGCTGGAGGACCGGACCGGCTACACGGACCCGGCCTATGTCAATTCCGGCAACGTGCTGATGGATCGGCTGCACGGCGCCAGCGTCTCCCGCCGCCCCGGCGGCACCGACATGCAGGCGGAGATGGAGGCGGTGGCGGAGGAGATGCGCGCCGCCGGCCGGACGCCCTACGTCATCCCGGGCGGCGGCTCGAACCCCGTGGGCGCGCTCGGCTATGTCAACGCGGCGCAGGAACTGGTCACCCAGGCCTCCGACATGGGACTGCGCATCGACCATCTGGTGCATGCGACGGGCAGCGCCGGCACCCAGGCCGGGCTGGTCGCGGGGCTGGTCGCGCTGAACAGCGGCATCCCCGTGCTCGGCATCGGCGTGCGCGCGCCGAAGCCGAAGCAGGAGGCCAATGTCCTGGCGCTGGCCGAGCGCACCATGGCGCATCTCGGCCTGCCGGCGCTGGTCAAGGCGGAGCACGTCGTCGCCAATTGCGACTATGTCGGCCAGGGCTACGGCATCCCGACCGAGGGCATGGTCGAGGCCGTCAAGCTGGTGGCCGAGCAGGAGGGCATCCTGCTCGACCCGGTCTATTCCGGGAAGGGCATGGCCGGGCTGATCGACCTGATCGGCAAGGGCTTCTTCGGCAAGGACCAGAACGTGGTCTTCCTGCATACCGGCGGCCAGGTCGGCCTGTTCGGCTATCCGGCGGCCTTCGGCCTGGCCGGCGACACCGCGCGCTGAACCTACTGGCGCGCCAGCCGTGCCAGCAGCACCCCGGCCGGGTCGAGCAGTTCCAGCTTGCCCGCCGGGGTGATCCGCCAGCGCCTCGCCTGGCCCAGCACCCGCATGAAGCGCGCCTCCTGCTCGCCGATCGACGGGGCGCAGGCCATCATGGAGGAGATCATCTGGCCGAAGGCGATCGTCTCCCCCGCCACGGTGACGCTGCCGGCGATGCGGTTGCAGCCGCCGGAGCCGGAAACCTTCCCGTCCGCGGTGAAGGCGAGGCTGGTCCTCGCCCGGTCCACCACGCCGCGGCCGCCGATCTCCTCGGCGACCCATTCCGGCCCGACCAGGGTCGGCGCCTCGGCGGCGCGGACCAGGCGGAGTTCCACCGCCTCGTCGGCGCCGCCGGTCAGCACCGGGTGGATGGCCTCGGTGCGGAAGGCCACCTTCCCCTCGATCTCGATCGTCGCGCGCACGGCATAGCGATGGCCGGGCTGGATGCGGGCCGGGTCGTAGGGCAGGGCGAAGGCGATCGGCACCTGCCCCTCGATGACGGTGCGCGCCTCGGCGATGGTCTCGGCCGGCGCGTCGGCGCGGGAGATGTCCTGCAGCGCCACCGCCAGCACCGCGCCGGGCGGCAGGGCCATGCGTTCGCGGTAGGCGGCGCTGCCGCGGATCGCCGCCTGCCGGGCCCGGGCTCCCTTGGCCATGGCCAAGCCCGCCGCCAGGCTGATCACGCTCCGCCGCTGCATCGCCGTGCTCCTGGCCCGATCGTCACGGCAAGGATAGCGTCCGATCGGGGCAGGGCGAGGGCTACCATTCCAGGTCGATCGACCGACTTGATCCGGATCAAGGCATCCGGACCCAGGCGCGCGTAGCCTGCCCGCAAGACGCGCCTGGCTTTCCGTTCCGCCGCCCATATCTGCGGTGCAAACCGCCCGCAACCGGCTAGGCTGGCGCCCAAGCATTCACGGAGGACGAGACCCGATGTCCGAGGCAGCAACCCTCGAGCGCCCCACCGCCCGACCCGCCGAGCAGGTCGACGTGCTGATCGTCGGCGCCGGCATCTCCGGCGTCGGCGGCGCCTACCACCTGAAGACCCAGCGCCCGGGGACCAGCTTCGTGGTGCTGGAAAGCCAGGAGACCTTCGGCGGCACCTGGTGGACGCACAAGTATCCCGGCATCCGCTCGGACAGCGACCTGCACACCTTCGGCTACCGCTTCAAGCCCTGGACCGGCACGCCGATCGCCACCGCGGACGAGATCCGCAGGTACATGGGCGACGTGATCGAGGAGAACGGCCTCGACCGCCATATCCGCTACAACCACAGGATCAGCTCGGCGCATTGGTCGAGCGCCGAGAACCGCTGGACCATCGAGGCGACCCGCACCGATACCGGCGAGGCGGTGGTGATCAGCGCCCGCTTCCTCTGGATGTGCCAGGGCTACTACCGGCATTCGGAAGGCTACACCCCCGAATGGGCCGGCATGGACCGCTTCAGGGGCCAGATCATCCACCCGCAGACCTGGCCGGAAGGCCTGGACTACACCGGCAAGCGGGTGGTCGTCATCGGCTCCGGCGCCTCGGCCGCCACCATCGTGCCGAACATGTGCGACAAGGCCGCGCATGTGGTGATGCTGCAGCGGACGCCGACCTATTTCCGCACCGGCCGCAACGCCATCGAGATCGCCGAGGAACTGCGCGCGCTGCAGGTGGACGAGCACTGGATCCACGAGATCGTCCGCCGCAAGATCCTGCTGGAGCAATCGAAGTTCACCGACCGCTGCTTCGCCGAGCCGGACAAGGTGAAGGCGGAGATGCTGGCCAACCTGCGCTCCATCCTCGGCCCCGACTACGACCTCGACCGGCATTTCACCCCGGACTACCGGCCGTGGCGGCAGCGCATCGCCTTCGTCCCCGATGCCGACCTGTTCCACGGCATCGCCTCGGGCAAGGCCAGCGTCGTCACCGACGAGATCGAGACCTTCGACGAGGGCGGCATCCAGCTGAAGTCCGGCCAGCACCTCGACGCCGACATCATCGTCACCGCGACGGGCTTCCACCTGAACGTCCTCGGCGACATCGAATTCTCGATCGACGACAAGCCGCTGGCCTTCCACGACACGGTGACCTACCGCGGCATGATGTTCACCGGCGTGCCGAACATGGTCTGGGTCTTCGGCTATTTCCGCGCCAGCTGGACCCTGCGGGCCGACCTGGTCGGCGACTTCGTCTGCCGGCTGCTCGGCCACATGGACAGCAAGGGCGCCGGGCGGGTCGAGGTCGCGCTGCGGCCGGAGGACCGCGACATGCCGCTGCTGCCCTGGATCGACCCGGAGAACTTCAACCCGGGCTACCTGATGCGGGGGATGCACCTGCTGCCGAGGCGCGGCGCCAAGCCGGAGTGGCAGCACACCCAGGACTACTGGGCGGAGAAGGACATCTTCCCGGCCATCGACCTGGACGGGGCGGAGTTCGTCTACAAGTAGGCGCCCCGGAGCGCCGCATGGGCCAGGCCGCGCTGTACGACGAAGACATCCACGCCTGGTCGCAGCACCAGGCGCGGGTGCTGCGCGCCCGGGCGGGGGCGGGCGCCCGCCTGCCCAACGACCTCGACCCTGAGCACGTCGCGGAGGAGATCGAGGATCTGGGCAAGGAGCAGCGCTTCCAGGTCGAGAGCAACCTCGGCCAGGCGCTGGACCATCGGATCAAGGTCGTGGCGCTGCCGCAGGATCAGGCCGCGCGGCATGGGATCGAGGAGGCCGATGCCTTCCCGACCGATGCCGCGCGGCGCTGCCGCCCCTCCATGCGGCGGGTGATCGCGCCGGCGAGGATCTTGGCCTGGGCACGCCGCGACGCCGCCGCGGACCTCGAATTCGATGGCCATGCCATGCCGCCGCCGCCGGCCGACCTGCCCTTCGGCATCGAGGAGCTTGTCGGCGAGACGGCCGATGCGCGGGCGCTGGCCGCGCGGCTCGCCGCCCGCCTCGGGCCGCCGTTGCCCTCAGCCTGAACCGGCCATGCCCAGCCCATTCCCACGCCGGGCCGCCCTGGCGCTTGCCCTCCTTCCCTTTCCCGCCGCCGCGACCGAGGCCGCCGCCTGGGATGCGCTGCGGACGGGCGGCATCGTGCTGTTCCGCCACGCCCAGGCCCCCGGCTTCGGCGACCCGCCGGGGATGCGGCTGGGCGACTGCGCCACCCAGCGCAACCTCGACGAGGCGGGCCGCGACCAGGCCCGGCGCATCGGCGCAGCGGTCCGGGGGCGCGGCGTCGCGGTCGGCGGCGTCCTCGCCTCGGCATGGTGCCGCACGCTGGAGACCGCCGAACTGGCCTTCCCCGGCCGCGTCCGGGCCGAGCCGGCCTTCAACTCCTTCTTCGATGACCGCGCCTCGGCCGCGGCGCAGACGGAAGCCGCCCGCGCCATCCTGCTCGGCTGGGCCGGGCCCGGCGCGCTGGTGGCCGTCACCCACCAGGTCAACATCACCGCGCTCAGCGGCATCCACCCGGCCTCGGGCGAGGGCGTGGTGCTGCGGCGGGCGGGCGACGCGCTGGTCGTGGTCGGCCGCATCACCGCCTGAGGCGACCCGCGGCCCCGGGTGCGCTATCCTGCCGACTCCATGGCCCTCCCCCCCCGCCTGCTGCTGCCCGACGCCCCGGCCCTGATCGCCGGCCATGGCCGCGCCACGCTGCTGACCCCGGATGGCGAGCTGCTCGACATCCCCTCGGCCGAGCTGCGCCGGGCGCTGGACGGCGCGCCGCCGCTGCTGGTGCATGGCCCCGCCACCGCGCGGCGGCTCGACCTGCCGCGCTTCGACGCCTGCTTCGACCTGCTGGAGCTCTTCGCCTTCTGCCTCCCCGCGCGGCCCGCCGCGCCGACGCCGCGCGGCCTGGCCATGGCGCTCGACCTCGACCCGCCGGCCGACGATGCCGCTGCCGCGGCGTTGCTGCCGGAGATGGCGACCATCCTGCTGCGCCGCCTGGCCGCCGGCCGCGGCCAGCCGATGAACCGCGATGCCGGCATCCTGGCGGCGCAGCTGCGGAAGGCCGCCGCCTGGCCCTGGGCCGATTCGGTGCTGGCCGCGCTCGGCGCCGGGGAGGAGAAGCCCTCGCTCGACCCCTACAAGGTCTGGCGCCGGCTGCCCGACTGGGAAGACCCCGGCCCGGCCCAGCCGCCGGCCAGCTTCGACGTCTCGCCGACCGAGGCCCGCGCCCGGCTCGGCCAGATATTGGGCGAGGGCGCGGAGCAGCGGCCGCAGCAGGCCGACTATGCCTCGGCCGCCGCCGGCGCCTTCGCCCCGCGCGCCGACCAGGGCGCGCCGCATGTGGTCCTGGCCGAGGCCGGCACCGGCACCGGCAAGACGCTGGGCTACATCGCCCCGGCCAGCCTCTGGGCGGAGCGCAACGGCGCGCCGGTCTGGATCTCGACCTTCACCCGCAACCTGCAGCGGCAGATCGACCAGGAGCTCGGCCGGCTCTACCCGGACCCGGAGGAGCGCCGCCGCCGCGTCGTCGTCCGCAAGGGGCGGGAGAACTACCTGTGCCTGCTGAACCTGGAGGAGGCACTGGGCCAGGCCGGGCATCCGGAGATGGCCGTGCCGCTCGGGCTCGTGGCTCGCTGGGCGCTGGCGACGCGGGACGGCGACCTGATGGGCGGCGACTTCCCCGGCTGGATCGTCGAGCTCCACGGCCCGGCCGCCATCTGGCCGCTGGCCGACCGGCGCGGCGAGTGCATCCGCTCCGCCTGCCCGCGCTACAAGCAGTGCTACGTCGAGCATTCGATCCGCCGCGCCCGCACCGCGTCGCTGGTGGTCGCCAACCATGCGCTGGTGATGGTGCAGGCCGCCCTCGGCGGCGGCGAGGACGGCCGCCCGCTGCGCTACGTCTTCGACGAGGGCCACCACCTGTTCGACGCGGCGGATGCCGCCTTCAGCGCCGCCATCAGCGGGGCGGAGACGGCCGAGCTGCGCCGCTGGCTGCTCGGCGCCGAGGGCGGCCGCAGCCGCGCCCGCGGCCTGCGCCGCCGGATCGAGGAATTGGCCGGCGACATCCCCGAACTCCTCGCGCCGATGGAGGCCGCCCTGCAGGCCGCCCGCGCGCTGCCCGGCCTCGGCTGGGTGACGCGGCTGTCGGAGGAACCCCGCGAGCCGACCAGCGAAGCCGCCGCCGAACGCCTGGCCAACCCGACCGAGCTCTTCCTTCGCGCCGTCCGCCGCCAGGTCCTGGCCCGGGCGCGGGAGGAGGACGGGATGTACGACGTCGAATGCGACCTCCACCCGCTCGGCGAGGATGTCCCCGAGGCCGCCGAGGCGCTGGAACGCGCCCTCAAGCGGGTCGAGGAGCCGCTCGCCGGGCTGCGCGACCGGCTGATGGCCCGGCTCGAGGACGAGGTGGAGGAGCTGGAGACCGGCGACCGCATCCGCATCGAAACCGCGGCGAAGGGCATCGAGCGCCGCGCCCTGATGCCGCTGAAGGCCTGGCAGGCCATGCTGCGCGCCCTGCGCGAGCCGCCGGCGGCACCCGGCGCCCGCCGTGACTTCGTCGACTGGCTGGCGCTGACCCGGCGGGAGGGGCGGGAGGTCGATGCCGGCCTGCACCGCCACTGGCTCGACCCGACCACGCCCTTCGCGCTGACCGTCGCGGCGCCTTCGCACGGCATGCTCATCACCTCCGCCACCCTGCGCGACAACGGGCTGCTGGAGGATGCCGAGGCCGCCTGGGCCGCGGCCGAGGCGCGCACCGGCGCCAGCCACCTGGCCATGCCGGCGATCCGCGCCGCGGTTGCCTCCCCCTTCGACTATGCGTCGCGCACCCGCGCCTTCGTCGTCACCGACGTGGACAAGGCGCGCAACGGCCAGGTGGCGGCGGCGATGCAGGCGCTGTTCCTGGCCTCGGGCGGCGGTGGGCTCGGCCTGTTCACCGCCATCCGCCGGCTGCGCGACAGCTTCCGCCACATGGCGCCGGGGCTCGAGGCCGCGGGCATCCCGCTCTATGCCCAGCATGTCGACGCGATGGACAACGCCACCCTGGTCGATGTCTTCCGCGCCGAGGAGGATGCCTGCCTGCTGGGGACGGATGCGATGCGCGACGGCGTCGACGTGCCGGGCCGGTCGCTGCGGCTGCTGGTCTTCGACCGCGTCCCCTGGCCGCGGCCCTCGATCCTGCACCGGGAGCGGCGCATCCATCTCTCGGGTGGGTCGCCCTCGGCCTATGACGACGCCCAGGCCCGCCATCGGCTGCGCCAGGCCTTCGGCCGGCTGATCCGCCGCGGCGACGACCGCGGCGTCTTCGTGCTGCTCGACCGTTCCTGCCCCACCCGGCTTTTGGCCGGGCTGCCGGAGGGCGTGCCGGTGCGGCGCCTCGGCCTCAGCCAGGTGGTCGCCGAGACGCGCGACTTCCTGAGCGAGGCGTGAGCAATGTTACAAGACTAAGCATTGACGTGAACCCCCGCCGGCGCGACGACGGGCTGCCGGAGAGCGAGGCCCCATGCCCAACACCCGTTTCAACCCGCAGGAGGCGCTGGTCTGCGCCATGGTCCTGATGGCGGCGTCAGACCGGAACATGACCGATGCCGAGGTCGGGATGATGTCCCGCCTGGTGCAGGAGCTGCCGGTGTTCGGCGACTTCCATCCGGCGCGCATCGCCAGCGTGACGGAGACCTGCCTCGGCCTGCTGGACCGCGAGGACGGGCTCGACCGCGCCATGACGCTGATCCGCGACGCCCTGCCGCAGCGGCTGCGCGAGACCGCCTACCTGCTGGCCTGCGAGGTCGCCGCGGCGGATGGCGAGGCGTCCCAGGCCGAGCTGCAATTCCTGCAGGACCTGCGCATCGCGCTCGACCTCGACCGGTTGATCGCCGGCGCGATCGAGCGGGCGGCGAAGGCGCGGTACCAGGTCATCTGAAGGCCAGGGAGGAAGCATCCTCCCTGGAGCCCACCTCTGTTCCTGCAGGTTGGCATCTGCCGCGCGGCGGGTGCCGAGCTTCCTTCAGGCCACGCTGCCCCAGGGCCGCAGCGGCTCCGGGATGCGGAAGTCGCGCGGCACCTCGAAGTCGCTCGCCGCGCCCCGCATCGCCGCGGCCGGCTTCGGCATGCCGCGGCGGCTGCTGTAATCATACGCCAGCCGCTTCCGCTCGGTGATCTTCCGCGCGCTCAGCGCCCGGCCGCACAGCACGTCCAGCAGGGTGATGCCCGCCACCGCGGCGATCGCCAGTCCGGCGATGCTGCGTTCCCGCCCGCGACCCATCGCCAGCCCGCCGGCCAGGGTGCCGATATCCAGCGCATCGCCGGCGACCCGGCCCCAGATCCAGGGCGTCGGGTCGCGGGAAGCGAGGATGCCGATGCCCGTGACGATCTCCCGCGCGCCGTAGCTGGCGACCAGCCTTTCCTGGCCGCGCAGGCCGAGGCTGCGGGACACCGCATGCGGCGCCAGCAGCTGCGCCATGCCGAGCCCGAGGCTGAACCAGCCCAGCCCCTGCGCCAGGCCGATCGTGGTGTCCGCGCCGCGCGCGCGGGACCGTGCCACGCGCCTGCTCATGGCCGGATCACCACCTTGATGCAGCTGTCCAGCTTGTCGCGGAAGGTCTTGTACATCTCCGGCCCCTGTTCCAGCCCGACGCGATGGGTGATGACGAAGGAGGGATCGATCTGGCCCTGCTCGATCCGCCGCAGCAGGTCGTCGGACCAGCGGTTCACATGCGTCTGCCCGGTGCGGATGGTCAGGCCCTTGTTCATGACCATCCCGAAGGGGACCTTGTCGAGCACCCCACCATACACGCCGGGGACCGACAGCACGCCGGCCGGGCGGCAGACATACATCATCTCCCGCAGCACGTGCGGCCGGTCGGTCCCCAGCATCACCGCCTGCTTGGCGCGGTCGACCATGCTGTCGAGCGTCGCCGTCGCATGGGCTTCCATGCCCACGGCGTCGATGCACTTCTCCGGCCCCTTGCCCTGGGTCAGTTCGTTCAGCCGCTCGATGATGCTGTCCTCGTCGAAGTTCAGCGTGATGGCGCCGCCGGCGCGCGCCATGGACAGGCGCTCGGGCACGTTGTCGATGGCGATCACCTGCTTCGCGCCGAGCAGGATGGCGCTGCGGATCGCCATCTGGCCGACCGGGCCGCAGCCCCAGATCGCCACCGTGTCGGTGGGCTGGATGTCGCATTGCACCGCGGCCTGCCAGCCGGTCGGGAAGATGTCCGACAGGAACAGCACCTGCTCGTCCGTCAGGCTGGACGGCACCTTGATGTGGGTCTTGTCGGCGAAGGGCACCCGCAGGTATTCCGCCTGGCCGCCGGCATAGCCGCCGGTCATGTGGGTATAGCCGAACAGGCCGGCCGGGGCATGGCCGAAGGCCTTGTCGGCCATCTCCTTGTTGCGGTTGGACCGTTCGCAGACGCTGAAATTGCCGCGCCGGCACTGCTCGCACTCGCCGCAGATGATGGTGAAGGGGATGACCACGCGGTCGCCCTTCTTCAGGTTGGTGCAGCCCGCGCCGACCTCCTCGACCACGCCCATGGTCTCGTGGCCCATGATGTCGCCGCTCTTCATGCCAGGCATGAAGTTGTCGTACAGATGCAGGTCGGAGCCGCAGATGGCGCAAGAGGTGACGCGGATGATCGCGTCCCGCGGCTGCTCGATCGTCGGATCGGGGACGTTGTCGCAGCGGATGTCCTGCTTGCCGTGCCAGACCAGTGCGCGCATGGCGTTCTTCCTCGGGTGGCGTCCGGTAGGGCCGCCAGAACCGCAGCAACGCAGGCCGGGCCGAGAGGTTGTGCCTGGACCGAAAACGATGCGGGCTACGGCGGCGTGGGCGGCCGCCCGGCCGGGGCCCGGAACAGCATGAGAAGCACCAGGCTGCGCTTGCTGACGAACAGGTAAACGACATGCAGGCCGACCGGCAGGTTGGCCAGGGCCTCGCGCGCCGCCTCCACCAGGCCGCCGTCGTGCCCGTCCCGGCCGCCGGCCTAGGCCGGGCCACCCGCGGCCACACCCGCCGGGCCGCCCGCGGCCACGCCGAAGCCAGGCGTGCGGCCGCCGTCGAGCTGGATGCCGGTCGCCGTCACCGCGATCAGGCTGGCGGCGATGCCGGCCAGGATCGTCCGGCTGATCGCCGGATGGGTCAGCGCCGTGCCCAGCCGCAGCCCGTCGAATTGCCGGTGGAAGCGCGCCAGGCCGAGTTGCCGCAGCCCCGCCAGCGCGGCGACCAGCCGCCCGGCGATGACCAGGGCGACCGCGTCGCCGAGCCAGGCATGGATCGCCCTGGCCTCCCCGGTGGCGAAGGCCGCCACCGTGAGGCCGGCCAGCACCGCGCGCCGGGCCCGCAGGCGTTCCATGGTGGACACGGCGCGGCTTCCCGGGTTGCCGACCCGGCGGGTCAGAGCGTCGCGCGCAGCAGCAGCGGCATCGGCTCCATCCGGTCCTCGACCGCGGTGACGCCGGGGACGCGTTTCGCCAGCAGCACCAGGCCCTGCCGCATCTCGTCCGACCGCGCATAGCCGTACAGCGTCACCACGCTGCCCACGACATCCGGGAAGACCCAGCTGTTGTCGACCCAGGCCTGTTCCCGCATCGCCGCCAGCAGGGCGCGCTGGATGCCGGCCGGATCCGTCGCGGCGTCGCTGGGCGCGGGGCCGCGCAGGATGGCGCGCAGCAGGTCGGCGCGGCTGACGATGCCGAGCAGCTTGCCCTCCTCCAGCACCAGCACGCGGCGGATGCCGTGCTGCTCCATCAACCGCGCGATGTCCTCGGCCGAGGCCTCCCCGCCGACGCTGACCAGCTTGGTGGACATCACGTCGCGCGCCGTCAGGCCATGCGCCTTGCTGTACTGCGCGATCTGCGGCTTGGCGCTGCGGAACAGCCGCAGGAACCAGTCGAGCGGCCCCGGCGGCCGGTCCGCCAGGCGGCGGATCAGGTCGCCTTCGGTGACGATTCCCTGCGCGGTGCCGGCCGCATCGGCGACCGGGACGGCGGAGATCCCGCGCGCCGCGAGCAATTCGGCCACCGCGGTGACCGGCGTCTCCGGCGTCACCACGACCAGCGTCTTCGACATCAGATCCCGGGCTTGCATGGCGGTGTCATCCCTCATTGTCGTGGGGCGCCGGGCCGAGGGCGCCAACCGGATCATAGCGCCGGCGCTGTCGATGGGATTGCGGCAGCGCAAGGCATGGTATCACCCAAGCGTGCGAGCAGATTGTGTCACGCGCATGCGATTGCGTCGCTGCCGACCGGCTTCCGCCAGCGCGCGCGCCAGAGGATCGCCCCATGTCGCCCGATACCGCAGCCGCCGCGCCGGCCCGGGGGTTGAGCGGAGCGGAGGCCGCGGCCCGCCTCGCCGCCGAGGGCCCCAACGAATTGCCGCATGGCGGCCGGCGCACGCCCTTCCGCATCGCGCTGGAAGTGTTGCGGGAGCCGATGCTGGCGCTGCTGCTGGGCGGCGGCGTGCTGTACCTGCTGCTGGGCAGCCCGGAGGAAGCGGTGATCCTGCTGGTCTTCGCGCTGCTGTCGATCGGCATCACCGTGGTGCAGGAAAGCCGGACCGAACGGGTGATGGAGGCGCTGCGCGACCTGACCAGCCCGCGCGCCCTGGTGCTGCGCGACGGCGCCCGGGTGCGCATCGCGGGGCGGGAGGTGGTGCGCGGCGACATCATGCTGCTGGCCGAGGGCGACCGGGTGCCGGCCGATGGCCGGCTGCTGCGCGGCGACGACATCCAGACCGACGAATCCCTGCTGACCGGCGAATCCGTGCCGGTGCGGAAGCGCCCCGCCGCATCCGGCACGGCCGTGGCGCCGCGTCCCGGCGGCGACGACCTGCCGCAATTGTTCTCCGGCACCCTGGTGGTGCGCGGCAGCGGCGAGGCCGAGGTGACCGCGACCGGCGCGCGCAGCGAGATCGGCCGCATCGGCCAGTCGCTCGGCAGCCTGGCGCCGGAGCCGCCGCGGCTGCAGGCGCAGATGCGCCGGCTGGTGACCTTCTGCGCCATCGCCGGCGGCGCCGTCAGCCTGCTGGCGGTGGCGCTGTACGGCACGCTGCGCGGCGGCTGGCTGGATGCGTTGCTGTCGGGCATCGCGCTGGGGATGTCGATGCTGCCGGAGGAATTGCCGGTGGTGCTGACCGTCTTCATGGCGATGGGCGCCTGGCGGATCTCCCGCGCCCGGGTGCTGACCCGGCGCGGCGCGGCGATCGAGACGCTGGGCTCGGCGACCGTGCTCTGCACCGACAAGACCGGCACGCTGACGCAGAACCGCATGTCGGTGGCCGCACTCTGGCGGCCGGACGGCGCGACGCTGCGGCCCGGCGCCGTCACGCCGCGCCCCGGCGGGGCGACGCTGGCGGAGCCGTTCCGCCGGCTGGTCGAGGCCGGCATGCTGGCCAGCGCGCCGCAGCCCTTCGATCCGATGGAGCAGGCCTTCCACGACCTGGCCGCGGCGCCGCCGGGCTGGACGCTGGTGCGCGCCTACGGCCTGCGGCCCGACCTGCTGGCGATGTCCCATGCCTGGTCCACCGGCGCGGCGGATGCGCGTTTGCTGGTCGCCGCCAAGGGGGCGCCGGAGGCGATCGCCGCGCTCTGCCGGCTGGACGAGGCGGCCCGCGCCGCATTCGACGCCGCGGTCGAGGCCATGGCGGCGCAGGGCATGCGGGTGCTGGGCGTGGCCCGGGCCGAGGCGGCGGCAGGCGCCCTGCCCGAGACGCAGCCGGACTTCGCCTTCACCCTGCTGGGGCTGGTCGGCCTGGCCGACCCGCTGCGCCCCGGCGTGACCGAAGCGATGGGCGAATGCCGTTCGGCCGGCATCCGCGTGGTGATGATCACCGGCGACTATCCGGCCACCGCCCGCGCCATCGCCCGCGAGGCCGGGCTGGCGGCGGACGACCTGGTGACCGGCGAGGCGCTGGCGGCGCTGGACGACGCGGCCCTGGCGGCGCGGGCCCGCACCGCGACCGTCTTCGCCCGCATCCTGCCGGAGCAGAAGCTGCGCATCGTCGCCGCGCTGAAGGCGGATGGCGAGGTCGTGGCGATGACCGGCGACGGGGTGAACGACGCGCCGTCGCTGAAGGCGGCGCATATCGGCATCGCCATGGGCGGCCGCGGCACCGACGTGGCGCGGGAGGCGTCTTCCCTGGTGCTGCTGGACGACGATTTCGGCTCCATCGTCCAGGCGGTGCGGCTCGGCCGCCGGGTCTACGACAACCTGCGCAAGGCGATGGGCTTCATCCTGGCGATCCATGTGCCGATCGCCGGGCTGGCGCTGCTGCCGCTGGTCTTCGGCCTGCCGATCCTGTTCGGCCCGGTGCACATCGCCTTCCTCGAGATGATCATCGACCCGGTCTGCACCCTGGTCTTCGAGGCCGAGGAGGAGGAGGAGGGCATCATGCAGCGGCCGCCGCGCAGCCCGGCGGCGCCGCTGTTCTCCGGCGCGTTGATCGGCTGGAGCCTGCTGCAGGGCGGCGTGGTGCTGCTGCTGGCCGGGGGCGCCTTCCTCGGCGGGCTGTGGCGCGGGATGCCGGAGGCGGAGGTCCGGGCGCTGGCCTTCTTCTGCCTGGTGCTCGGCATCATCGGGCTGGTCTTCGTCAACCGGTCCTTCAGCGCCTCGATCGCCGTGGCCTTCCGGCGGCGCAACGCGGCCTTCCGCTGGGTGCTGCTGGGGGTCACGGCGCTGCTGGCGGCGACGCTGCTGTGGCCCCTCGCGCGGCGGCTGTTCCGCTTCGGGCCGCTGCACCTGGACGACCTGGCGGCGACCCTGGCGGTGGGGCTGCTGACGATCCTGCTGCTCGATCTGGCCAAGCCGCATTGGCGGCGGCGCTTCGTGAGTTGAGGACGGCCGGGGAGCAGACGCCTCGTCTCCCGGGGGACGCCTGCGTCCAGTCCCGCCCTTGCTCGTCCGGGCCCGGCATCCGCCGCGCGGGTCGTGCCGAGCCGCGCCAGGCCTACAGCGTCGCCGCCGGCGCCAGCACGCAGGGATGCGCCGGGTCGCCGCGTTCCACCTGCAAGGTGGCATGGCCGATGCCGAAGCGCGCCTGCAACTCGGTGCAGAGCCCGGCCAGGAAGCCGTCATCCGCTGTCGCCTCCGGCCGCACCAGATGCGCGGTCAGCGCCGTCTGCGTGGTGGAAAGCGCCCAGATGTGCAGGTCGTGCACCTCGCTCACCCCCGGCTGTGCCGCGAGGAAGGCCGCGACCGCGGCCGGGTCGATCGCCGCGGGCACCGCATCCATCGCCAGGTCGGTCGATTCCCGCAGCAGCCCCCAGGTGCCCACCAGGATGACGCCGGCGATCACCAGGCCCAGCACCGGGTCCACCCAGGTCCAGCCGGTTGCCTGGATCAGCAGCGCGCCGACCACCACGCCGGCCGAGACGCCGGCGTCGGCGACCATGTGCAGGTAGGCGCCGCGGCGGTTGAGGTCGGCCTCCCGTCCCCGCATGAACAGCAGCGCCGTGCCGCCGTTCACCAGGATGCCGACGGCGGCGACCCAGAGCATCCAGCCGGTCGCCACCGGCTCTGGTTCCAGCAGGCGCTGGATGCTTTCCAGCGCGATGGCGCCGACCGCGACGAGCAGCAGCATGGCATTGGCCAGCGCCGCCAGGATGGTGCCGCGGTGGAAGCCATAGGTCCGCCGCCGGCTCGGCAGCCGGCGGGCCAACCGCACCGCGACCCAGGCGAGGACCAGGCCCAGCACGTCGGACAGGTTGTGGCCGGCATCCGCCAGCAGCGCCATGGACCCGGCGACCAGGCCGGCCACGACCTCCAGCACCACGAAGCCGAGGTTGACCGAGACGCCGAGGGCGAAGCCCCGCTCCTCCGGCCGCGGCCCGTGCTGGTGGTGCGCGTGGCCGTGCCCATGGTCGTCATGCGCGTGGCCATGATGATCGTGCGCCATGTTGCTACAACCCCAGCTCCGTCAGCCCCGGATGGTCGGCCGGCCGCGGTCCCGGCGCCGGCCAGCGGAACAGCCGGCCGGCTTCCCGGATCGGCACGTCGTTGATGCTGGCATGGCGCGCGGCCATCAGCCCGCCGTCGTCGAATTCCCAATTCTCGTTGCCGTGGGAGCGGTACCAGGCGCCGCTGTCGTCCCGCCATTCATAGGCGAAGCGCACGGCGATGCGGTTGCCGGCGAAGGCCCAGACCTCCTTGATCAGCCGGTAATCCAGTTCGCGGGCCCATTTGCGGGTGAGGAATTCGGTGATCGCCTCACGCCCCGAGAAGAACTCGGCGCGGTTCCGCCAGCGGCTGTCCTCGGTATAGGCCAGCGCGACGCGGGCGGGGTCGCGGCTGTTCCAGCCATCCTCGGCGGCGCGGGCCTTCTGCGCGGCGGTCTCGGCGGTGAAGGGCGGGACGGGCGGACGGGCGGTCATGGCGAAGCCTCCGGAGGCGAGCATAGCGCACAAAAAAAAGCCCCGGGGGTTTCCCCCCGGGGCCGTGCCGGACCGGACGGGCCCTGGCTCAGTCGCTGGACTGGCGGACGCCGACCAGCTGCAGCATCATCTGGAACAGGTTGATGAAGTTCAGGTAGAGGCCCAGCGCGTCCATCACGCTGCGCTTGCCGGCTTCCTCGGTGCCTTCCGCGTAGGAATGCTCGATGTAGTCGGCCTTGATCCGCTGGGTGTCGTAGGCGGTGAGGCCGACGAACACGACCACGCCGATCAGGCTGATGGCGAACTGCAGCGCCGAGGACTGCATGAACATGTTGACCAGCCCGGCGATGATGATGCCGATCAGGCCCATCATCATGAAGCTGCCCATCTTCGTCAGGTCGGCCTTGGTCGTGTAGCCGTAGAGGCTGACCGAGGCATACATCGCCGCCGTGATGAAGAAGGTCGTGCCGATGCTGGCGCCGGTGTAGCGGAAGGCCAGGTTGCTCAGGCTGGCGCCCATGCAGACGCAGAAGGTCCAGAACAGCGCCTGCGACGCGGTCTTGCTCAGCCGGTTGTAGCCGAAGCTCATGACCAGGACGAAAGCGAGCGGCGAGAGCGCGGCGACCCAGAAGAGGATCGTCGGCTGCATCACGATGCGGCCGGACTGGGTGCGGGCGGCGGTGTAGAACAGCTCCTGCAGCGCAGGCACGCTGACGACCGCAATGGCGACGATGCCGGTCAGCAACAGGCCGGAAGCCATCCAGTTGTAGACCCGGAGCATGTACGCCCGGAGCCCGGCATCGACGGCGGCCGCGTCGGCGGTCGCAGTGCGACCCCAGCCAGGCGCACCCGTCTGGTATCGATAGTCGGGTTGAAGGGCCATAGGTGTCTCGAACCTCCCAAGGGGGGCAATCCCCGCGACGGTGTTTATATGGAGAAGCTGTAACCCGTTTCAACGGGATTTCGCGTGAAAGCGGCAGCGACCCCAGCCGGCGCGCGGGAAGGCCGGCAGGGGCAGTGTAGGCGCTCCGTCGTCACAGTCCATGTAGCGAAACGTGGAGAATCGCTACTCGTTCCGTAACAACGGCCCCGGCCGCGCCCGCAGCGCGAGCGCGGTGCCGACCTGTCCACAGGCCAGGGTGAGCAGGGCGCAGCCGACCACCGTCGCCGCCAGGGTGCCCGGCAACAGCACCCACTCCGCCCGCATGACGAAGGTGATCACCGCCCAGGCCGCGGCGCTGCCGGCGATCGCCGCCAGCAGCCCGGCGACCAGGCCGATGAGCGCGAATTCCACCAGCCAGGCGGCGCGGATCTGCGCCCGCGTGGCGCCCAGCGTCTTCAGGATCACCGCATCCCGCACCCGCTGCCGCTGCCCGGCGGCGACCGCGCCGGCCAGGACCAGGCCGCCGGCCAGCAGGGTCAGGCTGCCGGTCGCCGACAGCGCGGTCCCGACCCGGCCGAGCAGCGCCGCCACCGCCTCCAGCGCGTCCCGCACCCGGATGCCGGAGATGTTGGGGAAGGCGTCGGTCAGCGCCCGCAGCACGGCGCTGTCCTGCGCCGCATCGCCGCGGACGGTGGCGATATGGGTGTGCGGCGCGGCTTCCAGCAGGCCGGGGGAGGCGACCAGGGTGAAGTTCATCCCCAGGCCGCGCCAATCCACGGACCGCAGGTTGGCCACCTGCAGGTCGATGGTCCGGCCCAGCACGTTGACGGTGATGCTGTCGCCGATGCCGACCCCCCATCCGCGGGCGATGCCGGCATCGAAGGAGAGCAAGGGCGCGCCGCGGTAATCGGCCGGCCACCAGTCGCCCTGGACCAGCTTGGTGCCCTCCGGCGGCGTTGCGGCATAGGTCAGGCCGCGGTCGCCGCGCAACGCCCAGGTGGTCTCCTCGGTCACCGTCACCTGCTCGGCCGGGACGCCCTTCACCGCGACCACCCGGGCGCGGAGGCTCGGCACCCGCTTGACCTCGGTGACGCCGGGCAGCGCCAGGGCGGTGGCATCGAAGCGCTGGGCCTGGTCGGACTGGATGTCGATGAAGAAGAAGTTGGGCGCGCGGGCCGGCATCTCGGCGGCCAATTGCCGGCGCAGGTTGCCCTCGATCTGGGCGATGGCGGCCAGCGTGGTCAGCCCGATGCCGAGCGAGACCACCAGCAGCGCCGCCGGCGAGCCCGGCCGGTGCAGGTTGGCCAGGCCCAGCCGCAGTGCCGGCCGCCGCAGGTGGCCGAGCCGCCGGGCGCCGGCCGCCAGCGCCCAGGCGCCGCCGCGGAACAGCGCGAGTGCGGCGATGGCGGCGGCGCAGAAGCCCAGCGCGAAGGGCCGGTCGCCGGAGGTCGCCACGATCAGCCCGACCAGCGCCACGGCGGCGCCGACGTTCAGCGCCAGCACCGCGCCGCCCGGCCAGGTGCCGCTGGGCTGCACCGCATCGCGGAACAGCGCGGCACCCGAGATCCGCGCCGCCCTTCCGAGCGGCCAGAGCGCGAAGGCCAGCGCCGTCAGCAAGCCATAGAGCGCCGCCAGGGCCAGCGGCGCGGGGTACAGCGCCAGCCGCGGCGGCACCGGCAGCGACCCCGCCAGCGCCTGCGCCGCCGCCCAGGTCAGCCCGTAGCCGCCCACCAGCCCGATCCCGATGCCCAGGGCGGCCAGCGCCAGCACCTGGATCAGGTAGGTCAGGAAGATGACCGCGGACGGCGCGCCGAGGCAGCGCAGGGTGGCGATCGAGCGCGCCCGCGCATCCAGCCAGCCGCGCACCCCGGTGGCGACGCCGATGCCGCCCACCAGCAGCGCGGTCAGCCCCGCGAGCGTCAGGAAGGACGCCGCGCGGTCGAGGAAGCGGTTCACCCCCGGCTCCGCCTGGTCGGCGGTGCGGATGCGCCAGCCCTCGGCGGCGAAGGCGGTCCGCAGCTCGGCGGCGAATCGGGCGCGCGGGGTGCCCTCGGGCAGGCGGATGCGCAGGTCGTGCTGCACCAGGCTGCCGGGCTGGAGCAACCGGGTGCGGGCCAGCATCGCCTCGGTGATCAGGGCGCGCGGGCCGAACAGCGCCGGGCTGGTGGCCTTGTCGGGCTCCGCCCGGACCAGGGCGGCGAAGGCGAAGGAGGCCTCGCCGATCCGCACCATGTCGCCCACCGCAAGCCCCAGCCGTTCCGCCACCAGCGGGTCGAGCGCCACGCGGGGCGCATTGGCCGCGGCCTCCTCGGCGGGTGGCTGCTGCAGGATGGGGACGGCGTTCAGCTCCTGCCGGGTCGCCAGCGGCACCGGCGGGTCCAGCTCCAGCGCCCCGAACAACGGATAGGCCGGATCGACGGCCTTCATCTCGACCAGCATCCGTTCGCCGGAGGGCGCCACCAGCATCGACCGCAGGGTGACCACGGCCGAGGTCTTGCCACCCCGCGCGGCGATCCAGGCCAGCGCCTCGGGCGTCGCCGGGCGGTTGCCGCTGCGCAGTTCCACATCGCCGCCGAGGATGCGGGCGCCATCGGCGGCCAGCCCGGCCTGGATGCCGGCGCGCAGCGTGCCGACCGCGGCGATGGCGGCGACGCCGAGCGCCAGGCAGGCGAGCACGATCCGCAGGCTGCGGATGCCGCCACGCAATTCACGCCGCGCCAGCCGGAGGCCGAGTGCGAGCTGGCCGGCAAATCCCAAGACGATACGCTCCGAAGCTGGTCCAACCAGCAAGTGGGGCCCTGCCGCGCCGAAAAAAGGCCGGCCGAGAGCGGCTTCGGTGACGAAGCGTTGCCGCGGCCGGGGCGTGCCCGGGCGGCCTGGCCCGGCTTGCGCCGACCTGGGCATCCCGGATCGCCGCCGTGAACGGCGCCGGCGGGTCACCCCACCCGCGGCAGGATCGACCCCTTCGCCGGCACCGCCGCGAACAGCGCGGCCCGCAGCCCCGGCGGCAGGGCGCCGCCGAGCCGCGCCGCCAGGTAGGTGGGGAAGGGGTAGGCGATCCGCAGCCTCCCCGCGGCGATGCCGGCCAGGGTGCGCCGCGCCGCCGCCTCCGGCTCCATCAGGAAGGGCATGGGGAAGGCGTTGGCGTCGGTCATCGGCGTGCGGATATAGCCGGGGCAGACCGCGTGCAGCCGGATGCCGCGCCGGCGCTCGGTCGCGTCCAGCGCCTCCGCCCAGCGCTGCACCGCGGCCTTGCTGGCGCAATAGGCCGGCGCCCCGGGCACCGCGATGAAGGCGGCGATCGAGGCGATGACGGCGATCCGCCCGCGGACCCCGCCCGGGCCCGGCGCCTGCGCCGCCATGGCCCCCAGCGCCGGCAGGGCGGTGTTCAGCACGCCGGTGACGTTGGTCTCGAAGATGGCGCGCGCCTGGTCGGCGGGTTCGGTCGCGCCGCCGGTGCCGGCGGAGATCCCGGCATTGGCGACGACGAGGTCCAGCCGCCCGGCGCCGCCGATCCAGCCCGCCATCGCCGCCTGGTCGCGCACGTCCACCGCCCGGGGCAGCGCGGTCGCCCCGGCCGCGGCGCAGGCCTCGGCGGTCGCCGCCAGCCGCCCGGCATCCCGCCCGCCGAGATGCAGCGTCACCCCCGGCGCGGCGCAGGCCAGGGCCAACGCCCGGCCGATGCCCGAGGACGCGCCGGTGACCAGGACGTGCCGCCAGGGCCAGGTGGTTGTCGCCATCGCTTGCATCAGACCCTTCAAGGCGGGACAACCCGCGGCATGGGCACCCTTATGAGCATGACCGGCTTCGCGCGCGAGAGTGGCACGCTGGCCGACGGCACCACCTTCGCCTGGGAGTTGCGGAGCGTGAACGGCCGCGGCCTCGACCTGCGGCTGCGCCTGCCGAACGGCCAGGACGCGCTGGAACCGGCGCTGCGGGACGCGACGGGCAAGCGGCTGAAGCGCGGCAACGTCTCCGCCACCCTGACCCTGAAGCGGGAGGAACGGCCGCGGCTGACGGTGGACAAGGCGGCGCTGGAACAGGCGCTGGCCCTGGCGCTGGACCTCGCCAGCCGGATCCGCGGCAGCATCGCCCCGGCCGCCGAGGCGCTGCTGGCCCTGCCCGGCGTGATGCGCACGGAGGTCGTGGAGCCGGACGAGGCGCAGGAGGCGGCCAAGCGCCTCGCCTTGGCCGCGGCATACGAGGCGGCGCTGGCCGGCCTCGCCGCCTCGCGCCAGGCGGAGGGCGCCAAGCTGCAGGTGATCCTGTCCGGCCTGCTGGAGGAGATCGCCGGCCTGCGCGATGCCGCCGCCGCCGAGGCCGCCGGCCAGCCCGAGGCGCAGCGCCAGAAGCTGCTGGAAGCCCTGGCAGCGCTGCTGGGTGAGGGCGGCCGCGCCCGCGTCCCGGAGGAGCGCCTGGCCCAGGAGGTCGCGCTGCTGGCGCAGAAATCCGACGTGCGGGAGGAGCTGGACCGGCTCTCCGCCCATATCGACGCCGCCCGTGCCCTGCTGGACGCCGGGGAGGGCGCTGGCCGCAAGCTCGACTTCCTGACCCAGGAATTCGTCCGCGAGGCCAACACGCTGTGCTCGAAATCGGCCTCGGTGCCGCTGACCCGGATCGGCCTCGACCTCAAGGCGGCGATCGAGCGGCTGAAGGAACAGGCGGCCAACGTCGAATGAGCCAGGCTGCTCCCACCCGCCGGGGCATCTGCCTCGTCCTCGCCTCCGCCCCCGGCGGCGGCAAGACCAGCGTGTCCCGCGCCCTGCTGGAGACGGAACCGGAATTATCGCTCTCGGTCAGCGCTACCACGCGGGCGCCGCGGCCGGGCGAGCGGGAGGGGGAGCACTACTTCTTCCGGACGCCGGAGCAATTCGCCGAGGGCGTCGCCGCCGATGAATTCCTGGAGCATGCGAGCTTCCTCGGCCGGTCCTACGGCACGCCGCGCGTGCCGGTCGAGCACGCCCTGGCCGCCGGCCGCGACGTGCTGTTCGACATCGAATGGCAGGGCCACCGGCAATTGCAGCGGACGATGGCGCAGGACGTTGTCGGCATCTTCCTGCTGCCGCCGAGCCTGGCGGAGCTGGAACGGCGCCTCCGCGGCCGCAACCAGGACCCGGAGGACGAGATCGCCCGCCGCATGGTCGCCGCCCGGACCGAGATGCGGCACTGGGACGAGTTCGACCATGTGCTGGTGAACGAGGATTTCGCCGCGACCGTCGCCGCGGTCCGCGCCGTGCTGCATGCCGCCCGCACCCACCGCACGCGGCAGCCCTGGCTGGCCGGCTTCGTCGCCGGCCTGTTGGGCGACTGATGCGCGCGGCGGGCGCCAACCCCCCAGGAACAGGAGGGGGGTGGCGCCACCGCGTCCGACGGGAGGGGACTTCCGCCCCGCCCTTTGCTTCCTTCCAGGGCGCCCTTATGCCAGCTGCTGCTGGATCTCCTGCAGCATGGTCAGGTGTTGCTGGATCGACATCCGCGCCAGCACCGCGATGTGCTGCGTGTCCGTGCTGCGGTTGGTGTTGTCGAGATAGCCCTGCTGGATCTGCAGCAGCTCCTGGTGGCTGTTGAGCTGGCCGAGGATATAGGCACGGTCGAAGGCCGGGCCGGACTGCGCCTCCAGCGTCTTGAGCACCGCGGCATGCTCGGCATCCAGCGGCACCGGCGGCGGGCTGTCGGTGTTGGTCAGCACCTGCGCCATGGCGGTCTGCTCGGCGATCTCGAAGGCCGCGAACTGCTTCACCCGCTGGTTCTGCGCGCGTTCCAGCGCGAGCTGGCTGGTCTGCTTGGCCAGCGTCCCGGCCATCAGCGTCATCGCGGTGTACTGGGCGCCCGAGAGCCAATGCGCCGTGCCTTGCGCCAGTGCGATACGCGGCCGGAGGCTGAAGGACAGCGCCGCAAGCCCGGCAGAGCCGAGCAGGATGCCACGTCGATCCATGTCATCATTCCTTATGCGCGGGTTTCGCCCGGACAGATCGCCCGGGCACTGCGCCCACAACGGCCGCCGCGCGCCCAGGTTCGCCAGCACGGCCGGAAGGATCACGGCCCGCCGGGGCTTTCGCCGCGCCGCCGCGTTGCACCGCAGCATCGCCGAGGAACCCCTGCCATGCCGGACGACCTGGCGCCGCTCGACTGCCTGATCATCGGCGCCGGCCCGGCCGGGCTGACCGCCGCCATCCATCTGGCCCGCTTCCGCCGCCGCGTGCTGGTGGTGGACAGCGGCACGCCGCGCGCCGCCTGGATTCCCACCAGCCACAACATCCCCTTCCTCGCCGATGGCATCGCCGGGCCGGAGATCCTGCGCCGCGGCCGCGACACCGCCGACCGCCACGGGGTGCGGGTCGAGGCCGGCACGGTGGCGCGCCTCGGGCGCGACGCGCGAGGCTTCACCGCGGCCGTGCGGTCCCCTGCCGGCGGGTCCCGCACGGCGCGCGCCCGCCGCGTGCTGCTGGCGACCGGGGCGGTGGACGTGGAACCCGACCTGCCGGACGCGGTGCGGCAGGGCCTGGTGCGCTACTGCCCGATCTGCGACGGCTTCGAATCGCGCGGCAGGCGCATCGCCGTCATAGGCCATGGCGAGCGCGGGCTGGGCGAGGCGCTGTTCATCGCCCGCACCTGTTCGGACGACGTCACCCTGCTGACCCTCGGCTGCCCGTTGGATTTGGACGACAAGCAGCGCGCCGCGGTGGCCGGGCACCGGCTGAAGGTGGTGTGCCAGCCGATCCAGGGCCTCGACATCCGCGATGGCCGCATCGCCGCGCTGCGCGGCGCCGAGGAGGAGCACCGCTTCGACCTGCTCTATTCCGCGCCCGGCCTGCACTACCGGTCGGAGCTGGCGGTGGCGCTGGGGGCGGCGCACGACGCGCGCGGCGCGCTGCAGGTCGATGCGCACAACCAGACCACGGTGCGCGGGCTGTACGCCGCCGGCGACATCGTCCGCGGGCTCGACCAGATCGTCGTCGCCATGGCGCATGCGGCGGTGGCGGCGACGCATGTCCACGACCGCTGCGAATTGCCGACCGAGGACGAAGCCGACAACCGCTGACGGAACCCGCGCGGCGCTGGCAGGTTGCGCTGCCTTACCCCCGGAGGGCTCCGCGTGCAGGCCGTGATCTTCGACGTCGATGGCACCCTGGTCGATACCGTCGACCTGCATGCCGAGAGCTGGGCCGCCACCTTCCGCCATTTCGGGCACGAGGTCGCGGTCGCCGATGTCCGCGCCCAGATCGGCAAGGGCGGCGACCAGCTGATGCCGGTCTTCCTGCCCGAGGACGTCGTGCAGCGGGACGGCAAGGCGATGGAGGCCTTCCGCAAGGACCTCTACATGCGCGAGATGATCGGCCAGGCCCGCGGCTTCCCCGACGTCGCCGCGCTCTTCCGCCGGATCCGCGCCGATGGCCGGCGGGTGGTGCTGGCCACCTCCGGCAAGCCGGACGAGCTGGCGCACTATCAGCGGCTTACCGAGATCGAGACGCTGGTCGATGCCGCGACCACCTCGGCCGATGCCGAGCGGTCGAAGCCCTTTCCCGACATCTTCCTCGCCGCGCTGGATGGCCTGCCGCCCGGCGAGGCGATCGTCGTCGGCGACTCGCCCTACGACGCCGAGGCCGCCGGCAAGGCCGGGCTGCGGACCATCGGCCTGCTCTCGGGCGGCTTCCCCGAGGCGGTGCTGCGGGAGGCCGGCTGCATGGCCATCTACCGCGACCCGGCGGCGCTGCTGGCGGAGTACGACCGTTCCCCGCTGGGGCGGGGCTGAGCCGCATGCCGGCCTGGTGGCAGGGCGCGGTGATCTACCAGGTCTGGCCGCGATCCTTCCAGGACAGCGACGGCGACGGGGTGGGCGACCTGCGCGGCATCGCGCGGCGGCTCGACCACCTGCGCGGGCTCGGCATCGACGCGATCTGGATCTCGCCGATCTATCCCTCGCCGCTGGCCGATTTCGGCTACGACGTCGCCGACCATTGCGACGTGGACCCGGCCTTCGGCACGCTCGCCGATTTCGACGCGCTGGTCGCCGCGGCGCATGACTGCGGCCTGCGCGTGCTGCTGGATTACGTGGCGAACCACACCGCGGACACCCATCCCTGGTTCGCCGCAAGCCGCGCATCCCGCGACGATCCGCGGCGCGACTGGTACATCTGGCGCGACCCTGGCCCGGATGGCGGCCCGCCGAACAACTGGGCGAGCGAGTTCGGCGGCAGCGCCTGGACGCTCGACCCCGCGACCGGCCAGTATTTCTATCACGCCTACCTGCCGCAGCAGCCCGACCTGAACTGGCGCAACCCGGCGGTGCAGGACGCCATGCTGGACGTGCTGCGCTTCTGGCTCGACCGCGGCGTGGACGGCTTCCGGGTGGATGCGGTCCACCACCTGTTCGAAGACCTGGAACTGCGCGACAACCCGCCCGACCCCGACTGGCGGCCGGGGATGTCGCCCGCCCGCCGGCTGCGGCGCGACCGCACCATGGACCAGCCGGAGGTGCAGTCGGCCATCGCCGCCATGCGCCGTGTCTCGGACGGCTATCCGGGCCAGCGCCTGCTGATCGGCGAGGCCTGGCTGCCGATCGACCGGCTGATGGCCTATTACGGCGTCGATCTTGCCGGCTTCCACCTGCCGTTCAATTTCCACCTGATCACCACGCCCTGGACCGCCGCGGCGGTCGCCGGGCTGGTGCGGCGCTACGAGGCCGCGCTGCCGCAGGGCGCCTGGCCGAATTGGGTGCTGGGCAACCATGACCGCAGCCGCGTCGCCAGCCGGCTTGGCGGGCCCCAGGCCCGCGTCGCCGCCATGCTGCTGCTGACGCTCCGCGGCACGCCGACGCTCTACCAGGGCGAGGAACTCGGCCTGGCGGATGTGCCGATCCCGCCCGAGCTGGTGCGGGACCCCTGGGAGCAGCGCGTCCCCGGCCTCGGCCTCGGCCGCGATCCGGTGCGCACGCCGATCCCCTGGGAGGACGCGCCGCAGTCCGGCTTCACCAGCGGCACCCCCTGGCTGCCGGTCGGGGCGGACCACCGCCCGCTGCATGCCGCGGCGCAGGCGCACGACCCGGATTCGATGCTCTGGCTCTATCGCGCGCTGCTGTCGCTGCGGCGGCGGGAGCCGGCGCTGTCGCTCGGGCCCATCGCGGCGGTCGAGGCCCTGGGCGATGTGCTGCGCTACATCCGCACCGACCCGGCGGATGGCCGCCGGCTGCTGGTCGCGCTCAACCTCGGCGACGCCGAGCAGGCGCTCGACGGCGGCGGCACGCCGCTGCTCTCGACCCACGGCGATTTCGGCAACCCGCGCCGGCTGCGGCCGCATGAGGGGCTGGTGATCGAACTGGACTGAGCCGGGGCAACATCCCCTGGCCACGGGCGTTCCCTCCCCAACCAGGGGAGGGACCTCATGAAGCCGGATCCGGCCACCAACGACGCCACGTCCCGCATCGTCATCTCCGGCCATCAGGTCGATGTCGGCGACACCCTGCGGGCGCATGCGACGGAACAGCTGGACGCGCTTGGCCACAAGTATTTCGACCGGGCGGAGGATGCGACCTGCACCTTCTCCCGCACCGGCAGCGGCGGCTTCGGCTGCGCCATCCGCCTGCATAGCGGCCGCGGCCTGTTCTTCGAGGGCACCGCCGAACATGCCGCCGCCCCCGGCGCCTTCGCGCTGGCGCTGGAACATGTCGCCAAGCAGCTGCGCCGCCGCAAGCGGGAGCTGCGCGAGGACAAGCCGGTCAACCCGACCCGCGACGGGGTGCTGTAGCCGGGCGCCCCCGCTGCGGACGTTGCGCTGGATCATGGCCCCTTCGCCGCAGGCCGCCCATGCCGCATGCTGGGGCGCATGGCCGAGGCGGCTGACCGGCCGGCCAGGCCCGCCGCGGCGCCGGTGGCCGCACGGCCTCGCGGCGCGGCACGCCACGACAGGATTGCTGAGGAGGCATGAGCATGGCCGACGACGACACTGCGGCGAACCCCGGCCGTAACCGCGGGCCGCTCGGCCTCGGCGCCATCCCGGGGGCCGAGGCGATGCTGTCCTCGCTCGCCTCCTGGACCGCGGCGATGCCGGCCAACCAGGGCGCCGGCCTGCTGAGCGACGCCGCGGTGGCCGAGGCGCTGCGCCAGGCCAAGGCGCTGATCGACCGCGACCCGCTGCTGAAATCGGTCGATGCGATGTGGAATGCCAACCCGATGCGGGACGTCATCCCGGTCGACTGGGCCGAGGTTGCGCGGTCCTTGCGCGTCGTCTGGCTGCAATCCTTCGCCGACCCGGCGGCGATGCTCACCTCCGCCACCACGCTCGGCGCCAATGTCTTCCGCGCCGCGCTCGACGCCTGGGGCGAGGCCGGCAAGCGCTGGCTGGGCGAGGCGGCGCCCGAGGGCGGGCAGGGGGGCAAGCCGGCCTTCGACAAGCGCTTCGCCGCCCCTGAATGGCAGGCCAACCCGGTCTTCCGCACGCTGAAGGAATCCTACCTCCTCGCCTCCGAATGGCTGGTGCAGCGCGGCAAGGACAGCCCCGGGCTGGATGCCGCCGAACGCCAGCGGCTGGAATTCCACCTGCGCCAATTCGTCGATGCGATGAGCCCGACCCTGCTGCTGGCCAGCAACCCGGTGGCGCTGAAGCGGGCGATGGAGACCGGCGGCGCCAGCCTGGCCAACGGCGCGCGCAACCTGCTGGAGGATGTCCAGGCCGGCCGGCTGTCCATGGTGGACGCGACCGCCTTCGCCCCCGGCCGCAACCTGGCGATGACGCCGGGCAAGGTGGTGCACCGGAACAAGCTGGTCGAGCTGATCCAGTACACCCCGCAGACGCCCACCGTGCATGCCAGGCCGCTGCTGATCCTGCCGCCCTGGATCAACAAGTTCTACATCATGGACATGCAGCCGAAGAACAGCCTGGTCGACTTCATGGTCAAGCAGGGCTTCACCGTCTTCGTGGTCTCCTGGCGCAACCCCGACGCGTCGATGGAGGACACCATGATCGAGGACTACATGGAGCTTGGCGTGATCGAGACTAGCGACGTGGTGCGCGAGATCAGCGGGTCCGACACGCTGAACGTCATGGGCTACTGCATCGGCGGCACGCTGCTGGCGATGGTGCTGGCCTGGCTGGCGGCCGAGGGCGACAAGCGCTTCAACGCGGTGACCTTCATGGTCTCGCTGCAGGACTTCTCCCGCGTCGGCGACACCGCGATCTTCCTCGGCGACGGCGCGATCGACGCGATCGAGGCGCAGATGCTGCAGCGCGGCTACCTCGACAGCCGCGAGATGGCCAACATGTTCAACCTGCTGCGCTCGAACGACCTGATCTGGGCGAACGTGGTGAACAACTACCTGCTCGGCGAAAAGCCGCCGGCCTTCGACCTGCTCTACTGGAACAGCGACGGCACCCGCATGGCCCGCGCCGCGCATGCCTGGTACCTGCGCAACACCTATGTCGAGAACAACCTGATGGTGCCCGGCCGCGTGGTGCTGAAGGGCCAGCCGCTCGACCTCGGCGCCATCACCCAGGACATCTACGCCGTGGGCGCCGAGAAGGACCACATCGTCCCCTGGGACGCCGCCTGGCAGATCTCCCGGCTGGCGGGCGGCCGCGTGCGCTACATCCTCGGCTCCTCCGGCCATATCGCCGGGGTCATCAACCCGCCGGGCGGCAAGGGCAGCTACTGGACCTCGGAACCCGGGGCCGAGACCGCCGGCGCCTGGAAGCGCGCCGCGACGAAGCATGACGGCAGCTGGTGGCACGACTGGTCGGCCTGGCTGGCCGAGCGGTCCGGCCGCAAGGTGAAGCCGCCCGGCATGGGCAGCAAGGCGCACCCGCCGCTGGTCGACGCGCCGGGGACCTACGTGCTGCAGAAGTAGCGCCGTGCGCCGGGCGGCGCGCCGCCCGGCATGCCGCCTGCCCTGACGGCAAGCCAGGCGCGCCCCAACGCCTGCGCCTGGCGTGGCGTTGCGTGCCAGGTCCATCATTTCACATGCATGCGAAGCCCCTAATGGACACGCGCACGTTACATTCGCCACGGCATGGGCTAATGTAATGTTCGTTTGCATGTCAGCATCACCCAAGATGATGCCTCCGGGAATTCGTGTAACGGGCGTGAGGAACGCGGCGCCATGGTCTGCGCCCGGTGCCGTCTTCATGTAAGACTGCGAATGCGAAAAGCCATCCAGATCAAAAACCCGAGTATAATTTGCGGCTATCCAAATTGGTTGCATTAAAAAGCGGAAATGTTACTTTATGATTCTATTCTGAGAAGGAACATTGTCGACGTTCAGTCGAGGGTAAGGCGATGGTCTCCGGCAAACTGCTGTGCGTGGTCGGTACCCGACCAGAAACGATCAAGATGGCGCCGGTGGTGCATGCGCTGCGTCGCCGCCGCGGCCTCTCGGTGCGCCTCCTCCTCACCGGCCAGCACCGCGGGCTGCTCGACCAGGCGCTCGCCGCCTTCGGTCTTGCCGGCGATGTCGATCTCGACCTGATGCGGCCGAACCAGAGCCTCTCCGGCCTGGCCGCCGGCATCCTGGACGGGCTGGACCCGTTGCTGGCGCGCGACCCGCCCGCGATGGTGCTGGCGCAGGGCGACACCACGACCGTCATGGCGGCCGCCATCGCCTGCTTCCACCGCCGCGTCCCCTTCGGCCATGTCGAGGCCGGGCTGCGCACCGGCGACCTGCAGAACCCCTTCCCGGAGGAGTTCAACCGCATCGTCGCCGGCCGCGCCGCGACGCTGAATTTCGCCCCGACCGAAGGCGCCCGCCGCGCGCTGCTGCGGGAGGGCGTGCCGCCGGAGAGCGTCCATGTCACCGGCAACACCGTCATCGACGCGCTGATGGACGTCGCCCGCCGGGCGCCCGCCCTGCCGGCCGGCCTGCCGCGCAACGGCCGCCTGGTGCTGATGACGATGCACCGGCGCGAAAGCTTCGGCCCGCCGGCCGAGCAGGTGATGGCCGCGGTGCAGCGGCTCTGCGCCGCCTTCCCGGACCTGCACATCCTCTACCCGGTGCATCCCAACCCCAATATCCGCGACCTCGCCCATGCCAGGCTCGGCGGCCATCCGCAGGTGACGCTGACCGAGCCGCTCGCCTATCCCGAGCTGGTCGCGGCCATCCGGCACTGCACCCTGGTCCTGACCGACAGCGGCGGGCTGCAGGAGGAAGCGCCGGCGCTCGGCAAGCCGGTCCTGGTGCTGCGCGAGACGACCGAACGGCCGGAAGCGGTGGAGCTGGGCGTGGCGAAGCTGGTCGGCACCGACCCGGACCGCATCCTGGCCGAGGCCACCGCCCTGCTGACCTCGCCCGCCGCCTATGCCGCCATGGCCAAGGGCGTCTCGCCCTATGGCGACGGCCGCGCGGCGGAGCGGATCGCCGCGCTGGTCGCCGCCGCGGTCGGCAAAAGCGCCCGGCCGCGGCGCGCCCCATCCCGCGTCGTCGCCGCCATGCCGCCGCCGATCTTCCTGCCCGTCACCGATGGAACCGTCACAGCATGAGCCAGGTCCTGGACACCGCCATCCCCGATCTGCACGCGCTCTGCCTCGCCCGGCTGCGCGACTGCATCGATCCCGACTCCGGCCGCTTCGCCCGGCAGATCCGCGCCGGCGCCTGGGCGCCGACCCTCGGCACCGAGAGCATCACCAGCTCCGCCATCTGCCTCATCGGCCTGAGCCGCGCGGGCATCCCGCTCCGCGCCGTGGTCGACGACCCGGTCGAGCTCTGCATCCACCTCGCCGCCCGGGTGCGGGAGGAAGCCTATCCGGGCGGCATCGGCCTGGTGCTCTGGGCCAACAGCGCGATCGGCGCTGCCGCGCCGCTCGCCCTGCTGGCCGAGGCCGGGCTGGACCCGGTGACGCTGGAGCAGGCGATCCCGGGCCTCACCACCATGGAGGTGGCCTGGCTGGCGAGCGGCCTGCTGCATGCCGACATCGCCAGCCTGCGGCCGGCCTGCTGCGCCGCGCTGCGCGAGCTCGACGAGCGGCTGCACCCGGGCACGCTGGTCTTCCGCCATGCCGGCGCGGCGGCGCCGCTGCGCCACCGGCTGCGCGGCCGCATCGCCAATTTCGCCGACCAGGTCTACCCGCTGCAGGCGCTGGCCTTCGCCGCCATCGCCCATGGCGATGCGGAACGGCGCAACCTGGCGGAGCGCTGCGGCGCCCGCCTGGTCGCGGCGCAGGGGCCGCTCGGCCAGTGGTGGTGGCACCACGACGCCTCGACCGGCGAGGTGATCGAGCGCTACCCGGTCTACTCGGTGCACCAGCACAGCATGGCGCCGATGGCGCTGCGCGCCCTCGCGGTCGCCGGCGGCCGCTGCCATGCCGCCGCCGCCGCCCGCAGCCGCGCCTGGCTGCACGCGAACGAACTGGGCATCGACATGGTCGAGCCCGCCTCCGGCATCATCTGGCGCAGCATCGAGCGCGACGAGGGCAGCGTCGGCCACCGGCTGCGCCAGTCGCGCATCCTGCTGGCCAGCCCGGCGGCGGAGCCGGCGCAGCCGCGCTTCCGGCTGAACCGGGAGATCCGGCCCTATGAATGGGGCTGGCTGCTCTATGCCACGGCCATCGAGGCCAGCGCCGCCCCCGGCGGCCACATCGTATGAGGCGCGCGCCGATGTCCCAGGCCAAGTCCGCCCGGCCCGCCCCGGTCCGTATCCTCGATTGCCCGGTCGATCCGATGACCATGCCGGAGGCGCTCGACTGGTGCCTGGAGACCGGCCGGACCAGCCAGCGCGCCCGCATCCTGCTCACCGCCAATGCCTCGCACCTGGTCGCGCTGCAGGACGATGCGGGGCTGCGGCAGGCCGCCGCGGCGGCGGATTGCGTCGTCGCGGACGGGATGTCCCTGGTCTGGGCCAGCCGGCTGCTCGGCTGCCCGGTGCCGGAGCGGGTGGCGGGCATCGACCTGCTGCAGGCCCTGTTGCGCGACGCGCCGACCCACGGCCTGCGCGTCTTCCTGCTGGGCGCGAAGCCGGAGGTGCTGGAGCGCTTCGTCGCGCAGTGCCGGGCGGACTATCCCGGGCTGGACCTGGCGGGCTGGCGCGACGGCTACTTCGCGCCGTCCGAGCACGAGGCTGTGGTGCGGCAGATCGCGGAATCGGGCGCCGACCTGCTGTTCGTCGCCATGCCCTCCCCCTTCAAGGACATCTGGTGCGAGCGGCACCGGGGCCAGCTGGGCGTGAAGTTCATCATGGGGGTGGGCGGCGCCTTCGACGTGCTGGCCGGCCTGGTGCCGCGGGCGCCGCGCTGGATGCAGGCGGCCGGGCTGGAATGGGCCTGGCGGATGCTGCTGGAGCCGCGCCGGCTCTGGCGGCGCTACCTGGTCGGCAACAGCCGGTTCATCGGGCTGGTGCTGCGGGACCGCTTCCGCCGGCAGCAGGTGGCGGTCCAACGCTGAGCCGGCGGCCAGTGCAGCGACACAATCGGAGGACGCAGGGTCGGACCGGGCAACCAGCAGGCACCGTCGTCGACCCGTTGAACCACCTGTCCGTGTCGCTGCACTGGACGCTCAAGCCCCAAGCGTCTGCATCAGCCCGAAAACGTCCATTTGAATTCGCGTATCCTTCACCTTTGCAGCTTCTATTCGGTCGATCACCATGCCCCGGACTGAAACTCGGCGGTGCGTGGCTGGGACCCCGAAGAACTCGGCCGCGTGTGTCCCGGTCCAGACAAAGCGCGTAAGCACCTTGTCGCCCTCGGCAATCTGCTCCTCCACAGTCCACCGCATATCAGGGAATGCGACGCGCATTCCCCGCAGAACGTCCTTCACGCCAGCAAGCCCAGGTTGCTGCCCAGGGAAGGGCTCAAGCTCAACGACATCGTCCGCCATGAAATTTCCCGCGGCGTCCAGGTTACCCTCGTTGATGACCTGCTCGATGAACCCGCGAATGAGCTGCTTGTTCTGTTCCGTAGGCATGCGCGCCTTCCCTCACGAGAGCGGGTCCGGCCTCCGTTGCCCGCGAGCCCGTATCATCGCCTCATCGAACCGTGGAGCAACCCCAACAATTGGAGGGTGCAGGGGCAAGCTTGGCAGCCAGCAGGCACCGTCATCCACCGCTGAACCGCCTGTCTGCGCCGCTGCGCTAGTGCCGGCGGTCGACGTCGATGACCGCTGGCACGGCCCGCTGCGCGCCCGGGCGGCGGGCGCCGTTCGCCCGCCGCAGGCCGTGCAATGCGGGCACCGGCATCAGCCGCCCAGCCCGAGCGCCCGCAGCAGGGCCGGGTCCAGCCGGGCCGGATGCGGCCCCGGCCGGGCCGGGAAGCCCATGATGTCGCCATAGCCCCAGAGCGCCCAGCCCAGCCCCTCCCGCGCCGCGGCCTTGGCGAAGGCCTCGAAATAGGCCAGCCGCGCGGCCTGGTTCAGATGCGCATGGGCGCCGAATTCGAGGATCATCACCGGCGCCTTGTGCGCCCGGCCCCAGGCGGCGGCGCGGGCCAGCTGGGCGTGCAGGCGGGCGGCGTTCCAGCCCTCGTCGCAGTAATGCGCGCCGATCGCCCGGGTGCGGGCGTGCGGGCTGCCATCCAGCGCGGCCCGGCAGCGGGCGGCATCGGTGACCGGGAAGGGCAGCCGCGCCAGCGCGTCCGAATCCAGCCCCTGCTCCCAGGAGGCGAGGCCGGCGAGGATGCCCGGCGAGTAGTCGTGCACGCTGTAGATCGCCCGCGCGTCGCGCAGCGGGCGGAGGCGCTGCAGCCCGTCCAGGGACCCCCAGTCGGCGCCGGTCAGCACCACCCAGTGGTCGGGCAGCGCGGCGCGGACCACGCCCAGCGCCTGTTCCTGCAGCGCCGCCCAGGCCGCGTGGTCGCGGAAGATCGGCTCGTTCAGGATCTCGACCACGGTGCGGTCGGGGTCGAAGCGGCGCAGCGCCGGCGCCATGCCGCGCCAGAAATCGAGCAGCGCCCGGCCGTGCTCGGGGTGGTCCTCCGGGTACCAGCTTTCGGGATGGGCATCGACGATGACGGCGAGCCCGGCGCGCTGCAGCCGCTCCACCGCCTCCAGCGCCACGGCGAGCCGCGCCGGGTGCAGCGACCCGTCCGCCCGCAGCAGCACCTGCGGCTGGATGCAGAGCCGGACGAAGGTGAAGCCGGCGGCGCGGATCTCCGCCATGGCGGCGTCGGGCAGGTAGGCACGCAGGCGCTCGGGCTCGGGGCTCGCCGGGAAGCGGAACCAGTTGGTGAGGTTGAGCCCGTGCCGCAGCGCCGCGGGCGGGGCCGGCGCCGCGGCGGAGGGCCGCGGCGCGAGGGCGCCGGCCAGCAGGCCCGCCCCCAAGGCCCGGCGGCCGATCGCGGCCACGCCGCCGTCCCGAACGAATGCCATGCGCGCCCCCTTGCGAAGGGACGATTATCCTTCCCCGACCGCTCCGTTGGGGATTCAAATCGGGTTGTGGTGGGGGCGGCGGGACTCGAACCCGCACGGGCGTTTGCCCGAGAGATTTTAAGTCTCCTGCGTCTACCGTTTCGCCACGCCCCCGTCCGGCAAAAGTATCACATCGCCCGGGATGGGCAGAAGCGGGACCGGCGCCGCGGCCCCGATGCCCACCCTCGGTCCTATGTCCCGTCCTGCACGATCCGCCGGCAATGGTCGAGCGCCGCGCCGATCAGGTTGTCGCTCGCCTCCGGCGTGCGGAAGGCGGCATGCGATGTCAGCGTCGTGTTGCGGATGCCGCGCAGCCGGTGGCCGGCCGGCAGCGGCTCCTCGACGAAGACGTCGAGTGCCGCATGGCCCAGCCGCCCCGCCTCCAGCGCGTCGCACATCGCCGTCTCGTCCACGATGGCGCCGCGCGCGGTGTTCACCAGGATGGCGCCCGGCTTCATCTGCGCGAGGCGTTCGGCCGAGAGGAACCCGCGCGTCTCGTCGTTCAGCAGCAGATGGATCGAGACCGCGTCGCTCTCGGCCAGCAGCCGGTCGAGGCTGACGAACTCCACCCCCGGCATCGCCTTGGGCGAGCGGTTCCAGGCCAGCACCTTCATGCCGATCCCATTGCAGAGCCGCGCCATCTCGGCGCCGATGCCGCCCGTGCCGATCAGCCCGATGGTCTTGCCGGTGAGCTGCATGCCGACCACGCGCGGCCATTCGTTGCCGCGGATCGCCGCATCCATCATCGCGGTCTGCCTGGCCGCGTCCCACAACAGGGAAAAGGCCATCTCGGCGACCGCGGTGTCGCCATAGCCCTTGATGATGTGGACCTTAACGCCGATCGCCTCCAGCGCCTCCGGGTCCATGTAGCTGCGGGCGCCGGTGCCGAGGAAGACGATGTGCTTCAGGTCCGGGCACTGCTTCACGATGTCGGTCGGGAACTGGGTGTGGTCGTCGATCGCGATGGCATGGCCGGCGAGCAGCCGCGGCAGGTCGGCCGGGGCGATGTCCGGGTCGCGGTGGATGGACACCGCCGGGTCGCCGGGGCGGAGCAGCCTCTCCGTCACCTCGGCCAGCGAGTCGTTGGCATCGACGAAGAGTGCGCGCATGGCTTCGGGTCCCCGGGCGTGTTGGCGGCGCATGGTAGCGGGCGCGGCGGGCGGGTCCAGTGCGGCGGCGGAGCAAGGCTGGGGAGAACGTGTTCTCTCCGGACCCCTCATCTATTTCCGTGGGTTGGCACCTGCCGCGCGGCGAATGCCCAACCCACAAAAAGGAAGGGAGGGGTTCGGGGAGGGAATACTGTTCCCTCCCCGACCTTGCCTGCTCAACGCTCCGCCGGCACCCGGTCCAGCGTCGTCAGCCCGCTGCGGGCACCCATCGCCTCGTCATAGGTCATGCTGCCGCGGCTCGGCCCGCCGGGCAGGCGGATGCCGCTGACGCCGGTGCAGCCGGCCAGGGCCAGCAGCGCCAGCAGGGCCGCCGCCCGCCTAGACATCGGCCGCCCAGCGCGCCAGCGCCGCCGCGTCCCACTCCAGCCCGAGCCCCGGCCGTTCCGGCACCACCGCCATGCCGTCCTTCACCGCCAGCGGCGTCCGCAGCAGCGGCCCGGCCACGTCCAGGTGTTCCAGCAGATGCGCCGTCGGCGTCGCCGGCAGCAGCTGCGCGCTGGCCTCGACGAAGATGTGGGACGACATCGGGATGCGCTTCGCCGCGGCCAGCGCCGCGGCCTGCTGCCAGCCGGTCACCCCGCCGATCTTCATCGCATCCGGCATGCAGAGATCGACCGCCCCCGCCTCCAGCGCGCGCGCCATGCCCTTCGGCCCCCACCAATTCTCGCCGCCCTGCACCGGGACGCGCAACTGGCCGCGCAGCGCCGCCAGGCCGGCATCGTCATCCACCGGCAGCGGCTCCTCCAGCCAGCGCACGTCGAGCGCCTCGAGCGCCAGGCCGCGCCGCGCCGCCTCCGGCCGGGTCAGGCCCTGGTTGTAGTCCACCAGGATCTCCACCCCGTCGCCGACCGCGGCGCGCACGGCACGGACCGTGTCGAGGTCGTCCTCCAGCCTTGGCTGCCCGACCTTGAACTTCACCGTCCGGGCGCCGAGCCCGGCGACCGCCCGGCCCGCCTCCTCGGCCAGCATCGCCGCCCCCCAGCCGCGGAGCGAGGCGTAGATCGGCAGCGGCCGCGGCGCCGCCCCCAGCAGCCGGCAGAGCGGCTGGCCGGCGGCGCGGGCCAGCGCATCCCACAGCGCCATGTCGAGGCAGGACAGCGCGATCTGCACCAGCCCCTCGGTGCCGAGGATGCGGTAGGCGTTGTGCAGCTCGGCCCAGAGCGTCGCCGGCGCGACCTCGCGCCCCGCCAGCCCGGCGCCGATGTTGCGCACCAGCGCCGCGGTCGCGCCCAGCGCCACCGGCGTGTAGGGGAAGACATAGGCGGTGCCCGTCACGCCCTGATGCGTCCGCAGCTCGGCGATCACCAGCGGGGCGCGCGGGATGACGTTGAGGCTGTTGCGCAGCGGCGGGTCGAGCGGCGCGTCCACCGCGCGGACGGCGACCTCCTGGATGGTCAGGCGCATGGCGTTTCCCCGGTGTCCGGCCGGATGGTGCCGGCGCGCCGCCGCCGCGGCAACCGGCCGGCGCATCGGGGGCGGCGGAGGATCGCATGGCCCGGCGGCCGGACGGCACCGCGCCCGACGGCCGAAGCAGGGATTCGGACAAAGCCCCGGCCCGCGACCGCGGCGCCGCGGCGACGCCCCGGTCGAGCCGAAACCCTTGACCGGGGCCGGCCTTGCGGCGAAGCGGCGGCGGGATCGCCGGCCGGAGCGGGGCGGCGAGGCAGCCTGGCGCGGCGCTTCAACCCGGCTCAACTTCCCGCAATCCGGTTGAGGCCGATCCGGCCCGGATCGGCGGAACGCCCGGCTTGCCAGGGGCTTGCGTCGCCTGGCCGTTTTGGAATTCAGGATCTCAATCGCCGGCCCGCCGGGCCATGCCCCAGGTCCGGGCCGCCGGCCTTGACGATATTCCTATCGCATGTCCCGGCGGGAAATGCAACGACGGCCTGCTACGCCCCGAGCCGGACGAACATCGCCTCGTGCTTGTTGTGCGCGCCGTGGAACACCATCGCGCCGGGGAGGGCGGCGAATTCGGCGCAGGCGGCGTGGTCGGTCTCGCCCTGGAACTTGATGGTGCAGCAGACGTGCCGCGCCCGGCCGGCCTCCATCCAGCGCCGCACCAGGGCCAGCAGCCGGGCCGGGTAGCAGATGATGTCGCTGAACAGCCAGTCCACCGCCGGCATGTCGCGCGGGTCGAGCCCGAAGGCGCTCTCCTGCCGCATCGACACGCCCGGCATGGCGGCCACGGCCGGGTCGAGCGGCGCCTTGTCCACCGCCGTCACCTGCGCGCCGAGCTGGGCGATCGCCCAGGTCCAGCCGCCGGGGGCGGCGCCGAGGTCGAGGCAGGTCTCGCCCGGCTGCGGCCAGCGGCCGGCCCGGGTCAGCGCCTCCCACAGCTTCAGGTAGGCGCGGCTGGGCGGGCCTGCCTTGTCCTCGACGAAACGGACCTCCCCGTTGACGAAGGGGCTGGTCTTGGTCGGGCTGGCCAGGAGCCGGTCGGTCGCCAGCAGGGTCCAGGCGCCGAGATGCCCGGCGGGGGCGGCTTCCGGGAAGACCAGCGGCCTGGCCTTCACCGGCGGCAGGCGGTCCTCGATCAGCGCGGCGCGGCGGTGGTGCGCGGCGGCGTAGAGCGCCCAATTGCGCTGCATGCCGCGCAGCGCGTCGGCGGTGGCCTTCACCGACGGCGCGGGCAATTCGCGCGGGTCGGTCCAGGTCTCCAGCGCCCAGACCACCGGCACCGGCGGCTCCGGGCTGAGGGCGAGCCGGCCATGCCAGGCGGCGATGGTCCGGCCGGCGCGGCGCAGCTCCTCCGCCAGGTCCGGCTCGAAGCCATCCGCCGCCAGGTAGGCCGCGCCGATCATCGCCGCAGCGCCGAGGCGGCGAGCATGGCCCAGCCACCCATCAGCAGCGAGCCGCCGACCGGCGCCAGCGGCCCCAGCGAGACCCCGCCGAGCGCGCTGGCATAGACCCCGCCGCAGAACAGCAGCAGGCCGAGGGCGAAGCCGGCGCCGGCCAGGTTGGGCAGCCAGCCGCCCTGCCGGTCGGCCCAGAGCGCGACGCCGACCAGGGCCAGCGCGTGCCAGCCCTGCATGGTGATGCCGCGGTCGAGCGCGCCGAGCGCCCGGGCGTCGAGCCGCGCCGGCGCGCCATGCGCCGCCCAGGCCGAAAGGGCGACGGCGCCGAGGCCGGCGATGGCGCCGAGGAAGAGCCAGAGACGATGCATGGCGGGGGGCTTACTCCGGCGTCCCCGCCGCCGCCATCCCCGCCCGCCTGACGAGGTTCGCCGCCAGATGCGCCTGCCGGGTCGGCTCCGGCAGCCGGTAGCCGGTGTCGCAGCGCCGCACCCAGGCCACGGCGCTGTCCAGCGAGACCCGGTGGCCGACCGAGATCCACAGCGGGTTCGACCGCCGCTTGCTGCGCAGCACCGTCCCCAGCCGCTCGCCCTTCCACAGCAGCGGCTGGGTGGCGCCGGGCTCCTCGCCCAGCGCGGCCTCCGGCCGGCCGACCAGCGGCGACTTGGCGACGCCGATGCTGGGCACGTCCAGCACCACGCCGAGATGGGCGGCGATCCCCAAGCCCCGCGGATGGGCGATGCCATGCCCGTCCACCAGCACCAGGTCGGGCTTCACCGCCAGCTTCGCCCAGGCGGCGCGCAGCGCCGGGACCTCGCGGAAGCCGAGGAAGCCGGGGATGTAGGGCATGGCGGCGCGGGCCTCCGCCCCGGCGGTCTCGACCACCCGCAACCCGGGCCATTCCAGCACGACGACGGCGGCATAGACCCGGCCTTCCGGGTCGAACCGGTTGTTGCTGATGTCGACCCCGCCGATCAGCCGGACCGGCCCATGGGCGTCCGCCCGCACCACGCGGGCGGCCAGCGCCACCTGGGCCGTGCGGGCGGCGGCGAGGTCGGGCGGGTCGAGCCATTCGGGCGGGATGTCGGGCTTCGCTGGGTCCATGCCTGCCGTCCGGGCCTCCGCGCCGATGCGCCCGGCCCGAACCCGGCAGGGTCAGCCCGGTTGCAGCAGGTGGTCCTGGTATTGCTGCCGCAGCGCCAGCTTGTTCAGCTTGCCCGTCGCACCATGCGGCAGGTCCTCGACCACCAGCACCGCGTCGGGCGTCCACCAGCTGGCCACCTGGCCGTCGTACAGCGCCAGCATGGCCGCCGGCGTCACCGTCCGGCCGGGCTTGGGCACCACCAGCAGCAGCGGCCGTTCCATCCATTTCGGGTGGCGCGCCGCGATCACCGCGGCCTCCATGACATCGGGGTGGGAGACGGCGATGTTCTCCAGCGCGATGGAGCTGATCCACTCGCCGCCCGACTTGATGACGTCCTTCGAGCGGTCGACCATCTCGGCGATGCCGTCCGGGTCGATGGTGGCGACGTCGCCGGTGCGGAACCAGCCCTCGGCATCGGCGGCACCTTCGGCGCCGCGGTTCAGGTATTCCCGGGCGACCCAGTGGCCGCGCGCCTGCAGGTCGCCGAAGGCGACGCCGTCCCAGGGCAGCACCGCGCCGTCGGCATCGGTGATGCGGATGTCGGCGCCGCAGACCACGCCGCCCTGCTTCAGCCGCCGCCGCATCGCCGCCGCCTCCGCCGCCGCGTCGGCCTGGATCGGCAGCGGCGGGTTGATGGTCACCAGCGGGCTGGTCTCGGTCATGCCCCAGGCCTGCTGCACGGTGACGCCCTGTGCACCAAGCGCCTCGAACATCAGCCGCGGCACGGCGGAGCCGCCGCTGACGACGCGCCGCAAGGTCTCCAGCCGGCCGCCGCTGCGTTCCAGCTCCTGCAGCACGCCGAGCCAGATGGTCGGCACGGCGGAGCCGAAGGTGACCCGTTCGGCGTTCAGCAGCCGGACCAGCGAGGCACCGTCGAGCTGCCGCCCCGGCAGCACCAGCGCCGCGCCCGCCATCGGCGCGCAATAGGGCATCGCCCAGCCGGTCGCGTGGAACATGCCGGCGCCGACCAGCACCCGGTCCGTGGCGCGGAAGCCGAAGGCGTCCGCGGTGTTGGCGGCATAGGCGTGCAGCATGGCGGCGCGGTGGCTGTACAGCACGCCTTTCGGCCGGCCGGTGGTGCCCGAGGTGTAGCAGAGCGCGCTGGCGGTATCTTCCTCGAAGACCGGCCAAACGTAGTCGTCGTCGGCCGCGTCCAGCAGCGCTTCGTAGGCGTGCGGCGCGACGCCGGGCGGCAGCGGCAGGTCGGGCAGCGCCGCCTGGTCGCCCAGCAGCACCACCGCGCGCAGCGACGGCACGCGCGGCGCCAGCGCCGCGACCAGCGGCGCGAAGCCGGGATCGGCGAACAGCAGCGTGTCCGCCGCATCGGCCATGATGAAGGCGATGTCGTCCGGCGCCAGGCGCGGATTCACCGTGTGGCAGACCGCGCCCATGCCGGAGACGGCGTAGTAGAGTTCCAGGTGGCGGTGGTCGTTCCAGGCAAGGGTGGCGATGCGGTCGCCGGGCTGCGCCCCGAGCCGCTGCAGCGCCCGGGCCAGGCGCCGCGCCCGGCGCTCGATGCCGGCATAATCGGTGCGGTGGGTGCGGCCGTCGCCCGGCACCGAGACCACCTCGGTATCGCCGTGGTGGCGCGCGGCATGGGTGATGATGCCGGAGAGCAGGAGCGGGTGACGCTGCATCAGCCCGAGCATGCGGAGGACTCCCTGCCGCCGGGCCGGTCGTGCCGCGGCCTCGGCGCCGCCGAGCATGGCGCAGGTGGGACGGGCGGGCGCGCACATCATGGCGATCCCGCTGCCGCTGCCCGATGCGGGCAGGCAAGGCCAGGGAGGAAGCAGCCTCCCTGGACCCTCCTCCTTTTCTCCGGGTCGGCGAAGGCGGGGTCTGGGGAGGCAATGCCTTTTCCTCCCCGGCCCTTTCACCCCAGCATCGCCGGCACCATCAGCCCGATATTCTGCCGCACCATCGCCTCGTAGGTCGCGGCGGGCCCGTCCGGCGGCGACAGCGTCTCGGCATAGAGCCGCCCGCGCGGCACGACGCCGGCATCCGCCGCCAGCCGTTCCAGCACCGCCTGGCTGCGCCGGCCCTCGATGAAGACGGCGGTGATGCGCTCGGCGCGGATCTGCCGGATCAGCGCGGCGACCCGGCCGGCGGAGGCCTGGCCCTCGGCCGCCACGCCCTGCACCGCCAGCACCCGCACGTCGTAGGCCCGGGCGAAATAGCCGAAGGCGGCGTGGCTGGTGACCATGACCCGGCGCTCCGCCGGCACCGTCGCCAGGCGCTCCCGCACCCAGGCATCCAGTGCCGCCAGGCGGGCGAGGTAGGCCGCCTCCGCCGCGCGGATCGGCGCTTCCCGCGCCGGGTCGGCGGCGGCAAGGCCCGCGGCGATCACCCGGACATAGGATCGCGCCAGGCCGACATCCTGCCAGGCATGCGGGTCCGGCGCCGCCGCGCCGCGGGTGTGGCCATGCCCGGCCGAGGCGGGCAGCGGGGTGATGCCTTCGGTCGCCGTCACCACCGGCCCGGCATGCCGGGTGGCGGCGAGCAGCCGGTCCAGCCAGGGCTCGAAGCCCAGGCCGTTGCGGATGACCAGGGCGGCGCCGCGGATCGCCTCGGCCTCGGAGGGGCGGGGCTGGAACAGATGCGGGTCGGTCTCCGGCCCGGCCAGGACCCGGATCGGCGCGTCGTCGCCGGCGACCTGCCGCGCCAGGTCGCCGAGGATGGAGAAGGCGGCGACGGTGACGGGGCGCGGCTGGGCGCGCAGCAGGCCGGGAAGGAAGGCGGGCAAGGCCAGCAGGGTGCGACGGGGGAGCATGGCGTTATAATATAACGCGCAGCCCAGTCGGGCCAGGGCTCAGCGGCGGCCGAGCCAGCGGCGCAGCTTTGCCAGGAAGCCCTCGCCGCGCGATGCGATGGCCTGGTGCGAGGCATGCGGCCGCCGCGCCGGCGGCGGCAGGGCGGTGGCGACCGTGTGCCGCCCGGCGTCGCGCGCCGTGATCAGCCGCATCTCCAGCCCGACCACCTGCGCCACCGCGTCCGGCGGATCGGCCAGTCCGAGCGCCTCGCCCGTGGCGAAGGCATCGCCCCAGGCCTCGGCCCGGCGCAGCGCGTCGATGATCCGCACCGTCTGTTCCTGGTCGAGCGGCGGGCCGCCGCGCCAGAGCGCCACCGCATCCAGCCGCCACATCCGGGCCAGGTCGTCCTTGGCCAGGTCGTCGGCCACCCAGGCGGCGTGCAGCGTGGCCTCGGCCGCGGCATGCAGCGCGCCGGTCTCCTCCAGCACATGCGCCCAGGCGAGGAAGCGGCGGGCCAGCGGCGGGTAGCCCGTTTCCGCCAGCAGCGCGCGGAAGGGCGCGGCGGCAACCGCCTGGGCCGCGGCCGGATGCGCCTTGGTGATGTTGGGCGCGGCATAGCCGCAGGACGGGCACTGCTGCAGCCAGCGCGCCATGGTGGAGCGCACCGGCTCGCCCGGCCGCAGGTCGAGGTCGGGGGCCTGTTCCGGCGGGTCGGGCCGGAAGGGGGGCTGGCGGCTGCCGGTGCCGCAGACGGCGCAGCGCGGCAGCGCTTCGGCCGCGGGCGGGCGGGACGGGGCGGAGGAGGGGACCGGCATTGCCAGGAAGTTAGGCATGCCGGGGCGAAAGGCGAAGGGGGGGGATGCACGATCAGGCGCCGCCCGGCCCGGTTTGCGTCTTTCCGGCGCTGGCGGTGTTGCTCCCGGCGCGTCGTGTGGGGATAGTGCGGCCATGCCACGTGGCGACCTTTTCCCCGATATCGCGCCCTACGAGACCGGATTGCTGCCCCTCTCGGGCGGGCATGTGATGTACTGGGAGCAGGTGGGCAACCCGCGCGGCCAGCCCGCTTTGTTCCTGCATGGCGGCCCGGGCGCCGGGGCCGGGGCGGTGCATCGCCGCTTCTTCGACCCCGGCCATTGGCGGGTGGTGATCTTCGACCAGCGCGGCGCCGGCCGGTCCCGCCCGCTGGGCGAGCTGCGCGACAATTCCACCCCGCATCTGGTCGAGGACATCGAGGCGCTGCGGCGCTCGCTCGGCATCGAGCGCTGGCTGCTGTTCGGCGGGTCCTGGGGCTCGACCCTCGCCTTGGCTTACGCGCAGGCCTATCCGGACCGGGTGACCGGCTGCGTGCTGCGCGGCGTCTTCCTCGGCCGGGCGGCGGAGGTGGAGTGGTTCCTGACCGGGCTGCGCCGGGTCTTCCCGGATGCCTGGGCCGCCTTCGTCGAGCACCTGCCGCCCGCGGAGCGCGGCGACATCCTGGGCGCCTACCTGCGCCGGCTCTGCGACCCCGACCCGCTGGTGCACCTGCCGGCGGCGCGGGCCTGGAGCCAGTACGAGGGGTCGTGCTCCACCCTGCTGCCCAGCCCGGACACGGTGGCGAGCTTCGCCCAGGACCGCACCGCGCTGGGGCTGGCGCGGATCGAGGCGCATTACTTCGCGCACGACCTGTTCCTGCCGGAGGGCGGGCTGCTGGCCCATATGGACCGCATCGCCCATATCCCGGCCGAGGTGGTGCAGGGCCGCTACGACATGGTCTGCCCGGCCGAGACCGCCTTCGACCTGGTGGCGGCCTGGCCGCGGGCCCGGCTGACCGTGGTGCCGGATGCCGGGCATTCGGCGCTGGAGCCCGGGGTGCGCACCGCGCTGGTCAGCGCGGTGGAGCGGTTCCGCCGGCGGGGCTAGGCGCCGGGGTCAGATCCCCGACTTCTTCCCCTGGGTCTCCAGCCGGATATAGGTCTGCACCACGTCCGGCAGGTTCTGCCCGGCCCATTCGGCCATGGCGATCTCCTCCTTCAGCGATTCCTGCAGCAGCGGGATCGACGTCTGGTCGCCCGCCGCGCCGGCCATCTCGATGAGCGCCCGGTAGGAGGCGATCTCGAAATGCTCGAAGGCGTAGTTGGCGAAGCTGTTCTTCAGGATCTCGTCCTGCATCGGCACATGGGCGAGCGCCGCCATGTTGCCCATGAAGCCGGTGGCGAGGTCCTTCAGGGTGCTGGCGCTGGTGCCGTGCGCCTCGAGGATCTGCTCCAGCCGCTTCGACTGGCGCTGGGTCTCCTCGATATGCTGCTGCAGGCGCTGGCGCATGGCGGGATAGTTCTCGATCCGCTCGACCTGGCGGGAGAGCAGCTGGTCGGCCTGGGCTTCGAGGGCATGCGCATTGCGCAGGCCGGTCAGGTAGATGTCCTGGGCGGTGCTGGCCATGGGGTGTTGCCTCCTGCTGGTTGAGGCAGGGGCAACGGGCGCGGCGGGGCGGGGGTTGCTTGCGCGGCCGGACGGGACGGGTGCTTCAAGCGGGGGGCGGGGCGTGGTATGGACCCCGCAGGTCTCCGTAGCTCAGCCGGATAGAGCACCAGATTCCTAATCTGGGGGCCGTGGGTTCGAATCCCGCCGGGGACGCCACCGCGCCACTCCCTCAATCCCCCGGCTTCAGCCCCGCCGCCTGCACCACCGCGCGGAACTTGGCGAATTCCCCCTCCAGGAACCCGGCGAAGTCCCGCTGCCCGCGGAAGGTGATCGGCGTGGCGATCCGCGCGAATCCCTCGACCACGGCCGGCGCGCGCAGCGCGCGGGCGCAGGCCGCCTCCGCCCGGTCGAGGAATTCCGCCGGCGTCCCGGCCGGCGCGAAGACCCCGCCCCAGATCGAATAGACCAGGTCATGGCCCTGTTCGCGCAGCGTCGGCACCTCCGGGAATTCCGCCGTGCGCTTGTCCGCCATCACCCCCACCGCCTGCAGCTGGTTCACCTTCAGCGCCCCCGGCAGGTCGGCATAGACCGAGACATCGTCGCGCAGCAGGGCGATGATCGCCTCGGCGCTGCCGCGGAAGGGGATATGGGTCATCTCCACCTCGGCCTGCTGCGCCAGCGCCGCCATGACGATATGCGGCAGCGACCCCGGCCCGGCCGAGCCATAGTTCACCGCCCCGGCGCGCGCCCTGGCCAGCAGGTCGGCCACCCGCCGCACCGGGCTGTTCGGCGCCGACATCATCACCACCGGCGCGTCGCCCAGCATGCAGATGGGCGCGAAATCCGCCGGCCTGTAGGGCAGGTCGGGGCGGAAGAAGGGCTGGATCGCCATCGGCCCGGTCGTGGTCAGCAGCAGCGTGGTGCCGTCCGGCCGGGCGCGCGCCACCTCCGCCGCGCCGATGGCGCCGGCCGCGCCGGTGCTGTTCTTCACCACCACCGCGGTGCCGAGGCTGTCCGCCAGTTCCGGCGCGATCAGCCGGGCCATCCGGTCGGCCGAGCCGCCGGTGCCGAAATTCACCACCAGGCTGATGGGCGCCTGCGCCATGGCGGGATAGGTCGAGGCCAGCAGCAGCAGGCCGGCGAGCAGCTTTCGCACGAGTGTCGGATTCCTTGTCCCGGATGCCTGTTACGCAGCAAACCGCGGGCCACCGGGCAGGCAAGGCTGGGGAGGGGAAACTATTCCCTCCCCAAGCCCCACCCTTCCTTTTTGGGAGGCCGGCACCCGCCGCGCGGCAGGTGCCGACCCACAAAAAAAGCGGAGGGTCCAGGGAGGATACCTCCTCCCTGGCCTTGCTTCACGCCGCCGCGCGATGCCGCGCCTCGGCCAGCAGGCAGAGGATCTCGAACATCATCGTCTCCCCCACCAGCGCCGTCCCGCCGCCGGCATCGAAGGGCGGCGAGACCTCGACCACGTCGGCGCCGATCAGGTTCAGCCCGGCCAGGCCACGCAGCATCCGCTGCGCCTCGCGCGGGGTGAAGCCGCCGGCCTCGGGCGTGCCGGTGCCGGGGGCGAAGGCGGGGTCGAGGCTGTCCACGTCGAAGGTCAGGTAGGTCGCGCCGTCGCCCGCCACCCGCCGCGCCTCGGCGACCACCCCGGCGGGGCCGAGCTCCTCGCATTCCTCGATGGTGAGGATCCTGACGCCCACCTGCCGGGCCCAGACCATGTCCTCCGGATCGAACAGCGAGCCGCGGATGCCGATCTGCACGATCCGTCGCGGATCGAGCAGCCCTTCCTCGATCGCCCGGCGGAAGGGCGTGCCGTGGGTGAAGCGGCTGCCGCCGAAATAACTGTCATTCGTGTCGGAATGCGCATCGAAATGCACCAGGCCGAGCGGCCCGAGCCCGGGCGCCGCGCGGTGGATGCCGCGCAGGATGGGCAGCGAGATCAGGTGGTCGCCGCCCGCCGCCAGGGTCCAGGCGCCGCCGGCGCGCAACGCCGCCACCCGTGCCTCGATCGAGTCCAGCGCGCCCATCAGGTCCATCGGGTTGGCATCGACGTCGCCGACATCGGCGATGCGGCAGAGCCGGTAGGGCTCGATGCGGCTCACCGGATGCACCCGGCGCAGCATCGCCGACATCTCCCGCATCTGCCGCGGGCCGTGCCGCGTGCCGGGGCGGTTGGTGGTGCCGCCGTCGAAGGGCACGCCGAGCAGCGCGATATCCAGCCCGGTCGCGTCCGCCCGCATCGGCAGGCGCATGAAGCTGGCCGGCCCGGCGAAGCGCGGGGTGATCGTGCCGTCGAGTGGCTGCGGCCACGGAGCGCTGTCTGTCATCCTGTCCCCCGGATCGAGGCCGCCATGATGGCCGCGCCGCCGGGGTGCGGAAAGCGCCGTTCCGCCGCGACCGGCCCTGGTCTATGCTGCGGCGCAGCAAGCCGCCCGAGAGGTTCCCGCCATGCCCGACCCGCTGCCCAGCGTCTGGAACCCGGACGACCGGATCGGCGACATGCTGCGCGGCAAGCGTGGCCTGGTCGTCGGCATCGCCAACCAGGATTCCATCGCCTTCGGCTGCGCCGCCAAGCTGCGCGCCTTCGGCGCGGAGCTCGCCGTCACCTGGATGAACGCGAAGGCCGAGAAGCATGTCCGGCCGCTGGCCGAGCAGCTCGGCGCCTCCATCATGCTGCCGCTCGATGTGGCGCAGCCGGGCCAGCTGGAAGCGGTGTTCGACCGCATCGCCGCGGACTGGGGCCGGCTGGATTTCGTCATCCATTCCATCGCCTTCGCCCCGCGCGAGGACCTGCACGGCCGCGTCGTCGACTGCTCGGCGGCCGGCTTCGGCCAGGCGATGCAGGTCTCCTGCTGGTCCTTCCTGCGCATGGCCAAGCTGGCCGAGCCGCTGATGGCCGATGGCGGCGCGCTGGTGACGATGAGCTACTACGGCGCCGAGAAGGCGGTGGGGAACTACAACATCATGGGCCCGGTGAAGGCGGCGCTGGAGGCTTCGGTCCGCGCCATGGCGGCGGAGCTCGGCCCGAAGCGCATCCGCGTCTTCGCCGTCTCGCCCGGGCCGCTGAAGACCCGCGCCGCCAGCGGCATCGCGCAGTTCGACGCGCTGGTGGAGATGGCGCAGAGCCGCGCCCCGGCGCAGCGGCTGGTCGATATCGCCGAGGTCGGCCGGGTGGTGGCCTTCCTGGTCGGCCCGGCCGCGTCGGGCATGACCGGCGACACCATCTTCGTCGATGGCGGGCTGCACAATGTCGCCTGATGCGGGCATCGTCCTGGTCCTGAACGCGGGTTCCTCCTCGCTGAAATTCGCCGGCTTCGCCGCGACGCCGGCGGGGCCGCGGCCGCGCTTCGCCGGGCAGGTGGAAGGGATCGGCGCCGCGCCGCGCCTGGTGGCGAAGACCGCCGCCGGGGAGGGTATCGCCGACCACCGCTGGGACGGCGGCGACGCCCCGGCCAACCATGCGGAGGCGCTCGGCGTCATCGTCCGTGGGCTGGACAAGGCCCTGCACGGCGAGCCGATCCTGGGCATCGGCCACCGCGTGGTGCATGGCGGGACGGATTTCGCCGCGCCGATGCGGATCGACGACGCGACGATGGCGGCGCTGGAGACGCTGGTGCCGCTGGCGCCGCTGCACCAGCCGCACAACCTGGTCGGCATCCGCGCCGCGGCGGAGCATTTCCCCGGCGTGCCGCAGGTCGCCTGCTTCGACACCGCCTTCCACCGCACCCAGGGCTGGGCGGCGCAGACCTTCGCCTTGCCGCCGCGCTTCTACGATGCGGGCATCCGCCGCTACGGCTTCCACGGCCTGTCCTACGAATACATCGCCCGGCGCATCGCCGCCGAGGATCCGACGCTGGGCGCCGGCCGGCTGGTGGTGGCGCATCTCGGCAACGGGGCGTCGCTCTGCGCGATCGAGGGCGGGCGGAGCCGCGCCAGCACCATGGGCTTCACCGCGCTGGACGGCATCCCGATGGGCACCCGCAGCGGCCAGATCGACCCCGGCGTCATCCTGCACATGATCGACAGGCTGGGCATGACCACGGCGGAGGTGACCAAGCTGCTCTACAACGGCAGCGGGCTGAAGGGCATGTCCGGCGTCTCGCAGGACGTGCGGCAGATCGAGGCGGCGGGGACCGAGGCGGCGGCACACGCGCTGGAGCATTTCGCCTTCCGCGTGCGGCGGGAGATCGGCGCCATGGCGGCCTCGATCGGCGGGATCGACGCGCTGGTCTTCACCGCGGGCATCGGCGAGAACGCGCAGGGCGTCAGGGCGCGGATCTGCGCCGGGCTGGAATTCCTCGGCATCACGCTCGATGCGGCGCGCAACGCGGCGCATGCGGCGGAGATCTCCGTCGCGGGCGCGGCGGTGAAGGTGCTGGTGCGGCGGACCGACGAGGAAGGGATGATCGCCGGGCATACGCTGGGCGTGCTCAACCGCTTGGGCTGAAAGCAAGGCCAGGGAGGAAGTATCCTCCCTGGCCCCTCCTCTATTCTTGTGAGTCTGGCATTCGCCGCGCGGCAGGCGCCAACCCACAGGAAGCAAAGGTGGGGTTGGGGGAGGAAATGCTTTTTCCTCCCCAACCTTCGCTACAGCCCCAGATAGACCTTCCGCACCAGCTCGTTGTCCTGCAGCTCGGCCGCCGAGCCGCCCTCGAACACCATCTTCCCGTGCACGATGACATAGCCCCGGTCGGCGATGCGGACCGCCTGGTGGAAATTCTGCTCCGCCATCAGCACCGTCAGCCCCAGCCGCTGCTTCATCTCGGCGATCATCTCCATGGTGCGGGAGACCAGGATCGGCGCCAGGCCGACCGAGGGCTCGTCCACCAGCAGGATGCGCGGCGCCGACATCACCGCGCGGCCGAGCGCCACCATCTGCTGCTCGCCGCCGCTCATGCTGCCGACCAGCTGGGTGCGGCGCTCGGCCAGGCGCGGGAACATCTCGAGGCACAGCGCCATGTTCTCCGCCAGCCTGGCCCGCGCCGCCGGGCGGAAGGCGCCGAGCCGGAGGTTCTGCTCGACGGTCAGGCGGGGAAACAACCGCCGCCCCTCCGGCACCAGCACGATGCCGAGCTCCACCACCTGTTCCGGCGACAGGCCGACGAGGTCGGTGGCGACGCCGTCCAGCACCGCGCGCACCGTGCCGGCGCTGGGCCGCACCTGGCCCATGATGCTGCGCATCAGGGTGGTCTTGCCGTTGCCGTTGGTGCCGAGCAGCACCACCGTCTCCCCGGCCGGGACGCTCAGCGTCACGTCCTCCAGCACCCGCACGGCGCCGTAGCCGGCATCGATGCCGTGGATCTCGAGCGCGCTACTGCTTGCCAAGATAGGCGTCCTCCACCGCGGGCAGCGCCAGCACGTCGCGCGGCGTGCCGTCGGCGATCTTGCGGCCGGCGACGAAGACGATCAGGCGTTCGGCGAATTGCGTCACCGCGCGCATGATGTGCTCGATCATGATCACCGCCGTGCCGGCCGCGTTCAGCCGCAGCAGCAGGGCGATGATCTGGTCGACCTCGGCATGGGACAGGCCGGCCATGGCCTCGTCGGCGATCAGCAGCTGCGGCCGCAGCGCGATGGCGCGGGCGAGTTCCAGCCGGCGCTGCTCGACCTGGGTCAGCTCCTTCGGCAGCTTGTCCGCCTTGGCCGCGAGCTCGACCTGTTCCAGGCATTCCAGCGCGCGGCGCGAGGCGTCTGCCGCCTCGCCCGAGAACAGCAGCGGCACCCGCACGTTCTCCAGCACCGACAGGCTGGTGAAGGGCTGCGGCAGCTGGAAGGTGCGCGCCAGGCCGAGCCGCGCGCGGCGATGCGGCTTGAGCCCGCCCAGCGCCTGCCCGCCCAGCGTGACCTGCCCGTCATGCGCGGCGAAGTCGCCGCTGATGCAGTTGACGAAGGTGGACTTGCCCGAGCCGTTGGGGCCGATCAGCCCCAGCCTTTCGCCCGCGCGCAGCTCCAGGTCGATGCCCTGCAGCGCGACGAAGCCGCCGAAGCGCTTGCCGACGCCATCCGCCTTCAGCAGGATCTCGCGCCCGCTCATCGCTTGCGGAACCAGCCGAGGATGCCGCGCGGGGCGAGCGCCACGAACAGCACCAGCATCCAGCCGACGATCCAGAGATTGAGGGCGGAGGAGATCGTCACCGTCGCCGCCTGCTGCATCGTCGCCAGCAGCACCGCGCCGATGACCGGGCCGAGCCAGGTGCCCGCGCCGCCGATCAGCGGCATGGCGATGGAGTTCACCGCATAGGCCAGGTTGAAGGCGCCCTCCGGGTTGATGTAGCCGGCATAGAAGGGCAGCGGCGCCCCGGCCACGCCCATCAGCGCGCCCGACAGCGTGGTGGCGATGAGCTTGAGCCGGAGCGTCGGCACGCCGACCGCCTCCGCCGCGCGTTCGTTGTCGCGGATCGCCTGCAGCCCGCGGCCGAGCCGCGACATCTCCACCGTGCGGCCGATGCCGACCGCGATCACCGCCAGCACCAGCATGACGACGAAGATGTATTCGCCGTAGCTGGTAAAGCCCGGCACGCCCATCGGCCGGATGATGTAGGCGCCGCGCGAGCCGCCGACATAGTCCCAGTTCACCACCAGCGTCTGCAGCACCACGGAAAGGCACAGCGTGGCGATCGAGAAATAGACCCCGCGCAGGCGCAGCGTCAGGTAGCCGGTGCCAAGCCCCAGCAGCCCGGCGACCAGCGCGGCGCCGGCGATGCCGGGCAGCACGCCGAAGCCGAAGGCCTCGTTCAGCACCACCGCGGTGTAGGACCCGGTCGCCATGAAGCCGGCCGCGCCGAAATTCACGTAGCCCGCATAGCCGCCGAGGATGTTCCAGGCGGCGGCGAGGACGACGTACTGCAACACGAAGTAGCCGGCATACCAGCCATACTCGTTGCCGATCAGCCGCAGGCCGACGATCAGCGCGGCGGCCACCGCCGCGGCGCCGAGCCAGTAGGTCAGGTGCTTCCGTTCCGCCGGCAGGGCCGGGGCGGGCAGGGTGGCGGCGCTCATGCCGTCCTCCCGAACAGGCCCTGGGGGCGGACCGCGAGCACCAGCAGCAGCCAGCCGAAGGCGACGGCCGGCGCCCAGGACGGGCCGTAGAAGGTGGCGGTCAGGTTCTCCACCACGCCGAACAGCAGGGCGGCCAGGATGCAGCCGGGCAGGCTGGCCATGCCGCCCATGATGCAGATGGCGAAGACCCGGCCGATGAAGACATGGTGGGTCGAGGGATCGATCGGCTGCACCACCACCAGCGCGCCGCCGGCGACGCTGGCCAGTGCGACGGAGATGCCGAAGGCCATGCGCTTGATCCGCACCGGGTCCACCGCCATCAGCCGCAAGGCTTCCGGGTCCTGCGCGACGGCGGCGATGGCCAGGCCGGTGAAGCTGCGCTGCAGGAACAGGTACAGCGCGCCGATCGCCGCCATCGCCAGCAGCGCCGGGACGAGCATGCGCAAGGGCACGTCGATCTCGCCCAGGCGCCAGGTGACGAAGGCATAGTCGGGGTCGAGGAAGCGCTGTTCCGGCCCGAACAGCATGACCAGCCCGACCTCGATGATGAACATCACGCCGAAGAAGAAGGCGAGGCCCTGCAGCGCCTCATCGCCTCGGCGTTCGAAGAAGTGGTTGTAGGCGGTGTAGAGCCCGATCCCCACCACGTAGAACAGCGGCGCCTGCAGCACCGCGACCAGCAGCGGGTCCAGCCCCAGCGTCGTGCCGATCAGCACGACGAAGAAGCCGCCCGCCACCATCAGCACGGGATGCGCGATGTTGACGATGTCCAGCATGCCGAAGGAGACCGCGAGGCCGGAGGCCGCGGCGGCGTAGAGGCCGCCGAGCAGCAGGCCGCTGACGATGCCGTTCAGCAGCAGCGAGAGATCGGGATCCATGCCGGGTATCAGGCCGGCGCGCCGTAGGGCGTCTGCAGCGTGCCCGACTTCAGCGACGGCGGATACAGGATCACCTTGGTGCCGGGCTTCTTGTACTTCTCCAGGTCGCCATCGGTGATGTTCTGGAACTGGACGAAGAGGTTGCGCTCCGTCTTCCATTCGCCGAGCGCGCTGAACGCGATCTCGCCGACGATGGTGTTGAACGTGTTGGCGCGCATGTCGGCGGCCAGCGCCGCCTGGTCCACCTTGCCGACCCGGGCCAGCGCCTGTTCCACCACCTGCATCTGGGCATAGGCATAGGGCTGCAGGTAGTTGCCCAGCAGGTCGGTCTGTTCCTGCGGCGCGCGGGCGCGATACTTCTCCTGGAACTCGACCACGCCGGGGAAGCGCATGGTGGGCTCCGGCGAATAGACGTCCCAGGTCACCAGGTTGTTCAGGATGGGGCCGAGCTGCGCCTGGACCGCTGCGATCTGCGGCCCGATCATGCCGCCGCCGAACAGCGCGGCGGTGAAGCGCAGTTCGCTGACCGCGCGCAGGATGCCGTTGGAATCCGGCGGGTAGGAGGCGAAGAAGACCACGTCCGGCCGCTGCGCCTGGATGGCGCGGATGGTCGGCGTGAAGTCCACCGTGCTCGGCGGGTAGGACCGGTCGTAGACCACCCGCAGCCCGTATTCCTTGCTCAGCAGGCGGACGCTCTCCGCGGCGCGCTGGGCGAAGTCGTTGTCCACCGCGAGGATCGAGATCGTCTTCGGCGGCGTCGACAGCATCTTGGCGCATTCGAGGAAGCCGCGGGCATAGGTGCCCTTGATGTCGTCCCCGGTGACGTTCATCGAGAAGTAGCGGTTGTATTTCAGCTTCTCGTTGGTGCCGGCGCCGAAGAGCGAGACGTAGCACATGCCGCGCTGCATCACGACCGGCATGGACGGCGCGATCATCGCGGTGGCATAGGGCGAGGTGACGATGTCGACCTTGTCGACGTCGATCAGCTTCGTATAGAGCGAGGGGACATTGGCCGGGTTGCTCTGGTCGTCGTAGGAGACCAGCTGGACCTGGCGGCCGAGGATGCCGCCCTTGGCATTCACGTCCTCCGCCCAGATCTTCTGCGCCAGCAGCGCCGAGCGGCCATTCGCCGCCAGCCCGCCCGACAGCGACATCGAGAAGCCGATGCGCAGCGGATTGGACCCTTGGGCGAAGGCGGGGAAAGCGCCAGCGGCGGCGGTCAGGGCGCCGGCAGCGGCGGCGCGGCCGAGGCCGCGTCGGGTGATCTCAGGCATTCTTGTTTCCTCCCTGGATGTTTCGGCGGCCTCTATTGGGCCGCTGGCATCATCTGCGATGGATCGGCGCCGACCCGCCCCCCTGTCTCCCCCGCCGCCAGGCGCGACAGCCGGAAGTCGTAGCGCACCGCCGCGACATCGGCGCGCGGCGCGCCCGGCAGCCCCTTCGCCGGCGTCACCACCAGCGAGTCGGAGACGCCGAAGACGGTGTCGCTGTCGATGTTCTTGTCGTCGCCGAGATAGAGCGCGGTGACCAGTTCCCGATGGCCGGGCGCCTGCACCAGCACATGGATATGCGCCGGGCGCATGCCGTGGCGATGCTGCTGCTGCACCATCCTGCCCACCGGCCCGTCCATCGGGATGGAATAGCCGATCGGCTTGACCGTCCGCATGTGGTAGCGCCCCTCCGCGTCGGTGCGGTAGCGGCCGCGCAGGTCCATCACCTCGGGGTCGTTGGCCTGCAGGTCATAGAGCCCGTGCGCGTCGGTCTGCCAGATGTCGATCCCGGCATCCGGCACCGGCTTGCCTTCGGCATCGGTCACCGTGCCGAACAGCACCAGTTCCTCGCCATCGGTGGAATGCACCGCGATGCTCTCGCCGGGGGCGAATTCGGGCGCCTTCTCGCGGAAGAAGGGGCCGAGCAGGCTGGTCTCGGTCCCCGCCGCCTCGCGGCCCGTGGCGTCGTGCATCACGTTGACCAGGCGCGACAGGCCGAGCACATCCGACAGCAGGATGAACTCCTGCCGGTAGGGCGTGCAGGCCTGGCCGACGGCGGTGAGGAAGGCGATGCCGGCCAGCCATTCGTCCGGCTTCAGGTCCACCTCGCGGGCGAAGTCGTGCAGGTGCCGGATCGCGGCGGCCATGACCTCGCGCATCCGCGGGTCCGGCGTCTTCGCCATCTGCGCAAGGGCCTCCGCCGTGATGCCCAAGCGGTCGAGATCGGCCATTCCCGTCGTTCCTTCCCTGGCCCTCGGCGGGGCCGCCTTGCCGCAACGATGCCGGCGGCGGTGCCCCGTGGTCAATCCGCATTCCCGTCAATCGGCCGCCCGCTCAGCGCCAGCAGCCGTTCCAGCGTCAGGCCGAGCGCCGGGTCGGCTTCCGGCCGCGGCAGCCGCCGCTCGATGAAGGCGCCGAGATGCCGGCTGAGCGCGATGGCGGCGCGGGAAGGCGGCAGGCGGCGCGCGCTGTAGGCGGCCAGCGCCGCCGGCACCGCTGCCCCATCCGGGGCCGCATCCAGCGCCTCGGCCAGGGCCTCCGCGTCCTCCGCCGCCTTCAGCACGCCGACGCCGATATGCGGCCGGCCGGTGCAGGCGGCATCGCCCAGCAGCGCCACCCGGCCGAAATTCATCGCCGGCGATTCCAGGTCGTAGATCGGCTGCACCAGGAAGCCCTCGGCGCGCCGCACCGCCTCGGCATAGGGTTCCGGCAGCCGCGCCGCGGCATCGGCCTTCACGGCGGCGATGGGCCCCGGCCGCAGCAGCCCGGGCGCGATGGAGAAGGCGTGCCGCGTGCCGGCCGCATCGGTCAGCAGGTCGTCCAGCGGCGCGCCGGCATCGACCGGGTAGTACCAGAGGAAATTGTAGCGCCGCCGGCCCGGCTCGGCGCTGTCGTCCGGCCCGGGGATCGGGTAGCCGATGAACTCGCCATGGCCGGGGAACAGGAAGGTGAACTGGGCGAAGACCGGGGCGAAGGCGGCGGAGAAGGCGCTTTCCTCGACCAGGCCGCGCCAGCCGACATAGCCGCAATAGATCGGCTGCACCGCGGGGGCGACCACGCCGCGCACGGTGGAGCGGAAGCCGTCGGCGCCGACCAGCAATTCGGCCGTGGCGCTGCTGCCATCGGCGAAATGCGCGGTGACGCTCTCGGCGCCCTGGTCAAGGCCGCGCAGCTCCATCCCCGTGCGCATCCGCGCCGCCGGGAAGGCCAGGCGCAGCGGGTTGAAGACCCGGCCCCAGGCGGTGACGTATTGCGGGTAGTGCTGGCGGGCGAGGATTTCTCCACCTGGCCCGACCGCGACACGCCCCTCCACGCGGACGCCCGGCGCGTGCTGGTCCGTGGCGCCGGCGCGGGCGAGGATCGCCTCGGTTTCCGGGTGATGCGCGATGCCGGTGCCGCGGGATTCCAGGCTGCCGGGGACGCGGTCGTAGACCCGCACGTCCCAGCCGCGGCGGTGCAGCAGGTTGGCCGCGAAGAGCCCGCCGACCGAGCCGCCGATGACGATGGCGCGGCGCCCTGGGATGGTCGCCATCCGGATATCCTCCCGCGCGGGCCTGCGGCCGCGTCGGGCGCCAGGGCAGCAGGCTTCCGCTTGCAGCGCAAGCGGCAGCCGGCGCTACCGCAGCAGCACGGGCAGCATCGCGTCCAGCCGCATGCGGCCCTCGTCGGTCGCCACCAGATGGCCGGCCGCGCCCCATTCCAGGTAGCCTTCGTCGAGGCAGGCCGCGAGCATCGCCGGGTCCACCGCTTCCGCCAGCGTCTGCCCGCTGCGCGCCGCCAGCCGGGCCGGGTCGATCCCCTCGGCCAGGCGCAGCCCCATCAGCAGCGCCTCCCGCGCCCGGTCGCGCGGGCTCAGCGCCTCCTCCTCGGTCACCGCATGGCCGTCGCGCTCCACCCGCGCCAGCCATTCCTCCGGTGCGCGGTGGCGGCGGGCGGCCAGCAGCGCGCCGTCGAGCATCAGGCGTTGATGCGCGCCCGGCCCGATGCCGAGGTAGTCGCCATAGCGCCAGTAGACCAGGTTGTGCCGGCTGGCGGCGCCCGGCTTGGCATAGTTGGAGACCTCGTAGGGCGCCAGGCCGTAGCCTGCCGCCTCCTCTACCGTCGCCCAGTAGAGCCGCGCCGCCGCGTCATCGTCCGGCAGGGCGAAGGCGCCGCGGGCGTGCTCGGTGGCGAAGCGGGTGCCCGGCTCGATGGTCAGCTGATAGAGCGAGAGGTGGTCGGCGGCGAGCGCCAGCGCCTGCCGCACCTCGGCCCGCCAGGACGCCTCCGCCTGGCCCGGCCTGGCATAGATCAGGTCGAAGGACAGTCGGGGGAAGAGCCCGCGCGCCGCCTCCAGCGCGGCGATCGCCTGGGCCACGTCGTGCCTGCGGCCGAGGAAGCGCAGCGCCTCCGCATCCAGCGACTGCACGCCGAGCGAGAGGCGGTTGACCCCGGCCGCGCGGAAGGCGGCGAGCTTGGCCGCCTCGACGCTGGTCGGGTTGGCCTCGAGCGTGACCTCGAGGTCGTCCGGCGCGTCGAACAGGCGCCGTGCATCCGCGATCAGCGCCGCGGCGGTCTCCGGGTCCATCAGGCTCGGCGTGCCGCCGCCGAAGAAGATGCTGGCCAGCGGGCGCCGCCCCGCGCGTCCTGCCTCCCGCGCCAGCTCCCGCCGCAGGGCGTCGCGCCAGCGGCCCTGGTCGATGCGGTCGCGCACATGGCTGTTGAAGTCGCAGTACGGGCATTTCGACGCGCAGAAAGGCCAGTGCAGGTAGAGGGCGAGGGGTTCCATCCCGTGCGATATAGGCCTTCCTGCCGCCTCGGAGCACCCGCATATGCCCCTGCCCGCCACCGCCCGCTATGCCGCCCTGCTGGCGGCGCTGTTCCTGGCCCTGTCCCTGCGGGTCGTGCAGCTGCGGTATCGCTACCGCGTCGCCCTCGGCGCGCCGCACCGGCTGGTCGAGCGCGCGGTGCGGGCGCATGGCAATTGGGCCGAATATGTCCCCTTCGCCCTGGTGCTGCTGGGCCTGCTGGAAGGCATGGGGCTGCCGTCCTGGGGCGTGCATGCGCTGGGCAGCGCGCTGCTGGCGGGCCGCCTGCTGCATGCCTGGGGCATCAGCCGGGAGCCCGAGGTGCTGCGCTTCCGCTCCGCCGGCATGGCGCTGACCTTCACGGTCGTTGGCGTCGGCGCGGCGGCGCTGCTCGGCCTCGTCCTGGCGGATGCGCTGGGCTAGGCTCCGTCCTTCAACACCAGGGAGGAAGACCGATGCCGACCACCGTCAAGGAGCTGGTTGCCGCGGCGAACGCCGCCGTGCCGCGCATCTCGGCCGCCGATGCCCGCGCGCTGCATGCCAAGGGCGAGGCGGTCTTCATCGACCTGCGCGAGCCGCCGGAACTGGCCGCCTCGGGCACCGTCCCGGGCGCCCTGCCGATCCCGCGCGGGCTGCTGGAATTCCGCGCCGACCCGGAGAGCCCGGACCGCAACCCGGCCTTCCAGAAGCCGGTGGTGATCACCTATTGCGCTTCCGGCGGCCGCGCCGCGCTGGCCGGCAAGCTGCTGCAGGACCTCGGCTACAAGGACGTCCGCAACCTCGGCGGCTTCAAGGACTGGGTCGAGGCCGGGGGCGAGGTGGCGAAGGCCTGACGGCAGGGCGGCGCTTCGGGCCGGCGATCAGCGCGCGGAGCAGGCGGGTCCTGGGGTCGCTGCGGCCGGCTTGATGCCAACCCGGCTGCCGGCCGCACCGACCTGCCAGAAGACGCTGCGCAGCCTGAGATCGAGGGTTTCCGGTGCATCGATCCGGCCATCCTCGATCGACTGCGCGAGGCGGAGGAGCCAGGTCGTCACGAAGGGTGGGGCCATTCCCTGCAGCTGGATGACCTTGTCGGTGACCTGCGGCTCACCCGCGCCAAGGGGCTGTGCCGTCGCCACGACATGAACGCGGGTCATGTTCGGCTGCGGGACGCGCTGGCGCAGCAGTTCATGGGCCAGGGCCACGTCGATGTACCGGCTGGTGCCGCGCGGCATGTCCAGGCGCGTCGGCAGGACAAAGAGCGCGGTGGCCGGGCGGTCCTTTGCCGCCTGGCTGAGAACTCCGCCGGGACCGGCGGACAGCAGCCGGGCGCAGTGGAAGCGGGCGATCTCGCCAAGGGTCGAGTCGTCGACCATGCGTCCGGGCAGGATATGAACGTGGAGCCCATAGCCGGACGGCGCGACCGGATGCGAAACGGTGATTTCGCCGCCCCGCGTGGCAAGGCTCGCCTGGCCGGTGACGGCGCCAAGCGCCGCGCCGGCTATGGCTCCCGAGCCGTGTCGGCCGCTCAGGATCCCCGCCAGCGTCTCAGCGGCAGTCCCACCGGGCGGATTCGCGGCAGGGACATCCTGCGGCGCGCAAGTGCTGAGCAGCAGCAATGCGAGCCGGGCCGCCGGCCTGGACTTGCCGATGGTCACGGCGAACGGTCCGTCCTGCCCGGCCCGAACAGCCATTTGCCGAACAGCAGGCAGGCCCAGGCCAGGACGGCGACGGTGATGAAGACGCCGGCTGTCTCGTTCGACAGGCCGAACTCGCCCACCGCCGCCATGTAGGCGACCGTCGCGCAGAGCGCCACAATCAGGGCCAGGACGGGCGCCTCTGCGAGTACCATAGCCGCGTCGACGGTGACGGCAGGTGTCGAGGACGCGCTATAGCCGAAGCGGAATGGGAAGCCCTAGCGCTGCAGCTGGCTCACCAGCCGGAAACGCTGCACCCGCTTGCCCGTATCCACCTCGGTCGTGAAGACGTTGCCGCGGCTGTCGACCGCCATGTTGTGCACCCAGTGGAATTCGCCGGCATTGCGGCCGTTGCGCCCGAACCGGCCCAGCAGGGCGCCGCCGCCGCGTTCGAGCAACCACACCACGTTGTTCGACCCATCGGCCGCCAGCAGCACCGATTGCGTCGGGTCCGGCAGGAAATCCATGTCCCAGACCGAGCCGCTGCCGAGCGTGTCCGGCGCGACGATGAATTCGCGCATGAAGGTGCCGTCCTTGCGGAAGACCTGGATGCGGTCGTTGGCGCGGTCGCACACGTACAGCAGGCCGTCTTTCGCCAGCCGCACGCAATGCACGGGGTTCCGGAAGAACCGCGCCGGGCTGGTCGCGGAGGCGCCGGGCTCGTAGGCCGGCAGCTTGTCATCGGCCGGCGGCTTCTCGCCATAGGCGCCCCAATGCCGCTTGTAGGCGCCGGTCTCGGCATCGAAGACGATGACGCGGCGGTTGCCGTAGCCGTCGGCCACATAGATCTCGTTGGTCGCCGGATCGACCTCGACATCCGCCGGCCGGCCGAGCCGGTCCGGGTCGTTGCTGCCGCCGGTCTCGCCCTTGCGGCCGATCTGCAGCAGGAAGCGCCCCTCGCGGGTGAATTTCAGCAGCACATGGTCGTTGGCGCCGTTGCCGGCGATCCAGACATTGTCCTTGTGGTCCACATGGATGCCGTGCTCGTTCTCCGGCCAGGACGGGTGGTGGCCGGGCCCGCCCCAGGCCTGCACGACGTTGCCATCCTCGTCGAATTCGATGACCGAGGGCGCCGGGATGCAGCATTCGCTCAAAGGCGGCGTCGCCGCGGCGCCGCGCTCGTCCGCCGTCATGGTGCGCGGGCGGTGGATGACCCAGACATGGTCGCGCGCATCGGTGGCGACGCCGGCCGCCTGGCCGATGCCCCAGCGGTTGGGCAGCGGCTTCGGCCAGGCGGGATCGACCTGGTAGGCCGGCGCCTGCGCCGCTGCGGGCAGCGCGAAAGCCAGCAGCAGGCCGAGCGCGAGAAGGGCGCGACGCATGGGGTTTCCTCCGGTCTTTGCCGAAGCCTCCGCCTGCCTGCGCCGACCCGTCAAGCTACTGCGGCACGATCCCCGCCTTGCGCGCCGCCTCGCCCCACTTCTTCATCTCGCTCTCGGTGAAGGCGCGGATCTGGGCCGGGGTCGAGGTCACCACCTCGGCCCCCAGCAGCCGGTGCTTCTCGACCACTTCCGGCCGCTTCAGCGCCGCGACGCAGTCGGCGTTCAGCTTGGCCAGCACCGCCTCGGGCAGCCCGGCCGGGGCGAACACCATGCCCCAGGTCGCCGCCTCGAACCCGGCCAGCGTCTCGCTCACCGTCGGCACGTCGGGCAGCTGCGGCGCGCGCTTCGCCCCCGTGGTCGCCAAGGCCTTGAGGGCGCCGGACTGGATATGCGGCAGTGCCGCCGGGACGGTGTCGAACATGATGTCGACGCGCCCGGCCATCAGGTCCGGATGCGCCTGGGTGCTGCCGCGATAGGGGACATAGGCGAGCTCGGTCCCGGTCTGCTGGCCGAACAGCACCGGGGCCAGCCGCACCACGCCGCCGGTGCCGGCGAAGGTGACGCCCGGGTTCTTCTTCGCGTGCGCGATCAGCTCCGCCACCGTGCCGGGCCCGAAGCCCTTGGCGGCACAGACCACCAGCGGGGTCGAGGTGGTCTGGGTGACGAAGGTGAAGTCGCGCAGCGTGTCGAAGGGCAGCTTGTAGTAGGCCGGGTTCACCGGATGACCGACCGAGACCAGTCCCAGCGTATGGCCGTCCGGCGCGGCGCGGGCGATGACCTCGGTGCCGATCACGCCGTCGGCGCCGGCGCGGTTCTCGACCGGCACCGGCTGGCCCCAGCCCGCCGCCAGCGGCTCCGCCATCAGCCGCGCGGTGATGTCGGACACCCCGCCCGGCGTATAGGGGACGACGATGCGCACCGGCCGGTTCGGGAAGGCGGCCTGCGCCCCGGCCCGGGTGGCGAGCAGCAGGGCGGGCGCGGCCAGGGCCGCGCGGCGGGTAATGGTCATGCTTGTTCCTCCCCAGGATGGCATTGCCGTCATCCTGCCCCGGCCGGACGCCCCGGGCCAGCCGCACGCGGGGTTGCGACTGTGTGACGGCCGCCGGGTCTGGTATCCGCCGGCAGCCGCGGCCGATCCAGCCGGCGGCCCATCCGGGAGGCGACGCGCATGACCCAGACCTTCACCCGCCGTGCCGCCCTGGCGCTCGGCGCCGGCGGCCTCGCCGCGCCCGCCCTGGCGCAGGCGCCATGGCCGAGCCGCCCGATCACCCTGGTCGTCGGCTTCCCGCCCGGCGGGCAGACCGACTTTGCCGCCCGCGTGCTGCAGAACGGCCTGCAGCAGGCGCTCGGCCAGCCGGTGGTCATCGACAACCGCGGCGGCGCCGGCGGCAACCTCGGCACCGAGACGGTGATGCGGGCCAGGCCCGACGGCTACACGCTGCTGGTCGGCAATGCCAACCCGCTGGTCATCAACCCGCACACCATGCCCTCGATGAGCTTCAACCCGCTCGAGCTCGAGCCGATCGGGATGATGCTGCAGAGCGGGCTGATCTTCTGCACGCATCCCTCGGTCCCCGCCAGGACCGTCGCCGAATTCGCCGCCTGGGCGAAGGTGAAGAAGGGCGATGTCGATTACGGCTCGGCCAGCGCCGGCAGCCTGTCCCATGTCGCGATGGAGCTGTTCCGCGCCCGCATCGGCGGGCCGGAGATGACCCATGTGCCCTACCGCGGCAGTGGCCCGGCGATGCAGGACTTCATCGCCGGCCGCTTCCAGATCATGGCCGACGGCGCCAGCGTGGTGGCGCCCTTCGTCCAGGCGAAGCAGCTCAACGGGCTGCTGGTCACGACCGCCGAGCGCATCCCGGCTTTCCCCGACATCCCCACCGCGACCGAGCAGGGCTTGCAGGATTTCGTCGTGCTCGCCTGGATCGGCATGTTCGCGCCCAAGGGCACGCCGCGCGAGATCATCCAGCGCGCCAATGCCGCGGTGAACAAGGCCAGCCAGGATGAGGCGATCCGCCGCAACATCACCAGCCGCGGCGACCAGCCGGGCGGCGGCACGGCGGAGCAGCTCGGCGAGACCATGCGCCGCGACCACGCCCGCTGGGGCGAGGTGGTGAAGGCCAACGCCATCCGGGCCGAATAGGCGGGTGCTGATCCGCCGCAGGCTGGTGCTGCTGCGCCGCCGGGCCCGCCGCGGCGTCGCGCTGCGCAGCTGGGTCCGCGGCAGCGAGGTGGCGATCGTCGCCCTCGCGGCGCTGACCGGCGCCGCGGTGGGGCTGCTGGCCTGGGGCATGGGGGCGGCGGCGCGCGGGCTGCACCTGGTGCTGTTCGGCCTTGAGGGGCAGGTCCGGCTGTCCGCCGCCAGCTTCATCCCCGGCTGGCGGCTGCTGCTGGTGCCGATGCTGGGCGGGCTCGCGCTCTATGGGCTCAACCGCGCGCTGAAGCGCTGGCGGCCGCAGCCGCCGGTGGACCCGATCGAGGCCAATGCCCTGCATGGCGGACGGCTGTCGCTGACCGATGCGGCGGTGGTCGGCGTGCAGACCATCCTGTCGAACGGCGTCGGCGCCTCGGTCGGTCTTGAGGCCGGCTATGCCCAGGCCGGCGGGGGGATCGCCTCGCGCCTCGGCACCACCTTCGCGCTGCGGCGGGGCGACCTGCGCGTGCTGGTCGGCGCCGGCACCGCGGGCGCCATCGGCGCCGCCTTCGACGCGCCGTTGACCGGCGCCTTCTATGCCTTCGAGCTGGTGATCGGCACCTACAGCATCGGCGCGCTGTTCCCGGTGATCGCCTCCGCCGTCTCCGCCACCCTGGTCGCGCGGGCGCTGGAAGCCGGCACCTATGCGGTCGAATCCAGCGCGCCGAGCGTGGTCGACACCGAGCTCTACCCGCTGGCGCTCGGGCTCGGCGTCCTCTGCGGGCTGGGCGCCATCCTGCTGATGCGCGGCGTGGCGCTGACCGAGATGGCCTTGTCCCGCGCCATCCCGTCCACCGCGCTGCGGCTGATGCTGGGGGGGCTCTGCGTCGGCGGGCTGGCCACCGTCTCGACCGTCGCGCTGTCGGCCGGGCACGGCGCGCTGCACCTGGCCTTCGTGACCGAGACGCCGGCGCGGCTGGTGCTGCTGCTGATCGTGGTGAAGTCGCTGGCCTCCATGGTCTCGGTCGCCAGCGGCTTCCGGGGCGGGCTGTTCTTCGCCTCCCTGCTCATCGGCGCGCTGGGCGGCAAGCTGTTCGCCGCGCTGCTGGCGCTGGCGGTGCCGCCCGGGCCGGACCCGCTGGTGATGGCGATCGTGGGGATGAGCGCCTTCGGCGCCGCGGTGATCGGCGCGCCGCTGGCGATGACCTTCCTGGCGCTGGAGACGACGGGCAGCCTGGCCGTCACCGGCCTGGTGCTGGCCGCGGTCGCGGTGGCCGGGCTGCTCGTGCGGCGGCTGTTCGGCTATTCCTTCGCCACCTGGCGCTTCCACCTGCGCGGCGAGTCCATCCGTGGCGCGCACGACATCGGCTGGATCAACGACCTGACGGCGGGGCGGCTGATGCGGCGCGACCCGCGCAGCGTGCCGGCGACGATGCCGATGGAGGCCTTCCGCGCCGCCGTGCCGCTGGGCGCCGCGACGCAGGTGGTGCTGCTGGACGCGGACGGTCGCTATGCGGGCATGGTCGCGGTCGCCGAGGCGCATGCGGCGCCGCCGGAGACCGCGACGCTGGCGGCGCTGGCCCGGCACGCCGACCGGGTGCTGCTGCCGCGCACCAATGCGCGCGACGCCATGGCGATCTTCGAGGCGGCGGAGGCGGAGGCGCTGGCCGTGGTGGACGGGCCGGAGAAGCGGGTGCTCGGGCTGCTGACGGAGGCGCATCTGCTGCGCCGCTATGGCGAGGAGGTGGCGAAGCGGCGGCGGGAGGAGACGGGGATGTCGACGGTGGGATGAAGGAAAAGGCCGGGGAGGAGGCATCCTCCCGCTGGACGCATGCGTCCAACCCTCCGCTATTTTCTGAGTTCGGCACTTGCCGCGCGGCGAGCATCAAACTCACGAAAAGGAAGGGAGGGGTTCTGGGTGGGACTACTTTTCCCTCCCCGACCTTGCCTACTTCGCCAGCGAAAACTCCGTCGCCCTGGTCTGCTCCGACAGCATCGGCGCATAGGCGAGGCCCTTGCGCATCGCCCAGATATTCACCTGGTGGTGGATCGGGATCACCGCCAGCTCCTTCTGGAAGCCCCAGCGGATCGCCTCGAAATAGAGCTTCTCCCGCGCTTCCTGGTCGATCGTGGTCAGCGCCCGGTCGACCAGCCGGTCGAGCTCGGGATTGCTGTAGTGCGAGGGCCGCAGCCGGGTGCCGCGGCCGCGCTGCGGGTCGGGGGTCGAGAGCATCAGCGACAGATGCGTGTCGGGCTCGCCGGTCGAGGTGCTCCATCCGGTCAGCGCGATGGAGTGTTCGTCACGCACGCCGCCGGCGGTGAAGAAGACGCTGGCCGGGGCGGTGGCGACGGCGGTCTTCACGCCGATGCGGCTCCACATCTGTGCCAGGGCCTGGGCGATGGAATCGTCGTTGACGTAGCGGTCGTTCGGCCCGTGCAGGGTGATGGCGAAGCCGTCCGGATAGCCGGCCTCGGCCAGCAGCTTGCGCGCGCCGTCGGCGTCGTAGGCCGGCACCTTGATGGACGGGTCGTAGCCCATCGCGCCTTCCGGCTGCGCCTGGCCGGTGGGCAGGGAAAAGCCCTCCATGATCTGCCGGCGGATACCGTCGCGGTTGATCGCCATGCTGAGCGCCTGGCGCACCCGCACGTCCATCAGCGGGTTCTTCGGCAGCGGGTTGCCGGCCTTGTCGGTGACATGCGGCGTCTGCGGCCGGTTGGAGTCGACATAGAGGTAGATCAGCCGCAGGCCGGGGCGGGAGGCGACGCTGAGCCGCGCATCCTTCTGCAGCCGCGCCACGTCGCGCGTCGGCACCGCGTCGATCGCATCCACGTCGCCGGATTGAAGTGCTGCGACACGGGCGCTGTCGTTGGTGATCAGCCGGTAGGTCACCTTGTCCCAGGGCTGGGCGGGACCCCACCAATCCGGGTTCCTGGTGAAGACCGCCCGGTCGCCGAGGGTGAAGGAGGCCAGCTTGTAGGGGCCGGTGCCGACCGCGGCGCGCCCGCTGTTGTAGTCGGAGGTGCTCATCCCGTCGCCCTGCCTGCGGCCGACGACCGAGAAGCTGCTCATCATCTGCGGGATCAGCGGCACCGGTTCCGCGGTGTGCAGGCGGATGGTGTGGGCATCCACCACCTCCAGCCGCGTCACCGGGCGGATGTACTGGCCCATCGAGGTCGGGCTGTTGGGGACGTTCGGCGCGCGGGCGAAGGTGAAGACCACGTCGTCGGCGGTGAAGGGCGTGCCGTCGTGGAAGGTGACGCCCTGCCGCAGCCTGAACTCCCAGGTCCGGTCGTCGAGCGGCTTCCAGCTGGTCGCCAGGCCGGGGGAGGGGCGCTGGTCGGCATCCGGATGCACCAGCCGGTCGAAGACATGCCAGGTCAGCGCATGGTTCGGCGTGAGGTCGAAGAAATGCGGGTCCATCGAGGTGAAGGCGCCGCCGACCGCGATGGTGATGTCCGCCGCCCTGGCCGGCAGCGCCAGCGCCGCCGCCATCGCCACACCGAGAAGCTGCTTCCGCATCGGCCCGCCCTTTCCCGTCTCCGCCGCGCAGCGTTGCAAGCGGCGTGCCCGGGAGCAAGCGGGGCCAGGCCGGATCGCCGGAGGGCGGATGCCCGGAGGCGCGGATCCGGCCTGCCGCCCTTACCCGTGGTAGTAGAGCGTCACCGTGTGCCGCGCCTCGGCGAACATCAGCCAGCGTTCCACCAGCATCCCGCCCAGCGCCAGCAGCGCGGCCAGCGGCAGCAGCACCCCGCCGAAGCCGATCTGCGTCGCCAGCAGCGCCAGCAGGACCGGCCCGCCGAAGCCGACCAGGAGGGTGAGGGTGCGCAGCTTCGCCGCATGCTTGCGGGCGAGGCGGAAGCCCATCTCCCGCAGCAGGTAGTTTGTCTCGGTATGCGGCGGGTCGAGCGGGCGCACCTTGCCGATGAAGCCGAGGCTGGTGGCGGTCTCGGCGGTCGAGCCGCCCATGCCGCCATCGACCATGCGCCAATAGGCGATCTTCAGCACCAGCCCGGCGAGGCCGAGGGTGACGATGAAGCTGGCCGGCCCGGCGACCACGCCGCCGATGGCGGAGACGGCGGCCAGCAGCGCCATGCCGGTATAGGCCGCGAGCAGCAGGTAGCCCGGCGCAACCAGCGGATGGTGCCATTGCGGGATGGGTTTCAGCGAGGCGTAGATCATCCCGGTGCACCACACCGTCACGCCGGCGCCGACCGCGGCGAGCAGCCCGGCGATGCCGGCCAGCCCCTCCTGCCCGGTCAGCAGCGCATAGCCGAAGGCCAGCGCGGGGACATAGGTGGCCACCGCGGCGACGCCTTCCCGCGACAGCCAGGAGGAGCGCCACTGGCTGAAGGACCGCCAGGCGCGCTGTGGGTTGCCGAGATGCAGCAGCGAGGAGGCGAGCCCCGCGGTGATCAGCAGCAGCGCCAGCGCCAGGCAGAGCAGCGCGAAGGCGGGCACCTGCGGCAGCAGCCCGACCGGCCGCATCAGGCCGAGCCAGAACAGCAGCCCGTAGCCGGCGCCCGAGGCGGTGGTGAAGAAGACGATCGAGGGAGCGGGATTCATCGGGAGAGGACGCGGTCCATCCAGCGCAGCACGGGGTTCTTGATGTCCATCGGCGTCGGCGCGTCCTCGATGGGCGTGGGATCGACCCGACGGCGCGGCGGCAGGTAGCTGTTCACCGGCCCGTAGCCGAGCTCCGGCATCAGCGGCTGGCCGCCGCGCTCGGCGACCAATTGGCTGACCTTGCTGTCGGGGTCGCCAAGATCGCCGAAATGCCGTGCCTTGGTCGGGCAGGCCAGCACGCAGGCCGGCTGGCGCTGCGCCTCGGGGATGGTCTCGTTGTAGATGCGGTCGACGCAGAGGGTGCATTTCTTCATCACCCCCGCATCCTCGTCCATCTCCCGCGCGCCGTAGGGGCAGGCCCAGGCGCAGAGCCCGCAGCCGATGCAGATGTCGTGGTCGATCAGGACGATGCCGTCCTCGCCGCGCTTGTACGACGCACCGGTCGGGCAGACGGTGACGCAGGCTGGCGTCTCGCAATGCAGGCACGACCGCGGGAAGTGGACCGTGCGGCCGTCCGCGCCCTCGCCGGCCTCGTAGCTGTGGACGCGGTTGAACCAGACGCCCTCGGCGCCGGCGGAATAGGGCTTGTAGTCCGGCAGCGGCGCGGAATGGCCGGAGCTGTTCCATTCCTTGCAGCTGGTCGCGCAGCCCTGGCAGCCGACGCAGGTGTCGAGGTCGATGACGAGGCCCAGCTTCTTGGCGCCGGGGGTGATCTCGGGCAGGCAGGTCATGCTTTTGACTTCGTATCGTGGCTGGACGGCGTGGAAACGTCATAGCGCAGGATGTCGACACGCCTCGGCGTGTTCGGCCGGTCATGCAGCGGGGTGAAATGCGGCTCGGTCACGCCGGGGCTGTCGGCCTTGGTGACGCGGACCCGCAGGTCGTACCAGGCGGCCTGGCCGGTGACCGGGTCGGCATTGGCGCTGCGGAACCCCTCCTGCGCCGGCAGCCATTCGCTGATGACGTGGTTCAGCAGGAAGCCGCGCAGGGCTTCCGGGCTGTCGTTGCTCAGGTCCCAGGCGCCGCCGCGCTTGCCGATGGCGTTCCAGGTCCAGACCGTGTCGGGGTTCACGCCTTCCATCACCGAGAGCTGGCACTTCAGCTTGCCGGAACGGCTTTCGACCCAGACCCAGTCGTCATGCACCAGCCCCAATGTCTCGGCCTTGGTGCGCGCCATGTACAGCTTGTTGGAGCCGTGGATCTGCCGCAGCCAGGCATTCATCGAGCCCCAGGAATGGTACATCGCCATCGGCCGCTGGGTGACGGCGGACAGGTCGAAGCGCTCGAGGTCGGCGCCCTGCTGTTCCAGGGCCGGGTACCAGATGGGCAGCGGATCGCAATAGGTGCGGATGCGCTCCCGCAGGCGGTCCGGCGGTTGCCGCTCGCCATGGCCCTCGGCGGCCAGGCGGAATTTCTGCAGCGGCTCCGACCAGAGCTGCATGACGATCTGCTCGGCCTTCGGGATGAAGCCCATGGCCTTGCTGTTGTCGAGATAGGCCTGGTTGGCGTGCTTGAACCAGTGCTGCTCGGGCGGCAGGTGGTCGCGCCAGAAGCAGCCATTGTCGATATAGCGCTGCAGCTGGTCCGGGTTCGGCTCGCCGATGCCCTTCTTCGTGCCGTCCGCGCCGCGGAAGCCGGCCAGCGGGCCGACGCCGGGGGCGCGCTGGTGGTTGATGATGTAGTCCGGATAGTCCTTGAACCTCGCGGTCCCGTCCTCCTTGGTGAAGGCCGGCAGGCCGAGCCGCGCGCCCAATTCGATCAGCACCTCCTGGAAGGGCCGCACGTCGCGGTCGGGCGCGATCACCGGCTGGCGGATCGAGTCGCCGGCGCCATGCGCGCTGCCGATGGGGCGGTCGAGCACCGAGATGCAGTCCCAGCGTTCCAGGTAGGTCGTGTCCGGCAGGATCAGGTCGGCATAGGGCACGGTCTCGGAGTAGTAGGCGTCCGAGTAGATGACGTGCGGGATGACGTGCTCGCCGCCCTCGCGCTTCTCCGTCAGGATGCGGATCACCTCGCCCGGGTTCATCGCGCTGTTCCAGGCCATGTTGGCCATGAACATGAACAGCGTGTCGATCGGGTAGGGGTCGCCGGCGCCGGCATTGCCGATGACGGTGTGCATCATCCCGTGCAGCGCCATCGGCGCCTCCCAGGAGAAGGCCTTGTCGATGCGCAGCGGATTGCCGGCATCGTCCACCAGCAGGTCGTCCGGCCCCTGCGGGAAGGACAGCAGGTTGCCGACCAGCGGGGTGTTCGGCTTCGCCCCCTTGCCGGCCGGCGGCGGCCCGGGCGGGATCGGCCGCGGGAAGGGTGACTTGTAGCGCCACGAACCGGGGGTATCGACGGCGCCCAGCAGCATCTGCAGCAGGTGCAGCGCGCGGCAACTATGGAATCCGTTGCTATGCGCGCTGATGCCGCGCATCGCGTGGAAGGACACCGGCCGGCCGATGGTCTGCGGGTGGGTCTTGCCCCAGACATCCGTCCAGGGCTGGTCCAGCACCAGCGGCTGCTCGAAGGCAACCTCGGCGAGCTCGGCGGCGATGCGGCGGATGGTCGCGGCGGGGACGCCGCAGCGCTCGGCCACCGCATTGGGGGCGTATTCGGCGGCGAGGTAGCGCTCGGCCAGCAGGTGGAAGACCGGCCGGGCCTTTCGGCCATCCGGCAGCACGTGGTCGCCGACCATGACCGGGGAGAGGTCGGCTGCCTTGGCATCCATGGCGCCGCGCGCACGGTCCCAGGCCAGCGGCGCGCCATTCTCGTCGCGGGCGAACAGCCCGTCATCCGCCCCGCCCGGGTTGCGCACCACCAGCCAGGCGGCATTGGTGTAGCGGCCGAGGAAGTCGAGGTCGATCCTGTCCGTCCGCAGCAGCTCATGCGCCAGCGCCAGCGCGAAGAGCCCGTCGGTGCCGGGGCGGATGCCGATCCATTCGTCGGCCACCGCGGAATAGCCGGTGCGCACCGGATTGACCGAGACGAATTTCGCCCCGCGTTCCTTCACCTTCGACAGGCCGAGCTTGATCGGGTTGCTGTCGTGGTCCTCCGCCACGCCGAACATCAGCACGTATTTGGTCCGGTCCCAGTCCGGCTCGCCGAATTCCCAGAAGGACCCGCCGATGGAATAGAGCCCGCCGGCCGCCATGTTGACCGAGCAGAAGCCGCCATGGGCTGCGAAATTCGGCGTGCCGAACTGTGCTGCCCAGAAGCCGGTGAGGCTCTGCGACTGGTCGCGGCCGGTGAAGAAGGCGAGGCGGCGCGGGTCGGTCTCGCGGATGGTGCGCAGCCAGCCGGTGGCGATCTCCATCGCCTCGGGCCAGGAGATCTCCTTGAACTCGCCCGAGCCGCGCTCGCCGACCCGCAGCAGCGGGCTGGTCAGCCGGGCCGGGGCGTATTGCGTCATGATCCCGGCGCTGCCCTTGCCGCAGATGACGCCCTTGTTCACGGGGTGGTCGGGATTGCCCTCGATGTAGCGGATCCGGCCATCCTTCAGGTGCACCCGGATGCCGCAGCGGCAGGCGCACATATAGCAGGTGGTGGTCTTCACCGTGTCGCCGACGGGGACCGAGTACTCGACGCGCGGATCGGCGGGCGGCTGCAGGCGTGTCGGCGTCGGCGCTTCCGGCATCGGTCGTTGTCTTCCCCCGTGGACTTCCCCGGCAGTAAGGCATGGTGGAAGAATGCGGGCAAATGCCCAGGGCCGGTTCGGGTTCCACGTGGCAAAGGGAGGAATGCATGGCCAAATCACTGAAATCCATGGTCCGATCGGGCGACCTGGCGGCGGGCACCTTCCTGGTGGAATTCGTCACCCCCGGCATCGGCCATATCCTGGCCGGCGCCGGCTGCGACTTCGCCTTCCTCGACATGGAACACAGCGGCTTCTCCGAGGAGACGGTGAAGGCCGGGCTGCGCTTCCTGGAGGCCGGCGGCATCCCGACCCTGGTGCGCATCCCGTCACGGGACGCGCACGACATCGCCCGCATCACCGATGTCGGCGCGGAAGGGGTGATGCTGCCGCTGGTCGGCAATCTCGAGGTCGCGCGTGCCGCCGTCGCCGCGCTGAAATACCCGCCGCAGGGGCGCCGCGGCGTCGCCTTGCGCATCGCGCACGACAACTACCGCAGCGCCGCACCCGCCGCGGCGCTGGCGGCGGCCAACGACCGCACCGTGCTGATCCTGATGATCGAGACGGCGGAGGGCGTCGAAAACGCCGAGGCGATCGCCGCGCTCGACGGCGTCGACGCGCTCTGGCTCGGGCATTTCGACCTCTCGGCCTCGCTCGGCATCCCCGGCCAGTTCGACCACCCGGATTTCCGCGCGGCGACGCGGCGGATCTGCGACGCGGCCCGGAAGCACGGCAAGGGGCTCGGCCGGCTGGTGACGGGCGCGGCCGAGGCGCAGCGGGCCCTGGACGACGGCTTCCGCCTCATCGCCTGGGGCGGCGACGTGTGGCTGCTGCAGGACGCGCTGGCGGCGGGGGTGGCCGGGCTGCGGCGGATGGTGCCAGGCTGACGGCATCGGAAGGAACCCGCCCCATGCTGACCATCTACGGCGTCCACCGCTCGCGCGCCTCCCGCATCCTCTGGCTGGCCAAGGAGATCGGCCTGGACTACCGCCAGGTGCCGGTGATCCAGGCCTATAACTTGGCCGATCCCGCCGCCGCCGACGCGCCGCTGAACACGCGCTCCCCGGCCTTCCTCGCGGTGAACCCGAACGGCCGCATCCCGGCGATCGACGACGACGGGCTGGTGCTGCACGAGTCGCTGGCGATCAACCTCTACCTGGCGAAGCGCCATGGCGGCGCGCTGGGCCCGGCCGACGCGGCCGAGGACGGCTTGATGACCATGTGGTCGATCTGGGCGATGACCGAGGCCGAGCCGCATACGATCGAGGTGCTCTACCACCGCGTCGGCAACCCGCAGGGCCCCTGCGACCCGGCCAAGGCAGACGCGGCGGTGGCGGCGTTGCGGGCGCCCTTCGCGGTGCTGGACGCGGCGCTGGCCGCCACCGGCTTCCTGGTCGGCGGCCGCTTCACGGTCGCCGACCTGAACCTGGCCGAGGTGATCCGCTATGCCGGCGCGGCGCCCGAGCTGTTCGAGGCCGCGCCGCAGGTGAAGGCCTGGCTGGCCGCCTGCCAGGCCCGCCCGGCCTGCCGCGAGATGATGGCGGAGCGCGAGCGGGAGGCTTGAGGCTACCGCGCCGCCAGGTTCCCCACCCGTCCCGCCATCAGCCCGCTGTCGATCACCAGCTCCGACCCCGTCACGTAGCGCGAGGCGTCGGAGGCCAGGTACAGCACCCCGTTGGCGATGTCCTGCGCCGTGCCCAGCTTGCCGGTCGGCACGCTGCCCTCGGCGATGGCCCGCGCGTCGATCGGCGCGTTGCGCCGCACGTCGCTCGCACCCGCCGGCATCTTCTCCCAGATCTCGGTGGCGATGATGCCGGGATGGACGCTGTTGCAGCGGATGTCGTCCCGCGCCCCGGCGCATTCCAGCGCGACCGACTTGGCGAACAGCCGCACCGCCCCCTTGGTCGCCGAATAGCCGGCGAGCCCGGCCGAGCCGCGCAGCCCGGCGACCGAGGAGATCATGACGATCGAGCCGCCCTCGCCGGATTTCCGCATCAGGGGGATGCCGTGCTTCACCGTCAGGAACACGCCGTCGACGTTCACCGCGGTCTGCTTCCGCCAGTCGGCCAGCGACATCTCCAGCAGCGGGCCCATGATGGCGATGCCGGCATTGGCCACCAGCACGTCCAGCCGGCCGAAGCGCCGGTCCACCTCGCCGATCACCTCGGCCCAGCGGTCCTCCTCGGTCACGTCCTGGTGGAGATAGAGCGCCTCCCCGCCGGCGGCGCGGATCGCCGCGGCGGTCGCCTCGCCGCGGCGGTCGTCGAGGTCGGTGAGCACCACCGTCGCCCCCTCCCGCCCCAAGGTGGTGGCGATGGCGGCGCCGATGCCGGCCGCCGCCCCGGTGACGAGCGCGACCTTGCCCTGGACCTGGCCCATGGTTTCCTCCGTCGTTTCTTCCCGGCGGGAGGCTAGCCGCTTGCCGGCGTCCCGTCAGGCCCCGCCTCGACGAAGGGCGGCTTCAGCCAGGCCGGGTCCTTCAGCTTCTTCAGGAAGGCGGCATGCGCCTCCAGCTCGGCCGGGCTCGGGGCGATCGGCCGCGGCGTGCGCTGCCTGGTCAGCCCGCCCAGCGTCACCGCGGGTGCGGCGGCCTGCGCCGCCAGCACCAGGCCGGGCTGCTTGCCGCCCATCAGCTCCAGGTAGACCTGGGCCAGCAGCTTCACGTCGAGCAGCGCGTTGTGGCTGGTGCGCATGGAGTTATCGACGCCGAGCCGGCGGCAGAGCGCGTCCAGGCTGTTCGGCATGCCGGGAAAGCGCTTCTTGGCCAGCGCCAGGCTGTCCACCATGCGGGCGCGGTCCAGCTTCGCCCGGCCGGCCTTGACCAGCTCCGCATCCAGGAAGCCGAAATCGAAGGGCGCGTTGTGCGCAACGATCGGATCGCTGCCGAGGAAGCCGAGGAAGTCGTCCACCACGGCAGGGAATTTCGGCTTGCCCTGCAGCATCTCCAGCGTGAAGCCGTGGATGCGGGTGCTTTCCGGCGGCACGTCGCGCTCGGGGTCGAGCAGCACGTGGAAGGCCTCGCCGGTCGGGATCAGGTTGACGATCTCGATCGCCGCGATCTCGATCACGCGGTCGCCCGTGGCGGGGTCGAGGCCGGTGGTCTCGGTGTCCAGCACCAGTTGCCTCATGCACGCATCTCCCTGACCAGGCGGCGTATGGCGCGTTGCGCGGCGTGGCGCGACTGGCCGGTATGGACCAGCACATCGGCGCGGCGGCGCTTCTCCCGGTCCGGCATCTGGCGGGACAGGATGTAGCGCAGCCGGTCCTCGGTCATCCCGGCCCGGCGCAGCACCCGCCAGCGCTGCACCGCGGCAGGCGCCGTGACCACCACCACCAGGTCGCAGCGGCCCTGGCCCCTGGTCTCGAACAGCAGCGGGATGTCGAGCACCACCAGGCGCTCCGCCCGGCGCCGGGCGGCGCCCATGAAGCGGCGCTCGGCATCGCGGACCAGCGGGTGGACGATGCGCTCCAGCCGCCGCATCGCCTCCGGCTGGCCGAGCACCGCCCGGCGCAGCGCCTCCCGGTCCACCCGGCCTTCGCGCACCGTGCCGGGGAAGGCGGCGGCGATCGGCGCGACGGCGCGGCCGCCGCGACCCTGCAGGGCGTGGACCGCGGCATCGGCATCGAAGACCGGCACCCGCAGCCGGCGGAAGGTGTTCGACGCGGTGGACTTGCCCATGCCGATCCCGCCCGTGAGGCCGATGACCTTCATGCCCGGCGCTGCGGCGGCGCGGCACGGGCCGGGATGTCGCCGCCGACCACGTCGCGCAGCTCGTCGTCCACCTGCGGCGTCACCCCGAACCAGGCCTCGAAGCCGGGCCGGGCCTGGTGCAGCAGCATCCCCAACCCGTCCACCGCGGCCAGGCGGCGCGCCCGGGCGGCGGCCAGCAGCGGCGTCTCGCGCGGGACATAGACGATGTCGGCGACCACCGCGCCGGCCGGCAGCGGCGCCAGGTCCACCACCAGGCCGGGCTGCCCCTGCATCCCCAGCGAGGTGGTGTTCACCAGCATCGCCGCCCCGGCCAGCGGCGGCGTATCGGCGACCGAGACCGGCCCGCCGAGTGCCCGCGCCAGGGCTTCCGCCCGGGCCGGGGTGCGGTTGACCAGGGTGACGCCCGGGCAGCCGGCATCCAGCAGCGCCGCGGCGATGGCCCGGGCCGAGCCGCCGGCGCCGAGGATCACCACCGGCCCGGCATCCGGCGTCCAGCCCGGCGCGGCCTCCCGGCAATTGGCCAGGAAGCCCCAGCCGTCGGTGTTCGAGCCCTGGATCGCCCCGTCGCGGAAGACCAGCGTGTTCACCGCCCCGGCGCGGTGCGCGGTGGCGTCAACCGTGTCGCAGACCGCGAAGGCGGCCTCCTTGTGCGGGATGGTCACGTTGGCGCCGCGGAAGCCGAGATCCGCCAGGCCGCGCACCGCGCCGGCGAAGGCCTCCGGCCGCACCGGCAGCGGCACATAGGCGCCGTCGATGCCATGGCGGCGCAGCCAGAGCCCGTGCAGGCGGGGGGAGCGGGAATGGCCGACTGGCCAGCCCAGGATGCCGGCGAGGCGGGCATGGCCGGACAGGAAAGGGCCGGGAAGCAGGGTCATGCGCCATGCAAACCGCGCCCGCGCGCCCCGGTCAATGGGCGCGGGCCGGGTTCGGGCTTTGCCGCCGCGCCGCGCCGACCTATGGGACGCCGATCCCCTCCCGCGTCAGGTGACCGCGCCGATGTCCGACACCAAGCTGCCGCCCGGCACGCTCGCCGCCGCCCAGGATGTCGGGCGCGACTGGATCGAGGCCGCCTATTTCGCCGAGGCCGAGCCCGCCGCCGACCTGCAATGGGCCACCATCATCCTGCCCTTCCTGCAGATCGAGGCCACGGGCATCGACCTGGCCGTGACCCTGGACCTGGCTGCCGGCCACGGGCGGAACGCGGCGAAGCTGCTGCCCCTGGCGGGCCGGCTGCATGTCGTCGACATCCATGCCTCGAACGTCGAGATCTGCCGGCGCCGCTTCGGCGACGACCCGCGCATCGCCTATGCCGCCAACGACGGCTGCAGCCTGCCGGTGCCGGACGCGGCGCTGAGCTTCCTGTTCTGCTTCGATGCCATGGTGCATTTCGACAGCGACGTGGTGCGCGCCTATCTGCGGGAGGCGCGGCGGGCCCTGGCGCCGGGCGGGCACGCCTTCCTGCACCATTCGAACGACATGTCGCTGGCCGGCGGCGACTTCCGCCGGCACCCGCATTGGCGGAACACCATGTCGCTCGACCTGATGCGGCACTACGCGGTGAAGGAGGGGCTGCAGGTGGTCCGCCAGCAGGCGCTCGACTGGGCGCATGACGGCAGCGACATCGACGGGCTGACGCTGCTGTGGGCGCCGTAGGCGGGCGCCTACTCGGCCGCGGCCGGCACGCCGGCAGGCAGCGGCGCCGCCTTCGCCCACAACTCCGGCTGCAATTCCTCCTGCCGGTTGGGGAAGACCAGGGCGCAGCAGAAGGTCAGCACCCCGAAGCCGGCCAGCACCAGCAGCGGCGCGGCCAGGCTGCCCGTCGCCTCGTGCAGGAAGCCGATGAGCGGGGAGGCCGTGGCGGCGCCGAGGAAGCCGATGGTGAAGCGGATGGAGTACAGCTTGGTCCGCAGCGCCGGCGCCACGTAGCGCGCGGTCATCGTCTCGTTCACCGTCACCTGGCCGAAGACCGACGCCGCGATCAGCGCCGCCAGCGGCAGCACCACCCAGCCATCGGCATAGGCCAGCAGCACCATGGCCGGCACCAGCACCAGGGCCAGCGGCAGGAAGATGGATTTCAGGGTCCGCCGGTCGATCAGGTTGCCGACGGTGAACTGGGTCAGCCCGCCGCAGAGCGTCGCCAGGAAGGCGAGCAGGCCCACCACCGGCAGCAGGTCCGGGGACGAGGCCAGGCGTTCCTCCATCAGCTTCGGCAGCAGCAGGGTGAAGGCGTTGAAGATCAGCCCGGAGACCGCGGCGATGGTCAGCAGCACGGCCACCGCGCGGCGGACGACGGCGGGCGGGATGACGGGGAAGGGCTTCTGCGGCCCGGCCGCCTTGGCGGTGTCGAAGGCGGGCTCCCGCAGGTAGAGCAGGCCCAGGCCCAGGGCGATTGCCCCCGGCACCAGGAAGGCGAAGTGCCAGCCCAGCCGTGCCGCCAGCAGCGCGGTCACCACCGGGGCCAGCGCCACGCCGAGATTGCCGAAGACGCCGTTGATGCCGACCGCCCGGCCGACCCGGGTGCCGGCGGCTTCCACCAGCATGGCCGTGCCGATCGGGTGGTAGATGGCCGAGAAGGCCCCCATGAACGCCAGCGCCACACCCAGCGCCAGCGGCGAGGTGGCGAAGCCCGCCACCAGCATGGAGACGCCGACACCGAGGAAGAAGGCGCACATCAAGGCCTTCCGCCCGACCCGTTCGGCCAGCCAGCCCATCGGCAGCGCGCCGAGCCCGTAAAGCACGAACATCGCCGTCCCCAGCGCCAGGATCGGCCCGTAGTCGCGGCCGAAGGCCTCCGGCGCCTGCTGCACCATGCCGAGCACCGCGGTGGCGAGGATCAGCAGGCCATAATGATTCAGCGTATGGGCAGCATTGATGAAGACGATCTGCCGCTTGCCGGGGTCGTGCATCACGGGCGTTCCTGGCCTTTGCTCGGGCGTTCGGCCGATCCTAGACTGGCCGTCCAGCGACGTTCGGCCAATCCATGTCTCCAGCCGGCCATTTCCCGCCCGCGCCGACCCGCCGCCTGCCGCAGGATGCGGTGGACCGGCCGCTGGTCGGCTTCACCCGCGACTATGCCGACGGCGACAGCGTGCCGCGGCATTCGCATGAACGGGTGCAGCTGCTCTACGCGACGCGGGGGATCATGCGGATCACCACCGACGAGGCGGGCTTCGTGGTGCCGCCGGGCCGGGCGCTCTGGCTGCCCGGCGCGGTGCCGCACGTCACCGCCATGCAGGGGCCGGTGGCGATGCGGGCGCTGTTCCTCCGCGCCGATGCCGCGCAGGCGGGCCCGGCCGGCGTCACCGTCCTGGCGGTCTCCGCCCTGCTGCGGGAACTGATCCTGGCGGCCTGTTCCGAGCCGCTGGAATGGGACGAGGCCGGCCGCGGCGGGCATCTCGCGGCACTCATCCTCGACGAGATCGCCCGCGCCCCCAGCCTGCCGCTCGGCGTGCCGGCGCCGCGCGATGCGCGGCTGCTGCGGCTGGCGGCGGCGCTGCGGGCCGACCCGGCACGGGCGGCGGGGATGGAGGCATGGGCCGCCGAATGCGGCGCCAGCGCCCGCACCCTGACCCGGCTGTTCCGGCGCGAGACCGGGATGAGCTTCGGCCGCTGGCGGCAGATGCTGCGGCTGTCGGAAGCGGCAGCCCTGCTGGCCCAAGGCGCTACCCCGGCGCGGGCGGCAGCGGCGGTCGGCTATGCCAGCGCTTCGGCCTTCGGCGCAGCCTTCCGGGCGGCTTTCGGAACGACGCCGGGCGCCGGAAACGACCTGGATGTAAAGTGAATCACATGCTTGCATCACATGCATGTGCAGTATACGGTTTTGTATCTGGATGTTGCATCGGGCTGCATCCGCGCCCGGCGGGAGGAACGAAGATCATGCGGCAGCAAGCGGTGCAGCATTGGGTCCTGGGTCTGGTGATGGTCGCGACCCTGCTTTGGCTCGACCTCGTCCCGGGTGACGTGCTGCAGCGCGTCGCGCTGTTCGGGCTGGCCTGGGCCGCCGCCTCGACCCTGCTGGTGGCCAGCGCCGGCGCCTGCATCGCCTTCGCCCGGACCCGGCAGCACCGGCAGCAATAGCCGGGTGGCGGGAAGCCGCCTCCCCGGCCTTGGGCCCTAGGGTGCCCGGCGCAGCGGCAGCAGGCAGCCCAGCGCCGCCAGCGCCAGCAGCCCCGCCAGGCCAAGCACCGTCACCGCCGGCAGGCCGGCGACCAGCGGCGCGGTCAGCATGGGCGCGCCGGCCTGGGCCAGCAGGATCGGCAGGGCCAGCTTGCCCATCAGCACTGGGTAGCCGCGCGCACCGAACAGCGCCAAGGGCAACGCGCCGCGGCTGATCGTCATGATGCCGTTGCTGGCACCGTAGAGCAGCACGAAGGGCACCGCGGCCAGCGGCCCGGCCAGCACCAGCAGCAGGGCGCCCAGCGGCAGCAGCGCGCCGCCCAGCCGCGCCGCGGTCAGCGGATGCGCCGCCCGGCCGAGGGTGAATTCCAGCAGCCGGCCGCCGACCTGGGCCGGGCCCATCAGGCTGGCCGCGGCGACCGCCGCCGCCACCGATAGCCCGAGCCCGCCCAGCACCGCGATCAGGTGCACCGCCAAGGTCGCGCTGATGATGGCGCGCAGGGTGAAGAAGACCGCCAGCAGCAGGAAGCTGCGCCGCACCCAGGCGGCGGGCAGGGCCGGGTCGGCCGCCTCCGGCGCGGCGCCGGGCGCGGCCGCGGCCGGGGCGGCGGATCTCGGCAGCAGCAGGTACAGCGGCATGACCACCAGCAGCAGCAGCGCCGCATAGGCCAGGCAGGTGCCGCGCCAGCCGAGCAAAGGGACCAGCGCGGCGCTCAGCGGCCAGCCGACGGTGCTGGCGAAGCCGGCGAGCAGCGTGACCAGGGTGATCGGCCGCCGCGCCGCCCGGCCGTAGAGCACGCCAAGGGTGGCGAAGGCCGCCTCGTACAGCCCCATCGCCATGCCGAGGCCGAGCACCACCCAGCCCAGCGTCCAGCCCCAGAGGCCGGGCAGCAGGCCCAGCAGCGCCAGGCCCAGCGCCAGCAGCGCGGCCGAGGCCAGCAGCACCGGCCGGCCGCCGCGCCCTTCGATCGCCCGGCCGACCCGCGGCGCGGCCAGGCCGGAGATCAGCAGAGCGAGCGAGAAGGCGCCATAGACCAGCGCCGGGTCGGCGCCGAGATCGGCCACCACCACCGGCGCCACCACGGCGGGCAGATAGTAGGTGACCGCCCAGGCAAGGGTCTGCGCCACGCCGAGGATCAGGGCGTTGCGCCGCGCTCCCGGTGGGGCCGGCGCCGCGGGTTGGCTCATCCGGCGGGGCTCGATTCGACCATGGGGCGAGTCTCGCGCCCGCGCCGCCCGCTGCCAAGGGGATGCCCGGCGGGATCATCCGCCCGGCATCCGTTGCGTCAGCCCTGGATGCCCTGCTGCAGCGCCTGGGCCAGCTTCAGGTGCTCCTGCAGGGCGGGCAGGGTCTTCTCCGCCCATTGCTTGAGCTGCGGCGTGTCGCCCGAGCGGCTGTAGTTGCTGAAGAGGTCGACCGCCTGCTGGTGCGCGGCGACCTGCTGCCGGGCATAGAGCCGGTCGAATTCGGCGCCCTTGGCCGCCTGCAACTGCTGCAGCAGCGTGGTGTGCCGCTCGTCCAGCCCTTCGTGCTGCGGCCCGCCCTGGGCATTGGTGATCTGGCCGCTCTCCTGGGTGCCCTGCGATTCGCGGCCGTTCGGCAGCGGGGTCCCGGCGGTGGTGCCGGCGCCGGGGAGCTGCTGCATCAACTGCTGCAACTCCTGTGTCGTCTTGGTGTGGTCACGCACCATGTGCTCGGCGAACTGCTTCACCTTGGCGTCCTGCGAGGTCTCCCGGGCGAGCCGGCTGCTTGCCACCTCGAAGCGGTCGCTCATGGCGACCATGCGCATGAATTCCTGGCCGGTCACCACTTCGGCGCGGCCGGCGGGCGTGCCGGCTTGCGGCGCCTGGGCGGGCTGCTGCCGGGTCTGGGCGAAGGCGGCGGGGCCGGCGGCGAGGATGGCGGCGCTGGCCAGCAGGGTCAGTCTGCGGTGCATGGGCAAGTCTCCCGTGTCGGCCGCCCGAAGGGGTGGCCGGCGAGCAGGAGCAACGGCGCCCGGGCCATGCGGTTCTTTGCGTGTCCTGGGCCAACCGCCCATCGCCGGGCCGCCGGGAGATGCGCCGGGGTTCGGATCCGCCCCGCCCGGCGTCGCCATCAGCCGGCGATCCGCCGCTAGGGCAGCAGCCGCCGGATGCGTCCGGCCTGGCGGCGGGACCAGGCGACCAGCTTGGCCTCCATCGCCTCGACGCCATCGACCTGGCTCGGCCAGCGGGCGCGCAGCTTCGCCATGCCGTCCCGCGCCCAATGGTACTGGTCGCGCAGCACGAAGAGGCCGAGGGCGAGGAACAGGATTCCCTGCAGGATCGGCAGCACCAGGCCCAGCACGCCGAGCCCGAGCAGCCCGAAGCCGGCGAATTTGCGGGTGAGAGAAGGCCGGCCCGCCATCACGCTGCCTGGGGCGCCGGCAACTCGATCCGCCGCTCGGTGGCGACGAAGAGGTATTCGACATTGGTCAGCCGGCCGACCCGGCCGACCTTCTCGCCCTGCGGGTTGTGGATGCCGATCTTGGCGCCGACATAGCGCTCGTGCGGGATCTCGATCACCGCAAGATGCCCGCGCGCGCTCAGCATGGCCTCGAGCTCCGCCCGGGCGAGATAGCCCTCGTCGTTGAAGGAGACGATGATGGCCGGGCAGCGCAAGGCGGCGATCGTCCGCGCCAGGGCGGGGCCGATGCGCCGGCGGCTGTTGAAGTCCGACAGGCGGGTGCGGCAATCGGTGCGCTTCTGCGCCAAGCCATAGACCTCCGGCTGGTCCCAGCGCACCAGCGTCTCCCAGACATGGTAGTTCCGCAGGTAGGAATGCTGGTTGTAGGGCGGGTCGAGGTAGGCGAGGTCACAGTCGACCGAGGCCGCCACCGCTTCGGCATCGCCGCAGAGCGCGGTGCAGGCGCCGGCCGCCGGGCGCGGCAGCAGGGGCGGCAGGCGGAGCGCCAGCGGCTGCAGCGCCCGCGGCGCCCACTGCTTCATGTAGGCCATCTGCAGGCCGGCGGTGCTGTCCACCCGATCGGCCGCTTCCAGCAGCGCGGTCAGCAGGATCGCCTCCAGCTCCGGCTCGGCGGCGAGGGCGGCGATGCCGTTGCGGATCGCCTCGACCCTGGCGCCGTTGTCAGGGTGCAGGAAGCGCGCCTGCTCGCAATAGGTCCGGGTGAACCAGCCCGGGCTGGGCGGCAGGCGCTGCAGGTCGTCGAGGATACGCCGCGCGGTGTCCGCCCAGCGTTCCGCATCGGCCTGCACGTAGCAGGTGGCGATGGCATGGGCATAGGCGTTGTGGTCGTTGGCGATGGTGCGGTAGCCGGCGGCCTTCAGCGCGATGCCGACCCGGGCGGTGCCGGAGAACAGGTCGAGCACCGTGGCGCCCTTCGGGGCCCCCGGCGGCACCGCGGCGCCGATGGCGTCCAGGATGCGGGTGACGAGGAGGCGCTTGCTGCCGATGTACTTGATCATCGGCGCCGCCGGCGCGCCCCCCTGACGTTGCGCGGCGGAGTCTAGATGTGCAGCGCCCGGCCGTCCACCGCGAGCGCGGCTTCCTTGACCACCTCGTTCAGGGTCGGGTGGGCGTGGCAGGTCCGCGCCACGTCCTCGGCCGAGGCGCCGAATTCGATCGCCAGCGAGATCTCGGCGATCAGCGTGCCGACATCGGGGCCGAGCATGTGCGCGCCCAGCACCCGGTCGGTCTTCGCGTCCGCCAGGATCTTCACGAAGCCGTCCATGTCGCCCATGGCCCGCGCCCGGCCATTGGCGGTGAAGGGGAATTTGCCCGACTTGTAGGCGACGCCGGCGGCCTTCAGCTCCTCCTCGGTAGCGCCGACCGAGGCGACTTCCGGCCAGGTGTAGATCACGCCCGGGATGGCGGCGTAGTTCACGTGGCCCTTCTGCCCGGCGAGGATCTCGGCCAGGGCCACGCCCTCGTCCTCCGCCTTGTGGGCGAGCATGGCGCCGGCGATGACGTCGCCGATGGCCCAGATGCCGGGGACGTTGGTGGCGAAGTGGGCGTCGGTCTTCACCCGGCCGCGCTCGTCCATCTCGACACCCGCCTCGGCCAGGCCGAGGCCTTCGGTGTGGGGGCGGCGGCCGATGGCCAAGAGCACCACGTCGGCCTTGACCTCCTCCGCCGCGCCGCCGGCGGCGGGCTCGACCGTCAGGGTCACGCCGTCGGCGGACTTCGTCGCGCCGGTCACCTTCGACTTCAGCTTGAACCTCAGGCCCTGCTTGCCCAGCGTGCGCTCCAGCAGCTTGGCGATCTCGTTGTCCATGCCGGGGACGAGGCGGTCGAGGTACTCGATCACCGTCACCTCGGCGCCGAGCCGGCGCCAGACCGAGCCGAGCTCGAGCCCGATGACGCCGCCGCCGATGACGACCAGGTGGCCGGGGACCGCCGGCAGCTCCAGCGCGCCGGTCGAGGTGACGACCTGGGTCTCGTCGACCTCGACGCCGCGCAGCGGGGTGGATTCGGACCCGGTGGCGATGACGACGTTCTTGGCGTCGTAGGTCTCGCCGGCGACCTCGACCTTGCCGGGGGCGACGATCCGCGCGGCGCCCTTCAGCCAAGTCACCTTGTTCTTCTTGAACAGGAACTCGACGCCCTTGACGTTGGCCGCGACCACCTCGCCCTTGCGTGCCTGCATCTTGGCCAGGTCCAGCTTCACGCCGTCGAACAGCACGCCATGGTCGGCCAGCTTGTGCCTGGCCTCCTCGAAATGCTCGCTCGATTGCAGCAGCGCCTTGGACGGGATGCAGCCGACGTTCAGGCAGGTGCCGCCGAGCGTGGCGCGCTTCTCGACGCAGGCGACCTTCAGCCCGAGCTGGGCGGCCCGGATGGCGCAGACATAGCCGCCGGGACCGGCGCCGATGACGATGACGTCGAAGCTCTCAGGCATGGTGGGGTCCCGGTCCTTGCGGCAATGGAAGCAGCGGAATTCGCGCGGAAAGTGGCGCCAACCGGGGCTTCACGCAACCCCGCGGCAGGGTTGCGCCGGAGCCATGCCGCCTTCGCGGGGCCTTGGGCGGAGGGGCGCGCCGCCGGCATCGGTGCATGTCCGCAAGCGCGATCAATCCGGAGTGCGGCATGACGGCCGCCATGCCGAACCGCACCGCCGCGCAGCAGCAGCACCGCCATCGGATCGCCCGGGCCATGGCGCATCCGGCCGCTGAGCTGCGGCACACGCCGAGCCTGGAGAAACTGGCCGAGGTCGCCGCCGTCTCCTCCTCACCATTCCCTCCGGATCCATCGCGCCCTGGCCGGGGAGACCCCGGCCGAGACGCTGCAGCGCGCCCGGCTGTCGCGGGCCGCCGCCGGGCCGTCGCGCAGCAGCCTGCCGCTGGCCGCGATCGGCCGCCGTGTCGGCTATGCCAGCGCCGCCTATGGCATGCCGCCCGGCGGCTGCCGGGCACGCGCCGGGCGGCGACCAGGGAAGAGGAGCCCATGATGCACCAGGTCAGCCTGCGCGACGACCCCGGCTTCCGCCTGGCAGCGATCCGCCATGTCGGCCCCTATGCCGGCATGGCCGGCGCCTTCGACCGGATCGGCGCCCAGGCCGGCAGCTGCGGCCCGATCGGGCCGGGCACCCGCTTCCTCGCCATCACCCATGACGACCCGCGGAGCATCCCCGCCGCGGCGCTGCGCACCGATGCCGGCTGCACCGTGCCGGCAGGGGCCGAGGCCGCCGGCTAAGTCCGGATCATCGCGGTGCCGGCGCTGCGCGTGGCCGTGCTGCGCGTCCGGGGACCCCATGCAAAACCGGAGGATGCCTGGGCCTGGCTCTACCACGACTGGCTGCCCGGCAGCGGCGAGGAGCCGGCCGACCACCCGCCTGTGGAGGACTACCCGAACGATTGCCGCAGCCTGCCGCCGGCCGAACGGCTCACCGAGATCATCCTGCCGCTGGAGGCGCGGGAACAAGGCGAGGCCAGGGAGGAAGTATCCTCCCTGGCCCCTCCTCATGTTTCTGGGAGTCGGCGCCTGCCGCGCGGCGGCACCTAACCCGCAAAAGGAAGGGCGGGGGGTGGGGAGGGAATGCTTCTCCTTCCCCGACCTCCGCCGCGCTTACGGCTGCCGCGCCGGGAAGGCGATGCCGTAGACCTCCGCCCGCGTCCCCAGGAAGGGATCGTCCGAGACCGCCAGGCCGGGCAATTCGCGGTTCGGCAGGAAGCCGACCTTGCGCTCCGCCGCCAGGCTGTCCGGCACCGCGCGGGTCACGCTGATGCTGCCCAGCTCGACCAGTTGGCGGTCCTCCGGCCAGGCCTGGGTCGGGTCGTTGGTCGGGTCCCCGGCCGCGGCGACCTGGGCGAGCAGTCGGTAGCGCACCGGGCCGGCGCCGATACGGGCCTGCATCTCCTCGAACAACACGTTGGGCGGCAGGGCGGCGACGGTCTCCGCGGCGCGGTAGGCGGTGCCGGCCGCCGGGACGACGCGGAAGCGGACGAAGCGGGACTCCCCCGCCGCGTTGGTGACCTTGTAGGCGTGCAGCGCGAAGAAGCCCTCGGTGGCGAAGCTCTCCGGCATCGGCTTCGGCATGGTGACGAAACGCTTGGTCTCCGGATGCGCCTCGAGGAATGGCCCGATCGGCGGCGGCTGTGGCCCGCCCGGCTTGCTCGCCCCCGCCGCCTGCAGCAGGCCGAGGAAATCCCGTGGCGTCCGCGACGGGAAGACCGGCACGTTGATGCACATCAGGTCGGTCTCGGCCCCATCCGGCAAATGGAAGGTGAAGGCCATGCCGCGGACCGCGGAGGCGGCCGCGCTGTCCGCCGCATCGGGGATGCCGCCGGCATTGGAATAGCGGATCAGCAGGGTCGATGGCGTGGATTGCAGGTGCGGCGCCGTGCTCAGCGAGGCGCCGCCGGGCGCCGGGGTGAAGGTCCCCTCATACATCGCGCCCTTGGCGTGGTTCACCCGGAAGCCCGGATAGACCCGGCCATTGCCGGCGACCATCGTGTCGAACAGCGCCTGCGGCAGCGGCGCCGGCGCGGGTTGGGCGAAGGCCGGACTGGTGAGCAGCGCCGCCAGCAAGGCGGACCGGATGATGCGCATCGGCAATCCCTTCTCTTGAATGCCGGCAGACTAGGCGGGCGTCGGGGCCGCGAGGAACGCACAAAGGCTTCGGTTGTATGGCCCTTTTCCTGCCAAGCGCGACCCGCCAGACTGGCGGCAACCAAGGGAGGAAAAAGACCATGCCGCCTGCCGGGACCCACCGCCGTGCCGTGCTCGCCGTCGCCGCCGGGGCACTGGCCGCGCCTGCCCTGGCGCCCGCCGCCTTCGGCCAGGGAAAATTCCCCGACCGCCCGATCCGGCTGATCGTGCCCTGGCCGCCCGGCGGCTCGGCCGATGCGCAATTGCGTTCGCTGGCGGAGCTGTCCTCGAAGACGCTCGGCCAGCCGGTGCTGGTGGAGAACCGGCCCGGCGCCTCCGGCACGCTCGGCGCGCAGTTCCTGACCAGCCAGGCCAAGCCGGACGGCTACACCCTGGCGCAGATGCACATGTCGATCGTGCGCCGGCCCTATATCGTCCGCACCCCGCCCTGGGACGTGAACGCCGACTTCACCCACATCATCGGCCTCTGCGGCTGGATGTTCGGGATCGTGGTCAAGGCCGACGGGCCGATCCGCAGCTTCGCCGACTTCCTCGCCTATGCCAGGGCCAATCCGGGGCGGCTGACCTATGCGACCTCCGGCATCGCCACCACCAACCATCTGGCGATGGAGGAACTCGCGGCGCGGGAGAAGCTCGACATCGTCCATGTGCCCTACCGCGCCTCGAACGAGGCGGCGATCGCGGTGGCCTCGGGCGAGGTGATGAGCGTCGCCGACAGCTCCGCCTGGGCGCCGCTGGTGGAGGGCGGGCAGCTCCGGCTGATCTGCGTCTGGACCGCGCAGCGGTCGCCGCGCTTCCCCGATGCGCCGACGCTGAAGGAGCTGGGCTACGACATGGTCATCACCTCGCCCTACGGGCTGTCCGGGCCGAAGGGGATGGACCCCGGCGTGGTGCGGGTGCTGCACGATGCCTTCAAAGCGGCGCTGATGGACCCCGCCAATGCCAACGTGCGCGGGCAATTCGACATGCCGCTGGAATACTACCCGACCGATGAGTACCGGCAGTTCATCGCCCGCCGCGCCGAATACGAGCAGGCGATGGCAAAGAAGCTGAACCTGCGGATCGATTAGGAAGGCACGGCCGGGGGAGAAGGTATTCTCTCCCGGACCCCCTCATCTATTTCTGTGGGTTGGCACCTGCCGCGCGGCGAATGCCGAGCCCACAAAGAGGAAGGGTGGTGCTTGGGGAGGGAATAGCTTTCCCTCCCCGACCTTGCCTTCCCGCCACCACGCCCAAGAAAATCCGGGAGAGATATTGCGTATGACCACGCTCACCCGCCGCGGCGCACTCGGCGCCGCGGCCAGCCTGCTCGCCACGCCCGCTTTGGCGCAGGGACGCTTCCCCAACCGCCCGATCCGCTTCCTGATCCCCTGGCCGCCGGGCGGCAGCCTGGACGCGCTGCACCGGCAGATGTTCGAGATCATGAACAAGGACCTCGGCCAGCCGGTGCTGATCGAGAACAAGCCCGGCGCCCGCGGCACCCAGGCGGCGCTCTTCCTGGTCAACCAGGCCCAGCCGGACGGCTATACCCTGGCGCACCACCACCTCTCGATCCTGCGGCACCCCTTCCTGACCAAGCAGAAGACCTGGGACCCGATCGCCGACTTCACCTACATCATGCAGGTCAGCGGCTTCCTGTTCGGCACCGCGGTGCGCAGCGACAGCCCCTACAAGACCTTCCGCGACCTGATCGAGGCGGCGCGGAAGTCACCCGGCAAGCTGACGTTTTCCACCAGCGGCATCGCCACCACCAACCATCTGGCGATGGAGGAGATCTGCGCCCGGGAGAAGGTGGAGATGACCCACATCCCCTACCGCGGCAGCCAGGAGGGCGTCACCGCGCTGCTCGGCCGGCAGATCGACGTGGTGGCGGACAGCTCCTCCTGGCGGCCGAACGTGGAGGGCGGCGAGCTGCGGCTGCTGTCGGTCTGGACGCGGGAGAGGCTGGCGGCCTTCCCCGATGCGCCGACCCTCCGCGACCTCGGCTACGACATGGTCGTCACCTCGCCCTACGGGATCACCGGGCCGAAGGGGCTGGACCCGGAGATCGTCGACACGCTGCACCGCGCCTTCCGCAAGGCCTACGAGGACGAAGCCAGCCAGGCGATCATCAGGCGCTGGGACATGCCGAAGGAATACCTGCCGCCGGCGGAATACCTGGCCTTCGCCAAGCAGCGCGTGGAGTACGAGAAGGCGATGGTGGCACGGCTCGGGCTCAGCATCGACTGACGCGGGTGCCGCGCGCCAGCAGGCGCGCGGCCGGCGCCACCGCGGCGGCCCCGGTGAAGGCCCCCGGCGCCTGCCGCAGCACCCAGGCGCCGAGCCCGGCCCAGCGCATCGGCCAGGCGCTGCGGCGGCGCCAGCGGGCCTGGAAGCGGGCGGCTTCCTCCCCGGCCAGGATCGCCGCCGCCGCCGCCAGGCCGGAATGCAGGGCGAGTGCGATGCCTTCGCCCGTGAAGCTCGGGATCACCGCCGCCTGGTCGCCGATGCGGAACAGGCCCGGCGGGCCGCCCGCCGCCGCGCGGAAGCCGTAGGGCACCCCGGCCACCGCCAGCGGCCGGTCCCAGCATGGCCGCGCGCCGTCCAGCAGCCGCGCGCCGAGCGCCGAACCGGCCGCCACCCGCGCCAGGAAACCCGCCGCGTCGCGCGCCGCGGTGCCGGCCTCGCCATGCAGCGCGGCGCAGAGGTTGGCCCCGCCATCCGGCAGGGGCTGCAGACCGGCATAGCCGCCGGCGAAGGGCAGCAGCGTCACCGCATCGCCCGCCGCCACTCCGGCCAAGTGCAGCTTCAGCCCGAGCGCGCCCGGCGGCGCCCCCACGCGCGGGTACCCGCGGAAGGCCTGCTTGCCGGTGGCCAGCACCACCTGCCGCGCGCCGATCGCCTCGCCGGCCAGGCGCAGGGTCCAGCCATCCGGCCCGGGCTCGGCGCCCTGCACCGCGACGCCGCTGCGCAGGTCGGCGCCCGCCGCCATCGCGGCGTCCCGCAGCGCGCCGTCCAGCACCTGCCGCGGCAGGCCCCAGGCGGCGAAGGGCAGGGCGAAGCCGGCCTCCCGCCGGCCCCAGCCGACCCGGGCGCGGGCCAGCGGCACGCCGCCCAGCGCCGAAGGGTCCAGCCCGAGTTCCGCCAGCGCGGCGGCGGCATCGGCGCCGAGGAATTCGCCGCAGACGCTCTCCCGCGCCGCCGCCTGGCGTTCGAGCAGCAGCACCCGCCGCCCGCCGCGCGCCAGCATGATCGCCGCGGCGCAGCCGGCCGGGCCGGCGCCGATCACCGCGATCACCCGCGGATCACCCCGACATTCCAGCGGAAGGGGAAGACCCAGCGCAGTTCCGCCTGCACCCCGGCCTCGGCCAGCAGCCTCTCCCAATCCGCGCGGACGAAGCTGCGGGCGATGGAGACGGTGCTGTCATGGATCACCATCGGGCTGAAGCGCATCAGCCGGAAGCCGGCCCAGACCACGCCCCAGGGCAGCCAGTGGCGGTGCAGGTCGGAGATCAGCCAGCCGCGCGTCGCCCGGTCTTCCGACCAGTGCAGGAACCGCACCAGGTCGGGGTCGCGCAGGTGGTGGGTGAAGAGGTTGCAGAGCACCACGTCGAACCGCTCCGCCGCATCGAGGTCGAAGAGGTCGGCGGTGATGATCCGCGCCGGCACGCCCTGCGCGGCGGCATAGCGCGCCGCCCAGGGACTGTGGTCGAGCCCGGCGAGCGTCACCGCCACGCCGCGCTTCCGCGCCCAGGCATCGATCGCCGTCAGCATCTGCCCGCCGCCGCAGCCGACATCGAGGATGGACAGCTCCGTCGCCCCGGTCTGCCGCACCAGCCGATCGAGCCAGGACAGCACGGGGTTGAAGGCGAAGGTCAGCCGGTTGATCCGGCCGAGTTCGTCGAGGGCGGCGGCGAATTCCGGCTCGCCGGCCGCCATGTCGTCCATCCATTCGTCGGCGGTGCTGCGCTGGTCCAGCATTTCAGGCGACCCGGAAGCGCATGGTCTCGGCCGACAGGCCCGGCCCGAAGGCCAGCGCGCAGCCGCGCTGGCCGCGCTCGGCCTCGGCCATCATCCGGGCGAGGACGAACATCACGGTGGCCGAGGACATGTTGCCATGGTCGCGCAGCACGCCGCGGCTGACATCGAGCGCCGCCTCGGGCAGGTCCATGCCGTGCATCACCGCATCCAGCACGCTGCGCCCGCCCGGATGCACCGCCCAGAGGTCGAAATCGGTGACCCTGGCCCCGCCGAGGATCGCCGCCGACTGGTCCGGCAGAGCGCGCGCGAGGGTCAGCGGCACGAAGCCCGACAGCGTCATGTCAAAGCCGCCGTCGCCGATCCGCCAGGTGATCTGGTCGGCGGCTTCGGGGATCAGCGCGGCGTGGAAGCCTTCCAGCGCCAGGCCCTGCGGCTCGGCCGTCACCAGCGCCGCGCTGCAGCCATCGGCGAAGAGCAGGAAACACAGCAATTGCTCGATCTCGGTCGATGGCTGCAGGTGCAGGCTGCAGAGCTCGAGGTTCAGCACCAGCACCCGCGCCTGCGGGTCGCTGCGGACCATGTGATGCGCCAGCTTCAGCGCGTTGATCGCCGCCTGGCAGCCCATGAAGCCGACCACGCTGCGCTCGACGCTGCCGGGCAGGCGGAAGCGGTCGATCAGCCAGTGGTCGAGCCCCGGCGCGGCGAAGCCGGTGCAGGAGGCGAGGATCAGGTGGGTGATGCCCGGCCCTTCCTCCTCCAGCCCCAGCGCCAGGCCGGCGGCCTCGGCCAGCGCCGGCGCCTCGGCCTCGTAGCGGGCCATGCGGCTGCCGGTGCCGGGGAAGCGTTCCAGCCGGTAGAAGTCGTCGGTGGTGCCGAGGGAATCCGCGCGCGGCTCCAGCACCGAATAGCGGCGGGTGATATGGGATCGCTCCGCCAGCCGCGCGAAGGCGGTCTGGGTGCGGGGGTCGCTGATCTGCCGCCCGGCGAAGATTCGGAAGGCGTCATGCACCTCGTGCCGCGGCAAAGCGGTGGCGATGCGATTGATATGGGCCTGGGTCACGCGGAGAGACATGGGGGCGGCAGCGGCGACGTCACCCTATGGCCCGCTGCCGCTGGCCTTCCCACCTGAAGGGTGATGGCCGCTTGGAGGACGACATGACCATGCCGCTGCGGCTGACCGCGCCGGCGGAGGCGCTGGCCCGGCTGCTGGCGCTGCTGCCCGGGCCGGTCGCGCCCGGCCGGCGACCCGTGGCGGCCGCGCTCGGGCGGGTGCTGGCGGCGCCGCTGGTGGCGGCCGGCCCGGTGCCGGCGGCGCCGATGGCCCTGCAGGCTGGCTGGGCGGTGGCGGCGGCGGACACGCTCGGCGCCGGCGCCTACGCGCCGGTGCTGCTGGCCGCGGCGCCGGCCCGGGTCGCGCCCGGCGACCTGCTGCCCACCGGCACCGATGCCGTGCTGCCGCCCTTCGCCCTGGCGCAGGACGGCCCCTTCGCCCAGGTGCTGGAGGCGGTGGCGCCGGGCGAGGGGGTGCGGCTGCCGGGCGAGGAAGTCGCCGCCGGCACCATGCTGCGCCGGGCCGGGGAGCGCCTGGCGCCGCGCGACCTGCCGGCGCTGGCGGAATGCGGAATCACGCAGGTCGCGGTGCGGGTACCCCGCTGGGCCTGGGCGGGCGAGGATGCGCTGCGGCCGTTGTTCGCCGCGCTGCTGGCTGCCGAGGGCGCGGAATGGGACGCGGCCGCGCCCGACCTGGTCCTGGCCGCCGGCGGTCCCGAGGCATCCGGCGTCGAGCCGCTGCTGCACGGTCTCGGCGCCCGGCCGGGCATGGCGGCGGGGATTGGCACCCTTGGCGGCCGCCCCGCCCTGCTGCTCTCGGCCCGGGCGGAGGAGGCGCTGGCCGCCTGGTACCTGCTCGGCCGCCCCGCCCTGCGGCACCTTGCCGGGGCGCCGCCGCCCGTCCCGATCCGGGCCCGGCTGGCGCGCAAGCTCGCCTCCAGCGTCGGGCTGCTGGAGATCGTCCCCGTTCGCCTGCTGGCCCCCGACCTGGCCGAGCCGCTCGCCATCGGCGCCCTGCCGGCCGGGCTGCTGGCCGCGGCCGATGCCCTGCTGCTCGTCCCGCCGGGCGTCGAGGGCTATGAGGCCGGCAACGCGGTGGCGCTTGAGCCGCTATGAGGCCGCATGACTGACCCCGACGCCCTGCTCGACCGCATCCGCCGCGCCGCAAGGCAGGAGCAGTTCCTCGACATCGTCCCGGCCGAGGAGGCCACGCGGCGGTTCCACGCCGCGCTCGACCTGCGGCCCTTGTCGGCCGAGACGGTGCCGCTGGCCGCGGCGCTCGGCCGCGTGGTGGCGGAGGGCATCGCCGCCCTGGCCGACGCGCCGCCCTTCGACCGGTCCTCGGTGGACGGCTTCGCGCTGCGGGCGGCCGACAGCGCCGGCGCCTCCGAGGCCGCGCCGCGCCGCTTCCGGCTGAATGCCGAGGTGCTGGCCTGCGGCGTGGCGCCCCTGATCGCGGTCGCCCCCGGCACCGCGACCGCCATCGCCACCGGCGGCGTCGTGCCGCGCGGCGCCGATGCGGTGGTGATGATCGAGCAGACGGCGCTGGAGGAAGGCCCCGACGGCCCGGTCATGCTGCTGTCCCGCGCCGCCGCCCCCGGCCAGTCCATTGCCTTCGCCGGCAGCGACATCGCCCGTGGCGAGGCCCTGCTGCGCGCCGGCACCCTGGTGACGAGCCGGGAGATCGGCATGCTGGCCGCAGCCGGCCTGGCCGCGGTCCCCGTCGTGCGCCGGCCGCGCGTGGCCGTGCTGTCCACCGGCGACGAGCTGGTGCCGCCCGGCGCGACGCTGCCGCCCGGCGGCATCACCGACAGCAACGCCGCGATCCTCTGTGCCGCCGTCGCGGAACATGGCGGCGAGCCGCTGCCGATGGGCATCTTCCGCGACGACGAGGCGGTGCTGGAAGCCGCCGTCCGCCGGGCGCTGGAAGCCGCCGACTTGGTGGTGATGTCGGGCGGCACCAGCAAGGGCGCCGGCGACGTCTCGCACCGCATCCTGGCGGGGCTGGGCCCGCCCGGCGTGCTGGTGCACGGCGTGGCGCTGAAGCCGGGCAAGCCGCTCTGCCTCGCGGCCGTGGGCCGCAAGCCGGTGGCGATCCTGCCCGGTTTCCCGACCAGCGCAGTCTTCACCTTCCACGAATTCGTCGTCCCGGTGATCCGCGCGCTGGCCGGCCTGCCGGCGCGGGAGGAGGCGACGCGGACCGCGACGCTCGCGGTCCGCACCCCGAGCGAGCTGGGCCGCACCGAATACGTCATGGTCTCGCTGGCCGAGGCGGGCGACGGGTTGCGCGCCTTCCCGCTCGGCAAGGGCTCGGGCAGCGTCACCGCCTTCTCCCAGGCCGACGGCTTCTTCGCCATCCCGGCGTTGGACCAGGGGGCGGAGGCAGGATCGCCGGTCGGCGTCCGGCTGATCGGCACCGCCCGGCCGCCCGACCTGACCATCATCGGCAGCCACTGCCTCGGGCTCGACGCGGTGCTGGAGGCGCTGGCGGTGCAGGGGATCTCCGGAAGGACCCTGGCGGTCGGCAGCCTGGGCGGGCTGGCGGCGGCGAAGCGGGGCGAATGCGACCTGGCCGGGGCGCACCTGCTGGATGCGGCGAGCGGGACCTACAACGCGCGGTTCCTCGCCCCCGGCCTCCGCCTGGTGCCGGGCTGGCGCCGGCGGCAGGGCGTGGTGCACCGCCGCGGCGACCTGCGCTTCGAAGGCCTCGATGGGCCCGAGGCGATCCGTCGCGCCGCGGCCGATCCGGCCTGCCTGCTGGTGAACCGCAATGCCGGCAGCGGCACCCGCATCCTGCTGGACGGGCTGCTCGGCGGCGCGCGGCCGGCCGGCCATGCCAACCAGCCGAAGTCGCACAACGCCGTCGCCGCCGCGGTGGCGCAGGGCCGGGCCGATTGGGGCATCGCCATCGCCACCGTCGCCACGTCCTACGGGCTCGGCTTCCTGCCGCTGGCCGACGAGCACTACGACTTCTTCCTGCCCGGGACGCGCGAGTCGCGCCCCGCAGTGCAGGCCTTCCTCGCCGCGCTGCGGGCGCCGGCGGTGCGGGCGCGGCTGGTCGCGCTGGGCTTCGCGCCGGCCTGACCCGCTCATCTTCCATGACCGCCGGCATGGCGCGCCGTGCCCTCAGCCGCCTGGGGGCCGCACCTGCGGCGGGCTCCGCCCACCGCAGGGCGCGATGCGAGCCGTGACATGACTTGCGGCGTCCCTCGGGTCACGCATGCGTCATCATGCTTATCCCGGGTTGCGGCCGGCGCCCCTGACTGTGCCCTCCTCTCCTGATCACCGGGCCCGAGGAGACCGTCATGTCCATACCCCAGGCCATCGCCACGGCGACGCACGACGGCGCGGATGCGCATTCGATCACCGCCGGCATCTCGCTGCAGGAAATGCGGCCCCGCGTGCTGAAGGGCGACGACACCTTCGCCGTGCTGAACCGCAACGGCGACGCCCAGCCGCTGCCGGGTGGGCCGGAGGGCCTCTATCACCGCGACACGCGGCACCTGTCGCGGCTGGAACTGACCGTCGCTGGCCGCAAGCCGCTGCTGCTGAGCTCCGCCGTCTCCGACGACGGCGCCATGCTGACCTGCGACCTGACCAACCCGGACCTGCCCGCCGGGCCCGGCCGCCCGGCGGTCGAGCGCGACTTGGTGCATCTCCGCCGCTCCACCTTCCTGCGCAACGGGGTCTGCTACGAACGCATCGCGGTGCGGAACCACGGCGAGCAGCCGCTGCGGCTGGAGATCGGCCTGCAGGTCGCCGCCGACTTCGCCGACCTGTTCGAGGTGCGCGGCGAGGTGCGCGCCCGCCGCGGCACCCTGCACCCGCCGGAAGCGGGGCCGGCCGAGATCGCCCTGGCCTATACCGGGCTGGACGAGATGCGCCGGGAGACCCGGCTGCGCTTCGAGCCCACGCCGACCCGGATCACCCCGCAGCAGGCCGTCTTCGACCTGGCCCTGGTCGCTGGCGAGCGCTGCACCCTGCTGATCGAGACCCGCTGCAACCCGGACCACGAACCGCGCGAGCCTGCCGATGCCGCCTTCCTCCGCGCTTTGTGGGAGGACAGCCGGGCGCGGCGCGCGGTGCAGGCGCGCTCGGCCACCGTCGCCACCGCCGACAGCGGCTTCGACGAGATGATCGGCCGGTCCCGCGCCGACCTGACCATGCTGAGCACGCAGACCCCGGAAGGCCCCTTCCCCTATGCCGGGGTGCCCTGGTTCAGCACCGTCTTCGGCCGGGATTCACTGATCACGGCCTGGCTGACGCTGTGGTTCGACCCGGCGATCGCGCTCGGCGTGCTGCGGCACCTGGCGACGATGCAGGCCAAGGGGTTCGACGCCGCGGCGGATGCCGAACCCGGCAAGATCCTGCACGAGGTCCGCTACGGTGAGATGGCCGAGCTGGGGGAGGTGCCGTTCCGCCGCTACTACGGCAGCATCGATTCCACGCCGCTGTTCGTCGCGCTGGCCGGCGCCTGGCTGGACCGCACCGGCGACGCCGAGGCGCTGCGCGGCCTATGGCCCAACATCGAGGCGGCGCTGGGCTGGATCGAGCACCATGGCGACCGCGACGGCGACGGCTTCGTCGAGTATGGCCGGATGAAGGAGTCCGGCCTGGCGAACCAGGGCTGGAAGGACAGCTGGGACTCGATCTCCCACGCCGACGGCACCCTGGCCAAGGGGCCGATCGCGCTCTGCGAGGTGCAGGCCTATGTCCATGCCGCCTGGGGTGCCGGCGCCCGCATCGCCCGCGCGCTCGGGCTTGGCGAGGACCGCGCCGCGGCGATGGAGGCGAAGGCCGAGGCGCTGCGGGTGCGGTTCGAGGCGACCTTCTGGTGCGACGACCTTGGCATCTACGCACTGGCGCTGGATGGCGAGAAGCGGCCCTGCCGGGTGCGGTCGTCGAATGCCGGGCATGTGCTGCTGGGCGGCCTGGCCTCGCCCGAACGCGCGGCCTCCGTCGCCCGGCACCTGATGGATGGCAGCTTCCATTCCGGCTGGGGCATCCGCACGCTGGCGACGACCGAAGCCCGCTACAACCCGATGAGCTACCACAACGGCTCGGTCTGGCCGCACGACACCGCGCTGATCGGGCTGGGCCTGGCCCGCTACGGCCACCGCGCCGCGGCGGCGAAGCTGCTGGAGGGGCTGACCGCGGCGGCCGGCAAGCTCGACCTGCGGCGGCTGCCGGAGCTGTTCTGCGGCTTCCCGCGCCGGGGCGGGCAGGGGCCGACCGCCTATCCGGTGGCCTGCGCGCCGCAGGCCTGGGCGGCGGCGGCGCCGATCGGGCTGCTGGGCGCCTGCCTGGGCCTGTCCTTCGACCCGGCGGCGCGGCAGGTGCGGCTGGAACGGCCGGTGCTGCCGGCCGGGCTGGACCGGGTGCTGCTGCGTGGGCTGTCGCTGGGCGGGGCGCGGATCGACGTGCAACTCGGCCGGGCGGCAGGGGAATCGGTGGCGATGAGCGTGCCGGGGCGGCGGGGGGAGATCGGCGCGGTGCTGCTGGCCTGAGAAAGGAAGGTTGGGAAGGGAGGAGCATGCCCTCGCCGAACCCCACCCTTCCTTGCCATCAGTCTGGCACCCGCCGCGCGGCAGGGGCCACCCTACGAAACCGGAGGAGGGTCCGGGCAGGGGCCGGACCGGCGACATAGCTGGCAGCTCGCACCGGCGGGATGCCCGGCGGTCTTCGGTCACGGGTGGGGCGCACCCGCCTGTGCCCTGGACGATCGGTGGGATGGTCGAGGAACGGCTGCGGTTCGTGGTTGCGGCGTCGTGGGACGAGGCGCCGATCGGCATGTTGCGCGCGGCCTGCGGGATCAGCCGGGAGACCGGGCACAAGTGGCTCGAGCGCTGGCGGCGGAGCGGGGCGTCCGGGCCGCAGGATGGCCCGCGGGCGCCGCATGGCCGGCCGGGGGCGCTGGCGCCCGCGATCGCCGCGGCCTTGCCGGTGCAGCGGCAGGCGCGGTGCGACGCCTTCCGGCGGGACCGCGACGCGGTACGGCCGCAGAGGCGTTGGGACAGAGGCCCCCCCCCGCCAGCCTGTGGCAGCCCTCGGCCTGGCGCCATCCCGGCCGGATGGAGGAGCCGTGGTCCACGCCGGACCACCAGGTGCGGCGGGCGTGCCAGGGGGGGGCGGGCTGACCTGGCAGGGCGGCGTGGTGGATCTGGGCGGGACGCCGGCGGGCGGGCTGCTCGGATTGTCCGCCGGGGACCGGCTGGCGCGGTTCATGGCGATCGATCCCGGGGTGATCGACCGGCGCAGGGCAGGAACATAACCAGAAGGCTGTCAAGGATGTTCCCGGTCCGCAGTGTCAGCGGATGTCGCCGCTCGGACGGCGGATATTTCCTCCCTGGCCTTGCTGCCCGTGCCGCACACTGCCAGGTGACCAGCCGCGGCGCCGCTCGCCCTGGTCCAACCGATCCGCACCACCGATCTGCCGGCTTGCCGCGCAGGGCCGCGGCGAACGGGTGGACAGCATGGCCGGATCGGCATTGGTGGCGGGCGTCAGCGGCATCGTCGGCAACAACCTCGCGCGGCACCTGCTCGGCCAGGGCTGGGAGGTGGCCGGGCTGGCGCGGCGCCCCGCCACCGACATCGCCGGGCTGCGGCCGGTTGCCGCCGACCTGCTCGACCCCGCCGCATTGCGGGCGGCGCTGGACGGCGCGCGGCCGAGCCATGTCTTCATCACCACCTGGATGCGCCAGCCGACCGAGGCGGAGAACATCCGCGTCAACGCCGCCATGGTGCGCAACCTGCTCGGTGCGCTGCGGCCGGCCGGCACGGTGCGGCATGTCGCCCTCGTCACCGGGCTCAAGCACTATCTCGGCCCCTTCGAGGCCTATGGCAAAGGCAGCCTGCCGGCGACGCCCTTCCGCGAGGAGCAGCCGCGGCTCGATGTCGAGAATTTCTACTATGCGCAGGAGGACGCGGTCTTCGCCGCCGCCGCGCGCGACGGCTTCGGCTGGAGCGTGCACCGGCCGCATACCATCATCGGCTATGCGCTCGGCAACGCGATGAACATGGGCGTCACGCTGGCGGCCTATGCCACGCTCTGCAGCGAGACCGGCCGGCCCTTCGTCTTCCCCGGCTCCGCCACGCAGTGGAACGGCCTGACCGACATGACCGATGCCAGGCTGCTGGCGCGCCACCTGGCCTGGGCCGCGACCACGCCGGCGGCGCGCGACCTGGCCTTCAACGTGGTGAACGGCGACGTCTTCCGCTGGAGCTGGATGTGGGGACGCATCGCCGGCTGGTTCGGGCTGACCGCGGCGCCCTTCCCGGCCGAGCCGATGCCGCTGGAGCGGCAACTGGCCGATGCCGGGCCGATCTGGGCCGGGATCGCGGCACGGCACGGCCTGGCCGAGGCTGACCTCGGCCGGCTGGCCTCGGCCTGGCACACCGACGCCGACCTTGGCCGGCCGATCGAGGTGGTCACCGACATGGGCCGCAGCCGCAAGCTCGGCTTCCTCGACTACCAGGCGACCGACGAGGCCTTCTTCGACCTCTTCGCCCGGCTCCGCCAGGCACGGATCATCCCCGCCGCCTGAGCCCCGGCCCCCCGCCGAATGGCCGGTGCCCCGCGCAACGGTCGCGCTGGGCGCCGGGCGGTACTACATGTCAGGCTGACAACCCCTGATCGGCTGGCGGCCGCCGCTCCCGCTGCCACCCCCCGAGGAAACCGCATGACCGACGCCGTCCGCCTCACCCGCCTGCCCAACGGCCTCACCATCGTCTCCGAGCACATGCCGCGGGTCGAGACCGTCTCCTTCGGCGCCTATGTCGCCGCCGGCACGCGGCACGAGAGCGCGGCGGAGAACGGCGTCTCCCATTTCCTGGAACACATGGCCTTCAAGGGCACCGAGCGGCGCGACGCCCTGGCCATCGCCCGCGAGATCGAGAATGTCGGCGGCCACCTGAACGCCTACACGTCGCGCGAGAACACCGCCTACTACTGCAAGGTGCTGAAGGAGGACGTGGGGCTGGCGGCCGACATCATCGGCGACATCCTGACCCATTCCACCTTCATCCCGGAGGAGCTGGAGCGCGAGCGGGGCGTCATCCTGCAGGAGATCGGCCAGGCCAACGACACGCCGGACGACATCATCTTCGACCACTTCCAGACCACCGCCTATCCCGGCCAGCCGATGGGACGGCCGACGCTGGGCACCGAGGACGTCATCAAGGGCATGAAGCGCGAGGCGCTGACCGACTACATGCGCCACCATTACGGGCCGGAGCGGATGGTGGTGGCCGCCGCCGGCGCGGTCGACCACGACCGGCTGCTGGACCTGGTGCAGACCCATTTCGCCGACCTGCCGCAGGTCGCGCCGCCGCCGCCCGAGGCCTCCCGCTACGTCGGCGGCGAGTTCCGTGAGGAGGACGACCTGGAGCAGGTCCATATCGTCCTCGGCTTTCCCGCCGCCGGCTACAAGGACAAGCTGTACTACCCGTCCCTGCTGCTGAGCACGCTGCTCGGCGGCGGCATGTCGTCGCGGCTGTTCCAGGAGATCCGCGAGAAGCGCGGCCTGGTCTATTCGATCTATTCCTTCGCCCATCCCTTCCAGGATGGCGGGCTCTTCGCCGTCTATGCCGGCACCGGGGAGAAGGAGGCCGAGGAGCTGGTACCGGTGACGGTCGAGGAGCTGCGCAAGGTGCAGACCGACGTGACCCAGGACGAGCTGGACCGCGCCAAGGCGCAGTTCCGCGCCAGCCTGCTGATGTCGATGGAGAGCACCGGCAGCCGGACCGAGCAGCTGGCGCGGCAGATCCAGGTGCATGGCCGCATCATCCCGGTCGAGGAGACCAAGGCGCGGATCGCCGCCGTCACCATCGCCGAGGTGCAGGAGGCCGCGCGCGCCGCGTTCCGCTCGCCGCCGACGCTCGCGGCGCTCGGGCCGGCGGGCAAGGTGCCGGGCCTGGCGGAGATCGCCGGGCGGCTCGCGGCCTAGCCAGGGGGAACGGCTTCCCTCGCGCCCGGGCACGTCTTCGGGCGGCGTGTCCGCGGCTCGCCGTGCAGGATGCGTTCGACGGCGGCGTCACCGCTGCGGCCCGCGATCCCGGGGCCGATGCACGCTTCCGGGCATTCACGCCCCGGGACCTGCCTCAGGTCACCCGCCGGTCGCCGCCACGACCGCGCGGCGCAGCTGCTCGAAGGTGATCGGCTTGAACAGGATCGCCGCGGGGTGGCCGCTGTTGATCCGGGCAACCGTCGCCGGCTCCTGCGACCCGGTTATGAAGATGACCGGGCAGCCCAGGACGTCATGGATCGCCTGCGCGGCGTCCACGCCATCCGCCTCGCCCTTCAGCCGGACATCCATCAGCACCAGCTCCGGCCGGTGGAACTTGGCGAGCGCGATCGCCCGGCTTGCGTTGTCGGCGGTGGCGCAGACCTCCAGCCGCAACGCGGCGACCATGTCGGCCAGCGTGTCGGCGATGAGGAACTCATCCTCGACGATCAGCACGCGACCGCCGCGGTCGCTCATCGGGGCCCTTCCGGCAGCGGCAGCCGGATCGTGACGCGGGTGCCGCCCTGATAGGCGATGGCCAGCGCGCCATCCAGCTGGCCGACCAGCCCCTCGACGATCCGGCTGCCGAGGCCCGGCCGCGCGGCATAGCGCTCCACCGCCGCCGGGTCGCGGCCCTGGTCGGCGACGACCAGCTCCGCGGCATCGCCGCTCACCCGGTGGAATCCAACCGCCAGGGATCCCGTGGAGCCGGGCGGATAGGCGTGGCGCACGGCATTCGTCACAAGCTCCGTCACGATCAGCCCCAGCGGGGCGGCGATATCCATGGTCACCGCGACCGAATCGGCGGCAACCTCGATCCGGACCCCGTCATCGAACGGGGACAGCGAGCGCTCCAGATTGGATGTCAATTCATATAGGAAGGGAGCGATATCGAACGTCGCAAGGTCGTCCGACCGCATCAACTGGGCGTGCACCAGGCCGAGCGCATGCAGTTGGTTGCGGATGCCGGTCAGCCGCGCCGCCACGGCCGGGTTGTCCTGCCGCTTCGCCTCCATCCGCACCAGCGAATCGACCACCTGCAGGTTGTTCCTGACCCGGTGGTAGACCTCCCGCAGCAGCAGGTCGCGCTGGCCAAGCGCCTGGTGCAGCTCGGCGGTGCGGGCGGCGACGCGGGCCTCGAGCTGGTCGCGGGCATGTGCCAGCTGGCGTTGCTGACGGACGAATTGCGCCAGGAAGAACAGGAACAGCACGGCGGCCGAGGTGACCCAGCCGGCCCGGGCGACGATCCAGCCGACCGAATAGCGGCCGCCGCCGAGCTGCGACACCAGCAGCGCGCAGGCCATCGTCGTCTGCGCCAGCGCCAACCACAGGAACAGCGCGTCGCGGTCGCGGAGGACCCACAGGACCAGCGCGGCGCCGGCCGCCAGCATGCCGATCGCCAGCCAGTTCGCCGCGATGTTCAGCGGCGTCCAGGCGAGCTCCCGGCCCATCAGGTCGGGCAGCCGGTCGGGGATCAGGATCGCGGCCAGGACGATGGCGGCGACGGCCAGCAGCACCGTCGCGACCGCCGCCTGGATCGCCCGGCCGCTGCGCCCCGCTGGGCAGCGGCCAGGCGCCGCGACCGCGACGACGATCCCCGCCAGCGACAGCCCGGCATGGCCGAGGATCCAGGCGACGAAGATCCAGGCGGTCGAAGGCGCGGTGCCGATCACGCCGCGCCCCGCCAGCACCGCGCCGGGGAAGGTCAGCAGATGGAACACCGCCATCAGGCTGCTGTGCAGGTAGGCGCAGCCGAGCAGCAGCAGCGGCCAGGCACGCAGCGCGTGGAACTGCACCAGGAGCAGGAAGGCGGTGGTCGCCTCGGCGATGACGATCCCGGCGACGAAGGCCGCGGTGATCCCCGGAATCTCCGGCCCCGCCACGCCGGCACGGGGCAGCACCGCCAGCGTCAGCGCGACGTAGCCCAGCATGGCGAGCAGGACGTAACGGCGGGTGGCGTCGCCCGCGGCCTGGATCGCCGCTGTCCCGCGGTGGAGTTGCGTTTCAACCAGGGCGGGAATCGATCCAGGGAAGGTACTGCGCGGGCATGGCTGCCGCGACGCGTCGGCCAGGTGTTGCCAGGCGGGGCGACGATGCCGTGCGGGGCGAGAGGACACAAACGGTTCGCGATGAACCTCGCGGCATCGGGCCCGGGCGGCAAACTGGCCGGCGAAGATCGCGTCATGCTACAGCGCAGCCGGGCAGGGTCCGCCCCCCGATCCGCCGCGGTCGCGGGCCCCGGCTGCCGGGCCCCGTGCGCGACGGCCGGGCCCCGCCGGAATTCGAGGGCCGGAGTTCGAGGAGAGACGCCCGCATGTCCCATGCCGATACCCTGCAGGACCTCGTCGCCGCTGCCCGCCGGGCCGGGGCGGATGCCGCCGATGCGGTCCTGATCAGCAATGCCTCGCTCCACGTCTCCCGCCGGCTCGGCGAGATCGAGCAGCTGGAACGGGCCGAGGGCTTCGATCTCGGCCTACGGGTCTTCCTCGGCCAGCGTCAGGCGATTGTCTCCTCCACCGACCCCTCGCCCAAGGGCTTCGCCGCGCTGGCCGAGCGCGCCGTCGCCATGGCGCGGGTGGTGCCCGAGGACCCCTTCGCCGGCCTCGCCGATGCGCCGGACGGGCTGGTCGCGGTCGATCTCGACCTGGCGGATGCCGAGGAGCCCAACGCCGCCGCACTGATCGCCCGCGCCGCCGCGGCCGAGGATGCGGCGCTGGCCGTGGCCGGGGTGAGCAATTCCGAAGGCGCCAGCGCCGGCTGGGGCCGCTACGCCATCGCCATGGCAGCCAGCAACGGCTTCGCCGGGGAATATGCCCGCACCAGCCATTCGATCTCGGTCACCGCCCTGGCGGGGCAGGGGACGTCGATGGAGCGGGACTACGACTATTCCAGCTGCGTCCATCTGTCCGATCTGGAGGACGCCGCCATGCTCGGCCGCCGCGCCGGGGAGAAGGCGGTGGCGCGGCTGAACCCGTCCCGGCCGAAGACTGCCCGGGTGCCCGTGGTCTACGACCCACGCGTGGCGGCTTCGCTGCTCGGGCATCTGTCGGGCGCCATCAACGGCGCCGCGGTCGCGCGGGGCACCTCCTTCCTCGGTGACAAGCTGGGCCAGCGGGTGATGGCGGCCGGGCTGACGGTGGTGGACGACCCGACCCGGCGGCGCGGGCTGCGCAGCCGGCCCTTTGACGGCGAGGGCATGAAGGGTACCCGCCGCGCCATCGTCGAGGACGGCATCCTGACCACCTGGATCCTCGACTGGCGCAGCGCCCGGCAGCTCGGCATGGCCTCGACCGGCCATGCCGGCCGCGGCACCGGCGGGCCGCCTTCGCCCAGCACCACCAACCTGTGGCTGGAAGCCGGCAGCATGACGCCGGCGGCGCTGATGGCCGATATCCGCGAGGGCATCTACGTGACGGAACTGATCGGCATGGGGGTCAACGGCGTCACCGGCGACTACAGCCGCGGCGCCGCCGGCTTCATGATCCGCGACGGCGCCCTGGCGGAGCCGGTCAGCGAGATCACCATTGCCGGCAACGTCAAGGATATGCTGCTGAACCTGACGCCGGCGGACGACCTGCAATTCCGTCGCGGCACCGACAGCCCGACCATCCGGGTCGAGGGCCTGACCATGGCGGGTGGCTAGGGCATACCAAGCAAGCTTGCGGAGGGAAACGTATGCCCTCCGCGAACCCCACCTTTCCTTTTTGCAAGTCGAGTGCCGCCGCGCGGCAGGTGTTGACTCCCAAAAACAGAGGAGGGGCCCGGGGAGGATGCTTCCTTCCCGGTCTTGCTTTACCTCACGGACCTTCAGGGAAGGAGCGACCCATGGCAGTCCAGGACTGGCGCAAGACGCGTGAGCACATGGAGCGGGAGGCGATCGCGGCACTCGCCGAGCTCAGCCTGAACGAGGACGGCCGGATGCCGCTGCGCGAGGCCGCGGCACTGGCCGTCGTCACCGCCCACCAGGTGCCCGAACTGGTCGAGATGGGCGCCTTCGAGGCAGGTGACCTGGACGACGACGCGATGAATGCCACCGCCGTGGTGGTCGACATCGCCTCCGGCTGGGACGACGAAAGCGAGAGCGTCGCCGAATATGTCGAAAGCCTCGACGAACACGACCTGGAGCGGCTGTCGCGCTATGCCCAGGCCTGGGCCGCCGCGGTCTGGCAGCAGATGGTTCCGCTCAGCCAGGCGGAGAAGGACACCACGCTGGCCTCGCTGAGGCTGCAATAGACTTCCGGGCGGTCTCCGGCATCGCCCACCAGAACAGCAGCGCGCCGGCCGCCGCCGTCGCGGCCAGGGCCAGGAAGGCCGCCGAATAGCCGGCCTGCACCACCACCCAGCCGGCCAGCCCGTTGGAAAGCGAGGCGCCCAGCCCCTGCGCGGTGGCGACGGCGCCGAGTCCGGCGCCGAAATGCCCGGTGCCCCGCGTCAGGTCGGCGGTGATCATCGGCATCAGGGCGCCGAACAGCCCGGCGCCCACCCCGTCCAGCGCCTGCACCGAGACCAGCCACCAGGGATCGTCGGACAAAGTGTAGAGCACGCCGCGCAGCGCCAGCACCGCGAAGCCGGCCAGGAACAGCGGCTTGCGGCCCCAGGCATCGGCCCGGGCACCGGCCAGCGCCGCCATCGGCACCATCACCAATTGGGCCGCGACGATGCAGGCCGACATCAGCGCGGTGCCGCGGTTGAGGTCCTGCTGTGCCAGCTTCTGCCCGACCAGCGGCAGCATCGCCGCATTGGCCAGATGGAACAGCGCGACGCAGAGCGCGAAGACCAGCAGCGGCCGGCAGGTGACCAGGGTCCGCCAGGCCGAAGCCTGGCTGCCGCCGGCCTCGTCCGCGCCGCGCGCCAGGGCCGGGTCGATCCGGTCGGCCGGGATGGCCAGGGCGGCGGCGATGCTGGCCAGCGCCATGCCGCCCAGCAGCCAGAAGACCGCGACCGGGCCGAACCACAGCGACAGCCCGCCGGCGGCGGCGGCCGAGGCGGCATTGCCGGCATGGTTGAAGGCCTCGTTGCGGCCGGTGCGGCGGCTGAAGCGGGCGCGGCCGGCCAGGCCCAGCGTGAGTGCGGCGATCGCCGGGGCGAAGACCGCGGCGGCCATGCCGCTGGCCGCCTGCAACCCTGCCACCGGCCAGAAGCCGGGGAAGGCCGGGATCAGCAGGCAGGCGGCGGTGACCACCAGGGCGGCCAGGGCCAGCACCGCCCGCCGCGCCGCCACCCGGTCCACCAGGGCGCCGGCCGGCGCCTGGGCCAGCAACCCGGCGACGCCGGAGATGGCGAGGACGAGGCCGGTCTGCGCCGGGTCCCAGCCGAGGGCCAGGAGATAGACCGCGAGATAGGGGCCGAGCCCGTCCCGCACGTCGGCCAGGGCGAAATTCAGGGCGTCCAGCGCGCGGGCGCCGGGGATGCTGGGCGGGGACATCGCGGCGCGGCTCCGGGCGGGTGCCGCGGCAACGCTGCCGCTGCCGCCTCGGTTCAGTCGATGCGGATCTCCCGCACCTGCACCTGGTTGTCCGCCCGGTGGGTCACCGCCACGCCCTGCCGCACCGCCCAGGGGATCATCATGTGGTACAGCGGGACATGGCCCAGCTCGGCATTGTGCAGGGCATGCGCGCGGGCGATCAGGCCGCGCCGGGTTTCCGGGTCGGTCTCCGATTCCACCCGCTTCACCAGCGCGTCGAATTCGGCATTGGCATAGCCGCCGGCATTCCAGCTGGCGCTGCCGCCGACGGCGCGGGACGCCATGACCGCGCGCAGCGTGTACAGCGCATCGAAGGTCGGCACCCCCCAGGACAGCGCGTAGAACTGGCTCTCGCGGCGCTGGATGCGGCCGATGAACTGGCTGTTCGGCACCAGGTTCAGGCTGGCCTTGATGCCGACCTGGGCCAGCATGGCGGTGATCGCCTGGCAGGCCTCGTCATAGGTGCCGACCGGGCAGTCGAAGCCGATGGCGAAACCCTGGCCGTAGCCGGCCTCGGCCAGCAGGGCGCGCGCCCGGTCGCGGTCGTAGGGCAGGCGCCTGTCGGTTTCCGGCGTCCAGCCGTTGACGAATTGCGTCCACATCGACCCGGTCGGCACCGCCTGGCCACGCAGGGTGCGGCGCTTCAGCGTCTCGACGTCGATGGCATGCGCGACGGCTTGGCGGACACGGACATCCTTGAAGGGGTTCTTCCCGCGGATGTCGGAGGAGGACAGGTCGTCGGCCTCCTGGTTCATCGCCAGGAAGACGGTGCGGTTCTCCTGGCCCTCCAGCACCCGCAGCTTCGGGTCGCGGCGGATGCGCTCGATGTCCTGGACCGGGACGACATGCACCATGTCGACCTCGCCCGACAGCAGCGCGGCGACCCGGGTCGAATCCGAGTTCAGCACGATGTACTGGAATTCGGTGACGTTGCCGGGGGCGGCCTTGGCCTCGGTCCCCCACCAGGCCGGGTTGCGGGCCATCACGGTGCGCTGGTCGACCTCCCGCCGGGTGATGACGAAGGGGCCGGTGCCGTTGGTGTTGCGGGCGGCGAAGGTCTCCTCCCGCTGGCCGAAATTCTGCGGTACGGCGCTGCGGTTGGCCTCCGACCAGCCTTTGTCCATCACCAGCACGCGGCTCATCTTGTCGGGGATGGTGGCGTCCGGGGTGCGGGTGATGACGTCGAGCGTGAGCCGGTCCACCACCTCGGTGCCGGCGACGGTATCCACGTAGATGCCGTAGTTGCTGGTCGGCGCCTTGACCCGGGCGAGGCTGAAGGCGGCGTCCTCGGCCTCGAAGCTCTCCCCGCCGCTGAATTTCACCCCGTCGCGCAGGTGGAAGCGCCAGCGGGTCGGCTCGACCTGTTCCCAGCGGACCGCCAGGCCCGGGTGTAGCTTCAGGTCGTCGCCGCGATGGGTCAGCGGCTCATAGACCTGGGAGACGATGAGGTAGGTGAACAGCGCATTGGTCGCATGCGGGTCGAGCGTCGCCGCATCCGTGCTGGTGGCGAACCGGAAGACCCTGGCCGGCGTTTGCGCCATGGCGCTGGTTGCCGCCAGCACGGCCCCACCCAGGACCAAGCCCCTGATCCACGCCTTCGCCATCCGATGGTCCCCCGACTGCTGCAGGTACAGGGTGACGCCTTGACGGCCCCGTCGCAATTGCCGCGGCGGCACCCTATATGGACGCCAAGTAACATGATGCCGGAGAGAACCCAGACCATGCGCCGTCCTGCCTTCCTGCTCGCGGCCTTCGCTGCCGCGGCCCTCGTGCTTGCGCCGATGATCGCCGATGCACGGCCGGGTGGTGGCTCCTCCGCCGGGAGCCGCGGTTCCCGCACCTACAGCACGCCGCCTTCGACCCAGACCGCGCCGGGCAGCGCCCGGCAGATGGACCGCACGATGACCGAGCCGTCCCGTCCGGGCGTCGGTGCGGCCCAGCCGGCGCGGCCGTTCCAGCCGAACCCGGCGGGCGGCTTCTTCTCGCGGTCCCCGTTCATGGCGGGCCTGATGGGCGGGCTGATCGGTGCCGGCCTCGGCGGGCTGCTGTTCGGCCATGGGCTGTTCGGCGGCTTCAGCGGCATCGCCAGCTTCCTCGGCCTGCTGCTGCAGATCGGCCTGGTCGTGCTGGTGGTCCGGCTGGCGATCGGCTGGTTCCGCCGGCGCCAGCAGCCGGCCCTGGCCGGGGTGCCGGCCGGCGGGATGGGCGCCATGGCGCGGCAGGCGCAGGATGCCCCGCGGCCGATGTTCGGCGGCGGTGGCGGCGGCGCCGCCCCGGTGGGTGAGCCGATCCAGGTCACGCCGGCCGATTTCCAGGCCTTCGAGAATGCCCTGAAGGTGGTCAACGCCGCCTGGTCGCGGCAGGACGAGCAGGGCATGCGTGCGGTCGCGACGCCCGAGATGATGCAGTATTTCGGCAGCGACCTCGGCGACCTGGCCCGCCGCGGTTGGCGCAACGAGACGCGCGACGTGGTCCTGGAAAAGGGCGACCTGGCCGAGGCCTGGCGCGAGGGTGCGCGCGAATACGCCACGGTGGCGATGCGCTTCTCCCAGGTCGACGTCACCCGCCGCATCAGCGACGGCGCGGTGGTGGAGGGCGATCCCGACCGCCGCGTGACGGTGACGGAGCTCTGGACCTTCGTCCGCACCCAGGGCGGCCCCTGGATGCTCTCGGCGATCCAGCAGACCGGCTGAGGCCGTCCGATGACCGCGGCGCCCCAGGGCGCTGCGGTCGGAGGCGACCCCTGCGGCATATCAGCCGGCCGGTTTCCGCTGCCGCCTTTTGGTCACATTTGCGCCGTTCGGGTCTTTGACCCGGGCGGCGCAGTCGCAATTGTGGTGAAGCGGGGCCAAATCATGGCATGATCGTGGCAGCCGGCGTGGTTGCCGATGTTGTCCGGCTTGGCCTCTGGAAGGAGAATCCTCGTATGGTCGCCCTGTGCTTCCTAGCCGTCCTGGCCGCCATCGGCGGCCTCGCTTCGGTCGGGCTGGCGCTCGGCCCGGCTGCCATCCTGGCACCGGGGGCGCTTCTGGCGGCGCCGGCCCTGGGCGCCGTTTCGCTGGCCGCCGGCCTGGCTGCCGCCGCGGTGGCGCTGCGCCGGGAAGGCTGACGTCGATCCCGGCAGGCTGTGCCACCCGGCGCGTGACGTTGCGCTGAGCCCATCCGGGCTGGGTGGCGTGGGCGACACGAGTCAGGCGACCTGCCGGCACCGGCTGCCAGGCACCGAGCTGATCGTCCTTGAAGCGCACGGCGACCCCAGGTCCCGGCGTCCGAGGTCCCGCAGGCATATCGGTAGACGGTGCCGCGCCCTGTCGGTCGCACCATATCGGCTTTTGCCTGAACGACCCGGAGTCGCCTCGGCCGCCAGCCCCTGATGTCCAGCCGGCGTCGCCGGGGCCCGGCGGGGCGCGGCGTTTGGCTTCGCCCCCGTCCGATATGCATCGCGGACCTTGCCGCCGATGTCCTTGGGGCATCGCACGCCGCGCCACCCGTGCGTGAGTGGCGAGGCTACCGCCGACAAGGCCGCTTCAGGATTGCCTGATCAGCAGCGTGTACCGATCACGCCGCCTCCGCCCGGATCGCCGCGTCCAGCGTGCCGATCAGCCGGTCCACATGACCCTTCTCGATGATCAGCGGCGGCGACAGGGCGACGATGTCGCCGGTCACCCGGACCAGCACGCCGTCGTCGAAGCAGCGGCGGAACACGTCCATCGCCCGCTGTCCCACCTTGCCCGGCCGCGGCGCCAGCTCGATGCCCGCGATCAGGCCGCAGTCGCGGATGTCGATGACGTTCGGCGCCGCGCGCAGGCTGTGCGCCGCCTCCTGCCAGTAGGGCTCGATGGCCCGCGCCCGGCCCGGCAGGTCCTCCGCCCGGTGCAGTTCCATGGTGGCGATCGCCGCCGCCGCGGCCAGCGGGTGGCCGGAATAGGTGTAGCCGTGGAACAGCTCGATCCCCGCCGGCGCGCCGTCCACGATGGCGTCGTAGACTTCGTTGCGGCAGGCGACGGCGCCCATCGGCACCGCGGCATTGGTCAGCCCCTTGGCCATGGTCATGATGTCGGGCGTCACGCCCAGCCGTTCCGCGCCGAAATTGGTCCCGATGCGGCCGAAGCCGGTGATGACCTCGTCGAAGATCAGCAGGATGCCGTACTTGGTGCACAGCGCGCGCAGCCGCTCCAGGTAGCCCTTCGGCGGCACCAGCACGCCGGTGGACCCCGCCACCGGCTCGACCATCACCGCGGCGATGGTCTCGGCGCCATGCAGGGCAACGAGGTTCTCCAGCACGTCCGCCAGATGCGCGCCGTGGTCCGGCTGGCCCTTGGCGAAGAGGTTCTCCGCCAGCCCATGGGTGTGCGGCAGGTGGTCCACATAGGGCAGCAGGGCGCCGAACTGCTTGCGGTTGCCGCCGATGCCGCCCACCGACATGCCGCCGAAGCCGACCCCGTGGTAGCCGCGTTCCCGGCCCACCAGCCGCACCCGGCTGCTTTCGCCGCGCGCCTTGTGGTAGGCCAGCGCGATCTTCAGCGCGGTGTCGGCGCTCTCGGACCCGCTGTTGGTGAAGAAGACCTTGTCCATCCCCTCCGGCGTGATCTCGGCGATGCGCGCCGCCGCCTCGAAGGCGATGGGGTGGCCGAGCTGGAAGGTCGGCGCGTAGTCGAGGATGGCGGCCTGCTGCTGGATCGCCTCCTTGATCTCCCGCCGGCCGTGCCCGGCGTTGCAGCACCAGAGGCCCGCCGTGCCGTCCAGGATCTCCCGCCCCTCCGGGGTGAAGTAGGACATGCCCTCGGCGCGGGCGATCATCCGCGGGTTGGCCTTGAAGTACTTGTTGTCCGAATAGGGCATCCAATAGGCGTCGAGGTTGTTCGGACGCGGGACGTTCATCTCGTTCATCGGGGGCAGCTCCGGCAGTCCCGCCCAAGGAACACCCGCTGCGGGCCGCGGGCAAGCCGGCGCTGCCGCGTCGGCGGCGGATATGCTAGGAAATCCGGGGAGAGGACCCCGCCATGGACGGCAGCCTGCACGACCGCGACTTCTACGCCTGGACCCTGGAACAGGCCGCCGCGCTGCGCCGGCTGGCGGAGACGCGCGCGAACCACGATGCGGCGCTCGACCTGCCCCACCTGGCCGAGGCGATGGAGGATTTGGGGAGCGCGCAGGTCGAAAAGATGCGCAGCCACCCGCTGCTGGTACTGGAGCACTTGCTTCTCATCGCCCATGCGCCGCATTCGACCGCGGTGAATCATCGGCGCGGGGACGTGCGGGTGTTTCGCCGGAATGCCGCGCGGCCCGGCCGCCCCTCCATGCGCAGGCTGGTGGAGACCGGGCCCGAAGGGGAATGGCATGTCGCCGCCGCGGCCGGCAAGCTCGGCCAACCGCTCCCCGGCCTCCCCATCCCTTGCCCCTTCACCCTGGACGAGTTGCCGGACGAGGACCTCGCCCTCGACCAGATCCTCGCCCGCCTGACCCCGGATCCCTGACCCCATGCCCGACGGCCGCCTGCTCATCGGCAACAAGCGCTATTCTTCCTGGTCGATGCGCGGCTGGCTGGCCGTGCACCTGGCCGGGCTCGAGGTGGAGGAGGTGCTGATCCCCTTCGTCCGCGATGCCGGCCCGGTGACGCCGGCGATCGCCGCCGCCACCCCGGCCGGGCTGGTGCCCTACCTGGAACACCGGGGCGCCCGGGTCTGGGAGAGCCTGTCGATCTGCGAATACTGCGCCGAGCAGGCGCCCGGCCTCTGGCCGGAGGACCGCGCCGCCCGGGCCGCCGCGCGCTCCATGGCCGCCGAGATGGCGGCCGGCTTCCGCGGCCTGCGCCAGGCCATGTGGTTCAACGCCGGCGCCGACTTCGCCGGCCTGGGCCGCACGCCCGACGCCCTGAAGGACATCGCCCGCATCGAGGCCGCCTGGGGCGAGGCGCTGGCGGCGCATGGCGGCCCTTTCCTGTTCGGCCCGCGCTTCGGCATGGCTGACGTCATGTACGCCCCGGTGGTCGGGCGTTTCCTCACCTGGCAGCCGGTGCTGTCGGCGACCAGCCGGGCCTATATGGCCGCGGTGCGTGCCCATCCGCTGGTCGACCGCTGGTACCGGGAGGCCCTGGCCGAACCCGCTGCATGGCAGCTTGCCGGCTACGAAACCCCGCCCGCCGCGTGACCACGGCCCGCGCCATCGGCCGGTCCCTGCGGATCTACTACCCGCCGGGCCGGGGCGGGCGGCTGGACGCCTTCCATCGCCGCCTGCTCGCCCCGGGCGAGTTGGCCTTCGACGTCGGCGCGCATGTCGGCGACCGGACGGCCAGCTTCCGCCGGCTCGGCGCCCGGGTCGTGGCGGTGGAGCCGCAGCCGCGGCTTGCCCGGCTGCTGCGGCTGTTGTTCGGCCGGGATGCCGGCGTCGCCCGCGTCGCCGCCCTGGTCGGCGCCGCGCCGGGGGAGGCGGTGCTGCGCCTGAACAGCGCCAACCCGACGGTCGCCACCGCCAGCGCCGACTTCATCGCCGCGGCGGACGGTGCGCCGGGCTGGGAAGGCCAGTCCTGGGACGCCGAGATCATCCTGCCGGTCACCACGCTCGACGCGCTGGCCGCCACCCATGGCCGGCCGGATCTGATCAAGATCGATGTCGAGGGCTATGAGGCGGTGGCGCTGACCGGGCTGTCCTTCGCGCCGCGCACGCTGTCCTTCGAATTCACCACCATCCAGCCCGGCGTGGCCTTCGCCTGCCTCGATCGGCTGGCGGCGCTGGGCTACCGTGGCTTCAACGCCTGCCTGGGCGAGAGCATGGAATTCGTCCATCCCGCCCCGCTGGATGCCGCCGGCATCGCCGCCTGGATCGGTGCCCTGCCGCCGGAGGCCAATAGCGGCGACGTCTATGCCAGCCTGGAGCCCGGCCGGATCACTCCCGCAGCCCCGCCTGCATGAGGCCCTGCAGGATATGGTCCAGGTCGTCCGGCGCGGCGTTCCACTTGCGCAGCTCGCCGCGGGCGGAGAAGTCCGGCTTCACCGCGAAGATCCGCGCCAGCGCCGCGGGCGCCGCCGGGTCGCCGAGCTGGCCCAGCGCCGCCGCGGCCAGCAGGTGGGTCCAGTAGAAATGCGGCATGCCGATCCGCTGGATGATGCCGACAACATCCGCGTAGCGCCGCTGGCTGTAGTGCAGCCGGGCCAGGCTGAAGAGATACCATTCGGGATGCAGCGGGTTGAGCAGCTGCGCCCGGCGCGACAGGGCGACGCCGCGCTCGAACTCCCCCATGAAGGCCAGATAGTGCCCGACATCGGCCAGGGTTTCCGGGTCGTTCGGGTTGAGCTCGAGCGCGCGCTGCGCCTCCATCTCGAAGCGGTCGTTCTCGCCCCTGAAGAAATGCACGATCGCCAGCCAGCAGCGCGCATAGGCGTTCTGCGGGTCGAGCTGCGTCGCCGCCAGGGCATGCACCATGGCGCGGCCGATCGGGTTGGGCCGCGGGTTCATCTCGAACCGGTGCTCACCGAGATAGACGTTGGCCAGCAGGGCGTGCGCATCCGACGATAGCGGGTCGAGCTCCACCGCGCGTTCTAGCAGGTCGCGCGCCTCGGCATGCATCTCGGCGCTCAGCATCCAGGTGTAGCGCCGGGCGCGCAGCAGGCAGTCGTAGGCGTCGAGCTCGACCGGCTTCTTGGTCAAGGCGCGTTGCAGCGCCGTCGCCTGCATGGTCACGCCGAGCGCCGCGGCGATGGTCCGCGTCACCTCGTCCTGCAGCGCGAAGATGTCGCCCATCTCCCGGTCGTAGCGGTCGCCCCAGAGCTGCAACCCGGTCGCGGCATCGACCAGCTGGGCCGAGATGCGGATGCGGCCGGCATCCCGCCGCACGCTGCCCTGCACGACATACCCGGCCCGCAGCCGGGCGCGGATCTCGGCCAGGTCGACATCGCGGCCCTTGAAGCGGAAGCTGGAGGCCCCGGCGATCACCCGCAGGTCGCGGAAGCGCGCCAGGTGCATGATGATGTCCTCGGTCAGCCCATCGGCGAAATAGGCGTCCGTCTCGGCGCTGAGGTTGGCGAAGGGCAGCACGGCGAGGATCGGCAGCGGCGAGGCATCGCCCGCCGGCGTCGCCGGCAGGCTCGCCGCTGGCGTCGCCGGCAGGCTCGCCGCCTGCGCGATATCCGGCGTGGCGGGCTGCGCCGAGACCTGGGCGGTGAATTCGAAGCCGCGGCCGCGGACGGTGCGGATATAGGTCGGGTCCTCCCCGCTGTCCCCCAGGGCCCGCCGGGCGGCCTTGACGCAGGAGGAGATCGTCGCCTCGGACACCGCGCGGCCCTGCCAGACCTGCTCGACGATCTCCTCCCGCCCCAGCACCCGGCCCGGGTTGCGCAGCAGGAAAACGAGCAGGTCGAAGACCAGCGGCTCGACATGGCACGGGGCGCCGTCGCGGCGCAGCGCGTAGCGCCCCGTATCGAGCTCGAAGGCGTCGAACCGGTACAGCATCGCGTCCCCGCGGGCTTCCCCCCGCAATCACCGGCAAATCCCCCACCCGGGTCAATGCAAATCCCGGCTGGCCGCCAAGCAGGCCGGCGCCCGGCTGCGCGATACCGGGGGTGCCGGGCCGGCACCGCGTGCCGCCGGCCCCCAAGGGAGACACCGCCATGGACACCATGATCCAAGCCGCGCCCGACTATGCCGCCATCAAGGCACGGCAGAATGCCGCCTGGGCCTCGGGCGATTATGCGCGCATCGGCACCACCCTGCAGATCACCGGCGAATCCCTGGCCGAGGCGATGGACCTGCCGGCGGGGTCCAACGTGCTGGATGTCGCCGCCGGCAACGGCAATGCGACGCTGGCCTTCGCCCGCCGCGGCTGCGCGGTGACCTCGACCGATTATGTCGAAACGCTGTTGGCGCGCGGCCGGGCGCGGGCCGAGGCCGAGGGGCTGGAGGTCGCCTGGCGGATGGCCGATGCCGAAAGGCTGCCTTTCGCCGATGCCGGCTTCGATGCCGTGGTCTCGACCTTCGGCGTGATGTTCGCCCCCGACCAGGCCACCGCGGCGCGGGAGATGCTGCGGGTCTGCCGTCCGGGCGGCCGGATCGGCATGGCGAACTGGACGCCGGAGGGCTTCATCGGCCAGCTCTTCCGCACGCTGGCCCGGCATGTGCCGCCGCCGTCCGGGCTGAAGTCGCCGGCATTGTGGGGCAGCCGGCCCTGGATCGAGGAGGTCTTCGGCGCCGGCGCCGGCGGCATCGCGGTGCACGACCGCCGCTTCGTCTTCCGCTACCGCTCCCCGGCGCATTTCATCGAGGTGTTCCGGTTGTGGTACGGGCCGGTGCACAAGGCCTTCCTGGCGCTGGACCAGGCCGGGCAGGCGGCGCTGGCGGAGGACCTGCACGCCCTGATCGCCCGCTTCGACACGGCGACCGACGGCTCGCTGCGGGTGCCGTCCGACTACAGCGAGATCGTCATTACCCGCGGGTGATGCCGGTTCGGGTCACGGGCTGAAGATCAGCACGAAGAAGACCCCGAACAGCGTCAGGTGCACCGCGCCCTCCAGCATGGTGGTGCGCGGGCCGGAGAAGGTGAGGGCGCTGAGGATCAGCGTCGAGACCAGCAGCACCATGTTGGCCGCCGACAGGCCGAGCACCACGGTTTGCCCGGTCAGCAGGCCGATCATGAGCACCGCCGGCACCGTCAGCCCGAGCGTCGATGTGGCGGCACCGAGGCAGAGGTTGACCGCCCGCTGCAACTGGTTCGCCGCCACCGCCCGCAACGCCGAAAGGCCTTCCGGGGTGAAGACCACCATGGCGATCAGCACGCCGCCGAGCGCCGGCGGGGCGCCCATGGCGTGGATGCCGAAATCCAGCACCGCCGCCAGGCTCTTCGACAGGATCACGATCGGCAGGATGTTGGCCAGCAGCAGCGCGACATGCGGCAGCGTGGCGCCGCGCTTCCGCGGCGGCCCCGCGAGCCGGGGCGCGTCGGCCTCCGCCGGGTCGATGAAGAAGCCGCTGTGCCGTCCGGTCTGCAGCCAGAGGAAGATGCCGTAGAGCAGCACCGTGAACAGGGAGAAGAACGCCGCCTGCGCCGGGGTCAGCGAGCCGTCGACGGTGGAGGTGGTGAAGTTCGGCAGGACCAGCGCGATGATCGACAGCGGGATCATCACCCCCAGATAGGCGGCAGCGCCCTGCAGGTTGTAGGACTGCTCCCGGTGCCGCAGCCCGCCGACCAGCAGGCCGAGCCCGACCACGCCGTTCAGCACGATCATCAGCACCGCATACATGGTGTCGCGGCCGAGCGCCGGGGCTTCCTTCGCCCCCAGCATCACCGCGCTGATCAGCGCGACCTCGATGATGACGATGGCCAAGGTGAGGATGAGGGTGCCGAAGGGCTCGCCCAGCATCTCCGCCAACTCCTCGGCTTCGTGCACCACCCCGAAGGCGAGCCAGATGATGACGCCGAGCAGCCAGGCGAACAGCCCGGCCACGCGCAGCGGGTCGGACAGGTCGTGCAGCCCGCCGGCGCCGAAGGCGAGGAAGGCGGCAACGCTGCCCCATCCGGCTGCGAGGCGCAGCCAGGTCGCTGTCGTCATGGTGGTGAGGCTCCGGGTCGTTGCCGCCAGGAACGCGGGCTGCGCCCGGCTGGCAACCCCGCCAGCCATCACGCGCCGTAGAGCGAGGCCACCTCCGTCCCGTAGCCGGTCAGCGGCCGGGCCCGGTGGGGCCGCGCGGGGCGGGGCATCCCGGCCAGGGCCGCGGCCAGCCGCACCGCGGCGACGGTGCCATCGACCAGCGGCACCCCGACCGAGGGTTGCAGCACCGCGGCCAGCCCGGCCAGCGGCCCGCCGGCCAGGATCACCGCTTCCGCCCCGTCCTGCGCGATGGACTGGTCGATCAGCGCCAGCAGCTCCGCCGTCTCCGCCGCGCCGAGCTGGGCGGGGTAGGAGGCATCGACCGGACCCATGCGGAAGCCGGCGCAGCGGCCGCGCAGGCCGTGGTGGTCCAGGCAATCCTCGAACATCGGCCGCAGCGCGGCGGTGAAGGAGACGATGCCGAAGCGCCGGCCGAGCATGGACGCGGCATGGAAGGCGGCTTCCGAGATGCCGATCACGGGCACATCGAGCAGCAGCTTCGCCGCGTCCAGCGCCGGGTCGCCGAAGACGGCGATGACCGCGGCGTCGTAGGTGCCGCGCTTCGCGGCCAGGGCTTCCAGGATCGGCGGGCCGGAGAGCAGCCAGTCGGCCCGGGTGACGATCAGCGGCAGGCCGTAGGGGGCGGTCATCGCGTCCACGGTCATCCCTTCCGGCGCCGCGCTGCGGGCGGCCTCAGCGATGCGGTCGGTGACGGCCTGGGTGGTGTTGCCGTTGAGGACGAGGAGGCGGGTCATGCGGTGGCTCCGGCGCTGGTGGCGCCAGACTCCACCGGCCCGGGCGTCAGGGCAAATCCCCGCGCCGCCGCCCCGGCGATCAGGGGAAGGCCAGTTGCGATGCCACGCAGGTATCCACGCGCCGCCGTTCCACCGCGCGGCCATCGGCGAAGACCACGCGGATGTCGTGCAGGCACTGCCCTGTGGGCAGGCTGATGCGGGCGAAGCGGCCGGGGATCAGCACGTCCTGGCCGAGCCGGTCGGCGCCCCAGTCCCGCCGGCCGGTTGGGGAGACGTAGATCTCGTGCATCGCCGCCGGGTCGCGGTTGATCAGGCGGAAGGAAGGGTCGGGGTTTCCGGCGACGACCGGCTGCACCTGTGCCAGGGCGGCGGTGGGGAGCAGGGCGGCAAGCAAGGCGAAGCGGAGCATGGCATCGGTCCCGCGCCGGGCGGGGCTGTGGAAGCACCCGGTGCGATCCGACCCTGCGATGCGGCGCGCCGGCGCGCGGTGCGCCGGCGCACAGCCGCTACAGGTCCCGCAGCACGGCCCAGAGATTGGCCTTCCGCTCGAAGCCGATGCCTGCCGCGTCGGGCATGCGGATGCGGCTGTCCCGCACCGGCGTCGCATCGGCGAAGCCGCCGAAAGGGGCGAAGACCTCCGGGTAGCTCTCGTTGCCGCCGAGGCCGAGGCCGACCGCGATGTTCAAGGCGAATTGGTGCCCGCCATGCGGGACGCAGCGGCGCGGCGACCAGCCGTGCTCCTCCAGCATCGCCAGCGTCCGCAGGTACTCGACCAGGCCATAGGACAGCGCCGGGTCGAACTGCAGGATGTCGCGGTCCGGCCTGAGCCCGCCATGGCGGATCAGGTTGCGGCAGTCGAGCATCGAGAACAGGTTCTCGCCGGTGGCGATCGGGCCGCTGTAATGCTCGGCCAGCGTTGCATGGGTGCTGTAGTCGAGCGGGTCGAGCGGCTCCTCGTACCAGCGCAGCTTGTAGGGGGCGAGGGCGGCGCCATAGGCCAGCGCGGCATGCAGGCCGAAGCGGCCGTTGACGTCGACGCAGAGGCGGGAGCCGTCGCCGCCGAGCAGCTTGAGCACGGCCTCGATCCGCTGCACGTCGAGCTTCAGCGCGTCGCGCAGCGGCGTGCCCGGGGCGCCGCCGATCTTCATCTTGACGACGCTGTAGCCGAGGTCGAGGTAGCGCCGCATCTCCTCGACCAGCTCGTCCAGCCCCTTGCCGGGATAGTAGTAGCCGCCGGCGGCGTAGATCCAGGCGGTCTCGTCCGCCTCGCCGCCGCGGTAGCGCTCGGCCAGCAGCTTCCACAGCGGCTTGTCCTGCAGCTTGGCCGCGGCATCCCAGAGCGCCATGTCGAGCACGCCGACCGCGACGCTGCGGTCGCCATGGCCGCCCGGCTTCTCGTTCCGCATCATCGCCGCCCAGGCGCCGGCCGGCTCCAGCCCGCCATCGGCATGGACCAGGGAGGCTTCCGGGGCTTCCAGCAGGCGCGGGATGAAGCGTTCGCGCAGCAGCCCGGGCTGGGCGTAGCGGCCGTTGGAATTGAATCCGTAGCCGGTGGCGCTGCGGCCGGCGCCGTCCTCCACCGTCACCGCGACGACCGAGGCGGTCATCTTGGAGAAGTCGATATAGGCATTGGCGATGGCGGAGGCGATCGGCACCACGCCGTCGCGGACCGAGGCGATGCGCATGGCGTCGCGTTCCTCCCTCATGGAGGCGCGGTGCTGCCGCAGCGCCGCGCCGGGGTCAAGCGGTGCGGGGCTAGACGGCGCCCTTGGCGCGCAGCGCCGCCAGTGCCGCGGCGTCGATGCCGAACTCGGCCAGCACCTCGGCGGTATGCTCGCCGCGTTCCGGCGTCGGCCGCCGCGGCGGTTCGACACCGTCCAGCGTCATCGGCGCCCGCACCAGGTTGACGATGCCGAGCGCCGGGTGCTCCACCGGCCATTCGAGCTCCAGGTGCCGCACCTGCGGATCGGCGAAGACCTGGTCCATGGCATAGACCGGCCCGGACGGGACGCCGGCCTTGTTCAGCCGGGCGATCCAGTTCTCCGAGGTGTCGGTTTCCAGCACCGATTGCAGCAGGGCGTTGGTCTTCTCCCGGTTCGCCGCGCGGGTCTTGTCGGTGGCGAAATCCGGGTCCTTGGCCTGCTGGATGATCCCCAAGGTCTCGACGATGCGGTTCCACATCTCCTGCCCGCCGCCGGCCAGGTTCATCAGCCCGTCCTTGGTCCGGAACAGCCCGGTCGGCACCGTGGTCGGGTGGTCGTTGCCAGCCTGCTGCGGCACCTCGTGGCGCATGGTCCAGCGCGTCGCCTGGAAATCCATCATCGCCACCATGGCCTCCAGCAGGGAGGTATGCACCCAGCGGCCGCGGCCGGTCTGCTCGCGTTCCAGCAGCGCCACCAGGATGCCGATGGCGGTGTAGAGCCCGGCGGTGAGGTCGGCGACGGGTATGCCGACCCGTACCGGACCCTGGCCCGGCAGGCCGGTGACCGACATCAGCCCGCCCATCCCCTGCGCGATCTGATCGAAGCCCGGCCGCTTGGCATAGGGCCCGGTCTGGCCGAAGCCGCTGATCGAGCCCAGCACGATCCCCGGGTTGATCGCCGAGAGCGCCTCGAAGTCGATCCCCAGGCGATCCTTCACGTCGGGGCGGTAATTCTCCACCACCACGTCGGCCTTCGCCACCATGGTCCGGAACAGCGCCAGCCCGTCCGGGTGCTTCAGGTTCAGCGTGATGCCGCGCTTGTTGCGGTGCACCTGCTGGAAGTCCGGCCCGTGCCGGTCGCCGCCCATGCCGCTGCCGGTGTCGATCTCCTCCGGCGCCTCGATCTTGATGACCCTGGCGCCCCAGTCGGCCAGCTGCCGCACGCAGGTAGGGCCGGAGCGGACGCGGGTGAGGTCGAGCACGGTGAAGCGGGACAGCGGCAGCATGGGTCGTTCCTCCTGGCTTCCCCGCTTGATAACCGGCCCCGCAACCGCCACCAATGGCGCAAACCCGGGAGGCCCCATGGACGAGTTGCTGTATGAGACGCGCGACGGCATCGGCTTCGTCACGCTCAACCGCCCGCAGGCGCGCAACGCGCTGACCTTCCCGATGTACGAGAGGCTGCGGCAGATCGCGCTGACCGCTGGGGACGACCCGTCGCTCCGCGCCATCGTCATCACCGGCGCCGGGGAGAAGGCCTTCGCCGCCGGCACCGACATCTCCCAGTTCACCGAGTTCCGCACCCCCGAAGATGCCCTGGCCTATGAGGAGCGGATCGACGGCGTGCTGACCGCGCTCGAGGAATGCCCGAAGCCGACCATCGCGGCCATCGCGGGTGCGGCCACCGGCGGCGGCGCCGCCATCGCCGCGGTCTGCGACATGCGGATCGCCGCGGCCAATGCGCGGATCGGCTTCCCCATCGCCAAGACGCTGGGCAATTGCCTGTCGATGGCGAATTACGGCCGGCTCGCCGCGCTGATCGGCCCGGCCCGGGTCATCGACCTAGTCTACACCGCCCGGCTGGTCGAGGCCGAGGAAGCGAAGGCGATCGGCCTGCTGTCGGAGATCCTGCCCGACCATGCGGCGCTGCAGGCGCGCGCCGAGGCGCTGGCCCGCACGCTCGCCGGCCACGCGCCGCTGACGCTGCGCGCGACCAAGGAGGCGATGCGCCGGCTCCGCCTTGCCGCCCGGCAGGTGAACGGCGACGACCTGGTGACCATGTGCTTCACCAGCAACGACTTCCGCGAGGGCGTGCAGAATTTCCTCGCCAAGCGGCCGATGCAGTGGACCGGCACCTGAAGCGGCCGCAAGGCCCGAGGAACCCAAGGCCGGCGCAGCCCGGCCACGCAGGAGGAAACCCGATGATCCACCGCCGCCACATGCTGGCCGGTGCCGGACTGCTGGCGCTGCCGCACCTGGCCCGCGCCCAGCCGCGCTGGGAGCCGACGCGCCCGATCACCCTGCTGGTCGGCTTCGCCCCCGGCGGCGGCACCGACATCATCGCCCGCTTCCTGGCGCCCGCGCTGCAGGCCGAATTCGGCCAGCCCATCGCGGTGGAGAACCGGCCCGGCGCCAGCGGCACCATCGCGGCGCTCGCCGGCAGCCGCGCCGCGCCGGATGGCCATACGCTGTACATGTCGACCGTCAGCGCCTCCGCCGTCGTGCCGCCGCTGATGACCCCGCCGCCCTTCGACATCATTCGGGACCAGACCGCGGTGGTGCTGGCGGCCACCGTGCCGCTGGTGGCGGTGGTGCCGCTGTCCTCCCCGGCCAAGGACCTCGCCGGCTTCATCGCCCATGCCAAGGCCAATCCGGGGGCGCTGAACTATTCCTCCTCCGGCGTCGCCACGCAGCAGCATCTGGCGGCGGAACTGCTGGCGGCCTCGGCCGGGATCCGGATGACCCATGTGCCCTTCCGCGGCACCGGCCAGGCGGTAAACGAGATCCTGGCCGGGCGCATCGACCTGGCCATCGACACCTTCCCCACCTACCTGCCGCATATCCGCGGCGAGCGGGTGCGGGCGCTGGCCACCACCATGCCGGGCCGGATCGAATGGCTGCCCGACCTGCCGACCGTGGCGGAATCGGGCTTCCCCGGCTTCGACGCCAATGTCTGGTACATGCTGATGGGCCCGCCCGGCCTGCCGGACCCGGTGCGCGAACGCTGGGCCGCGGCGGTCAACAAGGCGCTGGCCGACCCGTTGCTGCGGCCGCGGATCAAGGAAGCCGGCTTCATCCCCGGCGGCGGCACCAGCGCCGATGCGGCCACGCTGCTGCGCGCCGATGCGGACCGCTATGCGGCGCTGATCCGGAATGCCGGGATCAGGATCGAGTAGCGCCCGCCGCCGTCCCAAGCCTGGCCACTAGGCCTGGAAAAATGCAATCCAGCTCGGCACGGCCCACGGACGAGAGGAGCCGTGCCGGCGCAGCGCGCTGTGCCAGCGCGCACATGCCCATCAGCCAAGAGGCGGCATTGCCTTCTTGCGTGGCCGCATCCCGTGTAAACTTGGCGTTGCGGACCCAACGGCGCCCAAAGCATTTCAGGGCGTATGCCGCCATGTTGTTTCCAGCACCGACGATTACCTTTCTGCTTGGATGCGTGATGATCGCAATCGCGATCCTTGGCGGGGGACTCGAGGCCCGGGAAGTGAAGATCCCGGCCATCGGCATCCTGCCAGGCGCACTCAGCCTGGGGTTCGGCAGCTTCCTCGTGTTGCTGGCTCTGAAAAGCCCGGAGATGATCGAGGGCGGCAGCCGCGTCGCCGATCGTGCCGGGAGCCCGAAGGCCGGCTGGGGCGGCGGGCGAGCGGATTCCGATACCGGAGCGTGGGCGATCACCATCACCGACATGCTGGCGCCCAACCAGAGCGCCTCGCGGCTGGAGGTTTGGTTTGGCCATGACTTGGCGACCGTAAGCGAGCTTGACCCAGGCCTCCGCCCGCAGGGTGCCAACATCTTCGTCGATGACCGCCTTCAGGCCTACCGCCTGGAAGGTCGGTACCGGGTGGGAGGCGGGCCAGGAGCGGTGACGATCCAGATGGCGGGTCCGGCATTCTCGACTCGTTGCAGAGCCAGTCCTACATGACCGCCCTCACCATGGAGGACATTCCGCACTGCCGGGCGATGGTCACGCTAGTGCCGCGATGATCGGCATCAGCGCCGCCCAACTCGCTTCGGCGGCACGGCATCCGCCACCGGCTCCGGCCCCGCCATGCTGCGGATCACCAGCACCACAGCCGCCTTCTGCGGGAACTCAAGCCGGCGATAGGCCCGCAGCAGCGCCTCCTCATCCCCCGCCAGCAGGCCGAGCGAGCCCTGCTCCTCCTCCAGCAGCTCGGCGGGCGGCGGCGTGTCGGGGTCGAGGCCGACGAGGTAGGAAACGCTGGTGGCCAGCGCCTCGGCCAGCCGGACCAGCTTCTGGCCGCGTGGCGGCGGGACACGGCCCTCGGCCAAACGGTCGAGGAAATCCGCCGGCAGCCCGGCCTGGCGACTGGCTTCCTCGGGCGTCAGGCCGAGCCGGTCCAGCCTTCCCTCGATCAGCGCGGCCATGGGCGGGGCATCGTTCGGCATGGGTTTTCCACGCGCCGCAGCCCGGCGGGTTCCTTTTGGGTTGACCCGGGGGCCCGCTGCCCTGAGATGCGGGGCAATCCCCGGAGCTTTCCCGCATGATCCGTCGCCGTCCCTTGTTCGGCCTCGCCGCCGCTACCCTGGTCCCCGCCGCCGCTCGGGCCCAGGGCTCAGCCGCAACCTGGACGCCCAACCGCCCGGTCCGCCTCATCGTGCCGATCGCCGCCGGCGGCGCGCTGGACATCACTGCCCGCATGCTGGGGGAGAAGCTGTCGCCGCTGCTCGGCCAGCCGGTGGTGGTGGAGAACCGCGCCGGGGCCGGCGGCAACATCGGCGCGGAATTCGTGGCAAGGGCGGACAAGGATGGCCATACCCTGTTGATCGGCGCGGCGAACACGCTGGCGGCGAACAAGTACCTCTACGGCGCGCGGATGCCGATCGACCCGATGAAGGACCTGGCGCCGGTCACCCGCGTCTCCACCGGCACGATCCTGCTGGTGGTCAACGCGCAGCGCCCCTGGAAAAGTTTCGCCGAGCTGGTGGCGGCGGCGAAGAAGGACCCCGGCCGGATCACCATGGGCTCGTCCGGCACCGGCACCACCAGCCATCTCTACATGGAACTGGTGAAGCGCGTCGCCGGTATCGACATCACCCATGTGCCCTATCGCGGCGGCGGGCCGGCCATCCAGGACCTGCTGGCCGGCAACGTCGACATGATGTTCGACGTGATGCCGGCGCTGATGCCGCATGTGCGGGAAGGCCGCTTCCGCGCGCTGGCGGTTGGCAGCGCCGAGCGCCTCGCCTATGTTCCGGGGCTGGAGACCGTGCCGAGCATGAACGAGTTGCTGCCCGGCAAGGGCGTCGATGCCCAGGTCTGGTACGGCATCATGGCGCCGGCCGGGACGCCGGACCCGGTGCTGGCCCGGCTGCATGCGCTGATCACCCAGGTCGCCAAGGCACCGGAATTCAGCGCGCGGCTGGTCCCGCTCGGCTTCCAGCCGGTGACGGACGCTTCGCCCGAGGCCTTCGGCGCCTTCTGGCGCGGCGAGGAGGCACGCTGGAAGACGCTGGTGGAGATCAGCGGCGCCCAGGCCGAGTAGCGGCAAATTCCACAGGGCAGATTCTCGCCCGCGGGCATCCGCCCTCGGGCGGCCTGACCCCGGGCTTGCCGCTGCCGCCGCACCGGTCCAGCCTTCCCGCAACGATGGGAGGAAGGCCATGAAGATCGGCGCGGCGATGTTCTTCACCGACTATTCCATGTCGCCGGCGGAGCTCGCTTTGGCGCTGGAGGAACGCGGCTTCGACAGCCTCTGGGCGCCGGAGCATTCGCATATCCCGCTGGTCCGCCGCGTCTCGCACCCCAGCGGCGGCGACCTGCCGAAGCAGTACTACGATGTCATGGACCCCTTCGTGACGCTGACCGCGGCGGCCATGGCGTCCCGCACCTTGCTGGTCGGCACCGGCATCTGCCTGGTGGTGCAGCGCGACCCGATCCAGACGGCGAAGTCGGTCGCCTCGCTCGACCAGGTCTCCGGCGGGCGCTTCCTGTTCGGCGTCGGTAATGGCTGGAACCAGGAGGAGATCGAGGACCACGGCACCGTCTTCGCCACCCGCCACAAGCTGGCGCGGGAGCGGATCGAGGCGATGCAGGCGATCTGGACGCAGCCGAAGCCGGAATACCACGGCGAATTCGTCGACTTCCCGCCGATGATGACCTGGCCGAAGCCGGTGCAGAAGCCGCATCCTCCGATCATCGTCGGCGGCGCGTTTCCCTGGGGCGCCAGGCGCGCGGTGCGCTACGGCAATGGCTGGATGCCGCACCGGGTGCGCAAGCACTATGCGGATGTCGCGGCGCTGGTCCCGCAATTCCGCGCCATGCTTGCCGAGGCCGGCCGCCGCGAGGAGGAGGTGCCGATCACCATCTGGGGCGTGCAGGAGGACCGCGACGCGTTGCTGGCCGACCGCGACCTGGGCGTCGCGCGCGTGGTGCTGAGCCTGGATGCGGCGAAGCGCGACGTGATCCTGCCGGAGCTGGACCGCTGGGCGAAGTTGATCGAGGCGGTGACGTAGCTACCCGACGCGCCGGTAATCCAGCCGGCGCGCCAGCCAGCAGCCCAGCGTGATGCCCTCGATGCCGCCATCCCCGGCGCGGCGGACGGCGAGCGTCCAGTCGCCCGGCGGCGTGTGGTCCAGCGCGCGCGGGCAGGGCAGGGCCCAGATACCGTGGGCGATGGGCTCCAGCAATTCCATCCGGCCCTGGCCGAGGCAGCCGGAGAAGCCGCCATAGAGCGTGCCGCCGGCATCGACGATGTCGAGCCCGGCATCCAACTCCGCGCAGCGGTAGCGGCCGGCGAGGTCGCGCGTCGCCTCCCCGTCGCAAGGCCGCAGCCGGCTCGACTGGTTCTCCTGCGGCCGGTCCATCCAAAGCCCGTCGGCCGCCAGGCGAAGCCGGGTCTGGCCGTTGGTCGCGCTGCCATCCGGCTGCAGATCGAGCAGTTCGGCCGAGTGGCCGTAGCGCAGCCTTAGCCGGCCGGGCGTTGCGGCTTCGATCCGCGCCGAGAGCCCCGTCTCCGGCTCGAGATAGGCGCCCACCCAGGCGGGCGGCGGCAGCGTCGGATCCGGCCCCGGCCGCGTCGCGTCCAACACGGCGCCGAGCGCCTCCATCGTCGCGCCATGCGCATCGCCGAAGTGGTTGAACAGCACCACGACCGAGACGCGCTCGGCCGGCACGTAGAGTCGATGGCTGCGCCAGCCGCGCAGCGCGCCGCCATGGCCGAGGGTCGCCCGGCCGAATTCGCGCCCGCGGCCAAGGCCGAAGCCATAGGGCGCCGGCGCGCCATCGGCGAAGGTGACCGGCGCGGCCAGCCTTCCATGCAGCGAGTCCGGATCGTCCCGCGTCGCGTCGATATGCCGCTCCCAGGCGATCATGTCGTCGAGGCTGGCGCCGAGCCCGGCATCACCGGTCCAGAGGATGCGGTTCTCCGCGGCGCGGAAGCCGGTGGCGACATTGCCCTCATAGCCCTCGGTGCCGTCCGGCATGGCGCGGGTGTCGGCCGCGAGGAACGCGCTGGCCATGCCGGCGCGGTCGAAGATGCGCGTGCGCAGCAACTCGGCTAAGCCGCGGCCGGCATGGTCCTCCAGCGCGTCCGACAACAGGCGGAAATTCTGGTTCACGTAGGAATACCGCGTGCCCGGCGCGAATTGCAGGGAGGCGGTACCGGCGATGACCCGCGCCGCCTCGGCATCGCCGAAGGCGGATTCGACCGGCGCGCCATGCAGCATCGCCACCGCCCAGTAGTCGCGCAGGCCGGACTGGTTGTGCGCCAGATGTAGCGCCCCGGGCCACGCCTCGCCCAGCAGCGGCAGCCGGGCGCGGATCAGCGGGTCGAGCACGGTGGGATCGGGGCAGGAGTCCAGCACCGCGGCGCAGGTGAACTGCTTGGTGATGGAGCACATGCGGAACAGCGTGGCCGGCGTGAAGGGGATGCGCCGCTCGGCATTGGCGAAGCCCCAGGCATGGCGCAGCAGCACCGCGCCGTCCTTCAGCACGGCGATGGCGCCGCCCGGCCCCGGATAGGCGCGCGGCAGCCGGGCGGCGAGGGCTTCGAGCCGGTCCATCAGGCCGGCACGCGGCGGTATTTCTGCAAGCAGCGCACGCCCTCCGGCGGCGGCGCCTCGCCGTCGTGGTAGCGCGGCCACGCGGTGAAGCTGACCTCGGCGACGTAGAGGTCGCCGCTTCTGTCGACGCAGAGCCCGTGCGGCGACCAGAACTGGCCAGGGCCCCCGCCCAGCTCGCCGAAGCGCGACAGCACGCGGCCTTCCATGTCGAGCACCGAGATACGCGGCCCCAGATTGGGAAAGGACCGGTTCACCGGCAGCTGCGGCCCGAGCTCGCCGACATAGCAGCAGGGGCAGGGACCCTTGCCGAGGAAGAGCGAGCAGGGCCGGTGCACATTCGTCCACTGCCCCTGATACTGCCCCTTCCCATCGAAGATCTGCACCCGGTGGCTTTCCCGGTCCGCCACGTAGACCAGCCCGGCCGCGTCGCAGACGATGTTGTGCGGCAGGTTGAACTCGCCCGGCTCCATCCCCGGCCGGCCCCAGGAGAACAGGTGCCTGCCCTCGGGCGAGTATTTGTGCACGGCGGCGTTGCCGTAGCCGTCGGAGACGAAGATGTCGCCTTCCGGCGACAGCGCCGTATGGGTGCAACGGTTGAAGGGCTGGCCGGACATGAAGGGGGCGGGCCGGTCGGGCAGGCCGATGGTCAGCAGCACGCGGCCGTCGAGCGTGCATTTGCGCACCGTGTGGTCGCCGTCGTCGGTGCACCACAGGCTGTCGTCCGGTCCCATGTGCAGGCCATGCGCGCGGCCGAACAGGCCCTCGCCCCAGCTCGTCAGGAACTTGCCGTCGCGGTCGAAGACGCAGACCGGGTGCTCGCCGCGGCTGAAGGCATAGACCCGGTCCTGGCTGTCCACCGCGACGGCGGCGACCTCCTTCAAGGACCAGCCTTCAGGCAGCCGGCCCCAGTCGGGCACGGCTTCGTAGCGGAATTCGCCGGTGCCGAAGATGTGGTCCATGGATGCGCCCCCCTTCAGGTCAGAACAGCAGGCCCTTCTTCAGCAGGCCGTGCACGCCCTTCTCCCCGTTCACCGTCTGGGTCACGTGGAAATCCACGGCCAGCGAGCAGAAGGCATAGGCCTGTTCCCGTGCCAGGTTGGTGCGGCTGCAGATGAAGGCGATCATCTCGCGCAGCGCCTGCTTCATCGCCTGGTCGAGATCCTCGTTGATGCCCATGGAGACATAGTGGGTCGGCGTCTCCGCCCGCGGCATCGCCTGGCCGGTCTTCTTGTGGAGCTGGAAGGTGAAGGTGCCGGTCAGGCACATCTCGAGCGCCGAGACGCAGACCTCGCCATCGCCCTGCACGCCATGCCCGTCGCCGACCGAGAAATTGGCGCCCGGCACGTGCACCGGCAGGAACAGCGACGACCCCGCCTGCAACTCCTTGTTGTCGAGGTTGCCGCCATGGATGCGCGGCGCGATCGAGGTGATGGTCTCGAAGGCCGGCGGCGGGGCGACGCCCATGACCCCGAAGAAGGGCGCCAAGGCGAGTTCGGTGCCCCAGGGCAGCGTGCAGACCCGGCGGTCGCGGTCCACCGGGATATGCATCAGGTGGGTTTCGTGGAAATCCTCGGGGATCGTGCCGGCCAGCGGGCGGATGATGTTGTAGCCCCAGTCGGCGCCCGGCTCGATGCGGTCGATCCGCACCTCCAGCGTGTCGCCCGGCTCGGCGCCGGCGATGGCGATCGGGCCGGTCATGATATGGCCGAGCCAGGGCTCGCGGTTGGCTGCGATGACCGCTTGCAGCGCCGGCGGGACGGTGAAGCCGCTGCCTTCCGGCGGCATCACGCTGGGCCGGCCGGAGATGCACTCGACCTCCACCGTGTCACCCGGCGCGATGGTCAGCACCGGCGGGAAGGTGGCGTTGAAGACGCCGATGCGCGTGGTCTCGGGCAGGGCGCGGAGGGTATGGGCGGGCATGGCGCGGCGGTCTCCGGGTCGGGAGGCGCGATGATGCTACAGCACCGCTTCCGCCACCACCCGCAGCGCCTGCTGCGTCGCCCCGGTCAGCACCAGCGTGCCGATGCTGCCGTCCCGCGCCGCCGCCTTCCAGTCCTGCAGCCGGCCGCGGATGCGGTCGGCCGGGCCGACCAGCGCGATCTCGTCGACCAGCTTGTCGGGTACCAGCGCCGCGGCGTCGCGGTGGCGGCGTGCCAGGTAGGCCTCCTGGATCGCCGCGGCGGCGTCCGCGTAGCCGAGGCGGCGGACATAGTCGTTGTAGAAATTCTTGCCCTTCGCGCCCATGCCGCCGATGTAGAGCGCGAGTTCCGGCTTCGCCGCGTCGCGGCAGGCCTGCAGGTCGTTGCCCAGCTTGATCTTGGTATAGGGCGCGATGTCGAAGGCGTGCAGGTTGGCCGGCTTGCCCGCTTTTGCCATGCCCTCCAGCGTCGGCTTCGTCACCAGCCCGGCGCCTTCCGGCGACATGAAGATCGGCAGGTTGCCGTCGGCGATCTCGCCTGCCAGCCGCATGCCGCCGGGGGTGATGGAGGCGCAGTAGAATCTCAGCGGTGCCCCGTGCAGGATGGACTTCAGCGGCTTGCCGAGCCCGGTCGCATCCGGCCCGTCATAGGGGATGCGGTAGTGCTCTCCCTGGTGTTCCAGCGGCTTCTCCCGCGCCACGATCGCCCGGATGATGGAGATGTATTCCCGGGTGCGGACCATCGGCGTGCCGTAGGGCTGGCCGTGCCATCCCTCCACCACCTGCGGGCCCGATGGCCCGACGCCGCAGAGGAACCGGTCGCCCGACAACTGCTGCAGGGTCATTGCCGTCATCGCCGCGCAGGTCGGCGTGCGCCCCGGCATCTGCATGATGCCGGTGCCGGCCTTGATCCGCGTGGTGCGCGCCAGCACCCAGGCGATCGGCGTGACGGCATCGCTGCCGTAGCTCTCGCCGCACCAGACCGAATGGTAGCCGAGCCGTTCGGCTTCCAGCACCAGCGCCGTGTCGACGCCGGCGCCCATGCCGAGGGTGAGGCCGAGCCGCATGGTCAGAGCCCCGCCATCACGCCGTCGCGGAAGTCGCGCATGCCGGCGAGGACCTCCTCGACCGTATTGCCCGGATAGGTGAAGTCCACCGCGACGACGCCCAGGTCGCGCAGCGCCTTCAGGTCGTCGGCGATCTGCCCGGGCGTGCCGGAAAAGAGCCGCCGTTCGCCGTCGCCGGCCACCGCCGGCACCTCCGGCCCGTATTTCTGCACCCGGTAGGCCAGCGCCACCTTGGCCGGGTCGCGGCCCTCCTTCTCCACCAGCCCGCGCAGCTTCGCCACCGCGGCGCGGTAGCGTGCCAGGCTCTCCAGCGGGAAGGAGGGGTTGGTGCCGATCGGGTACCAGGCATCGCCGAGCCGCGCGGTGCGCCGCAGCGCCGGGCCGCTCTCCCCGCCCACCCAGACCGGCGGCCCGCCGGGCTGGACGGGCTTCGGCTGGAAGCTGATGTCCTGGAAGCGGACGAACTCGCCGGCAAAGCGCGGCTCCGGCGCGGTCCAGAGCTCGCGCGCTGCCTGGATATATTCGTCCGTCACCCTGCCGCGGGCGGCGAAATCGGGGACCTGCAGCGCCTCGAATTCCTCCTGCAGCCAGCCGGCGCCGATACCCAGCGTCAGCCGCCCGGCCGAAAGCACGTCGATGGTGGACAGGATCTTGGCGGTCAGCAGCGCCGGCCGGTGCGGCACCACCATCACGGACGTGACCAGCCGCAGCGTCGTCGTCTTCGCCGCCAGGAACATCACCTGGGTCAGCTGCTCGTGCCGTTCGCCGCGGCTGCCGGCGGGGAATTCGCCGCTGTCGGTGTAGGGGTACTTCGCGTGGATATCCTTGGGGATCACCACGTGGTCGCTGATGGTGGCGTAGCCGTAGCCCATCGCCTCGGCCTCCTGCGCCAGGCGGGTCAGGTGCTCCGGGGTTGCCAGGGGGCCGCCGCTGGGGGCGTTGAAGCCGATCTGCATGCCGTTTCCTCCGCCGCCCGCGCATTGCATCCGGGCGGTGCCTGACCCACGATGGAGGGCAGTGGCAGGAGAGTGCAAGAGTGCAGGACCGGCTGGAAGCCATGCCCTTGGCCGTGCTGATGGCGGAGGCGGCAGCGCTGCGCGACGCGTCGTGCGGCCGCGTCATCAGCTATTCGCGCAAGGTGTTCATCCCGCTCACGAAACTCTGCCGCGACGTCTGCCACTACTGCACCTTCGCGGAGACCCCGCGCCCCGGCCACAGCGCCTACCTGTCGCCCGAGGAAGTGCTGGCGGTCGCCCGCGCCGGCGCCGCCGCCGGCTGCACCGAGGCGTTGTTCACCCTGGGCGATAAGCCGGAGCTTCGCTGGCGACAGGCGCGGGAGGCGCTGGCGGCGCTGGGGCATGAGACGACGATCTCCTACCTCGCCGCCATGTGCGACCTGGTGCTCAAGGAAACCGGCCTGCTGCCGCATGCCAACCCCGGCGTAATGAGCCGCGACGAGATCGCCGCCCTGCGCGCCGTCACCGCCAGCCAGGGCATCATGCTGGAGTCCGCAAGCGCGCGGCTGTGCGAGCCTGGCCAGGTCCACCACGGCAGCCCCGACAAGCACCCCGAGGCACGGCTGGAGGTGCTGCGGCTGGCAGGCGAACTCCGCGTGCCCTTCACCACCGGCATCCTGATCGGTATCGGCGAGACGCGGGCGGAGCGGCTGGAGGCGCTGCGGGCCATCGCCGATCTCCACGCGCAGCACGGCCATATCCAGGAAGTCATCATCCAGAATTTCCGCGCCAAGCCGCGCACCAAGCGGGCCGGGGCGGAAGAGCCGGACCTCGACGACCTGCTCTGGACCATCGCCGCGGCGCGGCTGGTGCTGGGCGGGGCGATGCATATCCAGGCGCCGCCGAACCTGTCGCCCGGCGTCTACCAGAAGCTGGTCGGGGCCGGGCTCGACGATTGGGGCGGGGTCTCCCCGGTGACACCGGACCACGTCAACCCGGAAGCTCCCTGGCCGCATCTGGAGGAACTCGCCGCGCGCACCGCCGAGGCCGGCAAGGTGCTGGTGCAGCGGCTGCCGACATACCCGTCCTTCGTGCGCGAGCCAGAGGCCTGGTTCTCGCCCGCCGTTGCCACCGCGATGCGCCGTGCCAGCGATGCCGAAGGCTTCGCCCGTGGCGACGACTGGTCACCCGGCGAGACACGCCTGCCGCTGCTGCGGGCGCCGCGGCTGGCCGCGGCCGATGCGACGCTGGCCCGCACCGTGGAGCGCGCCAGCGGCGGCGCGCGGCTCGACGTGCCGGACATCATGCGGCTGTTCGACGCGCGCGACGCCGACCAGGCGCATGTCGCCGCCGCTGCGGACCGGCTGCGCACGGCGATGTCCGGCGAGACCGTCCGCTATGTCGTCAACCGCAACATCAACTACACCAACATCTGCACCTACAAGTGCAAATTCTGCGCCTTCAGCAAGGGCAAGACGCACGAGGCGCTGCGCGGCCCGGCCTACGACCTCGACCACGCCGAGATCGTCCGCCGTGCCGAGGAAGCCTGGGCCCGCGGCGCCACGGAGGTCTGCCTGCAGGGCGGCATCCACCCGGACTATACCGGCGCGACCTATGAAGGCATCTGCCGGGCGATCCACGCGGCGGTGCCTGGGATGCACATCCATGCCTTCTCGCCGCTGGAAGTCACGCAGGGTGCGGCGACGCTGGGCCTGTCGCTCGGTGACTACCTGGCTCGTCTGAAGACGGCCGGGCTTGGCACGCTGCCGGGCACCGCGGCGGAAATCCTGGATGACGAGATCCGCGCCATCATCTGCCCGGACAAGGTGAACACCGCCGAATGGCTCGCGGTGGCGCGGGCGGCGCATGCGCTCGGCCTGCGCACGACGGCGACCATCATGTTCGGCCATGTGGAGACGCCGCTGAACTGGGCGCGGCATCTGCTGGTGCTGCGCGACCTGCAGGCGGAAACGGGGGGCTTCACCGAATTCGTGCCCTTGCCCTTCGTGCACATGGAAGCGCCGATGTATCTGCGCGGCCAGGCGCGGCGCGGGCCCACATTCCGCGAGGCGCTGCTGATGCACTCCGTCGCGCGCTTGGTGCTGCACCCGCACATCACCAGCATCCAGACGAGTTGGGTGAAGATGGGGCCGCAGGGCGCCGCCTTGGCGCTGCAGGCCGGCGCCAACGATCTCGGCGGCACGCTGATGAACGAGAGCATCAGCCGCGCCGCCGGAACGCAGCACGGCCAGGAATTCCCGCCCGAGGCGATGGAGGCGCTGATCCGCTCGATCGGGCGCATGCCGCAGCAGCGCACGACGCTGTATGGCCCGGTGTCGGAGGAACGCAAGCATGCATCCTACGCGGCGCAGGACCTCACACCCGTCATCCAGACGGCGCCGCGCCGAAGGGAACACGCCTAGCAGGGCGACGCCGTACCCCTGCCTGAAGCCGAAAGGCCTTGGGGCAGCTTGGGTTACAGGCGCAGCAGCACGCCCGAATCGCGCAGCCAGCCCAGGGTGCGGGTGCCGTGGGCCACGTCGAGGCCGGCGAACATGGCGATGTCTTCGGGATGGTCGATGTCCATCGCCACGCCGGGCAGCGGGACGATGCGTGGTTCGATGCCGCACGCCCGCGCCGCGGCCAGATGCGGGAAGTAGCTGTCCTCGCCGAAGCGCAGCGGCACCACGCCGGGCGGGCTCAGCACCACGCCGTTCGAGCCCTTCTCGTCATGCGCCGGGGCGATGGTGAAGGCCGGCGCCGCACCATGCGCCGCGACCAGCGCCTCGACCTCCGCCGCCGTCACCGCCGGGATGTCGCCGGGCATGGTCAGCACGCCGGTGGCCCCCTCCGCCGCCAGCACCCGAGCCGCTGCGGTGACGCTGCCCGTGTGCCCATCCCGCGCGCCCGCGGTGATCACTCGCGCGCCGCGGCGCTTGGCCTCCGCCGTTGTCCAGCCATCCAACGTCACCACCGCGACGCCAGCCAAACCGCGCGCGCCGAGCAGCGCCTCCAATACCTCTCCCACCATCATCCGCATCAGCGCCACGCGCTCCTCCGGCGACAGCAGCGGCGAGAGGCGTTGCTTCGACCCCGCCATTTCCTTCACCGGCAGCACGGCCCAGAAAGTCACCGTAGCGCATCCACCGCGGCCAGCACGGCCCGTGCCAGCGCCACCTTGTCGTCCAGCGTCCGCATCAGCGTCGCCGCGCGGAAGACGCGCGGCGCGATGCCGATGGCGTCGTCGCCCTCCTCCATGACGTAGCCTTGCAGCAAGTCGCCATAGCGTGCGGCCGCCGCAGCGGCGGAGGGTGCGACGCCGAGTTCCGAAAACATCTTGGCGGTCGGTCCCTTCACCGCCTGCCCGGCGATGATGGGCGAGACGGCGATCACCGGCGCGCTCGAGGCCGCAATCGCCTCCCGCATTCCCGGCACCGCCAGGATCGGCTCGATGCTGATGAAGGGGTTGCTCGGGCAGATCACCACGGCGCGCGGGCGGGCATGCAGCGCCGCCAGCACCTCCGGCTGCACGCGCGCCGCCGCGGCACCGGCGAATTTCACCGCACGCACCGCCGGTGCCGCGCGTTGCCGCACGAACCAGTCCTGGAAGTCGATCCAGCCTTCGTCGCTGCGGATGCGGGTGCGCACCGGATCATCGCTCATCGGCAGGATGCGCGGGCCGATCCCCAGCCGACCGCGGATGTCCTCGGTGATGGCGGACAGCGTCTCCCCGCCGCGCAGCCGGTGCGTCCGCAGCACGTGCAGCGCCAGGTCGCGGTCGCCGAGGCGGAACCAGTCCGGCCCGCCGAGGCCTGCCAGGGTGTCCATGCAGGCCCAGCTTTCGTCCTGCCGGCCCCAACCCAGCACCGGGTTGTCGAGGCCCGCCAGCGTATAGCTCAGCGTGTCGATATCCGGGCAGATGGTCAGGCCGAGATGCTCGAAATCGTCGCCGGTATTGGCGACCACCAGCAATTCTTCAGGCGGCAGCACCTTCGACAGGCCGAGCGCGAGCTTCGCCCCGCCGATCCCACCAGACAATGCGACGATCACCGGAACAGGTCCTCCGCGCCGACGCGCACAAGTTCCGAGGCCGGCAGCGCCGGTGCGTCCCAGCGCAGCCCGCGCACCAGCACCGCCGGCCGCCCCTCCGCCCCCTGGCCCATCACCAGGCCGGCGGCGGCAGCGATTTCGTCGGCGAAGCCGGTGATGCTGACCATCAAGGTGCGGCCGAACAGGTCCGGCCGGCCGCGCAGGTCGAGCAGGGCCGGCAGCCCCGCCGCGCCGATCGCCACGCCGACGGTGCCGCGCCGCCAGGCCCGGCCGAAGCTGTCGGTGATCACCACCGGCAGGCCGAGCCGGGCCGAGAGCGCCGCCGCGCTGCCATCGGGGTCCAGCGGCAGCAGCAGCGCATGGCCGGACTCGCCGACATTGGACTGGTCGATCCCGGCATTCGCCATGACGAAGCCAAGGCGGTGCTGGACGATGATCAGGTTCGGCCGCGACCGCACCACGCGGACGCTCTCCGACAGGATCAGCTCGACCAGCCGCGGGTCCTTGCCCGTCTCGGCCCCCAGCGCCTCGGCCTGCGCGGAGGGCGTGACGCTGCTCAAGGCGACGCTCCGCCCCTCCGCCTTGCTGACGACCTTCTGCGCCACCGCCAGCACGTCGCCGAGGCGCGGCGAGACGCCGGCCCGTGCCATGCCATCCGCCAGGATCGCGCCGAGGTCGTCGCCCGCCGCCAGCATCGGCAGGCCGGGCAGCGCCAGCAGGGAGACCGCCTCGCTCACCCGAAGCGGCGGCGCAGCAGGGGCAGCACCCGCTCCCCGTACAGGGTCAGGAAGCGCGCCTGGTCCGGCCCCGGCGCGTGGAAGACCAGGTGGCGGAAGCCCAGCCCCACGTAATAGCCGATGCGCTCCACATGCTCCTCCGGGTCGTCGGAGACGATCCAGCGGCTGGCGGCGCGTTCCAGCGGCAGGGCATTCGCCAGGCGTTCCATCTCGGCCGGGTCCTCGACCGACATCTTCTCCTCCGGCGACAGCGCCAGCGCCGCCCAGTGCCGGGTATCCTCCAGCGCGCGCTGGCGGTCGGTGTCGAAGGAGACCTTCACCTCGATCATCCGGTCGTAGCCCGGCTTCGGCGCGCCCGCCGCTTCCAGCCCCGCGGCAACGTTCGGCAACAGCGTCTCGGTATAGAGTTCCGGCTTCTTGCCACTGGTGCAGATGAACCCGTCGCCGCCGCGGCCGGCGTATTTCGCCACCAGCGCGCCGGCGGCCGCGACATAGATCGGCACCGGCGTCTCCGGCCGGTCATAGATCGTCGCCTTGTCGGTCTTGTAGTAGGTGCCCTCGAAGCTCACCCGCTCCTCGGTCCAGAGCTTCCGCATCAGCTGCACCGCCTCCCGCATCCGGGCGAAGCGTTCCTTGAATTCCGGCCAGGGCGCGCCGGTGGAGGGCACCTCGTTCAGCCCCTCGCCGGTGCCGATGCCGAGGATGACGCGGCCGGGGAACATCGATCCCAGCGTGCCGAAGGCCTGCGCCACGATCGAGGGATGGTAGCGGAAGGTCGGCGTCAGCACCGACGTCCCCATCACCAGCCGCTGCGTCCGCGCCCCCAGCGCGCCAAGCCATACCAGCGAGTTGGGCGCATGCCCATCCGTGTGCTTCCAGGGCTGGAAATGATCGGAGATGAAGCAGGAGTCGAACCCCACCTGCTCCGCCATCACGCCGAAATCGAGCAGCTTCGCCGGGGCGAATTGTTCGGCAGAGGCCTTGTAGCCGAGCGTCAGCATCGGACCCGTCTCCCTCAGGTATCGGCCAGCGCCGCCAGCATGGCGTCGCGGTGTTCGGTATCGCCGTCATCGGTGACGGGCTGGATGCAGACATGGGTGGCGCCGGCGGTGAAATGCGCGCGGAGACCGGCCTTCACCGCCTCGGCGTCGCCCGAGATCACCATGGCGTCGATGAAGCGGTCATTGCCGCCATTCGCCAGTTCACCTTCGGAGAAACCGAGCCGCAGCCAATTGTTCACGTAGTTCGGCAGCGTCATGTAGCGCGCCAGTTCCCTGCGGCCCAAGGCGCGGGCGCGCGCCTTGTCGGGCTCGACGCAGACCTTCTGCTCCACCGCCAGCACCTTGCCCGGGCCGAGGATCTCCGCCGCCTGCTTCGTATGCTCGGGCGTCACGTTGTAGGGCACCGCACCGTCCGATTGCGCCGCCGCCAGCGCCAGCATCTTCGGTCCGAGGGCGGCCAGCAGCACCGGCCCTTCCAGCGCCGCCTCGCCGCCCTTGGCGATGCCGTCCAGGTAGGCGCGCATGGCGGGGATCGGCTTGTCGTAGCGATGCCCGCGCAGACCCTCCACCATCGGGATATGGGAGACGCCAAGCCCGAGCGCGAAGCGTCCGCCATGCAGCACGTTCAGGGTCGCCAGCGCCCGCCGCGCGGTGAAGGCATCGCGCGCATAGATATTGGCGATCGAGCTGCCGATGACGAGCCTGGTGCTGTTCGCCAGCAGGAAGCTGGCAAGCGCCACCGATTCATAGCCGCGCGATTCCGGGTACCAGAGCGTGCCGTAGCCCTTGTCCTCGACGCTACGCAGCAGCGCCCGCAGCCCCGCCGCGTCCAGCCGGTCGGTCGAGCACCACACGCCGAGACGTCCGAATTCCATGACCGCATCCCCTGCCCTTGGCCGCAGTATGGCGCCGCCCGGCGCGGCCCGCCAGTTGACGCCGGCCGGCCGCGCTCCGTAGCGTTTCGCAAGAACGCCCCGGGGAGGGTCCACATGGCCACCGAAGCCCGCTTCGCCTACCAGATCGGCGCCGTCGGGGAGGCGGGTCTGACCGACCGCCAGCTCTACCGCGAAGCCATCGCCGATGCCGAGCTGCTGCACCGGCTGCGCTACGACGCCGCCTGGATGGTGGAGCACCATTTCAGCGACTACTACCCGCAGCCCAATCCGCTGCTCTTCCTGTCGCACGTCGCCGCCGCCTGCCCCGGCCTCGGCCTCGGCACCTCGGTCATGGTGCTGCCCTGGTACGACCCGGTGCGCTTTGCCGAGGACGTGGCGATGCTGCAGACGCTGAGCGACGGGGCGCTGCATATCGGCATGGGCCGCGGCACGGCGAAGTCGGAATACGACGCCTTCGGGATCGGCATGGAAACCGCCCGCGACCGCTTCCGCGAATGCTGGGAGTTCACCCGGAAGGCGCTGCAGGGCGGCCCGGTGACCCATGCCGGGCACTATGCCAACTGGACCACGCCGACCGTGCTGCGGCCGGCGCTGGAAGGCCGGATGCCGAATTTCTACGGCGCCATCGGCAGCCTCGAGAGCGCGGCGATCATGGCCGATCTCGGCCTGCCGCCGCTCTGCCTCTCATCGTTCCCGGACAAGCTGCTGCGCCGCATCCTGGAGACCTGGAAGGACCGCAGCGCCGCCGCCGGCCGCCCGACCGACGTGACCCTGCCCATATCCATCAAGTGCTTCGTCGCGGAGACCGACGAAGCAGCCCAGGCCCAGGCGCTGGAATACCTGCCGAAATTCTTCGCCCTGCAGGTGGAGCACTACCAGTCCGACCACGCCCCCTGGGGCAATATCCCGGGCTACGAGCAGTTCAACCGCATGTTCGCCAACCTGCGGCAGCTCTCCGACCCCGCCAACCTGGGGGGCTACCTGGCGCAGAACCTGATCGGCTCGCCGGCGACCGTGGCGCGGCGGCTGCAGGCGTATATCGACCTCGGCTTCAACTACATGGTCGTCAGCAACGCCACCTATGGCGTGCCGCAGTTGGTGCGGCACCAGACGATCAGGCTTTTCGCCGAGGAGGTGATCCCGCGCGTCCGCGCGCTGGCGCCCGCCGCCTAACCGGGCAGCGTCGCCAGCGCCACCAGCCCGCCGCCCGGCCGGTTCCGCAGCACCACGTCGCCGCCATGGGCCCGGAAGATGTTGCGGGCTATCGGCAGGCCGAGCCCGGTCCCGCCGGTTTCCCGGTTGCGGCTGGTCTCCAGCCGGCGGAAGGGCTGGAACACCGTTTCCAGCTCGCTCAGCGGGATACCGGGGCCGTCATCCTCGATGGCAAGCCGCAGGATGCGGGTCGGCGCCTCGGGCGCCGCCAGGGTCAGCCGCGCCGCCGCCCCATAGGCCAGCGCGTTGCCGACCAGGTTGGCGATGGCCCGCTTCATCGCCACCGGCCGGACCTGAGCCACCAGCCGCTCCGGCCCCTGATAGGCGATGGCCTCGGCCAGGTCCGGGTGCCCGTCCGCCGCCTCGTCCAGCACGGTACGGCACAGCGCCGCGATATCGACCGCGACCGTCGGCTCGGCCGCCGCGTCGTCCCGCGCAAACGCCAGGGTCGCCGCCACCATCGCTTCCATCTCGTCGAGATCGGCCAGCATCTTCCGGCGCTGCTCGTCGTCGTCCATGAATTCGGCGCGCAGCCGCAGCCGGGTGATCGGCGTGCGCAGGTCGTGGCCGATGGCCGCCAGCATCTGGGTCCGGTCGCCGACGAAGCGGCGGATGCGCGCCGCCATGGTGTTGAAGGCATGCGCCGCGGTGGCGACCTCGGTCGGCCCCGCTTCCGGCAAGGGCAGCGCGTTGACGTCGCGGCCCAGCCGCTCGGCCGCCTCGGCCAGGGCCCGCACCGGCCGGGTCAGCCGCCGCACCGCCCAGAGGATGAGCAGCCCGGCCGCGAGCGTCATCGCGGCGAAGGCGATCAGGAAGGTCTCGGAATGCCAGGGCCGTGGCGGCGGCAGATGGATATGCAGGTTCAGCCATTCGCCGCTGGGCAGGCGAAGGCTGGCGGCGAAGCTCGGGCCGCCGGGGATCCAGGACGTGATCACCTCGCGCGGCCGGAAGCGCGGCGGGCTGGCGGCGAACAGGTCGAAGCGCAGCATCCGGGCGACCGGCGGCGGCATCGGCGGCAGTTCGGGCCGCGCCATCGGCCTGTCGTCCAGCGTCGCCGACAGGCCGCTGGGCAGCTCCAGCTCCGCCAGCATCTGCGCCCGCCGGTCGGGCGGGGCGAGCAGGACGGTGCGCCAGGCGCTGATCGCCCGCTGTGAGATCTCCCGCGTCTGGGCGAAGCGCTGCAGGTCGACCCGGTCGAGCGCGTGGATGGTGAGCCCGGCCGCCTGCACCACGGTCAGCGCCAGCAGCAGCACGAGCGCGGTACGGCCGGCCAGGCTGCGCGGCCAGAGATGGAAGCGGCGGCGCGGCGGCGCCTCCTGCGCCGGTCGGGAAAGCTGGTTCACCCCTTCTCGACCGTCGCGGCCAGCACGTAGCCGCCGCCGCGGACGGTCTTGATCAGGCTGGGATTGCGCCCGTCATCCTCCAGCTTGCGCCGCAGCCGGGAGACGGCAACGTCGATCGCCCGGTCGAACGGCCCGGCCTGGCGGCCGCGCAGCAGGTCCATCAGCATGTCCCGGGTCAGCACGCGGTTGGGGCGTTCGACCAGCACCTGCAGCAACTCGTACTCGCCGCCCGTCAGCGGCACCTCAGCGCCGTCCGGGTTCAGCAGGCGGCGGCGGGCGGGCTCCAGCGTCCAGCCGGAGAAACGGATCGCCTTGGCCGGCGGCTCCTTCGCCGCGCCCGGCTCGCCGTTCGCCCGGCGCAGCACGGCGCGGATGCGGGCCAGCAGCTCGCGTGGATTGAAAGGCTTGCCGAGATAGTCGTCGGCGCCGAGCTCCAGCCCGACGATGCGGTCGGTCTCCTCGCTCATCGCCGTCAGCATGACGATCGGTACCTCGCCCTGGGCGCGCAGCCATTTGGCGAAGTCGAGCCCGCTCTCGCCGGGAAGCATCAAATCCAGCACCACCAGGTGGTAGCGGCCGAGCGGCCAGAGCTTCCGCGCTTCCTTCGCATCGCGCGCGGCGGAGACGCGCATGCCCTGGCGCTCGAGGAATTTCGAGAGCAGGTCGCGGATCTCGCGGTCGTCATCGACGACCAGGATATGGGGTTGTGGCTCCATCGTGGTTGTTACATAGCGCGCCGGCGCGGATTGTGCCGAAGTTTGTCAGCACGATTGTTGCAGGACGTTGCACGGGCGTCACTTGTTGCAAGCCGTTGCAATTCGGCACGCCGCGGGGCTTTCCGCGGCAACAGGACGGGCCCAGCTTCAGGGTGCAGTCGGCGCCGCTCCCTCCCCCTCGCGGCGCCGATGGTCTAAACGGCGGCGGGGATGGTCCCCCCCTTGCAAACCACCCTGCCGCCGCCCCCCTTTCCCGAGGCACCCGATTGGGCCCGCGCCGGCATCGCCGCGCTGGTTGCGGCCGACCCGCGCTTCGCGGGCATCGAGGCCGCGGCCGGGCCTTTGGCCTGGCGGGTGCGGCAGCCGGGGTTTCCCGGCCTGCTGCGGGCGATCTGTGGCCAGCAGATCAGCAACCAGGCGGCCTCGGCGATCTGGAAACGGCTTTCGGGATTGCCCGGGGCGCTGGAGCCTGTCGGGCTGCTGGCGCTGGACGACGCGACCTTGTGCGGGATGGCCGGGCTGTCACGGCCGAAGGCGGCGCATGCGCGGTCCTTGGCGACAGCCTGTGTCGAGGGGCGGCTGGACTTTTGCCGGTTGACCGCGATGGGCGATGTCGAGGCCATCGCCCATATCGCCGCGGTGAAGGGCCTGGGACCCTGGACCGCGGCGGTGCACCTGCTGTTCGCGGATCAGCGGGCGGATATCTTCCCGCCCGGCGATGTCGCGCTGGCCGCAAGTGCCGCGCATCTGCTGGGGCTGGAGGCGCGGCCGGGGCCGAAGCTGCTGGTAGCGATGGCCGAGCAATGGGCGCCCTGGCGGTCGCTGGCGGCCAGGCTGCTGTGGCACCACTGGCGCTTCGTCACCGGGCGGGCGGTGGTGGAAGACGGTTAGGCGATGCAGCCCGGCCCGTTGCGGTTGAAGCCCTGCACCGTGCCGTCCCGCGTCTCGAAGATCACCGAACAGCCCTGCGGCACTCCGCCGCCGCCCAGTGAGCCGAAGCCCAGCCCGGTGCCGACCCCCACCCCGCTGCCGCCGCCCCGGCCAAAGCCGAAGCTGCCGAAGCCCAGCCCGATGCTGGGATAGACCGCGGGCGTCGTGCTCGGTGCCAGGAAGTCCCATTGCAGCAGGCGGCGGCCATCCGCCTCGTAGCTGCGGCTCGGCACGCCAAGGCCGGCGACCAGCTCGGCCTCCGGCCGGCCGACGAAGCCCGCCATGCGCTGGTCGAAGGCCTGCGGGGTGCGGCTGTCGGCGCAGGCGCCGAGCAGCAGGGCAAGAAGGAGAATGGCGCGCGGCATGACGCCTCAGCGCCCGTCGCGCATTCCGGTTCCGGCTCAGCCCGGCGCGGGCGCGGCGTCGAAGCCGTTGGCCAGCACGCCGCGCGGCGTCGCCATGGCATAGGGCCCGCGCGGCAGGAACTGCCCGGTGCCGGGTTCCGCCTGCACCACGCCGTCGCGCATCACCACCGTGCCGCGGCGGACCGTGGCCACCGGCCAGCCGGTCACCTCCAGCCCTTCATACGGCGTGTAGTCGATGGCGTGCTGCATCAGCGTGTTGGTCAGCGTGACCTTCTTCTTCGGGTCCCAGACCGCCAGGTCTGCATCGGCGCCGACCGCGATCATCCCCTTCCGCGGTGCCAGCCCCATCAGCCGGGCCGGGTTGGTCGCGCTCAGCCGGACGAAATCGTCCAGCGTGATCCGCCCCTTCGACACGCCCTCGCTGAACAGGATCGGCAGCCGGGCGGCCAGACCCGGGATGCCGTTCGGGATGGCGTCGAAGCTCGCATCCCGCCCGGCCGAGGCCTTGCCGTGCTCGCCCCCCATCGAGAACCCGCAATGATCGGAGGAGACGATGTCGAGCGTGCCGCGCCGGATCATCTCCCAGACCCGGCCATGCTCCTCCGCGGTGCGGGGGGAGGGGCTGCACATATAGGCGGCGCCCTCGAAGCCCGGCCGGTCCATGTCGGCGGCGGTCAGGGTCAGGTATTGCGGGCAGGTCTCGCCCCAGACCTTGAGGCCCCGGTGCTGGGCGCGGGCGATCTCCTCGGCTGCCTCGGCGCAGCTGACGTGGAAGACCTGGATCGGCTGGTCCACCAGCTCGGCCAGGGCGATGGCGCGGTGCGTCGCCTCCCGCTCGACGATGCCGGGGCGCGACCAGGCATGGTATTTGGGGGAGGTCATGCCGGCGGCCAGCAGCGCCTCGGTCCGCCACTTGATGGCGGCGTAGTTCTCGCAGTGCACGGTGACCAGGCAGCCGTTCTTCCGCGCCGTCACCAGGACCCTGATGTATTCCTCGTCCGACAGGTGCAGCGGCTCGTAGGTCAGGAAGACCTTCAGGCTGCGGATGCCCTTCGCCACGATCAGCGGCACCTCGCGTTCCAGCACGTCGGGCGTCGGGTCGGTGATGATCTGGTGGAAGCTGTAGTCCAGCATGCCGCGGGCGGCGCGCTGCTCGTAGTCCTCCAGCCGCGGCAGGATGCCCTCGTGCTTCCATTGCGGCACGAAGCACACGACCGAGGTCGTTCCCCCGGCGAAGGCGGAGGTGCTGGCGCTGACGAAGCTCTCCTCGTTCACCGTGACCGGCGGGGTGCCGGCGGTGCTGACATAGCCGCCGCGGGACGGCTCCTCGATATGGCAGTGGCTGTCGATGCCGCCGGGCAGCACCAGCAGGCCGCCGGCATCGAGCGTCGAGGCGCCGCCCTCGACGCGGTCGGCCAGCGCCGCGATGCGGCCGCCGCGGATGCCGATATCGCAGCGCGTCGTGCCGAAGCCGGTCGCCACCTCGCCGCCGCGCACCACCAGATCGTATTCGGCCATCGCCCCGGTCCCCAAGATCCGCCGGAAAGATGCCGCTGCCCGTGCCGCCGTGCAAACCCAGGCTGGGCAACCACCACAAGGGGCGGCAGGGTGGCAACGAGATGGGAGGGCCGGGATGGGCGTCGTGGGCGCGGGGCTGGTCGCGGCCTGGCTGGTACTGGCCGTGATGGCGACCTTCGCCAGCGCGGTGACGCGACATCTGCTGCGCCGGCCGCAGCCCTGGCCGGAGGCGACGCCGCCGGTGCTGGTGCTGGTGCCGGTGCGCGGCGCGGGGCCGCTGCTACTGGATTTCCTCGCCGCGCTCGCGGCACAGGACTGGCCCGATTGGCGTGTCGCCTTCGCGGTCGAATCGATGGACGACCCGGCGCATGCCGTGCTGGCCGCCTATGTTTCGGCGAATCCTGGCCGTGCCTCGCTGGCCGTTGCCGGCCCGGCCGAGGGCCGCGGCCAGAAGGTGCAGAACCTGCTGGCGGCCCTGCGCGAACGCCGCCCCACCGACGCCGCGGTGGTTACGTTGGATGCCGACACGCTGCCGCCCCCCGGCCAACTCCGCGCCCTGCTGCGCCCCGTGCTGACCGGGCAAGGCGCCATCGCCACCGGCTACCGCTGGACCTTGCCCGCCCCCGGTGCCGGCTGGGCGACCGAGGCGCTATCGTTGATCGAGACCGGCATCGCCACCCTGCCGCGTTCGCCGTCCTGGAACATCTGCTGGGGCGGGGCCACCGCCATCGGCCGCGAAGCCCTAGACCGGCTCGACCTGCCGCGGCTCTGGGACCAGGCGATGTCGGACGACCTGGTGTTGACCCGGGCGGCAAGAGCAGCCGGGTTGCTGGTCTATGCCCCGCTGACGGTGCGGCCACCGAGCCCCGTCGTGCTGGACCTAAATGGCGCACTGGAATTCGGCCAGCGGCAGTACCGCCTGCTGCGGCTGCACCTGCCGATCTTCTGGTGTCTGGTGGGGCTGGGCGTGGTGTTGCCGGTGCTGGGTGGCGTCGCGGCGCTGGCTGGCGTGTCGGCGGGCGATCCAACGGCGCTGGGCTGCATCGGCCTCGCCATGCTGCTGCACGGGGTCCGCATCCGCCTGCGCGATGCCATCGCCAAGGCGGTCCTGCCGCCCCGATCCGCCACAACTGCCCGCCACGTACTCGGCCGCGGCGCTTGGCACTGGCCTGCGGCCGGGCTGCTGGCGCTGGCTGCTTGGCTTGGCAGCGCATTCGGCCGGGAGATCACCTGGGCTGGCCGCCGCTATCGGCTGAACCGTGCCGGCCGGGTCATCCGGCTGCGTCGGGCGTAAGCAAATCCCCGGCAAAACTCGAGTTTTCTCAATGATATGAGACAGGGCCGGGGAGGAAGTATGTCCCGGATGGACACCGCGTCCGACCCTTGTCCATATTTGAGGGTCACCACTGCCACGCGGCGAGTGCCGGGCTCGGAAAACCAACGTGGAAGTTCGGGGCAGCAATGCCTCTTTCTCCCCGATCTCACCACCTCTCTCCCCGAGAACCCAGCCCTACGCAGTCCCCGCCACGGGCATCCGCTCCAGCGCCTCGGGCGCCAGGCTGCGCAGGAAATCCTGCCCCCAGCCCTCCGGCGAGGTCTCGGCGATCGCCGCCCAGGCGGCCTGCCAGCGCATCCGCCGCTCGGCCAGCGGCATGTCCAGCGCGGCGGCGATGGATTCCGCCATGCCCTCCGCATCATGCGGGTTCACCAACAGCGCGGAGTCAAGCTGCGCCGCCGCCCCGGCGAAGCGCGACAGTACCAGCACGCCGGGGTCGGCCGGGTCCTGCGCGGCAATGTATTCCTTTGCCACCAGGTTCATGCCGTCACGGATCGGCGTGACGATGCCGACCCGGGCCAGCCGCATGAAGCCTGCCACCGTGTCGCGCGTCTGCGGCCGCGCCAGCAGGCGCAGCGGGGTCCAATCGGGCTCGCCGAACTCGCTGTTGATGCTGCCGGCCGCCGAGTCGATCTCCTGCCGCAGCCGGCGATAGGCCGCCACATCCTCGCGCGAAGGCGCGGCGATCTGCAGCATGGTCAGGCTGCGCGCCGGGCGGCGGGCGACCACGCGGCGGAAGGCCTCCAGCCGCTCCGGTAGGCCCTTGGTCGGGTCCAGCCGGTCGACACCCAGCAGCAAGGCCTGGCCGCGCACCGAGCGTGCCAGCAGCCGGTAGGGCTCGGTCTCCGCCTGCGCCGCCGCGGTGGCGGCGAATTCCGGCGCGGCGATCTCCGCCGGGAAAACGCCCAGCCGGACCGGCCGGCCGCCGAGTTCCACGTAATGATCGCCGGTGCGCACGGCCCCGGCGAAGCCAACCGCGGTGGCGGCGAAATTGTCCCGGTCCGTCGCGGTCTGGAAGCCGAGCAGGTCGCAGGCCAGCACGTCCTGCACCAGGCCACGGATGCCAGGCGCCACGGCGGCAGCTTCCGGCGCCGGGAAGGGGACATGCAGGAAGAAGCCGGTCGGCCCGAGCACGCCGCGCTGCCGCAGCGCACCGGGCAGCGACATCAGGTGGTAGTCGTGCACCCAGATGCGGTCGTCTGGCCGCAGCAACGGCACCAGGTTGTCGGCGAAGCGGCGGTTGACCTTGCGATAGACGTCGAGGTCCTGGCGGCGGAAGCTCATCAGATGCGGCAGGCTGTGCAGCATCGGCCAGAGCACGCCGTTGCTGTAGCCGGTATAGTAGCCGCGATGCTCGGCCTCTGTCAGGTCGATGGTCGCGTAGCCGACGCCGCCACGCTGGGTCAGCCCTGGCGGGGCGGCGGTTTCGGTCACCGCGCCACTCCAGCCGAACCACAGGCCGCCGCGACGTTGCATGAGCCCGAGGAGCGCGACCGCCAGCCCCCCGGCCTGGCCGGCATTGCCCTGCGGCACCGGCACGCGGTTGGAGACGACGACGATGCGGCTCATCCCACCTCCAGCAACGCCACCGGAAGTTGTGCGAGCACCTGCCCGACGGGCAAGCGGTCGCCCTGGGCGCGCAGACCCTCCCCGGTCAGCGCATCCCGCCAGTGCCGTGCCTGCCATGAAGCCGGCAGACGGAGATCGGTTCCGCTCCATTCCGCCGCCGGCAGCAGCGGCAACGACGAATCCTTCAGGATCGTCGCCGGCAGCCGGGTGACGACGGTCAGCGCGGCCCGGCCGCGATGGGTGCGGAGGAAGGCGAGGACATGGGCGGCGAGCGGTCCTTCGACCAGCACGGGCTGGTAGTCGCCCGCGGCGAACAATGCCGGTTGCGCGGCCCGGTGCGCCAGGGTGCGGGCAATGACCGCCTGCTTGATTCGTCCGTCGTCCCAGTATTGCAGCAGGGTTGCAACCGGCACCGCGTCATCCAGTGCAGCGCGGCGCGCCGTCCAGTCCACCGGCCGGCGGTTGTCCGGGTCGACCAGCGAGAAATCCCAGAACTCGGTGCCCTGGTAGAGGTCCGGCACGCCCGGCGCGGTGCAGCGGAGCAGCGTCTGTGACAGGCTGTTGATGGCGCCCGCGGGCGCGATCCGGGAGGCAAAGGCGGCGATCTCCGCCCGCATGCGGCTTGCGCGGTCGGGTGCCATGATGGCGGTGATGAATTCCTGGCACGCTGTTTCGTATTCGGCGTTGGGCACCGCCCATTCGGTGCGGCGCTTGGCCTCGCGCAGCGCCTTCTCCTGCCAGGCGGCCACGCGCTCGAGGAAGGCCACGACCCCCGGCTCGTCCTCCGGCGCCAGGCCCAGCGGCCAGGCGCCGACCAGGGTCTGGTACAGCATCAACTGTGCGCTCATCCCCGGCGCGGCACCGTCCGGCAGGTCGCGCCGGAGCGGGGCATTCAAACGCGACCAGCGCTGCACGGCGGCGGTCCATTCGCCGTGCAACTCGGACAGCACGGCCAGGCGGGCACGGACATCCTCGCCGCGCTTGTGGTCATGCGTGGCGGTCGCCAGCAGGGCACGCGGGAAATTCTTCACCCGGGCGCGGGCCGCGCCATGGAACCCGGCCGGCTGCACGGCGAAGCGGGCCGGATCGGACCCAACCTCGTTGCGCGAGATCAACCGGCCGTAACGGTAGAAGGCGGTGTCCTCCACGCTTTTCGCCGCGACCGGGGCCGAGAGCTGCTGGAACCGCACCGCGGCCGCCAGCCGGTCGCGCCGTAGCACCGGAGGCAGGCTGCGGGGTGGATCGCCGCCCAGCCAGGCATCAAGCAACTCGATCAGCGGCCGGTCGGCAGCGCGCACCGTCCGCCGCGCCCCGGCCAGTGCCCAGTCGAGGATGCGCTTGTCCTCCGCCGAGCGTCCGCCGGTCGAGATGTAGAGCCGGTAGACCGGGAAGTGCACCAGCACCTCGACCAGCGCGCGGCGCAGGCCGGTGAGGGTGAAGTCCCGCGTCGCCAGATCGCGCGCCGCCACCCGCTTCAGCGCCGCGGCGGTGGCGTTCAGCTCGGAGGCGAGGTTGTCGCGCAGGATCTGCCGTCGTGCCTGCTTGGCTTCCTCCTCGAACAGCGGGGATCGGCCGGTTTGCTCGGCCCACAACGCGGTCAGCGGCGCCTCGCCCGCCGGGTCGTGCAACACGCCGCTGGCCTCGTCCATGAAGTCGTAGCCGGTGGTGCCGTCGACCGACCAATCGGTGCGCAGCGTCTCGAAAGGGGCGAGGATCTTCTCCACCCAGATCATCGGCTCGCGGTCCGGCCGTACCGCCTGCATGCGGCGGTAGAGTTTGCGGCAATAGCCGCGCGGGTCGGCCAGGCCGTCCACGTGGTCGATCCGCATGCCGTCCACCACGCCCTCGGCATAGAGCTTCAGGACCAGGTCATGCGTGGCGTCGAACACCTCCGGCTCCTCGACCCTGAGGCCGGCCAGAGAGGTGATGTCGAAGAAGCGGCGCCAGTTGATCTCGTCCGCCGCGGCGCGCCACCAGGCGAGCCGGTAGTGCTGGCGTTCCAGCAGCCGGTGCAGCGCGCGGCGGCCGTCCTCGGTGGTGGCGTCGTGCGCGGCGAGCGCTGCGGCGATGCCGGCGCCGCCGTCCGGCGTCGCGGCGCGGGCAGCCAGCGCGGCACGCAGGGCCGCGGCCTGTTCGCGCGCCAGGGCGCGGTCGCGCAGCCCGGTGCGGCCGAACTCCAGGGCGGAATCGGCCAGCCGCGGGTCGCCCGAGGCCTGCAGGATGTGGTGGTAGTGCTGCGGCGCGATCGGGAAGCGGTGCTCGAAATACTGCGCATGGAAGCGCCCGTCGGCAGCGTCGAATTGCAGCTTGAGGTCGCCCGAGGCCAGTACCTCGCCATAGGGCGCGCCGAGGAAGGGCGCCAGCATGCGGTTCGCCAGCGCGCGGTCCGGCGGATCCCAGTCGATGTCGAAGAAGCCGGCATAAGGGCTCTGCCGGCCCCATTCCAGCACATCCAGCCACCAGGCATTGTCGGCGCCGCCGACGCCCATGTGGTTCGGCACGATATCGATGATCAGGCCGAGCCCGGCGTCCGTCAGCGCCGCCACCAGCCGGCGCAGCGCGGGCTCGCCGCCCAATTCCGGGTTGATCTGGTTGTGGTCGACAATGTCGTAGCCGTGCATCGAGCCCGGCCGCGCCTTCAGGATGGGGGAGGCATAGAGATGGCTTATGCCGAGCTGGGCCAGATAGGGCACCAGTGGCACGGCATCGTCCAGCGTGAAGCCGGCATGGAATTGCAGGCGCGCGGTGGCGCGCAGGCCCGCCGGGCCTGTGTCACGCGGCGGGTTCGCCATGGGTCGGTCTCCGTCAGCTCAGCGGCGCCACGCGCCGCCTTCAACACGCGGAGCCAATGCAGCCGGAGCGCTCAGGTTTCCTGGGCGCGAGGCCTGGCCTGCGCGAAACGGTCCAACCGCCGTGCCACCAGGGGGTCGTCCAGCACCGTCGCGGCATCGCCGGGCAGGCGGCGGCGCCAATTCGGATGCTCTTCGACCGTGCCGGGCAGGTTGGGCTGTTCCGGCAGGCCGAGCGCATCCTCGAGCGGCAGGATGGCCAGGGCGCAGCTGGCGGCGCCGACATGGGCCAGTGCGGCATCCACCACCGCATCGGTATCCTGCAGCCCCGGCGGGTCGCCGCTGGCGGCACCGCTTTCGCGGAAGGCGGCCCAGAGCGCGGTACGCTCCTCGCCACGCCGCACCTCCTCGCGCTTCGCCGTCGCCACGTCGGGGAAGCGGTCGAGCTCGGCGCGCCACATGATGTCGCGGCCCTGCCACCAGCCGACCACCGTCGGCAGGTCGTGCGTGGTGGTCATCGCCGTGGCGTTGCGCGGCCAATCGGCGGGTGGGCGGAAGCGGCCGTCCTGCTCCTGTTCGAACCAAAGGACCTTCATCCCGAGGATGCCGGCCTCCTCCATGCGGTCGAGGAAACCCTCGGGCAGGGTGCCGAGATCCTCGCCGATGACGATCGCCCGGTGGCGGTGCGATTCGAGCGCGAGGAGCCGCACCAGGTCGTCCACGGGAAAGCGCAGATAGGCGCCCTCGGCCGGGCCCGCACCGCGCGGCACGACCCAGAGCCGCTGCAGCCCCATGCAATGATCGACCCGCACGCCACCCGAATGGCGGAAGGCGGCGCGGGCGAGTTCGAGGAAGGCGCCGAAGCCGCCGGCCTTCATCTCCAGCGGGGAGAATGCGGTCAGCCCCCAATCCTGGCCGAGCGGCGAGAAGATGTCCGGTGGTGCGCCGACCGTGACATCGGGCAGGATGGCACGCTGGTGCGACCAGGCATGGCTGCCGCCGCCATCGGTGCCGACGGCGAGGTCGGCGATCAGCCCGATCGGCATCCCGGCCTCGCGTGCCGCCTGCTGCGCCGCGCCGCGGGAGGCATCGGTCAGCCATTGGCAGAAGGCGTGGAAGGCGACCTCGGCTGGGTTGTCGCGGGCGAAGCGCTGGACGCCGGGGCTGTCCGGCGCCTGGAACTCGGCCGGCCAGTCGCGCCAGTTCCACAGCGAAGGCTCGCGCGCCAGCAGATGGGCGTGCAGCGCCTCGAACCGGGCATGCGATTCCAGCGCAGTCCCGGCTTCGTTGCGGTAGTCCACGAAGCCGGGGTGGTCGGCGGCCTTGGCGTAGAGCGTGCGCAGCCGGGCCAGCTTGCGCCGGGCGGCGGAGGGCCAGTCGATCAGACCGTCCGCCGGGCCGGAATCGTCCGCGATGTCGCCCAGCGCAGCGGCGGGATCGGCGTGCAGGACATTGAGGAAGATGCGGGAGGACGGCGAGTAGGGCCCGTACTTCCCCACATCCGCCGAGAACAGCGCATGCGCCGGGCTGACCGCGATGGCGGCGCAGCCGCGCCGGCCGGCGGCCCGCGCCAGCGCGGCGACGCCGCCGAAATCGCCGATGCCCATGTCGCGCGGCGAGCGCAGCGAATAGATCTGCGCCGCGAGGGCCCAGGGCAGCGTGCCGCCATGTGCCGCGGCACCGAGATCGGCGAGCGAGACGCAGCGCGCCGGGGCCGCGGCGACGATGCAATGCGCATCGTCCAGGTGCAGCCGGTGGTAGCCGGGGGTGGACACGCCGGGCAGCCTTGCCTCGCCGCCCCAGCCTTCCTCCAGATGGCCTTCGATCCGGCCGCCGCCTTCGATATCCAGGCGGAAGCGGTGGCCGATCTCCGCGCCGGGGATCCGCACGCCGTCGGGGCCGGTGGTCATGGTGATCAGCGGCGGCAGCCGGTCGGCCAGGGCGCGCAGGGTCACGCGTGCCTCCCCCGCATCCGCCGGCAAGCCCTGGGCTGCCATCACCGCGCGCAGCGTGTCGGGGGCGACGGATTTCTCCTGGCCGCGCACGTCGCGCCAGGCGGTGGCGATGCCGGCCGCCTCCGCCATGCTGCGCAGGTCGTCGTCGGTGGTCATGCTGGCCCCCTGGTCATGCGGCGCCATCCTGCCCCGGCCGGGCCATCAGGGCGACCGTGCAGCGCGCCGGCAGCCTGCCCTCGGCCAAGGCGCCGGCCCGGCTTTCGAACAGCGGCGCGCCGGCGGCATCGCAGGGCACCGGATCGGCACCCAGATTGGTGGCGATGGCCAGGGTGCTGCCGTCGCCGAGCCGCCAGCGGGCCAGCACCGCCTTCTCGCCGATCGCCTGGGCGCCCAGCGCCCGGGCACCAGGCAGATGCGGGACGATGCGCGCATGGCGGATGGCCAGCAGGCGGCGGTGCAGCGCCAGGATGCCGTCATGCGGCGGGCGGGTCGCCTCGGCCGGGTCGGGAATCGAGGCGTGAAAGGTGGCTTCCGCGTTCGGGTCGGGGATGCGTTCCCGGGTCGCCGGATCCTGGAAAACGGCGAATTTGGCGAATTCCTTGCGCCGTCCCGCGGTGACCAGCGGGGCGAGTTCGGCATTGTGGTCGGTGAAGAACAGGAAGGGCGCGGTGGCGCCCCATTCCTCGCCCATGAACAGCATGGGGATCTGCGGCGACAACAGCAGCAGCGCTGCTGCCGCTTCCAGTGTCGCGTGGTCGGTCAGCGCCGGCAGGCGTTCACCGAAGGCACGGTTGCCGACCTGATCGTGGTTCTGCAGGAACAGCACGAAGGCGGTCGGCGGCAGGTGGGCGGAAGGCTCGCCGCGCGGCGCGCCGAGATGCCCGGAGACCTGGCCCTGGAACAGGAAGCCTTCGGACAGCACGGTTGCCAGCTTCTCGGCGCCCGATTCGGCGAAATCCTCGTAATAACCCTCACGCTCGCCGGTTAGCAGCGGGTGCAGGATGTTGTGGCCGTCATCGTTCCACTGCGCGTCGAAATCGCCCGATGGCTTGAGGTGGCGGGCACCGTTGCGCTCGTTCTCCAGAACCAAGTGGACATGGCGATCGGGGATCTCGCGGCGGATGCGGGCGGCGAGCACGTCCAGCCAATCGGCCTCGGCGATGGCATGCACGGCATCGAAGCGGAGCCCGTCGAATCGGTATTCGTTCAGCCAGAACAGCGCGTTGTCCTCGAAGAAGTCGCGCACGGGCGGCTTCTTGAAGTCGATCGCGGCGCCCCAGGGGGTGTGGATGCCCTCATCGAAGAAGGACTTGGCATAGGCGTGCAGATAGGCGCCGTCCGGGCCGAAATGGTTGTAGACGACATCAAGGAAGACCATCAGGCCCATGCCATGCGCGGCATCGATCAGCGACTTCAATTCGTCCGGCGTGCCCAGCGTGGTGTCCGGCGCATAGGGCAGGACGCCATCGTAGCCCCAATTGCGGCTGCCGGGATGGTCGTTAATCGGCATCAGCTCGATCGCCGTCACGCCGAGGTCGTGCAGCCGCGGCAGCGCTGCCTGGACGCCGGCAAAGCCGCCCATGGCCCCGGCATGCAACTCGTACAGCACCACCTCGTGCCAGGGGCGGCCCCGCCAGTCCGCGTGCCGCCAGGCATAGGCGCAGGGGTCGACGACGACGGAGGCATCGTGCACGTCGCCAGCCTGCAGCCGCGAAGCCGGGTCGGGCACCGCCAGGTCGGCCGAGACGCGGAAGCGGTACTGCGTGCCGGCGCCGAGCGGGGCCACCACCTCGTGCCAGCCATCGCCTTGGGCGTTCATCGCTTGCGGCGCGTGCTGCTCCGCTTCCAGCATCACCTGGGACGCGTCGGGCGCCCAGAGTCGGAAATGGGTCCGGTCGGGGGCGAGCAGCGTCGCGCCCCAGCGGGTCTGTTGCGCGAACCCGGTCATGGCAGACTCGCCGCCAGCAGCACGGCGCCGTGCGGGGCGACCGGCATCGCCTCGTCCAGGACGGGCCGCTCCGGCGCGGCCGGGTGGCCGCTGTCCAGCATCAACCGCCAGTCCAGTGGCGGCTTCGGCAGGGCGAAGGCATGGCCGGCGCTGTCGGCGTTCAGCAACAGCAGGGTGACGTCCAGGCTGCCATCCTCCGCCACGGCGGCGCGGCGCAGCGCCAGGGTGCGCGCCTCGGTCTCGTTCCAGGCTTCGGGGGTCATCGGCTTTCCATGCTGGTCGAACCAGGCAATGTCGTTCAGGCCGGGCCGAAGTTCCGTCGCACCATGCAGGAAGGTGGCCGGACGCAGCGGCGGCAGCCGCCGGCGCAACGCGATCAGCCGCGTGGTGAAGCGCCGCAGCGCTTCGGCCTCCGGCGTGGCAGCCAACGTCCAGTCTATCCAGCTGGTTTCGTTGTCCTGGTTATAGGCGTTGTTGTTGCCGCCCTGGGTGCGCCACATCTCGTCACCCGCCAGCAGCATGGGCGTCCCGGCCGAGGCGAAGACGCTGACCAGCATCGCCCGCAGCACCGCCATGCGGGTGGCGCGGATCGCCGGGTCGTCCGTCTCGCCTTCCACCCCCCAGTTGCGGCTGTGGTTGGCGTCGTGGCCGTCGCGGTTGTTTTCGCCATTGGCCTGGTTGTGCTTCGCCTCGTAGCTGACCGTGTCGCGCAACGTGTAGCCGTCATGCGAGGCGGCGTAGTTCACGCTGGCCCAGGGCCGCCGCCGGCGCCGGTCGAACAACTCGGCGGACCCTGTCAGCCGCGCCGCCATCTCCGCCCGCATGCCGCTGTCGCCGCGCCAGAAGCGGCGGATGCCGTCGCGGAAGCGGTCGTTCCATTCAGCGAAGCCGGGCGGGTGGTTTCCGAGCTGGTAGCCGCCCGGCCCGATATCCCAGGGTTCCGAGATCAGCTTGACGCGTGACAGCGCCGGGTCCTGCCGGATGGCGTCGAAGAAGCCGCTGCCGGGATCGAAGCCGTTGTTCTCCCGCCCGAGGATGGTACCGAGGTCGAAGCGGAAGCCGTCGATGCGGTACTCGGTGACCCAGTAGCGCAGGCTGTCCATTACCATCTGCAGCACGCGTGGGTGCGACAGGTTCACCGTGTTCCCGGTGCCGGTGTCGTTGACGCAGTGCCGCTCGTCACCCTGCACGAGCCGGTAGTAGGAGGCATTGTCGAGCCCGCGCCAGCACAGCGTCGGGCCCAACTCGCTGCCCTCTGCGGTGTGGTTGTAGACCACGTCCAATATCACCTCGATGCCGGCGCCGTGCAGGCGGCGGACGGCCACCTTGAGCTCGTTCCGCATCCAGGATTCGATCAGGTAGCGCGGCTCCGGGGCGAAGAAGGACAGGGTCGAATAGCCCCAGTAGTTGCGCAAGCCCTTGGCCACCAGGAACCGGTCCTGCACGAAGGCCTGGATCGGCAGCAATTCGATCGCGGTGACGCCGAGCGACTGCAGGTGTTCGATGACGCGCGGATCGGCCAGGGCGCGGAAGGTGCCGCGTTCGCGTACGGCGATGTCCTCGCGCCGCATGGTCAGGCCGCGCACATGCGCCTCGTAGATCACCGTGCGGTCCCAGGAGGTGCACGGGTTGCGGTCGTCGCCCCAGGCGAAGCTGTCGTCCACCACCACGCTTTTCGGCATGGCCGGGGCGCTGTCACGGCGGTCGAAGGACAGGTCGGTGCGGCCGCCGCCGGGACGATAGCCGAGCAGCACGTCGGACCAGCGCAACTCGCCGTGCAACTGCCGGGCATAGGGGTCGAGCAGCAGCTTGTGCGGATTGAAGCGGTGGCCACGCCGCGGCTCGTATGGCCCATAGGCGCGGTAGCCGTAGAGTTGCCCCGGCCGGGCTTCCGGCAGGTAGCCGTGCCAGACCTCGTCGGTGCATTCCGGTAGCGGGAGCCGGGCCAATTCGCGCCGGCCGGAGGGATCGAACAGGCAGAGATCGATCCGTTCGGCATGCGCCGAGAAGACGGCGAAGTTTACCCCCAGCCCATCCCAGTTCGCTCCGATCGGATCAGGCCGGCCGGGCAGCAGCCGCGTCGGGAAGGGCGCCATCCCCTGGCTTAGGGCACGAGGATCAGCGTGGCGAGCGGCGGCAGGAAAACCGACAGGCTATCGGCGAAGCCGTGACTCGGCACGGACTCGGTTGCGATCGATCCGCCATTGCCGCTGTTGGTCCCGCCATAGGCGGCGCCGTCGCTGTTCAGAACCTCGTGCCACAGGCCGGCCTGCGGCACGCCGATGCGGTAGGCCTGCCGCGGCACCGGCGTGAGGTTGACGACCACCAGCGCCGGCGGATCGCCCGCCGCGCCGAAGCGCAGGAAGGCGAAGACGCTCTGCGCGCTGTCGTCACCGACCACCCAGCGGAAGCCATCGGGCGAGGCATCGTGCCGGTGCAGCGCAGGGATGCGTCGATAGGCGGCGTTGAGGTCGCCCACCAGGCGCTGGATGCCGCGGTGGCGCGGGTCGTCCAGCAACGGCCAAGCCAGCGCCGCATCGTGATTCCATTCGGCCGGCTGGGCGATCTCGATGCCCATGAAGATCAGCTTCTTGCCCGGATGGGTCCACATGAAGCCGAGATAGGCGCGCAGGTTGGCGAATTGCTGCCAGGGGTCGCCCGGCATCTTCCGCAGCATCGAACCCTTGCCGTAGACCACCTCGTCATGGCTGAGCGGCAGGACGAAATGCTCGGACCAGGCATAGACCAAGCCGAAGGTCATGCTGTCGTGGTGGTATTTGCGGTTGACCGGGTCCTGCTCGATATAGTGCAGGGTGTCGTGCATCCACCCCATGTTCCACTTATAGTCGAAACCGAGGCCGCCTTCGCCGGTGGGCCGGGTGACGCCGGGCCAGGAGGTGCTTTCCTCGGCGATCACCATCGCGCCCGGGCAGCGTTCGGCGATGACGGCGTTCATCTCCTGCAGGAAGGCGACGGCTTCCAGGTTCTCCCGCCCGCCATGGCGGTTGGGAATCCATTCGCCGGCCTTCCGCGAATAGTCGCGGTACAGCATGGAGGCCACGGCATCGACGCGCAGGCCGTCGACGTGGAAGTGCTCCAGCCAGTGGATGGCGCTGGCGAGCAGGAAGCCGCGCACCTCGTTGCGGCCGAAATTGTAGATCGCGGTGTTCCAGTCCTGGTGGAACCCCTCGCGCGGGTCGGCGTGCTCGTACAGATGGGTGCCGTCGAACTCGTACAACCCATGCGCATCGGTCGGGAAATGCGCCGGCACCCAGTCAAGGATCACGCCGATGCCGGCGGCATGCGCGCGATCGACGAAATGCGCGAAGCCGGTGGTCGCACCGAACCGCGCGGAGGGCGCGAACATCGACAGCGGCTGGTAGCCCCAGGATCCGCCGAAGGGGTGTTCCATGATCGGCAGGAACTGCACATGGCTGAAGCCCATGCCCTGGACATAGGGGATCAGCCGGTCCGCCAGCCGGTCCCAGTCCGGCGACTGGCCTTCCGCGTCATGCCACCAGGACCCGGCATGCACCTCGTAGATCGAGATTGGCGCATCCACCGCCTGCGCCGCGCCGCGCCTGGCCATCCAGTCGCCATCGGTCCAGGCGAAGGGTGCCGGGTCCATGACGCGGGACGCAGTGGCGGGAGGGTGTTCCGTGGCCAGCGCCAGCGGGTCCGCCTTCAGCGGCAGCACGCTGCCGTCGGCGCCGAGCAATTCATACTTGTAGGTGGTGCCGGGCAGCAGGCGCGGGATGAACAATTCCCAGATGCCCGCCTCGGCGCGCAGACGCATCGCATGGCGCCGGCCGTCCCAGCCGTTGAAGTCGCCGACGACCGAAACGCGCCGCGCATTCGGCGCCCAGAGCGCGAAGCGCACGCCGGGGATGCCGTCCACCACCATCGCCTGCGCGCCGAAGACCTTTGCCAATTCGAAGTGGCGGCCTTCGGCAAAGAGATGCATGTCCAGGGGGCCAAGCAATAGCCCGAAGCTGTAGGGGTCCTCGGTCTCCTGCGGCAGGCCGGGCCATTCGACGCGCAGCCGGTAGGGCACGGTGCTGGACACCTTGCCGGCGAAGATGCCGGACGGGTGCACCTGTTCCAGCCGGCCCAGCTCCGCCCCGCCGTCCCGCGCCAGCACGGTGACGCCGCGGGCGCCTGGCTGAAAGGCCCGCACCTCGCCGTCATGCGGGCCAAGCAGGGAGAACGGGTCGCCGTGGCGACCCGCGGCCAACGCTTCGAACGCCTGATTCATGCCGTGATCCGTTCCGCCAGGGTCGCCAGGCCACGGAGCGGGACACCGATCCAGGCCGGGCGATTCGCCGCTTCATAGCGGATTTCATAAGCCGCTTTCTCGATCAGGAAGAGATCGATCAGCGCCGCCTCGGCGCCCGCGGGCACCCAGGGGTTGGCGGCGGCCGTCTCGACCGCCCGGTAGGCCTCAAGGAAGGCGCGTTCGGTTTCCTGCTGCCACCGGCCGATCAGCGCGGCGCGGCGCTCGGTCGGCGCCGCGACGGAGGCGGCCGAGGATTCGGTCGCGGTGGCCACATGTGCCGCATAGTCGAAGCTGCGCAGCAGGCCGGCGACGTCGCGCAACGGGCTGCCCTTGGCGCGGCGTTCCTCCAGCGGCCGGGCCGGCTCGCCCTCGAAGTCGACGATGACGGCATCGCCCTGCGCCACGAGCACCTGGCCCAGGTGGAAGTCGCCATGCACCCGGGTCTTCAGCGCGCCGTCAGCGGATTGCGCCAGGCGGTAGGTCGCCTCGCGCAGCGCGTCGGCCTTGGCCAGCACGCGTTCCGCCAGCGGCACGGCATCCGCCGGGAGCGCGGTGCCGGTGGCAAGCAGCTCCAGCGCTGGCTCGAGCTGCGCCAGCGCGCCGGCGGCCCAGGCGGCGCGGTCGTCCTCGGTCGCCAGCTCCGGCGCGAAGTCGGGCTGGTCGGTCGGCCGGGCCAATGCTGCATGCAATTCGCCCAGGCGCGTGCCGAGCGCGGCGGCGAAGGACAGGTAACCGGCGAAGGGATCCTCCGGCGGCGTGGCGGTCAGCGCCGCCTCGTCCACCGCCCGGGCCAGCCAATCCGCCGTCCAGCCCCAGCCATCGCCCTGGTTCCGCACGAAGCCCTGCGCCAGCATGAGCGTGTGCGGCGTGCCGTCGGCCGCGGTGCGTACCACCTCGCCGAGCAAGGGCGCGATATTGGCGAAGCCCTGCTCGGTCAGGTAGCGCGTCACCTCGGCTTCCGGGTGGATGCCGGGGTTGATGCGGCGGATGATCTTCAGCACCACCTGCTCCCCGTAAATCAGGGAGGAGTTGGACTGCTCGGCCGACAGGCGCCTGATCTCCGGGTTATCGGCAACGGCGATGTCGGCCAGGCGGGAGGTCGCGTGGAAGCGGATCTCGCCGTCGTCGCATGGCAGCGCCAAACCCTCGCGCAGCGCGTGCATCACCGCCGGCGGCATGCGGTTGTCGGTGAAGGCGTCGGTCAGGAAGCCGACGCGGCGGCCCTGCCGCAACCGCGCCAAAGCGAGCTGCGCGGCAAGCGGGCCGACGCCTTCGGTATCCTCGACGCCGGCCAGCGGCAGGCAATAGCCCTCAGTGCGTCCCGGCAGGCGGGCTTCCACCTCGGCCAGCACCACGGCGCCCTTGGCTTCCGGCAGGGCGGCGATGGCGGTCAGCCGCACCCCGTCCAGCCTTTCGCCCTTGGCCGCGAACCAGCGGCGCTTCGGCAGGTATTCCGGCAGGACATTCTGTTCGAGGTCGCCGCGCACGGCGTCGCCCAGCAATTCCTTCACGTCGGCCTTCAGGACAAGGGTGCGGAGGTCAGGCAGCGACTCCGGCGTGGGGACATGCCAGGGCGGCAGCGCCTTCTCCGTCGCCAGCACGAACCAGTAGAAGCCGTAGGGCGGCAGGGTCAGCAGATAGGGCAGCTGGCCGATCGGCGGGAAGCTGGTGCCGCCCAGCATCTCGACCGGCACCCGCCCGCCGAAGGCGGCGAGGTCGAGCTCGACCGCCTGGGCCGAGCGCGAGAGGTTGAAGACGCAGAGGATGGTGTCCTCCTCGTGCTCCCGCACATAGGCCAGGACCTTTCGGTTGGCCGGGTACAGCAGCCGCATCGCGCCGCGGCCGAAGGCCCGGCTGCGCTTGCGCACAGCCAGCATGCGCCGCATCCAATTCAGCAGCGAATGCGGGTCGCGCGCCTGGGTCTCCACGTTGACGGCCTGGTAGCCGTACATCGCGTCCTGCAGCGGCGGCAGCACCAGCGCGGCCGGGTCGGCCTTGCTGAAGCCGCCGTTCCTGTCGGGCGACCACTGCATCGGCGTGCGCACGCCGTCGCGGTCGCGCAGGAAGATGTTGTCGCCCATGCCGATCTCGTCGCCGTAGTAGATCACCGGCGTGCCGGGCATCGACAGCAGCAGGCCGTTCATCAGCTCGATCCGGCGGCGGTCGCGCTCCAGCAGCGGCGCCAGCCGGCGACGGATGCCGAGGTTGATGCGCGCCCGCTTGTCGGCGGCATAGGTCGACCAGAGATAGTCGCGCTCCCGGTCGGTCACCATCTCCAGCGTGAGTTCATCGTGGTTGCGCAGGAAGATGGCCCATTGGCAGCCTTCCGGGATGTCCGGGGTCTGCCGCAGGATGTCGGTGATCGGGAAGCGGTCCTCCTGCGCGATGCCCATGTACATCCGCGGCATCAGCGGGAAGTGGAAGGCCATGTGGCATTCGTCGCCGGCGCCGAAATACTGCTGGGTGTCCTCCGGCCACTGGTTGGCCTCGGCCAGCAGCAGGCGGCCCTGGTAGCCCTGGTCGAGCTTGGCGCGGATGCGCTGCAGCACCTCGTGCGTCTCGGGCAGGTTCTCGTTGTTGGTGCCCTCGCGCTCCCGCAGGTAGGGCACCGCGTCCAGCCGCAGCCCATCGATGCCGATATCCAGCCAGTAGCGCATCACGTTCAGCACTTCCGACAGCACACGCGGATTCTCGAAATTCAGGTCCGGCTGGTGGCTGTAGAAGCGATGCCAGAAATATTGCCCGGCCACCGGGTCGAAGGTCCAGTTGGACTTCTCGGTGTCGAGGAAGATGACCCGCGTGTCCGGGTACTTCTGGTCGGTATCCGACCAGACATAGTAGTCGCGGTGGGACGAGCCGGGCGGGGCGGCGCGCGCCCGCTGGAACCAGGGGTGCTGGTCGCTGGTGTGGTTGATGACCAGCTCGGTGATCACCTTCAGCCCGCGCGCATGGGCTTCCCGCACGAAGCGGCGGACGTCCTGCGGCGATCCGTAGCTTTCGTTGACCCCGCGATAGTCGGCGATGTCATAGCCGTCGTCTCGCAGCGGGCTGGGGTAGAAGGGCAGCAGCCACAGCGTGTCGACACCGAGTTCGGCGATGTAGTCGAGCTTCTGCAGCAGCCCGGCGAAATCGCCGATGCCGTCGTCGTTGGCGTCGAAGAAGCTTTTCACGTGCAGCTGGTAGATGACCGCGTCACGGTACCATTGCGGCTCGCGCGCATCCGCTGCCTTGCGGGCGTGGCGGAGATCGGCGCTGTCGCCGTTGTCGCGGGCCATCAGATGCCTCCCGCCGGGCGCACGCGCCAGATGCCGAAGGGCAGCGCCCCGGGGTCCAGTCGCAATCGCTGCACCTTGCCGGTCCAGGTGAATCGCCGCCCGGTCATCAGATCCTCCGCCTCCAGCGCCGCGTTGTCCGGCAAGCCCCATTCCCACAACGGCAGTTCGACCGCCGCTTCCTGCACGTTGCGCGGGTCGAGGCTGACTGCGCAGAGCACCACATTCCCCCGGTCCGCTGTGGCCTTCCGGTACCAGAGCACCTGATCGTTGAAGGCGTTATGAAAGGCCACGCCCAGATGCGTCTGCAAGGCCGGGTTGGCACGGCGGATCATGTTCAGGCGCGTGATCTCCTCGACGATGTCGCCCGGCCGGCGGTCCGGCCAGACGCGGATCTCGTATTTCTCCGAGTCCAGGTATTCCTCGCGGCCCGGCAGCGGCGCCGCCTCGCACAACTCGAAGCCCTGGTACATGCCCCAGAGCCCGGACAGCGTGGTGGCCAGCGCCGCCCGGATCAGATGGCCCGCCCGGCCGCCGGTCTGCAGGAAGGGCGGGTTGATGTCCGGCGTGTTGACGAAGAAATGCGGACGGAAGAAGTCGCGTGGCGCGGTGGTCGTCAACTCCTCCAGGTAGTCCTGGATCGCCACCTTGTCGTTCCGCCAGGTGAAATAGGTATAGGACTGGCCGAAGCCGATCTTGGCCAGCCGGTACATGACCTTGGGCCGGGTGAAGGCCTCCGCCAGGAAGACGGCGTCCGGGCAGGTCGAGCGGATATCGGCGATCAGCCATTCCCAGAAGGGGAAGGGCTTGGTGTGCGGGTTGTCCACCCGGAACAGCCGCACGCCCTGCTCCACCCAGAAGCGCACCGCGTCGCGCAACGCCACCCACAGCGAAGGCACCGCACCCTCGTTGTAGAAATCGACGTTGACGATGTCCTGGTACTTCTTTGGCGGGTTCTCGGCATACTTGATCGAGCCGTCCGGCCGCCAGTCGAACCACTCCGGGTGCTGCTTCAGCCAGGGGTGGTCCTGGCTGCACTGCACCGCGAAATCCAGCGCCAGCTCCAGCCCCTGCTCGCGCGCCGCGGCGACCAGACGGCGGAAGTCCTCCAGCGTGCCGAGCTGCGGATGGATGGCGTCGTGCCCGCCATCCTCCGAGCCGATCGCATAGGGGCTGCCGGGATCGTCCGGCCCCGGCGTCAGCGTATTGTTGCGCCCCTTGCGGAAAGCGGTGCCGATCGGGTGGATCGGCGGAAAATACAGCACGTCGAAGCCCATCGCCCGGATATGCGGCAGGCGGCGGATGACGTCGTCAAAATTGCCGTGCCGGTCGGCGACGCCGGACTGGCTGCGCGGGAAGAGCTCGTACCAGCTGGCGAAGCCGGCGCCGGTGCGCTCGGCCTCCAGCGGCATCTCGGCGCTGCGGGTGTGGAAGGGGCGGTCGTCGGCGGCGGCCATCAGCGCCGCCGTCTCGGGCGAGAGCAGCACCGTCAACCGATCCGCATCCGCCGCGCCCTGCAGCCGCTCGGCCAGCGCCGAGACCGCGCCGCCCACGCGTTCCCCGGTGCGGGTGACCAGGATGCGGCCTTCCTCCAGCTCCAGTCCGATCGGGACGTTGGCGGCGTGCTTCTTCTCCAGCTCGTAGCGGAAGCTGGCGAAGGCATCATGCCAGGTCTCCACCGCGAAGACGTAGCGGCCCATGCGTTCCAGCGGGAAGCGCGCCATCCAGCGGTCGTTGCCGAGCGGCGCCATCCGCACCTCGGTCCACGCCGCGTCATCCGCCGCACGCCACAGCAGCACAGCGCCGAGCTGGTCATGGCCGTCGCAGATCAGGTCGCAGGTGACCTCGACCACCTCGCCGACGATCCGCTTCACCGGGAAGCGGCCCTCGTCCACCGCCGGGGAGACGGCCTCGATCCCGATCCGCGGCGACGCCGCGGCGGCGAGCACGCCTGCCTCGGGCGGGGCATCGGGCGTGGGGGGGGCAGCCGGCGCGGCCGTGAGGATCGGCCGCGGCGCCTCGGCCTCGAACAGCCGGACCTCGCCGGGGTCGAGCTGCACCACCGCGGTCGGCGTCAGCGCCGCGGCGCCTGCCGGCGCGAGCGGCCGGAACCGGGTGAAGGCGCCGCCGGTGCCGGGCAACAGGGTGGCGAGCGTCACGCTCGCTCCCTGCCGCAAGTCGGGGTTGGCCAGCACCAGCGTCGCCGCCTGGGCGTCGCGTGCATCCGGTCCGGCCGCCCGCAGCAAAGCGACGACCGGCGCGCCGGAGCCGGACAAAGGCCGCAGCTCCGCCCGCGCCAGCGACCGCGCCGCGATCGCCGCGTTGGCCGAGCGCAGTGCCGCCGAAAGGTCGAAGCTGGCTTGCCGCTGCAGCCAGTCCCAATCGCCCGGCCGGTCGCGCGCCGGGTCCAGCGGCCGCCTCGCGCCATATTCGAACCCCATCGGCACCAGCAGCCCGGCGCCCAGCCCGGCCGCCAGGGTCAGGTGCCGCCGCGCCGCGCGCTCCGCCGTCCAGGCGTCGGCGTCGCGTTCCGCCAGGCGCGGGCCGAAGGGCGCCTCGACGGTCGAGATGATCGGGGCGAGCGCCGCAAGCCGCGCCGCCTCCTCGACCAGCCAGGCGCCGTCGACATCCCACCAGCCCAGGCTGTCGAAGACCGCGGCGAAGCCGGCCCCGGCCAGGGCCGGCAGTTCGGGCGCGGGGACGCCGGCGGTCCAGGCCAGGAACCGGGCTTGCGGCAGGGCCGCGGTCAGCCGCCGCCAGATGGCGGTCGGCACCCGGGTCGGCGAATCGCAGCGGAAGCCGGCGAGGCCGGCCTCAGCGAAGCGACGCAGCCGCGCCTCCCACCAGGCGCCCAGGGCCTCGGCCACCGCCGGATCCTCCCAGCGGGCGCGGGTGGTGCCGCGCTCGGGCGGAGTCTGACGAGGGTCGGGCAGGCCGGAGCGGGCCTCGGTGGCGAACCAGTCGGGATGAGACGCCTCGAATGCGCCGCCTTCCGCAACCCGGTCCAGCACGATGTCGAGATAGAGCGCCAGGCCGGCCGATTTCGCCTTCGCGGCGAGGTCCGCCAGCGCCGAGATGGCATCGCCCGGTGCCTCCAGGATGGGGTGCGGCGCATCGGGGTCCGAGAGCTGGAAGATGTTCCCGCTCGGCCCCGGGGCAAAGACCGGGGCGAGCAGCACAGCGTCGAAGCCAAGCCCCGCCACCCGCGCGAAAGCCGCGTCCCAGGCCGGCATGGGCCCGACCAGCAGCGGATGCAGCAGGTACAGCCGCGGCGCCGTCACTGCGGATCGCGGCAGGGCCGGTGGCGCCTGCGGCTCGGCCATGACCGGTTCGGCCATGGCGCGCGCCATGGTCTTCGGCTTGCCGCCGCGTCGAGACGCCATAGGTACCCCCGTAGCCATGTCCGGCGCGAAACGCCGTGGGGCGGGATCGGCGGCATCACCGATGCGTGAGATGGTTCGGATGCTAGGCGGCACGATTCCGGCATGGGAGGCTGCGACCCGTCCGAGGAGGCCTACGATGCTTGACCCCGATCGCTTCGATCCTGCCGCGCATGTCGCGGCCGTGGCTCCCGCCGTGGGACTGATGCTTGATGCGGAACGGCAGGCGCGGGTCGCCGCGGCGCTGGCGCTGGTGGTGCGGATCGCCGCACCGGCCTTCGCGGTGGAGCCGACCGAAACGGCCGAGCCGGCGCCGGTCTACCGGCCATGAGCAACCCGGCCCTCGACCTCGCCACCCGCATCCGCGCCGGCGAGACCACTGCGGTGGCGGCGGTGGAAGCCGCGCTGGCCCGGATCGCCGCCCACAACCCGGCGGTGAACGCCTTCACCGCCGTGCTTGCCGAGCGGGCATTGGCCGCTGCCGCTGCCGTCGATGCACGCATCGCCGCCGGCGACGCGCCGGGCCCCTTGGCCGGGGTGCCCTTCGCGGCGAAGAACCTGTTCGACCTGGCGGGCCTCCCGACCCTCGCCGGCAGCAGGATCCGCCGCACCGCGCCGCCCGCCACGCGCGACGCCTTCCTGGTGCGGCAGCTGGAAGCCGCCGGCGCCGTCTGCGTCGGCGCGCTGAACATGGACGAGTTCGCCTATGGCTTCACCACCGAGAACAGCCATGACGGGCCGGCGCGGAACCCGCATGACTTGGCGCGGATCGCGGGCGGCTCCTCCGGCGGCTCGGGCGCCGCGGTGGCGGCGGGGCTGGTGCCGATCAGCCTCGGCACCGACACCAACGGCTCGATCCGCGTGCCGGCCTCCCTCAACGGGATCTGGGGGGTGAAGCCGACCTATGGGCGGCTGTCTCGGCACGGCTCCTTCCCCTTCGTCTATTCGCTCGACCATGTCGGCCCCTTCGCCCGCAGCGTCGGCGATTTGGCGGCGGCCTATGATGCGCTGCAGGGGCTCGATCCGGACGACCCGGCGCAATCGCCACAGCCGCCGGAGGCGGTGACGCCGGGCCTTGGCCGCGGGCTGGCCGGGTTGCGAGTGGCGGTGCTGGGCGGCTGGTTCGGACGGCAGCAATCGGACGCCGCGCGGCGGGCCGTTGCTGCGGTGGCCGCCGCGCTGGGGGCGAGACAGGCGGTGGCATGGGACATGGCCGAGGCCTGCCGCGCCGCGGCCTTCCTGATCACCTCCTCCGAGGGTGGCGCGCTGCATTTGCCAACCCTGCGCGACCGGTTCGATGAGTACGAGCCGCTGACCCAGGACCGCCTGCTGGCCGGCGCCCTGCTGCCGGCCGCCTGGGTGAACCACGCCCAGCGGGTGCGCGGCCTGGCGCGGGACTCCATGCGGGCGTTGCTGGCGGATTGGGACATCCTGCTGGCCCCGGCGACGCCGGTGCCGGCGACCCCGATCGGCCAGGAGATGCTGGAGCTGGACGGGGTGCAGGTGCCGCTCAGGCCCTCGATGGGCCTGTTCACCCAGCCGATCAGCGGGATCGGCCTGCCGGTGGTGACCGCCCCGGTGCCGAACGCCGAGGGCGCGCTGCCGATCGGCGTGCAGCTGATCGGCAGGCCCTGGACCGAGGCGCTGCTGTTCCGCGCCGCCGTGGTGCTGGAGGCGGCGGGGGTCTGCGCCGCCCCGGTGGCGCCGGGCTTCGCGGCGAGGGCGGCCTGAGCGCGCCGCGCTTCGGCAGGATCGGCGCGGGCCAGGCCGCGCCGCCGGGTGGCGAAGCCTTCACCGAGTTGCTGACCGGCGGCGGCGCCCGGGTGGTGCGCATCGCCTCCCGCGGCCAGGCCGACCCGTCCGGCGAATGGTACGACCAGGCGGAGGACGAATTCGTCCTGCTGCTGGCCGGCGCCGCCCGGCTCGGCTTCGCCGATGGGGCCGAACGGCCCCTGGCGCCGGGCGATTGGGCAGTGATCCCGGCCCATTGCCGGCACCGTGTCGCCTGGACGGATCCGACGCAGGAGACGCTTTGGCTGGCGGTGCACCTGCCGCCTGCTTGATCCCGCGCAAGGCACACCCCGTCCGACCCGCGCCAGCATGGGCCCATGAGCAGGTCCATCCCCATCGGCTACGCGCTGGCCAATCTCCCGCGCTACACCTCCTACCCCACTGCGCCGCATTTCGGCCCGCTGGGGGAAGCCGAGTACCGCATTTGGCTCAGCGGCATCCGGCCGCAGGACCCGCTCAGCCTCTATCTCCACATCCCCTTCTGCCGCTCGCTCTGCTGGTATTGCGGCTGCCATACCTCGGTCACCCGCAGCGCCGACCGCATCGCCCGCTATGGCGCCGCGCTGCTCAAGGAAGCCGCGCTGCTGGCCGCGGCGCTCCCCGCCCATGCCGGCGTCGCATCGCTCCATCTCGGCGGCGGCACCCCCAGCACGCTGGGGGCGGCGGGCTTGCGCAGCCTGTTCGCAGGGCTGCGTGCCAGCTTCGGCTTCCGCCCCGATGCCGAGCTGGCCATCGAGCTCGACCCCCGGGTGCTGGACGAGGAGATCGTCGCCGCCATGGCCGAGGCCGGCATCACCCGCGCCTCCTTCGGGGTGCAGGACGTCGAGCCCGCGGTGCAGCGCCGCATCGGCCGCGTCCAGACCGAGGAGGTCGTCGCCCGCGGCGTCGGCTGGCTGCGCGCCGCCGGGATCAAGGCCATCAACCTGGATCTCATGTATGGCCTGCCCGGCCAGACCGGCGCCCAGGTCGCCGCCACCGCCCGCCTCGCCGCCGAGCTCGGCGCCGACCGGGTCGCGGTCTTCGGCTATGCCCATGTGCCCTGGATGAAGCCGCACCAGAACGCCATCCACACCGAGGACCTGCCCGGCGCCCTGGAACGCCTGCGGCAGGCCGAGACGGCGGAGCAGGTGCTGGTCGCCGCCGGCTACCGGGCGATCGGTCTCGACCACTTCGCCAGGCCGGAAGACCCGATGGCGGTCGCCGCTGCCAACGGCACCCTGCAGCGCAATTTCCAGGGCTACACCACCGACGCCGCGCCGGCGCTGCTGGGCATGGGCGCCTCCTCGATCGGCGGGATCGCGGCCGCCGGCTATGCCCAGAACGAGCCGAACGAGCGCCGTTGGGTCGCCGCCGTCGAGGCTGGCGAGCTGCCGATCCGCCGTGGCCGGGCGACCACCGCCGAGGACCGGTTGCGGCGCCATTGCATCGAGCGGGTGATGTGCGACTTCGCCCTCGACCTCGCCGCCCTGCCGCCGGCGCTGGTGGCGGAGGTGCGGCCGGCGCTCGCCCCGCTGGAAGCCGACGGCATCCTTGACCTCACCCCCGACCTGCTGCGGCTGACCGCGGCCGGCCGCCGGCATGTCCGCCATGTCGCGGCCTGTTTCGATGGCTATCTCGGCACCGGCGCCGGGCGGCACAGCGCCGCGGTTTAGGGCGCCGGGCGATCCGCACCGCACGGAATCGAACCTGACAGCCATGTGACTCCCGGGTGGACTGCCGACGGATACAAGCGTGGCCCACCCTTCCAAGACATGGCGCTGTCCCACCCGCCTCTCCGCCTCATCCTGGCCGCCGCCTTCGGCGGCATCGCCCTGCTTGCCGCCCTGGCCACGAGCCTGCTGGCGGGGCAGGCCGCGTCGCGACGAGTGGAGACGAACCAATTCGCCATGCTGGACAGCGCCGCCGCCCGCGTCGCCGAACGGCTGGACCGCGGCATGGCGGCGCGCTGGCGCGACGTGCAGGTTGCCACCCGCCTGCCGCCGATGCGCGACCCCGCCACCCCGCCGGAGCAGCGCCGCAGCATCCTGCGGCACCTGCACGACACCTATGCCGACTATGCCCTGCTCGCCTTCATCGGCCCGGACGGGCATGTCGTGGTCGACAGCCGGGAGGCGCTGGAAGGCCAGGACGCCTCCGGCCTGCCCTTCCTGCCGGCGGCGATGCATGGCCCGGTGGTCGAGGATGTGCACGAGGCCCCGATGCTGGCCAGGCGGATGGGCGACACGGCGCCGCTCCGCCTGATCGACCTCGCAGCTCCGGTGCAGGGGGCGGACGGGCAACTGGTCGGCATCGTCGCCGCGCATCTGGACTGGCGCTGGGCCGCCGCAGTGGTCGGCACGCCGCGGCCGGGGGAGCCGGAGGTCCTCATCCTCTCCCGCACCGGGGAAGTGCTGCTGGGACCCGCCGCGCTGCTCGGCCGCGGGTTGGAGACTGCCTCGATCCGCCGCGACCTGGTGGATTTCCCGGACGGTGCCGGCTTCCTCGCCGCGCTGCAGCCGACCGAGGGATGGCGGGATGGTCCTGGCCTGGGCTGGCCCGGCCTCGGCTGGCAGGTGCTGGCGCGCCGGCCGGCTGCCCAGGCCCTGGCGCCGGCCGGGGCGCTGCAGCGCGACATCCTGCTCTACGGCCTCGCCGCCTCGGCGGTCGCCGCGCTGCTCGGCTGGTTCGCCGCCGCCTGGCTGGCCCTGCCGCTGCACCGGCTGGCCGAAGCCGCGGCGCGGCAGCAGCGGGAGGGCGGCCGCACCGCCCTGCCGCCCGGCAGCGGCTTCGCCGAAGCGGTGACGCTGGCCCGCGCCTTCGACGGGCTGCTCGGCGACTGCCGGCGGTCCGAGGCGGCGCTGGCCGAGAGCGAGCAGCGGCTGCGCCTGGCCCAGCGGGCCGGGCAGATCGGCGCCTATGAATGGGACATTTCGGCGGATACCGGCCGGGCGACGCGGGAATATGCCGTGCTGCACGGCCAGCCCCTGCCGGAGGGCGACCAGACCTGGTCCGAGCGCTACGAGCATTGGCTCGCCCGGCTGCATCCGGAGGACCGGCCGCGGCTGCGCGAGCGCATCCGCCACATCCTGGCCGAGGCCGGGCCCTATGCGCTGGAATACCGCATCCTGCTGCCGGATGGCCGGACCCGCTGGCTGCACGACCGCGGCGAGGTCTTCTTCGACCCTGCGGGCAAGCCGGCCCGGGCGCTTGGCGCGGTGCGCGACATCACCGGCCGCCGCGCCGCCGAGGATGCGCTGCGGGAGAGCGAGGCGCGGCTGCGCCTGGCGCAGGAGGCGGGCGGGATCGGCAGTTGGGACCTCGACCTCGCCACCGGCCGGCATATCTGGTCGGAGCGGCAATACGGGCTGTTCGGGCTCGACCCTGCGCTGCCGCCACCCGACCTGTCCGGCTGGCTGGCGCTGCTGCATCCGGCGGACCGCGCCGGCATCATCGCCACGCGGCGGGCCGCGCTGACCACCGAGAGCGGTACCTTCACCGCCGAGTACCGCATCCGGCGCGTCGCCGACGGCGCCACCCGCTGGATGGCGACCTCCGGCCGGGTGGTGCGCGACGCCGATGGCCGGCCGGCCCGCATGCTGGGCGTGAACCGGGACGTCACCGAGGCCAGGGTCGCCGAGGCCGAATTGCGCGCCATGCTGGAGGCCAACCCGATCGGGGTGCTGCGCGGCGATATCCATGGCCGGATCCTCGATGCCAACGATGCCCTGCTGCGGCTGGCCGGCACGGATCGCGCGGCGCTGGAGGCCGGGACGCTGCGCTGGGACGCGCTGACTCCGCCGGAATGGCTGCCGGCCGATGCCGCGGGCATCGCCGAGGCGCGGGAGAAGGGCGCCTGCACGCCGTACGAGAAGGAATACCAGCGCCCCGACGGCAGCCGGGTGCCGGTCCTGGTCGGCTTCGCCCTGGTCGGCGAGGCGCGCGAGAACACCATCGCCTTCATCCTCGACCTGACCGACCGCAAGCGGGCCGAGGCGGCCCTGCTGCACGACAAGGCCGCGCTGGAGAGGGCGGTGGCCGAGCGCACCGCCGAGCTGGCGGCGCGCGAGCACGAGCTGCGCCGCATCTACGATCGCACCCCGGCCGCCTTCCATTCGGTGGATGCCGAGGGCCGGCTGGTCCGGGTGAGCGACGAGTGGCTGGCCTTCCTCGGCTATGGGCGGGAGGAGGTGCTGGGCCGCCGGACTGGTGATTTCATGCTGCCGGAGAGTGCCGCCCGCTGGGCGGCCGCGGTGGTGGAGTTGCGGCGCACCGGCGACGAGATGCGCGAAGTCGAGTACCGCATGGTGCGTGCCGATGGCCGGGTGGTGGACGTGCTGCTCCGCGCCCGGGCCGAGCACGATGCGGACGGCGGTTTTGCCCACAGCTATTCCGTGCTGTTCGACATGACCGAGCGGAACATGGCCGAGGCGCGGCTGCGCGAGGCGCAGAAGCTGGAGGCGCTGGGCCGCATCACGGGCGGGGTGGCACACGACTTCAACAATCTGCTGCAGGTCGTGACCGGGGCGCTGCAGATGCTGGTTGCCAACAGCGGCAAGCCGGAGCGGGTGGACCGCTATGCCGGGGTGGCCCTGCAGGCCGCAGGACGCGGCGCCGACCTGACCCGGCGCATGCTGGCCTTCGCCCGGCAGGATCAACTGCAATCGAGCCCGGTGGTCCTGCCGGAGATGATGCAAGGCTTGGCGACCCTGCTGCATGGATCGCTCGGCGCCGATATCCGGCTGCAGATCGAGGCAGCGCCCGACCTGCCGCCGGTGAAAGCGGACCGCATGCAGCTTGAAATGGTGCTGTTCAACCTGGCGCTGAATGCGCGCGATGCCATGCCGCAGGGCGGCAGCTTGTTGCTCCAGGCGGCGGCGGAACATCTGGCGGCCGGAAACCCGCAGGGCCTGGAGCCGGGCTCTTACGTGCGGCTGCAGGTTGCCGATACCGGGGAGGGGATGGATGCCTCGACCCTGGCGCGCGCCGCCGAACCCTTCTTCACCACCAAGGAAGTCGGCAAGGGCAGCGGGCTCGGCCTGTCCATGGCGCATGGCTTCGCCGCGCAGTCGGGTGGTGCCTTGCGGATCGAAAGCCGGCCTGGCCAAGGCACGGTGGTGCTGCTCTGGCTGCCGGAGGCCGCGGCCTGGCCGATGGCGGCAGCGGCCGGAGCATAGAGCAGGCTCGAACCCTGATGTATTTGTTGCTTTGTCGCAATATTAAGCAAGGCTGGGGGAGGTATTCCCCCGTTCGATGCAGGTGTCCAACCCATAAAATGCCAGCAAGGCCGGGGAGGAAATACGTCTTCCTTCCCGGCCTCGCTCGCTTACGACACACCCATCAGTTGCAAAGCCGGCCAAGCGCGGCGGTCAGGTCGTCCGGGTCATAGGGCTTGGCCAGCACCGGGACATGCGCATGGCTCGGCGGCAGGCCTTCCGCGCCATACCCGGTGGCGACCACGAAGGGCACGCCGCGCTGCGCCAGGACGTCGGCCACCGGGGTCGAGGTCTCCCCGGCCAGGTTCAGGTCGAGCACCGCGACATCCGGGCTTTCCTTCGACAGCAGCAGCAGCGCCTCGGACACGGTCGCAGCCGGGCCGAGCACCGACGCCCCGGCATCGAGGAGCGCGTCCTCGACCAGCATGGCGACCAATGCCTCGTCTTCGACGACGAGCACCCGGCGTCCCGTGAGCCTTGTCATGCTTCTACTCCTCCTCGGCCCGCATCGTTTCGCGACGAAGGACTATGGGATTTATGTACCACATCGAACGCCACGTCGCTGCGGCTCAATGCCAGGGCGTGATTTCACAACCGTGCCTTGACAAACAAAAGTCTTTACACGCGCAAAAAGATAGCGCGACTCACGCTTCAGCGAGATTTGTTCGAGCCGGCCATTCGATCAGGCCGCTTTCGCCCCGGCGATCGCCCGCCACACGACCTCCGGAGTCGCCGGCATGTCGATATGGCTGATCCCGAACTCCGACAGAGCATCGACCAGCGCGTTCATCACCGCCGGCAGCGACCCGGCACAGCCGGCCTCGCCGCAGCCCTTGGCACCCAGTGGATTGGTGGTGCAGGGCGAGGGATGGCTGACGAAGCCGAAATCCGGCACGTCGGCGGCGCGTGGCAGGCAATAGTCCTGGTAGCTGCCGGACAGCAGCTGGCCTTCCTCGGAATAGGAGACGCGCTCCATCAGCGCCTGGCCGATGCCCTGGACGATGCCGCCATGCGCCTGGCCGGCGACCATCAGCGGGTTGACGATTACCCCGAAGTCATTGACCGACATGTAGCGCACCACCTCGGTGTGGCCGGTCTCGGGCTCGATCTCGACCTCGCAGATGTGGCAGCCGTTCGGATAGGCCTGCGGCGCCTCGCCGAACACATGCCGGACGTCGAGGCTGGTGGGCAGGTCCGGCGGCGGATTGTTCGCCGTGCGGATGCGCTGGGCCAGTTCCATGATGCCGATGCTGCGGTCGGTCCCGGCGATGGCGAAGCGGCCGAGGCCCTCGGCGTCGCGCTCGAACTCGATGTCGCCGACGGCGGCTTCCAGCATGTGGGATGCTGCGGTGCGGCCCTTCTCGATCACGAGTTGCGCCGCCTCGACGATCGCCGCGCCCGAGGCCATCAGCGACTTCGAACCGCCGGTGCCGCCGCCGGCGATCAGCAGGTCGGAATCACCCTGAACCAGGCGGATGCTCTCGAACGGCACGCCGAGCTGGCTGTGCAGCACCTGGGCGAAGGGCGTCCAATGGCCCTGGCCGTAGTCGAGGGTGCCGGTGATGATGGTGACGGTGCCATCCGCCTCGAAGCGGATCTCGCCCTGTTCCTTCATCGGCGGGGCGGTGCATTCGAGGAAATTGCCGATCCCCCGGCCGCGCAGCTTTCCACGCGCCTGGCTTTCGGCCTTGCGCGCCGCGAAGCCGTCCCAGTCGGCCGCCTGCAGCGCCTGATCGAGGACCGCGGAGAAGTCGCCGCTATCGTAGACGCTGCCGGTCGAGGCCTTGAAGGGGAAGGCGTCGGGCTTGATGTGGTTGATCCGCCGCAGCTCGATCGCGCTGCGGCCGGTCTCCTTCGCCGCCTGCTCCAGCAGCCGTTCGAAGAAGTAGTTGCCCTCCGGCCGCCCGGCGCCCCGGTATGCCGAGACCGGCGAGGTGTTGGTCACCAGGCACCTGGTGTTCACCTCAATCAAGGGCGTCGCATAGTTGGACTGGACGTTCTTGACGAAATTGCCGGTGCCCATCAGCGGCGCGACGGTCGCCAGGTAGCCGCCCATGTTGGCGTAGGCCGTCAGCCGGACGGCCAGCGCCTTCCCCTCGGCGTCCAGCGCCAGCTCGGCATCGACCTCGTGGTCGCGGCCATGGCTGTCGGAGAGGAAGGACCCGGTCCGCTCGTCGGTCCACTTCACCGGCTTGCCCAGCAGCTTCGCGGCATGCAGCAGGCAGAGGTATTCCGGATAGGCGCTGGCCTTCATCCCGAAGCTGCCGCCGACATTGCCGGTCAGGATGCGGACCTTCTCCGGCGCCACCTTGAGGATGTCGTTGGCCATCTGGCCCTTCAGCCCGAAGACGCCCTGGCTGCCGACATGCAGGGTGTAGCGGCCGCTCTCGGCATCGTATTCGCCGATGGCGCTGCGCGGCTCCATCGCGCAGACCACCACGCGGTTGTTGCGGATGGACAGCCTGGTCACATGCGCGGCCGCGGCGAAGGCGGCGGCCACCTTCTCGGTCTCCCCGTAGTGGAAGTCGAGGCAGAGATTGCCGGGCAGGTGGTCATAGAGCTGCGGCGCATCGGCGGCCGCGGCGGCCGAGGCCTCGGTGACCGCCGGCAGCACGTCGATGTCGACGAAGACCGCCTCGGCCCCGTCGCGCGCCGCCTGCTTCGTCTCGGCCACCACGAATGCGACCGGGTCGCCGACGAAGCGGACCTTGTCCATCGCCAGCGACGGCCGGTCGATGTTCTTCAGCGGCGAGCCGTCGGCATTCTTCAGCGGCAGCACGCAGCGCATATGGCCGTAGCCATGGCCCTCGAGGTCGGCGCCGGTGAAGACGCCCACCACGCCGGGCACCTCCTTCGCCGCCTCGGTCTCGATCCCCTTGATCACGCCATGGGCGTAGGGGCTGCGGACCATGACCGCATAAAGCGCGCCGGGCAGGCTGATGTCGTCGGTGTAGCGGCCACGGCCCTGCAGCAGGATCGGGTCCTCCTGCCGGGGCACGGCCTGGCCGACGCCGAATTTCAGGCGGGACAGGTCCGGCATGTTGCTGTCGGGCATGGGGGTCTTTCGGCGATGTTGGTTGGGGCTTGATGTCGAGCCTAGGCCAGCTTTGTCCAGGGGGCGACCCCACCGGCGCGGATTGACAGCACCGGGTGGCTTCGGAAGGCTCGCCGCAACGAACAGGAGAGGGAACGCCGATGAGGCTCGGAAGACGCGGCGCGCTGCGGGGTGCGGCCGGGCTGCTGGCGGCAGGCGCGGCCCGGGCCGAGGATTGGCCGACCCGGCCGATCCGCATCGTCGTGCCCTTCGCGCCGGGCGGTGCCTCGGACCTGCTGGCCCGGCTGCTGGCGGAGCGGCTGGCGCCGGCGCTGGGCCAGCCGGTGATCGTCGAGAACCGGCCGGGCGCCGGGGCGACCATCGGCGCCGATGCGGTGGCCAAGGCGCGGCCGGACGGCACCAGCTTCCTCTACGGCACGCCGGGGCCGCAGATCGTCAACCCGTACCTGATGCGCGGCCTGCCCTACGACGCCGAGCGCGACTTCACCCCGATCGTCAGCCTGGTGCGGGCGCCGAACCTGCTGGTGGTGACTCCATCCCTGCCGGTTCGCAGCGTCGCCGACCTCATCGCCCTGGCCAAGGCGAAGCCGGGGGAACTCACCTTCGGCTCCTCCGGCATCGGCGCCTCCTCCCACCTCGCGGGGGAGATGCTGAAGCTGAAGGCCGGCATCGAGGTGACGCATGTCCCCTTCCGTGGCAGCGGCCCGGCGATCCAGGAACTGATCGCCGGGCGGATCTCGTTCCTGGTCGATACGCTGCTGCTGTACACCGAGCACCGGGCGAGCGGCGCCCTCCGGGCGGTGGCGGTGGCCAGTGTGCAAAAGTCCAGCCTGATGCCGGACCTGCCGACCATCGCCGAGACGCTGCCCGGCTTCGATTCCTTCGCCTTCAACTACCTGGCGGGCCCGGCCGGGTTGCCGGAAGCCGTGGTGGCGCGGCTGAACCGGGAGACCAACCGCATCCTGGCCGACGCAGCCTTCCGCCGCCGGTTGATGGAATTGGGGCTGGAGCCGATCGGCGGCACCCCGGCGGATACCGCGGCGACGATCCGCGAGGAAGCGGGCCGGGCGCGGGAGGTGATCCTGGCGGCGAACATCCGCGCCGAGTAAACCCCCGCGGATGCAGCCTTACATCCTGGCGCTGATGGCGCTGTCCCTTTCCGGCGTCATCGAGGCGCGCTGCTCCACCCCCGGCCTGCGGCCGGAGGCGGCGGTGGCTGACAACGTCTTCCACATCCTCGGCCGCGCCGCCTTCGGCTTCTGGCTGGTGCTGCTGGCCTGGGGCTTCTGGAAGATGCACTGGACCCTGCCGGTGGCGGGGCTGGTGCTGTCGCTGGGCGCCAATGCGCTGCTGGTGCAGCGGGGCGCCCGGCCCTACTGGCCGGGCCTGTCCATGGGGCTGGCGCTGATCGGGTTCTTCCTGACGACCGTGGCGCTGTCCTGGTAGGCAGGCAAGCTTGGGGAGGAAGAAGCATTTCCTCCCCAGACCCCAGCTTTTGGTTTTTGTGGGCTTGGCACCCGCCGCGCGGCAGGTGCCAAGCCCACAAAAATAGAGGAGGGTCCAGGAAGGATACTTCCTCCCCGGCCTTCTACCCCACTGGCGGCAGGTGCAGCGCCACCACCTCGCCATCCTGTCCCGCCACCGGCTGGAAACGGTCGCGCACCGCCGGGTCATGGCCGGGAATCACCCGGGCCTCGTCCCCGCCGGCCAGCTTCCTGGCGATTCGCCAGCCCTGGGTCATGGCGCCCAGGTCGAAGATGATCGGGAAGGGGTTGCCGGTGCTGCCGTTGGCGTAGAAATGCATGGCATCCGAGGCGATGACCACCGGCCCGCGCGCCGTCTCCACCCGCACCACCTGCAGGCCGTCGGAATGGCCGCCGACGCGGTGCACGGTGACGCCGGGCGCGACCTGGCCCTCGCCGTCGTGGAACTGCACCTTGTCGGCGAACAGCGCCCGGACCATGGAGACGACATGGTCGGCCTCGAAGGGCACCCGGATGCAGCCGGTGCACATGTGGCGGCCGGTGGCGAAGGCCATCTCCCGGTCCTGGATGTGGATCTTCGCATTCGAGAAGATCTCGATGCTGCCGGCATGGTCGTAGTGCAGGTGGGTGATGACCACGTCGCGCACCTTGGCCGGGTCGCAGTCCATCGCCAGCAGGCTGTCGCCGACGCTGCGGTGCAGGGTCCGGCCGCGCTTCTCGGCGCAGGCCGCATCGAAGCCGGTGTCGACGACGATCTCGTGGCCTTCGGCGTTGCGCAGCAGCCAGACGAAGTAGTCGAGCGGCATGGCGTCGTGCGGGTCGGCGACCGGCAGCAGGAAGTTGGACTGCGCCGGCCGTTCGTGCCGGCCGTAGCGGATGGCGTAGGCTTCCCAGGTCATTTGTTCCCTCCCAGAATTTCACCTGCCATCTTTTCCGACAGCTGGGCCGACGCGGTGTGGTTGTGGCCGGGGCCGAGCGCGCTGAGCGAGGCCGCCCACATCTCCCGGCACAGCGCCGAGAAGGGCGTCGGCGTATTCGTCTCCCGCCCCACTTCCAGGGCGATGCCGAGGTCCTTGACCATCAGCTCCAGCCCGAAGCCGTCGTCGAAGCGGCGGCTCAGCACATACTGCTTGAACTTCTTCTGGCTGGAATTGGTCATGCCCGAGGACGCGTTCAGCACGTCCACCATCTTGGCCGCATCCAGGCCGAAGCGCTGGCCGATCAGCAGCGCCTCGATCCCCATCAGGAAGCCGCCGGCCGAAACCAGGTTGTTCAGCGCCTTCATCGCCTGGCCGGCGCCGATGCCGCCGCAGCGGTGGATGCTGGTGCCCATTGCCTTCAGCACCGGGTCGGCGCGGTCGAGATCCGCATCCTCCCCGCCCACCATGATGGCGAGGTCGCCGGTCTTCGCCCGCGGCACGCCGCCCGAGACCGGCGCGTCGATCATCGAGACGCCGCGCGCCGCGAGGTCGGCGGCGATCTCCCGCGTCTTGCCGGGCTGGCCGCTGGTCATGTCGATGACCAGGGCGCCCTTCGACAGGACCGGGGCGATCTGCGCCGCGACGTCCGCCACCTGCTTGCTGGTGGGGACGATGGTGACGACGCAGTCGGCACCCTTGGCCGCCTCGGCCGGGCCGGCCGCTGCATGGCCGCCGACCTCGGTCACGAATTTCGCGGCATGGCCGGGCCGCGCGTCGCAGACCGAGACCTCGAAGCCGGCCTTCACCAGGTTGGCCGCCATCGGCCAGCCCATGTTGCCGATGCCGATGAAGGCGACGGACTTGATAGGGGCCGCCATCACTTGCTCCCCGGCAGCGCGCCTTCCTTCACCAGCACCTCATGCGCCGCCTTGAAGGCGTCGAGCCCGGCAGGGATGCCGCAATAGGCGGTGGCGTGCAGCAGCGTCGCCTTGATCTCCTCGACCGTCACGCCGTTGGTCAGCGCGCCCTTGACGTGCAGCTTGATCTCCGGCGCGCGGTTCAGCGCGGTCAGCATCGCCAAGTTCAGCAGGCTGCGGGTCTTGCGGTCCAAGGTCGGGTCGCCCCAGGCCCAGCCCCAGGCGATGGTGGTGGTGGCGCGCTGGAAGGCCATCATGAAGTCGTCGGCCTTGGCCATGGAGGCATCGACGTATTCGGCACCCAGCACCTCGCGGCGGATCGGCAGGCCCTTGTCGAACAGGGCGCTATCTTCGGACATGGTGTTCCTCCTTGGTTCGGCCCGGGGGCTTCGGGGCGGGAGGCTCGCGCGGGCCGGCCGCCCGGTCAACCGGCCCCGACCGCGGGGCGGTCCTCGAACCGACCCGCGAACCGATCCGCCGCGGGGATGTTGGGATGCGGCCGAGGGAGACCCCGCCCGTGCCGCCCGCCTACCGCATCGCCCACCTGTCCGACCTGCATTTCGGCGCCGAGCTGCCGGAGGTCGTCGCCGCTTTGGCCGAGGAGCTGGTGCGCGACCCGCCGGACCTCATCGCCATCAGCGGCGACCTGACGATGCGCGCCCGGACCCGGGAATTCGTCGCCGCCCGGGCCTTCATCGACGGGCTGCGCTCCCCGGTGCTGGCGGTGCCGGGCAACCACGACCTGGTCGCCTATTGGCTGGCCGAGCGCTACCTCGACCCCTATGCCCGCTGGCGCCGGCATGTGGCGGCGGAGACCGAGCCGGTATTCCAGGACGGCCGCGTCGGCGTGGTCGGGCTGAACACCGCGCGGCGTGGCGGCTGGTATGCCGACTGGTCGCGCGGCCGGGTCAGCCGCGACCGCCTGGCCCGCTGCGAGGCGCGGCTGGCCGGACTCCCGCCCGGCCTGGTGCGCATCGTCGTCGCCCACCACCCCTTCCTGCCGCCGCGGGCCGACCCCGAGGCGCGGGCGGTCGGCGGCGCCGCGCGGGCGCTCGCCGCCTTCGCCCGGCAAGGAGTGCGGCTGGTGCTGTCCGGCCACCTGCATGTCGGCGACGTGGCCGACCCGGCGCGGGAGGCCGGCGCCCAGGCGACCGGCACCGCCGCGACGACCACCGCGGCGGAAGGGCCGCTGACGGTGGTGCTCTCCTCCACCACCACCTCCCGCCGACTGCGCGGGGAGCCGAACGCCTTCAACGAAATCCGCGTCGCGCCGGACGGCGCGGTGGAGGTTTTCGCCCGCGCCTGGGACGGCACCCGCTGGGCCGCGGTGGCGCCGCAGGCGACCGAGGCGACGCCGGCGGTGGCGGTCACCGGCACGCCGTAGCAGGATGCGGGAAAGGGAGGCACCGATGTTCTTCGCAGGCTTCACGCTGGAAACCCGCACGGCCAATGGCCAGCAGATCCGCCTGCGCCGCGGCGGCAGCGGCCCGCCGCTGCTGCTGCTGCGCGGCAACCCGCAGACCCATGCCATGTGGCACAGGGTGGCGCCGGTGCTGGCGCGGCGCTTCACCGTCATCGCGCCCGATATCCGCGGCTACGGATTCACCTCCAAGCCGCCGGTCACGCCGGACAGCCGCCACTATGCCAAGCGGGAGATGGCGAAGGACCTGGTCGCGCTGATGCAGGGGCTGGGGCACGACCGCTTCCGCGTGGTGGCGCATGACCGCGGCGCGCGGGTGGCGCATCGCCTCACGCTCGACCACCCGGCGGCGGTGGACCGGCTCTGCACCATGGACATCATCCCGACGCTCGCGCATTTCGAGCGCACCGACATGGCCTTCGCCATGGGCTACTACCATTGGTTCTTCCTGGCCCAGCCGCACGACAAGCCGGAGCGCATGATCCTGCGGGACACCGAGGACTGGTTCGACCTGCACACCTCGCGCGAACCGAAGGACAAGGGCTTCTTCCATCCGGAGGCCCGGGCCGACTACCTGGCGGCGCTGCGCGAGCCCGGCACCGTCGCCGCGATCTGCGAGGACTACCGCGCCGCGACGGCGCTCGACCTCGACCACGACCGCGCCAGCCGCGCCGCGGGCGAGCGCATCGCCTGCCCGCTACTGGCATTGTGGGGCAGCCAGGGCGCCATCCCGCGCTGGTACGACGCGCTGGCGATCTGGCGGGACTACGCCTCCGGCCCGCTCACCGGCGGCGCGGTGAACAGCGGCCACTATCTGGCCGAGGAGGCGCCGGAGGAGGTGCTGGCGGCGCTCGACCGCTTCCTCTGAGGCGCGTCCTGCCAACGGTCATTGAAAATGACCGTTGGTATGGCTTGCCGTGCCCTCAGGCGCCGGGCGCTCGCCGCATCCGCGGCGGGCGCCATCCGGCGGCTCGTTGGGCTTCGCCCACCGCAGGTCATGCCATGCGGGCATTGGTCTCAGACGCGTTTCCAGAAGAAGGTGGTCGCAACCTCGCCGCCCCTGCCGTCCAGCGCGAAGCCGGGGATCGTCCCGGCTTCCTGCCAGCCCATCGCGCTGTAGAGCTTCTCCCCCGCATCGCCGGCGGTATCGAGCACCAGCAGGCGGCGGCCATGCGCCTGCGCCTCCACCTCGATCCGCCGCATCAGCGCGCGGCCGATGCCGGCGCGGCGGGTGGCGGGGTGGACCAGCACCTTCACCACGTCGGCCCGGTGCGGCTGGTTCTGCGGCATGTCGAGTCCGAGCTGCGCGGTGCCGACCAGCGCGCCGTCCAGCCAGGCGGCCAGCAGCACCCGGCCGCCGGTCGCCACATCCTTCGCCACATTGCGCCAGAAGCCGCGCGCGACCTCCATCGCCAGCGGCGGCAGGAAATAGACGCTGGCGCCGGCCTCGACGCAGCCGATCAGGATCTCGGACAGCCGGCGTTCGGCGCTGGCCGCGGCGGCGGCGTCCAGCGCCTTCACCACCAGTCGGCGGGCCGGCTTGGCGTAACGGAATTCGAGCGAGTTTGAGAGGTCGCCCAGCGCGCGGATGGCGCCCTGCCGGACATAGGACTGCTTCTCGTAGAAGCGATGCGCCCGGTCGAAGCGCGTATCGGACCACAGCACGAGGCGTTCGGCGCCCGCTGCCTTGGCATGTGCCTCGGCGGTCTCCAGCAGCCGCTGCGCCAGGCCGCTGCCGCGTTCCCCAGCTGCCAAATACATGCGGCAGATCTCCCAGCCGCCGTCCTCGATCGGCCTGGTGCCGACCATGCCGGCGACCTGCCCGTCGTGCTCCGCCACCCAGAGCGCGCCGCCCTGGCCGGCGAAATGGGTGGCGAGCGCCCGCAACTCGGGCACCTCGCCATCCACGTCCAGGACGCAGCCGGGATATTCCGCCCAGGCGGCGCCGATCAGGGCGATGAAGCCCTCGGCGTCGGAATCGCGCCCGGGCCGGATCAAGACAGTTCCTTGCAGAACTCCTGGATGCGGCCGCAGGCCTCGGCCAGGCTGGCCGTGTCCGTCGCGTAGGAGATGCGCATGTGCGGCGACATGCCATAGGCGGCGCCCTGCACCGCGGCGACGTGCTTCTCCTCCAGCAGCGCGGCGACGAAGTCGGTGTCGGTCTCGATCCGCCGCCCGCCCTTGCTGGTCTTGCCGAGGCACCCCGCCAGGTTCGGGAAGACGTAGAAGGCGCCTTCCGGCTTGTGACAGGTGAGGCCGGGGGCCGCGTTCAGCATCTCGACCACCATGTCGCGGCGCTGCTCGTAGGCCGCGCGCTGGGTCTCCACCAAATCTTGCGGCCCGTCGAGCGCCGCCACCGCCGCCGCCTGGCCGACCGAGGAGACGCCCGCCGTCGCCTGGCCCTGCATGTTGAACATGCCGCGGATCAAGGCGGCCGGGCCGCCGCCGAAGCCGATGCGCCAGCCGGTCATGGCATAGGTCTTGGAACAGCCGTTGACCGTCAGCGTGCGGTCGCGCAGCCCGGGCGTCACCTCGGCGATCGTGCTGAATTTGTGCCCGTCATAGAGCAGGTGCTCGTACATGTCGTCCGACAGCACCCAGACATGCGGGTGGCGCAGCAGCACCTCGCCGATCGCGGCCAGTTCCTCCCGCGAGGGCACCGCGCCGGTCGGGTTGCCGGGGAAGTTCAGCATCACCCACTTGGTCCGCGGCGTGATGGCGGCCTCGATATCCTCGGGCCGCGGCTTGAAGCCGTTGTTCTGCGGGCAGGAGACGGTGACCGGCACGCCGCCGGCGACCTTCGCCATGTCGGCATAGGAGACCCAGAAGGGCGAGGGGATCACCACCTCGTCGCCCGGGTCGAGCGTCGCCATGAAGGCGTTGAAGATCACCTGCTTGCCGCCGTTGCCGACGATGATCTCGTCCGCCGTGTAGTCGAGGGCGTTGTCGCGCTTGAACTTCCGCGCGATGGCCGCCTTCAGCGCCGGCGTGCCGCCCTGCGGCGGGTACTTGGTGTCGCCGGCGAGCGCCGCCTGGTAGGCGGCCTCGATCGCATGGCGGGGCGAGGCGAAGTCGGGCTCGCCGTTGGCCAGGCTGATGACGTTGATGCCCTTTGCCCGCATCTCCCGCGCCTTCGCCGTCATGGCGGCGGAGGGCGAGACGCGGACGCCGGACAGGCGCTGGGCGAGCTCGGGCATCGTGTTACTTCAGCCCGGCGCAGAAGCGCTGGATACGCGTGCAGGCATCCACCAGCTGGTCGTCGCTGGTGGCGTAGCTGATGCGGAAATAGCCGGGATACATGAAGGCGGTGCCGTGCACGCAGGCGACCCCTTCCTCCTCCAGCAAGGCGAGGCAGAAATCCTCGTCCGTCTCGATCCGCTTGCCGCCCGCCGTGGTCTTGCCGATGCAGCCCTGCATGGACGGGAAGACGTAGAAGGCGCCTTCCGGCTTGTGGCAGCGGATGCCCTGGGCGGCGTTCAGCATCTCCACCACCATGTCGCGGCGGCGCTTGTAGGCCACCTTCATCGTGTCGATGAATTCCTGCGGCCCGGTCAGCGCCTCGACCGCCGCGGCCTGGCTGATGCTGCTGGTGTTGCTGGTGGACTGGCTCTGCAGCTTGTCCATCTGCTTGATGAGGTGCGCCGGCGCGCCGGCATAGCCGATCCGCCAGCCGGTCATCGCATAGGCCTTGGAGCAGCCGTTCATGGTCACGGTGCGGTCGCGCAGCCGTGGCTCGACCTCCAGCACCGTCGCCGGGCGAAAGCCGTCATAGGCCAGCTTGTTGTAGATGTCGTCGGTGAAGACCCAGACATCGGGGTGCCGCATCAGCACGTCCGTCAACGCCTTCAGTTCCTCGGCCGAATAGGCCGCACCGGTCGGGTTGGACGGGTTGTTCAGCAGGAACCACTTGGTCTTCGGCGTGATCGCGGCTTCGAGCTGCTCGGCGCGCAGCTTGAAGCCCATGTTCTCGTCGCCGCGGACGATCACCGGCTTGCCTTCGGCGAGCTCGACGATGTCCGGGTAGGAGACCCAGCAGGGGGAGGGGATGATGACCTCGTCGCCCGCCTGGATGGTGGCGAGGAAGGCGTCGAAGATCACCTGCTTGCCGCCGGTGGCGACCAGGATTTCCTCCGGCTTGTAGTCGATCCCGTGGTCGGCCTTGAAACGGGCGGCCACCGCCTGGCGCAGCGCCGGCGTGCCGGCGACGTCGGTGTAGCGCGTCTCGCCGCGCCGGATGGCGGCGATCGCCGCCTCCTTGACGTTGTCCGGGGTGTCGAAGTCGGGCTCGCCCGCGGCCAGGCCGATGACGTCCTTGCCCGCCGCCTTCAGCGCCCGCGCCTTGCTGGTCATGGCGATGGTGAGGGACGGGGAGATCCGGTCGAGCCGGTCGGCGATGAGCTTCATGGGACAGGGGCCTGTGGTCTGGCGAAGGGCGGGGACCCTACAGGCCACCCCCCGCCGCTTCAACCCGCGCGAGCGCCACCCCGGCCATTCCGCCCGAGAATGACGGCCGCGAGGCCAAGGCAGACCCCCGCCACCGCCAGGATGACGGCGGCCAGCGCGTTGATCTCCGGCGTCAGCCCCACCCGCAACTGGGAGAAGACCAGCATCGGCAGCGTCGTCCCGGCCGGGCCGGAGACGAAGCTGGCCACCACCACGTCGTCCAGCGACAGGGTGAAGGCCAGCAGCCAGCCCGCCACCAGCGCCGGGGCGATCAGCGGCAGGGTCACCGTGCGGAATACCGTGAAGGGTGCAGCACCCAGGTCGGCTGCGGCTTCCTCCAGCGCCGGGTCGAGGCCGGCCAGCCGCGCCTGCACCACCACGGCGACATAGGCCAGGCCCAGCGTCGCATGCGCCAGCAGCACGGTCGCCGCGCCGCGCCCGGCCTGCCAGCCGAAGGCCGCCTCCGCCGCGCCCTGCAGCACCACGAACAGCAGCAGCAGCGACAGGCCGGTCACCACCTCCGGCAAGACCAGCGGCGCGCCGGCCAGGGCGCCGAACAGCGCCCGGCCGCGGAACCGCCCGTGCCGCGCCAGCACCCAGCCCGCCATGCCGCCCAGCAGCACCGCCAGCGTCGCGGCGCCCGCGGCGATCCGCAGCGACAGCCAGGCAGCCTCCAGCATGCGTTCGTTCGCCGTAAGCGCCTGGAACCAGCGCAGGGAGAAGCCGCCCCACTGGAAGGGGATGCGGTCGGCGCTGAAGGCGTAACCGACCAGCAGCAAGATCGGCAGCCAGAGAAAAGCCAAGCCCAAGGCCAGGCCAGCCCGCTTCATGGCGATATCCCGGGGCGCCGCCCCGGACCCCGCGAAGGGGGCGAAGCCCCCCTTCGAGACCCCCCTTCATCCAAGCCCTGGAACAGGCGGATCGGGACGATCAGGAGGACCAGCAGGGCCACCGCCAGGGCCGCGGCCAGGGGCCAGTCGCGGTTCTGGAAGAACTCGGCCCACAAGACGCGGCCGGCCAGCAAGGCCTCCGGCGGGCCAAGCAATTCCGGGATCACGTATTCCCCGGCCGCCGGGATGAAGACCAGCAGGAAAGCCGCCGCCGCCCCGGGCAGGCTCAAGGGCAGCGTCACCGTGCGGAACACCACCCAGGGGCCGGCGCCCAGGTCCGCCGCGGCCTCCTCCACGCTCAGGTCGCGCCGCAGCAGCGTGGCGGTCAGCGGCAGCACGGCGAAGGGCAGATACGCATGCACCATGCCGAGATACATCGCCGCATCGCTATAGAGCAGCGGCAGCGGAGCCTCCGTCAGTCCCAGCCGCATCAGCACCCCGTTCACCCAGCCGCCATCCCGCAGCAGCCCGATCCAGGCACCCAAGCGCGGCAGGAAGCCGGTCCAGAAGGGCAGCAGCACAAGCGCCAGCAAGGGCAGCCGCCAGCCCTCCCGCGCCGCCGCGATCCCCAGCGCCATGGGATAGGCCAGGCCGAGGCACAGCGCCGCGGACACCCCGGCCACCACCAGCGAGCGCAGGAAGGCGCCGGCATAGTAACCGTCCTGCACCAGGGTCAGCAGCGACTCGAAGCTGCCCTGCCAGCCTTCGGTCAGCGACACCGGCGGCAGGAAGGGCGGCACCCCCGGTGCGCCCCGGCTCAGCGCGATGGCAGCCAGGATCGCCACCGGCGCCGCCACCAGCACCAGCAGCCAAGCGAAGGGCGGCAGCAGGATCAGCGCACGGCGAATCATCCGGCCAGCGGCGCCAGGCTCTCGGCCGCCCAGGCGAGCGCGATCGCCGCCCCCGGCGCCGGCGGCGGCACATCGGCCGGCAGCGCCACCCGCCATTCCGCGCCGCCCGGCAACGCCACCACCGCCAGCCAGCCGTCGCCGCGATAGGCCAGTTCGCGCACCCGCGCCGTCACGCCGTTCTCGGCCGGGGCCTCGGCCACCAACCGGATCCGCTCCGGCCGCAGGGCATAGGCGGCTGCCGGCTGCACCGGGCGCAGCCGGCAGCCGGCGATGCACGCCACCGCCCCGTCCGGCTGCGGCCGGCCTTCCAGGATATTCGCGGAACCTAGGAATTCAGCCACGTGCCTTGTCGCCGGCCGGTCGTACAGCGCCTGCGGCGGGCCGTATTGCGCCACCCGCCCGCCCTGCAGCACCGCCACCCGGTCGGCCAGCGCCAGCGCCTCCGCCTGGTCGTGCGTCACCATGACGAACCCCGCGCCGGTCGCCCGCTGCAGCGCGCGCAGCTCAAGCCCCGTGCGTTCCCGCAGGGAGGCATCCAGCGCCCCCAGCGGTTCGTCCAGCAGCAGCAGCGGCGGGCGCTTCACCAGGCTGCGGACCAGCGCCACGCGCTGCCGCTGGCCGCCGGACAGCTGCGCCGGCCGCCGCGCCGCGAAGCCCTGCAGCCCGACCAGGGCCAGCGCCTCCTCGACCCGCCGGGCGATCTCCGGCTTCGCCACCCGGTCGCGGCGCAGCCCGTAGGCGACGTTGTCGAAGACGCTCAGATGCGGGAACAGCGCGTAGCTCTGGAACACCATGCTGACCGGCCGCGCATGCGGCGGCAGCGCGCCGATGTCGCGGTCCTGCAGCAGCACGCGGCCGGCCTCCGCCGTCTCGAACCCGGCGACGATCCGCAGCAGCGTCGACTTGCCGGATCCGCTGCCGCCCAGCAGCGCCACGAACTCGCCCGGCGCCACGTCGAGGCTCAGCGCGTCCAAAGCGAGCGTCGCGCCGAAACGCTTCGTCACCCCCTCGATGCGCAGCAGCGGCGCGGCACCGATGACCGGGGAGCCGCCAGGCCCGGAGGTCTCCATCGGTGCCGCCAAAACCTCAGCGCCCCGCCCGGAAGCGGCTCCAGAGCCGGGTGCGCGCCCGCTCCGCGGCCTGGCTCGGCGTGGCCGGGACGAAGGCATGGGCCAGCGCCGCCTCGGACGGGTAGACATTCGGGTCGTCCCGCACCGCCTCTGCCACCAGCGGCCGGCTGGCCGGCACCGCGTTGGGGTAGCGCACCTGGCTGGTGATCGCCGCCATCATCTCCGGCTGCAGCACGAAGTCGATGAAGGCCTGTGCCGCGTCCGGGTTCGGCGCGTCGGCCGGGATCGCCAGCAGGTCGAACCAGAGATGCGCGCCCGACTTCGGCGCGGCATAGCCGAGCTCGACGCCTTTTGCCGCCTCCCGCGCCCGGGCCGCGGCCTGGATGACGTCGCCGCTATAGGTCAGCGCGACGCAGATCTCCCCGCTCGCCAGCATGTCGAGCAGCGCGCCCGAGCCGGGGATGGCGCGCAGATGCGGCCGGATCGCCAGCAGCGCCTGCTCGGCCGCCTTCAGGTCGGCGGCATCCGTGGTGTCGGGGTCCTTCCCCAGCCATGCCAGCACCGAGGGCAGCACGTCCGTCGCGCTGTCCATCACCGCCAGCCCGCATTTGGCCAGCTTCGCCGCATTCTCCGGCTTCAGCAGCAGATCGAGGCCGTCGAGCGGCGCCTCCGGCCAGAGCGCCCGCACCCTGTCCAGCCTGATGCCGAGCCCGACCGTGCCCCACAGATAGATCGCGCCGAAGCGGTTGCCGGGATCGACGGTGGCCACCCGCTGCATCAGCCGCGGGTCGAGGTTCTTCCAATTCGGGATCTTGTCGCGATCCAAGGGCCGCAGCGCACCGGCCTTCACCAGCCGGGCGAAGGTCGGCTCGCCGGTCGGGACGATGATGTCGTAGCCCGACCGCCCGGCCGAGAGCTTGCCCTCCAGCGTCTCCAGGCTGTCGTAGACGTCGTAGCGGATGCGGATGCCGGTCTGCTGCTGGAAGCGCTGGACCACGGAGGGGGCGATGTAGTCGGTCCAGTTGTAGACGTTGAGCACCGGCTGCGCCGCGGCGGGCAGGCCCGCCAGGCTGGCCAGGATGGCTGCAAGAAGAAGGCCTCGGCGCATCGCCATCCCGCTCCGGTTGGGTCGCGCCGAGGCTAGCAGGACGCGGCGATTCCGGAAGGGTCGGCAGCGCCTGCCGAAGACTGCGGTCCCATCATTCGCAAAACTAGGATCATTTTCCTTGACAGCGCGGCTTGCTCCGCGCTATCCCCACCACGCCGACGGCCGAGATGCGCCCGACGCTCCCCCCGCACCATCCGAGCCCGCCGCACCCGGTCCCCCGCGCCGCGCACCCGCGCCGCGTGGCCCGCCGGCGCGACCGGCCGCTGCCGAGACGGAGAGAACCCCGTGCCCTTCAGCCCGGCCAACCTCAATGCCTTGCTCCAGACCAGCGCCTTCAATCTCTGGCACTACCGCACCGCGGATACCCGTGCCGTGGTCAGTGCCGCCGGCTACTTCACCCCGGTCGCCGCCAGCCTGAAGCCCGGCGACCTGATGGTGCTGCAGACCGTGGACGCCATGGCGCTGGTGCCCTTCCGCTCCAATGCCGTGCTCGGCACCGGCGTGACGCTGGACGGCGCGGTCGGGCCGATCACCCTGCTCCGCGCGGCCACCCAGGGCTTCCGCTTCGGCCAAGCGGCCTCCGCCGTGGTGCGGACCATCCTGCTGGCGCCGATCGCCGCCGGGATCCTCGCCGGCGGCAGCATCCCGGTCTCCGCCAGCGTCACCGGGCCGATCGCCCAGGTGGTCTTCAGCCTGCGCGACGCCAGCGGCGCCATCATCCCGCCGGTCAAGGCCGTGGCGGTGCAGGGCGGCCTCGCCGCCACCAGCTTTCCCGCCCCGCCGGTCGGCAGCGGCTACCGCATCCAGGTGGAGGATGCCGCCGATCCGGCGATCGCCGAGACCTCCCGCAGCTTCAGCGTGGCGCCCGACATCGCCCACCTGCTGATCGAGTCCGGCGACGGCCTGGCCACCGAGGCGGGCGACCCGCTGAAGCGCTGACCCGCGCCGCGCCGCCCCATCCCGCCATCCGCCCGCAGCCCCACCGCTGCGCGCCCTTCCGGACCGGAGACCAATGCCCGACGTCAGGATCAGCGAGCTTCCCGCCGCCGTCACCCCCGCGGATGCGGACCTCGCGCCGCTGGTGCAATCCAGCGGCGCCACCCTCGAGACCCGCCGCGCCACCGTCGCGCAGCTCCGCAACGCGGTGCTGGCCGACCGCGGCGCGCATGTGCGCGACTACGGCGCGGTGGGCGACGGCGTCACCAACGACGCGCCCGCCATCCAGGCGGCGATCAACGACCTGAAGACCAGGGGCGGCGGCACGCTGAGCTTCGGCCCGCGGGTCTACCGCATCGCCTCCGCCATCGTGCTCGCGGATGCCACAATCCGGCTGCAGGGCGCCGGCTTCACCGAAGGCCCGTCCCCCGCCCAGGGCACCTGGCTGAAGATCGATGCCACCGGCTTCACCCCCTTCACCTTCACCGGCATCTACACCCGGGGCGCGGCGGTGCGCGACATCGCCGTGGCGCAGCACCACACCGCCGCGCTGAACGCCGCCTGGGCGCCGGTCGACTACGACTTCGTCTTCCGGGTGGAGGACTGCCTCGGTGGGGTCGATTTCGACAACGTCTTCCTCAGCAACATCACCCGCGGCATCTACGCGCGGAATTCCGGTCGGCTCGACATCCGCCGGCTGCGCGGCCAGGTGCTGCGCACCGGCGTCGAGATCGACCAGTGCCTGGACATCCCACGCATCCACAGCGTGCATTTCTGGCCCTTCTGGACCAGCGACAACAATGTCATCCGCTGGGCCCAGGCGAACGGCGACGCCATGGTCTTCCGCCGCTGCGACGGCGTCTTCATCGACCAGGCCTTCGTGCTCGGCTACCGCAGCATGTTCCGCTTCGGGTCCTCGGCCAGCGGCATCACGACCAAATTCTACATCGGCCAAGCCTATACCGATTTCTGCCAGTACGGCGTCTGGGTCGAGGCCAACGGCACCGATGGCCAGATCGCCAACCTGACCCACCAGGGCGAGATCTTCAACGCCGGCGGCCCGCCGCTGGCCGGCGGCAGCGGCATCTTCGTCAATGCCTCCAACACCCGCATCCAGGCGGCCAATCTCCGCATCGACGCGGTCGAGGACAACGCCATCCGCATCGCCGGCAGCGGCAACCGGCTGGACGTCTTCTCGCTGCGTTGCGTGCGCTACAATTACCGCAACAACGGATCCACCGCGATCCTGCTGGGCGATAGCGGGGCCGCCGCGCCCAACCGTGTCTATCTCGGCAGCCCGCCGCTGCTGGAAGGCGGCAACGGGGACCTGCTGGTCAATACCGGCACCAACGCGGTCCTGGCCCTTGGCGCGCCGGCCGGCCGCGCCGCGCGGCCGGGCCTGGCGCTCGGCAGCGCCGACACCGGCCTGTTCCAGCCAACCGGCGGCAGCCTCGCCGCCGCCGCCGGTGGCACCGAATTGCTGCGCACCACCGCCGGCGGCACGGTCACGCTCGGCGCCGCCCCGGGCGGCCATGCGCTGGAAGTGGCGACGCCGCTGTCCGGGGCCAATCGCCTGCAGGTGACCGGCGGCGGCACCGGAGGCGCCGTCACCGCCCAGGCGCAGGGGGCGGATGCCAATATCGACTTCTGGGTCACCGCCAAGGGCAGCGGCCTGGTCCGCACCGTGACCGCCGCGGCGGCCGACAATTCCTCCGCCCTGGCCACCACCGCCTGGGTGCGGGCGCAGGGCTATTCCACCGCATCGGGCGGCGGCGGCGTGGCGCCGGTGACCAGCGTGGCGGGCCGGATCGGCGACGTGGTCCTGACCATGTCCGACATCGCCGGCGCGGCGCCGCTCGCCTCGCCGGGCTTCAGCGGCAGCCCGACCGCGCCGACGCCGGCTGCGACCGACAACAGCACGGCGCTGGCCACCACCGCCTGGGCCTGGTCGCGGCCGCCGCAGCAGCAATTGGCCGACGCCACCGTCGCCGGCGGCAATCCGCGCGGGACCAACGCCACCGACTGGCAGGGCATCCGCAGCGCTCCCAACCAGGTGGCGAGCGCGACCCAGGCCACCATCGGCGGCGGCGGCGGCAACACCGCCTCCGCCACCGCCGCCACCGTCGCCGGCGGCAACAGCAACACCGCGGGCGGCCCGTACAGCTGGGTGCCCGGCGGCGTCCAGGCGGACAGCCGCGGCCTGCATGCGCGGGGTGCCTGGTCCGCCGGCCGCTTCGCCAGCAACGGCGATGCGCAGGCGGGGGAGTTCGTGCTCCGCCGGCAGACCACCGATGCGACCCCCGCCGTGCTGACCGCGGATGGCGGCACGCCGGGCGCCACCAACCTCGTCAACCTGCCGAACGATGCGACCTACGCGGTCCGCGTCATGATCGTGGCACGCCAGGTCGACGGCACGGCCGGGGCCGTCGGCGACAGTGCGCTCTGGGTCCGCGACTTCCTGGTGAAGCGCGGCACCGGCGCGGCCACCACCCAGATCACCGGCGTGTCGCAGACCGCCGCCAGCCCGACCGCCAGCGACAGCGGGGCGACGGCCTGGCGGGTCGTGCATGCGCCGGACACCAGCAACGGCGGCCTGTCGCTGAGCGTCACCGGCGCGGCCGGCAAATCGATCAACTGGGTCGCCCGCATCCTCTCGGTCGAGGTCGTCGGCTGACCCCCTTTCACCCCGGAGACCAATCCATGGCGCTGATGAAGCCGATCGAGATCCGCAACACGGGTCTCCTCGCCGCCTATTGGCGGTTGACGCATTGCCAGATCGACCATGCCGCCGGCATCGCCGAATTCCGTCTGCACGGCTACCCGAGCCGCGACGCGCGGGCCGCCGGCAAGCAGCCGCTGCCCGGGCTCAACTACCGCGCGACGGCCGCTGCGCTCGGCCTGCCCGACCTGCATGCGGTGACCAGCGCGACGCTCTACGCCGCGGCCCGCGCCCAGCCGGCCGAAGACGGCACGGTCTGGTTCGCCGATGCCCTGGATGCCTGACCCCACCTGCACCGATTGAGAGGAGAGACGCATGCCCGACCTCACCGATTATGCGAAGAACCTGCTCGGCCGCGCCCTCTGCGCCCGGGTGCCGGCGCTGCCCAGCCAAGTCTTCCTCGGCCTCGGCACCGGCGGCGCCGATGCCACCGGCCTGGTCGGCGAGCCTGCCGGCACCGGCTATGCCCGGCAGCGGGTGACCTTCACCGGCACCGGGGCGCAGCAGAACACCGATGCCATTCGCTTCACTTTCACCGGCACGGCCGGCACCTTGACCCATGTCGGCCTGTTCGACGCCGCCAGCGGCGGCAACCCGCTGACCTGGTCGGCACTGGCGCAGCCGGCCGCGGTCACCGGGGCCGGCACGGTCACGCTCAACGCCGCGTCGCTGGTGCTGACTGCCAGCTGACCGCGCAGGATGACGGCACGGCCGGCGGCCGTGCCGTCATCACCCTTCCCTTCGGCCCGCCATGCGTGTATCGCTTAGGGAACATTGGCGACCGCGTGCATTAGCGACGGCTTGTGCTCGAAGGCGCCGTTCGGTTAGCCTGATGGCCGAGGACCGGAGACCCACTTGAACCCGTTCGACGCCCCGCACCCGACGCATGAGGTGAATGCCGCCGGGCAGGCCTGCGAGCGATGCGGCAGCCGCGTGTCCGGGCTCTGCCAGCCGCTGGATGCCGCGGCGCTGGACGAGATCACCTCCGAGGCGACGCATTTCGTGCTGCCGGCGCATAGCGCGGTGTTCCGGGAGGGCGACCCGGCCGGTCGGATCTTCACCCTGGTCGACGGCTTCGCCAAGCTGTCGCGGCTGTTGCCGGACGGCAAGCAGCAGGTGGTCGGCTTCCGCTTCGCCGGCGACGTCATCGGCTACACCACGTTGAAGAACTACCCCTTCGATGCCGAGCTGCTGACCGATGCCAAGCTGTGCCGGCTCGACCGCGCCCAGCTCGACGGCCTGCTGCGCCGGTACCCGAAGCTGGAACGCCGGATGCTCGACCTCTGCGTCCAGGAACTCACCGCGACGCAGGAACAGCTCGTCACCGTCGGCCGCCGCTCGGCCGAGGCACGGGTCGCCGCGTTCCTGCTTTCCCTCGTCGAGGCCAGCCGCCGTCGCGGCCAGCCGCGTCAGGTGCTCGAGATGCCGATGACCCGGGCGGACATCGCCGATTTCCTCGGCCTGACCCTGGAAACCGTCAGTCGCAGCCTGACCGCCTTCCGCAAGCGTGGCTGGATCCACGAGCCGGTGCACCACAAGGTGGAGCTGCTGAACGTGGCGGCCATCACTGCCCTGGCCGAAGGCACCAGCGACAACTTCTGAGCCGGGCATCCGGCAACCGTCCCCAGCCATGCCGCTCGCGGGCCGGCACATCCCCACGCTGCCCGGAAATGCCCTGGCTCCTGAAGCGCGGAGCAGATTCACGGCGCCGGGCATTTTCACCCTGTGGCGATCTGCCCTAGACCGGCGTCTCGCAACCGGATGCGCTCCATGACCGCCGAAATCCGTGCCGCCATCCTCGATTCCGCCGCGACGCTGCAGCGGATGGCCGAGGATGCCGCCGCCGTCGCCGCCATCGCCGGCATCGTCGACCGCTCGGTCGCGGCACTGCGCGCCGGGCACAAGCTGCTGTTCTGCGGCAACGGCGGCAGCGCGGCCGATGCGCAGCATTGGGCCGGCGAGCTGGTCGCCCGCTTCCACTACGACCGGCCCGGCCTGGCGGCGATCGCGTTGACCACCGACAGCTCGATCATGACCGCGGTCGGCAATGACTATGGCTACGACCGCCTCTTCGCCCGGCAGGTCGAGGCGCTGGGCGCCCCGGGCGACGTGCTGTTCGCCCTCACCACCTCCGGCCGCTCGCCCAACATCCTGGCCGCCTTGGCCGCGGCACGGGCGAAGGGGATGGCGGTGGTCGGCTTCACCGGCGCCGGCGGTGCCGATTTCGCCGCGCTCTGCGATCTCTGCCTCTGCGTTCCCGCCAGTTCGACGCCGCTGATCCAGGAAGCGCACGAGGTCGCCGGCCACGCCATCTGCGCCATGATCGAGCGGCGGATGTTTCCGCGCGCCTGATGCTCCGGCGCGCGCTCTTCCTCGACCGCGACGGGGTCATCAATCTCGACCACGGCTATGTCCATCGCCGGGAGGAATTCGACTTCGTCGACGGCATCTTCGACCTGGCCGCCGCGGCCACCCGCCGCGGCCTGCTGCTGGTGGTCGTCACCAACCAGTCCGGCATCGGCCGTGGCCTCTACTCCGAAGCCGATTTCCAGGCGCTGATGGCGTGGGTCGCGGCCGAATTCGCCGCCCGCGGCACGCCGCTCGCCCGGATCGAGCATTGCCCCGACCACCCGGGGCGCGCGACGCCGCGCCGCAAGCCGGCGCCGGGCATGCTGCTGGATGCCGCCGCCGCGCTTGGTCTCGACCTGCCCGGCTCGATCATCGTCGGCGACCAGCCCGGCGACGCCGAGGCCGGGTTTCGCGCCGGCATCGACACCCGCATCCTGGTCAGCGCGGATCCGGCTGCGGCGGTCCCGCCGGGGACGCTGGTGCTGCCCTCGGTGCGGGCGGCGGCGGCGTGGCTCGCCGCGCGGGACTGACCGTGGCGCGAGGATGGGGAGCGCCGATATAGGGCGTCCAGGGCGGGATGCGCCGCGGCTGCCGCGCCAGGGCGCCATGCGCGCCTTCCAGGCTCAACCAGGGCGAATAGAAGGGATCGTGCAGCAGCACGTCGCCCCAGCGGCGGCGCATGGTGTCGATCTCCCCGGCGAAGCGCCGCGCCTTCTCGGGCGCCAGATCCTGCCCGCGGGAGGCGCTTTCGAGGTGGTAGAGTTCGGCGAAGGGCGTCCAGAGCACGCGGTAGCCGGCCTGCCGGATGCGCACGCAAAGGTCGACGTCGTTGAAGGCGACGACAAGCTGGGCCGCGTCGAGCCCGCCGACCTCCCGGTAGACCGCGCGCCGCAGCGCCAGGCAGGCGCCGGTCACCGCCCCGGCGGCGCGGGCGAGGGCGAGGGAATTACAATAGCCCGCATCGTCGCGCGCCGCCCGCAGCAGGTAGTGGTCGGCGACCCCGCCGACGCCGGTGACGACGCCGCCATGCTGCAGCCTGCCATCGGCATAGAGCAGCTTGGCGCCGACCGCGCCGATCTCCGGCCGCACCGCCTGGCTCACCATCTCGCGCAGCCAGTGCGGCTCGATCACCTCAATGTCGTTGTTGAGCAGCAGCAGGATCTCGCCCCGCGCCATCTCCGCCGCCTGGTTGTTCAACGCGGAGTAGTTGAAGGGGCCGGGTGCCGCCAGGATGCGGACGCGCGGATCGGCCCGCAGCCGGTCGAACAGGGCCAGCGTCTCCGGCTCGACCGAGCCGTTGTCGACGACCAGGAACTCGATCGCCGGGTAGTCGGTGCGCTCCAGCACCCCCTCGGCGCAGGTTGCCAGCAGCCCCGCCCGGTCGCGGGTCGGCACGATGACGGAGACCAGCGGCGCCGGGTCGGGCAGCGGCCAGACGACGCGGGTATGCGCGGGCGCGAGCGGCGCCGGCTCCAGCCGTGCGGCGATCCCGCGCGCCGCCAGCGCATCGGCCACGGCGCGGCGGCTGGCCGCGATGCGGCGGTCCAGCCGCGCCTGGGCGAGGTGGGACGGCCGCCCGGTCAGCCGCCGATGGTACAGGATGGCCGGGATGTGCCGCACCGTGCCCGGGCCAGCCGCGGCGGTCGCCCGCAGCGCCAGGTCATGGTCCTGGCCGCCCTCCATGCCCTCCCGCAGCCCGCCGATCGCCGTCAGCAGGTCGCGTCGGTAGACGCCGAGATGGCCGACCAGGTTCTGCCCGAGCAGCAGGTCGGGATCGAAATCCGGCTTGAAGCAGGCGCCGAAGCGGCGGCCCGCGGCGTCCAGCCGGTCCTCGTCGGAATAGAGGACCTCGGCTTCCGGATGCGCCGCGATCTCGGCCGCCACCTGGTACAGCGCATGGTCCGGCAGCAGGTCGTCATGGTCCATCAGCGCGACATAGTCGCCCCGCGCCAGGGCCAGCGCGCTGTTGGTCGCCGCCGCCACATCGCCGTTGGTCGCCCGCCGAACCCAGCGGATGCGCGGATCGCGCGCCGCCGCCTCGGCCAGCACCTGCGCCACCTGCGGGGAGGGCGAGGCGTCGTCGGCGATGCAGAGCTCCCAATGCGGCCAGAGCTGCGCCTCGACCGAGGCGATGGCGGCACGCAGCAGCGGCGCCGGCGTCTCATGGGCCGGCATGACGACGGAGATCAGCGGCGCCGCCGGCAGCGCCGCGACATGGGCGCGGATCGCCGCCCTGTCGGCCGCCGACAGCGTGTCGAAGCGGGCGATCCAGGCGGCATAGCCGGCCCGGTCCTCCGGGTCGTAGCGGCCGGTCGGCGGCTCGCCGAGCAGCGCCCGGGCCAGGCCGGCCAGGCGCAGGCGGAGCGGCAGCAGCTCGTCTGGCAGCAGCTCCCAGGCGGCGCGCCAGCCGCGTTTCAGGGTCAGGTGCAGGGATTCCATCGGTTTGGTTGATAGGCGCCGCCCTGGATCGTGGGAGTCACGCCCCGGTCAGGCGGCGGTTGCCGTGGCATGCTCGGCTGGCAAGCGCCTGGAATCGACTGGAAAGCGGCCCGCCTCATCACGCCCTGTTGTATGCTGTCCGGCCATGCCGGGGGGGCGTCTCCCGGCCTCCTGAACCCGCGCCGGCCGGACACGTGGTAGCGCCGGGATTGTCCCACCCGGAAGGTCCCGCCGCTGCCGGCCCCCCCACTGCCCTACATGCTCACCCCGCTCAGCCCGCAGGATCCCGGGCTGCGCCGGGCCATCCACGGCTACAGCACCGCCGGCACATGGCGGCGGCTGGCCTACCGGGTCGGCCAGGTGGGGCTGGAGATCGCCGGGGCCCTGCCGCAGGACGCCGCCCGTGCGCTCGGCGGCGGCGCGCCGCCGTTGCTGCGGCTGGAAGCCGGGGTGGACCCGCGGCCCAGTGCCGCGGCGGTCGCGCTCTACGTGCATTTCGCCGCCGCGGGCACGGTGTCCGAGATGGTGCGGCGGCAGCTGGCCGGGCTGGCCGAGGCTGGTTTCGCCATCGTCTTCATCAGCATGGCCGGGACAGTGCCGGAGGCGGACTGGCAGGCCGCCCGGCAGCATTGCGCCCTGGTTGCGCAACGACGGAATTTCGGCCGCGACTTCGGCGCCTGGCAGGACCTGGCCGTCGAGGCGCGGCGCCGCTGGCCCGGCGCCACCGAATTGCTGCTGGCCAACGACAGCGTGCTGGGCCCGATCCTGCCGCTGCCGCCGGTGCTCGCCGCGCTGCGGGCGGGCGGGGAGGGGGTGTTCGGCCTGACCGAGAGCATCCAGGGCGGCCCGCACCTGCAGAGCTACTTCCTGCTGGCGCGCGGCGCGGCCGCGACGGGCGACCTGTTCGGCTTCCTGGCCGGCATGCACATGAGCCATTCGAAATGGCTGGTCGTGCAGCGTGGCGAATTGCGCCTGGCGCGCTGGATGCACGGCCGCGGCCACCACGTGGCGGCGCTGTTCGGCTACCACCGGCTGGTGGCGGCGGCACTGGCCGACCCGGATGAGCGGGCGCGGCTCGCCGCTTCCCACCCGCTGCTGCGCGACCTCGAGGCGCTCGACCCGGCGGCGCGGGCGGCGCTGCTGCTGGGCCAGCCGCTGAACCCGACGCACCATTTCTGGCATGCCCTGGTGCGGCGGTTGGGCTTCCCCTTCCTGAAGACCGAGCTGATCCGCCGCAACCCGGGCAGGCTGCCCGGAGTCGCCGGGTGGCGGGACCTGGTCCCAGCCGATTCGCCCTGCCCCGTCCCGATGATCGAGGCGCATCTGCAGGCAATGGATGCCCCGCAAACTATCCAGACTCAGGAAAACGAAACGGCAGCGGCACGCAAGACTGGACAGGAATCGCGTAACGCCGCATGAATTCAGCGGAAGTATTCCGGCGCCGGGGCGTCGCCCTGCTGCGGCGATGCTCAGGCGCCGCACGCGCCGGGATATTGTATGCCGCTCGATGGACTAGCCCCGCCGGATAGCGTTGCCTTGCCGCTCCACTGCGTCGCGCCCGGTGGGCTGGCGGCGCTGCGCGACCGGCTGGCGCCGGAGGCGGCCGGGTTCCTCGAAGCCTCGGGCTTCGAGGCGCGGCCGCAGGAGGTCCGCCTGCTGCCCGGCGGCGGCGGCGTCGCCGGTGCGGTGCTCGGCCTGGGCGAGGCCGAACCGACCGTCTGGTCCTTCGGCGGCCTGGCGAATGCCCTGCCGGCCGGCAGTACTTGGCGCTTGGCAGATCCGGCGCATGGCGCGGATGCCGTGCTCGGCTGGGCCCTGGGCGCCTACCGCTACGGCCGCTTCAAGCCGGCCGGCCGGGCGCCGGCGCGGCTGGTGCCGCCGCCGGGGACCGAGCGGGCACAGCACACCGCCGCGGCCATACTGCGGGTGCGCGATCTGGTGAACACCCCGCCGAACCTGCTGGGCCCGGCCGAGCTTGCCTGGGCGGCGCAGGATCTGGCAGCGCGGCATGGCGGCCGCTGCACGATCGTCGAGGGCGCGGCGCTGGAGGAAGGCTTTCCGGCGCTGGCCGCGGTCGGCCAGGCCAGTCCGCGGACGCCGCGCGTCGCCATCCTGGAATGGGGCCGGCCGGAGGCGCCCCTGGTCGCGCTCTGCGGCAAGGGGGTCTGCTTCGACTCGGGCGGGCTCGACCTCAAGCCCGCGGCGGGCATGCTGCGGATGAAGAAGGACATGGGCGGCGCGGCGCTGGTGCTGGGCGTGGCCGAGCTGGTCATGCGGCTCGGCCTGCCGGTGCGGCTGCTGGTGCTGGTCGGCGCGGTGGAGAATGCGGTGGCCGGCAATGCCTTCCGGCCGCTCGATGTGCTGCGTACCCGGGCCGGGCTGACGGTCGAGATCGGCAACACCGATGCCGAGGGCCGGCTCGTGCTGGCCGACCTGCTGGCCTTCGCGGCGGAGCGGGAGCCGGAGCTGCTGGTCGACTGCGCCACTTTGACCGGGGCGGCGCGGGTGGCGCTCGGCCCCGACCTGCCGGCGCTCATGACGCCGGACGATGCGCTGGCGGCGGTCCTGTCCGCCGCCGGTGACCTTGCTGCCGACCCGGTCTGGCGGCTGCCGTTACATGGCGGCTACGATTCCTGGCTCGACAGCGCTGTTGCTGATCTGAACAACGTCTCGTCGCGTCCTATGGCGGGCGCGATCATCGGCGGCTTGTTCTTGCGTCGTTTCGTCCCGGGAGCTATGCGTTGGGCCCATCTCGACGTCTACGCCTGGAACGACAACAACCGGCCAGGACGGCCGGAAGGCGGAGAAGCACAGGCGCTACGCGCGCTGGTGGGCGCCATCGAGACTCTGTTCGGAGGCATACCGGGGCCGGGCCGGTAACGAAAACGAGATGCCGTGGAAACTTTTCGGGTCGGACGGCTCTCACAACAGCAGGATGCGTTACCCGTCTGTAGTGCCTGCAAACTGATTGTGCCGACCCGGGAGCATGGGCCTTGGGCCGGTCAGCATAGAATGCCCATAACGGGCGAGGGGATTGAAGCTATGGCGGTACAAAGCAACCCCGACCAACTGGTCGGTATCCTGAGGGATACGGTCGTCGCGCTGGTGCGGCGGGATGGTCCGGATCTGTCGGCGCGCCAGCTCGGCGTGTTCCTGACGGTTTACCTGACCGACGGCCCGCATACCGTGCGCGGCCTGGCGGCGGAACTGAACGTCTCCAAGCCGGCCATCACCCGGGCGCTTGACCGCCTTGGCGAACTGGATCTGGCGCGGCGCAAGGTGGATCCGATGGACCGCCGCAGCGTGATCGTGCAGCGGACCCTGAAGGGTACCGCCTTCCTGCGCGACATGCGGCAGATCATGTCCGAGGCCGAGACGCATCTGCACGCGTCGTCGGGCGACGCCCCGGCCGCGAATACCGACCAGGGCCGCGAAACGCGCCGCGCCGGCTGATGTGGGCCACCCACCCAATTTCTGGGTGGGTGGGTGCTGCGCAGGCCGCGGTACGGATGGGTCCACCGCAAGGGGGTGGTCCTGCCCGGTACTCGTTACTTGCGTGCGGGTCTCAGTAGCCAAGTGTGAAATCGACCAGGTTGAGCGCCGGCTGTCCGTTGCGGGCACGCCGGATGTTCTCCACCACCTGCGGCGCCGCCGACTGCGGAATGGTAATGCTGGCGGCATGCGGCGTCATGATCACCCGTGGATGCGCCCAGAAGGGGTGGTCGGCCGGCAGCGGCTCGGGCTCGAAGACGTCGAGCGCGGCGGCGGCGACTTGGCCGCTGTCGAGCGCCGCCAGCAGGTCCGGCTGCACCACATGTCCGCCGCGGGCGCCGTTCACCAGGAAGGCGCCGCGCGGCAGCAGCCCCAACGTCCGCGCGTTCAGCACGCCGCGCGTATCCGGCGTCAGCGGCAGCAGGCAGACCAGGATGTCGGCCTGCGGCAGCATCGCCGCCAGCCCGTCCGGCCCGTGGAAGGCCTGCAGGCCGGGCAGGTCCTTCGGCCCGCGTGACCAGCCCATGACCGGGAAGCCAAGCGCCATCAACGCCCTCGCCGAGGCCGCGCCGATCTCGCCGATGCCGAGGATGCCGATGCGGCGGCCGGCGGTGTCGGGGGCGGGGAGCTCGTCCCAGATCCGCGCCGCCTGCTGGGCGCGGTAGTCCAGGTCCTGGCGGTGGAAGCGCAGCACGTTCAGCAGGACCCATTCGGTCATGCCCGTGGTCAGCCGCGCATCCTTCAGCCGCGCCACCGGCACGCCGGGCGGCGGCCCGGGCGGGCGCATCAGGTGGTCCACGCCGGCGCCCATGGAACAGATGAGCTTCAGGTTCGGGTAGGCCCGCAGCGCCGCCAGGTCCTGCGCGCCCCACATCACCACCACGTCGATCTCCGCCGGGTCGGGGGCTTCGTCCCGGCCGCGGATGTCGAGCCCCGGATCGACGGCGAGCAGCGCCTGCCGCCAGGCCTCGACCGTGCTTGCCGCGGCGCTCTTGTTGGTCGCCAGCAGAATGGCCATCACTGCTCCTGCATCATCTGCCCGCTGGGCAGGGTTTCCAGCCCGTCGGGCAGGTCGCGCACCCAGGCGCGCCAGTCCTGCCGGCGGGTCGCCGCGCGTTCGCTGCCGTCCGGCAGCTTGGCATAGAGGCTGAGCACACCCTGCGACCACCAGAAGTCGAACTGCTTCTCGCTGGCCAGCACCATGGCCGCGGTCCGGTCGAAGACGCCGTCCTTCACCTGCGGCAGGTGCCGCATCAGCCACCAGGCGCAGCCGGCCGCGAGGATCGCGGCGCCAAGGTAGAAGTGGACCAGCATGGTGGCGGCGAAGGAGGCGACCAGGATCAGCCCGGGCGGCACCACGTTCTCCAGCGACCGGTAGACCGGGGTGCCCGGGCTGTTCATCTTGCGGATATGGATGCCGAGCTTGGCCTTGTCGGCATCCAGCAGCTCGCGCAGGCGGTCCAACTCGGTCGTCACGTGCGGTGGGTCCCCTCCACGGCGCGCAGGTCAGTCGTGCGGAGAGCACGCAAATCGAATGCCGCGGCCATCAGGGCGCGGGTATAGGGCTGGGCCGGCGCGGCGGTAAGCCTCTCGGCCTCGCCTTCCTCCACCACCACCCCGTCCTTGAGCACGATGATGCGGTGGGCCAGGGCGCGCACCACCCGCAGGTCGTGGCTGATGAACAGGTAGGCCAGGCGGTGCCGCGCCTGCAGGTCGCGCAGCAGGTCCACCACCTGGGCCTGGACCGAGACATCGAGCGCGCTGGTCGGTTCGTCCAGCACCACCAGGCGGGGCTTCAGGACCAGGGCGCGGGCGATGGCAATGCGCTGGCGCTGGCCGCCGCTGAACTCGTGCGGGTAGCGGCCGGCGGCGGCGGGGTCGAGCCCCACCTCCTCCAGCGCCTGGGCCACGGCCGTGTCGCGGGCGGCGCGGGTCAGGCCGGGCTCGTGCACCTCCAGCCCCTCGCCGACGATCTCCCCCGCCGTGAGCCGCGGCGAGAGCGAGCCGTAGGGGTCCTGGAAGACGATCTGCATGCGCCGGCGCAGCGGCCGCAGCGCGGCGCGGGACAGCGGCTGGATGTCGCGGCCTTCGAAGCGGATGGTGCCCTGGCTGTCCTCCAGCCGCAGCAGGGCGAGGCCGAGGGTGGTCTTGCCGCTGCCGGACTCGCCGACCAGGCCGAGGGTCTCGCCCTCGCGGATGGCCAGGCTGACGCCGTCCACCGCCTTCACGAAACCCACCGTGCGGCGGAGCAGGCCGCGGCGGATCGGGAAATGCACCTTGATGCGGTCGCCATCGAGGATCTGCCCGGCCCCCGCCGGCACCGGGGCGGGGCGGCCGCGCGGCTCGGTGGCCAGCAGCATGCGGGTATAGGGATGCTGCGGGTCGGCGAAGACCGAATCGGTCGCGCCCTGCTCCACCGCCTCGCCGTCCTTCATCACCACCACGCGGTCGGCATGGCGGCGGACGATCTGCAGGTCGTGGGTGATCAGCAGCATCGCCATGCCCAGGCGGCGCTTGAGGTCCCGCAGCAATTCCAGGATCTGCGCCTGGATGGTGACGTCGAGCGCGGTCGTCGGCTCGTCGGCGATCAGCAGCCTGGGGTCGTTGGCGAGCGCGGCGGCGATCATCACCCGCTGGCGCTGGCCGCCGGAGAGCTGGTGCGGGTAGGCGTTCAGCCGTTCCTCGGCATTGGGCAGGCCGGCCTGGTGCAGCAGGTGCAGCACGCGGTCGCGCAGCGCCCCGCCCGAGAGCGGCTGGTGCAGGGTGATCGCCTCCCCCACCTGGCGGGCGATGGTGTGCAGCGGGTTGAGCGAGGTCATCGGCTCCTGGAAGACGATGCCCGCGGTGCCGCCGCGAAGCCGGTGCAGCGCGGTTTCGTCGGCGGCGAGGACATCGGTGCCGTCGAGGGTGATGCGGCCGGTGGGGTTGCGGCCGGCGGGGGGCAGCAGGCGGAGGGCGGAGAGGGCGGTGACGGACTTGCCGCTGCCGGATTCGCCGACCAGCGCCACGGTCTCGCCCGGGTCGACATGGAAGGAGACGCCGCGCACGACGGTGCGGGCGCCAAAGGCGATCGAGAGGTCCTCGACGCGGAGCAGGGTCATGGCGAGGAAAAGGCTGGGGAGAAAGTATTCTCCCCAGACCCCTCATCTATTTTTGTGGGTTGGTATTCGCCGCGCGGCGGGTGCCGACTCCCAGAAATAGATGAGGGGGTTCGGGGGAGAATACCGTCTCCCCCGATCTTCCTTCCCGTCATCGCCCACCCCCCGGCAGCTTCCGTGGATCGAAGGCGTCCCGCACCGCCTCGCCGACGAAGATCAGCAAGGTCAGCACGCCCCCCAGCACCACGAAGCCGGTGAAGGCCAGCCAGGGCGCCTGCAAATTGTTCTTGCCCTGGCCCAGCAATTCCCCGAGCGAGGGCGATCCCGGCGGCAGGCCGAAGCCGAGGAAGTCGAGCGAGGCGAGCACGGTGACCGACCCCGACAGGATGAAGGGCAGGAAGGTCAGCGTCGCCACCATGGCGTTGGGCAGGATATGGCGCAGCATCAGCCGGGTGTCGGAGACGCCGAGCGCGCGGGCGGCGCGGACGTAGTCCAGGTTGCGGCCGCGCAGGAATTCGGCCCGCACCACGCCGGTAAGCCCCATCCAGGAGAACAGCAGCAGGAAGAGCAGCAGGGTCCAGAAGCCCGGCTCGATGATCGAGGCCAGGATGATCAGCATGAAGAGCTGCGGCATGCCCGACCAGACCTCGATGAAGCGCTGGAACAGCAGGTCGGTCAGTCCGCCGTAGAAGCCCTGCACCGCGCCGGCGGCGACGCCGATGACCGAGGCGACGATGGTCAGGGTGAAGCCGAACAGCACCGAGATGCGGAAGCCGTAGATGACGCGGGCCATGACGTCGCGCGCCTGGTCGTCGGTGCCGAGCCAGTTCTGCGCGGTGGGCGGGGAGGGCGCCGGCTGCGGCAGGCCGAGCACCACGGTGTTGTAGGCGTAGGGGATGGCGGGCCAGAGGATCCAGCCGCGCGCGGCGATCTCCCGCACCAGTTCGGGGTCGTGCCAGTTCGCCTCGGTCGGCAGGCCGTCGGGGATGATCTCCTCCTCGGCATAGTCGGCCAGGACCGGGACGAACCACTTGCCGTCCAGCCTGGCGACCAGGGGGCGGTCGTTGGCGATGAACTCGGCGAAGAGGGTGACGAGGAAGAGCGCGGCGAAGATCCACAGCGACCACCAGCCGCGCTTGTTGGCGCGGAAATTCGCCAGGCGGCGCTGGGTCAGCGGTGTCACCGGCGCGCCTCGAAGTCGATGCGCGGGTCGACCAGCGTATAGGCGAAGTCGCCGACGATCTGCATCACCAGCCCGAGCAGGGTGAAGATATAGAGCGTGCCGAACATCACCGGGTAGTCGCGCCGGATCGCCGATTCGAAGCCGAGCAGCCCGAGCCCGTCGAGCGAGAAGATGATCTCCACCAGCAACGCCCCGGTGAAGAGGATGCCGATGAAGGCGGCGGGGAAGCCGGCGATGATCAGCAGCATGGCGTTGCGGAAGACGTGGCCGTACAGCACGCGGGTCTCGCCGGCGCCCTTGGCGCGGGCGGTGACCGTGTACTGCTTGTTGATCTCCTCAAGGAAGGAGTTCTTGGTCAGCATGGTCAGCCCGGCGAAGCCGCCGATCACCAGCGCGATGGTCGGCAGCACCATGTGCCAGGCATAGTCGAGCGCCCGCGCGGCGAAGGGCGCCCCCTCCATCCCTGGCGACAGCAGGCCGCGCAGCGGGAACCACTGCAGGAAGCTGCCGCCCGCGAACAGCACCACCAGCATGATGGCGAAGAGGAAGCCGGGGATCGCATAGCCCACCAGCACCACCGCCGAGGTCCAAAGATCGAAGCGCGAGCCGTCCCGCACCGCCTTGCGGATGCCTAAAGGTATCGAGACCAGGTAGATGATCAGCGTCGACCACAGGCCGAGCGAGATGGAGACCGGCATCTTCTCGAGGATCAGGTCGACCACCGGCTTGTCGCGGAACAGGCTGCGGCCGAGGTCGAGGCGCGCGTAGCCGGCCAGCATGGTCCACAGCCGGTCCTGCCAGGGCTTGTCGAAGCCGAAGGCCCGCTCGATCTCCGCCACCACCGCCGGGTCGAGGCCGCGGGCGCCGCGGTAGCGGCTGCCCTCGCCGCTGCCGGCATTGTCGCGCCGGTCCTGCGGCCGGGTCTCGCCCTGGCTCTCGCCCGAAAGGCGCCCCAGCGTGCTGCCGGCATTGCCCTTGATCTCGGCGAGCATCTGCTCGACCGGGCCGCCGGGGGCGAACTGCACCACGGCGAAATTGATCAGGATGATGCCGAGCAGGGTCGGCACCACCAGGGCCAGGCGACGGAGGAGATAGGCCCCCATCCGGCTATCGCGGCGCCTGCTGGACGTCCCGCCGGCCTTGCTCGACCGCGCCGACCCGGTCGGGCTCGATCCACCAGGTGTCGAGCGCCAGGTTGTAGCGCGGGTTGCGCGCCGGCCGGCCGAGCTTGTCCCAATAGGCCACGCGGAAGGTCCGGCTGTGCCATTGCGGGATCATGTAGTCGTGCCACAGCAGCACGCGGTCCAGCGCGCGGGTGCGGGCGATCAGTTCGGTGCGGTCGGGGGCGGCGATCAGCAGCTCGACCAGCTCGTCGATCGCCGGGTCGCAGATGCCGGACAGGTTCTGGCTGCCCGGCTTCTGCGCCTCGGCGCAGGTCCAGAAGTCGCGCTGCTCGTTGCCTGGGGACAATGACTGGCCGGCGCCGCCAACCGTCATGTCGAAGTCGAAGGCGTCGGTGCGGACCTCGTACTGCGCCGGGTCGATGGTCCGCACGCGCGGCTCCATCCCCAGGCGCTGCAGGACCTGGACATAGGGCAGGGCGACGCGTTCGAAGCTCGGCCCGTTCAGCAGGATCTCGAAGGCGAAGGGCTCGCCCTTCGCATTGACCAGCTTGCGGTCCTTCACCACCCAGCCGGCCTGGCGCAGCAGGTCGAGCGCGCGGCGCAGGCCGTCCCGGTTGTTGCCGGAGCCGTCGGTGACCGGCAGCGTGTATGCCTCGGTGAAGGCGCGGTCGGGGATGCGGCCGCGGAACTTCTCCAGGATCTCCAGCTCCCGCCCCTGCGGCAGGCCGCTCGACGCCAGCTCGGAGTTGGAGAAGTAGGACGTCGTCCGCGTGTAGCTGCCGTAGAACAGGTTGGCGTTCATCCACTCGAAGTCGAAGACCTCGATCAGGGCACGGCGGACCCTCGCGTCCTGGAACAGCGGGCGGCGCAGGTTGACTGCGAAGGCCTGCATGCCGGTCGGGCGTTCGTGGCGGATCTCGTCGCGCTTCACCAGGCCCTTCCGCACCGCCGGGAAGTCGTAGGCGGTAGCCCATTCCTTGGCGATGTTCTCGGTGCGGAAATCGATCTGCCCGGCCTTGAAGGCTTCCAGCGCCACCGTCGAGTCGCGGAAGTACTCGTAGCGGATGGTGCCGAAATTCGCCGTGCCCTTCATCGTGGGCAGGTCGCGGCCCCAGTAGTCCTCCACCCGGCGGTAGACCAGGCTGCGGCCCGACTCGAAGCGTTCCAGCCGGTAGGGGCCGGAGCCGAGCGGGATCTCCTGCAGCGGCTTGCTGAAGTCGCGGCCTTCCCACCAGTGCCTGGGCAGCACGGTGAGCTGGCCGAGGATCAGCGCCAGCTCGCGGTTCTCGTTGTTCTTGAAGCGGAACACCACGCGGCGGGGGCCTTCCGCCACCACCTCCGCCACGTCGGCATAGTAGGACCGGTAGTTGGGCCGGCCCTGGGTCCGCAGCGTCTCGAAGGTCCAGACCACATCCTCGGCGGTCACCGGGCGGCCATCGTGCCACTTCGCCGCCGGGTTCAGCTCGAAGCCCACCCAGCGCTGGTCGGCCGGCAGGTCGATCCGCTGCGCCAGATGGGCATATTCGGTGCTCGGCTCGTCGTCGCTGTCGCGCAGCAGGGTGTCCCAGATCCGGCCGATGCCGATGGCCGGCGTGCCGCGCAGGATGAAGGGGTTGAAGCTGTCGAAGCTGCCGAGCCCGCCGAGCACCAACTCGCCGCCCTTCGGCGCGTCGGGATTCACCCAGGGCCAATGGGCGAAGCCGGCCGGCAAGGCGGGCTCCCCCAACAGGGAGAGCGCATGGGTGCGGGTGATCCCGTCCGGCCCGGGGCTGCCGGCCGGGGTGGCGGCGCGGGCGCCCCGGCCGCGGAGGAGCGCGGGAAGGGCGAGGCCAAGGGTCGGCCCGATGGCCAGCAGGTCGCGGCGGTTCATCCCCGCAGGATGGGGGTTCGGACCGGCGGCGACAACCTTTGCCGCCGCTCAGCCGCCGAGCAGCGCCACGGCCTCGGCCAGCATCGCCGCGTCGCCCACCGCCAGCACCCGGCCGTCGCTTGCCAGCGTCAGCGGCTTGCCGTCCCAGCCGGTCACCCGCCCGCCGGCGCCTTCCACCACCGGGACGATCGCCGCCCAGTCCCAGGGCTTCATCGTCGCCTCGCAGACCACGTCCACCAGGCCGAGCGCCAGCAGGCCATAGGCATAGCAGTCGCCGCCCCAGGTGACGCGGCGGGCGGCGCTGCGAAGGCGTTCGAAGCCCGGGCGGTCGGCCGGTTCGAACATGTCGGGGCTGGTGCAGGAGAGTTCGGCATCGCCGAGGGTGGGGCAGGGGCGGCAGCGCGGGGTGCCGCCGAGCGGTGCGCGGAAGCGGGTCGGCTGGCCGTCCAGGCCCAGCCAGCGCTCGCCGGTCACCGGCTGGTCGATCATCCCCAGCACCGGGCGGCCGCGGTGGAGCAGGCCGATCAGCGTGCCGAACAGCGGGCGGCCGGTGACGAAGGCCCGCGTCCCGTCGATCGGGTCGAGCACCCAGAGATAGTCCGCATCGGCCCGCTCCGGGCCGTACTCCTCCCCCCAGATGCCGTGGCCGGGGAAGCGGGCCGCCAGCAGCGCGCGGATGGCGAGCTCGGCCTCCCGGTCGGCCTCGGTCACCGGGCTGGCGTCACCCTTCGAATCGACCAGGAGCTGGGAGCGGAAAAGCGGGCGGATGATGGCGCCGGCGGCCTCGGCCGCGGCCTCGGCGGCCTCGATGAATTCCTGCACGCCCGGGCTCCTGGTTTGCGCCGCACCGGGTGGTTGGTTAGACACCGCGCTCATTCCTGTCCACGGCGGCCCGCATGTCGAACCTCATCGCCTTCCAGGGCCTGCCCGGGGCCTATTCCGATCTCGCCTGCCGCGCCGCCTATCCCGGCTGGGACACGCTGCCCTGCCCCTCCTTCGAGGCGGCGATGGACGCGGTCCGCGCCGGGGAGGCGAAGCTCGCCATGCTGCCCTGCGAGAACTCGCTGGCCGGACGGGTGCCCGACATCCACCGCCTGCTGCCCGACAGCGGCCTGTCCGTCATCGGCGAGCATTTCGAGCGGGTCGAGCACTGCCTGCTGGCGCCGAAGGGTGCCACGCTGTCCACCCTGAAACGTGCCCATAGCCATCCGGTGGCGCTCGGCCAGGTGCGGCTGATCCTGAAGGAGTTGGGGCTGCAGGCGGTGATCGAGGCCGACACCGCCGGCGCCGCGCAGATCATCGCCGAGCGCGGCGGCATCGAGGACGCGGCCATCGCCAGCGCGCTGGCGGCCGAGACCTACGGGCTCGAGATCCTGCGGCGGAACGTCGAGGACGCGGCGCACAACACCACGCGCTTCTACATTTGCTCGCGGGAGAAGGCGGCGCCCTTCCGCGGCCCCTGCATCACCACCTTCGTCTTCCGGGTGAAGAACATCCCGGCGGCGCTGTACAAGGCGCTGGGCGGCTTCGCCACCAACGGGGTGAACATGACCAAGCTGGAAAGCTACATGCTGGACGGCGAATTCACCGCGACGCAGTTCCTGGCCGACGTGGACGGCCATCCGGACGATGCGAACGTGACGCGGGCGCTGGAGGAATTGGCGTTCTTCTCCCGCGAGGTGAAGGTGCTGGGGGCCTATCCGGCGCATGCCTATCGGCTGGCGCATCAGGGGCGGTAGACCCGCCCGCGCATCGCCGGTTGCGCCGCAGCATGGGATGCGGCAGGGTCGCGGCATGCCTTCTCACCCGATGCCGATCGCCGCAGGGACCGTGCCGCCTTAACCGCCGGCCCGCTGCCGATGCCGATCGCTCCCGCATGAACCGGTGGCCGCCGAAGGGCATGGCCGCCCGCTGAAGGCTGCCCCATGTCCCTGTCCAATCTGCGCGCCGAATGGTCGCCGAACATCACGCGCGACCTGCTGGCCGGCACCGTCGTCGCGCTCGCCCTGATCCCGGAGGCGATCGCCTTCTCGATCATCGCCGGGGTCGACCCCAAGGTCGGCCTCTATGCGTCGTTCTGCATCGCCGTCGTCACCGCCATCGCCGGCGGCCGGCCGGCGATGATCTCGGCCGCCACCGGGGCGACCGCGGTGGTGATGGTCTCCCTGGTGCGGGACCACGGCATCAACTACCTCTTTGCCGCGACCATCCTGACCGGGCTGCTGCAGCTGGTCGCCAGCGCGCTCCGGCTCGGCGACCTGATGCGCTTCGTCTCGCGCTCCGTCGTCACCGGCTTCGTCAACGCGCTGGCGATCCTGATCTTCATGGCGCAGCTGCCGGAGCTGTTCGGCCCCGGATGGCAGCCCATGGGCTGGCCGGTCTATGCCATGGTCGCGGTCGGGCTCGGCATCATCTACCTGTTGCCGCGGCTGACCACCGCGGTGCCCTCGCCGCTGGTCGCCATCGTCCTGCTGACCGTCTTCTCGATGGCCACGGGGATGGATTTCCACAAGGTCGGCGACATGGGCGCCCTGCCGAGCGAGCTGCCGTTCTTCGCCTGGCCGATGGTGCCGCTGAACCTGGATACGCTGCGGATCATCCTGCCCTACGCGCTGACGCTCGCCATGGTCGGGCTGCTGGAAAGCCTGATGACGGCGGCGATCATCGACGAGATGACCGACACCGATTCGAACAAGAACCGCGAATGCGCCGGGCAGGGGCTGGGCAACATCACCTCCGGCCTGTTCGGCGGCATGGCGGGCTGCGCGATGATCGGGCAGTCGGTGATCAACGTCTCCTCCGGCGGGCGCGGCCGGCTTTCCTGCCTGTGGGCCGGCGTCTTCCTGCTGTTCCTGATCGTGGTGCTCGGCCCCTGGGTGAAGCAGATCCCGATGCCGGCGCTGGTCGCCGTCATGGTCATGGTCTCGATCAACACCTTCCAGTGGCGCTCGCTGCGGACCCTGGTGACGCACCCGAGAAGCTCCAGCGTGGTGATGCTGGCGACCGTCGCGGTGGTGCTGGGGACGCATGACCTGGCGAAGGGCGTGCTGGTCGGCGTGGTCCTCAGCGGGCTGTTCTTCGCCCAGAAGATCTCCCGCTTCTTCGGCGTGGAGTCGGTGCTGGACGAGGCGACCGGCATCCGCACCTACCGGGTCACCGGGCAGCTCTTCTTCGCCACGGCCGAGGCCTTCCACGGCGCCTTCGACTTCCGCGAGGCGCCGCAGGGCGTGGTGATCGATGTCCATGCCGCGCATTTCTGGGACATCACGGGCATCAACGCGCTGGACCGGGTGGTGCTGAAATTCCGCCACCACGACGTGCCGGTGGAGATCATCGGGATGAACGAGGCGAGCCAGACCATGGTCGACCGGCTGGCGCAGCACGACAAGCCGGGGGCGGTGATGGCGGGGCACTGATGAAAAGGAAGGGTTGGGGAGGGAAAAATATTCCCTCCCCAACCCTTCCTTTCTGTGGGTCTGGCACCCGCCGCGCGGCAGGTGCCAGACTTGCAGAAATAGATAAGGGGTCCGGGGGGGAATACCTTCTCCCCGGCCTTGCTTTCTTCAGCTTTCGACCGCGTGCGCCTTCAGATCCTCGAGGCTGCACACTTCCAGCGCGGCGATGTGCGTCGCCTCCAGCAGCACCTTCGGCGCCATTCCGGCCGATCGGGCTTCTTCCCACCGCGCCGCGCAGAGGCACCAGCGGTCCCCGGGCTTCAACCCGGCGAAGCCGAATTCCGGCCGCGGCGTGGACAGGTCGTTGCCGCGCGCCTTGGAGAAGGCCAGGAACCCCTTGGTCATCTCGGCGCAGACCACATGCAGGCCGAGGTCGTCCCGCCCGGTATTGCAGCAGCCATCCCGGAAGAAGCCGGTCAGCGGCGCGACGGAACACGGCAGCAGCACCCCGCCCAGGACGTTGCTGGCCGGGGGTTGCCCCCCAGGCTCGCGCCGCCCCGGGCCGAGCCCGCCGTCGGGCATCAGGCGGCCGCCCGGATCGCCGCCGCCAGCACGTCCTCGCTCACGCCGCCCGAGAAGCCTTCGAAGTTCTTCTCAAAGCGTGAGACGAGGTCGGCCGCGGTGCGGTCGTAGGCGGCCTTGTCGGCCCAGGTGTTGCGCGGGTTCAGCACCTCGGACGGCACGCCCGGCAGCGCCTTCGGGATCTGCAGGCCGAAGAAGGGGTCGCACTCGAAATCCACCTTGGCCAGGCTGCCGTCGAGCGCCGCGCGCAGCAGGGCGCGGGTCACCTTGATCGACATCCGGCTGCCCGTGCCATAGGCGCCGCCCGACCAGCCGGTGTTGACCAGCCAGCAATCGGCGCCGTGCCGCTCGATCAGTTCGGACAGCAGCTTGCCGTAGACCTCCGGGTGGCGCGGCAGGAACGGCGCGCCGAAGCAGGTGCTGAACGTCGCCTGCGGCTCCTTGCCCAGGCCCTTCTCGGTGCCGGCGACGCGGGCGGTGTAGCCCGACAGGAAGTGGTACATCGCCTGGGCCGAGGACAGCTTGGCGATCGGCGGCAGCACGCCGAAGGCATCCGCCGTCAGCATCACCACGTTCTTCGGCAGCGCGGCGCGGCCGCCCGGCATGATGTTCGGGATGAACTCCAGCGGGTAGCAGGACCTTGTGTTCTCGGTCAGCGAGCCGTCGTTCAGGTCGAGGTTGCCGCGCGCATCGGCCACCACGTTCTCCAGCACCGCGCCGAAGCGATGGCTGGCGTCCCAGATCTGCGGCTCGGCCTCGCGCGACAGGCGGATGACCTTGGCGTAGCAGCCACCCTCGAAGTTGAAGACGCCGGTATCCGACCAGCCATGCTCGTCGTCGCCGATCAGGCTGCGCTCCGGGTCGCTGCTCAGCGTGGTCTTGCCGGTGCCGGACAGGCCGAAGAACAGCGCGGTGTCGCCGGCCGGGCCCTGGTTGGCGCTGCAATGCATCGGCAGCACGCCCTTGGCGGGCAGCAGCCAGTTCATCACGGTGAAGATCGATTTCTTGATCTCCCCGGCATAGCTGGTGCCGGCGATCAGGATCGTCTTCGCCGCGAAGGACAGCGCGATGCAGGTGTTGCTGCGGCAGCCGTCCTCGGCCGGGTTCGCTTCGTATTCCGGGGCGTGCAGGATGGTGAAGTCGGGGGTGAAGCCGGCGAGGTCCTCGACGGCTGGGCGGATGAACATGTTGCGGGCGAACAGCGCGTGCCAGGCATTGGTGGTGACCAGCCGCACCTTGATGCGGTGCGCCGGGTCGGCGCCGGCATAGAGGTCCTGGGTGAAGAGCACCGGACGCGCGCCGAGCCAGGCCTGGACCTTGGAGCGCAGGCCGCGGAATTTCTCCGGCGCCATGGGCTGGTTGATCTTGCCCCACCAGATCTCGTCATGGACTTCCGGGTCGTCGACGACGAACTTGTCCTGCACGGACCGGCCGGTATGCACCCCGGTGACCGCCATGAAGGCACCATCGGCGGAGAGCCGGCCCTCGCCGCGGCGGAGCGCATGGTCCACCAGGCCCGGGGCCGTCAGGTTGGCATGGACGGTGGACCCGGTGGTCACACCCGTGCCGGCGAGGGCGGTCTCGGGCAGGCTCATATGCGTTCCTCCAGGCGGGGTATCCCGGATCGCCCGCCATTCCTGGGGCGCCGGGTCAGACCCGCGGTGTCCATGCTGTCAGAGGCTAAATTACGGCGGTGGCTTACGAATGGCAATGCAACCGGCCGCGGGCTCTACAACCAAAAGTCATGCCAATCCTGCGCCTGCCTCACGGGAAGCGCGAATCAACTCGGCGCGGACCCCGGCCGGATCGGCCGCCGGAGCGTTAAAATTAAGCCGGAGCACCCGCTCCTCCAGCGCCAGGTCGGCGCCGTCCGGGTCCAGCGCCACCATCCGCCAGGCGCCGGGCGGGCCGCCGAGCCGGCGGGTGGCGATCGCCGCCACCGATTCCGCGTGGTCGGCATTCACGTGGTCGAGGATGCCGGCCGCCGCCGGCGCAAGGGCTGCGACCGCGGCCGGGTCGGGCAACAGGTCCGTCCCGCGCAGCCGCAGCGCCCGGGCGAAGCCGCCGACCAGCTGCGCCGCGGCCGGGGTGATCCGCCATAGCGCGAAATCGCCGAAATCGGCATAGAGCGCGGCATAGGGGTGCTTCGCCAGGAAGCGGGCCTTCAGCGCCGGGACCTCCGCCTCGGGCACCGGGGCGGCGAGGCCGGTCAGGGTCACCCGGGGGGCGGTCTGCGGATTGGCCTCGGCGGCGGTGCCCTGGAACAGCAGGGCGCAGCGCGGCTCGGCCCGCAACTGGCGGGTATGCTCGGACAGCGAGGACAGCAGCAGCAGGATGGTCAGGTCCGGGGCCGCCGCCGGGGTGACCAAACTCGCGAAGGGCTGGCCGGCGGCCTGGGTCGCCAGGGTCGCCGAGGCGGCGCCGCGGACCAGGATCCTTGCCTCGAAAGCCGGGTTGTCCGTCACCATCTCGCTCCCGTCCGGGTTGCGCCACAATCCCGCACCATATGGGGTGCCATCATCCCCGGATTGAATGCCGGGCCAGTCCCGGTGGAGAGCAACGCATGGCTGCCACGATCGCCCTGGTGGACGACGACCGCAACATCCTGACCAGCGTCTCCATGACGCTGGAACAGGAGGGCTTCGTCGTCCGCACCTACACCGATGGGGAAAGCGCGCTGCAGGGGCTGCTGGCCCGGCCGGCCGACCTGGCGGTGCTGGACATCAAGATGCCGCGGATGGACGGGATGGAGCTGCTGCAGCGGCTGCGCCAGCGCAGCGCCATGCCGGTGGTGTTCCTGACCAGCAAGGATGAGGAGGTGGACGAGCTGATGGGGCTCCGCCTCGGCGCCGACGACTACATCACCAAGCCCTTCAGCCAGCGCCTGCTGCTGGAACGCATCCGCGCCCTGCTGCGGCGGAACGAGGCGACTCGGGCCGAGGCCAATGGCCAGCCGGCCGGCGGCGTGATCGTCCGCGGCGACCTGGTGCTGGACGAGACCAAGCATACCTGCGTCTGGAAGGGCACCGACATCCAGCTCACGGTGACCGAATTCCTGCTGGTCAAGGCCTTGGCGCTGCGGCCCGGGATGGTGAAGAACCGCGACCAGCTGATCGACGCCGCCTATGGCGAGAACATCTATGTCGACGACCGCACCATCGATTCGCACGTGAAGCGGGTGCGCAAGAAATTCCGCCAGGTCGACAACGACTTCGCCCAGATCGAGACGCTGTATGGGATCGGCTACCGCTACAAGGAAAGCTGAGGCCGGCGCCGGGCCAGGGTCCGGCGACCGGGCCGCGCCTCAGCCGGCCGACAGCCCGGGCTGCGGCAAGGGCACCGCAAGCGCGGGATGCAGTTGCGGCATCATCTGCGCCCGCCACGCCGCCGCTACCGCGGCACGCGGCCGCGGCGTGAAGACCGGCCAGCCCGTCACCTTGCGCCGCGATTCCAGCCGCTCTGGATAGGTGCCACGCGGTTCGGCCCGCATGGCGGCGCACCCGCCAGGACGGCACGCCGCTGATCAGCAGCACCAGCATCGGCAGGCGACAGCCGCCACCAGGAGCAAGGACAGCGCAGGCTGCGACAGGCCCGGCCCCGGCATGCCCGCCAAGCGCGCTCGTCAGGCTTGGCCGCGGGCGGGTCCAGGCAACTCGGCGAGGGATGGGAAGCGCGACAGGCATGGCTAGGCCAACCGGCTCCCGCTCGAGGCGGCAAACTACCTGAGGTGTCATGAGATCGCCGGCGTTTCCAAACCGTGAGCCGCAAGCGAAACGCCCTGGCCTCCCGGCCAGGATCGGGGCGCGACCTGGCGCACGGCCGGTGACTGCCCGGGTGGCACAGCGCATGGGACGGACGGCGCTGCGGCTTCGAAGGCGGCGAATGGCTGCCCGGCGTTCCTGCCCCGGCGGCGGCAGCGGCGCGAACGGCCTGGGCGCGACAACCGTGCGTGCTGCGCCGCCGCCGCCTCCTCCGCGGCGCCGCTCCTTCGCCACCCCATCCATGCTACGAAGGGCCCGCCCGGCGCATGTTGCGTCAGCCCTCCGCGAAAGCGCCCCGTCCCCATGCCCGATATCGGCCTGCCGCAGATCCAGCCGGATATCGCCCGGCCGCCGCGGCGGCGCTGGGTCTCGCCCCTGCTGCGCCGCATCCTGCTGCTGAACATCCTGCCGCCGGCGCTGCTGGCGGCCGCCATGCTCTACCTCGACCAGTACCAGAACGGGTTGCTGGCGGCCGAGGTCGAGGCGATGCGGACCCAGGCCCGGATCTATGCCGGCGCCATCGCCGAAGCCGCGACCCGGCTGCAGGACGACCGCGCCGTGCTGGTGCCGGACGCCGCCCGGCCGCTGCTGCGCCGGCTGGTGGACCCCTCCCCGAATACCCAGGCGCGGCTGTTCGACAATACCGGCCTGGTGGTCGCCGACAGCCGGGTGCGGGAGGGCGCCGGCGGCGCGGTGGTGACCGAGCCGCTGGCCCCGCCCCAGCCGCGCGGCGCCTTCTCGCTCACCGTCTCCGGCCTCTATGACCGGGTGCTGTCGGTGGTGCCGCGCGGCAGCCGGCCGGATGTCGAGGTGGACGTCAACCCCGACGCGCCCTCCTTCGACTGGCAGCCCAACCTCGGCCCCGACCGGCGGGAGGAACTGCGCCTGGCGCTGGAAGGCGGCGTCACCCCCTATATCCGCCGCACCGCGGATGGCCGCCTGCTGGTGAGCGTGGCCGAGCCCGCCCGGCGCGGCAACCAGTCGGTCGGCATCGTGCTGCTGACGCGGGAGGCGCGCGAGGTCGACCAGCGGCTGTTCGAGATCAGGGCGAGCGTGCTCGGCATCTTCGGCGTGGCGCTGGCGCTGACGGTGGCGCTGTCCTTCTACCTGGCGCAGACGCTCGCCAACCCGATCATGCAATTGGCCGGCAGCGCCGCCGCCATGCGCCAGGGCGAGGGCCGCAGCGGCAGCGTGCCCCCCGCGCTGCTGGCGCGGGAGGACGAGATCGGCATCCTGGCGCGTGACCTGCAATCGGCGGCGCGCGCCCTCTGGGCCCGGATCGACACCAACGAGCGCTTCGCGGCGGATGTGGCGCACGAGCTGCGCAACCCGCTGACCAGCGTGCGCAGCGCGATCGAGACGCTGCGGCGTATCGAGAACCCCGAGCAGCGCAACCGCCTGCTGGCGATCATCGCCGAGGATGCGGTGCGCATGGACCGGCTGATCGCCGACATCTCGGACAGTTCGCGCGTCGATGCCGAGCTGTCGCGCACCGTGGCCGTGCCGGTCGACATCGCGCCGATCCTGTCGACGCTGGCCGAGCTGCACGCGGCGACGCGCAAGCCGGACGACCCGGCGGTGCTGCTGGAGGCGCCGGCCGAGGGGCTGGTGGTGCGCGGCGTCGAAGGCCGCGTGGTGCAGGTGCTGCGCAACCTGCTGGGCAACGCGCTGTCCTTCAGCCCGGCCGAGGGCCGCGTCACCGTCCGCGCCCGCCCGGCCGGGCCGATGGTCGAGGTGGTGGTGGAGGACCAGGGGCCCGGCATCCCCGAAGCCAAGCTCGAGGGCATCTTCGAGCGCTTCTATTCCGAACGTCCGAGCGGCGAGAGCTTCGGCCAGCATTCCGGGCTGGGCCTGTCGATCTGCCGGCAGATCGTCGAGGGCCTGCGCGGGCGCATCGCCGCCGAGAACCGCCGGGACGCGGCGGGGAAGGTGACCGGGGCGCGGTTCATCGTGACGCTGCCGGTCGCGTAGCGGCCGGCTTCGCGGCGCGTGGAACGGGGCGTGACGCTGCCGGTCGCGTAGCGGCCGGCTTCGCGGCGCGTGGAACGTGGCGTGACGCTGCCGGTCGCGGTGCGGCCGGCTGCGCAGCCTGTCCTGCACGAATCGGCGGCACATCTCAATGCAGGCCTGTGCCCCACGGCCTTCACCTGCCTATATGCAGTCCGGGACAGCACCGCCGGCGCCGCACGATCAGGCTGCCAGGAAACCGGGAACAGCCACGGCATGGGCCAGATCGTCATCGCGGAATTCATGGAGGAGGCCGCGGTCGAGAGCCTGCGCGCCGCCCACCACACCCTCTATCAGCCCCGCCTGTTCGAGGATCCACCGGCGCTGCACGCCGCCCTGGCGGGGGCCCGCGCCCTGATCGTCCGCAACCAGACGCGCGTGGACGCCGCCCTGCTGGCAGCGGCCCCGGACCTCAAGGTGCTCGGCCGGCTCGGGGTCGGGCTCTACAACATCGACCTGCCGGCCTGCCAGGCGCGGCGGATCGATGTCATCCCCGCCTCCGGCGCCAATGCCGATTCGGTCGCCGAATATGTCATCCTGGCGATCGGCACCCTGCTGCGCGGCGCCTTCGGCGCGACGGCGGAGGTCGCCGCCGGCGGCTGGCCGCGCGACCGGCTGATCGGCGGCCGGGAGATGGCGGGCAAGACCATCGGCATCGTCGGCTTCGGCGATATCGGCCGCCGCGTCGCCAGGCTGGCGGAGGCCTTCCGCATGCGCATCCTCGGCCACGACCCGCTGATCGCCGCCACCCACACCGACTGGACCGAGACGCGGACCGAGATGGTGGGGCTCGAGGAATTGCTGGCCCGGGCCGATGCGGTGACCCTGCACGTGCCACTGGGGCCGGAAACGCGGGGGCTGCTCTCGGCGCCGCAACTGGCGCTGATGAAGCCGGACGCGGTGCTGGTGAACGCCGCCCGCGGCGGGGTGGTGGACGAAGCGGCGCTGGCCGCGGCGCTGCGGGCGGGCCGGCTCGGCGGCGCCGCGCTGGATGTCTTCGAGACCGAGCCGGTGCCCGCCGGCTCGCCGCTGGCCGGGGTGCCCAACCTGCTGCTGACGCCGCATGTCGCCGGCGCCACGGTCGAGAGCAACGCCCGCGTCTCCTCCCTCATCGCGGCAAGGGTGCTGGTGGCGCTGGCGATGTGCTGAGAAGGCAAGGCCGGGGAGGGGGTTAGCTTCGCTCGAGACTCCCCGGTTTCCGGGCGTCCGACACCCGACGCGCGGCCGTGCCAGCGCACGGGAAGGAAGGGCGGGGCTCGGGGAGGGAACACTTTCCCCTCCGCTGCCTTGCCTGCCATCCACCTGCGTTGACCCCGCCGCGGCGCTTCGGTACGCCGCCCGCATGACACCCCGGGGGACGCAGCCATGACCACGCGCATGATCGGCCGCCGCGCCGCACTCGCCGCCGCCCTGCTGCCCCCCGTGGCGTGGGCCGCGCTGCCCGACCGGCCGCTGCGCCTGGTGCTGGGCTTCGCCGCCGGCAGCGGGCCGGACGTGCTGGCGCGGCTGGTCGCCGAGGCGCTGAAGGAGGCGCTGCCGGCCGGCGTGATCGTGGACAACCGGCCCGGCGCCGGCGGGCTGATCGCGGCGCAGGAGGTGGCGAGGGCGGCGCCGGCCGACGGGACCGCGCTGCTGCTGGGCGAGGTCGGTCAGCTGGCGATGGCACCGAGCACCTATGCCAGGCTGCCCTACGACCCGGCGCGCGACTTCGCCGCCGTGGCGCAACTGGCCGCCGCCGATTTCGGCTTGGTCGTCCCGGCCGCGCTGCCGGTGGAGGATTTCGCCGGCTACCTCGCCTGGGGCAAGGCGCAGCGGCAGCTCTCCATGGGCACCTTCGGCGCCGGGACCCCGGGGCATTTCGGGGCGGCGATGCTGGGCCAGGCCACCGGTCTGGCGGTGGAGCCGGTGCATTTCCGCTCGACCGGCGATGCCATGGGCGCGGTGCTGAACGGCACGGTGCAGGGCATGTTCGGCACCGTCGCGGTGGTGGCGCCGCATGTGAAGGCCGGCCGGCTGAAAGCGCTGGCGGTGACCGGCCCGGCGCGGTCCCCGGTGCTGCCTGCGGTGCCGACCATGGCCGAGCTCGGCCGCCCGGCCTTGGGCTTCAGCGCCTGGTTCGGCCTGGTGGCGCCGGCGGCGGCGCCCCCGCCGGTGCTGGCCGCGATCGAGGCGGCGGTGCTGGCCGCGCTCGCCACGCCCGCGCTGCTGGCGAGGCTGCAGGAGGCCGGGTTCCGCCCCGATGCCCGCGGCGCCGGCCCCTTCGGCGCGATGATGGCGGCGGAGCGGCTGCGCTGGGCCGAGGTGGTGCGGGCGACGGGGTTCAAGGCGATCGAGTAGGCCGCCCCCTCATGCCGCGAAGATCCGCACCAGCACGCTGGCCGGCTGCCGCTCCCCGAAGCCCACGAAAATGCTGCGGTGCAGCCACCCGTACCCCGCCGCCGCCGTCTCGAAGACCGGCGTGGTGCGGAAATAGACCCGCTCCGGCGGCACCGCCTCGCCCCGCAGCAACCGCGCCATGTCCTCCGGCGCCGCGTGCCGGATCCCGCGGTTCACCACATAGACCAGCACGCCGTCGTCCAGCCGCAGCGTGTAGCGGGCGACGATCTCGGTCACCCCGTCCGGCCGGATCAGCTGGAAGTCGGCACCGCCCGGCAGGATCTCCCCCGCCAGCCGCGGCCCGCTCACGCGCCCGCCGAGGATCGGCACGATCCGCCGCTCCCCGAGCGGCCCGGCGCCCACCACCTGCGGCGGCGCCACCGCCACCTCGACCTGTCCGATGAACGCCAGCGCTGGCCCCGTTGTCATCTCCGCCCCCCTTCGCCCCGGCCCCTTGCGTGCCAAGATACGCCGGCGTGCCTATAACCGCCCATGTCTGACGCCCCCTTCCTGCCCCGGCCGCCCGACCCGCACCGCATCTGCGGCCCGGCCCCGGTGCGCGCGCTGTTCCTCCGCCGGCCGCAGCAGGTTCTCCGGCTCTTCTATACCGAGGATTGGCGCCAGCTCGCCGGCCCGCTCTGCAAGCACCTCGCCCGCACCCGCCGGCCCTACCGCGAAGTCGGGCCGGAGGAGCTGACCCGGATCGCCGGCACCCGGCACCATGGCGGGATCTGCGCCGTCACCGTCGCCCGCTTCGCCGAGCCGCTGCCCGGCCACGCATTGCCCTCCCACTGGGCGGCCAACCTGCCGCAGGCCCGGCTGCTGCCGGTGCTGGACGGCATCGGCAACCCGCACAACCTGGGCGCCATCGCGCGGTCCGCCGCCTTCTTCGGCAGCCGCGCCCTGCTGCTGTCGGGCGACCCGCGCCAGGCCGACCTGTCGGACGCCGCCTACCGCACCGCCGAGGGCGGGCTGGAGCACCTCGAGGTCCTCCGCGCCCGCGACCTGGCCAACCTGCTGCGCGGCATGCGCGGCAGGTACCTGACGGTGGCCGCGGTCGCCGCCGGCGGCGCCCCGCCCGAGGCGATCCCGCGCGACCGCCCGATCGCCCTGGTCCTGGGCAACGAGGAGCAGGGCATGCCGCAGGCCACGCTCGATGCCTGCGAGGCGCGCATCACGCTGCCGGGCAGCGGCATGGTGGAAAGCCTGAATGTTGCGCAGGCCGCGGCGGTGCTGTTCCATGCCCTCGGGGCCCTTCCCCGGACGACCGCGTGAGCGCCAGCGCCCCCGATCCTGCCCCTGGGCCCGCCAGCCTGGAGACCAAGCCGGAGGGCGCCGGCCGGCGGCTGGCCTTCCGCGGCAGCCTCGACACCGGCGCGGCCGCGCGGCTCTGGCCGGAGGCGATGCGCACCGCCCGCGGCGCGCGCCCCTTGGTGCTCGACCTCGCCGGCGTCACCGGGCTGGACACCGCCGGCGCCGTGCTGCTGCTGCGGCTGGAGCGGGAGGCGCATCAGGCCGAATGGCGGGGCCTTGCCGGTGGCCCGCTGCAGGCCCTGCTGGACCGGACGCGGGCGGCGCTGGACCGCCCCGGCCCGCCGCCGCAGCCGACACTGCCCTTCCTCGCCCGGGTCGGCCAGGCGACGCTGGACCAGGGCAAGGGCATGGTCGTCCGCATCGCCTTCCTCGGCGAGGCGATCGTGGCCAGCCTCGGCGCGGTGCGCGCACCCTGGCGGCTGCGCTGGTCGGAGATCCTCCGCCACCTGGACGAGGCCGGGCTGCGCGCCTTCGGGCTGACCATCCTGCTCGGCTTCCTGATCGGGCTGATCCTGGCCTTCCAGTCCTCCATCCCGATGAAGCAGTTCGGCGCCGAGATATTCATCCCCAACCTGGTCGGCATCTCGCTGCTGCGCGAGCTCGGCCCGCTGATGGCGGCCGTGATCCTGTCCGGCCGCACCGGCTCGGCCTATGCCGCCGAGCTCGGCACCATGACGGTGAACGAGGAGATCGACGCGCTCCGCATCATGGGGATCGACCCGATCGCCTGGCTGGTGCTGCCGCGGCTGCTGGCGGCGATGCTGGTGATGCCGGTCCTCGCCCTGCTGATGAACCTGGCCGGCCTCCTGGGGATGAGCGTGGTGATGGGCACGCTGGGCTTCCCGCTGGTCGCCGTGGTCAATCAATTGCAGGCCTGGGTGCACCTGGGCGACCTCGCCGGCGGGCTGGCCAAGGCGGCGGCCTTCGGCCTGGCGATCGGCCTGGTCGGCTGCCGGGCCGGGCTGGCCGCCGGGCGCGGCCCGCGCGCGGTGGGCGATGCGGCGACCTCGGCCGTGGTCGGCGGGATCGTCTCCATCGTGCTGCTCGACGGCATCTTCGCCGTGCTGTTCTTCCGGCTGGGCTGGTAGGCCATGGCGGAGGACCCCGGCGCCGAGACCGTGATCCGCGTGCGCGACCTGGCGGCGCGGTTCGATGGCCGCACGATCTTCGAGCATGTCAGCTTCGACGTCCGCCGCGGCGAGGTCTTCGTCATCCTCGGCGGGTCCGGCTGCGGCAAGTCCACGCTGCTGAAGCACATGATCGGCCTCTACCCCGCGGCCGAGGGCAGCATCGAGATCCTCGGCGTGCGGATGGATGGGCTGGACGGCGCCGCGCGCGTCGCGCTGCTGCGGCGGATCGGCGTGATGTGGCAGTCGGGCGCGCTGTTCGGCTCCTCGACGCTCGCCGAGAATATCGGCGTGCCGCTGGAGGAGCACACCGATCTCCCGGCCGAGGCGCGGGCCATGGTGGCGCAGGTCAAGCTCGGCCTGGTGGGGCTTGCGGACGCCGCCACCCGGCTGCCGGCCGAGATCTCCGGCGGCATGGCCAAGCGGGCCGGCATCGCCCGGGCCATGGCGCTCGATCCGCCGATCCTGTTCCTCGACGAGCCCTCGGCCGGGCTCGACCCGATCACCTCGGCCGGGCTCGACGCGTTGATCAGGCAGCTGGCGCGTGACCTCGGCACCACCTTCGTGGTGGTGACGCACGAATTGCAGTCGATCCTGGCGATCGGCGACCGTTGCATCATGCTGGACAAGGAAGCCAAGGGCATGATCGCCGAAGGCGACCCGCGCAGGCTGCGCGACGAGAGCCAGAACCCCGTGGTGCGTGCCTTCTTCCGACGCGAGGTGATGGCGTGATGATGCTGACCATGCCAGCCCACCCCGGCCCGGGGGATCAGGCCTGATGCCGCAGGCCCGTGGCCTCTATCTCCGCGTCGGCGCGCTGGTGCTGGCCGGGCTGGCGCTCGGCGTCGGCTTCATCCTCTTCCTCACCGCCGACCGGCTCGGCGGCGACAGCAGGCAGTTCGAGACCTACATCCGTGAATCGGTGCAGGGCCTCGAGGTCGGCGCGGCGGTCCGCTACCGCGGCGTCAGCATCGGCCGGATCTCGGAGGTCGGGCTGGTCTCGGCGGAATACCGCCGGCCGGAGGGCGACCCCTTCGGCGCCGCCTTCCAGCTGGTCTATGTCCGCTTCGCCGTCGACAACGCCCGCATCGGCGAGACGCCGAACGTCGAGGAGGCGGTCAAGCTGGGCCTGCGCGTCCGCATCGCCGCGCAGGGCATCACAGGGGTGAACTACCTGGAGCTCGACTTCGTCGACCCGACCCGCTTCCCGCCCCGCGCCGTGCCCTGGGAGCCGCGCTTCCCCTACGTGCCCGCCATCCCGTCGACCGTCGCCCAGGTGCAGGGCGCGGCGGAACAGCTGCTGCAGAAGCTACAGGCGGTCGACCTGCCGGCGCTGCTCGACAACGTCATCGGCCTGGTGGGCGACCTGCGCGGCCAGGTCAAGGAGGGCGACCTGGCGGTGACCCTGCGCGAGGCCGCCGACCTGATGCGCACGCTGCGCGCCGCGGCGACGCAGGCCGACGTGCCGGGCATGGTCGCCGAGCTGCAGGGCACCGCGGCGGATGCCAGGCGGCTGCTGGCCAGCCGCGAGGTGACGCAGGCCCTGGCCAATGCCGCCGCGGCCACCGCCGACCTGCGCGGTGTCACCGCCCGGCTGCCGGCCAGCATGAACAGCCTCGACGCCTCGCTGCGGTCGGCCCGCAGCGCCACCACCGACATCCAGGCGGAGCTGGCGCCGATCCTGCGCGACCTGCGCGCGGCGGTGGCCAACCTGCGCGACACCACCGAGCAGCTGCGCCGCTACCCGTCGCAGGCGATCTTCGGCGCGCCGCCACCCGCGCCCATGGAACCCCGCCGATGAACCGCCGTGCCTTGATCCTTGCCGCGCTGGCGCTGCCCGCCTGCAGCGTGCTGCCGGACCGCCCCTACCAGCAGACCCAGCGCTTCGTCCTGGCGCCGGACCGCCCGCCTGGACCGGCGCCGGCGAAGCGCGGCCCGGTGTTGCTGCTGCGGACCATGCGGGCGGCACCGGGCCTCGACCAGCGCGGCCTGCGGGTGCTCGGCGCGCGGGACGACGTGACGGTGGATTTCTGGAACGAATGGACCGCCCCGCCGGCCGACCTGGCGGAGGAGGCGCTGCGCCGCTGGCTGCTGGCCAGCGGCCGCTTCGCCGCGGTCACCGCCCCGGGCTCCCGCCTGCGGGCGGGGGTGATCCTGGAAGCCGAGCTGACCCGGCTGCAGGCCGAGCCGGCGGCCGGCATCGCCCGCGCCTCGCTCTCCGCCCTGCTGCTGGCGGATGGCACCGGCGGCACCAGCCGGGTGCTGGGGCAGTTCCTGGCCGACGGCACCGCGCCGCTGCCGGGCGGTCCGCGCGCCGACGGCAAGGTGGCGGCCGATGCCGCGGCGGCGGCGATGTCGGCGGCGCTGGGGGATGCGCTGGGGCGGCTCGAGGCAGCGCTGGTGCGGGCGATCAGGTAGGCAAGTCCGGGGGGGAAGGCAGTCTCCCAGGGCTTCTCATCTATTGCGCCACGTTGGCGCCTGCCGCGTCAGTGCATCGCGCTGGGCTGGTGCGGGCTGTCCAGGCTGAAGCCGGGGATCGCCACGTCGAAGGCCTCGCCGGTCTCCACCGCCAGCATGTGGTAGGTGCCGCGCATGAAGCCGGACGGTGTCGCCAGCGGGGTGCCGGAGGTGTATTCGAAGCTCTCCCCGGGATCGAGCACCGGGCGCTCGCCCACCACCCCGTCGCCATGCACCCGCTGGGTGCGGCCCTGGCCGTCGGTGATCTGCCAGGTGCGCTTCAGCAGCTGCACCGTCCGGCGGCCCTCGTTGGCGATGGTGACGCGATAGGCCCAGGCATAGTGGCTGCGCCCGGGCTCCGACTGGTCGGCCAGGTAGTAGGTGCGAACGGTGACGCGGACCTCCTGCGTCACCGCGGTCCATTCCGGGATGCGGGGCTCCGGCATGGCGTCAGGCACCCGCCCGGGTCTGGGCGATGGCGGCGGCGTCGCGGCCCCCGGACATATAGGCCATGGCAACTCCCCCCGATTTGCCGGGAGGATGCCACGCCCGCGAAGCCGCCGCCAGCGGCGGCTATTCGGCGGCGCGCGCCACCGGGACGCCGGCGGCGTCCAGCGCCTCGGCCAGGTCGTCGATCAGGTCGGCCACGTCCTCCAGCCCGACCGAGAGCCGGATCGTGCCGTCGGTGATGCCGAGCTTCGCCCGCTCCTCCGCCCCGATGCGCATATGCGTCGTGGTCGCCGGATGCGTCACCATCGACTTCGCATCGCCGAGGTTGTTGGAGACGTCGATCACCCGCAGCGCGTTGCAGAAGCGGAAGGCGGCGTCCTTGCCGCCCTTCAGCTCGAACGTCACCAGCGTGCCGCCGCCCGACATCTGCCGACACGCCAGCGCCTGCTGCGGGTGGTCGGCGCGGAACGGGTAGAGCGCGCGCGCGACCTCCGGCCGTTCGGCGAGGAAGTCGGCGACCTGCGCGGCGCTGCGGCACATCGCGTTGACCCGCAGGCTCAGCGTCTCGAGGCCCTTGAGGATCACCCAGGCGTTGAACGGGCTGAGCGCCGGCCCGGTGTTGCGGGTGAAGGGCTGCAGCACCTCCTCGACCCACTTCTTGCTGCCGAGCACGGCGCCGCCGAGCACCCGGCCCTGGCCGTCCATGTGCTTGGTGCAGGAATAGACCACCACATCCGCCCCAAGGGTAAGCGGCCGCTGCAGCAGCGGCGTGGCGAAGACGTTGTCGACCACGACGATGGCGCCGGCCTTGTGCGCCAGGTCGGCCACCGCTTCCAGGTCGATGACGTCGAGCATCGGGTTGGACGGCGTCTCCAGCAGCACCAGCGCCGTCGGCCTCGACAGGGCCTCGCGCCATTGCGCGAGATCCCCGCCATCGACGAAGACGCTCTCGATCCCGTAGCGCGGCAGCAGGGTGGAGACGATCCAGTGGCAGGACCCGAACAGCGCGCGGGAGGCCACCACGCGGTCGCCGGTCTTCAGGTGCGACAGCATCGCGGCATGCACCGCCGCCATCCCCGTCGCCGTCATCCGGCAGGCCTCGGCCCCTTCCAGCAGGGCCAGGCGCTGCTCCAGCATCGCCACCGTGGGGTTGCCGAAGCGGGAATACTGGTAGTGGGTCTGGGTCCCGGCGAAGGTCGCCTCGGCCTGCTCGGCGCTGTCGTAGACGAAGCCGGAGGTGAGGAACAAGGCCTCGGAGGTCTCGTCCATGTCGGTGCGCATGGTGCCGCCGCGGACCAGCAGCGTGGCGGGGCGCAGGGTGCGGGGCGGCAGGGTCTTGGACATGCGGTGGGACACCTTGGTGGCAACGACGGTGTCCGGCCCGTTGGACGGGGCAGGGGGCGACGGGTCACCCCCGACGGCCGTTTAGCGCGCTTGTTTCACCTCGCCGCAAGCTGGCCGGACAAATCGCGAGGAACGGCCGGGGCCGCCGGCCACAGGCATACGTCCAGGGGTGGCGCGGGGTCAAGGCTGGAGCGGCGTCGCCCCTCCAGGCCACCCCACCAAAGGCCCGGAGGCCTTTGGAAACCGGGGGTTCTGCGCGAGGATGCGGCGATGCCGGGATATCGACGATGACAAGGCCATTCCGAACGACACGCCGGGCGGTGCTTGCCGCCGCCGCCCTTGCTGCCCCCGCCCGGGCGCAGGACGCCTGGCCCAGCCGGCCGGTCACCATCACCGTGCCCTGGGCGCCCGGCGGGTCCACCGACATCCTGGCGCGCACCCTGGCCGAGCCGCTGCGCACGGCGCTCGGCCAGCCGGTGGTGGTGGAGAACCGCTCCGGCGCCTCGGGCAATATCGGCTCGGCCGCCGTCGCCCGCGCCGCGCCCGACGGCCATGCGCTGCTCTTCGCCACGATGAGCACGCATGCGATGAACGCGGCGCTCATGAAGGACATGCCCTTCGACGGGGTCGAGGACTTCACCGCGATCGCGCTGCTGGCCTTCGTGCTGAACACCATGGTGGTCCACCCCTCGGTGCCGGCGCGGACGGTCCCCGAATTCATCGCCCACCTGAAGGCCAATCCGGGGAAGCTCAGCTATGCCTCGGCCGGCCCGGGTTCGACCAACCACCTGTGCGCGGCGATGTTCTGCCGCATGGCCGGCGTCGAGATGGTGCACGTGCCCTATCGCGGCGGCGCGCCGGCGGTGCTGGATACGGTCGCGGGCCAGGTGCAGCTGTTCTTCTCGGCCGGCACCCAGACCCTGCCGCATGTGCGCGACGGGCGCCTCCGCCTGCTGGCGGTGACCGAGGCGACCCGCAGCGCCCTGCTGCCCGAGGTGCCGACGGTGGCGGAATCGCTGCCCGGCTATGCCATGGCGGTCTGGTACGGCGTGCTCGGCCCGCGCGGGATGCCGCCGGCGGTGGTCGCGCGGCTGAATGCCGAGATCAACCGCGCCCTGCTGCTGCCCGAGGTGAAGGGCAAGATGGCGGCGATCGGCGTCGAGGTGGCGCCGGAGACGCCGGCCGATTTCGCCGCCCGGATGCGCGCCGACGCGGCGAAATGGAGCCAGGTCATCCGCGAATTGGGCGTGACGGCGGGCGATGCCTGAGGCGCGGCTTTCCGCGGCGCAGCTCGCCCGGCTCGCCGCCGCGGCGCGCGACCCGGCGCCGCTGGCCTTGCTGCGCGCGGCGGATGCCGCCGCGCGGGAGGCGATGGGCCACGGCCTCTGCACCGCCATGCGCTTCGACGCCGCGGCGATGACGGTGCGGCGGATCCACAGCTCGGACCCCGTGGCCTATCCGGTCGGTGGCGCCAAGCCGAAGCGCGACACCGATTGGGGCCGCCAGGTGCTGCTGGAGGCCCGGGTCTTCGTCGGCGAGGGCGAGGCGGCGATCCGCGCCCATTTCGCCGACCATGCACTGATCGCCGCACTCGGCCTGCGCAGCATCGTCAACATCCCGGTGGTGCTGCGCGGGGAATGCCGCGGCACGCTGAACTTCCTCTGGCCGGAGGCAGCGGTGCGGCCGGAATGGGTGGCGCTGGCAGGATTGCTCGGGCTGGTGGCGGCTTCTGACTGGGCGTGAAGGAAGGCCGGGGGACGGCAGCCGCCCCCTCCGCCCCAACCCAAGGGTTCCAAGGGCCTTTCGGCCTTTGGCGGGGGTCCAGGGGGCGGCGCCCCCTGGCCTTCACCCCAAAGCCTGCCGCGCATTCAGGGCGTCCTGCGCGATCGCCAGCTTCAGCTCCTCCAGCCCGGCGAATTTCGCATCCGGCCGGAGGAATTTCACCAGCCGCACGCCGATCTCCCGGCCGTAGAGGTCGCCCGACCAGTCGAAGATGAAGGTCTCCAGCCGCGTCTCCGGGTCGCCGCCGAGGGTCGGCCGGCGCCCGACATTGGCCACCCCCTTGGCCTCCGTCCCGTCCGGCAGCGCCACGGTCACCGCATAGACGCCGCGCGCCGGCTCCAGGTGCCGGCCGATCCACATGTTGGCGGTCGGCCAGCCCAGCACCCGGCCGAGCTTGTCGCCATGCACCACCTCGCCGCGGATTTCCCACGGCCGGCCGAGCATCGCCGTCGCGCGTTCCGGGTAGCCGTCCTGCAGCGCCCGGCGGATGCGGGTGGAGGAGACCGGCCCCTGCGCATCGACCAGCGGGGGGACGATGGTGGTGCCGATCCCGGCGGCCTCCGCCAGCCGGGCGATGGTCCCGGCATCGCCGCCGCGGCGGTGGCCGAAGGCGAAGTCCTGGCCGCAGGACAGGTGCGCGGCGCCGAGCCCGTCCTGCAGCACGTCGCGGAAGAAGGCCTCGGCCGGCATCGCCGCCAGTGCCGCGTCGAAGCGCAGCGCATAGACCACCGCGGCGCCGGCGGCGCCCAGCGCCGCCGCCTTGGCCGGCAGCAGGGTCAGCCGGAAGGGCGGGTCCTCGGGGCGGAAATGCTCGCGCGGATGCGGCTCGAAGGTCAGCGCGGCCAGCTTGGCGCCGGGCCGGGCGGCATGCGCCGCCTGCAGCACCGCCAGGTGCCCGCGATGCACCCCGTCCATGTTGCCGAGCGCGATGCTGGCGCCGCGCAGCCCGGCCGGCACGGCGCGCCAGTCGGTGATGATGGCGGGCGCCGCCGATTCAGACCTGCGGGCTGCCGCCCTCCGGTCATCGGAGGCGCTGATGGCGGGCGTCATTCCGCCGCCAGCGCCTGTGCCAGCGCCTCGGCTTGGGTCCTCCGGGCGGCACGCGTCGGCACCGAGACGAAGGCCTCGCCCTCCAGCACCGGGACGCCGCGCACGGCGCAGACGGTGCGCAGCGTGGCGCGGTGCTTCTCCGGATGCAGCGCCAGCACCTCGACCGTCGCGGTCACCGTCTGGCCGATCAGCACGGGGGCGCGGAATTTCACCGTCTGCGACATGTAGATGGTGCCCGGGCCGGGCAGCTGGGTGCCGAGCACCTTGGTGATCAGCCCGGCCGCCAGCATGCCATGCGCGATGCGCTCGCCGAAGGGTGAGGTCTGGGCATAGTCGGCGTTGAGGTGCATCGGGTTGGTGTCGCCGGTGACCGCGGCGAACAGGACGATGTCGGCCTCGGTGATGGTCTTGCCGAAGCTGGCCGTGAGGCCGACCGAGAGATCCTCGAAACACATGCCGTCGGACATGGGGAACCTTGCCTGGTGCCCGGCCGGTCTAGCCCTCGGCCCCTCCAGCGACAAGGATGGCGCCGCCCCCACCACACAAAGGACCCCTGCATGCCCGTGACCGATATCGGCACCTCCGACCGCCTGCTCGCCGAGTTGCGGGGATGGGTGGAGCACGAGACCCCGACGCCGGACGGCGCCGCGGTGAACCGGCTGCTGGACACGGCCGAGGCCGAGTTGCGGGCGGTGGGCGCGGCGATCGAGCGGCTGCCGGGCAGCCGCGGCTTCGGCGACACGCTGGTCGCCCGGACGCCGGGCGAAGGCGCGCCGGTGGTGGTGGCCGGGCACCTCGACACGGTCTGGGACCACGGGACGCTGGCCGGCTCCATGCCCTTCCGGGTGGAGGGCGAGCGCGCCCATGGCCCCGGCATCTACGACATGAAGGCCGGCAGCTTCTTCGCCTTCCACAGCGTGCGGGAGATCCTGCGCCAGGGCACGAAGACCAGGCGCCCCATCACCCTGCTGCTGACCCCGGACGAGGAGGTCGGCAGCCCGACCTCCCGCGCGCCGATCGAGGCCGCGGCGCGCGGGGCGCGGGCGGTGCTGATCCCCGAACCCGCCGGCGGTCCGCAGGGCGCCTGCGTCACCGGCCGCAAGGGCACCGGCGGCTTCACCTTGACCGTCGAGGGCCGCTCCGCGCATGCCGGCGGCAATTGGTCGGAGGGGCGGAGCGCCGTGGTGGCGCTGTCCCGCGCCATCCTGGCGATCCACGCGCTGACCGACCTGCCCCGCGGCGTCACCACCAATGTCGCGCCGGTCTGGGGCGGCACAAGGCCCAATGTCATCCCGCCCGCGGCCGGCTGCCGGATCGACTTCCGCGCGCCCAGCCTGGCCGAGGCCGAACGCGTCATCGCCGCGATCCGGGCGCTGGGCGGCGAGGCGGACGGCATCCGCATCACTCTCGAGGGCGGGCTGAACCGGCCGCCGCTGGAGGAAACCGCCGAAGGCCTGGCGCTGTTCGAGACCGCCAGGGCGATCGCCGCGCGGATCGGCTTCGACCTGCCGAAGCAGCATCGCGGCGGCGGCTCGGACGGCAATTTCACCGCCGCCATGGGCATCCCGACGCTGGACGGGCTCGGCTGCACCGGCGCCGGGGCGCATGCGCCGGAGGAGCACATCCGCTGGGCCGACCTGGCGCCGCGCTGCGCCGTGCTGTGCGAGCTGCTGGAGACGCTGGACTGACGGTCTCAACCGTCGATTTGTCGTGGTTGCAACCGGGCTTCGCGCGTATCGGATGCCACGCGGTATTCGTGTCGTGCGCTCGTCATGCGGCGGTTTCTTGGAAGACACGGCATGCGTGCCCGGTCCGGCTTCCCCGTCCTTGGGATCGGCGCCTCGGCGGGGGGCGTCGAAGCGCGCAAGTCGCCGGTCCTGGCCATGCCGGCCGATCTGGCGGCGGCGCTGGTCGTGGTCACCCATATCGGCCCGGACCACACCAGCGTGCTGCCCGCCATCCTGCAGGATGGCGGGTCCCTGCCGGTTCTTGCCATGGAAGACGGCCAGGTCCTGGAGCCGGGCCGCGCCTATGTGCCGACCACCAACGGCAGGCTGATCGTCGCCAGCGGCCGGTTCCAGCTCCGGCCGGATGACGCCGCGGCGCCGCGCGAGCCGCGGCCGATCGACATCTTCCTGGTCTCCCCGGCCAGGGACCAGGGCGAGGTCGCCGCCGGCATCCTGCTTTCGTGCCCCGGCAGCGACGGCACGCTCGGGCTGACGGCGATCAAGGCGAATGGCGGGCTGACCCTGGCCCCGGGGGGCAGCCCGGGCGGCAAGGACGACGTGCCGGCCTGTCCGGGGATGCCGAGAGCGCGATCGGCGGCGGCTTGGTCGACCTGGTGCTGGCGGCCGGCGCGCCGACCCGGCAGCTGCCGGCGCTGGCCCGGGCGCATGAGATGGTCTCGGCCGCGGGCTGGAATCCGGTGCCGCTGCGCGAGCTGGCGCTGAAGGAGCTGGATCCCCATGCCGATGGCAAGGTGCGCATCCCGCTGCAAGGGCCAGCGGTCGCGGTGCCGCCACGGATCGCGCTGGCGATGGGCATGGTGCCGCACGAGCCGGCGACCAATGCCTTGAGATACGGCGCGCCGTCGGTGCCGCATGGGCGGGTGACGATCAGCTGGACCCTGGAGGGGAGCGAAGCGCGGACCCTGCGGCTATGCTGGATCGAGGCGGGAGGGCCGCCGGTGGTCGCGCCGCTGCGGCGCGGCTTCGGCTCCGGACTGATCGGGCGGCAGGTGCGGCACGACCTGCGTGGCACCGTCTCGTCCGACTTCGCGCCGGCCGGGTTGCGCGCCGAGGTCGCCGTGCCGCTGGATGCGGCGCCCGGTGGCTGAGCCGCCCGCCCGGCGGAGGGTTTCAGAAGAAATTCGCGCGGTCGTCGGCCAGCAGCAGCGGGTAGGCGCGGCTGGGCCGGTCGCCGCCATCCAGCCGATCGGCCAGCCCGTCCAGCCAGCCGGCGAACCAGGCGCGGCCGTAATTGCCGCTGCCCGGCAGCGGGTTCTCCATCACCGAGGCCCCGGCCTGGAAGGCGGCGCGCCCGGCGGCATAGAGGTCGTCGGTGACGCGGCGGTTCTCTGGGTCGACGGAAATCGGCATGACGGGTGTCCGGTGGTTGTTCCGGCCAGCATAGCGCATGGGCGGCGCCGCCACCGCGGCTTCCCGCCCGGGCGCGAACGGGTCTAGCCTCGCGGCCGGAGGTGGACGCATGCCACAGGCCCTGATCATCGGCGCGGGAGACGGGCTTTCCGCCTCGCTCGCGCGGCGGCTGGCGCGGGAGGGCTACGGCGTGGCACTCGCCGCGCGCAACCCGGCCAAGCTGGCGGCGCTGGCGGCGGAGACCGGCGCCACGACCCATGCCTGCGATGCGGCGGATGCGGCGCAGGTCGCGGCGCTGTTCGCCGCGGCGGGGGAGGCCGAGGTGGTGGTGTACAACCCCAGCTACCGCACCCGCGGCCCGGTCGCCGAGCTGGACCCGGCCGAGGTGCAGAAAAGCCTGCAGGTCTGCGCCTTCGGCGGGTTCCTGGCGGTGCGGGAGGCGGCGCGGCGGATGCTGCCGCGGGGGCGGGGCACCATCCTGCTGACCGGCGCCTCGGCCGGGGTGAAGGGCTATCCGCTGAGCGCGGCTTTCGCCATGGGCAAGTTCGCCCTGCGCGGCCTGGCGCAGTCGGCGGCGCGCGAGCTGCATCCAAAGGGGGTGCATGTGGCGCATGTCGTCATCGATGGCGGCATCCGCGGCGCCCGCCGGCCGGAAAAGGGCGACGACACCTTGCTGGACCCGGACGCCATCGCCGAGACCTATCTGCAGTTGATCCGACAGCCGCGCAGCGCCTGGAGCTGGGAGATCGCGGTGCGGCCCTGGATGGAACAATTCTGATCTGTCCGGCACCGCGACTTCAATAATCACAGGTAGAAAATCATCGTATTGTTAATCGATTCCGGGCGAAGCTGGCCCGTGGAAAGGACCGGCCGGCCAATTGGAGCTTCCCGGCAACGACTTCCTGCTTGCCGCGTTAGGCTGTCACTTGTATGTGTGTCAAGCCTGATCACAATGTCCGGAGCCGCTCGATGCGCATTGCGCACCAGCCTACCGAAGTCGAGGCCGAAACCACCGACCAGTCGGCCCTGCGCCTGATGCTATCCTATGTCGAGGCGGAGTGCCTGCGCATGGGTGCCACCGATGCCGCGCGCCATGCGGCGCTGGCGGCCTCGTTGATGTCCGAAGCGGCACCGCGGTCCCCCGGGTCCGACGCGCCCCCGCCCGTCATCCGCCGGCCGCGGGGTGCCCGCCTGCACTGAATCGCGGCCGGTCTCGCCGCGGGGCAGGGCCGCCGACAGGGCCAGGCCAAGGATGGTGCGGGGGGCGTCCTAGCCCCGCCGCAGCAGGAACAACGCCTGCTCGCCGAACAGGTTGGCCAGCCGGGGGGATCGCCGCCAGGGCGCCTTCAGCCCCTGGTCGTCGACCGCCAGCCAGCGCTCCACCACGTAATCCTCCAGCCGGCACAGGTCGAAGAAGTCCTTGATGGTGCAGGGATGGATGTTCGGCGTCTCGTACCATTCGCGGTGCCAGGTCTCGGTCACCGGCATCCTGCCGGTGCTGACCAGCTGCCAGCGCAGCAGCCAATGGCCGAAATTGGGGAAGGAGACGATCGCGTGCCGGCCGATGCGCAGCATCTGCCGCAGCACCTCCCGCGGACGTTCCACCGCCTGCAGGGTGCGGGACAGGATGACGTAGTCGAAGGCGCCGTCCGGGTAGAAGGCCAGGTCGTGGTCGGCATCGCCCTGGATCACCGCGAGGCCCGCCGCGACCGCCTGGGTCGCCTGCGCCATGTCGATCTCGATGCCGCGCGCGTCGGCGCCCTTCTCGGCCGACAGGTGGGCCAGCAGGGCGCCGTCGCCGCAGCCGATATCCAGCACGGTCTGGCCGTGCGGCACCATCTCCGCGATCAGGCGGAGGTCGAGCCGCATGTTCTTGGCGACGTAGCGGACGGGGTGGTGGGTGTCGGGCATGGTGGTCGGCCTGGGGCGTTGCGGTTCGGGGCAGGGAGGGCGGGCGCCGGGGTCAGGCCGGGCCCAGGGCCTGTTCCAGCAAGGCGGGCGTCACCCGCGCGCCCATCGCCCGCGCCGCCGCCAGCGGGGTCATCCCCTTGGCATCCACCCGTCGCGGGTCGGCGCCGCGGGCGAGCAGCAATTCCACCACCGCGGCGCGGTCGAACAGCGCCGCGGTGAGCAACGCGGTCCGGCCATCCGGCCCGGCAGCGTCCAGCCCCGCGCCGTGGTCGAGCAGCAGCGCCACCATCCGCGCATCGCCCTGGTAGGCGGCGCCGACGATCGGCAACTGCCCCTTGGCATTGGCCAGGCCGGGATCGGCGCCGCGGTCGAGCAGCAGCCTGGCCGTGGCCTGCCGCCCGGCATAGGCGGCGACCATCAGCAGGCTGTCGCCGCGGGCATTCTGCTGGTTGGCCGGCAGGCCCTGGTCCAGCAGGTCGCGCAGCGGCGCCGCCTCGCCCTCCCGCGCCAGGTCGAAGGCGGCGTCCATGCTCAGACCCCCAGCCGGTCGGCGCAGCCGGCGAGGAAGCCGCCCAGCGCGCGGTGGAAGTCGGGCTCCTCCAGCAGGAAGGCGTCGTGGCCCTTGTCGGATTCGATCTCGACGAAGGAGACGTTGGCCGCCGCGGCGTTCAGGGCGCGGACGATGGCGCGGCTCTCGGTCGTCGGGAACAGCCAGTCGGAGGAGAAGGAGGCGACGAAGAACCGCGTCCTGGTGCCGCGGAAGGCGGCCGCCAGGTCGCCGTTGTGCTCGGCGGACAGGTCGAAGTAGTCCATCGCCCGGGTGATGGTCAGGTAGCTGTTGGCATCGAAGCGGCGGACGAAGGTGCTGCCCTGGTGGCGCAGGTAGCTCTCCACCTCGAAGACGTCCTCGAGGAAGGTCAGCGCCGAGGCGCCGCGCAGCCTTCGGCCGAATTTCCGGGTCAGCGCCTGTTCGGACAGGTAGGTGATGTGGGCGACCATCCGCGCCACCGAGAGGCCCTGGGCGGGGACCCGGCCGTCCGCCCAGTACCGCCCGCCCTTCCAGTCGGGGTCGGACTGGATGGCGGCGCGGCCGACCTCGTCGAAGGCGATGTTCTGCGCGGAATGATAGGCCGCGGTGGCGATCGGCGCCGCGGCATAGACCGCGTCCGGGAAGGTCGCCGCCCATTCCAGCACCTGCATGCCGCCCATCGACCCGCCGACCACGCCGAGCAGCCGGGTGATGCCCAGGTGCTCGACCAGCCGCTGCTGGGCGCGGACCATGTCGCGGATGGTGATGTTGGGGAAATCCGTGCCCCAGGGCCGGCCGAGGCCGTGCCCTTCGGCATCCGTCATCTCCTCCCGCGGGCCGGTGCTGCCCATGCAGCCGCCGAGCACGTTGGCGCAGATCAGGAAGTAGCGGTCGGTGTCGAGCGGCTTGCCCGGGCCGATGATGGTCTCCCACCAGCCGGGCTTGCCGGTCAGCGGCTGGGTCTCGGCCACGTACTGGTCGCCGGTCAGGGCATGGCAGACCAGCACCGCGTTGCTGCGCGCCGCGTTCAGCGTGCCGTAGGTGCGGTAGGCCACCGCCAGCGGCGCGATCGTCATCCCGCAGTCCAGCGCCAGGCCGTCGGCGAAGACGGCACGCTGGTGGTCCACCTGCGGGAAGGGGGCGACGGGGGCTGACATGGTGGGCGTGATCCTCACGCTGCCTGCATAGAGCAGATCGCCGTCCGCCGGAACCGCGCGGCGCCGTGATCGGCTTGGCGGCGGGCGCAGCCGCGTCTAAAGCAGTCCGGAAAGAACCTTCGGACAATGACCTCAGCCGCCGACACCGCGCCCCCGCCCGAAAATCCCCTCGCGGCCCTGCGGGGCGAGATCGATCGCCTCGACGACCAGCTGCACGACCTGGTCATGCGCCGGGCCGAGGTCGTCGCCTCGCTCGCCGCCAGCCGGGTCAAGGGCGGCGCCAGCCCGCTGCGCCCGGGGCGGGAGGCGATGATCCTCCGCCGCCTGCTCGGCCGCCACCACGGCGACCTGCCGCCGGGCGCCCTGGTGCGGCTTTGGCGGGAGATCCTGGCCTCCAGCAGCGCCATGCAGGGCGGCTTCACCGTCGCGGTCTATGCCCGTGACCCGGAGCAGCCCCGGCTGGCGCGGGATCATTTCGGCAGCGCGACCCCGGTGCGCAGCATGCCGACCGCGGCGCGGGCGCTCGCCGCCGTGGGGTCCGGCGAGGCGCAGGTGGCGGTGCTGCCGCTGCCCGAGGAGGGCGAGCCGCTGGACCGGGCCTGGTGGATGGGGCTCGACGCGCCGCGGCTGCAGGTGGTGGCGCGGCTGCCCTTCTGGGCGGCGAATGCCGAGAACCTGCCGGAAGCCTATGCCGTGACCCCGGGTGCCGCCGACCCGAGCGGCGCCGACCGGTCGCTGCTGCGGCTGGAACTGGCGGATGACCGGGGCCGGGCGCAGATCATGGGGGCGCTGGCCGCCGCCGGCCTGACCCCCCGCAGCCTGCTGACCCGGCGCGACGGCGGCGTGGTGCGGGCCCTGGCCGAGGTGGATGGCGTGGTGGCGGAGGGCGATCCGCGGCTCGCCGCCCTGCCCTTCGACCGTGCCCTGCCGCTGGGTTTCTACGCGGTGCCCGAGAGAGGAGACCAAGGCTGATGCCTGCCCTGATGCCCCGCCCTTCGATCCTCTCGATCGAGCCCTATGTCGGCGGCGAATCGAAGATTCCCGGCGTCAACCGTATCGTCAAGCTGTCCTCGAACGAGGGCGCCTTCGGCGTGCCGCCGGGCGTGCAGGCGGCCTATGCGAAGCTGGCGACCGAGCTGCACCGCTACCCCGATGGCGGCGCCCGCGCGCTGCGCGAGGCGATCGGCGCCCGCTTCGGGCTCGACCCGGCGAAGATCGTCTGCGGCAACGGGTCGGACGAGCTGATCGGCGCGCTGATCCTGTCCTATGGCGGCGAGGGCACCGAGCTGGTGATGAGCGCGCATGGCTTCGTCATGTACGACATCGCCGGCCGCTATGCCGGCTGCCAGGTGATCAAGGTGCCGGAGAAGAACCTGACGGCCGACGTCGACGCCATGCTGGCCGCGGTCGGGCCGCGCACGAAGCTGATGTTCCTGGCCAACCCGAACAACCCGACCGGCACCATGCTGCCGGCCGCCGAGGTCAACCGGCTGCGCGCCGGCCTGCGCGAGGACGTGCTGCTGGTGCTGGACAGCGCCTATGCCGAGTACGTCACCCGGCCGGACTACGACCCGGGCGTCGCGCTGGTCGAGGCCGGCACCAACACGGTGATGACGCGGACCTTCAGCAAGGTCTTCGGCCTGGGCGGCGTGCGGCTCGGCTGGGCTTACGCGCCGCCGCATGTCGCCGACATCCTCAACCGGGTGCGCGGGCCGTTCAACGTGAACGCCCCCGCCATGGTCGCCGGCATCGCGGCGCTGGCCGAGCCGGGCTGGGTCGAGGCCTCGGTCGCGCACAACGACGCCTGGCGCGCCAAGGTCAGCGACGGGCTGCGGGCCCTGGGGCTCACCGTCACCCCGAGCGAGGGCAACTTCATCCTGGCGGATTTCGGCACCGCCGAGAAAGCCCGGGCGGCGGATGCGGCGCTGAAGGCGCGCGGCCTGATCGTGCGCGCCATGGGCTCCTACAGCCTGCCGCAAGCCTTGCGCATCACCATCGGCAATGCCGAGGAATGCGGCATGGTGCTGGACGCGCTGGGCGCCTTCCTGCGCGGCACGGATGGCTGAATTCCTCTTCGAGCGGCTTTGCCTCATCGGCGTCGGGCTGATCGGCAGTTCGATCGCCCGGGCGGCCAAGGCCAAGGGCGGCATCGCCCGCACCATCGTCGCCCATACCCGCCGGCCGGAGACGCTGGCGCGGGTGCAGGAGCTGGGCTTCGCCGACGTGGTGGAAGCCGATGCGGGCCGCGCGGTCGAGGGCGCCGATTGCGTCATCCTGTCCGTCCCCGTCGGCGCCTATGCCGGGGTGATGCGGCAGATCGCGCCGCATCTGGCGCCGGGCTGCATCCTGAGCGATGCGGGCTCGACCAAGGGCAGCGTCATCCGCGACCTGAAGCCGCTGCTGCCGGCGGGCGTGCAGCTGGTGCCGGCGCATCCGATGGCGGGCACCGAGCACAGTGGCCCCGATGCCGGCTTCGCCGAGCTGTTCGAGCACCGCTACGTCATCGTCACCCCGGTGCCGGGCGGCGATGCGGCGTCGGTCGAGCGGATCGCCGAGTTCTGGCGCCGCTGCGGCTCGATGGTCGAGCGCATGGATGCCGAGACGCATGACAAGGTGGTGGCGATCGTCAGCCACCTGCCGCATCTGATCGCCTTCACCATCTGCGGCACGGCGGACGACCTGGCGGAGGAGACGCGGGAGGCGGTGCTGCGCTTCGCGGCCTCGGGCTTCCGCGACTTCACCCGCATCGCGTCGAGCGACGTCGACATGTGGCGCGACATCTTCCTGAACAACCGCGACGCGCTGCTGGAGATGCTCGCGCGGTTCACCGAGGACAGCCACGCGCTGGCGCGCGCCGTGCGCTACGGCCAGGCGGATTTCATCGAGGACCGCATCCGGCGGGGGCGGCGGATCCGGCGCGGGCTGATCGAGCGGAAGCAGGCCTAGCATGGCAGCTGCGCTGTCCTGGACCTGACGGGTCGCTCCCCTTCCGCCCAGGGTCCGTCGCAGGAGGCCAGGCGCGCGGCGGTCCAGGCACTCCCGGTGCTCCGGCCGATCCTCGGCAGCGATTGCGCCAGGCGATGGTGCGCTCGACGATCCGGCGTTTCGGCAGCCCGACGAACTGACGCAACGCGGATCGCTTGACGATCCCGAGGTCGATCTGGCGACAGGCCGTGCGCAGCCCGGCCTGGATGTCGGCGCCCCGATACCTGCCGTCGGCGCCAGGCGCCAGCAGGACGCGGTAGTGGCCGCACGGCGGGCCCGTCAGCGGCACGCCGCCGTCCTGGCCCCCCGATGTCGGCGGCGCGGACGATGGCTGCATCCTCGAGGCGGCGCTGGATGCGGCGGCCGGCGCGCTCGGCGATCCCGTCGCGCTGGTTCGTCGGCGTCGTGGGATTGATCAACGACGTCACGATGCTGGCGGTGCTGCCGGCCGGCGCGGCGGTGATCCGCGAGCGCGAGCATGGCACGCTGGACCACCTGTTGGTCATGCCGGTCTCGCCGCCGGAGATCGCCCTCGCCAAGCCGCGGGCGAACGGGCTGGTCATCACCGTCGCCACCGGCCTGTCCCTCTGGTTCGTGGTCCACCAGGCCGTCGGCATGCCGATCGCCGGGTCCATCCCCGCCTTCCTGCTCGGCGTCGCGCTCCATTTGTTCTTCGCCACGGCGGTCGGGCTTCGGCTCGGCACGGTCGCGCGTTCCATGCCCCAGCTCGGCCTGCTGTTCATCCTGTTGGTCCTGCCGATGAGCATCCTGTCGGGCGGCAACCCGCCCTTCGAAAGCATGCCGCCCGCGCTGCAGATCATCATGAGCGCCTTTCCCTCGACCCATGTCGTCGCCTTCGCACAGGCCATCCTCTATCGTGGTGCCGGGCTCGATATCATCTGGCCGCAGTTCCTCGCCACCGGCGCGATCGGTGCGCTCGTGATGGCGGCGGCGCTGCCGCGGTTCCGCATCGCCATGGCCCGGGCCGTCGGATAGGGATCGCCGCGGCGTTCCGGCTTCATCTCGCATCAGGTCGTCGCACGGCGCGACGGGCTCGCCTCCCGACGCTGCCTGCATGCGGCGCTGGTGCGATCCCCTGCGGCGGGCCCCGTCGCAGGGCCGAGGCGGCCTTGGTCCAGCCACCGACGTGACGCGGGCAGGGGTCGCGCATCACGGCCAGCCGTCGCCGCTGCGGCGTCCGTTGCGCGCGGCCGGGAAGCGCTGCGCGCCAGTCCTGCCGCAGCGGGATCCGCGGCCACATCCACCCTATCGAGAACGGCTTTGTGATGCAGGCCGCGCCGCGCAGCTTGAGGTCGCGCAAGGCACTCCCGGCCTGGCCAGGCTGTGCTGCCGCCACGGAGGAGAACGCCATGCCACGGACCATGCAGGCTGCGGTGTTCGTCGAGAAGGGACGGATCGCGTTGCGCGAGAAGCCGGTGCCCGAGATCGGCCCCCTGGACGCGCTGCTGCGGATCACCACCACCACGATCTGCGGCACCGACATCCACATCCTGAAAGGCGAATACCCCGTCGCGCCCGGCCTCACCATCGGCCACGAGCCGGTCGGGGTGATCGAGCGCCTCGGCAGCGCGGTGCAGGGCTACGGCGAGGGCCAGCGGGTGATCGCCGGCGCCATCACCCCCTCCGGCCACAGCAACGCCTGCCTCTGCGGCTGCGGCGCGCAGGACGGCGCCGGCACCGCGCATGGCTGGAAGCCGCTCGGCGGCTGGCGCTTCGGCAACACGATCGATGGCTGCCAGGCGGAGTACCTGCTGGTGCCGGACGCCATGGCCAACCTGGCGCCGGTCGCCGACCGGCTGACCGACGAGCAGGTGCTGATGTGCCCCGACATCATGTCGACCGGCTTCGGCGGCGCCGAGAGCGGCCGCATCCGCATCGGCGACAGCGTCGCGGTCTTCGCCCAGGGACCGATCGGCCTCTGCGCCACCGCCGGGGCGAAGCTGATGGGCGCGACCAGCATCATCGCCGTCGACCGCGTGCCGGAGCGGCTGGCGATGGCGCGGCAACTCGGTGCCGACCATGTCGTGAACTTCTCGAAGGAGGATCCCGTCGAGGCGATCCGCCGGCTGACCGATGGCCGCGGCGTCGATGTCTCGATCGAGGCGCTCGGCCTGCAGCAGACCTTCGAGGCGGCGCTGCGGGTGCTGCGGCCGGGTGGCCGGCTTTCCTCCCTCGGCGTCTACTCGACCGACCTGCACATCCCGCTCGATGCCTTCGCCGCCGGGCTCGGCGACCTCGGCATCGTCACCACGCTCTGCCCCGGTGGCAAGGAGCGCATGCGGCGGCTGATGGCGGCGATCGAGGGCAACCGGGTCGACCTGCGGCCGCTGGTCACCCACCACTTCCGGCTGCGGGACATTGCCGAGGCCTATGAACTGTTCGGCCAGCAGCGCGACGGCGTGCTGAAGGTGGCGATCGTGCCATGAGCGGCGATCCCGGCATCCTCTGGCTCGAAGAGGTCGGCGCCGCCGACGTGCCGCGCGTCGGCGGCAAGAATGCCTCGCTGGGCGAGATGGTGCGCGCGCTGTCCGGCGCCGGCGTGCGGGTGCCGCCGGGCTTCGCCACCACGGCCGCCGCCTGGCGCGCGCTGGTGGCCGGCAGCGGCATCGGCGGCGCGATGCAGGCGCGGCTCGACGCGCTGCGGCGCGGCGCGGCAAGCCTGGCGGAGACGGGGGCGGCGATCCGCCGGCTGATCCTCGACGCCGGCATCCCCGCGGCCCTGGCGGAGCAGATCCGGGCGGCCTACCGCATGCTGGCCGCGCGCCAAGGCGTCGCGGACCCGGCGGTCGCGGTGCGCAGCAGCGCAACCGCCGAGGACCTGCCGGATGCCAGCTTCGCCGGACAGCAGGAAACCTTCCTCAACGTCGTCGGCGAGGCGGCGCTGCTGGACGCCTGCCGGCACTGCTATGCTTCGCTCTTCACCGACCGGGCGATCAGCTACCGCGACATGCAGGGCTTCGACCACCTGAAGGTGGCGCTGTCGATCGGCGTGCAGGCGATGGTGCGGGCCGACCTCGGCGGCTCCGGCATCATGTTCTCGATCGATACCGAGAGCGGCTTCCCCGGCGTCGTGGTCATCAGCGCCGTCTGGGGCCTCGGCGAGCCGATCGTGCAGGGCTCGGTCGATCCGGATCGCTACCTGGTCTTCAAGCCGCCGCTCGGCGACCCGCGGCGCGTGCCGATCCTCGAGAAGGCGCTCGGCGGCAAGGCGCGCAAGATGGTCCATGCCAGCGGCGGTACCGCCCGGACCGCCCTGGTCGACACCAGCCGGCGCGAGCGCGAGGCCTTCGTGCTGCAGGATGCCGAGATCCTGCAGCTGGCCCGCTGGGCGGTGGCGGTCGAGCGGCATTACGGCCGGCCGATGGACCTGGAATGGGCCCGCGACGGCGAGACCGGCGCGCTGTTCATCGTCCAGGCCCGGCCGGAGACGGTGCATGGCACGCGGCACGCCGCGGTGCTGCGCAGCTGGCGCCTGCAGGCGAAGGGCAAGCCGATCCTGCGCGGCGCCGCGGTGGGCGAGGCGATCGCCAGCGGCCCGGTCCGCGTCGTCCGCGACGCGGCCGATATCGAGGGCTTCCCGCAGGGCGCCGTGCTGGTCGCCGAGGCGACCGATCCGGACTGGGTGCCGTTGATGAAGCGGGCCGCCGGCATCGTCACCGACCATGGCGGCGCCACCAGCCATGCGGCGATCGTCAGCCGCGAGCTCGGCCTGCCGGCGGTGGTCGGCACGCAGGACGCCACCGGCCTGCTGCGCGATGGGCAGGTGGTGACGCTGTCCTGCGCCGAGGGCGATGCGGGGCAGGTCTATGACGGCGCGCTGCCCTTCGCCGCGACCGATATCGACCTCGACAGCCTGCCGAAGACGCGTACGGCGATGATGCTGAACCTGGCCAGTCCCGCCGCCGCCTTCCGCTGGTGGCGGCTGCCGGCACAGGGCGTCGGGCTGGCGCGGATGGAGTTCATCGTCGGCAACCTCATCAAGGCGCACCCGATGGCGCTGCTGCGGTTCGACCAGGTGCGGGACCGCGAGGCGCGGCGGCAGATCGAGGCGCTGACGCGCGGCTTCCCCGACAAGGCCTCCTACTTCGTCGATACGCTGGCGCGCGGCGTGGCGCGCATCGCCGCCCCCTTCCACCCGCGGCCGGTGATCCTGCGGCTGAGCGACTTCAAGAGCAACGAATATGCCCACCTGATCGGCGGCGCCGCCTTCGAGCCGGTGGAGGAGAACCCGATGCTCGGGCTGCGCGGCGCCTCGCGCTACTATTCCGACCGGTACCGCGACGGCTTCGTGCTGGAATGCCGCGCCATCCGCAAGGCGCGGGAGGAGATCGGCCTCGACAACATCATCGTCATGGTGCCGTTCTGCCGCACGCTGCGGGAAGCGGACCAGGTCCTGGCCATCATGGCCGGGCACGGTCTGCGGCGTGGCGAGGCAGGGCTGCAGGTCTATGTGATGTGCGAGATCCCCGCCAACGTGATCCTGGCGGAGGAATTCGCCGCCCGCTTCGACGGCTTCTCCATCGGGTCGAACGACCTGACGCAGCTGGTGCTCGGGGTGGACCGCGATTCGGCCGAGCTGGCCGGGCTGTTCGACGAGCGCGACCCGGCGGTGAAGCGCATGATCGCGGACGTGATCCGCCGGGCCCAGGCCTGTGGTGCGAAGGTCGGGATCTGCGGCGAGGCGCCGAGCAACCATCCGGACTTCGCGGAATTCCTGGTCGAGCAGGGGATCGATTCCATGTCGCTCAACCCGGACAGCTTCGCCGCGACGTTGCGTCGCGTCGCGGAGGCCGAGGCGCGCCTGCCACAGGGACGGTCCGGCCACCCCCTACCGGAGAACGAGGGACAAGGGTGATGCGACAGGAAATCGCCTGGGTGCTGGTGGCCGACGGCCAGCGGGCGCGCGTGCTCGAGCGGCTCTCGCTGGCCGAGCAGTGGCAGGAACTCGAGGCCGAGGCGCAGCAGGTCTTCGATCCGCCCTCGCATGCGCTGGGAACCGAGCGTCCCGGCCGCACGCAGGAGAGCGTCGGCGGCGCCCGCCATGCGATCGAGCCACGGCAGGATGCGCACGCGGCGCGCAAGGTGGCCTTCGCGCGCGACCTGGCCGATCGGCTCGAGGCCGCGGCCGGGGCGAGGCGCTTCGCCCGCCTGATCCTGGTGGCGCCGCCCGCCTTCCTCGGCCATCTCCGCGAGGCGCTCGGCGATGCCACGCGGCAGCGGCTGCGGGGCAGCCTGGACCTCGACCTGGCCAAGGCGCCGCTCGCCGAGATCGTCGCCCGCCTGCCGGAGCACCGGCCGGCCTGAGCGGGCGCGGGGATGAAGGGATCGGGGATGGCGCCAAAGGCCTGGGTCGCCGCCCGCGCGCCGGTCCGCGGCGGGGTGTTCCCCGTGCAGGGCCAGCCGGAGGCGATCGAGCTCCTGGCCAGGCGGGCGGGTCGCCGCCGACGGACAGCCACGACGTCCTGCCAAGGTCAATGCCAGGCAGCGGCCGCTCGGCGGCGTGGCTGAAGGGCAGGGTGCCTTCGGCACCACTGCCCGGCGGATGCGGCCACCCTCGCCGCGCGCTGTGCGCTCGCGTTGTGGCGTGGCCGCCCCCGCGACTTCCTCCGGCCTACGCGTTGATCCCCGTGATGTTCTCCGCCCGCGCCGCGACCTCGCCGCGCTCGACCCGCTTCACCATCGCCGTCAGCGCCGCATTGGCCGGCGCCGCCAGCCCTGCCTTGGCGCCTTCGGCGACGACGAAGCCGTTGATCTGGTCGATCTCGGTCTGCCGGCCCTTCATCATGTCCTGGCCCATGGACGGCCTTTGCTTGGCGCTGCGCTGGCCGGCGGCCAGCGTCGCCAGGATGGTGCCTTCCGCCTGGTCCAGCGCCGCGGCATCGCCGGCGCCGGCCGCGGCCAGGACCTCGGGCGCGATCTTCTGGATCGGCTCCAGCGCATAGCCCAGCGCCTGGCCGATCCGCACGGCCTCGGCGCCGAGCCGGATGGAGAAGCGGCGGATGCGCCCGTCGCGGTCGCATTCGTTGCCGGAGAGGCCGGAGGCGGCGCTGACGCCGTTGCGCATCACGTTGACACACAGCTTCGACCAGCGCTCGCCCCAGAGGTTGGTGGTGGCGGCAACGCTGTCGATGGCGGCGATCAGCGCGCGGACCTGCTCGACGCGGGCGGTGAGGCGGCCATGCGCCTCGCCCACCGCATAGACCACGCGCTGGGTGCCGCCGAGTGGGACGGTGCGCATCACCTCGCCGGGGGCGACCAGCTCGCCCGAATAGGTGCCGGCGATGACGCCGATGGTGCGGCCCCAGCCGACCACGGCGGCGATGGCGGGTTCGTTGATGCAGTTCTGCAGGCTGGCGACGAAGCCGCCCGGGGCCAGGTGCGGCGCGATGAGCTGGGTCGCCCAGGTGGTGTCGTAGGACTTCACCGAGACGAAGGCGATGTCGATCGGCGGGCCCTTGGACAGCGACTGCACGTCGGACAGGTGCAGCGCGGGCACCTGGACGGTGACGTTCTGGCTGTCCTCGATGCCGGTGAGCTTCAGGCCCTGGGCGCGGATCGCCTCGACATGCGCCGGCCAGGCGTCGATCAGCGTGACGTCGTGGCCGAGCCGGGCGAGGTGGCCGCCGAGATAGCCGCCGACCGCGCCGGCCCCGACGAAGGCGATTCTTGGACGCATCCCGCTTCTCTCCCGCTGCGGCGCCAGGTTAGCGCGGGCGGCTCAATCGAGGAACGCCGGCCGGGCGGCGGGATCGAAGGCGATGCCGGCGGCGCGCAGCGAGGCCACCAGCGCCGCCTCCGGCATCCGCGCGTGGCGCACCAGCAGATGCACATAGAGGCCGACGAAGCGCGGCCCGTGGCCGTCGCTGCCGCCCTCGGCCGTGCTGGTCAGGCTGTGCGCCAGCTCGTGCAGCAGCACCCAGGTGGGCAGTTCGGCCGGCGCCTCGATCGCCAGGCGGGTGGCGCGCGCCACGGTGCGGCGGGCCTGGCGGGGCAGCGGACGGATGCGCGGCGGGAAGCGCAGCCCCTCGGCCGCCCAGACATGGTCCACCAGGGCCTGCAGCCGGGCGAAGGGGACGCGGGAGGTGTCGCGTGGCCCGACCTCGGCATCCTCCCAGGCATAGAGCCGCCGCGCAGCGGCGTCGCCCCGGCTCATTTTCGCGGCAGGGCCCTGGCGCCCGGCCCGGCGCCCACCGGCCGTTCCAGTCCGACCCGGCCGCCGGCCGCCTGGCCGCGGCCATAGGCGCCGCGGTCGCGCACCGTGGCGGTGGAATAGACCGTCCTCAGCCGCACGCCGAGGCCACGGAAGCCTTCCTCGACCTTCTTCTCCTTGGCCAGGACCAGCGCGGTGGAGGCGGATGCCTGGCTCGCAGGCGCGGCCTCGCGGCGCGCCTCGGCCGCCGCGGCCCGGGTGGCGGTCATCTCCTCCAGCCGCTTGCCGAGCCGGTCGGCGAAGCCGTAGCGGAAGCTGCGGAGCCGGGTCTGCGGGGTGGCGCGGCTGCGCAGGTAGTCGGCGGTGGCGCGGTAGCGGGCTTCCTCGTAGGCGAGCGCAGCTTCCGCGACGCGCAGCAGGTATTCCGCCATCTGCACGTCGGGCTCGAGCCCATAGAGCACGAAATCGGCCCGCCCGTCGGTCCAGCCGCGGCAGTCGGTGAAGCGCAGCAAAGCGGGGTAGAGCCAGCGCAGCGCCAGGCGCTGCGGGCCGGGGACGGTCACGCGGTGCTGGATGCAATCTTCCTCGCGCAGCGCGACCTCGGACATGGACAGCCCGTAGACCTCCAGCAGCTCGCCCACCTTGGCGGCGGCGGCGAGCGCCTCGGCCTCGGAGCAGCCGCGCTCCACGGTCCGGGCGGCCAGCGCCCGGATGCGGCCCTTCACCTTGGCGAGTTCGGTCTGCTGGTCCATGGCGCGAGTGGTGCCCGGGCCGGGCGCCGGTGGTCAAGGGGCGGTGCCCCCTGTCCAGCCGGCGGGCTTCGGGCCTAGGCTTCGGCGAAAGACCGACGGAGGAACCCCATGGCCCGCTACGGCTTCGACCACATCCACCTGCGCAGCCCCGACCTGGAGGCGACCGCCGCCTGGTTCCAGGACAAGCTCGGCGCCGAGGTCGCCCGCCGCGTCGAGGGCGCCGCGCATCGACATGACGCTCGGCGGGCTCGACCTGTTCATCTCGGCCTCCGACAGCCGCGTCGCGGCGCCGCCCCTGTCGCCCTACAACGGGATCGACCATTTCGGCCTGGCGGTGCAGGGGCTGGACGCGGCGGTGGCGGAGCTGAAGGCCAAGGGCGTGAAATTCACCATGGAGCCGAAGCAGGCCCGCCCCGGCGTGCGCATCTGCTTCATCGAGGGGCCGCAGAACATCGCCATCGAGCTGCTGGAGCGGACGCCGGCCTGAGGAGACACGCCATGCACATCGTCCAGATCAACTACCGCCGGCCGGAGATGGCGAAGGCCGAATGGGAGGCGCGCTACACCGACGACCGGGCGAAGCCCTTCCTCGAGGTGCCCGGGCTGCTCTGGAAGATCTGGCTGGACGGCGACGCCGAACGGCTGGCGGGCGGCATCTACCTCTTCGCCGACCAGGCCTCGGCGGAGGCCTATGCGAACGGGCCGATCGCGGCACGGATCAAGGCGAACCCGGATTTCTCGGATGTCTCGGTGCGGGTCTTCGCCGTGCGGCAGCGGATGAGCGAGATCACCCGGGCGCCGATCGACTTCGGCAAGCTGGCGGCGGAGTGAAGGCTGGGGCGGAGGTATCCGCCCCAGACCCCACCTCTATTCTTGTGGGCTTGGCACCTGCCGCGCGGCGGGTGCCGACGTTCCTAGCCTTCGTTGCGTCGGCTGGCGGCGATCTCCACCTCCGCCCAGCCCTCGGTGACGCGGGCGAGTTTGGTCACGTCGCCCTTGCCGCCGCCGCCGGCCATCGCCAGCCCGTACAGCATCTGCGCCGCGCGGCTGGTCGGCATCACCAGGCCCAGCGCCTCGGCCTCCTGCAGGGCCAGCCGCATGTCCTTGGCCATCAGCTCCATCCGGAAGCCGAAGTCGAAGCGCCGGGTCAGCACCGGGCCGGCGGCGAAGCGCTCGGTCGGGAAGCTGCGGCCGGAGGACTTGTTGATCACGCCGACCATCAGCTCGGGGTCGAGCCCGGCCTTGGCGCCCATCGCCAGCGCCTCGCAGGCCGCGGCCCAGGTGGTCGCGGCCAGCAGGTTGTTCACCAGCTTCAGGGTCTGGCCGAGCCCGACCTTCTCGCCGACCAGCACGGTGTTGGACCCGATCGCCTGCAGCACCGGGCGGACGCGCTCGAAGGCCGCCGGGTCGCCGGCCGCCATGACCGAGAGCGTCCCGGCCTCCGCCCCGGCGACGCCGCCCGAGACCGGCGCGTCGAGCGCCACCACGCCACGCGCGGCCAGGCCCGCGGCCACCTGCACCGCCACCTGCGCCCCGGTGGTGGACAGGTCGACATAGACCTGCAGCGCGCCGCCCTCGGCCAGGCCGCCGGCGCCGAGGGCCACCGCCCGGACCACGTCCGGCGTCGGCAGGCTGACCAGCACCACCTGCGCTTCCATGGCCACGGCGGCGGGGCTGCCCCGCCCCTCCGCCCCGGCCGAGACGGCGGCGGCGACCGCCACCGCGTTCAGGTCGTGCACCAGCACCCGGTGGCCGGCGCCGAGCAGCCGCCGGACCATCGGCGCCCCCATGGCGCCGAGGCCGACGAAGCCGAGTGTGGTCAAGCCGCTCCGCGGGTCCGCGGCGCTGCTCATTGCTTCACCAGCGGGCAGGCGGGATCGAGCGGCTTGAAGGCCTGCGCCGCCGGCACCGTCGCCAGCACCTTGTAGAGGTCCCAGGGGCCGGTCGATTCCGCCGGCTTCTTCACCTCGACCAGATAGAGGTCGTGCACGTGCCGCCCATCGGCGCGGACGACGCCGTCCTTGGTGAAGACGTCGTTGACCGGCAGCGCGCGCATCTTGGCGGCGACCGCCATCGCCTCATCCGTGCCGGCGGCCTCGATGGCCTTCAGGTAGTGCCGCACCGCGCTGTAGATGCCGGCCTGGTACTGGCTCGGCACCGTGCCGCGGTTGCGCTCGGCGAAGCGCTTGGCGAAGGCGCGGGTCTCGTCGGACTGGTCCCAGTACCAGGCCTCCACCGTCACCACGCCCTGCGCGGTCTGCAGGCCGAGCGCCTTGACGTCGTTGACGTTGACGAACATGCCGACCAGCCGCTGGCCGCCCTTGGTCAGGCCGAATTCGCCGGCCTGCTTGATGGCGTTGATGGTGTCGGTGCCGGCATTGGCCAGCGCCACCACCTGCGCCTTGGATGCCTGCGCCTGCAGCAGGAAGGAGGAGAAGTCGGAGGAGTTCAGCGGGTGCCGCGCCCGGCCCAGCGCGGTGCCGCCCTCGGCCTTCACCACGCCTTCCGAGCCGCGCTCGAGCGCGTAGCCGCCCTCGTAGTCCACCGTCAGGTAGTACCAGGACTTGCCGCCCTGCTGCATCACGGCGCGGGTGGTGCCGGACGACAGCGCATAGCTGTCGGAGGTCCAGTGGAACCCGACGGGGGAGCACTGCCGCCCCGTCAGTTCCGTGGTCGAGGCCGAGGAGTTGATGATGATCCGGTTGCGCTCCCGGCCGACCTGCTGCACGGCCAGCGCCACGGAGGAGTTCGGCATGTCGATGATCATGTCGACGCGGTCGGTGTCGATCCAGCGCCGCGCCAGCGAGCCGCCGACATCCGGCTTGTTCTGGTGGTCGCCGTTGACCACCTCGACCGGCTTGCCGAGCGCCTTCCCGCCATGGTCCTCGATCGCCATGCGGGTGGCGAGCACCGAGCCCGGCCCGGCGAAATCGGCATAGGGGCCGGACAGGTCGGTGAGCACGCCGATGCGGACGACCTCGTCGGAGACCTGCCCCAGGGCGGGATTTGGGGCGATGCCGGGCGCGAGCAGGATGGCGAGCGCGGCGGCCGCGCCCCTGAACTTGGACATGTGTTCCTCCAGGACCGATGGGCGCGTCGTGCTGCACGCCTTGCCGCGGCAGACTAGCACCGCAACGGCCGCTGGATAGGGCCGGGCCACGTAATTACCCACCCCCTGACTTCTGCGACGTAGCGGTCAGGCCGTGACAGTCGTCAGGATGGCGCCAAAGACGCTGGTGTTCGGCGCGAGGCGGGCTGTGGCGACTACGGTGCGCACGTCCGCCTCG
>NZ_JBHTDE010000007.1:0-234509 GCF_042666655.1 Dankookia sp. GCM10030260
CGGGCCACCCAGCCGGATCCTTGAACTCACCCGTCACACACACACACCACCGCGGGGTGGAGCAGCCCGGTAGCTCGTCAGGCTCATAACCTGAAGGTCACAGGTTCAAATCCTGTCCCCGCATCCAAAACTCATGACAAGCCGCCGACCCGACCGGGCCGGCGGCTTCGTCGTGTTCAGGCCGTGAACGCCGCAGCGATCGCCGCCGGCATCGCCACGGCGCGCAGCACGCCATCCACCTCGCGGCCCCAGATCCGCACCTGCTCGCCCTCTGCTGCCAGGCTTCCGTCGGGCAACAGGAAGCGATGCCCGACGCGAAAGCTGCGGCCGCCGAGGACGGGCGGCGAAACCTCGTGCGTCACCACCTGGCCGTAGCGCGCCGGCGCGCGGAAGCCGCAGCGCACATCCACCAGGGGCGCGCCGCGGAAATGCGGATCCTCCCGCTGCAGGGCGGCGAAGTCGACGCCCCGCGCCAGCGCCATCTCGGTGAAACCCTCATCCATCCAGCGGATGAAATTGGGATGGAAGACGATCCGCGCCGGGTCGCAATCCCCCCAATGCACAAGGATGCTGCGGCCGAAGAGGCTCAATCGACCTCCACCAGGACCGCCATGCCCTGGCCGCCGCCCGCGCAGGCGCCGGCGATGCCGCGCTTCAGCCCGCGCCGCTTCAATTCCATCATCACCGACAGCACGCAGCGCACCCCGGTCGCCGCCAGCGGGTGGCCGAAGGCGATGGCCCCGCCATTCACGTTGAAGCGTTCGCGCGGCACGCCCAGCGCCCGCCGAACCGCCTCGGCCTGGGCACCGAAGGCCTCGTTGATCTCGAACAGGTCGATATCGTCGACGCCCAGCCCAAGCTTGCGCAGCAGCGCGATCGCCGCCGGCACCGGCCCGATCCCCATCACCTCCGCCGGCACGCCGGCCGCGGCCGCCGCCACCACGCGCCCGAGCGCGGCATGGCCGCCCAGCCCGGCCGCCACCGCCCGCGTCGTCAGCACCACCGCCGCGGCGCCATCGACGATCGCGCTGCTGTTGCCGCCGGTCTGCACCCCGCCGAAGACCGGCTTCAGCTTGGCCAGCGCCTCCAGCGGGGTCGGCCGGATATGACTGTCCGCCGAGACCTCCGCCACCTTCCGCGGCAGCGACAGCTTGCGCGGCTTCAGCCCCTTGCCCTCGAACACAGCCTCCACGACCGGCGCGATCTCGGCGGCGAAGCGCCCGGCCGCCTGCGCGTCCAGCGCCCGGGCGAAGCTCTCCGCGGCGTAGGCATCCACTTCCTCGCGGGTGATGCCGTGCAGCTTCGACAGGTTCTCCGCCGTGCCGCCCATCGCGGTGGCGCAACCGGTGTCATACAGCGCCTCCCAGAGGAAATCCTTGAACTCCACCTGGCCGAGCCCGAAGCCGCCGCGCGAGGTATAGGAAGCGACCGGCGCCCGGCTCATGCTCTCGGTGCCGACGCAGAGCGCGGCCTCGACCTGGCCCGCGCTCGTCGCGCGCGCCCCTTGGGCGATCGCCTCGAACCCCGTGGTGCAGAGCCGCTGCACCCCATGCGCCGGCCGGTCGTCCGGCATGCCCGAATACAACCCGACATGGCGGGCGAAGAACAGGCTGTCGAAGCTGGCCTGGGTGCAGTTGCCGGCGACCGTCACGCCGATCCGCGCCGCATCGATCCCGGCCCACGCGATCGCCGCCCGCGCCGCATGGATGCCGAGGTCGGTCGGCGAGACCAGCGCCAGCGACCCGTTGAAATCGACGAAGGGCGTCCGCGCCCCGGCCACCAGCGTGGCATCGGCGAAGCGCTCGACCAGCGCCGCATCGGCATAGCGCGTCCAGTCCGGCGCGGCGGCGCTCAGGGCGACGTTCATGGCGTTATCACCTCCCGATCCTCGTTGTCGTACAGGCGCGCAAGCATGTCGGCCCGCCGCGCCTGGATCGCCCGCGCGTTCAGCGAGCCCTTGTCCGTCACCTCCCCCGCATCCAGCGAGGGCGGCTCCGCCAGCAGCATGGCACGCCCGACCCGGCGGGAGGAACCGCCCCCCGCCGCCGCGTTCATCGCCCGCAACGCCTGACGCACCGCGTCCTGGTCCACCCCGGACTCCGCCGGGAAGACCAGCAGCCCGACCTCGTCGCGGTCCGCCCCCACCACCACCACGTCCCGGACCAGTGCGCCGAGCGCCGCCAGCGCCCGCAGCCGCAACTCGGCCGCATTGATCCGCGTGCCGGAGGAGAGCTTGAAATCCTCCGCCAACCGGCCGTCGAAGCGCAGCCCCTGGTCCGGGTCGGCCGCATCGACCCAGGCCACCGCATCGCCGGTGCGGAAGAACCGTTCGGCGTCGAAGGCCGCCGCGGTCGCCTCCCCGTCGTCGAGATAGAAGGGGAAGACATTCGGCCCGCGCACCCGGATCTCGGTCTTGCCCTCGGCCGGGACCAGCTTGAGCTCGACCCCCGGCAGCGGCGTGCCGATGCCGCCCGGCGCGGCGTCCATCCGATGCGCGTTGGTCGCCGCGGGGGCCGTCTCGGTCAGCCCCCAGCCGGAGACCACCGGCACCGGCCGCGGCGCATGCCGCGCGGCCAGCGCCTGCATCCGGCGGAACTGCGCCTCGGGCAGCGCCGCGCCGGCGCTGAAGACCAGGCGCAGCCGGCTGAAGAAGGCCTCGGCCAGCGCCGCATCCGCTTCCAGCGCCGGCAGCAGCAGGGCGATGCCGCGCGGCACGTCGAAGTGTAGGGTCGGCGCGACGTCCCGCAGGTTGGCCAGGGTGCGGTCGAAGGCGCCCGGCATCGGCCGGCCCGCGTCGATCCACAGCGTGCCGCCGCCGCGCAGCACCAGATTGAGGTTCTGGCTGCCGCCGAAGACATGGCTCCAGGGCAGCCAGTCCAGCAGCACCGGCGGCTCGCGGTCGAGGAACGGCCAGGCCTGCGCCAGTTGCTGCTGGTTCGCCGCCAGCATCCGGTGGGTCGCCGGCACGCCCTTCGGCACGCCGGTCGAGCCCGAGGTGAAGAGGATCTTTGCCAGCCCGTCCGGATCGACGCCTTCGATCGCCGCAGGCGTCGCGGGTGTTGCCAGCAAGGCGTTCCACCCGGCGGCCGAGACCACCTCGATCCCCTGCGCCTCCTCCACCGTCAGGGCACGGGCGAAGGGGGCGGCATCCTCGGCGAAGAGCAACCCGGGGCGGAGCCTGCCGAGGATATGCCGCAGCTTGCCCAGGTCGCCGCTCTGCAGCGAGTAGGGCACCGAGACCGCGGTGCAGGGCACCCCCACCGCCTGCGCCGCATAGGCCAGCAGCGCATGCCGCACCGAATTGCCGGACAGCACCGCCAGCGGACGGCCCGGCCCCAGGCCGCGTGCCAGCAGCGCCGCACCGAGCGCCCGGATCTGCGCCGCCGCCTCGCCGAAGGTGACGCCCTGCCAGCCGCCATCCGGCCCGCGCTCCCGCAGGAAGGGCCGGGCCGGCGCCGCCCTTTCCCAGTGCCAGAGCCAGTCGGTGATCCGCGGCGCATGCGGCGCCAGGGGCTCGCGCGAGCGCAGCAGCCAGCCGCCGCCCGGCAGCGCGATCCGCTCCATCCGCACCGGCGCGAAGAGCGGCGCCTCACTCTGCCTGGTCATCCCGCGCATCCCCCGATGGCCTGCGGAGTGCCTGCCGTGGCATGACCCTGCAAGCCCCGCCATGGATATCCTCCACCGGGGCAGGGAGGCCAGGCATGAACGGGAAGGCGCCCGCGACGATGCGGCCCGGCGAGATCCGGCTGGCGGAAGGACGGCTCGAGACCGGCTGGTGGGGGCCGGGGCCCGCGGCGGCGCCGACCATCGTGCTGCTGCACGAAGGGCTCGGCAGCCTCGGCCTGTGGCGGGACTTCCCGCCGGCGCTGAGCGCGGCGACCGGCTGGGGCGTCTTCGCCTGGTCGCGCTTCGGCTATGGCGGGTCCGACCCCGTCGCCCTGCCGCGGCCGCTCGACTACCTGCGGCGCGAGGCGACCGAGGTGCTGCCGCGCGTGCTCGACGCGGCCGGGCTGCGGCGCGGCATCCTGTTCGGGCATTCCGACGGCGCCTCGATCGCCGCGATCCATGCTGGCGCCTGCCCCGATCCGCGGCTGCAGGGCCTGGTGCTGCTGGCGCCGCATGTCTTCGCCGAACCCATCGGGCTGGCCGGCGTCGCCGCGACGCGTGCGCGCTATGCGACCGGCGACCTGCGCGCCCGCCTGGCGCGGCACCACCGCCATGTCGATGTCGCCTTTGAGGGCTGGGCTGGCGCCTGGCTGGACCCCCGCTTTCCCGCCGCCTTCGACCTGCTGCCCGAGCTGCGGCGGATCCGCCTGCCGGTGCTGGCGATCCAGGGCGAGGCCGATGCCTATGGCACCGCGGAACAGCTGCACGCCATCGCGCGGGAAGCGCCGGGCCCGGTCGAGCGGCGGCTGCTGCCGGGCATCGGCCATGCCCCGCATGCCGAAGCCTCGGCAACCGTGCTGGCGGCGGTGCGCGATTTCCTCGCGCGGCTGCCGGGAGGGGGGAGTGACGCCGGCGCGGCGGCCGTCTAGCCTTCCGCCCAACGGGGAAGAGCCGGTCCCGCGCCCCATCAGGAGAGCGTCGTGACCCAAATGCAGAATTCGCGTGTGACCCGCCGTGCCGTGCTGGCCACGGCGGCGGCCGCCATCGCCGCGCCGCGGCTGTCCCTCGCCCAGGGCGCCCGGGTGATGCGGTTCATCCCGCAGATCGACCTGTCCACCATCGATCCGCATGGCAGCCTGGCCTATGTCACGCGCGGCCATAGCCAGATGGTCTTCGACACGCTCTATGGCCTGGACAGCAACTTCAAGCCGCATCCGCAGATGGTCGAGGGCCATGTCGTCGAGAACGACGGCAGGCTCTGGACCCTGACGCTGCGCCCCGGGCTGCTCTGGCACGACGGCGAGAAGGTGACGGCGCGCGATTGCGTCGCCTCCATCCGCCGCTGGTCGAAGCGCGACGCGCTGGGCGGGGCGCTGATGGCGGCGACCGAGGAGCTCTCCGCCCCCGACGACCGCCGCATCGTCTTCAGGCTGCGGAAGCCCTTCCCGCTGCTGCCGGAGGCGCTGGGCAAGGTCAGCTCGCCCATGCCGGCGATGATGCCGGAGCGGCTGGCGAATACCGACCCCTTCAAGCAGATGACCGAGATGGTCGGCAGCGGCCCCTTCCGCTTCCTGGCCAGCGAACGCGTCCCCGGCTCGCGCAACGTCTACGTCAAGTTCGACAAGTACGTCCCGCGCGGCGACGGCCGCGCCGATTGGCTGTCCGGCCCCAAGGTGGTGAATTTCGACCGGGTCGAATGGACCACCATCCCCGACGCCGCCACCAAGGTCGCTGCCGTCCTGCAGGGCGAGCAGGATTGGTGGGAGAATCCGACCCACGACCTGATCCCGCTGCTGCAGCGCGACCGCAAGGTGAAGATCGAGGTCATCAATCCGACCGGCTCGGTCAACATGATGCGGCTCAATCACCTGCAGGCGCCCTTCGACAAGCCGGAAGGGCGGCAGGCCCTGCTGTACGCCTTCAGCCAGACCGACTTCATGCAGGCGATCGTCGGCGACGACGCGGCGATGTACCATGTCCCGCATGGCGTCTTCTGCCCGAACACGCCGATGGCGAGCGAGGCGGGCCTCGAGCCGCTGAAGGGACCGCGCAATTACGACAAGGCGCGGCAGCTGCTGAAGCAGTCCGGCTATGCCGGGCAGAAGGTGGCGATGCTGGTCGCCACCGACTACGCCCAGTTCAAGGCGATCGGCGAGGTCGCGGCGGATGCCATGGCGAAGATCGGCATCAACGTCGACTTCGTCGCCACCGACTGGGGCACCATGCTGCAGCGGCGCAGCAACAAGGGGCCGCTGGAACAGGGCGGCTGGTCCTGCTTCAACACGGGCTGGGAGGGTGCCGACCAGATGGACCCGTCCAACCACTACGCCGCCCGCGGCAACGGCAACGATCCTTCCGCCTGGCCGGGCTGGTGCGTCGACCAGACGCTCGAGGACCTGCGCAACGCCTGGTTCGACGCGCCCGACCTGGCGGCCCAGCAGGTGATCTGCCGCGACCTGCAGGCGCGGGCGATGCAGGTGGTGCCGAGCGTGCCGGTCGGCCAGTACATCCAGCCGACCGCCTACCGCACCAACGTCACCGGCGTGTCGAAGGGCTTCCCGGTCTTCTGGGGCGTGAAGAAGACCTAGCTCGGCCGCCGACTTGCAGACATGAATGAGGAGGTCCGGGGGAGAATACCTTCTCCCCCGGCCTTTCAGACCGCGGTCTGCGCCTTCCCGCGCGCGATCGCCGCGGCGAGGCCGGCTTCGCGGGTACGGCGGAATTCCTCCGTCACATGTGCCAGCTGGTGCGTGTCGAAATGCGCGTTGATGGCGTCGCGGAAGCCCTGCATGTCGGCGGCGCGGTTGAGCGACCGCTTGGTCAGCTTGATGGCGAAGGGCGGGGCTGACGCGATATCCTCCGCCAGCCGCTGCGTCGCGGCGTCCAGCTCGGCGCGCGGCACGACGCGGTTGACCATGCCGAGGCGGAGCGCTTCCGCCGCCCCCATGCGGCGGCCGGTGAAGAGGAATTCCTTCGCCGCGCGCAGCCCCATGACGAAGGGATGCATCAGGACCTCCACCGCCGAGGCCGCCAGCGTCTTGCAGACCGGGTCGGCGAAGAAGGCATCCTCGGACGCCACGATCATGTCGCACATGTTGGCCACCATGAACCCGCCGGCGATGCAGGCGCCTTGGACGCAGGCGATGGTCGGCTTCGGGCAGTCCCAGATGCGCAAGGAGTATTCGAGGTAGCGGCGCTCCTCGTAGGCGTAGCGCTGCTCGACCGTGAAGCCCTGGCGTTTCTCCTGGCCTTCCTTCAGGTCGTGGCCGGCGGAGAAATGCTCGCCCTTGCCGGCGATGACGATGACGCGGATGTCGTCGTCGGCGGCGGCCTCGCGCAGCGCGGCGTCCAGCTCGTCGAGCAGCACGCTGCTCTCGGCGTTGCGCATCTCCGGCCGGTCGTGGAACAGCCAGGCGACGGCGCCGCGGCGCTCGACCGCGATCTGGGTATGGGCCATTGTCTTATCCTCCCCTACTTCGTGCCGAACATCCGGTCCCCCGCATCGCCCAGGCCGGGCACGATATAGCCATGCGCGTCGAGGTGGCTGTCGATCGCCGCGGTCCAGATCGGCACCTCCGGGTGCGAGCCGTGGACATGCGCGATGCCCTCGGGCGCCGCCAGCAGGCAGACCAGGCGCAGGTCGCGGCAGCCGCGTTCCTTCAGCCGGTCGATCGCGGCGACCGCGCTGTTGCCGGTGGCCAGCATCGGGTCGAGCACGATCACCAGGCGTTCGGCGACGTCGGGCGGCGCCTTGAAGTAGTACTCCACCGCCTGCAGCGTCCTCGGGTCGCGGTACAGGCCGATATGCGCGATGCGGGCACTCGGCACCAGTTCCAGCATCCCGTCGACGAAGCCGACGCCGGCGCGCAGGATGGGGGCGAAGACCAGCTTCTTCCCGGCCAGCTTCGGCGCCTGCATGCGGGTCAGCGGCGTCTCGATCTCGACGTCTTCCAGCTTCAGGTCGCGGGTGACCTCGTAGGCCAGCAGCATGCCGATCTCGTTCAGCAGCTGGCGGAAGCCCTTGGTGGTGCGCTCGGCCTCCCGCATCAGGGTCAGCTTGTGCTGCACCAGCGGGTGGTCGACGACGTGAACGTCCCTCATCGCGGGCCTTTCCTGCAGCGGGTCCTCACCCGCGATGGTGACGGAGCGGCAAGGCGGTGGGAAGGGTCAGGCGCGCGCGACCACGCGGTCGACGAAGGCTTCCGCCGCGCCCAGGTAGCCCGACGGGTCGGTCAGCCGCGCCACCTCGGCCGCAGTGAGCTTCCCGGCCACCTGCCGGTCGCGCAGCAGCGCCTCGGCCAGCGGGATGCCCTCGGCCAGCGCGACGTCGCAGGCGTGGTGGACCACGTGGTGTGCCTCGCCGCGGCCCATCACCGGGGCGAGGCCCATCATCACGGCTTCCGCCACGATCAGCCCGCCGGTGGAGTCCAGGTTCCGCCGCATCCGCGCCGCATCCACCGTCAGCCCCTCGGCCAGCACCCGGGCGCAGGCCAGCGCGCCATGCGCCAGGGTGAAGGCCTGGCCGACCGCCAGCGCCTCGGCCTGCCAGGGACCGGTGCCGCGTTCCTGGTCCTGCGCCATGGCGGCCAGCATCTGCGGCACCAGCGCGTGCACGCCGCGCGACTGCGCCACGATGTATTCGCAGGAGATCGGGTTGCGCTTCTGCGGCATGGTCGAGGACCCGCCGCGGCCCTCCTGGTGCGGCTCGGCGACCTCGGCGACCTCGGTCTGCATCAGCAGGATGACATCGGTCGCCAGCTTCGACAGCGCGCCGGTGACCAGGCCGAGGAAGGAGACGGCTTCCACGATCCCGTCCCGCGCCACGTGCCAGGGGATGTCCGGCACCGCGAGGCCGAGCTCCTTCGCCAGTTCCGCCTGCACCGCGAGGCCCTGGTCGCCGAGCGAGGCGAGGGTCCCGGCGGCGCCGCCGAACTGCACGCGCTCGACCCGCGGGCGGAGCTGCGCCAGCCGTTCGCGCATGGTGATCAGCGGCGAGAGCCAGACGGCCGCCTTGTAGCCGAAGGTCACCGGCAGCGCGTGCTGCAGATGGGTGCGCCCGGCCATCACCGTGGAGCGGTGCGCCTTCGCCATCCGTGCAAGGCCGGCGATCACCGCTTCCAGCTCCGCGCCGATCAGGTCCAGGCCGGCCTTGACCTGCAGCACCACGGCGCTGTCCATGATGTCCTGGGTGGTGGCGCCCCAATGGGTCCAGCGGCCGGCCTCGGCGCCGGCCAGGGCCGAGAGCTGCTTCACCAGCCCGACGACGGGATAGCCGGTGTTGCGCGTGGCCGCGGCCAGCGCCGGCAGGTCCAGCCGGTCCACCTCGGCCGCCGCCGTGATCGCCTGCGCCGCGGCCTCGGGGACGATGCCGAGCCGCGCCTGAGCGCGGGCGAGTGCCGCCTCGACCTCGAGCATGCGGGCGAGATAGGCGCGCTCCCCCATCACCGCGCGCATGGCGTCGGTGCCGTAGAGGGCGCCGAGGACGGGGCTGTCGGCCGGGTTGACGCTCATCAGGCTTGCATGTCCTTCAAGGTGTCCTTGGCGATGCGCAAGGCCGTGTTGGCGGAGGGCACGCCGGCATAGGCGGCGACCTGCAGCAGCACCTCGGCGATCTCCTCCGGCGTCACGCCGGTGTTCTGCGTGGCGCGGACATGCAGGCGGAATTCGTCGTGGTGGTGCAGCGCGGACAGGATGCCGAGGCAGAGCAGGCTGCGGTCGCGCACCGACAGTCCCGGCCGGGTCCAGACCCGGCCCCAGACGCCTTCCAGGATGAAGTCGCGGAAGGGGGCATCCATCGCCGTCAGCGCGGCCTCGGAGCGCGCGACATGCGCCTCGCCCAGGATGCGCTTCCGCATGACCATGCCGGCATCCGCCGCCGCGGCGGGCAGGGCGGTGACGCCGTCCAGGTGGTGCAGCACGGCGCGGGTCACCGCGTGCTGCTGCTCGAAATTCGGGATATGCGCGGCCTCGGCGATGGTGACCAGCGCGCTGCCGGGGATGGCGTCGCGAATGGCTTCGGCGGCCGAGAGCGGCGTCGATTGGTCGCGGTCGCCGACGATGATCGTGGTGGGGCAGGCGATCTTCCCGGCGACATCGGCCGCCGAGCAGTCGCGCAGCGCCGCGGCGCAGCCGAGCCAGCCGACCGGATCGGTGCCGAGCAGCATCCGCTTCAGCCCCTTCGAGGAAGCGAGCGAATGGTCCAGCACCCAGCGGCCCATGGTGGCATCCGCGACCGCCTTGATCCCGCCGCCAGTGACCAGGTCGATCCGCTCCTGCCAGTTCGCCGCGCCGCCGAATTCCAGCGCGGTGTCGCAGGGCAGCAGCGACAGCACCCGCCCCGGCGCCATGGCGGCGACCTGCAGCGCGATCCGCCCGCCGATCGAGACGCCGCCGACATGCGCCTCCGCGATGCCGAGGCTGTCGAGCAGCCCGAGCGCGTCCCGCGCCAGCATGGCCATGGTGTAGGGACCGGCCGGCGCCTCGGTCAGCCCATGGCCGCGCATGTCCATGCGGATGACGCGGTAGTGCTTCGCCAGGGCCGCCGCCTGCGGGTCCCACATCTGCAGGGTGGTGCCGAGCGAGTGCAGCAGCAGCACCGGCGGCGCCTGGGCCGGGCCTTCGATGGTGGCATGGATGACGATGTCGCCGACCTGGCAGAACATGGCGAAGCCTCCCGCGTTTCAGTGGCAGTGAGGGAAGGCCAGGGAGGAAGTATCCTCCCTGGACCCTCCTCTATTTCTGGGAGTCTGGCATTCGACGCGCGGCGAATGCCGACTCGGAAAAATAGATGAGGGGGTCCGGGGGAGAATACCTTCTCCCCCGGTCTTGCTTCCCTCAGACCCGCTCGATCACCATGGCGATGCCCTGGCCGACGCCGATGCACATGGTCGTCAGGGCGTAGCGCGCCTGGCGGTTCTGCAGCTCCTGCACCGCCGTCAGCACCAGCCGCGCGCCGGACATGCCGAGAGGGTGGCCGAGCGCGATGGCGCCGCCGTTCGGGTTCACGTGCTCGGCGTCGTCGGCCAGGCCGAGGTCGCGGGTGACCGCCAGCGCCTGTGCCGCGAAGGCCTCGTTCAGCTCGATGACGTCGATGTCGGACAGCTTGAGCCCGGCCTTCTCCAGCACCTTCCGCGTCGCCGGCGCCGGGCCGAAGCCCATGATGCGCGGCGCGACGCCGGCGGTCGCCGCCGCCACCATCCGCGCCCGCGGCGTCAGCCCGTACTTCTTCACCGCGGCTTCCGAGGCGATGACGATCGCCGCGGCGCCGTCGTTGACGCCGCTCGCGTTGCCGGCGGTGACGCTGCCGCCCTCGCGGCGGAACGGCGTCGGCAGCTTGGCCAGCGCCTCCAGCGTGGTGTCGGGGCGGGGATGCTCGTCCTGCTCGACGCGGATGGGGTCGCCCTTGCGGCGGGGGATCTCGACGGCGACGATCTCCTGCGCGAAGCGGCCGCTGGCCTGCGCGCGCCCGGCGCGCTGCTGGCTGCGATACGCGAAGGCGTCCTGGTCGGCGCGGCTGACCTGGAAGTCCTGCGCGACGTTCTCCGCCGTCTCCGGCATCGAATCGACGCCATGCGCCGACTTCATCTTCGGGTTGACGAAGCGCCAGCCGATCGTGGTGTCGTAGATCTCGGGCGAACGGCCGAAGGCCTCGGCCTGCTTGCCCTGGACATAGGGCGCGCGGGTCATGCTCTCGACCCCGCCGGCCAGCATCAGGTCGGCCTCGCCGGCCTTGATGGCGCGGCCGGCGATGCCGACGGCGTCCATGCCGGACCCGCAGAGGCGGTTGACGGTGCCGCCGGGGATGCTCGACGGCAGGCCGGCCAGCAGCAGGGCCATGCGGGCGACGTTGCGGTTGTCCTCGCCGGCCTGGTTGGCGCAGCCGTAGATCACGTCCTCCACCGCCTCCCAGTCGATGCCGGGGTTGCGCGCCATGAGCGTGCGCAGCGGGATGGCGCCGAGGTCGTCGGCGCGGACCGGGGCCAGGCCGCCGGCATAGCGGCCGATCGGGGTGCGGACGGCGTCGCAGATATAGGCCACGGCCATGGCGGCTTTCCTCCCTCTTTGGTTGGCGAGACTTGCCCCCGGGGGCGGCCGGGGTCAACGCCCGGCCGGGGATGGATGCCGTTGCCGCGAGGTCGGTTCGGCGAGGCCGCCGAATGCTTATCTACACCCTGCCAGCACCGGAACGGCTTCGATGCTATCATAACGAAAGTCGCAAGAATGACGGATGGACGTCCACCGCTGCCGTCCGGACCAGTCGCATGCGAGGGATGCGGCACCGGACATGGCCTGGGTTTCGCGCTCGCCATGGCCTTCCAGCCCATCGTCGATGCCGATCGCGGCGGCGCCACCCTGGCGCATGAGGCGCTGGTGCGGGGGCCGGACGGGCAGGGCGCCGGCTGGGTGCTCGACCAGGTCAGGCCCGAAGCGGTCTATGCCGCCGACAAGGCCTGCCGCATCGCCGCGATCGAGGAGGCGAGCCGGCTCGGCCTGCCCGCCACCGGCGCGAAGCTGTCGGTGAACATCCTGCCGAATGCGATCCTCGACCCGCTGACCTGCATGAAGTCGACCCTGGCCGCGGCGAAGCGGATCGGCTTCCCGACCGGGCTGCTCATCTTCGAGTTGAGCGAGCGCGAGAAGGTCGCCGACCCGCGCCACCTGCAATCCATCATCCAGACCTACCGGTCCATGGGCTTCACCCTGGCGATCGACGATTTCGGCGCCGGCAATGCCGGGCTGGCGCTGCTGGCCGACCTGCGGGTGGACATGGTGAAGCTCGACATGGAACTGGTCCACGGTTGCGACGCCGACCGCCCGCGCCGGGTGATCATCGCCAGCATGGTGCGGGCCTGCGCGGAGCTCGGCATCCAGGTCGTCGCCGAGGGGATCGAGACGGCGGCGGAATACGCCACGCTGCGCGGCATGGGCGTCGGGCTGTTCCAGGGCTACCTGTTCGCCCGGCCCGGCTTCCGGACGCTGCCGAGGGCCACCCTGCCGCCGCTCAACTGAGCAGCCGCACCAGCCAGAGGCTCAGCCCGGGGAAGGCGACGCACAGCGCCAGCCGCGCCAGGTCGGTCGCCAGGAAGGGCAGGACACCGCGATAGATGCGGGAGATCGGCACGTCGCGGGCCAGCGAGGAGACCACGAAGACGTTCAGCCCGATCGGCGGCGCGGTCAGCCCGATGCCGACCACCACCAGCACCAGGATGCCGAACCAGATCGCCGTCTCCTCGGTGGTCAGGCCGAAGTCGAGCGCGGTCACCACGGGGAAGAAGATCGGCAGGGTCAGCAGGATCATCGCCAGCTCGTCCATCACCGCGCCCAGCACGATGTAGGCGAGCAGCAGCACCGCCAGCACGCCGAACGGCGGCCAGCCCTGCTCGCCGATCCACAGCGCCAGCAGCTCCGGCGCCGAGGTCAGCGCGAGGAAGGCGTTGAACACCTCGGCGCCGAGCAGGATGACGAAGATCATCGCCGTGGTCTCGGCCGTCGCCCGCAGCGCCTCCAGCACCTGGCGCGGGCTCAGCGTGCCGCGCAGGCCGCCGACCGCAAGGGTCGCGATGCAGCCGATGGCGGCGCTCTCGGTGGGGGTGAAGACGCCGCCATAGATGCCGCCCACCACCACCACCGCGATCAGCAGCACGGGGACCACGTTGCGCATCGCCCGGCGCTTCGCCTCCGCGGTGACGCGGGCGGCCGCCGGCATCAGCGCCGGGCGCAGCCGGGCCAGGGCGGCGATCGTCAGGATGTAGAACAGCGTCGCCAGCAGGCCGGGGATCAGCGCCGCCATGAAGAGCCTGGCGATGTTCTGTTCCGTGCTGATGGCATAGACCACCAGGATGACGCTGGGCGGGATCAGGATGCCGAGCGTCCCGCCCACCGCGATGGTGCCGGTGGACAGGCCGGGATCGTAGCCGTAGCGCCGCAGCTCCGGCAGCGCGGCGCGGCCGAAGGTGGCGGTGGTCGCCACGCTGCTGCCGCAGACCGCGCCGAAGCAGGCGCAGGCGCCGATCACGCTCATCGCCATGCCGCCGGCGCGGTGGCCGACCAGCGCGTTGGCGGCGGTGAAGAGGTCGCGCGCCAGCCCGCCGCGCTCGGCGATCGCCCCCATCAGGATGAACAGCGGGATGACGGACAGCGTGTAGTTGGCGAAGAGGTGCCAGGGCGTCGTCTTCAGGTAGTTCAGCAGGGTCGCCAGGTCGACGATGTGAAGGTAGCCGCCGGCGCCGACCAGCAGCATGGCCAGCCCGACCGGGCAGCGCAGCGCGATCAGCCCGAGGAGTGCCGCGAAGCCGAGCGCCGCCTGGAGGATTTCCGGCGCCATCAGCCGCGGCCCCGCAAGAAGCGCAGCACCCAGTAGAGTGCCGCCAGCGCCGTCGCCGCGAAGGCCAGCGCGCCGAGCCCGATCGCCCACCAGGTCGGCAGGCCGAGCACCATGGTGGTGGTGCCGCTGCGCCAGGTCTCCCGCGCGCCGACGAACAGGCGTTCCGCCAGCACCGCGGCGACCGCCGCCCAGACCAGCATCCAGAAGGCGTCGACGACCTCGTTCACCCGCCGCGGCAGCCAGCCGGAAAAGCTGTCCACCAGGATGTTGCTGCGCATCGCCGTGCCATAGGCGAGGAAGCCCATCACCGAGAGGCCGGCGCCGAGCGAGACCAGCTCGAAGTCGCCGGGCACCGGCTGGCGGGTGATCCAGCGCTGCACGACGCTGTATGTCGTCAGCAGCGCTGTCGCCAGCAGCGTCGCACCGCCGGCCAAGGCGAGCCCGGTCGCCAGCCGCGCGACGGGGCCGCGCGGCGGCGCCGGGTCATCGGCCACTCAGGCGATACCGGCGCCGTGCCTGGCCACCAGCGCCCGGGCCTGGGCCAGCAGCGCGGCGCCGTCGAAGCCCTTCTCCCTGGACCCCGCCACCCAGGCCTCGACCACCGGGTTGGTCTTCTCGACCCAGCGGGCCTTCTCGGCCTCGGAGATGACGGTGATGGTATTGCCGCGCTTCCGCACATCGGCCTCGACCACCGGGCCGCGCTCGTCCCACGGCACGGCGGCCAGACGGGCGGCGGCGGCGCCGCTGTTGGCGTCCAGCACCGCGCGGAGCTCCGGTGCGAGGCCTTCGTACTTCGCCTTGTTCATCGCCAGGATGAAGGTGGCGATGTAGAGCGTCGGGCTGCCCGGGACCTCGGTGTGGAACTTCGCCATCTCCTGCAGGCGGATGCTCGGCACCACCTCCCACGGCACCACGGCGCCGTCGATGACGCCCTGGGTCATGGCCTCGGGGATCTGCGGCACAGGCATGCCGACCGGGGCGGCGCCCAAGGCGCGCAGTGCCTCCCCGTTCAGCCGCGAGGGGAAGCGCAGCTTCATCCCCGCCAGGTCCTCCATGGTGGTGACCTGGCGGCGGCTGTGGATCAGCCCCTCGCCATGGCCCCAGACACACAGCGGATGCACCTCGTGGAACTCGTCCCGCAGCGCGGCATCGGCGTAGTCCTGGATCGCCAGGCAGTTCACGATCGCCCGCTTGTGCGAGACGAAGGGCAGCTCGAAGACCTCGATCCTCGGGAAACGGCCGGGGGTATTGCCGGGCAGGGTCCAGACGATGTCGGCGACGCCGTCGCGCGCCTGATCGAAGAGCTGCGGCGGCGCGCCGCCGAGCTGCATCGCCGGGAAGATCTGGATCCGCAGCTTCCCCTGGCTCTCGGCCGCGACCTTCTGCGCCCAGGGCTGCAGGAAGAAGCGGTGGACATTGGAGACGGCCGGCAGGAAGTGGTGCAGCCGCAGCACCGTCTCCTGCGCCCGGGCGGAGCGGAGGGCGGGCAGGGCGAGGGCGGCGCCCAGGGACGTACCCAGGCCGAGGGCGGTACGACGTTGCATCTTGGTTGTTCCCTGGACGCGGGCGGTCATGCGTGGCCGCCTCGTTGCGCGGTATGGACGATCGGCCGGGCCGGTTCAACCGCCGTGCAGGGCTTCGACCAGCGCGCGGGCTCTGGCCGCGACGGCCGCCGCCGGATCGCCCGGCTTGTAGAGCGAGGAGCCGATCCCGAAGCCGGCAGCGCCCGCCGCGCGCCAGGGCCCGATCGTCTCGGCCGACATGCCGCCGACCGGCAGCACCGCGGTCCCCTTCGGCAGCACCGCCAGCAGCGAGCGCAGCACGGCCGGCGACGCCGCCTCGGCCGGGAACAGCTTCAGCGCATCGGCGCCGGCGGCGAGCAGCGCGAAGGCCTCGGTCGGCGTGAAGCAGCCGGGCGCCGCCAGCAGGCCGCGGGTCTTGGCGAAGCGGACCAGCTCGGCATCGGCATGCGGGGTCACCAGCAGCCGGCCGCCGGCCGCGGCGATCTCGCTGACCTGGGCCGCGGTCATCACCGTGCCGGCGCCGACCAGCGCGCGCCCGCCGAAATGCCGCGCCATGCGGCGGATGCTCTCGATCGGCTCGGGCGAGTTCAGCGGCACTTCCAGCACCACGATGCCGGCATCGACCAGCGCCTGGCCGACCGGCACCGCCTCATCGGGCGTCAGCCCGCGCAGGATGGCGACGAGCGGGCAGCGGGCAAGCCATTCTTTCAGGGCCATGGGATCGTCTCCGCGATCTGGGCAAGGCCGCGCGCCACGATGTCGTCCGGGTGGCGGCGGTAGGCGAGGCCGTGTTCGTCGAGCGCCAGCGCATAGGCCCGGGCCAGGGTTTCGCTGCCGGCGAGATGGATCGGCCCGGCCGGCCGCCCTTCGGCCAGCACCGCCTGGATCTCGTGCCCGATCAGCAGGCCGGACAGATAGCTGGCGGTGCCGGCCGCGGGCAGCCCGCCCAGCAGCCCCAGCGCGCGGGTGCCGAACAAGTGGTGCAGCAACCCGCCCGGCTCGCCGGCGCGGCGCACGCCGCGGCGGAAGGCGCCGTCGTCCTCCGGCCCGGGCTCGGCCAGCCGGCCGAGGATGGAGTGCTGCAGCAGCACGGCGCGGGTCTCGCCGGTCATCTGGGTGGCGAAGCCGGTGACCCGGCCGCCCGCCAGGCGCGCCCACTTGCTGTGTGTGCCGGGCAGGCAGGCCAGCGCCTCGGCCGCACCGAGCCCGGCCAGCAGGCCGACCAGCTTGGTCTCCTCGCCGCGCATCACGTCGGGCACCCCGCCGGCATCCTGCGCGGTCAGGCCGGGGACCAAGCGGCAGGCGGCGCCGGCGAAGTCCAGCGGGACCACGGCGGCGGCGATCTCGGCCGGGCCGGCGGGGCAGGGCAGGTAGGGCGCTTCGACCCAGCCCTGCCGGCTGCCGACCATGCCGCAGAGCAGGACGCGGGATTCGCCGGCCGCCAGCCAGGGGCCGATCGCGTCCCGCAGCGCCGCGGGGAAGCCGCCCGGCGGGATGCCGAGGATGCCGGCGGTGCGGTCGATGCGGTCGAGGACGCCGCCGCGGGCGTCCATGCGGTAGGCGCGGAAGGCGGTGGTGCCCCAGTCGATGCCGATCATGCGGCGCAGCCTAGCCGGGGAGGCGGCGGCTTGCACGGGCTGCCCCGGCATGCGCCGGGACGGCCGCATGCCGCCCAGCCCCGTAACAATCGCATCTGGACACCCCGCCCCCCACGCCCGACACTCGGCGGATAAATCGGGGGATTGGCCTCACGCCATGAAACATCTGCTGCTCGCCGGCGCCGCCGTGCTCGCTTTGGCCCTGCCGTCGCCGGGCGCCCAGGCGCAACTCCTGCTCTCGGCCAACGACAACAAGGTGGTGCTGGAGAACGGCGCGGTGAAAACCCTGCGGGAGCCGCAACCCGATACGCTCTCGGTGATCGACCTCTCGACCGGCACGCCGACGCTGCGGGCGGAGATCGCCGTGCCCGCCAGCGTGGTCGGCCCGCCGACCTCGGTCGCCATCACCCCCGACGAGAAGCTGGCCCTGGTCACCGCCAACACGCGACCCAACCCGGCCGAGCCGGGCAAGCTCATGCCCGGCAATAGCATGGCGGTCATCGACCTCGCCGCCACCCCGCCGCGCCTCCTCGCCACCCTGCCGACCGGGGCGGCGCCGGCCGGCGTCTCGATCAACCGGGCCGGGACGCTGGCCCTGGTGGCCAACCGGGCGGAGGGGACGGTCAGCGTCTTCCGCATCGCGCATGGCCAGGTGACGCCGGCCGCCAAGGTCGATATCGGCACCGTCGCCTCCGAGGTCAGCCATGTGGAATTCACCCCGGACGGCCGCTTCGCCCTGGTGACCCGCAACGGCGACCACATGCTGAACGTGCTGCAGGTGGAAGGCGACAAGGTCACCAAGCTGAACCGCGAGATCACCACCGGCGTCCGCCCCTACGGGCTGACGATCGCCCCCGACGGGCGCTGGGCGGTGGTCGCCAATATCGGCCGCGGCACCGGGGACGCGGACACCGTCAGCCTGGTCGACCTGACGAAGGAGCCCTTCCGCGTCGTCGACACCATCAGCGTCGGCCAGACGCCGGAAGGCATCGCGGCGAGCCCGGACGGCCGGCATGTCGCGGTCACGGTGATGAACGGGTCGAATAAGCCGGCGCACTCGCCCTTCGCCGGGCCTGGCCTGGTCAAGCTGCTGAAGGTCGAGGGGATGCGGCTCTCGGTGGTGTCCGAGGCCCGGGTCGGCAACTGGGCGCAGGGCGCCGCCTTCGCGCCGGACGGGCGGACACTGTTCGTCGGCAACATGACCGACCGCGACATCTCCGTCCTGAAGGTGGCCGAGGACGGCAGGCTTTCGGAGGGCGGGCCGCGGATCAAGGTGGCGGGCGGCTCGGCCGCGCTGCGGGTGGCGCAGCGGGCAGCGCGGTAGCCCCCTCCGACGCCTCAGGCGCCGCGCGGCGCCTGCAGCGAGGCCGCGGCCAGGATCGCCGCGGCGGCACCCATCGGCAGGCCGGCATCCTCGCGGAGCCGCGGCTCGACCTGGCGGAGCACCGCCGCCTGGCGCCGCTGCCGCAGCCAGCGGCGCACCCGCATGGCAAGCGCCGCGCCGGGGGCGGGCCCGGACGCAGGGAGGCTGGCGCAGTCGGTGACCGCGATGCGCATGCGGGTCGCTCCTTGAGACGGGCGTTCGGGCGGTGCCGGCGGCGCCTTCCGTGACGGAACCATGGCGGGCCGAGGCAACCGCGCCGGTGCGCCGGCGCACGCCGCCGGCGCGGTGGCTTGGTCGGTCGTCCGGTTGACCGACCCCGGGGGAATTCCCTAGCCTGCTAACGGAAACACCATACCGCTCCAGGAAAGGCACCTCCCCATGGCCCATGCCGGCTTGCGCTTCGGCATCTTCCTCGCCCCCTTCCATCGGGTCGGCGACAACCCGACCCTGGCGCTGGGCCGCGACCTGGAACTGATCTCCTGGCTCGACAGCCTGGGCTACGACGAGGCCTGGATCGGCGAGCACCATTCGGCCGGCTGGGAGATCATCGCCTCGCCGGAGATCTTCATCGGTGCCGCGGCGGAGCGCACCAAGCACATCATGCTCGGGTCGGGCGTGACCTCGCTGCCCTACCACCACCCCTTCCTGGTGGCGCAGCGCTTCGTCCAGCTCGACCACATGACGCGCGGCCGCGCCATGCTGGGCTGCGGCCCCGGCGCGCTGGTGTCCGACGCCTACATGATGGGCATCAAGGCCGAGGACCAGCGGCGCATGATGGACGAGAGCCTCGACGCCATCACCCGGCTGCTGGCGTGCCAGGAGCCGGTGACGATGAAGACCGACTGGTTCGAGCTGAACCAGGCCCGCCTGCACCTGGCGCCCTACACCTACCCGCATTTCCCGATCGCGGTGGCCTCGGCCACCACGCCGTCCGGCGTGCTGGCGGCCGGCAAGTACGGCCTGGGGCTGCTCTCGCTCGGCGCCGGGCTGCCCGGCGGCAATGCCAAGCTGGCCGACTACTGGCGGCAAGGCGAGGCCGAGGCCGAGAAGCACGGCAAGCAGTTCAAGCGCGACGGCTGGCGCCTGGTCATCAACATGCACTGCGCCGAGGAGGACGAGCGCGCCTTCCGCGACGTGGCGCGCGGCGAGCGGATCGAGACGCTGTCCTACTTCTCCGAAACCCTGGGCCGGCCGCCGATGCGCAGCGAGAACCCGCTGGGCGACGGGCTGAAGGCCGGCACCACGCTGGTCGGCAGCCCGGAGACCATCATCAAGGGCATCGAGCGGCTGCTGGAATACACCGAGGGCGGTGCCGGCGGCGTGCTGTTCCGCGCGCATGAATGGGCCAACCGCGAGGACACCATGCGCAGCTTCGAGCTGTTTGCCCGCTGGGTCATGCCGCATTTCCAGAATTCGCTGACCATGCCGGCGGCCAGCCGCGAATGGTGCAGCGAGAACCGCAGCGGCATCTTCGGGCCGAGCATGAACGCGCTGCGCAAGGCCTTCGTCGATGCCGGGCAGGAGGTGCCCGACCACATGCGGATGCGGCTGCACACCGGGAAGGTGGATCTGTAAGGCAAGGCCGGGGAGGGGAACGCACTCCCTCCGCGTTGGACGCATGCGTCCAACCCCACTTTGCCTCTCCGCGGGTTTGCACCGCCGCGCGGCATGTGCCAGGCCCGGAAGGATAGAGGCGGGGCCAGGGAGGATACCTCCTCCCCGGCCTTGCTGCCTCCGGCCCGCGCGCTGGCACGCCTGATGCTAGGCTCGGCGCTTCCACGGCACGGAGCGGATCGATGGCCAAACCCTTCCATCTCGGCTGGTTCCTGCAGGGCTCCTCGGTCCAGGCCTGGGGCGAGCCCTGGACCGGCGCCATCGGCCGCGACTGGATGCGGCCCGACCTGTTCTGCGACATGGCCCGCCACCTGGAGGCCGCCTGCTTCGACTACATCCTGATCGAGGACAGCAGCTATGTCGGCGAAAGTTACGGCGGCTCGACCGAGGTCTACCTGAAGCATGGCCTCGCGGTGCCGCGGCAGGACCCGGCGATCATCGCGACCCTGATGGCCGCGGCCACCAAGCGGATCGGCATCGTGCCGACCTTCGCCACCTTCACCCACCCGCCCTACCTGCTGGCGCGGATGGTGGCCTCGCTCGACCAGGTCTCGGCCGGGCGGATCGGCTGGAACATGGTGACCGGCAGCTCCGACGTCGCCGCGCGCAACTACGGCCTGCCGGCGCTGCCGGAGCACGACCTGCGCTACGACATGGCCGACGAGTACATGCAGGTGGTCAACGGGCTCTGGGACAGCTGGGAGCCGGGCGCCATCCTCGCCGATGCCGAGAGCGGCGTGCTGGTCGACCCGACCCGCGTCCATGCGGTGGACTTCGAGGGCCGCTGGTACCGCACCCATGGGCCGCTGAACTCCGGCCCCTGCCCGCAGGGACGGCCGGTGATCGCCCAGGCAGGCGGCAGCCCGCGCGGCCGGCATTTCGCCGCCCGGCATGCCGACACCATCGTCGCCAGCCTGAAGGGCACCACGGCGATGAAGTCTTACCGCGACGACGTCCGCGCCCGCGCCGCGGCGGCCGGGCGCGACCCGGACCATGTGAAGGTGCTGTACCTGGTCAATCCCTGCCTCGGCGAGACCATGGAGGAAGCCCGGGCGCGGCTGGCGGCGCGCCAGGCGCGGGCCGAGGCCGCGGTGCCGCAGTTGCTCGCCTTCTTCGGCAAGATCACCAACATCGACTTCTCGAGGTTCGACCTCGACGCGCCGGTGGACAGCCTTGAACTGCGCACCAACGGCCACCAGCAGTCGCTCGACGACTTCAAGCGGGTGGCGGGGAAGCGGTCGCTGCGCGAGGCGATGCTGAGCTACCGCGGCTCCTCCGGCTCGGTCGAGCTGGTCGGCACGCCGGATGCGGTGGCCGGGCAGATGGCCGAGGCGATGCAGGAGGTCGGCGGCGACGGCTTCCTGATCTCGATGGGCGATGTCAGCCGCCGCACCGTGGCCGAGGTGGCGGACGGGCTGGTGCCGGCGCTGCAGCGGCGCGGCCTGGCGCGGCGCGCCTATGGCCATGCGCAGTTCCGCGACAACCTGCTGGAGTATTGAGCGGGGCTTGCCGGCCGGCGCGCCGCCGGCCACACCCGGGGGGCAGTCCAGGAGGAAACGACAATGGCCCCGCGTATCCTGATGATGGAGAACCCGCTCAGCGCGAACGAGATCGCGCGCGAACTGGCGCCCGCCGGCATGGAGCTGGTGGTGGCGCCGCTCGGCAGCCCGGAATTCGAGGCCGCCCTGCCCGGCGCCGACTTCCTGGTCGGCTTCGGCAACCGCGCGGTGGATGCAGGATTCTACCAGCGGGCGCCCAAGCTGAAGCTCATGCAGCTGCTCTCGGCCGGCTACGACACGGTGGACATCGAGGCGGCGCGCGGCGCCGGCATCCCCGTCTGCAACAACGGCGGCGCCAATTCCACCGCGGTGTCCGAGCACGCCATCCTGCTGATGATGGCGGTCGCCCGCCGGCTGGTCTGGCAGCATGAGAGCGTCGCCGCCGGCCGCTGGCGCGGCAACGACCTGGCCGGCACCAAGCTGTACGAATTGCGCGACAAGACCTTGGGCATCGTCGGTCTCGGCGCCATCGGCAAGAAGGTGGCGCGGCTGGCCAATGCCTTCGGCATGACGGTGCACTACTACGACATCCGCCGCGTGTCGGAAGCCGAGGAGGACGCGCTGCATGTCCGCTTCAAGCTGCTCGGCGAGATCCTGCGCAATGCCGACATCGTCTCGCTGCACGTGCCGCTCTCGGCGGCGTCGCGGCACATGATCGGCGCGGCGGAACTCGCCCGGATGAAGCCCACGGCCTACCTCATCAACACCTGCCGCGGCCCGGTGGTGGATGAGGTCGCGCTGACCGCGGCCCTGACCGACGGCACCATCGCCGGCGCCGGCCTCGACGTCTTCGATAACGAACCGCCGCCGGCCGACAACCCGCTGTTCCGGCTGAAGAACGTGGTGCTGACGCCGCATTTCGCCGGCCCCACCTGGGACAACCAGCAGGCCCGCTTCCGCAACGCCTTCGACAATTGCCAGCGGGTGGCGCGGGGCGAGAAGCCCTTGTGGGTGATCCCCGAACTGGCCAGCTGACCGCCGGCCGGCGCGCGTCCCGGCCCGGGCGCGCGCCAGGATCGCGGGGCCGGGCGGCCCCATGCGCCGTCCCTCCCGCCGGGCCTTTCCCGCCGATCGCGTGCCGCCCGGCACAGCCTTGCCGCCACCCGACCTGCCAGGGTCCAGCCCGGCAGGAATGCCACACTTGCCCTGGTCTCGCCTTATTTGCCCCGATTACGCCAAGATTTTGCCCTAATTCCTTTGCCCGATCACGCGTATTTGTATACTGCCTCCCATTCCAGGACAACCGTCAGGGGAGCGCCTCGTTGCACGACCTTCCGCACCAGCCGCGCAGCCGACCCCGCCGGGGCCCCCTGGCCAGCACCTTCCGCCTCGCCCGCGGCTGGTACGGCTCGGGCGAGCGCCGCCTCGCCTGGGGCCTGACCGGCCTCGTCCTGCTGATGACGCTGGCGCAGATCGCCACCGCGCTCGGCGTCAATGCCTGGACCGGCGGCTTCTTCGGCGCGCTCGAACGCCGCGACCAGGCCGCCATGGGCATGCAGGCCTGGCACTTCGCCGGGCTGGTCGGCTTCACCATGGCGCTCGGCGTGGCCCAGCTCTGGGCGCGGCAGATGCTGGCGCTGTCCTGGCGGCGCTGGCTGGTGCAGCACCTGCAGGGACGCTGGGCGCGGGATGCCCGCAACTACCGCATGGGCCTGCTGCCCGGTGCCGCCGACAACCCCGACCAGCGGATCAGCGAGAATACCCGCTGGGCCACCGCGGTCTCGGTCGACCTCGCCTGCAGCCTGATCTATGCCGGCCTCAACCTGGTGTCCTTCCTCGGCCTGCTCTGGACACTCTCGGCCGCCGTGCCGGTGGCCGGCATCCTGCTGCCGGGCGGCATGCTGGGCCTTGCCGTGCTGTATGCCGCCGTCGGCACGCTGGCGGCCTGGTGGCTCGGCCGGCCGCTGATCGGCATCCATATCGACCGCCAGACCGCCGAATCCGACCACCGCTTCGCCCTCATCCGGCTGCGCGAGAATGCCGAGGCGGTGGCGCTGATCGGCGGCGGCGAGGACGAGGCGCGCGGGCTCGATGCCAGCTTCGCCAGCGTCGTCGGCGTCATGCGGCGGATGCTGCGGCAGGAACGGCACCTGATGTGGCTCGGCTCCGGCTACGGCATGGTCGCCGCCACCCTGCCGCTGCTGCTGGCCGGGCCCGCCTTCTTCGCCGGCGCGATCGGCCTCGGCGTCCTGGTCCAGCTCGGCCAGGCCTTCGCCGAGGTGGTCAAGGCGCTGTCCTGGCTGCAGGAGCACTGGCCGCAGATCGCCGACTGGCGCAGCCATGTCGAGCGCCTGATGGCGCTGGAGGACAGCCTCGAGGCCGCGGCGACGCTCGGCCGGGAGGGCGGGATCGTGGTGGAGGACGGCGCCGGGTCGCTGGTGTTCGACCGCGTGACCCTGCACGCCCCGGACGGCCGCGTGCTGGTGGACGGCGCCAGCGCGGCGATCCTTGCCGGGGAGCGGGTGCTGATCCAGGGCGGCAGCGGGTCCGGCAAGTCCACCCTGTTCCGTGCCGCCGCCGGGCTCTGGCCCTGGGGCGAGGGCCGCATCCGCATGCCCGACCCGGCCGCCACCATGCTGCTGCCGCAGCGCCCCTATCTGCCGCTCGGCACGCTGCGCGAGGCGGTCTGCTACCCGGCGCCGCCCGGCCGCTTCACGGATGCGGCGATCGGCGCGGCGCTGGCCCGCTGCGGGCTGGCCGGGCTGGCCGGGCGGCTGGCCGAGGCCGGGCGCTGGGACCGCACGCTCAGCCTCGGCGAGCAGCAGCGGCTCGGCTTCGCCCGGCTGCTGCTGCACAAGCCCGCCTGGGTGCTGCTGGACGAGGCGACCTCGGCGCTGGACGAGGCGGCGGAGGCCCTGGTGATGGGGCTGTTCGAGCAGGAGCTGGCCGGGGCGGCGCTGGTCTCGATCGGCCACCGGCCAGGCCTGGCGCAATGGCACGACCGGGTGCTGCGGCTCGAAGGCGGGCGCCTGCAGGCTGCCGGACTGCCGAAGCTGCCGGCGCGGGGGCGGGTGCGCGTCGCCCATGCGCACGCCGTCCCAGGTGAGCGGCACGGCGAACGGATCGCGGCGCGAGCGGAGCGCGGACGTGGCGCCGGGCTCTGGCAGCCAGTGGGCTGACGGCATTCTGCCGAATGTGTTGCAAAACGCCTGATATGAATGGAAATAGGGTCATCAAACTCGCTGGTTGATTCCGCGGCGTGACGCCGGGAGATGCAGATGCGGAAGTTCATCGTGGCGGCGCTGGCCGTCCTGCTGCTGGCACCAGACCCGGTCCGCGCGGCGGATGGCAACTACAATGACGGTGCCGCCTCGACCGCTAGCAGCACGACGGCGAATTGTCAGTCGGCGCTGCTGCGCGACGGCTGCGCCGCATCGATGACCGAGGCGCCGCTGCCGCTGACCGGTGCCGGGCCGATCGGGATGCTGCTGGTCGGCGGCGCCGGCGCCGCGGCCCTGCTGGTCCGTCGCCGCCGCGCGGGCCGCCATGGCTGACGCCCTCGCCGCCAGGGGAATTCCGGCCGGCCTGCTCGTCGCCCTTGGCGGCGTGGCGGCGGCGGGGAACCTGGCGGCGAATGGCGGCGGCATCCCCGGCCTGTCCGCGGGCACGGCCTTGCTCGCCGCGGCCTCGCTCGGGCTGGCGCTGCGCCGGCTGCCGCCGCTGCCGGCCGACATGGCCGACTGGACCTGCTTCGGCCTCGCTTTGGCCTTCGCCGCCGCGCCGTCGCGAGCCGGGGCGCTGGCGGCGCTGCTGCTGCTCGCCTGGCCCTGCCTGCGGCGCGGCCGGCCGGCCGGCGGCGCTGGCGTGCTGCTGCTGGCGGCGGGTGGCGTCGGGCTGTTCGACCTCCTCGGCAGCGCGATCCTGGCGCCGCGGGTGATGGCGCTGGAGGCCACCACCGTCGCGGCGCTGCTGCATGCCGCCGGCATCGCCGCGACGGCCGCCGGCAACCTCGTCGCCCTGCCGGAGGCGCGGCATACCCTGCTGATCCTGCGTGGCTGCTCGGCCCTGGTGCTGCTGCCGGAGATGCTGGTGGCCAGCCTCGCGCTGGCGCTGCTGCTGCGGCCGGCCGGGCCGGGCAGCCTCGCGGCCGGCCGGGACGCGGTGCTCCTGGCCGCGGCGATGGCGCTGCTGCTGAACCTCGCGCGGCTGGCCGGCATGGCGGCCTCCGCCCCGCTGGCCGAGGCGCTGCACGGCGAGGCGGGCCGCGCCGGCCTGCAAATGCTCTGGACCGCGGTGGCGCTGCTGGCGGCGCTGGTCGCGTGACGGGGCGCTGGCTGGCGGTGCTTGGCCTGGCCGCGAGTCTCGGGCTCGGGGCCGGCCTCAAGCTCGGCCGCGCGGCGCCGGATCCGGCGGCGCTGGATGCGGTCGCCTGGTTCGCCGCCCGGGGCCGTGCGGCGGTGGCCGAGCGCGGGCTCGGCCAGTCCGGCAGCTACCGGATGGTGACCCTGGCCGGCGCCTGCGGGGCGCGCGTGGTGCCGCTCGACAAGCCGGAGGAGATCCTGCCGCTGCTGCGCCGCGGCCTGGACGACGCCGATTGGGCGGGCGCGGAGCTCTGGCTGGGCGGGCTGGAGCCCTGGCCGGCGGACCCGGCGGCGCTGCCGCTGCGGCAGGTCTGGTACCGGCTGCGGCACGGGGTCGCGCCGGTCCCGGCGCTGCTGCTGCGCGGTGCGGGCTGCTGACGGGACGCCGGGGCCAGGGAGGCGGTATCCTCCCTGACCCTCTCTCTGGCTTTCCGCATCGGCACCCGCCGCGCGGCAGGTGCCGGCGCGGAAAGAGGCAGGCCGAGGGGACATGCCGGCATGCGGAGCGCGCGCTGTCCGCTCCCCGAGGCTTGCCCGCCTAGGCCGGCACCACCCGCGCCAGTTCCGCCAGCAGCACCGCGCGCTGCAGCGGCTTGGTCAGGTGGCCGTCCATCCCGGCGGCCCGGCCGGCCGCCGCGGTTTCCGGCATCGCGTCGCCGGTCAGCGCGATCACCGGCAGCCGCGCCGCCGGCCCGGCCAGCGCGCGGATCGCCTCGGTCGCCCGGAAGCCGTCCATGCCGGGCATGTTGACGTCCATCAGCACCACGTCGGGCAACGGCTCGCGCGCCAGCGCGGCCAGCGCCTCGTCGCCGCTGGCGGCTTCCTCGATCAGATGCCCCTCGGGCCGCAGCAGGGCGCGGACGACCTCCCGGTTCACCCGGGCGTCGTCCACCACCAGCAGCCGCAGCGGGCGCGGCAGGCAGGGCGGCGGCGCGGCGGGGCCCAGGGCGGCGACATGCCCGGGGTCCGGCGCGGGGGCCGGGCCGGCGGCGGCAGGCGGCTCGGCCGCGGGCAGCGGCAGGGTGGCGGTGAAGCGGCTGCCCTGGCCCGCCGGCCCCGGCGCGTGGTCGAGCCGGCCCCCCATCGCCCGGGCCAGGCCGGCCGAGATCGCCAGGCCCAGCCCGGTCCCGGCCTCGGCCTGGGCCCCGGCGGCGAATTCGCCGAACAGCCGCGGCCGGAGCGCGTCCGGGATGCCCGGCCCGGTATCCACCACCGCCAGGCAGAGCTGGCCGGGGCCGGCCGGCGTCGCCGAGAGCACGACGCTGCCCGCCTCGGGGGTGAATTTCACCGCATTGCCCAACAGGTTCAGCAGGACCTGCCGCAGCCGCAGGCTGTCCGCCAGCACCGCCTCCGGCAGTCCCGGCGCCAGTTCCAGCCGCAGGCCGATCCGCTTGGCCGCGGCGGCGGGCTGCATGAGTTCCAGCGTGCCCTCCAGCAGGCCGCGCAGCCCGACCGGCGCCGGGGCCAGGTCGAGCCGGCCGGCTTCCACCTGGGCGAGGTCGAGCACGTCGTTGACGATCGCCAGCAGGTGCCGGCCTGCGCGTTCCAGCGTCGCGGCGTGGTCGTGCTGCCGGCGCGGCAGGGCGGGGTCGCGGGCCAGCGCCTCCGCCATCCCCAGCACGCCGTTGAGCGGGGTGCGCAGCTCGTGGCTCAGCCGGGCCAGGAAGCGGGATTTCTCCGCGCTGGCCGCCGCCGCGGCGTCGCGCGCCGCGGCCAGCACGGCGTTGGAGTCGCACTCCGCCCGCTCCCGGCTCAGCGCCACCAGGGCGACGGCCAGCGCCGCGGTCAGCGCCAGGCTGAGCACCAGCAGCACCGCGGCCACGCCCGGCGCCGCCAGGAACGCGGCCAGCCCTGGCGGCGGCATCCCCTCCGGCAGGAAGGGCAGCGCCGCCAGCAGCGCGCGCAAGGCGAAGACCAGGCCATGCGTCAGCAGCAGGCCGACCACCATGCCGTGCGAGGGCAGGCGCCGGTCGGCCGGGACGGCACGGAAGGCCAGCACGGTCGCGCCGTCATAGGCGATGACGATGACGGCGACGGCGACCACGCGGGCCGGCAGCATCGTGGCGAAGCCGGGCAGCAGGCTCAGCAGCAGGAAGGCGACGAGGCCGGCGAGGATGCCGGCCGGCCGGGCGGGCCGCCCGGCGAAGCGCCGCGCGCCGCCCCAGACCAGGCCGTAGCCGAGCGCGAGCGCCATGTTCGCCGCGATGATGGCGGACGCCCCGGGCAGCATGCCCGCCAGCGCGAACAACAGCGCGGAGGCCGCCCAGGCGGCATGCGCCGTGCCCCAGAAGCCCAGCGCCGGCTGGGCCCGGTCGCGCCGCCACAGCACCAGGAACAGCCAGGCGAAGGCGGTTGCCAAGGCAAAGCCGAGCGCGACTCGCAGGGGAGCGGGAAACAGCACGAGAGGCGGGTCCTGGTCATGGCCGCCTGCTCCGGCAGGGGCTGCGGCATGGCGCCGGATGGGGCCATGGCGCAACGATAGACCATGAAAAAGGCGGTGTTGCCAGAGACCATTTCAACCCAAGGGTGCGGTGCGCCGGCGTTTCATGCCCGCCGCGCCGCGTCCGGCCAGAACCGCACGCCGTCCCGGGCCAGCCCGCCGCCGAGGCCGATGGCCGTGCCGTCCGCCCGCCAGCAGGCGGCACCTTCCAGCCGCCCGTCGTCCTGGAAGCGGATGGCGCACATCCCGCCGGCGACATGCGGCAGCGGCGTGAGCGTATGGCCCATCTCGCGCAGCCCGGCCTGGCTGGCGCTGCCGAGGCAGGTCTCGATCTCCAGCGGGCCGGCCGCGCCCGGCCCCTGGGTCCAGATCCGCGGCGCCTCCACCGCCTCCTGCAGGCTCATGCCATGGTCGATCAGGTTGATCAGCGCCTGCATGGCCGCCCCGAAGATCCGCAGGCCGCCGGGCAGGCCGAGCGCCACGAGGGGTTTCCCGTCCCGCAGCGCGATCAGCGGCGCCTGGCTGGTGGTGATCCGCTTGCCCGGGGCGATCGACAGCGCATGGTCCGGCCGCGGGTCGAACAGCGCCATGTAGTTGTTCGGGATCAGCCCGAGCTCCGGCACCAGGAAGCGGGCGCCGAACAGGCTGTTGATGGTGTGGGTGGCGCAGAGGATGCGGCCATCGGCGTCGGCCACCGTCAGGTGCGTGGTGTTGGGGCTTTCCCCCACCGCAGGGACGCCGGCGCCCCAGGCCTGCGCCCGGCCGGGGTCGATCCGCGCCCGGCGCTCCGCCGCATAGGCCTTGGACAGCAGCCGGGCGACCGGGACGGCGACGAAATCCGGGTCGGCGGTCGCCGCGGCGCGGTCGGCGAAGGCGATCTTCAGGACCTCCGCGATCAGGTGGCAACTCGCCGCGGTGCCGTAGCCGAGATGCTGCAGGTCGTAGCCCTCCAGGATGTTCAGCATCTGGATGACATGCACCCCGCCCGAGGAGGGCGGCGGCGGCCCGAGGATCTCGATGCCGCGGTAGCTGCCACGCACCGCGTCACGCGTCGCCAGCCTTGCGTCGCGCAGGTCGGCGGCGGTCAGCATCCCGCCGCGGCGTTCGCTGTCGGCGGCGACGATGGCGCCGAGCGCGCCGCCATGCAGCGCGCCGGGGCCATCGCGGGCGATGGTCGCCAGCGTCTCGGCCAGCGCGCCGTTGACCAGCCTCGCGCCGGCGCGGAGCGGCGCGCCGCCCGGCAGCAGCAGCGCGGCGATCGCCGCATCGCGCGCCAGGTCGGCCGCCGCCTCGGTCACGCATTCCGCCAGGTAGGGCGTCACCGCGAAGCCCCGCGCGGCCAGCCGGATGGCCGGCGCCATGACATCGGCCAGCGGCAGCGACCCATGCCGCTCCAGCGCGGCGCACCAGGCCAGCAGGTTGCCCGGCACCGCGACCGAGGTGGCGCCGACCGCATTGGCCCGCCCCACGGTCTCGAGCGCCGCCGGCCAGTCCTGGCTGACCGGGGCGTACATGTCGGCCCGGCCGGCGGCCGGCACGGTCGAGAGGCCGTCGAGCACGGTATGCGTGCCGTCGGCCAGCCGCAGATGCGCCATGCCGCCGCCGAGCAGGCCGACCATCATCGGCTCCACCACGGACAGGGCAAACAGCGCGGCGATGCCGGCATCGATGGCGTTGCCGCCCTCGGCCAGCATCTCGGCCCCGGCGGCGGAGGCGAGCGGATGGTTGGTGACCACCATGCCGCGGCTGCCGGTGGCGGGGCGCTTGGTCGGCGCGAAGACGGTGCCGGCGCGGCTGCGCCAATCCTGGGTGGTCATGCGGGGAGGCCTCGGGCTGGACGGGAAGCGTCGCCCCCCGCGGTGCCGGATGCAAGACGCCAGCACGCCTTGGGGCATGCGGCGGCGGACCGATGCGGCTAGCCTCGGCCCGCCGCCGCCGGAGCCCCGCCATGCCCGCCATCGCCCTCGACCCCGCCACCGACATCCTCGGCATCATCGACGTGCAGCCCTGCTTCATGCCGGGCGGCGCGCTGGCGGTGGCGGATGGCGCGGCGGTGGTGCCGGTGATCAACCGGCTGCTGGCCGGGCCCTTCGCGCATGCCTTCGCCACGCAGGACTGGCACCCGCCCGGGCATGCCTCCTTCGCCGCCACGCATGGGCGGCAGCCCTACGAGACGGTGGCGCTGCACTACGGCGAGCAGGTGCTCTGGCCCGAGCATGGCGTGCAGGGCACGGAGGAGGCGGCGCTGCACCCGGGGCTGCACCAGGCGCGGGTCGAGCTGGTGGTGCGCAAGGGCTTCCACCCCGCGGTCGACAGCTACTCGGCCTTCTTCGAGAACGACCGCACGACGCCGACCGGGCTGCATGGCTGGCTGCGCGAGCGCGGCTTCCGCCGGCTGTTCCTGGCCGGGCTGGCCACCGACTACTGCGTCGCCTTCTCGGCCGAGGATGCGGCGCGGCTGGGCTATGCGGTCTTCGTCGTCGAGGATGCCTGCCGCGGGATCGGCCTGCCGCTGGAGGGCGGCGGGACGACGCTCGACGCGGCGCGGCGGCGGCTGGCGGCGCTGGGGGTGGGGTTCGTGCGGAGCGAGGATCTCGCCGCCTGAAGGCGGCCGGCACGATCGGGGAGGGAAGCCTGTCCCCGTCCCGAGCCCCGGTTCCGCCCCCGTCGGTCGGTGGCCGCGGCGTCGCGGGTGCCAGCCCCATGGGAGAAGGAGCCGACACCGCGGCCATCATCGACTGGTGCAGGCGGGGCGCGACGGGCCATGCGGGTCCCCGCACGACGCATCGCGCCTCCGCGCCGGTCCGGCACGCCGGCCGGCTGGATGGTCAGCCGGGAATGCGGGCGATGACCTTGATCTCGAAGTCGAAGCCCGAAAGCCAGGTGACGCCGACCGCGGTCCAATTCGGATAGGGCGCCTTCGGGAAGACGTCGCTCTTCACGGTCATGACCGCGGCGAATTGTCGTTCGGGATCGGTATGAAAGGTCGTCACGTTGACGATATCGTCGAGCCCGCACCCGCCCGCCTGCAGGGTCGCCTGGAGATTGGCGAATGCCAGTCGGACCTGGGCCTCGAAGTCCGGCTCGGGCGAGCCATCGGCGCGACTGCCGACCTGGCCGGATACGAACAGCAGATCGCCTGACCTGATCGCGGCGGAATAGCTCTGTGACGTATAGAGGTCCTGCCGACCGGCGGGGAAAACAGCGTCACGCTGGGCCATGGGAAATTCTCCTGTCATGGATTGCCGAACCGGGCTCTCAACGGGCGGCACGCCCGGCGATCCCACGGGGTCGGTCCGATCGGTCCTGCAGGCGGCCCGCCGCGCCGCTCCTGCGGCCGGTGCCGCTCAGGGAAGCGCCTCCTGCCAGTGCGGGTAGGTGACATAGGCCGTCACGGCGCCCTGCTCATGCGACCGGATCGTCACCGTCTCGCCTTTCGGCATGTGGACGATCTCGCCAGGTCCGGCGGTCATGTCGCGGCCAGCGGACGAGACGGTCAGCTGCCCTTCCAGAATTACCATGACGTCGTCCACGGCCAGCGTCACGTCGATGCTCTGCCGGGGTCCATAGCGGCCATAGCCGATGGTGATCGGACCACCGTCGCGCTGGTCGACGACGTTCCCGGCCAGGACGTCCCCATCCTGTCCGGGCGATCGCTCGAAGGCTGCGTTGGCGATGGTGAACTTCCGAACCTCCATGATGGTGCCGCTCCGTCCTTCGGATGATGCCTTGGCGGGAGGTGAACGCCGTTCATCGGCCGTGGTCGCATCGTCCGGTCCATCGCGGCATCGGCCTGCCCGCCGAGGCGGCGCTTCGGCGTCGCCGCTCGGCGCGAACCGAGGGTCACGGCCCTGTCGCGGCCTGCGGTCCCGTCGACCTCGCTTGCGCCGATGACCGGCCGTGGGCGGCGGGGCGCTGTGCATCGCACCGTCATGCGGCCCGCTCCAGGCGCCATCCGACAGGACACCATCCCTGGGGCGTCGGTGGCCGCTCGACGGGACCGGCGTTCGGGCGCATGGCGAAGGACCCCTTGCCCGGGCCCGGCGTTCTGGCGAGGCTGCCTGCGCGGCGACCGACGTCGCAGGACAGCCCGTTGGTCCGGCCATGGGGGCACGCCGTCATGCATGATCTGCAGCGCAACAAGGCGACGGTGATCGCCTTCTACGAGCTGATGTTCAATGCCTGCCGTCCCGCCGAAGCCGTCGAGCGCTTCGTCGGCGACGAGTACATCCAGCACAACCCGCATGTGCAGACCGGGAAGGCGGGTTTCATTGCCTACTTCGAGCGCATGGCGCGGGACTGGCCGGGCAAGCGCGTCGAGATCAGGCGCGTCGTGGCGGAAGGGGCATTCGTCGTCCTGCATTGCCGGCAGCACTGGCCGGGCGACCAGGACTATGCGGGCATCGATATCTTCCGGCTCGATGACGCCGGCAGGATCGTGGAGCATTGGGATGTGCTCCAGGTCATCCCGGACCACGCGGAAAATCCCAACGGCATGGTCTGATCTCTGCCGGGGGATGGCCGCAGGCCGGCTCGGCGCGATCGCCGCCCATGGGCTTCGATCGGCCCCGCCCGCCCGGCCGGGGGCTCAGAAATTCCGGCTCAGCCCCGCCAGCACCGTCCGCCGCAGCCCGTACTGCGACGCGCCGACGCCGATGCCGGTGCCGTCGCGCAGCTGGTAGATGGTGTCGAAGGCGTTCAGCAGGTCCAGCCGCGCGGTCCAGGTCCCGCCATCCGGTCCCCGGAAATCCTGCGCCACGCCGAGGTTGAAGGTCGCATAGGCCGCCACCTTCTCGGTCGCCGCGAAGCCCTTCCGCAGCCCGCTGCCGTAAAGCATCGAACCCGACAGCCGGCCGCCCTCCCAGCCCTTCCAGACCGCGCCGGCCGAGCCGGTGACCAGCTGGTCGTGGTCGGTGCGCACGTATTTCCCCGCGATATACGCCAGCTCGTCGGGCTCGATGTTGAACTGGCCGGAGCGGATGTTGCGCCCGACCGAGCGGCTGAGCGCCAGGTTGCCGTAGACCAGCCAGCGCTCGTCCCGCCAGCTGCCGCTGAACTCCACGCCGTAGATCTTGCCGGTCTCGAAGTTGAAGGGGGTGAAGATCAGCGCGTTGCCGAACTGGCCGAAATCCAGCAGGTCGCGGACATCCTTGTAGTAGCCGTCGACGCCGAAGGTCAGGTTCGGCGTCACCCGCTGGGAGACGCCGAGGTCGAAGCGGTGCGCGCGCTCCGGCCGCACCGCGCCGTTCTCCTGGCTGAAGGGCGCGCCGGTGGTGCCGTTGAAGCGCTCGATCGTGCTGGTCTGGACCAACTCGAACTGCGGCGGCGTGAAGGTGCGGGCATAGCCGGCATGGACGGTGGTGCTGCCGGTCGCGCGCCAGACCAGGTTGGCGCGCGGCGAGACTTGGCCCGCGGTGACGTATTCCACCATCTGGTCCCAGCGCACCCCGAGGTTCAGCGTCACCGCCTCGCCCAGCCGCCACTCGTCCTGGACATAGCCGCCATAGAGCCAGCCGGTGCGGCCGAAGCGGTCCACCAGGGTCAGCGGGTCGTCGATGGCATTGCCGTCGGCATCCAGCGGCAGCACCGTGGTCGCGCTGCGCAGGCGGGCGCGCTGGCCGGTGACCTGGAAGCCGGCGCGCAGCGTGTGGTCGGCGGCGACCCGCCAGGCGACGTCGGCCTGGGTGCCCATGGCCAGGCTGCCGCGATAGACGTCGGAGGCGAGGCCGTTGATCACCGTCTCCCCCACCACGCTGGGGACATAGTGGATCGACGACGACCGGATGAAGGGCGCCACCTGCAGGTCCACGTCGCCCCAGGATTTCTGCAGGGCCGCGGTGCCGTACCAGGACCGCTCCCACTGCCGGGCGCGCAGCGCGGCGCTGTCGAATTCGGACAGGCCGAAGGCGGTGAACTCCGACTCCACCCCGCGGGTCACGGGCAGGCGGAAGCGGTTCAGCGAGGTGCCGGCGATGAGCGACAGCCGCGTGGTGTCGTCCAGCTGCCGCGCCGCATAGGCCAGGCCCCGGGTCTGCTCGGTCTGGCCGTTGATCGCCGCCCAGGAGCTGGTCGGGTTCTCGATCCCCTGGTCGCTGCGCAGGAAGCTGCCGGTGGCGAAGACGTCCCAGCCGCCGAGGAAGCCGGCCCAGTTCGCATAGGGCTGGAGCGTGCCGCGCGAGCCGCCCTGCACGCCGATGGAACCACCCGGGTCGAGCGCGGCGCTGCGCGTCTCGAGGTCGATCACCGCATTGGTGCGGAAGCCGAATTGCGCCGGCAGCGCCCCGGTCAGGACGGACACGCTGCGCAGCGACCTTGCGTCGAAGACCTGGCCGAAGCCGGAAAGGCCTTCCGGCAGCGCCACGCCGTTGAGCCGGTACTGCAGGTTGCGGTGCTCGCCGCGGACATGGATGTCGCCGAAGCTGTCCTGCACCACGCCCGGCGTCTGCAGCAGCACCTGGTTGAGCGGCTGGGCGGCGCCGCCGGGCAGCGCCTCGATCGTCGCGCGGTCCACCACCGTCTCCCGGCTGCCGAAGCGGGCGAGGATGTCCTGCCGCGCCGCGGCGGCGCGCTGCCCCTGGACCACGAGGTCGGGCAGGCTGGCCTCGGGCTCCGCCGGCTGGGCGGCGGCCGGCGTGGCGAGGGGGGTGAGCAGCAGGAGCGGCAGCAGGCGTCGGGTCATGGCCGAATGTTATAATATAACATTCGGTCCTGGCAAGCCGCTGCCGGCGGCGTTCACCAGGGCAGGGCGAAGACCCGGCCCTGCGCCGCCAGCGGTGCCGCCGAGGCCCCCGCCGCGCCGATCGCCCCCCAGAGCGAGATGGCGACGCTGTCCAGCACCGGGATGCCCAACTCGGCCTCCAGCGCTGGCGCGATCCCGCCGCCGCGGAAATTGGTGCAGTGGATGGCGATCGCCTGCGGCCGCGCCGCCGCGACCTCCCGCACCAGCCGGGCGACGGTCGCCTCCGGATGGTCGGCGAAGCTGTAGTTGCCGGGATCCTCCAGGTGCCGCTCGGCGACGCAGTCGAGCCCGGCCTCGGCCCAGCGGGCGGCGATCGCCGCCTGCACCTCGGCCAGGTAGGGCGTCACCAGGCCGATCCGCGTCGCGCCGAGCGCGGCGAAGGCACGCATCAGGGCGAGCGTCGCGGTGGTCGCCGGGATGCCGGTGCGGCGGGTGATCTCGGCGCAGAGCGCGCGGTCCTGCTCCAGCCCCAGCCAGGACCCGCTGGTGCCGTTCCAGCAGATCGCATGGACCTTGGCATCCGCCAGCAGGTCGGCCGCCGCCAGCACCGGGGACAGGTCGAACTGCGCCCGCGAGCCCGCGCCGAGGTCGATCGCCACCACCCGGAAGCGGGCGAAATGCGCCGAGGCGCCGGGCAGGGCGCCGAGCATGGCCGCGGTCAGCGGCTCCAGCACCGTGTTGGAGGAAGGGGTGAGCATGCCGAGGCGGAGGGGAGCGGTCATGCGCGGTTGTTCCGCGCCGGCGGCCCGGCCGTCAACCGGCGCGGCAGGTGGGCCAGGTCGCGGCGGGGGGGCCGGCGAGCCGTCCCGCGGACGGCCGCGTGCGCGACGCCGGTCCGCACGGCATTGTGCGGCGCGGCACAGTCAATCCAGCTTTGGTTACGACAGGCTGCATCGCAGGATCAAGCGATCCGGAGCCGGACCGATGCCGCAAACGATCGCCAGCCGCCTGACCCTCGCCTGCCTCGCCGTGCTGGTATCCGCCGCGGCGGTCCCGGCACAGGAACGCATGCCCGGCCTCGACACCCGGACCGAGCTGGTCCGGCTCGGGACCGGCGCCGCCGCCACCCTGACCCTGCCGCCCGGCGCCGCCGGCCGGCCGCTCGGGGCGGTGGTGCTGCTGCCGGATGCGGACGGGATGGGGCCACGCGGCGCGGTCTATGGCCAGCGCCTGCTGGAGAACGGCCTGGCCCTGCTGGAACCCGACTTCGCCGGCGGCCTGGGCGAGGACACCCCGCTGCCGCCGGCCGCCGTCCGGCTGCGCCTGGCGCTGGCCGCGCTCGCCGCCGATCCGCGGATCGACCCCGGCCGGGTCGCGCTGCTCGGGCTGGGGGAGGGGGCACGCGCCGCCCTGCTCGGCCGGGAGGCGGCGGGCCAGGCGCCGCTGGCGCTGCTCTATCCCGGCTGCGACGCCACCCTGGCCGCCGCCGCCGCGCAGGCCACGGGACCGGTGCTGCTGCTGCATGGCGATGCGGACCCGGCCAACGACCCGGCCGCCTGCGGTCGCCTGGCCGCCGCCTTCCCGGTGCCGGCGGCGGTCCGCCACAGCGTCCTCGCCGGGGCGAGCTATGGCTGGGATGCCTACAACCTGGTGCTGCCGGGCGGGATCACTCGGCTGGCGGACCCCGCCGGCAGCGGCCGCCGCGCCTGGTCGCGGCCGGACGTGACCACCACCCTGGTGGCCGCCGACCGGGTGGTGGGCTTCGTGCTGGCCGCCCTCCGCCGCTGACCGCCGGCCCGGCGCGTCCCGCGATCAACGTCCGGGCGCGTCCCGCGATCAACGTCCGGGCGCATCCCGCGATCAGCGTCCGGGCGCGTCCCGCGATCAGCGTCCGGGCGCGTCCCGCACCACCCGCACGAACCCCTCGATCAGCCGCGGCATCTCCTCGGCCCGGGCGGGCAGGCGCTTGGCGGGCAGGGTCAGGCTGTCGAGGAAGCGGCCGCTCTCGGCATAGAGCGCCAATTCCAGCGAGTCGCCGATCACCTCCGGCCGGCAGACCACGTCCTCGCCGCCGGCCTCGTTCCGCGCCATGGCGACGAATTCGCGGATTTCCTCCAGCCCGCCGACATGCCCGCCGGCCTCCTCGAGAAACTCGGCGATCTCGGCCCCGACCTCGGAGGCCGGGACCAGCGCCAGCGGGACGCCGCCGCCGCTCGCCTCGAAGACCGCGCCGCGCCAGCCGTCGAACAGCGCCGCCCGGCGCGCCTGCTCGGGCGTCGGCGTGCCCTCCTCGTCCTCCTCCGGCTGCTCCGGCGGGCCGTCGGCGGTGATGGTCTCCCAGCTTGGGATCGCCCAGTCGATCTGCAGGCCGAGCAGCAGGCCGAAGCCGCGCCGGCGGAGGTCGTCGGTGTCGCCCGGCGGCAGGTCGCGCGGCTCCTGCCCCGCCAGCAGGTCCAGCAGCACCCGGCGCAGCGCGACGGGGGAGAGCGCTTCCAGCGCCTCCGGTGACCGCCAGCCGGGCAGGAAGCGGACCTCCAGCGTCTCCGCCAGCAGGCCGGCCTGGACCAGGCTCTCGCCCATCGCCGCGGCGTCGGGCATCGAATCGGGCGGCAGCGCCACCGGCAGCGCCACCAGCTCGGCCCAGCCGGAGGGACCCATCCGGGCGCCCTCGGCGGCCGCCAGCAGGTCGGCCTCCAGTTCCTCGGACGCATCCTCGCCGTAGCGCTGACCGATCTTGCGGATCGCCAGGTCGAGGATGTCGCCGCGCCCGGCGGTCAGCAGCGCCTGGGTCAGCTCGTCCACCGCGGCGCCGTCGTCGGCATCCAGCAGGGCCAGCAGCCGGTCGGCCACCGGCCCCGGCGCCTGGGGGAATTTCGCCGGCGCGGGCGGTGGCGCCGGCGGGGCGATGCCGAGCAGCGTGTGCGCCGCCGCGCCGCTGAGGACGCGGCCGCGGTCCACCCAGGCGCGGCGGACCTCCGGCGTGTCGCGGCGGTCGGCCAGCCAGCGGCGGAAGGCGCCGCGATCGGCGGCCTGGGCGAAGATCTCCACCCCCTGGGCGGCCAGCGCCTCGGCCACCGCGCGGTTCACCGCGCGGGTGGTGGCCAGGTCCGGCCCGCCGGGGCGCAGCGTGTCGAGCGTGTCGGCATCGGGGAAATGGGTCAGCAGCACGGCATCGAGCTCGGGCGCCAGCTCCTCGGCCAGCGCCGCGGCCTGGGCGGCGATGGCGCCGGCCTCGTTGTCGGATTGCGGCATGGCGGGATGTCCTGGCAGCGGGGGCGTGCATATGGGGCCGCGAGGGGGCGTGCGGCAACGGGCGGCGTGGTTGGTCGGCGGCGCCCCGGCACCCCCGGCCCGGAGCCGCGCCGCCCGCCTGGTCGCCGTTGCAGCTCAACCCGGCAAGGGCCGAAGGGCCACCGGACGCCTGGTGCGGGGGGCGGCAAGGGGGCGCCGGCGGAACGGGCGGCACCGCCGCTGCCACCGCCCGCGGCGGTGCCGCGTTGTCGGCCGGCCGGGTGGCAGGCGCCCCTCGGCCAGGCAAGGATTCTTGACACCGTGGCTCTCTCCGAACTCGTGAATGCCGCCCTCGGTAAATCCGTCGCCCGGGTGGCCCGTGCCACCCGCAAGGCGCTGGAACGCCTGTCGCCCGAAGCGGAAGCCGCGGCGCCGAAGCCCGCGCCGCGGAAATCGAAGGGCTGGCGCCGGCACCTGCGGCAGGCGAAGGCCGGCGGGCGAGGCGCCGGGGCGCCGCGCTGACCACCGGCGCGGGCCGCGCGCCCGGCCTGGCCGCGATCCGCCACGGCCCGCTGGCGGCCCGCGTTGCAAGGGGGCGGCGCATGGCCTGCCCGTGGTGGCGCCCTGGGCACCGGTCGGCCGGACCGCCGAGGCGCCGCCACCGGGACGAGGCCTGCTGGCCACCGGCGACCCTCGGAGGCTCCCCAAGCCGCGAGGCCATCCCGGGATCGCTCGACCGGTTGCGGCAGCCGCCGCGGGAAGCGCGGCCCCCGGCAGGACAACGATCCGGCTTGCGAAAAGGAAAATAATCCTCTATCTTGCTCTGTCGTTCTGCTGGCAACGGAGTCCCGCCGATGTCCCCCGACGCAGCCCGCGCCCACCTCCGGGCGCAGTTCCCCTCCCACCGCCGCTATACCCCGAAGCGCGTCTGGGCACCGCTGACGGATGCCGAATGGGCCGAGATCCTGCCGCATCTCAAGGTGGTCGTGATGGCGGAGGGGCGGCCGCTGCGGGATGCCAGGCAGCGGATCGACGGCATGTTCCGCGTCGCCGTCTCCGGCCTGCCCTGGCGCTCCCTGCCGGCGGAGTATGGCAAGCCCGACACCGTCAGCCGGCATTTCCGCCGCCTGGCGCATATGGGGCTCTGGATGCGCCTGGTCGGCGCCTGTTCCGACCGCGAGGCCTCGCCGGCGCTGCGCGGGGTCGAGTACTTCATCTGCCGCGCCGCGCGCCGGGCGATGCGCATCCTCGGCATGGATGCCGCTGTCATGGCGGAGAAGGTCGGGTTGCTGACCGCGATGCCGGTGCTGCCGGTCTACCTCACCCGGCCGCATTTCTGCGAGCAGGTGCGCCGCTCGATGCTCGGGGTGATGCTGGCCCACCGCGCCTGCCCCCTGAAGCTGCCGGTCGCCGAGCTGCGCGGCTGGCTCCGCCTGCACCGCCACTTCGCCGGCAAGCCCTGGCACCGCCGCTGGGCTCCCCCGTGACCATGGAGTCCCAAGCGCCTTTCGGCCTTTGGCGGGCGGGTCCAGGGGGCGCGGCACTGCCGCGACCGGCGCCCTTCCCGGGTCTTGCCGCATGGGGATCCCCCTTTGTCCGAAAGCCGCATGTCCGCGGCTTCAAGAAACGTAAAACCCGCCCGGATGGACGCCCCGCGCCGGTCGTTCCATGCTCCCGCCCCCGCGCAGGAGCCCGCCCCGCCATGCCGTCCGTGCCCGACATCACCCCCGCCGAGACCTGGGAGGCGCTGCGCGCCGACCCGGATGCCGTGCTGATCGACGTCCGCACCGATGCCGAGTGGAATTTCGTCGGCCTGCCCGACCTGGCGGAGGTCGGGAAGCAGCCGGTGCTGATCCCCTGGCAGGTCTACCCCTCGATGCAGGTCAACGCCGCCTTCGGCGACCACCTGCGCCGCGCCGGGCTGACGCCGCGGAACCGTTTGTTCTTCATCTGCCGGTCCGGCGCCCGCAGCCTATCGGCCGGGATGGCGGCGCAGGCGGAGGGCTTCGGCCAGGCCTTCAACGTCGCCGACGGCTTCGAGGGACCGGTGGATGCCGAGGGGCATCGCGGCAAGGTCGCCGGCTGGAAGGCCGATGGTCTGCCCTGGCGGCAACGCTGAACCATCGAAGGGAGAGAGACATGGCCACCACCCCGCTGCCGCTGAACACCGAATTCCTGTTCCGCATGGTCCTGCACGCCGGCACGCCGCAGATGTCGGCGAGCTCCGGCGGCCAGGAGCTGCGGGTCATCCCGGTCACCGGCGGCAGCTTCGAGGGCCCCGTCCTGCGCGGCGAGCTGGTCCCCGGCACCACCGCCGACTGGCTAAGGCTGGAGGCGGACGGGACCGCGCACATGGATGTCCGCCTGGTGCTGCGGACCGACCGCGGCCAGCACGTCTTCATGCAGTACAGCGGCGTGCGGCACGGCCCGCCCGAGGTGCTGGCCCGGCTCGGCCGCGGCGAGGCGGCGGACCCGGCCGACTACTACTTCCGCATCGCCATCCGCTTCGAGACCTCCGACCCCGAGCTGGCCTGGCTGAACCGGGTGCTGGCGGTCGGCGTCGGCCAGCGCCCGCCGGCCGGCCCGACCTACGACGTCTACGTCGTGCGGTAGGCCGGCGCCCGCCAGTTGGGGTCGACCCAGGCGAGGCCCGGCACGATCAGCGGGTCCGGCTCGCCCAGGTCGACCACCACCCGGTCGCGGCCGCCGGCCTTGGCGCGGTACAACGCCCGGTCGGCATCGCGGATCGCCTGGGCCAGCGCGGCCTCCGCCCCGTCGCCGCCGATCGGGGCCACGCCGAAGCTGGCGGTGACCACGGCATCGCCGCCGGCCGGGTGCGGCACCTTGGCGCGCAGCGCGGCGCGCAGCCGCTCGGCCAGGCTGGCGGCCTCGGCCGGGGTGGTGAAGGGCAGGAGGACGGCGAATTCCTCGCCGCCCCAGCGCACCGGCAGGTCGCTGGCGCGCAGCACCCCGCGCAGCACCGCGGCGGCATGGCGCAGCACCTCGTCCCCCGCCGGGTGGCCGCAGGCGTCGTTGATCGCCTTGAAGCGGTCGAGGTCGAGCAGCAGCAGCGACACCGCCTGGCCCTGCCGCCGCGCCGCGGCCAGCGGGCCGATGACCTGGGCGAAGAAGCCGCGGCGGTTGGCCAGCCCGGTCAGCGGGTCGGTGGAGGCCAGGGTCCGCAGCGCCTCCTGCGCCGCGTTGCGCTCATCCAGCGTGCGCAGCAGCAGCAGGCAGAAGATCGGCGCCAGGCCGTCGAAGATCAGCCAGATCCAGCTGCCGGGGCCCACCGCGTCCTGCGGCCGGGCGATGGCATTGTCCCAGATGTCGTAGCCCGACATCGCCGCCGGCAGCGCCAGCAGCACGGTACCGCAGAGCGCAAGCCGCCGCGGCCGGGCCTCGAGCCGGCGGGAGAAGCGCGCGGTGGCCAGCGCGGCCATGAGCCAGAGCCCGACCAGCACCACCCGCATCGCGATGTACAGGAGCTCGCCGGAGCCGAGCATGCGTGTCAATCCGTGGATATGTTAAGGAAATGTGCATCCTTTGCTTTGGGAGCGCAATACTATGAGTATCATTCAACCCATCGGTGGCGACTTATCTAGGAAATGTGACGCATCCGCGGCCAGGCCGGGCGCCGCCGGTCGGCGCGCAGGCCCCGGCGAAGCCGCAGCGCACCGTGCCGCGCCCGCTCCGTCCGGTCCCGCCGATCCCCGGTTGCGCCGCCGCCGCGCGGCCTCCAGGCTTGGGCCCAGCGCAAAGGACCCCCTGCCATGCCCGAGGATTGGCACCACCAGCTCCGGCTCTATCTGCCCGAGGCGCTTGCCGAGGCGCCGGTGCCGCCGGCCCTCGCCGCCATCCTGGCGGCGCATGACGCCACCATGGTCAGCCAGCTCGCCGCCTTCGAGGCCTATCTGGCCACGGCCGCGCCGGACGACCCGCTCTATCGCTGGACCGCGGCCACGCTGGCCGACCCCGCCAGGCGCCGCAAGCACGCCCAGGCCTTCGCGCTGCGCATCGGCGGGCAGGAGGTCTATGCCGGGCCGGTGGCGGATGCCCTGGAAGCCGCCCTGCGGCCGCTGGTCGGCGGCGTCATCGCGCGGCTGTCGCGGCACGACACCAACCCGGCCAACAACCTGCCCATCCCGGCCGAATACCGCGCGTGACGCTGCGGGTGCTGGCCGCCATCCCGCCGCAGCCGGCGCTGGCCGCGCTGGCGGCGCCGCTGCGGGCGGCGACCGGGCTGGCGCTGGAGCTTTCCTGCGATCCCTCGCCCGTGGTGCAGGCGCGGAGCGAGGCCGGGGAGGCGGCCGACCCGGTGATCGTCCAGCCGGATCTCATGGCGGTGCTGGCGCGGCTGGGCAGGGTCGCGGCGGCCGAGGGGCCGCTGGTGGGCCGGGTCGGGGTGGGGCTCGGCAACCGGCCGGACGGGCCGGCGCGCGATGTCTCGACGCCCGCGGCGCTCCGGGCCGTGCGGCTCGGCGCCGGCAGCCTGGTGTGCGACGGCGCCGCCTCCGGCCAGGTCTTCGGCGCGGCGCCGGAACGCCTGGGCATCGCCGGGACGGTGCGGCCGCGCCTCGCCCGCGCCGCGCCGATGGCGATCCTCGCCCCGGTGCTGGCGGGCCGCGGGGACCATGACGCTGCTGGCGACGGCGCCCGGTATCCGCATGCCCGGCGCGCCGCAGCGCCCGCTGGTCCATACGGCGGTGCCGATGGCGGGCGCCGCGCCGCCGGATGCTGCGGCGCGCGCCATCCGCTGGCTGGTCTCGGCCGAGGGCCGCGCCCTGCTGGCCGCGCGCGGGGTGGAGGCGCCCAAGCCCCGCAACCGCCGCGCGGCCGATGCCAGGCCCACCGAAAGGAAGGGTGGGGTCCGGGGAGGGAACAGCTTTCCCTCCCCGGGCCTGCCTTACCGCCCGCCGGCGAGCTGGCGGTTCTCCAGCCGGCTCAACAGCCGCACCACCGGCCAGAGCAGCACGAAGTAGATCACCGCGGCGGCCATGATCGGCGTCGCGTTGTAGGTCACGCTCTGCGCCTGGCGGGCCTGGAACAGCAGTTCCGGCAGGGCGACGACGCTGGCGATGGAGGTCAGCTTCACCACTTCCAGCGTGTTGCTGATCAGGTCCGGCAGCACGTTCCTCACCGCCTGCGGCAGCACGACATAGGCCATGGTCTGCCAGCGGGTCAGGCCGGTGGAGCGCGCGGCCTCCTGCTGGCCGCGCGGCACGCTCTCGATCCCGGCCCGCAGGATCTCCCCGTAGTAGGCGCCGGTGTTGAGGAAGAAGCCGATGGCGACCGCGCCGATGGCCGAGACCTCGAAGCCGGCGAAGGGCAGGCCGGCATAGATGAAGATCAGCAGCACCAGGGGCGGCAGGGCGCGGAACAGGTCGACCCAGGCCATCAGCGGCCAGCGCACCAGCGGGTGGCGAACGGTCGACAGCAGCGCCAGGACGATGCCGCCGCCGAGGCCGAGCGGGATGACGATGGCCGAGAGCAGCAGCGTCATCCGGAAGCCCTGCCAGAGGATCGGCCAGGCCTGCTCGAGGATCTCGAGCGAGAAGAAGGCGAGCAGGAAGTCGTCGAAAGTCATGCCCGCGTCACCTCTTCCACGCGAAGCGCGTCTCGATCCAGCGGCCGAGGATGACCACCGGGACGAACAGCACGACGTAGGCCGCCGCACCCAGGGTCAGCGGCGTCGGGTTGAAGGAGAAGGACACCCCGGCCTGCGCCGCGCCGAGGATCTCGGACACCGCTACCACCGAGCCCAGCGCCGTCCCCTTGGTGATGGCGATGGTGCGGTTGGTCAGCGGCGGGATCACCATCCGCACCGCCTGCGGCAGCACCACCCAGCCGAGGGTCCGGAGGAACGACAGCCCGGTGGAGCGCGCCGCCTCCCACTGCCCCTTGGGCGTGGCGGTGATGCCGGCCCAGAAGATCTCCTCCGAGAACGCCATCAGCACCCAGGACAGCGACAGCCAGGTGGCGGCGAAGCCGGACAGCGACAGCCCCGCCGCCGGCAGGCCGAAATACAGCAGCGCGATGATCACCAGCGGCGGCAGCGCCCGAAACAGGTCGACCACGAAGATGATCAGCCAGTTCAGCGGCCGGATGCCGAGGGCGCGGATCACCGCCAGCACCAGCCCCGAGGCCAGGCCGGTGGCGATGACGCAGAGCGCCAGCACCACCGTCAGCACGAAGCCGTCGGCGATCTTCGGCAGGTAGTCCCAGGCAACCCGGGCGTTGAAGAAGGAGTTGAGGAAGCGGTCCCAGTTGCTCATGCCGCCTTCGCCCCCCCTTGGCTCGTTACGCCGTGCTTGCGGGCGGGTGGCCGCCGGGTGCAGATCGGGACCGACCGCCGAAGGATCGTCGCCCTATGCCGCCAGCCTCCCGTCCCGTCCTCGCCCTGCTCACCGTGCTGCTGGGCGCCGCCGCGCCGCCGCCGCCCGAGGCCGAGCGCGCCGTCCCCGGCGGCCGCGACGGCTACGTCGCCGATGGCGCCGGCGGCTGCTGGCTCTGGGTCGGCGGCCTGGGCGCGAACACGGAGGCCCTGACCGGCACCTGGACCGGCCCCTGCCCGAACGGCCCGGCGGAAGGCGAGGGCCGCGCCGTCACCACCTGGCGCGAGGCGGGGCGGGAGAAGCAGATGATCTACGAGGGCCCGCTCCGCCGCGGCAAGGCCGAGGGCGTCGGCCGCCTGTCGCACTACGACGGCGGCGAGCTGCGGGTGCAGGAGGAGGGCGAGTACCGGGACGACCGCTTCGTCGGCGGCCGCTTCTCGGTCCCCGCCGCCGACCTGGTCTATGAGGGCGGCTGGTTCCTCAGCGGCCCGCATGGCCAGGGGCGGCTCCGCATCGACGGCAAGGTCTTCGAGGGGAAGTGGGAGCTGGGGTGCCTGCGCGCCGGCAATACCTGGATCGCCTTCACCCGGGCGCCGCAAAGCTGCGACAGCCCGGCGACCTAACGCCCGCATCAGTGCCGCTCGATCTGGCCGATGAAGGCCCGCGTCCGTTCGTGCTGCGGGTTGCCGAAGATCTCGGCCGGCCTGCCCTGTTCCACGATCAGCCCGTCGGCCATGAACACCACCCGGTCGGCGGCCGCCCTGGCGAAGGTCATCTCGTGGCTGACCACCACCATGGTCATGCCTTCCTTGCGCAGCTCCCGCATCGCCTGCAGCACGCCGCCGACCAGTTCGGGGTCGAGCGCGCTGGTCGGCTCGTCGAACAGCATGACGCGGGGCTCGAGCGCGATGGCCCGGGCGATGGCGACGCGCTGCTGCTGGCCGCCCGATAGCTGGCCGGGGTAGTGGTCGGCCCGGTCGGCGAGGTCGACCCGCGCCAGGGCGGCCTGGGCCCGCTCGGCGGCTTCCGCCTTCGACTTGCCCTGCACCTTGCGCAAGGCGAGCGCCACGTTCCCCAGCGCCGTCATGTGCGGGTAGAGGTTGAAGGACTGGAAGACCATCCCGATCCGCTGCCGCGCGGCGTTGATGTCGGTCCGGCGGTCCAGCATGTCGATGCCGTCCACCGTGATGATGCCGGAGGTGGGTTCCTCCAGCCGGTTCAGGCAGCGCAGCAGGGTGGACTTGCCCGACCCGGACGGGCCGATGACGAAGACCAGCTCCCGTTCGGCCACAACCAGGTCCACCCCGCGCAGCACGTGGAGCTTGCCGAAATGCTTGTGGATGCCGCGCGCCTCGACGATCGGGCGGAGCGGCGGCCGGTTCAGGCCTTCGCGTCCTGCGACGCTCCGCTCATCGGATGCCGTCACGAGCAGGCGGCGGTGTTCGGCGTCTCGTCGTAGCCGGGCAGGCCGGGCGGGCCGAAACCGGGGAACACCACCCGCTCGGCATCGTCCGGCTTGGGCTCGGCGCCGAACCACTTCTTCGACAGGCCGGCGATGGTGCCGTCCTTCTTCAGGCACTCGATCACCTGCTCCAGCGCGTTGCGCGCCGCGGCGCTGTCCTGCCGGAAGGGCGTCGCCCAATGGAAGCGGGTACCGGGCAGCGCGAAGTCGGCGACGTATTGCGGCGTGCGGGTCGCCGAATACTTGATGACCGTGTTGCCCGACAGGTTGGCGAAGGCGCGGCCCTGGATGACCGCCTGCGCCGCATCCGCCTGGCTGTCGAAGGCGAGCAGCGTCAGGTTCAGCCGTTCGGCATTGCGGGTCACCCATTGCTCGTAGGGCGTGCCCTTGTTCACGCTGATCGCCTTGCCGCGCAGGTCCTCCTCCGACTTGATCGGCGGGGTGCCGCGCTTGATGCCGAATTGCAGCTCGGTCCAGAGATAGCCTTCGGTGAACAGCAGGTTCGCGGCGCGCTCCGGCGTCACCGTGGTCGGCGCGCAGAGGAAGTCGTAGCGCCCGGCATTCAGCGCCGGGATCAGGCCGGAGAAGCTGGCCGAGGTGATCTCGACCGGGCGGCCCATCTTCTTGCCGATCGCGTCGAACAGGTCGATCTGGAAGCCCTGCACGCCGCCGCCCATGGTGGGGAAGGCGTGCGGCGCGAAGGTGCCGTCGACGCCGCAGCGCAGCGGCGGCTGGCCGGACCCGGCGGCCCCCACGGTGACGGTCTGCGCCCCGGCCGAGGCGGCGAGGCCGGCGGACAGCGTGAGGGCGGCGAGCAGCAGGCGCATGGGGTCAAGGCTCCGGCGGTGGCGATTGGCGGCGGCAGCCTCCCGCATCCGATGCACGGGCGCAATCGGGCCGGGGGGCGGCTTCCGGCGTCCTGTCCCACGGATTGGCTGCGGGTTGGGCGGCGGCGGCGGCTGATGCCCAAGGGTTGCGCAACCCGGCACGGCTGCACGTGCCACAGAATCGCCCCACCGCCGGCCCCTTCGCGCCAAGCCGCCGGTGTTCAAGGGGTGGGCCGGACGCTTCGCCCGGGCTGCCAGAGGATACCCGCCATGCAACGCCTTGCCTGCGCGCTGATCGGGAGCGCCATGATACTGATCACCGCGCTCGTCGCGCTGCTGCTGAGCGACGCGCTGGCGCCGGGCCGGGTGCCGCCGATGCTGGCCTTCTGGGGCGCCTGCAGCGCCGGCGTGCTGCTGGTGGGCGGGCTGATGCTGCTGGAGCGGGGCGGGCCCGCCGCCCGGACACATGCTTCGCTGCCGGGCTGAGGCAGGCAGGGGCGGGACGGGAATGCCCATCCCGCCGCGGCCTTCCCTCAGAACGCCATCTGGCTGCGCAGCGCGAGGGTGTGGAAGCGCTGGCCGATCTGCTGGGTGCCGGCGGCATTCAGCCGGTCGACGTTGACGATGTCCCAGTTCAGCATGAAGCGCAGCAGGGTGTTCGGGTACCAGGACAGGCCCATCCCCACCACCTCCTGCCGGCCGCCATAGGTGCCGCCCGTGGCCGACTGCGCCCGGCCGCGCGTCACCTTGTCGTTCAGGTCGATGACGCTGTAGCGGGCCATCGCCTCCCAGGCGCCCCAGCCGCCGCCCGACAGGGTGAAGGGATTGGCCGGGCTGGGCCGGCCGAAGGCGGCCGAGGAGGTGCTGTAGCGCCGCGGCTCCCCGGTGATGACCCAGCTGCCCTCGACGTAGCCGCCCTCGAATTCCAGGTCCGGCCGCGGCGCCGCGCCGGCCTGCGCCTGGCTCACGCCGATCCGGGTGTACTCGCCCTGCAGCATGAAATTCCGCCAGCGCAGGCCGAACTCCGGCCCCCAGCTATGGGCGCTGTCGGCCGGCAGGGCGCCGGTGTCGATCAGCCGGGTCTGGTCGATGCGCCATTCCGGCCGGTCGCGCAGCTGCAGGGTCTGGCCGCTGGCATTCCGCCGCAGGTCGAAGGCGGCGGAGCCGGTGAAGCCCAGATGCACATCGGTGTCCGGGTCCGCATAGGGCCGCCCGGCGACCCGCAGCACGCCGCCGGTCTGCCCGGTGGTCGACTGCGTGCCGCTGTTGGTGCCGTAGCTGTCGCCGGTCAGGTAGCCGGCGGCGAACCAGCGCTCGGCCGCCCAGCGGCCGCCGGCCGAGGCGCGGCCGTCGCCGCCGGCGATGTTGCGGGCCACCTCGACGATGCTGGGCCGCTCGAGGAACAGGAAGTCGTTCGAGCTCATCGAATCGCCGAGCCCGTAATAGGGCTTGAAGTAGCCGAGCGTGAGCGTCAGCGGCTTGACCGGGCTCCAGTTGAAATTCGCCTCGTACAGCGAGGCCGTGCCGTCCGGGGAGCCGCCGAAATCCGGCGTCAGGTTCAGCTGGAAGTCGTCGTACTTCATGCTGAAGAACAGCCGGCCGCGGCGCAGGTTCTGGCCGAAGCTGTCGAGCGTCGCCGACCCCGCCGGCCGGTTGCCGCCCTGCAGCGCGCCGCCGACATCCCACTGCACCTGGGCGCCGAGCGCGGCCTGGAAGCGGCCGTCGCCGGAGGTGATGGTCGGCCGGGCATTGACGAAGGCGATCCGCACCTGGTCGGCCGGGGCGGCCGCGGTCAGCCGGGCCGGCGGCGGCGCGGTGTCGAGCCGGCGCTGGGTCGATTGCTGGGCCGCCTGGGCCTCGGCGCGCGCCTGGGTGGCCTCCTGCTTCGCCGCGCGGGTTTCGGCCTCCCGCGCCTGCATCTCGCGGCGCATCTTGCCCAGCTCGCCCTGCAGCGAGCGGATCTGCCGCTCGATCGCCTCCATCCGGGCGGCGTCCTGCGCCCGGGCCGGGGAGGCGCCGAGGGCGAGCAGGAGCCCCAGCCCTATCGTGCCGGCCGCGAGCCTGGCGTCGGCGGGAGGCGTGGTAACGGCCATCGGTTTCTTCTCCGCAGGTCTGCTGAGAAGCCTGTCTGCCCGCTCCCGGTTGCCGTGACCCGCCGCCCATCCGGTCGTTTCCGTGACCTTGCGGGGCCGGACCGCCGGAGGTCGAATGTCTTGTGTGCTCGACCGCACACTTCGCGCGTCACCTCCCGCGTCCGTGTCGCCGGCCTGTCCGGCACCGGCGGCAGGATGCCGCCGCCCGTCGGGACTTCCGGCCCTGGATGCCGGAGGCCCGGCACGGCGGGAAAGGACGACACCAGACATGCGAACATCGATTTCAGCGACCCTCTTGCCTTGGCCCGAACCCTCGCCCGGCCAGCTTTCCTACACCGAGTACGGCGACACGGACGGCGCCCTCGGCGGCCGGACGGTGGCGGCCGGCCAGACCCTGCCGGTCGGCTTCGGCGACTTCCTGCAGCAGAACCAGACCGGTCCGGCCTCGGTCCATCTGCGCGTCTTCGGCGATGCCGACGTGCTGCAGGGCCGGGCGGCCGGCGGCGACGACCTGATCGGCGGCAACGGCGGCACCACCCTGCTGTTCGGCGACGCCCGGCTGATGCAGGGCGGGTCGCGGGGCGGCGACGACATCCTCCGCGCCGGCGGCAACTTCAATTTCGTCTTCGGCGATGCCGGGTCGATGACCGGCGCCAGCCGCGGCGGCGACGACGACATCCTCGGCAGCAACGGCCTGGGCAGCCGCATAGGGGCGGCGAACGACCTGTTCGGCGATGCCTACGACCTCTCGGGCCATGCCCGGGGCGGCGACGACCGGGTCGCCGGCGGCGGCGCCTTCCCGGGTACCGTCAACCGGCTCTACGGCGACGGCCATTCGCTGTCGGGCCATGCGGCGGGGGGCGACGACCTGCTGCTCGGCGGCCGCAACGCGATCAACGACTTCTGGGGCGATGCCGCGGTGATCAAGGGCCCTGCCGTCACCACCGGCGCCGACACCTTCGTCATCCGGCCCGACAGCCTGGCCAATACCATCCACGACTTCGAGCCGGGCAAGGACCTGATCGACCTGCGGGCCTATGCCGCGGCCGGCATCCACGGCTTCGCGGACCTGGCGCCGCTGATCCAGGTGACCGAGGCCGGCAGCGTCGTCGTCTTCGGCAGCGCGGCGCCGGCCGGGAATACCCTGTCCGTGCTCGGCGATACGGCGCTCGGCGCGGGCGACTTCCTCTTCGCTTGATCCGGGCGGCCGGCGCGGCGCCACTGGCCCGCGCCGGCCGCCGTCGCCCGGGGCTCAGCCGGCTTCCGGGTACAGCCCGCGCAGCCCGGCGGCGGAGGCCTCGCAGCGCCCCCGCTCGGTGATCAGCCCGGTCACCAGCCTGGCCGGCGTCACGTCGAAGGCCGGGTTCGCGGCGGGGCTGCCTTCGGCCGCGACGCGGATCGTCTCCAGCCTTCCGTCCGCGGTGCGGCCGGTCAGGTCGGTGACCTCCGTCCCGGCGCGTTCCTCGATCGGGATCTCGGCGACGCCGTCGCCGACCCGCCAGTCGATCGTCGAATGCGGCGTCGCCACCCAGAAGGGGATGCCGTTGTCGCGCGCCGCCAGCGCCTTCAGGTAGGTGCCGATCTTGTTGGCGACGTCGCCCTGCCGCGTCACGCGGTCGGTGCCGACGATGCAGATGTCCACCTCGGCATGCTGCATCAGGTGGCCGCCGGCATTGTCGGCGATGACGGTGTGGCGGACCCCGTGCTTGCCCAGCTCGAAGGCGGTCAGCGCGGCACCCTGGTTGCGCGGCCGGGTCTCGTCCACCCAGACATGGACGGGGATGCCGGCGTCATGCGCCTGGTAGATCGGCGACAGCGCGGTGCCGTAATCCACCGTCGCCAGCCAGCCGGCATTGCAGTGGGTCAGCACGTTCACCACCTCGCCCGGCTTGCGGGCGTGGATCTCTTGCAGCAGCGGCAGGCCGTGCGCGCCGATCCGCCGGCAGGTCTCGGCATCGTCGTCGGCGATGGCCTGCGCCTCGGCATAGGCGGCGGCCACGCGGTCGGCTGCGGGCAGGTTGTGCAGCCGGGCGCGCATGCGGTCGAGCGCCCAGCGCAGGTTGATCGCCGTCGGCCGGGTCTCGCCCAGCATCGTCACCGCGCGGTCGAGCGCCGCGGTCGAGGCATCGGCCCGCAGGGCCAGCGCCACGCCATAGGCCGCGACCGCGCCGATCAGCGGCGCGCCGCGCACCTGCATCGAGCGGATGGCGTGCGCCACCTGGCCCGCATCGGTGAGGCGGAGGATGTCGAGCTGCCAGGGCAGCTTCGTCTGGTCGAGGATGCGGACGGACCAGCCATCCGCATCCACCCAGACGCTGCGATACGGGGTGCCGTCGATCTTCATGCCGGGTCAGATGCGACGGCGGCGGCGGAAAGGCAACACGGCAAGGCCGGGGAGGCGGTATCCTCCCGTCGGACGCAGCGCGTCCGACCCTCCTCCATCTTCGGGAGTCCGGCACGCGCCGCGCGGCGGGTGCCAGCCTTCCCTGCGCCTGGGCGCTCAGTCCAGCAGCAGCTTCATCCCCGGATCGCCCTTGGCCATCGCCCGCTGGTAGCCTTCCCGCGCCGCGACCCGCCGCAGATAGGCGCGGATGGCGGGGTAGGGGGCGTAGTCCACCGGCTGGAAGTAGCGCATGGTGGTCAGGGTGAAGACCGCCATGATGTCGGCCGCGCTGAACTCCGCCCCGGCCAGCCAGGGCACGGCGGCCAGCCGCGCCTCGACCAGCCCGAGCGCCCGGTCCAGCCGCCCCTGCATCGCCAGCCGCACCGGATCCTCCGCCGGCGGCTTGAGCCGGTTGAGGATCATCATCCGCCCGAAGGCCGGCTGCAGCGTCCCGTTGGTGAAATGGAACCAGTAGAGGTAGTCGGCGAAATTCGCGTCCTGCGGCGCGGGCGCCAGCCGGCCCTGGCCGTGCCTTGCCAGGATGTACTCCATGATCGCGGCGGATTCCGCCAGCACCATGCCGTCCTCGGTCAGCACCGGGGCGGCGCCGATCGGGTGCAGCGCCTTCAGTTCCGGCGGCGAGAGCATGGTCACCGCGTCCCGCACATAATGCTTCAGCGCGTAGTCGAGCCCGAGCTCCTCGCAGAGCCAGACGATGCGTTCGGACTGCGACTTGCCCAGATGGTGCACGCACAGCATGGCGTTCCTCCGTTGTCCCGGCTTCCGGCTTGCACCGCGGGGCTGCCCTGGCGCAAGCCATGGGTCCTGGGCGCCGCCGATTCGGGGCGCCCGATTGCAGCGGTCCACCCATACGGAAACGAGGGATTGCCATGAAGATCGCCCCTGCCGCGGCCCTGCTGCTCGGCCTGCTCGCCGCCGCCTGCTCGGACAAGGACGCCGCCACCACCGGCAATGCCGCGGCCGATCCGGGTGGCGCCGGGGGCTCCGCCCTGGGCGGCACCGCCGGCGGCCTGCGGACCGGCGCCGGCCAGCCCGGCAGCCAGGAGGACCTGGCCGCGACCGCCGGCGACCGGGTCTACTTCGTCACCGACAGCGCCGCCGTCGGCGCCGACCAGCGGCCGATCCTGCAACGCCAGGCGCAATGGCTGGCGCAGTACCGCCAGGTGCAGGCGGTGGTCGAAGGCCATGCCGACGAGCGCGGCACCCGCGAGTACAACCTGGCGCTCGGCCAGCGCCGGGCGAACGCGGCGCGCGACCTGCTGGTCGGCAACGGCGTGGCGGGCGCCCGGCTGCGGACGGTCAGCTACGGCAAGGAACGGCCGGAGGAGCTGGGCTCGACTGAATCTGCCTGGGCGCGCAACCGGCGGGCGGTGACGACGGTCCAGTAAGGCAGCAAGGCCGGGGGAGAAGCTGTTCTCCCCCGGACCGCCGCGCCTGGCTTTCCGGGTTGGCAGCTGCCGCGGGGCGCTAGGCTGGATGCGCTGAGGCGGAAGCGCCGAAAACGCTGGATCCCGCGATCAGGTGAAACCTGGTGCGTGCCGCGTGAGCGATGCCGGACGCAGCCTGCACCAGGCGGCGACCAGGCGCACCGGGCCCGGGCAGCGCGCGACGGTGCGGTCGGCGGTGAGCAGGATGGCGCCTTCGACACCGGCCTGGGCGACCAGGCTGCGGTCGAAGGGGTCGCGGTGGACCGGCGGCAGCCGGGCGACGGCGATGCCGCGCTCGGCGGTGACGGGAAGCTCGCGGTAGCCGCCGCGCAGCAGGCCGCTCCGCAGCCGGCGTGGATCGGTGCGGAAGCCGGGCCTCCCGGGTGCCGTCCTGATCGCCACCTCCCAGATCGAGGCGGCACTGAAAGCCAGGGCGTTGGTCGGGTCGGCGATCAGGGCGCGCGCATCCGCCGGCACGTATTCGGGACCCGCCGCGGCCCGGATCAGCCACCGTGTGTCCGGCAGGAGGAAGCTCACTCCTCCTCGCCGTGGAACATCCGCTCGATCCCGTCCTGCCCCATCATGTTGAAACGGTCGGGAATCCCGACCTCGCCGCGCATGAATCCCATGCGCCTGCCGGCGACGCCTTCGGAGGCGTCGCAGGGCACCACCTTCAGGCGATGATGAAGGGCTCGCCCCCGGCGGCCTCCTCGACCAGCCGCGACAGATGCGTCCTCGCCTCATGGATGCTGATGCTGCGCAGGGGACCACGCCGGACTAAGTCCGCTTCGTCTGGTCCGCCCCGGCCTTGGTTTCGAGCAATCCCGTCAGATCCGCTGGTGCAGCGCGCAGACCAGGGTGAAGAGCCGCCGCGCCGTCTCGAAGTCCAGCCCGATGCGGCCTTCCAGCCGGGCGGTCAGCAGCTCCGCCCCCTCGTTGTGCAGGCCGCGGCGGCCCATGTCGATCGCCTGGATCCGCGCCTCGTGGCCGCCCTCGGCCACCACCTGCTCGTGGCTCGCCACGATCATGTGGTAGTCCTTGATCAGCCGGCGGAACGGCCCGAGGGCGAGAGCCACCGCCCGCACCTGCCTGTCCAGCGCGTCGCGGATGTCGAAGACCAGCCTGCCGTCGCGGACACACAGGTGCAGCGCGAAGGGCCCGCCCGGCACCCCGGTCGGGTCGAACCGGTTCTCCCCCAGCAGGTCGGCCACCGCCTGGCGGCGGTCCGCCTCGGCATAGGCCGAGAGCAGTGCGGTCGCATCCGGCAGCACGATGTTCTCCAGCCGCCGCAGCGCCGGGTCCTCCGGCACCGTCACGGCCGCCCGCGCCCGGTCAGGCATGCGGGGCCCGCGCCACGGCCGGGACCCGCGCCGCGGCCTGCCGCTCGGCCTCCGCCTCCTGCTCCTGCGCGACGAATCCCAGCGTGCTCATCCACCCCACCACGGCGCCCTTGATGGGGCGCAGCAGCAGTGTGCAGATGATCGCGAACAGCGGCAACCAGACCACCATGTGCAGCCACATCGGCGGCTCGTAGGCCTTCTCCACCCAGAGCACGATGGGCACCAGGATGTGACCGGCCAGGAAGATGGTGAAGTAGGGCGGCGCATCGTCCGCCCGCAGCAGGCCGAGCGGCGCGTGGCAATGGCTGCATTCCCGCACCACGGTGAGGAAGCCGGCGAAGACGCGGCCCTCGCCGCAGAAGGGGCAGCGGTTGGCGAGGCCACGCCGGGCGGCGACCCAGAGCGGCGGCGTGGCCAGCTCCGGCCCGGCGGGGGTGCCGGCTGGCGGCGGCGGGGCGGCGCTCTCGGGGGTCCAGCGCATGGTTGTCGTTCTCCTGGCCGATGGCGCGGCCCTGTCCTGGCCGGAGGCACCGGCCCCGTTACGATGACGTCTCGCCGGCTGGCGCATGGTGCGACGCAATATCGGCCTGCGACCCCACCGGCTTCAAGCGCCGTGGTGCCGCCTGGCGTTCCCTGGCCGGGCTTGCCTGCAAGATGGCATCGGCCCGAGGACTTGCGCAGCCCTGGGCCGGAAGGCAAGCCTCGCCGCATGGGCAACCGCATCCTGGTCATCAACCCGAACGCATCCCTGGCCTGCACCCGGGGCATCGCCGCGGCGCTGGCACCGCTGCCCCTGCCGCCCGGCCTGGCGCTGGAGGTGACGCATTTGGCCGAAGGCCCGCCCGCCATCGCCAGCTGGGAGGACTGGCATGGCGTCGCCCAGCCGCTCTGCCGCATGGTCGAGCGCGAGCCGGCGGCGGCCTATGTCATCGCCTGCGTCTCCGATCCGGGGCTCGAGGCGGTGCGGGCCGTCACCACCCGTCCGGTGCTGGGGATGTTCCGCTGCGCCGTCGCCGCCGCCGTCACCCGGGCCGAGCGCTTCGGCATCATCGGCTTCGTCGCCGCCAGCCAGGCCCGGCAGCGCCGCGCCCTGCAGGCCATGGGGCTGGAGGCCCGGCTGGCGGCCTGGGCCCCGCTCGACCTGGGAATGGAGGTGCTCTGCGACCCCGAGGCGCCGCGGGACCGCATCGCCGCCACCGCCCGCGGCCTCGCCGCCGGGGGAGCGGAGGCGATCATCCTCGGCTGCACCGGCCTGGCCGGCCATGCCGCGCTGGTGGCCGATGCCTCCGGCCTGCCGGTGATCGAGCCCTGCGAGGCCGCCGGCGCCATGGCGCTGCTTGCCGCCCTGCGGCCCTGACCGTTCCGGTGTGGGTAGCGTGACCGCGGCGTCCCACACCTGCAGGTTGCGCTCCGCCGCCCGCCTTGCTTTTTTGCGCCCCATGCCGACCCGCCATGCTCAGCGGAGCCATCCCGGCCCGCCGCGCCGACGTGGCCCGGCCATGCCGCTGCCGGCATGGTGAGCGCCGCGCCGGGCGGGCGCCGGGGGCTGTCCGCCAGCGCGATCGGCGTCGCCGCGGCGGTGGTGCTGCTGGCCTGGGGGGCGATCGCCCTGTCCATCCGCGGCGAGTACCGGCGGGCGAGCGACGGCGCCTTCCGCGACACCGCCAACATGGTCCGCACCGTCGAGGCGCAGATCGCCGGCCGGTTCGAGGCGATCGACGCCCGGCTGCGCTTCGCCCAGGCGCTGCATGAGCGCGACCCGGACGGCTTCCGCTTCGGCGCCTGGAGCGGCATCGACCCCGCCGGCGACATTCCCGCCGGCTTCGTCGTCGGCCTCGACGGCGTCGCCCGGATCGGCGCCAAGGGGCCGGTGGATGACGGCATCGACCGCTCCGGGCGCGACTACATGCGGGCGCACCTGGGTGCGCCGGGGGAGGACCGGCTGCATATCAGCGCGCCGATCCGGGCGCGCAGCGTCGACCGCAGCCTGCTGGTCTTCTCCCGCCCGCTGCGGCGCGACGGCGTGCTGGTCGGCGTGGTACTGCTGGGGGTGGATGCCTGGAGCTTCTCGCGGCTCTACCTCAGCCTCGACATCGGCCAGGGCGTCATCTCGCTGGTCGGCTTCGACGGCATCGTCCGCGCCTGGGTGCCGAACCCGGAGGAGGTGGTCGGCCGGCAATTGCCGCAGCCGCAGGCGGCCTCCATCCTTGCCGGGACGCCGCAGCTCTCGCAGCGGATGGCGAGCGTGGTGGACGGCGTCGACCGCTTCACCACGCTGCGCCGGGTCGCCGGGCAGGACATGCTGGTCGCGGTCGGCCTGCCGGCCGAGGCGGTGCTGGCCCCGGTCTGGGCCGGCGCCTGGCGCCAGGCGGTGTTCGGCGGCGCGCTGAGCCTGCTGGTCGGCGCCGTCTCCGCCATGCTGGCGCAGAAGCGCCGCGCCGCCGGCCAGGCGCGGGCGGTGCTGGAGGCGGCGGTCGGCCATATCGGCCAGGGCATCCTGATGGTCGACCCCGCCGGCCGCGTCGCGCTGGTGAATGCCAGGGCGATCGAATTGCTCGGCCTGCCGGCGGGGCTCGCGGTGCCGGGGCGGCCGCTGCGCGACATCATCGCCTGGCAGGCGGCGGCCGGCGAGTTCGGCGACGCGCCGCCGCCCGAGACCCGCTACGGCAGCCTTTCGGCCGCGCCCGGCGCGCCGCCCGACCTCCATGAACGGGTGCGGCCGAACGGGACGGTGCTGGAGATCCGCACGGAACATTTGGCGGATGGCAGCCATGTCCGCACCTATACCGACCTGACCGCGCCGCGCCGGGCGGCCGAGAGCATCGCCGAGGCGCGCGACCGGGCGGTGGCGGCGGAAGCCGCGCTCGCCGCGACGATCGAGAACGTGCCGCATGGCGTGCTGATGGTGGATGCCGACAACCGCGTGGTGGTGCTGACCCGCCGGGCGCTGGAGATGCTGGAACTGCCGGAGGAGCTGGGCCGGCCCGGCACCGACGTGCGGGCGCTGTTCCACGCCCAGGTGGCCCGCGGCGACCTGGCCCAGGTCCCGGATATCGGCGACGGCACCCGCATGGCCCTGGCCGAACGCCCGGCGGTGATCCCGACCTACGAGCGCGCGCTGCGCAACGGCCGGGTGATCGAGGTGCGCAGCACGGTGCTGGCGGATGGCAGGGCGGTGCGGACCTACACCGACGTGACCGAACGCCGCGCCGCGGCCCAGGCGCAGGAGACGGCGCGGTTGGCGGCCGAGCAGAATGCCCGCGCGCGCACCGAATTCCTCGCCATGGTGAGCCACGAGCTGCGCACCCCGCTGAACGCGGTGATCGGCCTCTCGGGCCTGCTGCTGGACCAGGGACTGCCGGAGGCGCAGGCGCAGCACCTGCGGCTGATCCGCGAGGCGGGCGACCATCTGCTGGCGCTGGTCAACGACATCCTCGACGTCACGCGGCTGGAGCGCGGCCACCTGCCGCTGCAGGAGGCACCCTTCGACCCGCGCCAGACCTTCGGCGCGGCGGTGCAGCTGATGCGGCGCCAGGCCGAGGAGAAGGGCCTGACGCTCGCCTTCGCGGTGGCCGAGGCGGTGCCGGCGCGGCTGGTCGGCGATGCCGCGCGGCTGCGCCAGGTGCTGCTGAACCTGCTGGGCAACGCGGTGAAGTTCACCGATGCCGGCGGCATCGAGGTGACGCTGACGCTGCTGCCCGAGACGCAGGAAGGCATGGTGCGGCTGGGGCTGGCGGTGGCCGATAGCGGCATCGGCATCGCGCCGGAGGCGCAGGCGCGGCTGTTCGATGTCTTCGTGCAGGGCGACAGCGGCGCCGCGCGGCGCTTCGCCGGCGCGGGGCTGGGCCTGGCGATCTGCCGCATGCTGCTGGACCGGATGGGCGGCAGCATCGCGGTGGAGAGCGCGGCCGGCGCCGGCAGCACCTTCCGCTGCACGCTGCCGCTGCGCCGCGCCGCGCCGGCGGAGGCGGCCGCGGCGGGCAGGCCGCTGCGCGTGCTGGTGGCCGAGGACATCGCCGCCAACCGGCTGTTGATCACCCACAACCTCAAGCGGCTCGGCCATGCGGTGGAGGCGGCGGCGAACGGGGCGGAGGCGGTGGCGGCGGTCAAGGCGTCCGCCGACGCGCCCTTCGACCTGGTGGTGATGGACGTGATGATGCCGGTGATGGACGGGCTGGCGGCGACGCGGGCGATCCGCGCCCTGCCAGGCCCGGCCGGCCGCATCCCGGTGATCGCGCTGACCGCGCATGGCTCGCCGGAGGCGGCGGCGGAGTGCTACGCCGCCGGGATCGACCGGTTCGAGACCAAGCCGATCGGCCCCGACGCGCTGCGCGCGGCGATCGCCGCGGTGCTGGAGGCGCGTGGCGCGGGCTAGAGCAGGATCGCCCTGACGGGAACCGCCGCGCGGTTCCCGTCAGGGCGATAGATTCCCTTGGAAAAGCCACGCCGGAGGGCGTCAGCACCGGGTCGCGTGAATGCGCTCCGGGAACGCAGGGCGGCCGCGGTGCCGCGTTCGCTTGCGAACACAAGCCGCTGGAGCCGGGGCAGGGCCGGGGGCCGAACGACATGCCCGCCCCCGGCATCGGTCGCCCCTCGGCCTGGCTTCTCCCGGATCGGGACCCGCCACACGGCGGGTCGCGCCGCGAGCAAGCCGATGCGGGGCCCGGAGGCGAAGGCTTCCTCCCCGGCCCGGCTTCCTATCGCTGCGGATTGCTGCCCCCGCCGGTCGCGGCCCGCTCGCCGCCGGTGATCGGGGCGGCGGTGCCCTCCGGCCGGCCGACACTGGGCGCGATCGAGCGGCGGTCGGCGTCGATCGCCCGGGTGGCCGGGTTGGGGCTGGGCGGCCGCGGCGCCTCCGGCCCGGCGGCCTCGGCCGCGCGGTCCTCGCGGATCCCCTGCTGCAATTCGCGGGAGGCTTGTTCGGCCGGGGTTTCGGCATGGGCCGGCGGCAGGGCGGCCAGCGTGGCGAGGAAGATGCGGCGGCGCATGGTCGGGTGGTCTCCCGGCGCCGGCGGATGGCGCCCGGCAGGCGGAGCGCGCCGGCAGGCCCGGGGTTGCCCCCGGGACCGCCGGCGCGCGCCTTATGCTGCGCGGGTGTTGCGCAGGGCGGCCGGGCGCGGCGCGCCCGGCGGCGGGCCGTCAGACGATCTTCACCCACGAGGTCAGGTGCGACAGGAAGTCGTCCTTGCCGACGCCCTCCAGCCGGATGCTGTCGTCGCCGATCTTGATCGTGGTGTGGCTGGCGTCGCCGGAGACATACTGCGCCACGTCCCGGGCATTGCTGATGCCCGAATCGTTGATGTTGGCGGTCAGCCAGATCTGGTCCGCCTTGGTGAAATCGGCGATGACGTCATCGCCGAAGCCGCTGTCGAACAGGAAGGTGTCGCTGCCGTTGCCGCCGGCCATCCGGTCGCCACCGTCGCCGCCGATCAGCGTGTCGGCGCCGGTCTGGCCGAGCAGCAGGTCGTCGCCGATGCCGCCCGCCAGCCAGTCGTCGCCGGTGCCGCCATCCATCCGGTCGTCGCCGGCGCCGCCGTCGAGGATGTCGTCGCCGGCGTCGCCGAAGAGCGTGTCGTTGCCGGCATCGCCGCTGAGCGAATCGTTGCCCGCGCCGCCGCGCACCACGTCGTCGCCGGCGCCAGCGAAGATGGTGTCGTCGCCCTTGTCGCCGGAGATGACGTCATCGCCGGCGCCGCCGACCATCCAGTCGTTGCCGTCGCCGCCCGAGAGGGTGTCGTCGCCCTGGTCGCCGTTGATCGTGTCGTCGCCCTTGTCGCCGGCGACGCTGTCCGAACCCTGCCCGCCCGAGAGCCAGTCGTTGCCGCTGCCGCCGCTGATCACGTCGTCGCCGATGTAGCCGTTGACGGTGTCGGTGCCGCCGCCGCCGGCGAGCGTGTCATCGGCGTAGCCGCCGAAGATGTAGTCGTTGCCCGAACCCGAGACGACCGAGAGGTCGAACAGGTTGAGATGGCCGTCGATGATGTTCGAGCCGGTGTGGTCCGACAGGTCCAGCGCGATGCCGGCCGACACGACCTGATAATAGGCGCTGAGATTGTTCGGTATGTCATCGAGACCGACGATCGGTCCGGACCCGATGACCGATGCGAAATCACCCATCTATGGTAGCCCCCGCCAGGAGTGCTCGCAGGAAGCGCGAGCGAGTGCCCCTTCTCACAACCGTCTGCTGACCGAATCTTAATGGTGCAGCGCGGAAGCACGCTTTTCGACGCGCGCCGCAACGGATTGGCGGCCACAATCATGAATTGATGATTATCCATAAATAATGCCGCCATGGTGCTGCCATGCCTTGCCCCATCCGGAACAAGCCATTGTAATGTAATGGCTTCTGTCACCATGCGCACTGTGCCCGGCCGCGGGCGGGAAGACGGCCCCGGGGCCGCGACACGGGTCTCGCGAGGCCAGGGGCGACGGCAGATGCCCCTCCCGAGAATACACGTCATGGTTGCAGATACCGACGCCTCCGCCGGATCCGGCCCTCGGCATCGGATGGCGGGAGGGGGGGGATGGCGCCGGTCCGCACCGAGGGCGGCACGGCCACCGGTGCCCTCCGGCGGATTGCCGGGGCAGGGCTGCCCGCCGCCGGCGTCGATTTCCCGCGCACCGCGCCGTTGAACGCCGGGCGAGCGGCGCGCCTGGTGCCGCTGCGGGCAGGGTGCCGGAGCGCGGCAAGCCCCGGGCACCCCGGCGGCGCTGGCCGGTTCGGGCCGCCATCCCCCCGCCCGCCTGCGCAGCGTCCCGCCGCGGCCATTTCCCTGGACTTTCCGCCCCGCAGTATGTAGGAATATTATCCAGCGCTCTTTGAAACCCGCATCCGCCCCCTCATCCCCCGCCAGCCGGGCCCGCCGCGGCATGCCGCCGCCTGCGGCTTCGTCCGAAAGCCGCAGGCCGCCCCATCCCGGGGCCCGAGCCACCCCGGGGCTTTGTCCGAAACCGCGCGTCCCACCCCGCGTAAAACCGCTTCAAGGCCGGAATTCCAAAACCCCGGCGCCCCGAATCCCAAGCTTCCGCCCGGCTTTCCCGGCATCCGGCCCGATCCGGCCTCAAACCAAATGCCCCGGCCGAGTTCGCCCCGGCTTGCCCGGCCCCCCGCCGCCGGGCATCAAGGCGGCACCATGACCCACCCCACCCGCCGCGCGGTCCTCGCGCTCGCCGCCGCTCCGCTCGCCGCCCCCGCCATTGCGCAAGGCGACTTCCCCAACCGCCCGCTGAAGATGGTCATCCCCTTCCCGCCGGGCGGCGGCAGCGACATCCTCGGCCGCCTGCTCGCCCAGCGGATCGGCGAGGCGCTGGGCCAGCCGATGATCCCGGAGAACCGCTCCGGCGCCGGCGGCAACATCGGCACCGACGCGGTCGCGAAGTCGCCGGCGGACGGCTATACGCTGGTCACCGTCTTCAACACCGTCGTGGTCAACCAATTCGTCTATGCCAAGCTGCCCTTCGACCTGACCAGGGACCTGGTGCCGGTCGCCAAGGTCGCCCTGGCGCCGACGCTGATCTGCGGCGGCCCCAAGCTGCAGGCGAAAGACCTGCGCGAGGTCGTCGAGATCACCCGGCGCGAGCCCGGCCGGCTCAACCACGGCACCCCCGGCCTCGGCACCATCACCCATGTCAGCGCCGAGCTGATGGATTCGATGTCCGGCGGCCGGCTGACCCATGTGCACTACCGCGGCACCGGCCCGGCGGTGACCGCCTGCGTCTCGGGCGAGGTCGAGCTGGTCTCCGCCCCGCTGTCGGCGGTGGACGGGCTGATCAAGGGCGGCCAGCTCCGTGCCTTGGGCAACGTCGCCGGCCAGGACAGCCCGCTGATGCCCGGCATCCCCACGGTTGCCGCCGCCGCCGGCCTGCCCGGCTATGCGGTGGACAATTGGGGCGCCGTGCTCGCCCCGGCCGGCCTGCCGGAGCCGATCCGCGCCAGGCTCGAAGCCGCCTGCCGCCAGGCGGTGGACACGCCCGAGGGCCGCGCCGCCCTCGCCGCGCGCGGCATCGAGGCCAGCTTCGCCGACGGCGCCGCCGTCACCCGCATCATCGCCGAGGACAGCGCCCGCTGGGAGCCGGTGATCCGCCGCGCGAACATCCGGGTCGAATAGCCGCGGCCCGGCGGCGCCTCGTGTCCGGCGTATAATTCAGGTTTTTCGCTGGGTCCGGCTCAGCCGGTCACACCCTGGGCCGGCTCCGCCACCCAGGTGCCGTGGAAGCCGTGCGGCACGCGGCCGGGCAGGGCGACCGTGGCGACGGGCCCGGCCGCCACGTCGGCCGCGTCCAGCACCAGCAACTCGCTCCGCGCCTCGGCCGCGCGCCAGGCGATGGTCAGCAGCCAGCCATCGCCCTCCGTCGTGCCGCGCGGGGCGAAGACTGCCTCGGACAGCGCATCGCCCGCCGGCACGGTGAAATGCCGCCGCGCGCCGGTCCCCAGGTCGCACCAGGCGAGCGTGTCGAGACCCTCGCCGCGCGACTGGCCCATATAGGTGCCGAACCGGTTGGGCAGCCCGGCATGGCGGTCGTCGATGCGGGGGAACTCGCCGGGCAGGTCGTCCAGCCGCGCGCGGCGGAAGGCATCGGTGCCCGCCGCCGGGTCCAGGGTCCAGCGGGTGAGATAGGCCCGCGTCGCCGCCGGCGGGCTGGCGCTGCCATCCGCCCGCGGGAACAGCGGCGGGGCGGCGAATTCCATCACGTCCGCCAGCACCCGGCCGGACGCGTCCTCCCAGGCGTTCAGCACGTGGAAGGCGTAGCAGGCCTCGGCCCGGAACCAGCGGAGGGAGGCGATGCCGGCATCCCGCCGCAGCAGGCCGATATGGCCGCCGAGCTCGGGTTCCCAGGCGAAGGCCGGGCCGCCTTGCATGGCGCGCGGCAGGCTGCCGGTGAGCGGCATCAGCGGGAACAGCACGTGGTGCGCCGTCACCGCGACATCGTGCACCATGGCGCAGAAGGGAACCGGGAAGCGCTCGTACCGGGTGACCGCACCGGCCGGGGACAGCGTGCCCCAGGCCATCCCGGCGCTCAGCGGCCCGGCGACGGAATAGCCGAAGAAGACCAGTTCGCCGGTCACCGGATCGGCCTTCGGATGCGCGGTGAAGGGGCGGGGCAGGCCGCCGAAATCCTCGACGCCGCGGGTCTCCAGGGTGGCGGGGTCGAGCGCCCAGGGCAGGTGCGCCTCCTCCAGCGCCAGCAGCTTCCCGGCATGCCAGGCGAGGCTGGTATTGGCCACGCCGGTATCGGCGATGCCGCTGTCCCGCGCGCCGCCGAAGCCGGTCGCCAGCGCCCGGCCGGCGGCGCGTTCGGCCAGGAACTTGTCGGTGCGGACCCAGCGGTTGCGCCAGGCGGCCCGGCCGTCGCCCAGGGTGAAGCCATGCACCATGCCGTCGCCGAGGAACCAGTGGTGCCGCGCCGGGTCGGGCAGGAATTGCGGGTTCGGCCCGTTGCGGAACAGGGTGCCGCGCAGGCCGCGCGGGATCTCGCCGCGGACGGGCAGGTCGGCGACATCGTGCTCGGCGTCGATCGGGGCGTAGTTGCCGCTGCTGAAGAAAGGCGCCGCGTCGTCCATGCGTGCTGCTCCGCAAACCGGGGTTCCTGCGCTACATCGGGCGCTCTGGCGAAAAGGACAGGGCCATGGACGACATCCTCCACGCCTTCGCCACCGCTGGCGACGGCTTTCCGCGCGCCGCCATGGAACGGGCCCTGGCCCGCTGGGACGCCGAGGCGCCGCGGCTGCTGACGGCGCTGGCCGACTATGCCGAGGGGCGCGACCGCGGCGAAGCCACGACCGCGATCGCCCTCTACGCCGTCTACCTCGTGGCGCAGACGCGGGAGCGGCGGGCCTTCCCGCTGCTCTGCCGCCTGGCGCGGGACAGCGAGGCGCTGGATGCCGCCATCGGCGACGGGGCGATCGAGGACCTGCCCGGCATCCTGGCGGCGACCTTCGACGGCGACCTCGACCCGCTGCGGGCGCTGATCCTCGACGCCGGGGCGGGCGAGATGGTGCGGCATGCGGCGCTCGAGGCGCTGACGCTGCTGTTCGCCACCCGCGTCCTGCCGATGGCCCAGGCCGAGCCCTGCCTGCGCGACCTGCACGACCGGCTGCTGCGGCAGGAGACGCTGGACGAATGGGTCTGGGTCGGCTGGCAGCAGGCGGTGTCGATGCTGGGCCTGGCCGGGCTGCGGGCGCAGGCGCAGGCGCTGTTCCGCGGCGGCAGGATCGGCGCGTCCATCATGTCGGCCAAGGATTTCGAGGCCGACCTGAAGGACGGCACGACGCCCGGCGTCGACCGGCTGGAGCTGCTGGAGGAGCAGGGCGTCGCGCCGCTCGGCGACGTGGTGGCGATGTTCGCCGAGTGGCACCGCATCCGCACGGCGGAGGCGGCGAAGCAGGCGGCGCGCGCCGCGCGGCCGGCCGTGGCGCCGACGACCGCGGTCAACCCGCACCGCGATGTCGGGCGCAACGACCTTTGCCCCTGCGGCAGCGGGAAGAAGTTCAAGAAATGCTGCCTGGCGGCCTGAGCCGCCGGGCGGTCAGTCCGGCGGCGTCGCGCCCACCTGGGCGGTGATGGGGCCATACCATTGCGGCCGGCGGTGCGCCGCGAAGTTGAACATCTTCTCCTTGCCCTGCCGGCATGCGTCGAAGTCCATATCGGCGACGATGACTTCGTCCGCCAAGGTCTTCGCCTGCGCCACGATCTGCCCGTTCGGGTCGACGATGCAGGACCCGCCGATCAGCCCGGCGCCGTCCTCGTCGCCCGCCTTGGCCACGGCCACCGCCCAGGTCGCGTTCATGTAGGCGTTGGCCTGCGCCGCCAGCGTCGAGTGGAAGGTGCGGGTCTCGGCGCTCTCGCCCTCCCCGCCATTGGGGTCGTAGGCGGCGGAATTGTACCCGACCATGACCAGCTCCACCCCCTGCAGGCCGAGCACCCGCCAGCCCTCCGGCCAGCGGCGGTCGTTGCAGACCAGCATCCCCAGCACCGGCCCGCCCCAGGCCGCCGGCCCGCGCACCGCGGGGAAGCCCAGGTCGCCGTATTCGAAGTACATCTTCTCCAGCTGCTGGTAGCGCTGGCCTTCCTTCACCCGGTCGCTGCCGGGCAAATGGATCTTGCGGTACTTGAACAGGATGGCGCCGTCCGGTCCGACGGTGATCGCGCTGTTGAAGCGCTGGCCGTCCGGCGTGAGCTCGGCATAGCCCACGTAGAAGCCGACCCCGAGCGCGCGCGCCCGGTCGAACAGCGGCTGCACCGCCGGGTTGGGCATCGCCGTCTCGAAGCTGGCCAGCAGTTCCGGCGAGTCCCGGTCCATCGGCCAGCGCGGGAAGAAGGTGGTGAAGGCGAGTTCCGGGAAGACCACCAGCTTCGCGCCCTGCGCCGCCGCCGTCTCCAGCAGCGCGAGCATGCGGGCGAGGATCGCGGCGCGGTCGTCGGCGCGCTGGTTGGGGCCCATCTGGGCGCCGGCGACACGCAGGATACGGGACATGGCTCAGTCTTCCCCCAGATAGGTGTCGCGGTGCTGGCGCGGGACGAAGCGGCCGGTCCCCGGCCTGGCCAGCACCGTGGTGCCGTCCCAGATGCAGGTGCCGCGCAGCCAGGTGGCGGCGACGCGGGCCTGCATGGCGCGGCCGTGATAGGGCGACCAGCGCGCGTCCTCACGGTCCTGGATGGCGGCCTCGTCGAAGGTGAAGCGGCCGCGTTCCAGCACCAGCAGGTCGGCGTCGCTGCCGATGCGGATCGCCCCCTTCTTGGGGAAGAGCCCGTGGAAGCGGGCCGGCCGCTCGGCGCAGTAGCGCGCCATCAGCGTTGGCGGCAGGCCGCGCTCGGCCAGCAGGGTGTACATCAGCGGCGCGAAGGACTGCAGGCCGGTCAGCCCGGCGCCGGGGGCGAAGATGTCGCCGCGATAGACCTTCCGTTCGCGCGGCCAGGGCGCGTGGTCGGTCGAGACATAGGCGACCTTGCCGGCCAGCAGCCGCTGCCAGACCCGCTCCACCTCCTCCGCCGTGCGGAAGGGCGGGTTGCATTTGCCGAAGCCCTCCAGCCGGACCAGGTCCTCCTCGGTCATGCAGAGGTACTGGATGCAGGCCTCGCCGCTGGTCTTCGCCCCTTCCATCTGGCGGAAGGCGGCGGCCAGGTCGAAGCCGCGGGCGATCGAGCTGTGCGCGATATGCACGTGGCAGCCGGTCTCGACCGCCATCTCGAAGATCTCGAGGTCGGCCATGGACTCGGCGAGCGGCGGGCGGGTGCGGGCATGCATGATCGGGTCGGTGCGGCCGGCGGCCTTGGCCTGCTCAGTCAGCTTGATGACCAGTTCCTGGTCCTCGTTGTGGATGCCGCACATCAGGCCGGTCCTGGCGATCTCGCGGAAGGCCGCCAGCATGGTCGGGTGGTCGATGCGCGGGAAGCGCACCGCGTCGTATTCATAGGTGGACAGCTTGAAGGAGCAGGCGCCCGCCTCGGCCAGCCCGGCGATGGCGTCCACGCCGCCCGCCTTGGTGATGGTGCCGTAGAGCGCCATGTCGACATGGCTGGTCGCCTCCACCACCGCGACCTTCTCGGCGAAGATGGCGGCGTCGGTGACCGGCCGCGGCACGTCGTAGGGCATGTCGACGCAGGTGGTGACGCCGCCGGCGGCGGCCGACATCGACGCGCCCTCGATCCCCGCCCAGCCGGTGCTGCTGGAGGTATGCATGTGGCCGTCGACCAGGCCGGGCAGCACCAGCATGCCCGTATGGTCGGCGATGGCGGCGGCCGGCGGCGGTGCGCCCTGGCCGAGGCCGGCGATCACCTCGCCGCGGATCGCCACCCAGCCGCCGGGCAGCACCCCGTCGGGCAGCACCAGGTCGCCAAGGATGACGCGGTCGAAGGGCGAGGCGGGCATGGCGGACTCCGGCGGTGCTGGTGCCGGGAGCCTAGGCCGGGCGGGCCCCGCTTCCAATCCGCCGCGGCTCAGGCCTTCGCCGGCCGCTGCCGGTACACCTTCCGCACGAAGCCCGCGGTCCTGGTCCGCCGCAGCTCCGCCACCAGGTCCTGCAGCACCGGTGGCATCGCCTCCAGCGGCGGGATCGGGGCGCCATAGCCCTCCGGCAATAATAGCGGGGCGGCCGCGGTCGCCATGGCGATGTCGGCGAGGGTCAGCCGGTCGCCGGTCAGGAAGGTCCGCTGGTCGGCCAGCAGCGCGTCGCATTCGGCGAAGACCGCGCGGATCGTCGTCAGCGACGTCGCCGCCTTGTCCGCCGACAGGCCCAGGACCTTGCCGATGAAGCCGGCGAAGACCGGGTAGGCCAGCCTCGTGGCAAACACTTCCCAGCCCGGCGCGCCGCGGCTGAGCGGCGCGATCATGATCTCGCGGTGCGGCAGCAGGTGGAAGTAGGCATAGGCCGCGGTCGCCGTGGCCAGGTCGGCGTTGGCGCGGTGCCACAGGCGCTCCACCGTCGCCGCCTGGGCCGGGCCGGCCGGCACGAGGCGCTGTGCCGGCGGGCGCTGCGCCTCGGCCCAGTCGATCACCGGCCGGGCGCCGGCGATCGCGGGGACGGTGCCGGACAGGACGGGCAGGGCGATCGTCCGCGCCCGGGCCAGGGCGATGAGGTTGGCGACGATGGCGATATGCGGCCGTTCCTCATACGCCACGCCATGCTGGTCGAGCACGAAGCGGGTCAGCTCGCCATCGATCATCGGCGGGAAGGTCAGCAGCGTGGCCGGCGCTGCCGTGGTCCTGGCCATCGGGTCCATCACCGCGCCTCCGGTTGCGCGGCCTAGCCTGCCACCGCGGGCAGGCCGGCGCTGTGCGGAAAGACGCGCTGCGCGACGGCGACCGCGAGCTTCGCCGCTTCCGTCTCGCGTTCCGCGTTCCAGACCAGGGAGACGCCGACGGAGGCCACCGGCCCGGCGAGTTCACGGAAGCCCACCCCCGGCGGCCGCAGCACCGCCATGCCGGAGCTGACCAGCGCGACGCCAAGGCCCGCGGCGACGAAGGCGAGCTGCGCCATGGCCGAGCCCACCTCGCGCACCGCCACCGGCTCGAACCCCGCGGCGCGGCAGGCGCTGACCTGGGCGTCGAAATAGGCCGGGCTGATGCTGCGCGGCAGCAGCATCAAGGGCTCCCGCGCCAGGGCGGACAGCGGCAGCGGCCCCGGGCGGCCGAGCAGCGCATGCCCCTCCGGCAGCGCCACCACCAGCGCGTCGAGCCCGAGCCGCAGCACGCGCAGCGGCGGGCGGTCGCGGTCGAGGCGCGCCAGGGCGAAATCGACCTCGCCGCGCCGCAACGCCTCGACCGCGTCCGCCGTGTCCATCTCCTCGACCGCCATCGCCGCATCCGGCTGGGCGTCGCGCAGGGCGCGGACCAGCGGCGGCAGGAAGTCGAACAGCGCGGAGGTGACGCAGGCCAGCGCCATCGGCAACTGGCGGCCGTTGCGCAGGTCGCGGGCCAGGGCCTCGACCTGCTTGGCGTCCTCGGTCAGGCGGCGGATCACCGGCAGCAGCGCCTCGCCCTCCCGCGTCGGCCGGGCGCCCTTGCGGGTCCGTTCCAGCAGCTTGACGCCGAGCTCGGCCTCGAGCGCCTGGATCTGCGCGGACAGCGGCGGCTGCGAGAGGCCGAGCCGGGCGGCGGCTCTTCCGAAGTGGCCTTCCTCCGCCACGGCGAGGAAATGCGCCATGCGGCGGAGGATGCGGAAGTCCATGGGTTGCTGGTCCCCTGTCGTCCGATGGCCGGAGCGCCGCTTGGCGCGCAGGTCTGAATCGGCCGGCTCTCATTGGCTGCCTCGCCGGCTTGCGCGCGATCGGCGATACGGAAACCCTATCGGACTACGCCATCATTCGGAATGGACGTATAGCGCCGGCGGCAGGACAAAGCCGTCCTTCGACTCGTCGATCCAATAGCAAAGGGGAACCACACCCGCCATGCAGATGCATCCCGTCAAGCTCCACCCGTCCAAGTCGCTGCTGAAGCGCGAGGACCAGCTGGCCTGGAAGATGGCCGGCGTCGCCGCCGACAAGGTCGCCGTCGAGCGCGACGTGCGGGAGATGATCATCAACCGGATCATCGACAACGCCTCGGTCGCCATCGCCTCGGTCAACCGCAAGCCGGTCGTCTCGGCCCGCGCCATGGCGCTCGGCCACCCGAGGAAGGGCGGCGCCGCGATCTTCGGCATGCCGGCCTCGAAGGGCTTCTCGCCCGAATGGGCGGCTTGGGCGAACGGCACCGCGGTGCGCGAGCTGGACTTCCACGACACCTTCCTGGCGGCCGACTACTCGCACCCCGGCGACAACATCCCGCCGATCCTGGCGGTCGCCCAGGCGATGGAGAAGTCCGGCCGCGACCTGATCCGCGGCCTGGCCACTGGCTACGAGCTGCAGATCGACCTGGTCCGGGCCATCTGCCTGCACGAGCACCGGATCGACCACATCGCGCATCTCTGCCCCTCGGCCGCCGCCGGCATCGGCACGCTGCTCGGCCTCAAGCAGGACATCATCTTCCAGGCGATCCAGCAGGCGCTGCATGTCTCGGTCAGCACCCGGCAGTCGCGCAAGGGCGAGATCAGCACCTGGAAGGCCTTCGCCCCGGCGCATGCCGGCAAGCTGGCGGTCGAGGCCGCCGACCGCGCCATGCGCGGCGAGGGCGCCCCGAGCCCGATCTACGAGGGCGAGGACAGCGTGATCGGCTGGATCCTGTCGGGCCGCACCGAGGCCGACAAGAACGGCCGCGCCGCCGCCTACGAGCCGGTCTACTACACCGTGCCGCTGCCGGCCCCGGGCGAGGCCAAGCGCGCCATCATGGACAGCTACACCAAGGAGCACTCGGCCGAGTACCAGTCCCAGGCGCTGATCGACCTGGCCTTCCGGATGCGGGAGCAGGTGCCGGACACCGATGCGGTCGAGAGGATCGTCATCCATACCTCGCACCACACGCACTACGTGATCGGGACCGGCGCCAACGACCCGCAGAAGATGGACCCGAAGGCCAGCCGCGAGACGCTGGACCATTCGATCATGTACATCTTCGCCGTCGCCCTGCAGGACGGCCGCTGGCACCATGTCGACAGCTACGCGCCGAGGCGGGCGCAGCGGGCCGACACCGTCCGGCTCTGGCACAAGATCGAGACCACCGAGGATCCGGAATGGACCCGCAAGTACCACAGCCGGGACCCCGAGGAGCTGTCCTTCGGCGGCCGGGTGGAGATCTTCCTGAAGGACGGCTCGAAGCTGGTCGATGAGCTGGGCGTCGCCAACGCCCATCCGAACGGCGCCCGCCCCTTCGGCCGGGAGCAGTACATCCAGAAGTTCCGCACGCTGACCGAGGGCATCATCTCGGCCCGCGAGTCGAACCGCTTCCTCGAGGTGGTGCAGGACCTGGCCAAGCTGCCGGCCGGCGAGCTGCACCTGCTCAACGTGGCGCTGCCGGCCGGCACGCTGCTCGAAGGCAAGCCGGGCATCTTCTGAGGCGATGCGCGTGGCGCGGGCGGCCGATGCGGGCGAGGGCGGGGCGGCGGTGACGCTGCGCCCCGGCCCGGCCGCGGAGGTCGCGGCGCCGGCGCGCATCCATTGCCTGGCGCGGGCCGCGGCACGGCCCGGCCTGCGCGAGCCCTGGGGCGAGGCGGCGGTGGTCGCCCGGCCCGGGGACACGACGCTGCCGACACACCGCCGCGTCCGGGTCGCGGTGGTGGCCGGCAGCCCCGTCGCCTGTCTCGGCCTCGATCGGGCCGAGGTGCTCCACCTGCATGCCGCGGCCGGCTTCCAGCGGCGCGGCATCGGGGGCAGGCTGCCGGCGGAGGCGATCGCCGCCGCGCCGGTCGGCCTCGCCGTGCCTAGCTTCGAGCGGAACCAGGCCGCCCGCCAACTTTATGAACGGCATGGCTTCCGCATCGCCGATCGCCAAGCGGCATCGGCCCATGAGGACGGGGAGCCGGACCTCCGCTACGTCCGCGCCCCCAAGGCTGCGCCGAACCAGACTGAGGAACGCGAACCATGAGCGACTCCACGCAGAAACCGGACATCTACAAGGGCCTGGTCGGCGTCTATGCCGACGTCTCCACCGTCTCGAAGGTGATGCCGGAGACCAACAGCCTCACCTATGGCGGCTATGCCGTGCAGGACCTGGCCGAGACCTGTTCCTTCGAGGAGGTAGCCTATCTGCTGTGGCACGGCGAGCTGCCGAACGCCGCGCAGCTTGCCGCCTTCAAGGCCGAGACCTCCTCGCAGCGGGAGATCAGCCCGGCGCTGCACCGCGTCATCCGGGAATTCCCCACCGACGCCCATCCGATGGACGCGATCCGCACCGCGGTGTCCTTCATGGGACTCGAGGACCCGGAGACGGCCGATGTCTCCGACGCGGCGCAGCGGCGGAAGGCGATGCGGCTGTTTGCCAAGATCCCGACCGCCATCGCCGCCGCCTATCGCGCGGCCAAGGGCCAGGAGGTGGTGGCGCCCGACCCGAAGCACAGCTTCGCCGAGAACGTCTTCCACCTGATCCAGGGCCGGGTGCCGCAGCCCGAGGTGCTGAAGGCCTTCGACGTCTCGATGATCCTCTACGCCGAGCACACCTTCAACGCGTCCACCTACACGGCACGGCTGGTGACCTCCTCGGGCGCCGACCTGCACGGCGCGATCACCGCCGGCATCGCCTCCCTGAAGGGGCCGCTTCACGGCGGCGCGAACGAAGCGGTGATGCACATGCTGAAGGAGATCGGCGACCCGGCGATCGCGCGGGAGTGGCTGCAGAGCCGCTTCGACCACAAGGCGCTGGTCATGGGCTTCGGCCACCGGGTCTACAAGTCGGGCGACAGCCGCGTGCCGACGATGCGTAAATACGCCGAGAAGATGGCCGAGGTGGTGGGCGACCGCACCTGGATGGAGATCTCCCGCATCCTCGCGGACGAGATGCTGACCAAGAAGAACATCCACCCCAACCTCGATTTCCCGGCCGGTCCTGCCTACTACCTGATGGGCTTCGAGATCCCGCTGTTCACCCCGATCTTTGTCGCCTCGCGCATTACCGGCTGGGCGGCGCATGTCTTCGAGCAGGGCGCCGACAACCGGCTGATCCGCCCGCTGTCCTGGTACGAGGGGCCGGAGCAGCGCCCCGTGCCGCCGATGGCGGCGCGCTGAACCGGGGCATACCGCCGGTGGCGGCGCGTTAAGGGCCCGTCAAGGCCGGCGTCGCGCGGCAGCGCGGCGGCGGGAAGGAACCAACGGCCGCCGGCGCGATCCGGCGGCCGTTGCCGTCTTCGCCGCGGCGCATCGTGGTGGCCGGCGCCGCGCGTCGACATGGTGCTGCGAGAGTCGCGCGCCGGCGTCGCAGGACTCGCATCGGCAGTGCCGCGGCGTGCGGCGCATCGCCCGACCGCATGCGCGCGCAAAAAATCAACACGCGAATTGCGTTTTCGTTTGACATGCAGGTTGCGGGTGCAGATAGCGTGCGACTGCGCATGATGTCGTACGCGATTCGCGCGAATTCGAATCGCCTGATCGCAGCGACAGAATGCCGCAGCAGGGAAGGACGGTCCATGGACCGCAGACAGGACGGGATGGCGGCGCGCTGCGTCGGACAGCCCCGCCACCGCGGGGCGGCAGGTTGAAGCCCGGCGAGGGAGACGCGGCGAACAGGGACGCGATGCGGCACGGCGCCGCCGATCGCCCGTCGCCGCTTTCTGTCCGCACCGCCTGGACAGCGACCAAGTCGGCGCCACGCGCTACGGGATCCGCGCGCCGCCGCCATCGCACGACCGATCCTGCTTCTACCCGGGCCGTCCGCCGAACGGCAGTCCGGCCCGCCACGGAACGCGCAAGGAGATCCTGACCGTGACAGATACCCCCGAAACCCCCGCCGCCCCGACGGCCACCGCCCAGGCGATGGCGATGTCCACCACCCGCCGCACCGCGAAGAAGCCCGCGACCGCGCGTGGCCGTGTCGCCGCGAAGAAGCCGGCGGCGCGCAAGCCGGCGGTGAAGAAGGCCGCGCCGAAGAAGGCCGTCGCCAAGAAGCCGGCCGCGAAGAAGGCCGCGCCGAAGAAGACCGCCGCCCGGAAGCCGGCCGCGAAGAAGGCCGTCGCCAAGAAGGCCGCGCCGAAGAAGGCCGCCGCCCGGAAGCCGGTAGCGAAGAAGGCCGTCGCCAAGAAGGCCGCGCCGAAGAAGGCCGTCGCCAAGAAGGCCGCGCCGAAGAAGGCCGCCGTGAAGAAGGCCGCGCCGAAGAAGGCCGCCGCCAAGAAGGCCACGACCGCGAAGAAGGCCGTCGCCAGGAAGCCGGTCGCCCGCAAGGCCGCGACCACCCGCAAGCCGGCCGCCAAGGCTGCCGCGCCGCGCAAGGCCGCCGCTCCGAAGGCCGCGCCGAAGCGCGCTGCCGCCGCCAGCGCCGCGACCTCCTCGCGTTCGGAAGCCGCGAAGAAGGCCGCTGCCACGCGCGCCGCGAAGAAGGCCGCCGCTGCCGCTGCGGTCACCGCGCCGATGCCGGAAGCGATGGGCGACGAGACCTCGTCGAGCTAAGCGCGCCGCTGATCCCGGCGAGAGGGCGCCGTCCCGCGAGGGACGGCGCCCTTTTCGCGACCGGTCCGTGTCAGCCGTGCGCGCCGCCCGCCAGCCAGCCTGCGCCGCGGGCAAGAAGTGCCGCGACCTCCGGCCCCTTCAGCCCGGGCATGTCGGTCTTCACGTCATAGCCGATGCCGGTCTGCAGATAGGCGAGGTGCCGGTAGCCCTCGGGGAAGCGCGCCAGCAGCGTGGGGTCGAGTGCGAGCCGCGCCGCCGGGTCGACCGGGTCCATCCGGTCCTTCTCGTAGATCGGTTGGCGCAGGACCACGCCCCAACGGCCGTCCCGCTTCTCCAGGAAGTCGTAGAACCGGCCGGTGCAGACCACGTCCACCATCACGCCGTGCACCGCGGCGCGCTGGCTGATGGTCATCTTGGTCTGGGCGATCGCCCGCGCCCCCGCCAGGTCGGCGCTGTGGCCGCCGAGGAAATGCAGGATGGAGACGCCCTTCTCCCAGCCGGCGATGCTGGCGGCGATGAACTCCTGCCACGGCGCCTGGCACCAGGTGGCGCACATGTAGCCATCGGCATGCCAGCAGGTGGCGAAGCGGTCCCAGTCGCCGGCATCGCGCCACACCGCCCAGTTCTCCACCAGTGCGCGGATGGCGATGCGGTCGTGCAATTCCTCGTCCATCGCGGTCAGCCCTTCCAGCCGCCGAGGAAGGCGAATTCCTCGATCGGCCGGCGCTGCCGCGGCGCGGTCTCGCGCTGCGCCAGCGCCTCCGGCAGCGCCTCGGGCGGGCCGGGCTCGCCGATGGCGATGGCGGCGACGGGATCGAAGCCTTCGGGGATGCCGAAGGCGGTGCGCGCCGCGGCGGCGTCGTAGCCGGCCATCTGATGCGCCTGCAGGCCCATGGATGCGGCCTGCAGCGCCATCTGCGCCATCGCCGCGCCGGTATCGTGCCAGGCGTGGCGGAGCGGGTTGCCGTTGGCCGCGTTGTGGCTGCGGGCGACCGACAGCATCAGCACCGCGGCATTGCGTGCCCAGCTCTGGTTGTTCGGCGACAGCACGCCGACGAGCTTTTCGAAGGCGTCCGGCTCGGCATCGCGCCGGGCGACGACGAGATGCCAGGGCTGCTGGTTGTTGCTGCTGGCGGCCCAGCGGGCGGCCTCCAGCAGGGTTTCCAGCGCGCCGGGGGGGAGGGGGGCTGCGGTGAAGCTGCGCGGGCTCCAACGGCGGGCCAGCAGCGGGTCGATGGGATGCGCGGCGGGGGCGTCGCGGCCGGTGGTCATGGGGGGTGTCCTTTGTCCGTGGGCGTGCCGCCCCATGGTCGGCGCCCGGCGCCGTTGGTCAAGGGCGGCGGCGGGCGGCGCAGGTGCCATGGTGGCGGGAGGGAGGCCGGCCCGATGAACGCCCTCTCCGACCGCAGGCCCGCCGCGCCGGGCGCCGGCAAGACCGCGACGCCCCGCGCAAACGGCCGCAGCGACCTGCATGCCTGGATGCGGGAGCCGGTGCCCTTGCTGCGCGCCGGCCGGATACCGAGGCGGATGCCGCGAACCTCGCTGAGGCGCTGGATGGCATGGCAGCGGGCAGTACGCCTGGAAAGCGCGCTGCGCATGCTGCCGATGCATATGCCGACATGGGATCACCAGGCGGAGCGGCGGGGGCGGCGCTGGGAGGCGAGGATCGGCACCCAGCGGAAGCACGCGCTGAACGTGGTCGGGAAGACCCCGGCCCGAAGGCGCGCCTCGATGATGCGATCGCCGAGGCCTGGGACACCGCCCGGTCGGAAGCGTCCGGCGAGACCGACCGCTGGCGACCTTCCCCGAGGCGATCCCGCATAGGGGGGCCGCCATAATGGAGCGGCCCTTCGACTTCGACCCGACTGCCTGACTGCAGCGGCTTGCCCTCGAACGTGAACGCGGCATCGCTGCAGCGCCTTGTCTCCAGGGCGGATTCACGCGTCCGGGCGTTCACGCCCCCCGCGATCCGCGCTAGCCGAAGGTCGCCAGCAGGTCGTCCACCTCGGCCGGCGTCAGGGTGCGGGCGTTGCGGCCCTGCAGCATCAGGGCGAGCTTCGCCGCCTCCTCCAGCTCCTCCGCCGCATAGACCGCGTCGTCCAGCGTCCTGCCGCTGACCACCGGCCCGTGGTTGGCCAGCAGCATCGCCCGGGCATCCTTCGCCGCGGCGGCGACGGCAGGTTCCATCGCGGCGTCGCCCGGACGGTAGTAGCGCACCACCGGCAGCACGCGGCCGACCCGCATGACGAAATAGGGCGTCAGCGGCGGGATCGGCGCGGCCTCGCCCGGCGTGGCCAGGCAGGCGATGGCGGTGGCGTGGGTGGAATGCAGGTGCACCACGGCGCCGGCCTCCGGCCGCGTCTCCAGCACCGCGCGGTGCAGGAAGACCTCCTTGGAGGGCTTGTCGCCGGAGACGTGGCGCCATTGCCGGTCGAGCTTGCTGATCCGCGCCGGGTCGAGCCGGCCGAGGCAGGAATTGGTCGGCGTCATCAGGTAGCCGTCGGCCAGCCGCACGCTGATGTTGCCGGCGGAGCCGACGCTGTAGCCGCGGCCGAAGAGCAGGCGGCCGTGCTCGGCCAGGCGGTCGCGGAGCTGGGCTTCGTCCATGATCGGTCTCCTGAGGGCTGGGGAAAGGAGGCGCGCCTTCCCCAGGCCCTATCCTCGTTTTCCGTGGGGGTACGCGGGAGAGAGGTGCCCTCTCTCCCCCGGGTCACACGCCGAAGGCCTTCAGGAAGAAGTCCCGTGCGCCGAAATTCCCCGACTTCAACGCCAGGTGCAGCCCCACGGGTTCCGCGTATGTCCAGGGCACGCCCGGGTCGATCTCCGGCCCGATCCGCAGCGCCGTGACGCCGAGCCGCGAGACCACCGCGCCCGAGGTCTCGCCGCCCGCCACCACCAGCCGCCGCACGCCGCGCGCGACCAGGCCCGCGGCGATGCTCGCCACCGCGTCCTCCACCAACGCGCCGGCGGCGTCGCGCCCCAGCTTCGCCTGCAGCGCCGCCACCTTGTCGGGCGGGGCGGAGGCGGCGATCACCACCGGGTGTTCGCCGAGCTTGCCCTCGGCCCAGGCCAGCGCCTCGGCCGTCAGCGCCGCGGCATCCGGCGTCGCCAGCACGTCGAGCTCCAGCGTATGCGCATGGTCCCGCGCATAGCCGATCTGCCCGAGCGTCGCGCGCGAGCACGACCCGGCGACCACCGCCGCGTGGCCCTGCATCGGCGGCAGCGTCGCGGCGGCCTCGCCGCGGTCCGGCAGCAGCCCCTTGGCGCGGAAGTTGGCCGGCAGGCCCATGGCGATGCCGCTGCCGCCGGTGATCAGCGCATGGTCGGCGGCGGCCTCGCCGATGGCGACCAGATGCGCGTCGGTGACCGCGTCGACGATGGCGTAGCGCCAGCCGCTCTCCTTCAGGCCGGTCATGGTGTGGCGGATGACGGTGGCGCCCTGCTCGACGACGGGGAAGGGGATCAGCTTCACCGTGCCGCTGGTCTGCCGCCCCAGCACGCGCACGAGGTTGGCATCCCGCATCGGGGTGAGGGGGTGGTTCTCCATCCCGCTCTCGTTCAGCAGCTTGTCGCCGACGAAGAGATGCCCCTGGTAGACGGTGCGGCCATTGGTCGGGAAGGCGGGGTTGGCGAGGGCGAAGCCGCAGTCGAGGCGCTTCACCAGCGCATCCGCCACCGGGCCGATATTGCCCGCCTCCGTGCTGTCGAAGGTCGAGCAGTACTTGAAGAAGATCTGCCGGGCGCCCGCCGCCAGCAGCGCCTCGCAGGCGGCCAGGCTCTCCGCCACGGCCTCGGCCACCGGGGCGGTGCGGGATTTCAGCGCGACGATGACCACGTCCGCCTTGGGCAGGGGGCCGGTGGGGACGCCGATCACCTGCACCGCGGTCATGCCGCCCTTGACCAGGGTATTGGCCAGGTCGGTGGCGCCGGTGAAGTCGTCGGCGATGCAGCCGAGCAGGGGCATGGTCGTCTCTCTCCCAGGGGGCGGTCGCCCCCTTCTACCCCGCAGCGGGCGCCGCGGCGATCACCCCGAGGACCCGCAGCGCGTTCAGCATGATGTTGAGCCCGAGCGCCGCCTGGACCACCCCCAGCACCGTCCCCAGCACCAGCAGCGGCATGCCGAGCCAGCGCAGCACGGTGGCGGCGAAGAGCATCGCCAGCAGGTTCAGCAGCATCACCGCCAGCAGCAGTCCGACGATCGCGCTCTTGTCGGGCCAGCCGGGCGCCAGCGTCATGTAGATGATGACGGCGGCGATGCCGGACGGCGTGACGATGATCGGGTAGGCCAGCGGCATGGCCGCGGCCTGCAGGCTGGGTGGCTCGGCCGGGGCCGCGCGCGGGCGCGGGTTGAAGGATTCCAGCAGACCCTGCAGCGCGACCAGGAACAGCACCAGCCCGCCGGTGAGCGCCAGCACCGGCGGCGGCACGGCGTAGGTGCGCAGCGTCTGCACCCCCATGGTGCCGGCCAGCAGCACGATGCAGGTGGCGAAGAGGAAGCCGCGGATCGCCAGGCTTCGGCGCAGCGCCGGCTCGGCCTCCGCGGTCATGCGGTGGAAGGGGCCGAGGATCTTGATCGGCCCCAGCAGCAGGAAGAAGAAGCCCCAGACCTGCAGAAGACCGGGCGTGCCGTCGCCTCCCATCGCGCGTCCTCTCCACGGCGTGAGAGGCGAGTATCGCCGCAGCGGCAGCCGCGGCGCAAACCGCGGTTACAGCGGCGAGCCGTCCTTCCGCGTGTAGCGCCAGGTGCCGTCCGGCTGCATCGCCGCCGCCAGGTCGTCCTCCGGGTAGAAGACGCTGTCGCCCGCGGCGCGGTCGCCGACCTCCAGGATGACGGCATCGCGGTCACCGCGGTTCACCAGGTGGTGCGGCGGGCCGCCGGCGGGGAAGCCGGCGCAGTCGCCGGGCGAGAGCAGCCGCTCCGCCTCGCCGACATGCAGCGTCGGCGTGCCTTCCAGCACGTAGATCCACTCGTCCGACTTCGCATGCACATGGTGGATGGACGACGCGGCGCCCGGCGCGAGGCGGGTGAGGTTCACGCCGAAATTCGCCAGGCCGAAGGGATCGCCCAGCACCCGCTTCTCCCGGCCGGCGAGCTTCGGCGCGAGGTCGGGCGGATAGCCGCTCGGGCGCGGGCGTGGCGGGACATCTGCGGCGCGCAGGGCGGTCGGGCCTTCGGTCATGGCGCGCCGTCCGTCAGCGGCTTGCGCAGCCAGATGCGTTCCCCCTTGGGCGGGTAGGGGAGGCGGGCGAATTCCACGTAGCCCTGCCGCTGGTAGAAGCCGGGCGCCTGGAAGCTGAAGGTGTCGACATAGGCGGAATGGCAGCCGCGTTCGCGCGCCCGCTGCTCGGCGGCGGCGACGATGTCGGCGCCGAGGCCGGCCTGCCGCAGCGGTGCGTCCAGCCAGAAATAGCGGAGGAACATCCAGCCGGCATAGGTCTCGCAGTGCAGCCCGCCGCGGATCCGGCCGGCGTCCCGCAGGAAGACCGCCAGCGTGCCCCAGGGTTGGTGGCCGGGCCACGCCGCCTCGTTGAAGGCCTCGAGGCCTTCGGGCAGGACGTCGATATCGGCCTCGGCCGGGGCGTCCTCGATGCTGAGCGTCAGTCCGGGCGGCAGGTGCATGGGCCGAGCATAGCGCGGTTCAGCCGCCCGCCACCCCCTGGATGACGATGCCGCCGCCGCCGCAGGCCCGGCAGGGCTGGCCGCCGATGCGGGCCTTGCCCTGGCAGTCGGGGCAGGGGGTCTCGCCGGTGGCGGGGGTGCCGGGGGGCGGCGACGTCGCCTGTGGGTCGTCGGCCACGCGGTCCTCCCCGGGGGTGATGGTCGGGGAGCAACCCGCGGGGCCGGGCGGGTGGTCCGCGGCGCCTCACCGCGGGGGCGGCAGCGCCAGCACGTCCCGATGCCCGATCCGCGCCGCCAGCCGCCGGCCCGCCACCTGGTCCAGCCGCGCATCCATCCAGGCCTCGATCCGCGCATCGCCGCGGCGGTCCTGCCGCCCGGCGGCCTCGGCATGGCCCAGCACCAACTCGGTGAGGAAACGCCCGGCGGTGTCCCGCAATGCCGGGTGCGGCACGGCGCCGCGGGCGCGGATGCTCCAGTCGCTCGGCGCCGTCGCCACCGTGAAGCCGCGCGCGCCGAAGACCTCGGCGATCGCCGCCGGCGCCAGAGGCCCGAGCGCCCTGCCGCCGAACCCCTTGTCGCGCAACTGGTCGCGGCGGAAGCCGGCGGCGACGCGCGCATCCGCCCGGTGCGGCGGGGCGAAGCCCTCCCGCCCGTCGACGCAGAGCGCGGCGTAGAAGGGGATGCGCAGCGTCGCCGCCATCCGCTCCAGCCAGCCGCGCGACACCAGGTCGCACAGCGCCGAGCTCAGCACCGCATCGGCATTCGGCAAGGGCAGGTTGGCCGGGGCCTCCACCAGGTCGGCGATCAGCGCCTCGATCCGCCAGGCGCCGCCCGGGGCGTGCACCAGCAGGGTGCGCTTGCTCGGCGCGGTGACCGGGAAGCCCATCTGGTCGGCGCGGTCGGCGATGGTGTCGAAGGCCGCCTCGGCCATCTCTTGGCTGGAATCCACCAGGGTCCAGGCCTGCGCGCGGCCGATGCGCGGCGCCAGCCAGCGGAGCAGGCTGCCGGTGCCGGCGCCGAGATCGATCAGCCGCGGCCGTGCCGGCAGCCGGGCGACCAGCGCGTCGGCGAGTGCCTGGTTGCGGGCGAAGGCGTCGAAAGGCTCGCGCAGGTCGAGCCAGGCAAGGTCGAATTCCTCGCTCACGCCCGCTCCAGCTCCGCGGCGAAGGCGCCGGCGCGGTCAGCCCAGCGCGGCAGCGCTTGGCCCGCAGCCCAGGAGGCCGCGGCCATCTCGCGCAGCATCTCGGTATCCACGATCATCCGCCGCAGCGCCTTGGTCAGCGACACCACGTCGCCGGGCGGCGAGACGGCGCCGGCCTCCATCGGCACGAGGTCGGCAATGGCGCCGCCGGCGGTGATGGCCAGCGGCAGGCCGCGCGCCATCGCTTCGGCCGCGGCCATGCCATAGCCTTCCCACCAGGTCGCCAGCGCGAATATGTCGGCGCGGCGGTAGGCGTCCTCGAGCGCCGCGGCCGGAAGCTCGCCGGCGAAGGTCACGCGCTGGGCGATGGCCAGTTCCTCGGCCAGCGCCTGCAGGCCGTGCGCATGCACCGCATCCCGCGCGCCGCCGGCGATGGTCAGGGTCCAGTCGAGGTCGGGCAGGCCGGCCAGCGTCCGCAGCAGCACGTCATGCCCCTTGCGCGGCACCAGCGTGCCGACCGCGAGGATCGCCACCCCCGGCCCGCCCGAACCGGAGGAGCGCTCGGCCGGGTCGGTGCCCGGCTCGACGATGCCGATGCGCCCGGGGGGGACGCCGAAATCGGCAGCGAGGCGCTCGGCGGTATGCGGCGAGGTGGCGATCAGCCGGGCGAGGCGGGAGAAGAGGTCGCGCTCGATGCCGCGCAGCGCCTCCCGGTCCTCCTGCGGCGCGCCGTGTTCCAGCGCGGTCGGGTGGTGGATCAGGCCGATGGCGCGGCGGCGGACCAAGTCGTCCGCCAGCGGCGCGAAGGCGGGCAGGCCGAGCCCGTCGATGACCGGCCGCACGTCTTCTGGCAGAGCGGCCAGCGCCGCGCGCGCCGCATCCTTCGCCGCCGCATCCGGCAGCGGGTGGCGGCCGGCGAGCTGCACGACCTGGACCTCCTGGCCGAGGGCGCGCAGGCCCTCGACGATCCGGCGGTCGTAGATGTAGCCGCCGGAGATGGTGTCGAAGGGGCCGGGGACCAGCAGCGCCAGTTTCAAGCGATATCTCCCTCGTAGGCCGCCCAGGCATTCGGGCTTTCGCGCAACAGGATCTTGAGCGAGGTGACGTTGCCGCTCTGGGCGCCGAGCTTGCCGTCCCGCAGTGCCGCGGCCAGCAGGCCGTGGATATGCGCGCAGAGGAATTCGGTGGTGGTGTTCAGCCCGGCGAAGGCCGGCTCGCCATCCAGGTTGCGGTAGTCCAGCCCGTCGAGCGCCTTGCGCAATTCCACCTTGGCCAGGCCGATATCGACCAGCAGGTGCAGGTGGTCGAGCTGCGGCGCGCGGAACTCCGCCTCCACCGCGAAGGTGGCGCCGTGCAGGCGCTGGGCCGGGCCGAATTCGGCGCCGCGGAAGCTGTGGGCGACCATGATGTGGTCGCAGACGGTCAGCGAGTACATCGCGCGCCTCTCTTATGGATAGGTGATGACGGGGCAAGGGGGCGCGCTGCCTGCCGCATCCAGCAGCGCGGGCAGCGCCGCCGGCAGGTCGGCGAAGCGGGCGACCGGGGAACAGAGCGCATCGAAGCGCGGGTCGGCAAGCAGGTCGAGCGCCAGGGCCAGACGCTCGGCGTAGCTGCGCCGGCCGCGCATGGCGGGCGCCACGGCGCCGACCTGGGTCGAGAGGATCGTCAGCCGCCGCGCATGGAAGGCCTCGCCGAGCGGCAGCGGCACCATGCGGTCGCCGTGCCAGCTGGCCTCGACGATGCGTGCCTCGAAGCCGGCGCGGTCGAGCGCCAGTTGCAGCCCGGCGGCGCTGGCGCTGGCATGGATGATCAGCTCCTGCTCGGCCGGCGCGTCCGGCGGCAGGGCGAAGCGGCCGCCGAGCGCCCCGGCCAGCGCGGCGCGGGCGGGATCGATGTCGACCACGGTGGGCCGGATGCCGGGGATGCGCGCCAGCAGCGCCGCCGCCAGCAGCCCGACCACGCCGGCGCCGATCACCAGGCAGCGCTCCCCGGCCAAGGGCCGCGCATCCCAAAGGATATTGAGCGCCGTCTCCATGTTCGCCGCCAGCACCGCGCGGTGGTCGGGCACCGCATCGGGGATCGGGATGCACATGGCGGCCGGCGCCAGGAACAGGTCCTGGTGCGGGTGCAGGACGAAGACCCGGCGGCCGAGCAGCGCTGCGGGCCCTGCCTCGACCACGCCCATGGCGCAGTAGCCGTATTTCACGGGATGGGGGAACTCGCCCGCCATCAGCGGCGCCCGCATCGCGGCATACTGGCTGGGCGGCACACGGCCTGCGAGCACCAGGCGCTCGGTCCCGCGCGACAGGGCGGTGGCGCGGGTGCGGACCAGCGCCTGGTCCTCGGCCCGCGGCGGCAGCACTTCCTCGCGCAGCTCGGCGACGCCGGGCGCCACCGTCCACAGGGCGGTCGCCTTCACCCGCAGACCCCCGGCCGCGCCCGGTCCAGCGCGATGTCGAACAGCACGTCGGGGTCGAGGCTGTGCACCGTCCAGCCGAAGCGCAGCCCATCGGCGATCCGCGCCGCCTCCGGCAGGGTGAAGGCCGGGATGCCGGAGCCGAGCAGGACGGGGGCCACCGTCACGTGCAGCCGGTCGAGGCAGCCGGCGGCGAGGAAGCGGCTGACGGTGACGCCGCCGCCCTCGACGAAAAGCCGCGTCAGTCCGCGTGCCGCAAGTGCTGCGAGGATCGCCGGGATCGCCAGCCCGCCGACCACCGCATCGCGCGGCAGCCGCAGCACCTCGGCGATGCCGAGCCTCTCGGGCCCGGGCGCGTCCGCGGCACAGAGCAGCAGGGTCGGCGGGCCCTCGCGGAACACGCCATAGTCGGGGCCGAGCCGGCGGTCGGTGTCGAGCACCACCCGCACCGGATTCGGCCCCGGGCAATCGCGCGTGGTGAGCCGCGGATCGTCGTTGCGCACCGTCCCGGCGCCGACCACCACGGCATGGCAGAGCGCCCGCAGCCGGTGGGTGTGCAGCAGGTCGCCCTGCCCGCCGATCCATTGCGAGGAGCCCGACAGGGTGGCGATCCGCCCGTCCAGGGTCTGCGCCAGTCGGCCGACCACCATGCAGCCATCGGCCGCGCGCGGCGGCGCCAGCAACGGGCCGAACAGCGCGCCGAGCGGCCCGGCCGGCAGCCGGCCGGGCGCGTCGCGCAGCGCGAGCAATGCGTCCCAATCAGGAGCCAGGGTCGATCCATCCATGCGGCGCGGACCATGCCGGAACACCAGCGCGAACACCATACGGGTGCGGCGCGATGCCAGGGCGGCCAGGGCTTTTTCATTCTCACGCATAGGGTCTGTGCGCCCGCGCACAGGCCCCGGCGCGATCGCGGCCGCACCCTGTCCTGCCGTCCAGGTTCGGACGGAGTTGCGCCGGAAGCGATTTCGGCCGTCATATCGCGAGGTACCCGGGATGTTCGCATGGCTCACCTATGGGCTGGCCGTCTGCTTCAGTGCGGTGCTGCCCTTCGCCATTCTGTCGCTGCGCCGAACGGTCCGCCTGCGGCGGCAGGAAGTCATCCTCGATCTTCAGCGCATGTTCGAGTTGGGCGACACGCGCACCGGCGAGGAGGCGATCATCCCCTCCTTCGAATTCGTGAAGTACAAATACTTTCCACGCTCGGAAGCCAAGGCTCAGGCGCATGACGATGCCGGCGCCACGAGGGCCGAGCCGAATGCCAGCACCCTGGCGAAGGAAAAAGGCAGGGCGCCGGATGCCGAGGCATCGCTCCTGACCTACCTGATCTGCAGCTTGCCGCTGGTGCTGCTCGTCCTCGCCTTCAGCGTCGTCGCCATCAGCATGATCCTGGCGCAGTTGCTGACGCCCGGGCTCGGCAGCGGGGGGCTGCCACCCTTCCGCCACGTGACGGGCGGCGGGATGTCCGAACAATGGATCGCCGGACTCTGGGTCTTCATCGTCGCCTTTCTTGGCGGCTACCTCTTCGCCGTGCGCAGCTTGCTGCGGGTGGTGAACAATTTCGACCTGACGCCCGGCTCTTTCGTCGCCGCGGCGTTGCAGCTGCTGCTCGGCGTCGCCACCGCGCTGGTGATCATGGTCGGCGGCCTCGGGTCGCTGATCCAGGGCAGGACACTGACATCGGTTGCAGTGCCGGGCGCGATCGTCGTCGCCTTCATCATCGGCTTCATCCCGGAGTTCGGCCTGCGGACCCTCTATCGCTCATCGAAGCTGCTGCTGTTCAAGCTCGAGGACAGCGACCTCTACCGGAGCTTCAAGGCGACCCCGGTCGAGGTGATCGACGGCATCGACACCGAAATCCGCAGCCGCCTGGCCGAGCTCAACATCGTCAGCGTGCAGAACCTGGCGACCGCCAACCCGATCATGCTGTTCGTGGAGACGCCCTACGGGATCTACCAGTCCATCGACTGGGTGGCCCAGGCGCAGCTTTGCGCCGCGGTCGGGCCGCATGCGGTGCTGCGGCTCTAGAAGCTCGGCATCCGCACCATCTTCGATCTCGAAAGGGCCGTCCTGGCGCCGGGCTACAGCACCCGGCCACTGCGCCAAGCAGTGGGCCGTGCCTTGATCGCGGATGCCGACCCGGCAACCCTGACCGATCTCAGGGCGGCGCCGGACATGGTTCTCGACGACTACACGATCGTGGCGCTGGTCGACAACGCGCTTGACGACCTGCATGTCCAACGCCTGCGCCAGATCACCAATCGGATCGAGCAGCGTCTCGGGGCCCAGAACAACCGCTTCCAGTTCTGGCACGCCGAACGCGCCCGCCTCCTGGCCGCGAACGACCAAAAGGCGGCCTGAGGCCGGCGCGGGCAGGGTGGGGGCTCAAGGTCTGACGAGGGCGTGCGGGAACAGCGGCAGCAGCCACTGCGCCAGCACGCCCGCCAGGATCGGCAGCAGGCCGGACGCCAGCAGCCGGATCAGGATGAAGCGCCCGCCGAGCACCGGCCATTCCCAGGCGATCACCCGGTGGAAGCCGAGGATCGCCCAGCCGGTGATCAGCGCCACCATCTGCGGCCCGCCTGCGCCCGCCTTGATGAAGGTCAGCACCAGCGGGAAGGAGACGAAGGGGCCGCCCGGGATGAAGCCGCCGGCGAAGGCGGCGATGGCGATGCCGGCGAGGCCCGATTCCGGCCCGAGCCAGCCGGCGGCGAGGTCGGCCGGGATCAGCTCGGCCAGGAAGGCCGCCATGGGCAGCGCGGCCAGCAGCAGCGGCAGGACGCGGAGGATGGTCTCGCCGGTCTCCCGCAGCGCCCGCTGCGCCGTCGGCACGCCGCGCCGCAGCGTCAGGCCGAAGGCGCCGAGCGCCAGGACCAGCAGGATCGCCTGGCCGATGCTCACGCGCGGGTTCCGGAGGAGGTGCCGGGTGGCACCCAGGCGATGGGGATGCGGCGCGCGACGGCGCCGGCGACGACCGAGAGCGGCAATCCGCAGAGGAAGCGCAGCAGGGCGAAATCGGCGCCGAGCAGCGGCACCTCCCAGACCAGCACGCGCTGGAAGCCGTTCAGCGCCCAGGCGACGATGAAGGCGATCAGCGCGCCGCGGTCGGCCCCGGCCTGGGCCAGGACGAGGACCAGCGGGAAGGCCGCCATCGGCCCGCCCGGCATCGCCATGCCGCAGAGCGTCGCCACCAGCAGCCCGCGCGTCCCCGATTCTGCGCCCATCCACTTCGCCAGGGCGCCGGGCGGGACCAGCTGCTTCAGGCTGCCGGCCAGCAGCAGCCCGGCCAGCAGCGCCGGCAGCACGGTGAGGAAGACATCGAAGGCGACGCCGAGCGCGCGGCGGAAGGCCTCGGGCCCATGCAGCACCCAGACCAGGCTGCCGGAGACGAGGCCGATCGACAGGATGACGAGGAGGCTGGAGTGGCGGCGGAGGAATCGCGGCATCGGCCGCCACGCTGCGCCCGGCTAATCGCTACAGCCGCACGCCCTCGGTCTGGAAGCGGTCGGCCGCGGTCTTCTGGAATTCGGTGTCCAGCACCACCGCTGCGCAGACCGCGATGGCGAGGGCGGCGAGGATGCCGGTGAGGATGGCCTTCACGTCGGCGGTCTCCCTTGGGTTCAGCGGTCTGCGTATGGGTCCGCGTCAGTTGCCTTGCAAGAGGCCTTCGGCCGCGGCCAGGTCCTCCGGCGCATTGGCGTTGAAGAAGGGGTCGATCGGGTCGGTCGGCCATTCCGCCGCGGCGCAGCCGAAGCGGGCGGTCCAGCGGTCGATCTTCTTCTCCCCGGCCAGCAGGGCGGCGCGGAGTTCGCCGCGCAGCGCCACGGGCCAGAGGGCGATCGGCGGATGGGTCCAGCCGCCGGATGCGGCGCAGGCCATCGGCACCCCGGCCGCGGCGCGCGCCGCCTCCAGCCGCTCCACCAGGTCGGCCGGCAGGAAGGGGCCATCGCCGGGGACCGACAGCACCGTCGGGATCTCCGGCCGGTGCGCCGCCGCCCAGTCGAGCCCGGCCAGCACCCCGGCCAGCGGCCCCGGGAAATCCGGCAGCGGGTCGGCGACCACCGGCAGCCCGTAGGAAGCGAAACGCGCCGGATCGCCATTGGCGTTGAGGATGACGCCGGCCACCTGCGGCGCGACCCGGGCCAGCACGTGGTCCAGCAGCGGCCGGCCGCCGAGCGGCCGCAGCGGCTTGTCGCCGCCGCCCATCCGCCGGGCGAGGCCGCCGGCCAGGACGACGGCGATGACGTTATTCACCCAAGGCCTCCCGGCTGTTCTTCCGCCAGTGCCGGGCGCTTTCCTCCGCGACGTAATCCAGGTCGGCGTCGAAGACGATCCGTTCGGTCCCGGCCAGGGCGGTGAACCGCTTGCCCTTGCAGCGGCCGATCAGCGTCAGGCCGACCTCCTGCGCCAGCTCCACCCCCCATGCGGTGAAGCCGCTGCGGGAGACCAGGATGGGGATGCCCATCCGCACCGTCTTGATCACCATCTCGGAGGTCAGCCGCCCCGTCGTGTAGAAGACCTTGTCGCCGGGCGGGCAGGCGTTGCGGAACATCCAGCCGGCGATCTTGTCCACCGCGTTGTGCCGGCCGACATCCTCCATGTAGACCAGCGGCCGGTCCCGCTCGCAGAGCGCGCAGCCATGGATGGCGCCGGCCTCCAGATACAGCGTCGGCAGGGTGTTGATCCGGTGCAGCAGGCGATACAGCCAGCTGGTCCGGATCTCGGCGGATGGCGGAAGCCGCGCCCTGGAAAAATCCTCCAGCAGGTCGCCGAAGGCGGTGCCCTGGGCGCAGCCGCTGGTCAGCGTCTTCTTCTTCAGCTTGGCCTCGTAGTCGGTGCGGCGTTCGGTCCGCACCACCACCACCTGCAGGTCGTCGTCGTACTCCACGCCGGTGACGGCATCGTCCCGCCGCAGCATGCCCTGGTTCAGCAGGTAGCCCAGCGCCAGATCCTCCGGCCGGTCGAGAATCGTCATCATCGTGACGATCTCCTGCCCATTCAGGTAGAGCGTCAGCGGCCGTTCGACGGTTACGCTGGCCTCGATCGGTGCGCCGGTCTGGTCGATGCCGGTGACGCGCCGCGTCAGCCGCGGATCGGCGGGATCGGGCTGCACCAGCAAGGGGATCTCTTCCATGCGGGAAAGGGTGGTGCGACGCGCATGGCGGCGCAACCCGCGTGCCGGCGTTGGCGTTTTGCACCACGTTTCAGGGAGGTACGACATGCCCACCTACCGCTTCCCCGCCGAGGCCGGCCTGGCCCTGGACGGCGGAGCGCCGACCGCCGCCGCCATCAGCGACAGGCTCGCCGAGCTTGGCCTGACGCGGCAGGGGGTGATGATCACCCGGCACGACGATGCCGCGACGCTGGAAGGCCAGGTGCCGGACGAGGCGACGCGGGAACGCGTGCTGCTCGTGGTGGGCAACCTGCAGGGCATCGCGCGGGTGGAGGACCGGCTGACCGTGGCGCGCGGCTCCGGGCTGCTGGACACGCTGGGCGGCTTCGCCCGTCTACCGGCGGGCAGCGCCAGCACCGAAGCCGCCGAGCGCGCGGTGCACCGCGCGGTGCCGGACCCGGGCGATACCGGCTATGGCCCGGGCGGCAGCATCCTGCACCTGGTGCAGCCGGGCGAGACGCTGGAGGGGATCGCGGCGCGGCACTATCACGACACGGCGGGCGCCGGCTGGTTGCTGGAATGCAACGCCGCGGTGCTGTCGGGTGCCGGGGCCTTGCGGCCGGGGATGGTGCTGAGGGTACCGCCGCGATAGGGCGGGCGAAAGCGGACGGCAGGCTCGGGCCTGGAGGGCTCGGTGGGATGCGGCACGGAGGCTGGTCGGGCCGGCGAATGCCGCGCTCGCCCGACTCACGAAAAGTCAACCAAAATTCCGCCTGTCTCCCTTGACCCGCCCTCTTGGCGGTGCCTAGAGACGAGCTTGAGCGGCACCCATGCCGTCGACGCAACCCAGCCCTGCCAATTGCGCAGCGGGGCTGGTTAACGCTTGCGTCTATCACCACATCCCCCTGCACCCCCCGGTGGCGTGCCTCCCTCACGGCCTTCGCTCCTCCGTGCCGCCTTTGCGGCCCGGCCGGCGTTTCGTCGTTTGAGGGTCGCGCCGCATGGGTGCTGGCCGACATGCAGCGGGCCCGCGAAGGCCCGCCGAGGAGTGGATCGAGTGATGGACGGGTTTGTCACCGAGACGATGCTGGATGAGGGCGAGCCCGAGATCCGGGTCTCGCGTCCCCACGGCGCGCCTGCCTTCGATGATCTGGTGGCTCGTGTCCCGGGTGAGGATCATGCCGCTTGGGAGGAAGGCGAGGCGGCCGAGGAGGGCGACGACGCCCCCGAGGAACTCGTCGAGGAGGAGAGCGAGGACGGCGAGGCCGCCCCCGCCGCCGAGGCCGCGCAGCCCGCTGCCGGCAATTACGACGAAGCCTCGCTGGGCCGGACCGACGACCCGGTGCGCATGTTCCTGCGCGAGGCATCGCGCACCGAGTTGCTGACGCGCGAGCAGGAAGTCGCGCTCGCCCAGCGGATCGAGGCCGGCCGCGAGGCGATGCTGGGGGCGCTCGGCGCCTGCCCGGCGACCCGCGCCCAGCTCGGCGCCTGGCGCGATGCCGTCGCCGCGGGCCAATTGCCGCTGCGCGACCTGGTCGAGCTGGAGGCCATGGCCGCCGCGGCGGAGGCACCGGCCGAGGGCGAGGAGAGCGAGGCGACGGAGGGCACGCTCGACCAGCGGCTGCGGCCGGAGATCCTGGTCGCCTTCGATGCCGCCCTGTCGGGCGACCCGGATGCCCCGGCGACCGAAACCGCGGCCCTGGTCGCGGCGCTGCGGCTGCGCGCCGACCGGATCGAGACGCTGATCGAGGCGGTGCGCGCGGCGCACCGCAAGCTGACCGCGCTCGACGGCCGTGCGCTGCGGCTGGCGGCCACGGCCAAGGTCAGCCGCGACGACTTCCTGAAGCTGTGGGACGGCGGCGAGGCCGGCACGGCCAAGCTGGCGACCAAGTTGAAGGCCGCCGGCGGCGAGCTGCGGGAGATCCGTGTCGAGGTCGGTGCGGTCGAGGTCGAGGCCGGCGTCGCCGCCGCCTCGCTGCGCCGCCTGCATGCCGAGATGAGCCGCGGCGAGCGCGACATGCGCCGGGCGAAGGAGGAGCTGACCCGGGCCAACCTGCGCCTGGTCGTGCATATCGCCCGCAAGTACCGCAACCGCGGCCTGCTGCTGGGCGACCTGATCCAGGAAGGCAATATCGGCCTGATGCGGGCGGTCGAGAAGTTCGACTGGCGCAAGGGGTTCAAGTTCTCGACCTACGCCACCTGGTGGGTGCGGCAGGCGATGACGCGCGCCATCGCCGACCAGGCGCGGACCATCCGCGTGCCGGTCCACATGGCGGAGACGGCCTCGAAGATCGCCCGCCTCGGCCGCATCCTGGCGCACCGCACCGGGCGCGAGCCGACCGCCGAGGAACTGGCGGTGCGGCTCGGCGTGCCGACCGAGAAGGTGAAGTCGGTGCAGGGCATCGTCCGCGAGCCGGTCAGCCTGGATACGCCGATCGGCGAGGAGGACGACGGGCGCCTGGGCGACCTGATCGAGGACCGCAACGCGATCCACCCCTTCGAGGCGGTGGCGCGGTCCGGCCTGCGGGAGGCCGCGGCGCGGGTGCTGTCCGACCTGACGCCGCGCGAGGAGCGGATCCTGCGGATGCGCTTCGGCATCGGCATGGAGCGCGACCACACGCTGGAGGAGGTCGGCAAGACCTTCAACGTGACGCGGGAGCGCATCCGGCAGATCGAGGCCAAGGCGCTGAAGAAGCTGCAGAACGGCCAGCGCGGCCGGGCGCTGCGGAGCTACCTCGACCGCGGCTGAACCGAGCCGGGCCGGGACGGCATGGTGCAAGGGAGCGGCCGCCAGGCCGCTCCTTTTGCAATTTCAGTGCACCAGGACGGCCGCGGCCTCCTTGGTCTTGGTCACCGCACCCGCGGCCTGGTGCACCGCGGAGGCGATTTCCGTGATGTTGCCCGAGACGGTCTGCACCGCATTGGCGGCAGACTGCATGTTGGCCGACATGCTGCGGGTCACCGCGCTCTGTTCCTCGACCGCCGAGGCGGTCACCGCCACATGCTCCCGCACCGCCTCGACCGCGCCGCGGATCGCGGTCAGCGCCGCGGCGACCGTGGCCGAGGTCGCCTGGATGCCCTCGATCTCGCGCGAGATCTGTTCGGTCGCCTTGGCCGCCTGGTTGGCCAGGTTCTTCACCTCCGAGGCGACCACGGCGAAACCCTTGCCGGCATCGCCGGCCCGTGCCGCCTCGATCGTCGCGTTCAGCGCCAGCAGGTTGATCTGCCCGGCGATGCCCTGGATCAGCCCGACCACGCCGTTCATCGCTTGGGCGGCGTTGGTCAACTGCCCGGTGCTCTCGCCGCCGGCATTGGCCTGGGCGAAGGCGTCCTCGGTCGCGGTGCGCGACTTGGCCATGTTGTGGGCGATCTCGGCGATTGAGGCGGCGAGTTCCTCGGCGCTGGCGGCGACCATCTGCACGTTGCTCGAGGTCTCCTCCGCTGCATGGGAGGCAGAGCCGGCTTCCCGCGTCGAGCGGTCGATGGCGCCGTCGATCTCGCCGAAGTTGATGTCGATGAGCTTCTTGAGGTCGGCGAGCAGGGCGATCTGGCTGGTCACGTCGCTGGCGAATTTCACCACCTTGGTGACCTTGCCGTGCATGTCGAGGATAGGGTTGTAGGAGCCCTCGACCCAGACCGGCCGGCCGCCCTTGCCGATGCGGCGGAACTGACCCGCCTGCGGCTCACCGCGCCGCAGCGCTGCCCAGAATTCCTTATAGTCCGCGCTGTCGCGCTGGGCGGGGTCGATGAACATGGACTGGTGCTTGCCGGCCACCTCGGCGGGGGAATAGCCCATCGCCTGCAGGAAATTCTCGTTGGCCTGCAGCAGCGTGCCGTCGGGGGCGAAGGCAACGACGGCCTGGGCACGGTCGACCGCCTTCATCTGCGCCGCGTAGTCGAGGTTGAGCAGCCGCTCCTTCGCATCCGCCCACTCCACCACGTAGCCGAGCCGCCGGCCATCCTGCCGCAGCGGGGTGACCAGAAGGTCGAAGACGTGCCGGCCGACTTTGATGGTCGCGGCATGCGGCTTGTTCAGCCCCGCCAGCATCTGCCGCTGATGCGTCGGGTTCTTGTGGAAGACGTCGATATTGCTGCCGATCAGGGTGGCCAGGTTGAAGCGGGGCAATTCCCTCCGCAGATCGGCCTCGGCTTCCCGCATCAGCTCGACGACCGCCGGGTTCATGTAGGTGATGGTAAGATCGTCGTCGGCGACCATGATCCTGGTATGCACGGCATCCAGGGCCGCCAGCCTCGGCGCGGCGCCGGCATCGCGTTTGAAACTGCCGAACATCGGGGCATCTCCATCTACGGTCCCGATGGGATGCTTTCGGCGCTAACGATCGGTGAACATGAGCGTTTCTTCATGTATCGGCCTGGGTGGGGTCAGGCGACTCGTCCGGCCGCTGCATAGCCCTCCTGGTCGCTGGCCGCGTCGGCACGGTCCTCCGGCTCGGGCGCCATCTCGCCTTCCCACTTGCCGACCACGGCGGTGGCCAGCGAGTTGCCGATGACGTTGGTCGCCGAGCGCCCCATGTCGAGGAACTGGTCGATGCCGATGATCAGCAGCAGCCCGGCCTCGGGGATGTTGAAGGTCGCCAGCGTCGCCGCGATGACCACGAGCGAGGCCCGCGGGACGCCGGCCATGCCCTTGCTGGTCAGCATCAGCAGCAGCAGCATGGTGATCTGCTGGCCCATCGAGAGCTCGATGTTGTAGGCCTGGGCGATGAAGATGGTGGCGAAGGTGCAGTACATCATCGAGCCGTCGAGGTTGAAGCTGTACCCCAAGGGCAGCACGAAGCTGATCACCTTCCGCGACACGGGGAAGCGCACCAGCTGCTCCATCAGCTGCGGATAGGCCGCCTCCGAGCTCGCGGTGCTGAAGGCGAGCAGGAAGGGCTGGCGGATCAGGCTGATCAGCTCGAAGACCCGGCGGCCGAAGATCAGGAAGCCGACCGCGGCCAGCAGGCACCAGAGGATCGCCAGGCCGAGGTAGAATTCGGCGACGAAGACCCCGTAGGTGACGAGGATGCCCAAGCCCTGGGTGGTGATGATCGCCGCCATCGAGGCGAAGACCGCCAGCGGCGCCATCAGCATGATGTAGCCGGTCACCTTGAGGATGACGTGGCTGATCTCCTCGCACCAGGCGACCACGGTCTTGGCCTTCTCCCCCAGCGCCGCGCAGGCGACGCCGAAGAAGATGGAGAAGACGACGATCTGCAGGATCTCGTTGGTCGCCATCGCCTCGAAGATCGAGCGCGGCACCAGATGCGCGACGAAGTCCTTCAACGAGAGCGAGGAGGTGCCGATCCCGCTGGCCGCCGCGGCATCCGGCAGCGGCATGTCCAGCCGCGCCCCCGGCTGCAGGATGTTCACAAGCACCATCCCCAGCACCAGGGAGACGACGGAGGCCGAGACGAACCACAGCATCGCCTTGGCGCCGATCCGCCCGACCGCCCTGGTGTCGCCCATATGGGCGACGCCGACCACCAGGGTCGAGAAGACCAGCGGCGCGATGATCATCTTGATCAGCCGCAGGAAGATGTCGGTGACGAGGGAGATGTAGCCGGCGATCGCCTTGGCGGTGTCCGGGTCGGGCCAGAGGATGTGGCAGAAATGGCCGACCGCGATCCCGAGGACCATACCGACCATGATGAGGATCGTCAGCCGCTGCGCCCGCATGCGCCTTCCCCCGGGCTCCGGCGGCGCCAGGATGCACGCCACGGGCCGCGGGGTGAAGCGTCGGCCCTGCCGAAAGGTTGCGACGCGGCAGGGGGCAGTGGCCCATGTCAGGCGCGGCCGGGAAAGCGGCATCCTCCCGTGGGACCCGGTGCGTCCAATGGGGAGGGACCACCTTTCCCGCCCCAAGCCTGCTTCCGACTCAGGCCTTGCCGATCCCCTTGTTCACCAGCGAAGCATCGAACGCCTTCCGCCAGTCCAGCGCCGCCGGCAGCACGCCGATATCGGCCATCGCCGCATGGAAGCGCTGCCAGCGCGCCTCGGTCATGGCGCCGATCCCGAGCGTCGCCGCATCGCCCGACCGGACGATCCCCGCCTCGTTCATCATGCGGGTGCCGAAGGCGATGAGCTCATCGCCCATCTCCGGGTTGGCCGCCTTGATCAGCGCATTGGCGGGCGCGGTGTCCACCCCCCCGGCCGGGCCCTTCAGGTACTGGTCCCAGCCCGCCATGGTGGCGTCGACGAAGCGCTGGATCACCTCGCGCCGGTCGGCCAGGGTCTTCGCGCCGATATTGATGGTGGTGCCGTAATTCTCGAAGCCGGCATCGTGCAGCAGCAGCATGTCGGGATTCACCCCGGCCTGGCGGATGGTGAAGGGCTCGGACCCCAGATAGCCCTGCTGCACCACCTGCCTGTCCGCCAGGAAGGGCTGCATGTTGAAGGTATAGGGCCGCAGCTGGTCCTCCTTCAGGCCGTATTTCCTCACCAGGAAGGGCCACCAGGTCACCCGCGCCTCGGCGCCGACCAGGATGGTGCGGCCGCGCAGCGCCTCGAATCCGGTGAAGCCGGTGTTCGGGTGGGCGATCAGGACCTGCATGTCCTTCTGGAAGATGGCGCCGATGCAGAGGAAGGGGATGCCCTCCCGCACGAAATTCAGCGCCGAGAGCCCGTTGCCCATGGCCATGTCGACCCGGCCGCCGAGCAGCAGCTGCGCCGGGTTGATCTGCGGCCCGCCGGTGCGCAGCTCGACCTCGAGCCCCGCCGCGCGATAGAGGCCGGCCGCCTGGGCCTGGTAGAAGCCGCCATGTTCCGCCTGGGCGCGCCAGTTGGTGATGAAGCTCACCTTGTCGAGTTTCGGCTGGGCCCGGGCGGGGGAGGGGACGGCCGCCAGCAGCGGCGCCCCGGCGCCGACCAGGCCGAGCGCCGTACGGCGCGAGACGGTGAAACGGTGGATGGTCATCCGGTCGTTCTCCCCGAAGGTCCTCGTCACCGGGAAGGTGGCACGCCCAGCCGCCGGCGCAAGCGTCAGCAGGGGGGGCTACCGCCGCAGCCCGAGCGGCATGAGCAGCAGCAGCGCCACGCCGAAGCCCCAGGCACCGTTGTAGAGCAGCCCGCGCCAGGGGATCGCGCCGTTCCAGGTCGGCAGGCCCTTCAGGTACGGCACCAGCGTCACCGCCACCGCGGTCAGCGCCAGGGCGCCGAAGACGGTGCCGAACAGGATCGCCGGCGGCCGCAGCTTCACCAGGATCAGCGCCAGCAGCATGCCCCAGACCCCGCCCCAGAAGGCCTGGGAGCCGATCACCGGCACGCCGAGCGGCTTGGTTGGCGCCATGTTGAACGGCGCCCCGGTCTTGCCGAGGAAAGCCACCACCGCCGGGATATCATTGCCGACGGTGTGCAGCAGGAAGGCCGTGCCCTGGTGGAAGACCGGGACCGCGACGAAGCCGGCGGCGAAGCCGAACAGGAGGATGCGGAGCATCTGTTACGCTATCGCCCTCCCGGCCCGCTTGTCACGCTACCCCTCGGCATCTTGCGGCCGGGCGCCGGCCCGCGCACCTTGGCCGGTGGAACCGCCTGGGAAGGGAATTGCCGTGAACGGAGCCGAAAGCCTGGTGAAGACGCTGCTCGGGGGGGGCGTCGATGTCTGCTTCGCCAATCCCGGCACCAGCGAGATGCATTTCGTCGCAGCCCTCGACCGCGTCCCCGGCATGCGCTGCGTCCTCGGCCTGCAGGAGAACATCGTCACCGGCGCGGCGGACGGCTACTGGCGGATGGCCGACAAGCCGGCCGCCACCCTGCTGCATTGCGGCCCTGGCTTGGCCAACGGCCTCGCCGGCCTGCACGACGCCCGACGCGCCCGGTCCGGCATCGTCAACGTGGTCGGCGACCAGGCGGTCTACCACCGGCCGTTCGACGCGCCGCTGACCGCGGATGCCGAGGGCTGGGCGCGCGGCGTCTCCGCCTTCATCCGCACCTCCTCCCGCGCCGAGGATGTCGGCGCCGATGCGGCGATGGCGGTGCAGGCCGCCCGTACCTCGCCTGGCCAGGTGGCGACCTTGATCCTGCCCTCCGATTCGTCCTGGAACGAGGGCGGCGTGGTGGCGGCGCCGCTGACCGTCCCCGCGGTGCCGCAGGCCGATCCGCATCAGGTGGAGCAGGCGGCACGGGTGCTGCGCGGCAAGAAGAACGTGCTGCTGCTGCTCGGCGGCCTGGCGCTCAGGGAAGGCGCCCAGGTCCAGGCCAACCGGATCGCGGCCGCGACCGGCTGCCGGCTGCTGGCCGAGGGCTCCAACGCCCGCATCCAGCGCGGCCAGGGGCGCCTGGCGCTCGACCGCGTGCCCTATGTGAACGAGCAGGCGGTCGCCGCCCTGAAGGGCATCGAGCACCTGGTGCTGGTCAATGCCAAGGAGCCGATCGGCTTCTTCGGCTATCCCGGCAAGCCCAGCCGCTTCTGGCCGCCGGAATGCGAGATCCACCTGCTCACGCGCCTCGACCAGGATGCCGAGGGGGCGCTGCGGGCGCTGGCGGACGCGCTTGGCGCGCCGAAGGCGGCGATGCCGAACCCGGGGCCGCGGCCGCAGGCGCCGCGCGGCGGGTTGAGCCCGGAGGGGCTGGCCCGCACCGTGGCGGCGCTGATGCCCGATGACTCGGTCATCGTGGACGAGAGCGTGACCTACGGCCGCGGCTTCTTCCCCGAGACCTATGCCGCGCCGGCGCATGACTGGCTGCAGAATTGCGGCGGTGCCATCGGCTATGGCCCGCCGGTCGCGGTGGGGGCGGCGATCGGCGCCGCCGGGCGCCGGGTGATCGCGCTGCAGGCCGATGGCAGCGCCATGTATACGCCGCAGGCGCTCTGGACCCAGGCCCGGGAGAAGCTGCCGGTGACCACCGTGCTTCTCTCGAACCGCAAGTACCAGATCCTGATCGGGGAGTACCAGAATGTCGGCGCCAATCCGGGGCGGACGGCGATGGACATGCTCGACCTCGGCAACCCCGACCTGAATTGGGTTCAATTGGCCAATTCGATGGGGGTCGAGGCGGCGCAGGCCAGCACGCTGGACGCGCTGGGCGACCTGATGGCGCAGTCCTTCGCCCGGCCCGGGCCCTTCCTGATCGAGCTGATGATCTAGCGATGCGCGCGGAACGCGACCCGTGGGATGTCGCGTTCCGTGCATGCTGTGCCGCAGCATGAGACGCGGGACGATGATCGGACTTTCCTAGCGTTCAGGTTTCGCCCAATGTCCGCGTAATGCGCCTTGGTGCAATGTGCCGGGTACTGGGGTAGACCACTGCCCCAGCCGGCCCGCGATGTCCCGGGGCGTCAACGGGATATCGGGGGGAGGCACACGGCAATGCGGCGAGCGGCGGGTCCTACTGACCAATGAACATGATCCCCCAGCCGCATCCTGTGCCGGCGGACACCGTCATGCGGCAACCAGTGCAAAGCGTCGCCGTGCCGCCCTCCCCCAGCGTTCCGCCGGTGGAAGCCGCGGCCGAGCCGCCGGTCGCCGCAGCGCCGCCGTCGCGTCGCCGGCTCTGGATTCCCGCCCTGCTGCTGCTGCTCGCCGGCGGGGGTGCCGCCGGCTACTTCTTTACCCACCAGCCGCTGGTGGTGCCGATCTCGCCCGCCGCCAGCGTGACCGAGCCGATGTCGCAGGGCGAGTTCCGGCTGTCCGACAACGAGATGCGGGCGCTGCGGATCGAGGAGATGCAGCTGCGCGACTTCCATGCCGAGCGGGTGGCGGAAGGCCGCATCGCCTACAACGACGATCGCGCGACCCCGGTCTTCTCACCCTATAACGGGCGTGTGGTCCGCGCCCTGGCGCGGATGGGCGACACGGTGCAGGCCGGCGACCCGCTGCTGGAGATCGAGACCACCGACCTCGCCGGCGCCGCCAACGACCTGCTCGCCGCCGCCGATGCCGCCGGCAAGGCGCGCGCCGCGCTCGACCAGGCGAAGCGGGAGGAAAGCCGGCAGAACAGCCTGTTCTCCGCCCGCGCCGCCTCGCAGCGCGACGTCGAGCAGGCCCGGGTCGCCGCCATGGGCGCGGCCTCCGACCTGCGCAGCGCCGAGGCGACGCTGGCCGCCGGCCGCGACAAGCTGCGCGTGCTCGGCCGCAGCCCGGAGCAGATCGCCAAGATCGAGCAGTCCCGCATGGTCGATGCCGTGGTGGTGGTGCCGGCGCCGATCGGCGGCACCGTCACCCAGCGCCGGGTCGGCCCCGGCCAGTGGCTCTCGACCGGGGCCGCCGAACCCGTCTTCACCATCGCCGACCTGTCCACCATGTGGCTGGTCGCCGCGGTGCGCGAGCTGGACGCGCCGCTGATCCGGGTCGGCCAGGGCGTGAAGGTCGCGGTCGGCGCCCTGCCGGGGCGCGAATTCGATGCCCGCGTCACCGCCACCAGCGCCGGGCTCGACCCCACCACCCGCCGCATGACCGTGCGGGCCGAGGTGCTGGACCCTGACCACCTGCTGAAGCCGGAGATGTTCGCCACCTTCCGCATCTCGGTCGGCGAGGAACGGCGGGCCGTGGCGGTGCCGGTGAACGCGATGATCTACCGCGGCGCCGAGGCCAGCGTCTGGGTCGCGCTCGACGGCAACCGCTTCATCCTGCGCCGGGTGAAGACCGGCATCCGCAGCGGCGACATGGTCGAGGTGCCGGAAGGGCTGCAGCCGGGTGAGCACGTGGTCACCGGCGGCGCCCTGTTCATCGACCGCGCCGCCCGGATCGACTGATCCGTCCCGCCCCGGCCCGGCCGGGGCGGAACCGCACCTGAACAACGACGTGACGCGGGCGGCGGCAAGCCGCCCCGAACCCCGCCGGGACTCCATATATGCGTCAGATCGTCGCCTTCTCGCTGCAGCGCCGGCCGCTGGTCATCCTGCTGTTCTTCACCTTCATCGTCATCGGCCTGTTCGGCTTCACCAGGCTCAACATCGAGGCCTACCCGGATCCGGTTCCGCCGCAGGTCGTCATCATCACCCAGAACCCCGGCCAGTCCGCCGAGGAGATCGAGCGCTACGTCACCATCCCCGTCGAGGTGGCGATGGCAGGCCTCCCCAACCTGACCTCGGTGCGCTCGACCAGCCTGTTCGGCCTGTCCGACGTCCGCGTGCAGTTCAACTTCAACTACACCTACGACCAGGCGCTGCAGCAGGTGCTGAACCGGCTGGGCCAGCTGGACGGGCTGCCGGAAGGCGCCCAACCGCAGATCTCCCCGCTCAGCCCGATCGGCGAGATCATGCGCTACCGGCTGGTCGGCCCGCCCGGCTATTCGCTGGCCGACCTGAAGACGCTGCAGGACTGGGTGCTGGACCGCCGCTTCAAGCGGGTGCCCGGTGTCATCGACGTCACCTCCTTCGGCGGCCTGACCAAGAGCTACAACATCGTCGTCGACCTGCCGCGGCTGGCGGCGCACGGCCTGACCCTGCCGCAGGTGATCCAGGCGGTGCGGGCCGGCAACGCGACGGTCGGCGCCGGCACCATCCGGATCGGGCCGCAGGCCGCGGTGGTGCAGGGCATCGGCCTGATCCGCAACCTCGACGACATCCGCGGCGTGGTGGTCTCGGCCGAGGGCGGCGTGCCGGTGCTGCTGTCCGACCTCGCCACGGTCGAGATCGGCAATACCCCGCGGCTCGGCATCGCCGGCCACGAGGACGACGACGACGTGGTGCTGGCCACCGTGCTGATGCGGCGCGGCGAGCAGACCCTGCCCACCATCCGCGGCGTGCAGGCCGAGGTGGCGCGGATCAATGCCGGCGGCGTGCTGCCGCCGGGGGTCAGGATCCACCCGCTCTATGACCGGGAGGACCTGGTGAAGATCACCACGCGGACGGTGGTGCACAACATCATCGAGGGCGTGATCCTCATCCTGGTGATCCAGTACCTCTTCCTCGGCGATTTCCGCGGCGCGCTGGTGGTGGCGGCGACCATCCCCTTCGCCTTCCTCTTCGCCATCCTGCTCATGCTCAGCCGGGGCGAGAGCGCCAACCTGCTCAGCCTGGGCGCGCTCGACTTCGGCCTGCTGGTCGATGCCACCGTCATCATGGTGGAGAACATCTACCGCCATCTCGGCCTCGCCCGGCAGGCGGCGCATCGCTACGTGCCCCCGGCCGGGTCGAAGGAGCTGTCCGGCCTGTCGCTGACCGTGCTGCGGGCGGCCGGCGAGGTGGACAAGGCGATCTTCTTCTCGGCGCTGATCATCATCGCCGCCTTCATCCCGCTGTTCACGCTCGGCGGGATCGAGGGCCGGATCTTCGGCCCGATGTCGAAGACCTACGCCTACGCCATCATCGGCGCCCTGCTGGCGACCTTCACCATCACCCCGGCCCTGGCCGCGGCCATGCTGAAGGAGGACAGCCGGGAGAAGGACACCTACCTGGTCCGCGTGCTGCGCTACTGCCACCGCCACCTCTACGGGCTGGCGATGCGGGCGCGGCTGGTCTGCCTCGGCCTGGCGGCGGCGCTGTTCGGCCTGGCGCTGCTGCTGCTGTCCACCCTCGGCGCCGAATTCCTGCCGACGCTCGAGGAAGGCAATCTCTGGGTCCGCGCCACCATGCCGGGCACCATCAGCCTGGAGGAAGGCAACGCCACGGTGAACCGCATCCGCGGCGTGCTGATGGAATTCCCCGAGGTCGTCACCGCCACGTCCCAGCAGGGCCGGCCGGACGACGGCACCGACAGCGCCGGCTTCTTCAATGCCGAGTTCTTCCTGCCGCTGAAGCCGCCCGACCAGTGGACCACCGCGCCGAACCGCGACGGTCTGGTGCATGCCATGCAGGCGCGGCTGTCGCGCGAGTTCGTCGGCATCGAGTTCAGCTATGCCCAGGCGATCAGCGACAACGTCCAGGAGGCCGCCTCCGGCGTGAAGGGCGCCAATGCCATCAAGGTCTATGGGCCGGAGCTCGACATCATCGCCCGCAAGGCGGAGGAGATCCGCAGGGTGATGACCGAGGTCGAGGGCGTCGCCGACCTGGCGGTGTTCCGCTCGCTCGGCCAGCCGACCGTCGCGGTGCAGATCGACCGGGCGCGGGCCGCCCGCTTCGGCCTTTCGGTCGGCGACATCAACGAGGTGGTGCAGGCGGCAATCGGCGGCAGCGAGGCCGGCCGGCTCTACGAGCCCGGCGGCGACCGCAACTTCCCCCTGGTGGTGCGGCTCGACGCGCCGTTCCGCGACAGCATGGAGGCGATCGGCCGGGTACCCGTGGGCGGCACGCGGGCGGCGACCCTGGCCGACGTGGCGGACATCCGCCTGGTCTCCGGCGTCTCCTACATCTACCGCGAGGATGCCAGCCGCTACGTGCCGATCCGTTTCTCGGTCCGTGGCCGCGACCCGGCCTCCACGGTGGCCGAGGCGCAGGAGCTGGTGGCGCAACGGGTGGAGATGCCGCCGGGCTACCGGCTGGACTGGGTCGGCGAGTTCCGCAACCTGCAGGAGGCGATCGGCCGGCTGGTCGTGGTGGTGCCGGCGGCGCTCGCGCTCATCCTCGTGCTGCTCTACGTCCAGTTCAACACGCTGCGGGAGACGCTGCTGGTCTTCGCCATCGTGCCGCTGTCGCTGACCGGGGGCATCGCCGCGCTGGCGGTGGCGGGGCTGAATTTCTCGGTGCCCGCGGCCATCGGCTTCCTGGCATTGTTCGGCATCACGGTGATGGAGGGCATCATCATGCTGTCGCACTTCAACCACCTGCGGCTGGAAGGCATGCCTTGGCGCACGGCCCTGGACCAGGCCGGGGTCGACCGCATGCGGCCGGTCTTCATGACGTGCTTCGCCAGCTTCACCGGCCTGCTGCCGATGGCGCTGGCCACCGGCATCGGCGCCGACGTGCAGAAGCCGCTCGCCCTCGTCGTCGTCGGCGGCATCGGCCTCGTCCCGCTCTTCATCCTGGTGGTCTTCCCGGTCATGATCGATCTCTTCGGCAAGCCGCGCCATCTGCGGCAGGAAAGCGCCGCCGCGCGGGCGCTGGGCGTGCGGGCATGAGGCTGCGGATCGCCCTGCTGGGCCTGGCACTGCTGGCATCGCCCGCCCGGGCGCAGACCGCCCCGGCGACGCCGGGCAGCCTGCCCTTGCCACTGGGCCGCGACGCGGCGCGGCTGACCCTGGCCGAGGCGGAGCAACTGCTGATCGAGCACAACCTGGGCGTCATCGCCGCCCGGCGCGGCGTGGATGCGGCGCGGGCCAACCGGCTGGTCGCCGCCTCCCTGCCGCCGCCGCAGGTGACGGTGGGCAACAGCTTCGCTCAGTTCAACGAGACCAAGGGCGGCGGCACCAAGGGTGCCCGCTTCCTCAGCCCGAGCAACAACATCGTCGCCGGCCTGTCGGTGCTGGTCGAGCGCGGCGGCAAGCGGACGTTGCGCACCCGGGTCGCCGAGGACCAGATCGGCCAGGCCGAGGCGCTGGTGCTGGACGCGGTGCGCACCCAGCTGTTCGCCCTGCGGCAGGGCTTCCTCGGCGCGCTGCTGGCGCGGGCCAACCTGGAAGTGGCGCTGGGCAACCGGATGAGCCTCGACCGAACCGAGACCCTGTTGCGCCGGCAGCTGCGCGACGGCGCCATCCCGGAAGGCGACCTGCTGCGCTTCCAGGCCAGCCGGCTGCAATTCGAGCCCGACGTGACCACCAACGCCCAGGCCTATGCCGCCGGCGTCGCCGCGGTGGCGGCGCTGCTCTCGGCTGACCCGGCCGCCTTCCAGGCGGGGGCGGGGCAGATCGGCGCCCTCGGCATCACGCCATCGGTGCCGGGGTCGCTCGGCGCGGTGCCACCCAGCCAGCGGGCCGCGGCGCCGGCCGGCCCGGCCAGTGCGCCGACCAGCGTGCGGACCATCCTGTCGCCGGTCGCCTTCGACCTGCGTGGCCGGTTCGACGCGGTGCCGCAATTGGGCATCGCGCGGGACGACCTGGCCCGCGGCATCGAGACCCGAGCCGACGTCGTCGCGGCGCAGCGGCAATTGGCCGCGGCGAATTCCAACCGGCTGCTGGCCGAGGCGGGGCGGTCGCGCGACGTCACGCTGAACGGCAGCTATGCCCGGTCGCGGCTGTCGCAGGACCTGCCGAACTCGACCGACCCGCTGGATGCGGTGAACAGCTTCGGCATCCAGCTGTCGGTGCCGATCTTCACCCGGCGGATCGTCGAGGGGAATATCGGTGTCGCCAGCGCCCAGGCCGGCCAGGCGGAGGCGCAGGCCCGCGCCGCGCTGCTGCAGGCCCGCGCCGACTTCGCCGCGTCCTGGGCGACCTACGAACAGTCCCGCGCGCTGCTGACGCTGTTCACCGGCGGGGCGCTGAGCCGGGCCGAGGAGGCGTATCGCAGCACCGAGCAGGCCTACCTGGCCGGTGGGCGTTCCTTGATCGACGTGCTGGATGCGCTGCGCACGCTGAACGCCACGCGGATCCAGGCCAACCAGGCGCGCTATGCCTATCTGCTGTCGCTGGCGCAGCTGGAATCGGCGACCGGCGTGTCGGGGATCGCGCCCAAGCTCTGAGCCGCGCGCTGCACGGATCGGTGCACTGCATCAACGGCGCGCGAGACGGGCGCGCGCGGCGTTGCGGCAACCGCCGATCTTTCCCACCCTGCGGCTCAATCGCGTGAGAGAAGGGTGCCCATGGCCAAAATCGTGTTTGCCGCCAGCCTGTTCGGCCTGCTGGCGGGTTGCAGCCCGACCTTCAGCAGCCCCGAGCCGCGCGAAGTGATCGTGGTGCCGCAGGGCAGCACGGTGGTCTGCCCGGGCGGCTACGCGCCACCCTGCCGCTAGGCCGCGCAGCCAAGCGGGCGGAGCTGGGCCAGCAGGGCGCCGGCCAGCACCACCCCGGCGGGGTCGACCGGCAGGCCGGCGCGTTGCAAGCCTGCCGCCGTCCAGGTGTTGCAGGTGAAGGCCAGCGTATAGTCGCGGCTGGCGGCGAGGAAGAGGCTGCCATGCAGAGCCAATTCCTCCGCCTGCGGCGCGATGCTGTCCCGGATGAAGCCTGACAGCGCGACGAGGCCGGCCGTGGTGAGCGGCAGCGCGGCGGCACGGCCCGGCCAGGCCTCGGCCGGCGGGGCGCGCAGGCCGCGCAGCTGGACCACGCCGGGACCGGGCAGCGGGCCGAGCAGCAATTCGGCGAAGGCGCCCGCCTCCGCCAGGACATAGCTGCGCTTGCCGAAGCCGAAGACGACCGTCTCGGCCCCGGCGAAGATCGTGCGGAAGCGGGCGAGGGGGCCGGTAAGATCCGCCGCACGCAGCGCGATCTCGGTATGCCAGCCCTGGTCGACGACCCAGGCGATCGGGCCGACCGGCCGCGCGGCGCAGGGCAGCGGCGGCTGCCTCGCGCAGCCGGCCAGCAGGGCAAGCCCGAGCGTCATGACCTTGCGACGTCGGGTAACGGCGGCGATAGTCATGCGGAAGGGACGGGTCCTGCGCGGCGTGCCGAAGCGGTCGCATGTGCCAAGCCCGGCCGCAAGCAGGGGGCGACGATCATGGACATGGACATCCGCGGCAAGCGCGTGCTGGTCACCGGCGGCTCGAAGGGGATCGGCCTGGCCTGCGCCCAGGCCTTCGCGGCGGAGGGTTGCGACTTGGTCCTGGCCTCCCGCGACCCGGCGGCGCTGGAGACGGCGGCATCCACGATCCGCGGCCGGCACAACGTGAACGTCGCGGTCTTCGCCGGCGACCTCGGCGACAGCGCGGCGCGTGTCGCGCTGCATGCGGCGCACCCGGAGATCGACGTGCTGGTGAACAATGCCGGCGCCATCCCGGGCGGCACGGTGCACGATATCAGCCTCGACCGTTGGCAGCAGGCCTGGGCGCTGAAGGTCTTCGGCTACATCCACCTGACGCAGCTGTATTTGCCGGGGATGGAGGCGAAGCAGGACGGCGTCATCGTCAACATCATCGGCATGGCCGGCCGCGGCCCGCGCGCCGACTACATCTGCGGCGCGGCCGGCAATGCCTCCCTCATCGCCTTCACCGCAGCGCTGGGCGGCAAGGCGCCTGACCACAATGTGCGCGTGGTCGGCATCGCCCCGGGCGCCACCATGACGGACCGGATCATCACCCTGTCGAAGTCGCGCGCGAAGACCAAGTTCGGCGACGAGAGCCGGTGGGAGGAGATGCTCGCGGGGTTGCCGCTGGGCCGTGCCGGCAAGCCTGAGGAGATCGCCGACCTGGCGGTGTTCTGCGCCAGCCCGCGCGGCGGCTACCTGTCGGGCGCGACGCTGGACGTCGATGGCGGCGCGCAGTTCAGGGGCTGATCCGGTGGAATTCCGGCTGACCGGGGAACAGCGCGCGCTGATCGCGCCGGTGCGGGAGATGTCGCAGACCGTCTTCCGGCAACGGGCGCTGCGCTGGATGGACGGCACCTTCCCCTGGGACAACATCCGCGACCTGGCGGGTCTCGGCGTGCTGGGGATGACGGTGCCGGAGGAATACGGCGGCCTGGGATTGCCGGTCTTCGAGACCGCGCTCGTGCTCGAGGAGATCGCCAAGGTCTGCTACCCGACGGCGATGGCGGTGCTGGGCGAGGCAGGCGTGCAGACCCGCGTCATCGCCCGCTATGCGCCGGAGTCGATCCGCGCCCGCATCCTGCCGCAGGTGGTCAGCGGCGACTGCATCCTGTCGATCTGCATGACCGAACCCCACGCCGGCACCGACGTCGCCAACTACCGCACCAATGCGGTGGTGCGGGGCGACCGGGTCATCGTCAACGGCACCAAGACGCTGATCAGCCGGGCGGAGGAGGCGGGCATGTTCGTCGTCTTCACCCGCATCGACGGACGGCCGGGGCGCGAGGGCATCGGCTGCGTGCTGGTCGAGCGCGGCACGCCGGGCCTGGCCGTCACCGGCACCTACCACACCATGGGCGGCGAGAACCTGCACGAGGTGCAGTTCAACGACATGGAGGTGCCGCTGGAGAACCTCGTCCTGCGCGAGGATGGCTTCAAGCGGCTGCTGTCGGCCTTCAACACCCAGCGCTGCCTGAACCCCTCGATCAGCCTCGGCCTGGCCGAGGGCGCCTTCGACGAGACCACGCGCTACGTGCGGGACCGGCCGGTCTTCGGCAAGCCGATCGCCGACTTCCAGGGCGTGCGCTGGAAGCTGGCCGACATGTACAAGGATATCGAGGCGGCGCGCGGCCTGCTCTACCGCGCCTGCTGGACCGCCGACCCCTTCCCCGACCCCTTCCTGGCCGCGACCGCCAAGGTCTTCTGCAACGAGATGGCGATCCGGGTGACCAACGAGGCGGTGCAGCTGCATGGCGGCTTCGGCTTCACCGACGAATATCCGGTCTCGCGGCTGTACCGCGGGGCGCGCTACGGCTCGCTCGGCGGCGGCGCCTCGGAGACGCTGCGCGACCTGATCGGACGGAAGCTGGCCGGTGAGGATTTGGGGCCGGACGGCATCATGGGGTTGGGCTACTTCTGAGGCGCCGCTTCCAGGCATTCCACCAGCAGGGCCAGCAGCCGCGCGCTGAATACGCGCATGTTGGCCATCCGGTCGCCGTCGCCGGTCTCGATGGTGAGCGAGCGGCCGACCGGCCCGGCGACCGCGAAGACGCCGTGCCCCGCGGCATGGCCGTAGCTGTTGCCGGTCGGCCCCGCCGCCCCGGCCTCGCCCAGTCCCCAGACCGCGCCGAGGCGTTCGCGCGCGGCCTCGGCGAGCAGCGCGGCCATGGCTTCGGAGGCGGGTGCGGCGGCCTTCACTGCCGCGATGGGCACGCCGAGCAGCGTGGTGCGGGCCGCCCGCGTATAGACCACGCCGCCGCCGAGGAAATAGGCGCTGGCGCCCGGCACCGCGAGCAGCGCCGCCGAGACCAGCCCGCCGGTCGCGCTTTCCGCCACCGCGACGGTCTCGCCACGCGCCTTCAACAGCGCGCCGGCGCGGGCGCCGAGGGGAAGCAGCGTGTCCATGGATGATCCTCCGGTGGCGCGGCGGGCCGCGTGATTGACAGCCATATCACCGCCATGCTCGGCTTCCCCGCAAGCCCTGGAACGGGGCGCGGAGGAAATCGCATGCCCGCCTCCCTCTCCGAGGCCGCGGTGGCCGACTACAACCGCCTCGGCTACCACTTCCCCATCCGCGCCTTCACGCCGGACGAAGCCGCCGGTTTGCTGGCGAAGCTGCAGGGCACGGAAGCCAAGCTCGGCGGCAGGCTGGCCGGGCGGATGAACCAGAAGCCGCATCTGCTGTTTCCCTGGATCTGCGACGTGGTGCAGCACCCGGCGGTGCTGGACGCGGTGGAAAGCGTCCTGGGACCGAACCTGCTCTGCTGGAGCAGCCAGTTCTTCATGAAGGGGGCGCACGACCCGGCCTATGTCTCCTGGCACCAGGACGGCACCTATTGGGGGCTGTCGAGCCCGGATGTCGTGACCGCCTGGATCGCCTTCACCCCGAGCATCCCTGCCAGCGGCAACATGCGGGTGGTGCCGGGCACGCACCGGGGCAAGGTCCCGCACACCGACACCTTCGCCAAGGACAACCTGCTGTCGCGCGGGCAGGAGGTGGCGGTGCAGGTCGATGAGAAGGACGCCGTCGACATCACCCTGCAGCCCGGCGAGATGAGCCTGCACCATGTCCTGATCGTGCACGGGTCGGAGCCGAACAACGCGGATTGGCCGCGGATCGGACTCGCGGTGCGCTACGTCCCGACCCATGTCCGCCAGGCAGGCGGCCCGCAGGACAGCGCATTGCTGGTGCGTGGCCATGACGGCTTCGGCCATTTCGAGCACGAGACCGCGCCGGAGGAGGACCTGCACCCGCATGCCCTGGCGCGGCACAAGGCGATCATGGATCGACAATTGTCCATTCTCTATGCCGGCGCCGCGAAGGAAGGCCAACTCGGGGCGACGATCAAGCCGATGTAGCGCGCCTGGCCAGGAGATCCGCCGCGTCGGCCAGCGTTCCATATCCTGCGCCGCCGAACGCGACTGTTGACGGCCGTGGCGGGGCTGCGAGAATCCGGGCAAGGGGGAAGTATCCATGCTCTCGATCGAACCGACCGGCGCGGTGTTGGGCGCCACCGTGCACGGGCTGGACCTGGCCCAGCCGCTGGCGGATGCCGATTTCGCCACCATGCTGCGGGCGCTCGGCGAGCATGGCGTGCTGCGCATCCCCGGCCAGCGCATCGAGGCGCGCGACCTGCGCGACTTCTCGCGCCGCTTCGGCAGCATCCAGGGCTCGGTGACGGGTAAGTTCCACCATCGGGAGGTGCCCGAGGTCGGCATCCTCTCCAATATCGTCGAGAATGGTGCGCCGATCGGCATCGCCGATGCCGGGCAGGACTGGCACACCGACATGTCCTACACGGCGACCAAGGGCTTCGTGAATGTCCTCTATGCGGTCAAGGTGCCGATGCGGGACGGCAGGGCGCTGGGCGACACGCTGTTTGCCGACATGCATGCAGCCTACGAGGACCTGCCGGCCGAAGTGAAGCGGCGCCTCGCCGGGATGACCGCGCGGCACGACTTCAACGTCTTCTGGGAAACCATGCGCACCCGCCCCGGCAGCGCCCGCGCGCCGCTGACGCCCGACCAGCGCGCCAAGCGGCCGCCCGCGGTGCATCCCGTCTGCATGACCCATCCGATCAGCGGCCGCACGGTGCTCTATTGCAACCCCGGCTATGCCGAGCGAATCCTGGAACTGGGGGAGGCGGAGAGCCGGGAGATGCTCGATTTCCTCTTCGCGCACCAGCTTCAGGCCAAGTACCAGTACGCCCATCGCTGGACGGTGGGCGACGTGCTGATCTGGGACCATCTCGGGACCCTGCACAACGCCATCCCGGATTACGGCCCGGACGAGGAGCGGCTGATGCTGCGCTGCCAGGTCATGGCGGAGACGGTCTTCGACCCGGGCTTCCAACACCGATGGCTCGGGGCGGCCTGAGCCATGCGGATCGCCAGCTACGCCACCGCCCAGGGTGCGTCCTTCGGTATCGTCACCGCGGACGGCATCGTCGATCTCGGCCGCCGCACGCCTTTCGCGGATGTCTCCGCCGTGCTGGCGGCCGGCGCGCTGCCGGAACTCGCCCGCCATGCCGCGGCCGCGCCCGACTTCGCGCTGGCAGAGGTGACGCTGCTGCCCGCGGTACCCTCCCCACTCCGCAAGGTGCTCTGCGTCGGGCTGAACTACCAGGCGCACGTGGCCGAGTCCGCAGGGCGGGAGGTGCCGGAGCACCCGCGCATCTTCGCCCGCCTGGCCGATACCATCATCGCCCATGGCGCGCCGCTCTGGCGTCCGGTCAACTCCACGCATTTCGACTATGAGGGCGAGCTGGCCGTCGTCATCGGCAAGCCCGGCCGCCGCATCCCGGCGGCGCGCGCGCTGGACCATGTCGCCGCCTACACCATCTTCAACGACGGCAGCCTGCGCGATTACCAGAAGCACTCGGTCACCGCGGGAAAGAATTTCCCCCATACCGGCCCGCTCGGCCCCTGGCTGGTGACGGCGGACGCAATCCCCGACCCGGCGGCGCTGACGCTGGAAACCCGGGTGAACGGCGAAGGCCGCCAGCACACCAGCACCGCCGACATGATCCTGTCGGTGCCGCAGCTGATCGAATATGTCTCCGCCTTCACGCCGCTCGCGCCCGGCGACGTCATCGCCACCGGCACGCCGGACGGCGTGGCGCATGCCCGCAAGCCGCCGCCCTGGCTGGTGCCCGGCGACGTGGTGGAGATCGAGATCAGCGGCATCGGCATCCTGCGCAACCCGGTGGTGGCAGAGCCGGCATGAGCCTCGGCCGCAGCGCCGATCCTCGCCATGGCGGCCGACCCGACCGCCCCGCGGTTCCGCGGCGTTGGGCCATGCGCCAAGCCGGAGACCCCGGCCGACCGGACAGGAATCTCCCATGATCGCACGCCGCCTGCTGCTCGGCGCCACCCTCTCCGCACCTGCCGTCGCCCGCGCCCAAGGGATTTGGCCCACCCGCCCGGTGCGCGTCGTGGTGCCCTTCCCGCCGGGCGGGTCGAACGACGTCATGGCCCGGCCGCTGGCCGAACGCCTGCAGGCCCGCTTCGGCCAGCCCTTCGTGGTCGAGAACCGCGGCGGCGCCAGCGGGTCCATCGGCGCGACGGCGGTGGCCCAGGCGCCGGCGGATGGCCATACGCTGATGGTCACCTCCTCCTCCTTCGCCACCTCGGCGGTGCTGCAGAAGACAACCTGGGATGCGGAGCGCAGCTTCGACGCCATCGGCATCCTGGCCCGCGCGCCCTACTACCTGCTGACCAACCCCGACTTCCCGCCGCGCGACGTCGAGTCGCTGGTCGCCTGGGCCAGGGCGCGGCCGGGCGCGGTGGATTACGGCTCCTCCGGCACCGGCGGGCTGAACCATGTGGTCAGCGAGTATTTCTGCCAGGCCGCCGGCATCCGCATGACCCATGTGCCCTACAAGGGCACCGCGCAGGCGGTGACCGACCTGATGGCCGGCACCATCCAGCTGGTCATCACCACCGTCGCCAGCGCCAATTCGCCGATCCGCGAGGGCCGCGTGCGGATCATCGCCGCCGCAGCCCCGGGCGGCACCCTGCCGCCCGGCGTGCCCGCGCCGCGCACCGTGCGCGAGCAGGGCGTGGACTACGAGGCGGATATCTGGTGGGGGCTGCTGGCGCCGAAGAACCTGCCAGCCCCGGTGCGCCGCGCCATCCACGCCGCGGTCACCGAGGCGCTGGCCGACCCGGCGCTGCGGCGCATCTACGAGGCCGAGGGGGCGGTGCCGTCCCCCGGACCCTACGACGAATTCGCCGCGGTGCTGCGCGCCGACATGGACCGCTGGCGCAAGGTGGCAGAGGCGGCGAATATCCGGATCGAATGAACGGGACCACCATGCCGCACCGCCGCCAATTCGACCCCGCCGCTACCGGCGCCCTGCAGGGCGTCCGCGTCGTCGACCTCTCCCGCCTGGTCGCGGGCAACCTGCTGACCAAGGTGCTGGCGGATCACGGCGCCGAGGTGGTGAAGGTGGAGCCGCCGGAGGGCGACACCCTGCGCGCCTGGCGCATCCAGGGCATCTCCACCACCTGGAAGACGCTCAGCCGCAACAAGCTCTCGGTCTGCCTGGAATTGCGCAACCCCGAGGCGATCGCGGTCGTGAAGCGGCTGGTCGCCGGTGCGGCGATGTTCGTCGAGAGCTTCCGCCCCGGCATCCTCGAGGTCATGGGCCTGTCGCCCGAGGCGCTGCTGGCGATCAACCCGGCGCTGGTCATCGTCCGCGTCAGCGGCTGGGGCCAGGACGGGCCGTTCAGCCACAAGCCCGGCTTCGGCACGCTGGTCGAGGGCTATTCCGGCTTCGCCGCGGTGAACGGCTTCGCCGACCGCGAGCCGGTGCTGCCGCCGATGTACATGGCCGATGGTTATGCCGGCCTCTATGGCGCCACGACCGCGATGATCGCGCTGCGCCACGCCGAAGCCACGGGGCAGGGGCAGGTGATCGACCTGACGCTCTTCGACCCGATCCACGTGATGATGGAGCCGCAGCACGCCAATTGGCGGCTCAACCGCCAGCTCAAGCCGCGCACCGGCAGCCGCAGCACCAATGCCGTGCCGCGCAATGCCTACCGCACCAGCGACGGCGGCTGGGTCTGCCTCTCGGCCAGCACGCAGGGCATGACGGAGAAGCTGCTGCGCTCCATCGGGCGGGAGGAGCTGATCACCGACCCGCGCTTCCGCACCAATGCCGACCGCGTCCGCCACGGCGAGGAATTGGACGCCATCATCGCAGCCTACATCGCCGCGCTGACCCTCGAAGAGACCCTGGCGCATTTCGACCGGGCGGGGGTGACCATCGGCCCGATCATGGATGCCGGGATGCTGGAGAACGACCGCTATGTCGCGGAGCGCGAAGCGGTGATCGAGGTGCCGGACGAGGAGATGCCGGGCGGCTGGCTGCCGATGCACGGCATGGTGCCGCGGCTGTCGGCCACCCCCGGCATCCTGGCCCGGCCCGCGCCGAAGATCGGCGAGCACAACGCCGAGATCCTGGCGCCGGCATTGGGCGAGGCCGAGCTGGCCCGGCTGCGCGCGGCCGGCGTGGTGCGGGACCCCTAAACACCCGCCTGCGGAACCAAATTCCACGTCCCGGGTTGTCGTCGCGGGCGCCTTCGCGCCGGAAGGAGACCTGTCATGCGCCTGGATGGCGAGCGCGAAAGCGGGAATGTGGAAGACCGGCGCGGGAGTGGCGGCGGCCTCGGCGGCGGTGCGCGGCTTGGCGTCGCCGGTGGCGGGCTCGGCACCGTCGCGCTGATCCTCATCGCGCTGTTCTTCGGCGTCGATCCCCGCGTGATCCTCGGCGGCGGGGGGGAGGCACCGCCGCAGCAATCCCAGGTGACCGAGCGCCGCGGCGCGCCCGAGGCGGGCCAGGACGACGGCGCCCGCCGCTTCGTCGCCCAGGTGCTGGCGACGACCGAGGACGCCTGGTCCGACATCTTCCGCCGCGCCAACCGGCAGTATTCGCCACCCAACCTGGTGCTGTTCAGCGGCGGCACGCAGAGTGCCTGCGGCTTCGCCCAGACCGCGGTCGGCCCGTTCTACTGCCCGGGCGACAGCAAGGTGTATCTCGACACCGCTTTCTTCAGCGACATGGAGCGCAAGCTGGGCGCGCCCGGCGAATTCGCCCGCGCCTATGTCATCGCGCATGAGGTCGGCCACCACGTGCAGAACCAGCTCGGTATCCTCGGCAAGGTGGACCGCGAGCGGCGCGGCATGGGCGAGGCGGAGTCGAACGCGCTGCAGGTGCGCGTCGAGTTGCAGGCCGATTGCTTCGCCGGCCTCTGGGCCAACCGCACGGAGCAGATGCGCCGCATCATCGAGCCGGGCGATATCGAATCCGGCATCGGCGCGGCCGCCGCCGTCGGCGATGACCGCCTGCAGCGAAGGTCGCAGGGCTATGTGGTGCCGGAAAACTTCACCCATGGCAGCTCGGCGCAGCGCGTGCGCTGGTTTCAGATCGGGCTGCAGAGCGGCGACATCCAGCGGTGTGACACCTTCGGCACCGATCGTCTTTGACGGAACGTATGCGCTGAAAGCCCGTTAGGAGGCGGCAGGCGGGCGTCAGGCCCGCAAGGCCACCACACGGGAAACATGAAAATGCGCAAGACGTTCTTCCGCCTGGCGCTGCTGGGCACGGTCATGGCCGTTCCTGCCTACGCGCAGACCTCGCCCGCCGCCCCCGACCGTGCCGCGCCCGGCGCGGCCACCGAAGGCAGCACCCGGCCGGGGATGACGGTTCCGGCGACGCCCGACACCCGCAGCGGCGTCACGACGCCGAACCGCGCCAGCGACAGCAATGCCGCGGCAAGGGTCGATGACGGCACGCGCACCGCCACCACGCCGGCAGCCGGTGCCAACAGCTTCACCGAAGGCCAGGCCAAGTCCCGCATCGAAGCCGCCGGCTTCACCAATGTCTCGGACCTGCAGAAGGACGACAAGGGCATCTGGCGCGGCCGGGCGCAGCAGGGCTCGCAGCAGGTGAGCGTGGCCCTCGACTTCCAGGGCAACGTCGTGCCCGGCGGTCGCTGAACTTAACAGATCAAGGAGAGCTCCTTATGGCGACCCGTACCATTGCGCGCCTTTTCGACAGCTACTCGGACGCCACGGCGGCCGTGCGCGACCTCGAAGCCGCCGGCTTCCAGCGTGACGACATCAGCCTGATCGCCAATCGCGGCGAGGACGGCACGACCACGACCACGACCGGCGACACCACCGAGGAAACCAGCACGGGCGCCGGCACCGGCGCCACGCTGGGCACCCTGGTCGGCGGCGGTGCCGGCCTGCTCGCCGGGCTGGGCGCGTTGGCCATCCCGGGCGTCGGCCCGATCGTCGCCGCTGGCTGGCTGGTGGCGGCCATCACCGGCGCCGGCGTTGGCGCGGCGGCCGGTGGCCTGCTCGGCGCCCTCACTGGCTCCGGCCTCTCCGAGGAGGAGAGCAGCGTGTACGCCGAGGGTGTCCGCCGTGGCGGCAACCTGGTGACCGTGCGCAGCGACGACAGCCGTTCGGCCGAGATCGAGTCGATCATGCAGCGGCACAACGCCGCCAGCGCCGAGACCCGCGGCGCCGACTATCGTGCCGGCGGCTGGACCAGCTCCGGCACGGCGGCCGACCCGAGCAGCGGCCTCGGCACCGCCGCCGGTGTCGGCACCACGACGGCAGCGGGCCAGATGGGCACCCGCACCGGGATGGGCACGCGGACCGATGCCTCGCTGGTCGGCGGCGCGCCGGATGGCACGCCGGGCAACCCACCCGGCACCATGCTGTCGCGTGGCCTGGACGAAGTCGCCGGCACCAATGTCAGCGGCGCGCATCCGGAAAACGAGACGCGCGGCACCGGCACCAGCGCGCCCGACGGCACTCCCGGCAATCCGCCGGGGACCAAGCTCTCGCGCGCCACGGACGATGCGCTCGGCACCAACGTGAGCGGTGCACGGCCGCAGAACGAGACGCGCGGCGCCGGCAGCTTCGGCACCAGCGCACCGGACGGCACGCCGGGCAACCCGCCGGGTACCAAGCTCTCGCGCGGAGTGGACGAGGTCGCCGGCACCAACATCAGCGGCGCGCATCCCGAGAACGAGGTGAAGGGCGCGACTGGCAGCACCAAGCCGGGCACCGCGACGGGCGGCGTGACGGGCGATCCGCGCCGGACGCCGGGGATCTAGGCTGGCCGGCAGGGGGACCGCGTCCCCCGCGCCGATGCCATGACTACCGGGCGCGTGCGAGCAATCGCCGCGCCCGTTCCACGACCGGCTCGTCGATCATGTCGCCCTCGAAGTTGACCGCGCCCACGCCCTGGGCAAGCGACTGTTCGAAGGCCGCGACCATGCGGCGGGCCCGGGCAAGGTCTTCCGGCCGGGCGCCGTATTCCTCGTTGATGATCGCCACCTGCGAGGGGTGCACGCAACTGGCACAGGCAAAGCCCAGGCTGCGCGATCGCCGCAGCATCGCCCGGTAGCCGTCCAGGTCGGAGATGCCGGCCACCGTGCCGACGAAGCCAAGCGGCAGCACGCCCGCGGCGCGCGCCGCGACCACCGCGAGCATCTTCGGGACATAGAGCGCGTCCGGCGTCGGCTCCATGCCGAGATCGGTCGCCAGATCCTCGCCCCCGGCTCCCAGCGCCACCAGCCGTTCGTGGGCCCGGGCGATCGCCTCCATCCCGCTCAAGGCTGCGGCCGTCTCGACCAGCCCGATGAAGCGGGTGCGGCCGGGCGGCACGCCATGCGCCGCCTCCGACTCGGCGGTCAGTTCGGCCAGCAGCCGGACATGGTCGGGACCCATCAGCTTGGTCAGCACCAGCACCTCGGCCCCGGCGGCGACCGCGGCGTCGATGTCGAGCACCGCCATCCGGACGGGCCGGTTGATGCGGACGCAGACCTCGGCGCCGGATTGCCGGACCATCGGCACCGCGCGGGCCAGGGCGGCGCGGGCGGCCGGCTTCTCGGACGGCGCGACGGCGTCCTCGAGGTCCAGGATGATGGCATCGGCGCCGCGGGTATGGGCCTTGGCCACGAAAGCCTCGCGGGTGGCCGGGACGTAGAGGAGAGACCGCCAGGTCGGGAGCTTGCGCATGGAACGACGCTAGCCCGGTCGGCGGCCGCTGCGAAGCGCTTGCAGCGGCTTCGCATGCAGGCGTATGCAGCCGGCATGTCCCTTGCCCGGAAACCCGGCCTTCCCGAACCCGGCGGCAGCCTCGCCGACCGCGCCTACGACCTGTTCCGCGAGGGGCTGCGGACCGGCAGTTTCCGTCCCGGCCAGCGCCTGCTGGAAACCGAGTTGGCCGAGCATCTGGGCATGAGCCGTACCCCGGTGCGGGAGGCGATCCGCCGGCTGCAGTCGGAAGGGCTGATCGCCCATCTGCCGGCCCGCGGCCTCTGCGTCGCCGCCTACGACGCCGCCCAGGTGGACGAGCTCTACGTGATGCGGGAAGCGCTGGAGGGCACAGCGGCGCGGCTGGCCGCCCAGCATGCCGGGCGGCCGGAGATCGCCCTGCTGCAGCGCATGCTGGAACAGGAGGCGGCGCTGGCCGGGGAGGCCGCGGCCGAGCACAACCGCCGCTTCCACCGCGCGCTGCACCAGGCGGCGCACAACCGGTATCTGCTGCGCTCGCTCTCGGCCATCTCCGACGCGCTGCTGCTGCTGGGCCCGACGACGCTGGAGGCGCCCGGCCGGGCCGCCACGGCGCACGCGGAACATGCCAGGATCGTCGCCGCCATCGCCGGCCGCGACGCGCCGGCCGCGGAAGCGGCGGCGCGCGCCCACATCGCCGCGGCCTACGAGGCCAGGTTGTCGATGGCGGCGGCGGAGCCGGCCTAGACTCCGCCGTCAACCAATGTATACATGGGTGCACAGCGCGGCGCCAGGAGGGGACCCAAGCACATGGCCACCGAGGAATTCGACGTCATCGTTGTCGGCGGCGGCAATGCCGCCTTCTGCGCCGCGCTCTCGGCGCAGGAGCAGGGCGCCCGGGTGGTGGTGCTGGAGCGTGCGCCCGAGGAGGAGGCCGGCGGCAATACGCGCTTCACCGCCGGCAACATCCGCTTCGCCTATCGCGGCGTCGAGGACCTCAAGGCGATCATGCCGGACCTGACCGAGGCCGAGATCGCCATCACCGATTTCGGCACCTATACCGAAGACCAGTTCTTCGACGACATGTTCCGCGTCACCCGCAACCGCACCGATCCCGACCTGTGCGAGATCATGGTGCGCCGCAGCTTCGAGACGATGAAGTGGCTGCACGGCAAGGGGGTGAAATTCGCGCCGATCTGGGGTCAGCAGGCCTTCAAGATCGACGGCCGCTTCAAGTTCTGGGGTGGCCTGACCGTCTGCGCCTGGGGCGGCGGCCCCGGCCTGGTGCAGGCGGAGACCGAATCGGCGAGGAAGCGCGGCATCGAGATCCGCTATGCGACCCGGGCGCAGAAGATCCTCTATGACGGCTTCAAGGTCGAGGGCGTGCAGGTGAAGTCGCCCGGGCGCATCTACGACATCAAGGCGCCGTCCGTGATCCTGGCCGCCGGCGGCTTCCAGGGCGATGCCGAGATGCGCACCCGCTACCTCGGCCCGGGCTGGGAGCTGGCCAAGGTGCGCGGCACGCGCTTCAACACCGGCGACGGCATCAAGATGGCGCTCGACATCGGCGCCTCCCCCTTCGGCAACTACTCCGGCTGCCATGCGGTGCAGTGGGACTTCAATGCGCCGGAATATGGCGACCTGGCGGTCGGCGACGCCTTCCAGAAGCACAGCTATCCCTGGTCCGTGCTGATCAACGCCGACGGCCGCCGGTTCCTGGATGAGGGCGCCGATTTCCGCAACTACACCTATGCCAAGTACGGCCGGGTGGTGCTGGAGCAGCCCGGCAATTTCGCCTGGCAGGTCTTCGACCAGAAGGTCGCCAAGCAGCTGCGCGACGAATACCGCATCAAGCAGGTGACGAAGGTGCGCGCCGACACGCTGGAGGAGCTGGCCGGCAAGCTGGAAGGCGTCGACGGGGCGGCCTTCCTGGAGGAAATCCGCGCCTACAACGCCGCGGTGAAGCGCGACGTCCCGTTCAACCCGAACATCAAGGACGGCCGCTGCACCGAGGGCCTGGCGGTCAACAAGTCCAACTGGGCCAATACCATCGAGGACGGCCCCTTCGAGGCCTACCAGGTCGGCTGCGGCATCACCTTCACCTTCGGCGGCCTGCGGATCGACACCGAGGCGCGGGTGCTGGATGCCGACCAGCAGCCGATCACGGGCCTCTATGCCGCCGGTGAGCTGGTGGGCGGCATATTCTACTTCAACTACCCGGGCGGGTCGGGCCTGATCAACGGCGCGGTCTTCGGCAAGCTGGCCGGCGCGACCGCGGTGGCCGACCTGAAGGCCAATGCCGGCGGGATGGCGGCGCCCATCCCGGCCTGAGGCTTGGGCGGCACCCTGTGCCGGGTGCCGCCTAATCCGCCTTGATGCCGGCGGCCTTCACCACCGGGCCCCAGCGATCGTATTCCGCCCGCACGAAGCGGCGCGTCTCCGCCGGGTCCATCCAGATCGGCTCGCTGCCCATGTCGATCAGGCGCTGCTTCGTGGCGGGCGTGTCCATGATGTCCCGCAGCGCCGACGCCAGCTTCTCCATCACCGCGACAGGCGTCCCCTTCGGCGCGAACAGCCCGGTCCAGGACCGCACCGCATAGTCCGGCACCCCCTGTTCCTGCACCGTCGGGATTTCCGGTCGGCTGCGGACGCGCTCGGCAGACCCCACCGCGACGATCCGCACTTGGCCGGCCGAGGCCGGTCCGGAAACGGTCGGCAGGTTCAGCACCACCATGGGCACGGTGCCCGAGATCAGGTCGGCGATCGCCTGGCCGCCGCCGCGATAGGGCACGTGGATCAGGTCGATCCCGGTCCGCAGCCGCAGCAACTCGCCCGCCAGGTGGTTGGACGACCCGACGCCGGAGGAGCCGAAGCTGAGCCCGCCCTTCGTGCCGCGCGCCTTGGCGATCAGTTCCTGCATGGTGGTGGCGCCGAGGGCGTTGGAGACGGCGATGACGTTTGGCACGTCGACCAGCATGCAGACCGGCAGCAACGCCTCCTGCACCTCGTAGCCCAGGGTGTGGGCCATCAGCGGGTGGAAGACATGGTTGGAGGCGGAGGAGACCAGCAGCGTCTGGCCATCCGGCCTGGCCCGCACCGCCTGGCCCATGCCGAGGCTTCCCCCTCCGCCCGGCCGGTTCTCCACCACGAAGGGCTGGCCGAAGCGGGCCTCCAGGGCCGGGGCCAGCAGCCGCGCGGCAACGTCGTTCGACCCGCCCGGCGCCCAGGGGACGATCAGGGTGACGGGACGGGACGGCCAGGCCTCCTGCGCCCCGGCGCCGGTGGCCAGAAGCAAGGCAGGCGCCGCCAGGGCGACGCGGCGGCTGAGGCGGTGCATGCGGTGATCCTCCGACATTCTATCGCGGCCCGCGCTATAGAGCCGCACGACCTGGCGCGGAAAGGGTGACACCGGGGATGCGGGGCCTGCTGGCGGTGACCATCTGCGGCGTCCTGGCGCTGGGCGGCTGCGGCCCACGCTCGACCGGGGTGGTGGAGGCGGCGGACGGCATGCTCAACCTGACGGTCAGCGGCCCCGACCTGGCGGCGGCGACCGAACGTGGGCTGCACGACGCCACGGCACATTGTTCCGAGCAAGGCCGGCAGACCCAGATCCTCGGCACCCGGATGGGGCGGGACGACTACCGGCTGGCTTTCCGTTGCATTGGTCGGGCCGCCATCGCCGGGCCGGCGGCTGCGCCGCCCTCAACGGCCCCCTCGATGGTGCTGCTGCAACCGGCGGTGGCGCCGGTGCTGCACGGCGACGGATCCGCCCGCCGGCCTGTCGCCCCGCCGCCATCTCAGCCGACTGCCCTGCCACCCCTGGTCCCCGGCGCGACGGCCATCATCCTGCTGCCGCCGGCGACAGCGCCGATCCTGAGCGACGCGGGTCTTGCCCGCCGCCTCGAACCGCCGGCGCCGGCGGTCCGGCCGCCGGTACGCGCCACATTGCCGCCGCTCGGGGGGCCGACCGCCTTGCCACCGGTCGCAGCGGTGCTGCCGCCGATTGCCGCCCCGCCGCCGCCGGTCGCGCCCACGCTGTCGCTTTCGGTGCCGCCGAGCCGGCTGCTGGCGCTGCCGCCACCGGCTCCGAGCCCGCCCGCGCAATCCGGCGCGTCGGTCCTGCCGCCATTGTTCGGGCCGGTCGGCCTGCGGCGCGACTGACCACGCCGTCGCCGTCGGGATCAGCCCTTGAACAGGCTGAGCAAGGATTGCGGCGCCTGATTGGCGATGCCCAGCGCCTGGGTGCCGAGTTGCTGGCGGATCTGCAAGGCTTGCAGCCGGGCGCTTTCCTTCGCCATGTCGGTATCGACCAGCGCGCCGAGGCCGCTTTCCTGCGCATCCAGGATCGCCTTGTTGTAGGTGATCTGGTTGTCGATGTAGTTGGCGTAGGAGCCGAAATTGTTGAGCTGCGTGAGGGTGTTGGTGATCGCCGCGCCGATCGCTCCGGTCGCCGTCAGCGCCGCCGCCGCATCGCCCGCGGTCCAGCCATTGGCACCCGAGATGGCGTCGAAGACCTGCGCCTGGGCCGAGTAGCTGCTGAAGCTGTAATAGGTGCCGCTGCCACTGGTGATGACCTTCACCGATGCGGCCGTCGCATCGTCCAGGATATTCAGCCCGTTGTAGCTGGCATCCTGGATGAAGGCCTGGACGTTGTTGGTGAGTTGCTTCGCCTGCGACTGGTACTGGGTGCGCTGTTCGGCGGTGATTGTGCCGTCGGCCAGCTTGACGGTGATCTCCTTCAGCTTCTGCAAGGTGGTGGACACGTTCTGCAGCGCCGAATTGGTGACTTCCAGCAGGCCCTTCACACCGCCGAGTTGCTGGTTGGCCGAGTTGGTCGCGGCCATGTCGCCGCGGATGCGTTCGGCAACCGCATAGGCCGCGCCGTCGTCCCGGGCATCTGCCACGCGGAACCCGGTGGAGATGCGCTTCTGGGTCGCCGAAAGTTCGTCCGCTGTCCGGTTGAGGGACTGCAGCGCGACCATGGCGCCGACATTGGTGTTCACGGAGTTCAGCGGCATGGAGATTTTCCCCGGGCGGCGGCCCGTCCTGGGCCAGATGCGGCAGGATCGCGCGTTCCGGTTAAGACGCAGTTAAACAAACCCCTGCAAGCACGGGTCCGCGGGGACGCGTTTGCGTTGAACTCCCCGAAATTTGACTTCACTCAGGGTTCAATTACAGATCGGGGCAAAGGCGGGCAAACCGTCTCTGTTGCTCCATACATCAAGCCTGATTGCGGTCGGAACCAGGTTCACGGGGGTTGACGGGTGCGCGCGCAACAGACGACTGAGACGCCTATGAACGATGGTCTGCGCCGATCCGGCAATTTCACGGCGACGAGTCTTCCGGTGCCGGGACCGTTGCTGGTGACGCCGCGGCGCTTCGGCGACCATCGCGGCTTCTTCCTGGAAACCTACAGCGCGCGCGACTTCGCCGGCCTCGGCATCCCCGACGTCTTCGTGCAGGACAACCATTCGCTCTCGGCGCAGCCCGGCACCGTCCGCGGCCTGCATTTCCAGCTGCCGCCGCATGCCCAGGCCAAGCTGGTCCGCGTGCTGCGCGGCGCCATCCTCGATATCGCGGTCGATATCCGACGCTCCTCGCCCAGCTACGGCCGGCATGTCGCGGTCGAACTGACCGCCGAGAATGCGCTGCAGCTCTTCATTCCCGCCGGTTTCGCGCATGGCTTCTGCACCCTGACCCCGGATACCGAGGTCGCCTACAAGGTGACCGATCTCTATGCCCCGGACTGCGATCGAGGCATCGCCTGGGACGATCCCGACCTGGCGCTGCCCTGGCCCTTCGAGGCCGCCGCCGTGCAGTTGTCCGACAAGGACCGCCGCGCCCCGCGGCTGCGCGACCTGCCCACCGTCTTCGCCTGAGGCCCAACACAATGCGTATCCTGGTCACCGGCGGCGCCGGCTTCATCGGCTCGGCCGTCACCCGGCTTCTCGTCCAGCAGCGCGGCGCCACCGTGCTGGTGGTCGACAAGTTGACCTATGCCGGTGACCGCCGCTCGATCCGCGACTGCGAGGGGCGGCACGGCTTCCAGTTCCTCGAAGCCGACATCTGCGACCTGCCGCGGATGCGCGCCGCGATGGCGGAATTCCGCCCCGACGCGGTGATGCACCTGGCGGCCGAAAGCCATGTCGACCGCTCGATCACCGGCGCGGCCGACTTCATCCAGACCAACATCCACGGCACCTTCTGCATGCTGGAAGCGGCGCGCGGCTACCACGCCTCGCTCGACGGCGCGGCGAAGGCCGCCTTCCGCTTCCACCACATCTCGACCGACGAGGTCTTCGGCTCGCTCGGACCGACCGGCGCCTTCTCGGAGACCACGGCCTATGACCCGCGCTCGCCCTATTCGGCCAGCAAGGCGTCGTCTGACCATCTCGTGCGCGCCTGGCACGAGACCTATGGGCTGCCGGTGCTGGTGACCAACTGCTCGAACAACTACGGCCCCTACCATTTCCCCGAGAAGCTGATCCCGCTGGTCATCCTCAATGCGCTCGAGGGCCGCGACCTGCCGGTCTATGGCGACGGCAGCAACATCCGCGACTGGCTGCATGTGGAGGACCACGCCCGCGCCCTGGTCACGGTGGTCGAGCGCGGCCGGGTCGGCGAGACCTATTGCATCGGCGGCCGGGCGGAGCGCCGCAACCTGGCGGTGGTCGAGACCATCTGCGACGTGCTCGATCAGCGCCGGCCGGCGGCGCGGCCGCGGCGGGAGCTGATCCGCTTCGTCACCGACCGGCCCGGCCACGACCAGCGCTACGCCATCGATTGTTCGAAGATCGAAAGCGAGCTCGGCTGGCGCCAGCAGGAGAGCTTCGAGAGCGGCATCGCCGGCACCATCGACTGGTACCTTGCCAACGACTGGTGGTGGCGGCCGCTGCGCGAGGGCAAGTATACCGGCGAGCGCCTGGGCCTGTTACCGGCGAAGGCCGGTTGATGCGGATCCTGGTCATCGGCCGCACCGGGCAGATCGCCACCGAATTGCTGGCGCAGCTCCCCGTCGCCGGCCATGAGTCCCTGGCGCTGGAGCCGCCGGAATTCGACATGACCGACGCGGCCCAGGTTGCCGGCGCCTTCGACCGGTTCCGGCCGGACGCCGTGGTCAACTGCGCCGCCTACACCGCGGTCGACAAGGCGGAGGAGCAGCGCGCCCTGGCCTTCGCGGTCAATGCCACCGGCCCGCGCCTGCTGGGCGAGGCGGCGGCCCGCGCCGGCATTCCCGTGGTGCACTACTCGACCGACTACGTCTTCGACGGCACCAAGGACTCGCCCTATGCCGAGACCGACGCGCCCGACCCGGTCGGCGCTTACGGCGCTTCCAAGCTGGCCGGTGAATTGCTGCTCCATCTCGCCCAGCCGCGGACGGTCACGCTGCGCACCGCCTGGGTCTGCTCGCCGCATGGGGCCAATTTCGTCAAGACCATGCTGCGCTTCGGCAAGGAACGGCCGGAGATGCGCGTCGTCGCCGACCAGCATGGGGCGCCGACCTTTGCCGCCGACCTCGCCGCCGCCGCCGTCGCGCTGCTGCCGCGCCTCGCCGCGGCGCCGGCGGGCGATGCGGTCTTCGGCGTCACCCACCTGACCGGCGCGCCCTATACCACCTGGCACGGCTTCGCCGCCGCGATCTTCGCAGCCGCCGCCCGGCGTGGCCAGGCCGCGCCGACGCTCACCGCCATCGGCACGGCGGACTATCCGACCCCGGCCCGCCGGCCGGCCAATTCCCGGCTCGACTGCACGCGCGCCGCCACGGTGCTCGGCATCCCGCCGGCCGACTGGCGCGTCGGGCTGGAACGCTGCCTCGACCAACTGATGAAGGATCCCGCGGCATGAAGGGTATCGTCCTGGCCGGTGGCAGCGGCACCCGGCTCTATCCGGCGACGCTTGCCGTCTCCAAGCAGCTGCTGCCGATCTACGACAAGCCGATGGTCTACTATCCGCTCTCGGTCCTGATGCTGGCCGGAATCCGCGAGATCATGATCATCTCCACCCCGCACGACATGCCGCTGTTCCAGCGCCTGCTGGGCGATGGCAGCCAATGGGGCATCCGGCTGGTCTACCAGATCCAGGACAAGCCGAACGGCATCGCCATGGCGCTGGTGCTGGCCGAGGAATTCCTCGCCGGCGGCCCCTCGGCCCTGGTGCTGGGCGACAACATCTTCCACGGCCATGAACTCGACACCCGCATGGCCGATGCGGTGGCCGACAAGGGCGCCGCGGTCTTCGCCTACCGCGTCGCCGATCCGGAACGCTACGGAGTCGCCGAATTCGACGCCGAGGGCAAGGCGCTGTCGTTGGAGGAGAAGCCGGCCAAGCCGAAGTCGGATTGGGCGGTGACCGGCCTGTATTTCTACGACGGCCGCGCCCCGGCCATCGCCCGCGCCCTGGCACCCTCGGCCCGCGGCGAATACGAGATCACCGACCTCAACAAGGTCTATCTCGAGGAAGGCACGCTCCGTGTCGCCCGGCTCGGCCGCGGCTATGCCTGGCTCGACACCGGCACCCATGACAGCATGCTGGAAGCCGGCGAATTCGTCCGGGCGATCGAAAAGCGCACCGGCCAGAAGGTCGCCTCGCCCGAGGAAGTGGCCTGGCGCAAGGGCTTCATCACCGATGCGCAGTTGCTGGAAGTGGCCCGCCCGCTGCGCAACAGCGGCTATGGCCGCTACCTGGAATCGCTGCTGCACCACGCCCACGGTTGATCACGCCGTCCCCGCAGCACGGCACGACGGGGGCCGTCGCACGGCATGGGTGCGGGGCGCGGTGATGGAGGGCGATCCCGCCGCGGTGGCTGTTCAGGAGCCCGTCACGATCCGGGACCGGCAGGGCTGGCCCGGTCAGACCACTGCTTCGGCCGGCGCCGGGCGCAGGCTGCTCGGCGGCAGGCGGATCGCGCAGCGCATCCCCTCCGGCGTCCACTCCCGGGCGATCCGGCCGCCCAGCTGGTCCTGCACCGTCGCCTCCAGGATGCGGCCACCGATGCCGCGCAGCGGCGGTACCTCCGTCGCCGGCAGGCTCAGACGTTCCTCCCAGACCAGTTCCAGCCAACCGGCCGGCGCCACGCTCCAGCTGACCGATAGCGTCCCGCCGGGCTGGGTCAGGGCGCCGAACCGGACCGCGTTGCTAGCGAGTTCGTGCAGCACCATGGCCACCGGCTGGGTGGCGACCGCGGCCAGCATGACACCGGGGCCCGCGAGGCTGAGGACGGTGTTCGCCGCGGCATGCCGGCCCAGCTCGGCCTCCACCAGGCGGCGAAGCCCGACGCCCTGCCAGCGCGCCTGGGCCAGCAGCGTATGGGCCCGGGCCAGGGCGGCGATGCGTGCCTCGACCCGGGGCAGGAAACTGACGGGGTCCTCGGTGCGGGTCAGCCGCAGCAGGGCCTGCACCACGGCCAGGGTATTCTTGGCCCGGTGGTCGACCTCGCGCAGCAGCAGCCGCTGCTGCTCCTCCGCTTGGCGGCGTTCGGTGATGTCGGCGATCACACCGTGCCAGGTCGGGCAGCCGAGGCCTGCCGTTGCCTGCGTACGCAGCTCGATCCAGCGCGGCGCGGTGCCGGAGGCGGTGCGCAGCCGCACGGCGCATTGCTCGGGGTCGCCGCTGCGGCGGGCCCGCGCGGTGGTGGCGTCGAGCAGTGCCCGGTCGGCCGGATCGATGCAATCGCGCAGGGCCGTCAGCCCGACCGGGTCGGCCGGGCACCAGCCGAGGATCTTCGCCGCCTGGGCATCCCAGGCGACACGATCGGCGGCCTCATCCCAGGACCAGCAGCCGAGCTCGGCGGCGGCGAGGGCAAGGCGGAGCTGCGCCTCGCTCTCGGCCAGGGCGGCGGCGCGCAACGCCTCCCGCCGCTCGTTGCTCGCCGCGGCCAGGCGGGCGCGCCGTTCGCGACGATGCATGATGAAGGCAAGCGAGAGCATCGCCGCCATGGCGGCGCCAAGCGGCAGCAATCCGTTGCGCGGCGGCGGCGCAGGCCGGATCGCCAGCACGCGGAGCGGCCAGCCGGCCACCGCATGTTCCGCCGTGAGGAAGGGGCCGCCGCCGGCGGTGGCCTCGCCGAAGGCACTGGCGAGCAATTGCCCATCGGGCCCCAGGATCGCCAGACGGGTACCGCCCGGCGGCGGCGCACCGGCCAGGGCGGCCACCAGGATGGCGGGGTCGGTCGCGGCACTGCGCGAGGCGTCGCCCTGTCGGGCCAGGCTGGCGGCGACCTCCGCTGCCGCGACGGCGGCCTCGCGGGCCAGCGCCCCGGCCTCCGTCCCCAGGGTCGGGACCATCCGGCCGAGCGGCAGCAGGGCGAGCGGCAGCAGGACGGCCGCCAGGATGAGCATGGCCGATCCGCGCAACGCGATGCGGCGCATGGCGGGTTGCGGCGGCGGTGTGGCCGGCAACGACATCGGCGATGGTTGGATGGTCCCGGTATAGCCCAAATGGGGGCGCCTGTGGTTGCCGCGCCCGGCCCCGCGCCGGATGCTCCCGCGCAACAACTTGGGCCTTTCGACGAATAATCGCTCTTCGAAATCTCGTGAGAGGCGAATTTGTGTCCTCGCCTCCCGGCCGGGCGGCGGATCGACAAGGGCGGCGGGCGGCCCCTATCCTTCGGTGCGCTCCGCAGAAGCGGCCCGTGCCCCGAAGCCCTGCCCAGCAGCCCCATTTGGCCCGTTCGCCAGCGGCGGAGACCCACCGGATGCCCGAAGCCCCCCGCGACCTCGCCCCCGATGTGCCCGCGCCGGGCGAGGTGCGGCTGCTGCAACCTGGCCTGCTACGGGCCCGCATGCCGCTGCCTTTTCCCCCCGGCCACGTGAACATCTGGTTTCTCGAGCACGCGGGCGGCTGGTTGGCGGTCGATACCTCGGTCTCCGGGCGGGCCAGCCGGGAGCTGTGGGAGCAGTTGCTGGCCCGGCCGGAACTGGGCGGCCGTCCGCTGACCGCTCTGCTGGTGACGCATTTCCACCCGGATCACATCGGCTTGACCGGCTGGCTCTGCGAGCGCTTCGGCATCCTGCCGATGATGACCCGGATCGAGTGGCTGATGGCCCGTGCGCTCTGGTACGACAGCGGGCCGGACATGATGGCGCAGCAGGTCGCGCACTACACCAGGGCCGGCTGCCCGCCCGAATACCTCTCCTTCGTCGAGGGCCGCGGCGCGCTGTACCAGCGGGCGGTGGGCGAATTGCCGCGCAGCTTCCATGCGCTGAAGGATGGCCGCAGCGTGACCATCGGCGGGTCGGAATGGCGCGTGATGACCGGGGCCGGGCATGCGCCGGACATGGCGACGCTCTACTGCGCCGAACGCGGCGTGCTGATCTCGGCCGACCAGATCCTGCCGCGCATCTCGCCCTATATCGGCCTGCATCCGGGCGAGCCGGAGGCCGACCCGCTGGGCGACTTCCTGGCCAGCAACGAGCGCTTCCGCCCGCTGCCGGAGGACACCTTCGTGCTGCCCTCGCATGGCGAGCCGTTCTCGACCCTGCACCGCCGGCTCGACCAGTTGGCCGGCCACCATGCCGAGCGGCTGGACACGCTGGCCGAGGCCTGCCGCGAGCCGCTGACCGCCTTCGAGGCGGCGCAGGTGCTGTTCCCCCGGGCGACCGGGGAGCTGCCGCAGATGGGCTTCACCGTGGGCGAGACCCTGGCGCATCTGCGCCGGCTGGAGCGCCAGGGGCGGCTTTCGGTCGAGCCCGGCCGCGGCGAGGCCGTGAGGTTCCGCACCCGGGCATGAGGCCGGACGTCGATGTGCTGGTGGTCGGCGCCGGCGCCGCGGGGATCGCCGCGGCGCGGCTGCTGCTGGCGCGGGGCCGGACGGTGCGGCTGCTGGAGGCGGGCGGGCGGATCGGCGGCCGGGCCTTCACCGAAAGCGCCTCGCTCGGCGCGCCCTTCGATCACGGCGCCTCCTGGATCCATGTCGCCGAGCGCAACCCGTTGACGCCGATCGCCCGCGACCTCGGCTTCACCCTGCGTGACGAGCGGCGGCGGGTGCGCGACATCTTGCTGTTCGAGGGCCGCCCGGCCACCGAGGCCGAACGCGCCGCGCATGACGCCGCCTGCGAGGCCTGGGAGGCGGCGGCCGAGGCGCGCGATGCGGCCGGGGGCGCCGACATCCCGCTGGCCGCGGCGGTGCCGCGCGACGGGCCCTGGGACGCCACCGTCTCGCACTGGTTCAGCAGCATCATCTCGGGCGTCGAGGCCGAGCGCTTCAGCCTGCGCGACTACGTGGCGACCGGCCTCGACGGCGCCAACCTGCAGGTCGCCGAGGGGTTCGGCACGCTCGTCGCGCGGCTCGGCGAGGGGCTGCCGGTGAGGCTGCGCACTCCAGTCGCGCGGCTGCGCCGGGACGGCGCGGGCATGGCGGCGGAAGGCGCCTGGGGCGTGCTGCGCGCCGGGGCGGCGATCGTCACCGTCTCGACCGGCGTGCTGGCGGCGAACGGCATCCGCTTCGACCCGGCGCTGCCGGACGCGGTCCAGACGGCGATCGCCGGCCTGCCGCAGGGGCTGCTGAGCAAGGTCGCGCTGCGGGCGGCGGGGGAGGGGCGGCTGGGACTCGGCGCCTTCGCCCGGCTCGGGCGCCAGGCGGAGGGACCGGACGACACGCCAATGTCCTGGATGCTCTGGCCCTGGGGCCGCGACTACGCGGTGGGCTTCATCGGCGGGGCGGCGGCCTGGGCCCTGGCGCGGGAAGGCCCGGCGGCGGCCGAGGCCTTCGCCCGGGCCGAGCTCGCCCGCTATTTCGGCGCGGCCGAGGTGGCGCGCGCCTTCGCCCCGGGCGCGGTGGCGACCGGCTGGGCGGAGGACCCGCTCTTCCTGGGCGCCTACAGCCATGCGCGGGTCGGGCAGTACGGCGCCCGCGCCGTGCTGCGCGACGCGACCCTGGCGGATGGCCGGTTGCGCTTCGCCGGCGAGGCCTGCCACACCCGCATCGCCGGCACCGTCGGCGGCGCCTGGGAGAGTGGCGAGCGCGCCGCGCGTGCGATCGACGCCGCGCTCGGCTGACGCCGGCGCCGCGGCAGGGCATGGTGCCGCGCATGACCCGCACCGCATTCGCCGCCTGCGCCGCGGCCGCCGCCGACCGCGTCGTCGCCCTGACCCAGGCGCTCGTCGCCGTCCCCTCGCCGAACCCGCCCGGCGACACCCGCGCCTGCGCCGAGGCCGCCGCCGCCTTGATCCGCGCGGCGGTGCCGGGGGTGGAGGTGGCGCTGCATGCGACCTCGAACCTCGTGACCAATGTCGTGGCGCGGGTGCGCGGCCATGCGCCGGGGCGGCGGCTGATCTTCAACGGCCATCTCGACACCTACCCGGTGAACGAGGCGCTGCCTTGGACCGTGCCGCCGCTTGGCGGCCTGCTGTGCGACGGCAGGCTCTACGGCCGCGGCACGGCGGACATGAAGGGCGGCATCGCCGCCTCGATCCTGGCGCTGGCGCTGCTGGCCGAGCACCCCGCGCTGTGGCGCGGCGAGGCGGTGCTGACGCTCGCCGGCGACGAGGAGAGCATGGGCGTCCTCGGCACCAGGTGGCTGATGGACAACGTCCCGCATGCGGTGGGCGATGCGGTGATCATCGGCGATGCCGGCAGCCCGCGGGTGCTGCGCTTCGGCGAGAAGGGCTTCCTTTGGATCGAGGTCGAGGCAGCCGGCCGGGCCAGCCATGGCGCGCATGTGCATCTTGGCGTCAATGCGCTCGACCGGCTCTGCGCCGCGCTGGATGCGGTGCGCGGGCTGCGCGGCCTGGTGCCGGCGGCACCGCCGGGCGTGACCGCGGCCATCGCCGCGGCGAAGCCGGTCAGCGAGGCGCTGGCCGGCGCGGGCGAGGCCGAGGTGCTCGGCAGCGTCACGGTCAATGTCGGCCGGGTCGAGGGCGGCACGTCCACCAACCTGGTGCCCGCCGGCGCGCTGGCCGGGATCGACATCCGCCTGCCGGTCGGCGTCTCCTGCGCCATGGCCGAGGCGGCGCTGGCCGCGGCACTCGACGGGCGCGAGGGCATCACCTGGCAGGTGCTGCGCCGCTTCGAGCCGAACCATACCGACCCGGCGCATGAGATCGTTGGCCGAACCGCCGCCGCCGCGGCCGAGGTGCTGGTTGGCCCCTGCGCGGTGAACATGCGCGTCGGCGGCTCGGATGCCCGCTGGTTCCGCATGGCCGGGCTGCCGACCGTGGTCTACGGCCCGACGCCGCATAACATGGGCGGGGCCGACGAATACGTGCTGGTCGAGGAGCTGCGCCAGGTGGCGCAGGTGCATGCGCTGGCGGCGCTGGATTTCCTCGCGGCGTGACCCCCGCGGCCAATGTCCCGCGGGCGATGCTGTGGATGCTCGCCTCCGGCCTGCTGTTCACCGGGCTGAACGCGCTGCTGCGGACCCTGGCGCAGCAGCTCGACCCCTTCGTCACGCAATTCCTGCGCTACGCCGCGGGCGCACTGGTGATGCTGCCCTTCATCTGGCGCGCCGGCCTCGCCGCCTACCGGCCGAAGGGGCTGTCGGGCCAGCTCTGGCGCGGCGCGGTGCATACCGCCGGGCTGATGCTGTGGTTCGTCGCGGTGCCGAGGGTGCCGCTGGCGGAGATGACCGCGCTCGGCTTCACCACGCCGCTCTTCATCATGCTGGGCGCCATCCTGTTCCTCGGCGAACGCATGGTGGCGGCGCGCTGGATCGCCGCCTTGGTCGGCTTCGCCGGGGTGCTGGTGGTGGTCGCGCCGGGCCTCAGCGGTGGTGGAGGGCCCTATGGGTTCGTGATGCTGGCCGCCTCGCCGCTGTTCGCCGCCTCCTTCCTCATCACCAAGGCGCTGACCCGGCGCGACAGCCCGCAGGTGATCGTGGTCTGGCAGGCGCTCACCGTGACGCTGTTCAGCATGCCGCTGGCGCTGCTGGCCTGGACCTGGCCGACGCCCACCCAATGGGCGCTGTTCCTGCTGAGCGGCGTGATCGGCTCGGCCGGGCATTTCTGCCTGACCCGGGCGATGTCGCTGGCCGACCTTTCGGCGACCCAGCCGGTGAAATTCCTGGAATTGCTCTGGGCGTCCCTGGTCGGCTTCGCCATCTGGAGCGACGTGCCCGGAACGGCGACGCTGCTGGGCGGCGCCATCATCTTCGCCAGCACCAGCTGGATCGCCCGGCGCGAGGCGCGCCTGCGGAGGGAGGCCACCGCATGACCGAGATCCCCCTTGTCGCGCCCGGCGCGGAATTCGTCTGGGAGGCGCTGGTCGAGATCGCGCCGACCCGGTTGCTGGGGGAGGGGCCGCTGGGCGAGCGGCGCATCGTCCCCATCACCGGCGGGCATTTCGCCGGGCCGCGGATCCGCGGCCGGGTGCTGCCGGGCGGCGCCGATCGCCAACTGCTTCGCCGCGACGGGGTGAAGCGGCTGGAGGCGCTGTATGAGATCGAAGCCGAGGACGGCGCGGTCATCACCGTGCTGAACCGCGTCGTCATCGCGCCAAGGGAGGGCGCGCCGGACTACCGCGCCTCGACGCTCGAGATCACCGCGCCTGCGGGGCCGTATGCCTGGCTGAACCGCCTCGCCTTCGTCGGCACGCTGCACCCGCTGGCGCCGCGCCCCGCCGTGCTGGTGCGGGTGTTCAGCCTGGTGGCCTGACCGGGCGGCGCGCCGCCTTGGTTTCAGCCGCGTGCCTTGGCTTCGCGGCGGCGCTTGTGCAGGACGAACTCGGTATAGCCGTTCGCCTGGGCCGCGCCTTCGAAGACCAGGTCGCAGGCGGCCTTGAAGGCCGGTCCGTCGAAGCCCGGGGCCATCGGGGTGTAGGCGGCGTCGCCGGCATTCTGCTTGTCCACCACCACCGCCATGCGGCGCATGGTCTCGACCACCTGATCCTTGGTGGCGACGCCGTGGCGCAGCCAGTTGGCGATGTGCTGGGCGGAGATGCGCAGCGTCGCGCGGTCCTCCATCAGCCCCACGTCGTGCAGGTTCGGCACCTTGGAACAGCCGACGCCCTGGTCCACCCAGCGCACCACGTAGCCGAGGATGCCCTGGGCATTGTTGTCGAGCTCGGCCTTCACCGCATCGGCCGGCCAGTTGGTGTCGGTGGCCAGCGGGATGGTCAGGATGTCGTCCAGCTTCGCCCGCGGGCCGCCGGCGACCAGCTCGTCCTGCCGCGCCGCCACGTCGACCTCATGGTAGTGCAGCGCATGCAGCGTGGCGGCGGTCGGCGAAGGCACCCAGGCGGTGTTCGCGCCGGCCTTGGGGTGGCCGACCTTCTGCTCCAGCATCTTCGCCATCTCGTCCGGGGCGGCCCACATGCCCTTGCCGATCTGCGCCCGGCCGCGCAGGCCGCAGGCGAGGCCGGTATCGACGTTCCAGTCTTCATACGCCTTGATCCAGGCGGCGCCGCGCATGTCGTTCTTGCGGATGACCGGGCCGGCTTCCATCGAGGTATGGATCTCGTCGCCGGTGCGGTCGAGGAAGCCGGTGTTGATGAACACCACGCGGTCGCGCGCGGCGCGGATGCATTCGCGCAGGTTCACCGTGGTGCGGCGCTCCTCGTCCATGATCCCCATCTTCAGCGTGTCGCGCGGCAGGCCGAAGGCGTCCTCGACCCGGGCGAAGAGGTCGTTGGCCCAGGCCACCTCGTCCGGCCCGTGCATCTTCGGCTTGACGATGTAGACGCTGCCGGCGCGGCTGTTCAGCTTCTTGCTGCGCAGGTCGTGCAGGGCGATCGCCACGCTGCACATGGCATCGAGGATGGTCTCCGGCGTCTCGGCGCCGCCCTGCGTCACCACGTCGGTCATCATGTGGTGGCCGACATTGCGCACCAGCATCAGCGACCGGCCCGGCAGGGTCACCGCGCCGCCCGAGGGCTTCAGCCAGGTGCGGTCCTTGTTCAACGCGCGGACCAGCGTCTTGCCGCCCTTCTCGAAGCTCGCCTGCAGCGTGCCGTTCATCAGGCCGAGCCAGTTGCGGTAGACCTCCACCTTGTCGGCGGCGTCCACCGCGGCGACGCTGTCCTCGAAGTCGACGATGGTGGTGACGGCGCTCTCCAGCACCAGGTCGGCGATGCCGGCGGGGTCGTCGCGGCCGATCGGGTGGTCGCGGTCGATCCGCAATTCGGCATGCAGGCCGTTATGGACGAACAGGATGGCGTCCGGCGCCGCCGGCTCGCCCTGGTAGCCGACGCACTGGCCGGGCTGGGCGAGGCCGGTGCTGCGGCCATCCTGCAGGGTCACCGCCAGGGTGCCGGCGGCGATCGCATAGGACTTGGCGTCGCGGTGCGACGCGCCGCCTGCCAGCGGCGCCATGCGATCCAGCACGCCGCGGGCGAAGTCGATGACCTTCTTGCCGCGCGCCGGGTTGAATCCCTTGCCGCGCGCCGCGCCGTCGCTGTCGGGGATCGCATCGGTGCCATACAGCGCGTCGTACAGGCTGCCCCAGCGGGCATTCGCCGCATTCAGCGCGTAGCGGGCGTTGGAGACGGGAACGACCAACTGCGGGCCGGCGATCTGGCCGAATTCCGGGTCGATCCCGGTGGTGCCGACGGCGAAGTCGGGGCCGGGCGGCACCAGGTAGCCGATCTCCCTGAGGAAGGCCGTGTAGGCGCCGAGGTCGACCGGCTTGGCCGGATGCGCCTTGTGCCAGGCATCGATCTTCGCCTGCAATTCGTCGCGCCTGGCCAGCAGCGCGGCATTGCGCGGGGCGAGGTCCTTGAGGATCGTGGCGTAGGAGGTCCAGAAGCGTTCCGGCGTGACCCCGGTGCCCGGCAGGGCCTCGGTCTCGAGGAACGTGCTCAGGCTGCTTGCGACCGTCAGACCCGCAATCTCGACCGTATCCGCCACTGACCGTCTCCGCTGCTGGATGCCCCGGCCGGGCCGGGGAAGCTGGGGCGTACCTAGGCGGAAACCCTGGTCGGCGCAAAGGGGTGGGCATCCCAGGGCTTCCGCCGGCCCCGTCCCGGGCGCAGATTGCCGCCGACTGGCCCAGGACACGCGATGACCCCGACCGACCCCGCCCTGATGTCCGCCGAGACGCTGCTCGGCCTCTATGCGCGCCGGGCGCTGTCGCCGGTCGAGGTGCTGCAGGCGGTGCTGGAACGGGTCGCGCTGTACAACCCCTGGGTCAATGCCTTCGCCGCCATGAACCCGCATGCATTGCGTCAGGCGGGCGAGAGCGAGGCGCGCTGGATGGCCGGACGGCCGATCGGGCTGCTGGACGGCGTGCCGGCGACGGTGAAGGACCTGCTGAACCTGGCCGGTTTCCCGACCCGGCGCGGCAGCAAGACCACGGATGCGACGCCGGCGGGCGAGGACGCGCCCTCCGTCATGGGGCTGAAGCAGGCCGGGGCGGTGATCCTCGGCAAGACCACCACCACCGAATTCGGCTGGAAGTCGCCCGGCGACTGCCCGCTGCACGGCATCACCCGCAACCCCTGGAACCGCGAGCGCACCGTCGGCGGCAGCAGCAGCGGCGCCGGGGCGGCGGGGGCGGCCTGCTTCGGGCCCCTGCATATCGGCACCGATGCCGGCGGGTCGGTGCGCATCCCGGCGGCCTTCTGCGGGCTGGTGGGCCTCAAGCCCAGCTTCGGGCGGGTGCCGCAATGGCCGCTCGGCGCCTTCGCCAATGTCGCCTGCGCCGGGCCGATGACCCGGACGGTCAGGGACAATGCGCTGATGTTCTCGGCCATGGCGCAGCACGACCTGCGCGACCCCTTCAGCCTGGCCGACGAGGCGCGGGACTGGCGCCGGGGGATCGAGGACGGCGTCGCCGGGATGCGGGTGGCGCTGGTCCGGCGGCTGGGCTTCGAACCCCCGCTCGATGCCGATGGCGAGGCCGCGCTGGTCGGGGCCGCCAAGCTGCTGGAGGAACAAGGCGCCATCGTCGAGGAGGCAGACCCGGACCTGCCCGACACCCGCGCCATCTTCGGCCGGGTCTGGGGCGTGGCGCTTGCCCGCCTGGTCGCCACCACCCCGGAAGCCAAGCGCCCGCTGCTGGATGCCGGGCTGGCCGAGGTGGCCGAGCGCGAGGGGGCGATGCTGGCCACCGATTTCCTCGGGGCCGAGGCGCTCAGGATCGAGGCGGCGCATGCCATGGCCCGCTTCCACCAGCGCTACGACCTGGTGCTGACCGCCTGCACGCCCACCGCAGCCTTCGCCGCCGACCAGCCGACGCTCCGCCCGACCGAGGCGCTGTGGCGCGACTGGGCGCCCTGGACCTTCGCCTTCAACCTGACCCGCCAGCCGGCGATCAGCGTCCCCGTCGGCATCGACGAGCACGGCATGCCGCGGGCGGTGCAACTGGCCGCGGCGCTCTACCGCGACGACCTGGTGTTCCGTGGGGCGCGGGCGCTGGAGCGGGCCGCCGAACTGCCGCTGGCCAATCCCGGCTGAACCTGCTTTCCACCACGACGACCAAGGGAGGCTGAGGCCCATGCGGCTGGTGACGTTCAGGTATCCGTCGAAGCTCGGCACCCATATCGGTGCGCTCCGCGCGGACGGCGCGGTGCTCGATTTGGCGGCGGCCGACCCGGCGCTGGCCGGCGGCCATATGCCCTCCTTCATCGCCGGCGGCGCGGCGGCGCTGCGGCATGCGCAGGATGCCGTGGCCCGCGCGCCGGTGGCCGAAGGCGCCACGCTTTGCGCACCGATCCCCCGGCCGCCGAAGAACGTCTTTTGCGTCGGCAAGAACTACTACGAGCACGCCAAGGAATTCGCCGGCTCCGGCTTCGACGCCAGCACCAAGGACGTGGTGCCGGAGGCGCCGGTGGTCTTCTCCAAACCGGCCACCAGCATCATCCCGACCGGGGAGACCATTCCGGCCCATCTCGATGCCAGCAACTCGACCGATTACGAGGGCGAGCTGGCGGTGGTGATCGGCCATGGCGGGCGCGGCATCAAGGCGGCCGACGCGCTGCGGCATGTCTTCGGCTACACCATCGTCAACGACGTCACCGCCCGCACGCTGCAGCACAAGCACCGGCAATGGGTGATCGGCAAGGGGATCGACGGCTTCTGCCCGATGGGCCCGGCGATCCTGACCGCCGACGAGGTCCCCGACCCCAAGGCGTTGCGCGTCATCACCCATGTGAATGGCGAGAAGCGGCAGGATGCGAGCCTTGCCGACCTGATCTTCGACATCCCGACCCTGATCGAGACGATCTCCGCCGGCATCACGCTGGAGCCAGGCGACGTCATCGCCACCGGGACGCCGGTGGGGGTGGGCATCGGCTTCACCCCGCCGAAATTCCTGGCAAAGGGCGACGTGGTGCGGATCGAGGTGCCGGGGATCGGGGTGCTGGAGAACCCGGTCGGCTGATTCTATCCTCCCGGGGAGAAGAAACCCCGGGAGACGCCCCTTGCTTCGCCGCCCCCTGCTGGCCGCCGCCATCGCCGCGGCGGCCGCGCCGCGCGCCACGCGTGCCCAGGCACCCTCAGTCGCCGCCGACTTCCCGACCCGTGCCGTGACCATGGTGGTCGCCTTCCCGCCCGGCGGGCAGGGCGACGTGGTGGCACGCCCGGTCGCCGCCGGGCTTGAGCGGATCTGGAAGCAGCCGGTCCCGGTGGTCAGCCGCGCCGGCGCCTCGGGCGAGATCGGCTATGCCTCGGTCGCCCGGGCGCCGGGCGACGGCTCAACGCTGCTGATGGGCCTGTCGTCGCTCGCGGTGATCCCGGAGGCGGCGCGGCTGTTCGGCCGCATCCCCGCCTACGAGATCGACCAGCTGGCGCCGATCGCGCTGTTCACCGCCGACCCGACCTTCCTGGCGGTGCCGGCGGCCGCGCCCTGGCGGACGCTGGAGGAGTTCATCGCCGATGCCCGCGCCCGGCCGGGGGCGATCGCCTATTCCTCCTCGGGCAATTACGGTGCGCTGCATCTGCCGATGGCGATGCTGACCACGGCCGCCAAGCTGGACCTGCTGCACGTGCCCTTCCAGGGCGGCGGGCCGGCGCTGACCGCCCTGCTCTCGGGCCAGGTGGGGGCGATGACCAGCGGGCCGGGGCCGATCACGCCGCACCTGAAATCCGGCACGCTGCGGGTGCTGGCCAGCTGGGGGGCGAAGCGCATCGCCGGCTTCGAGACGGTGCCGACCCTGCAGGAACGCGGCTTCGCCGGGATTGAATACTACATCTGGGCCGGCGTCTTCGCCCCGGCCAGCACGCCGGCACCGCTGCGGGAGGCGCTGCGCCAGGCCATGGCCGCCGCGGCGCGTGACCCCGATGTGCAGCGGGCGCTGGCCGCCGGTGGCAATGCATTGGATTATCGCGACGGCGCCGACTTCGAGGAGTTCTTCCGCATCGACACCGCGCGACTGGTCAAGGCGGTGCAGCGGATCGGCCGGATCGAGTAGGGGTTGCCACGCCCGGCCTGCGGTTCCAGGGTTTTCGCCCGCCGCCGCCGGAGATCCGCATGACCGCCGACAGTCCCGAAGCCGCCATCACCGCCTGGCTCGCCACCCAGCAGGACGCCATGCTCGGCGTGCTGGAAGCCATGGTGAACACCGATGGCGGCAGCTACGACAAACCGGGGGTCGATGCGGTCGGCGGCATCGTCCAGCGCTTCATGGCGGAGCATGGCATCCCGGTCGAGGTCGTGCCGCGGGAGAAGCATGGTGACTGCCTGAAGGCCCGGGTCGAGGGCGGCGAGGCGCTTGCCTCCGGCAACCGCAAGCAGTCGATCGTCATGATGGGCCACCGCGACACGGTCTTCCCCAAGGGCGAGCCGACGCGGCGACCCTTCCGGGTCGAGAACGGCATCGCCACCGGCCCAGGCGTCGCCGACATGAAGGCCGGGCTGGTAATGAACATGTTCGTCCTGGCCGCCTTCAAGCGGTTCGGCGGCGCGCCCGGCCCGCTGCTCGGCCTCTTCACCGGCGACGAGGAAATCGGCAGCCCGGAGGGGCGCGAGGTGATCGAGGCGACGGCGCGCGAAGCCCGGGTGGTGTTCAACTCCGAACCCGGCCGGCCCAACGGCGGCGTCGTCACCGGCCGCAAGGGCGGCGTCTTCTCGGTGTTCGACATCGAGGGCAAGGCGGCCCATTCAGGCGGCAATTTCGAGGCCGGGATCAGCGCCATCGGCGAGCTGGCGGCGAAGATCACCGCCCTGCACGCGCTGACCGACCTGAAGCGCGGCATCACCCTGAATGTCGGCCTGGTCTCCGGCGGGCAGAGCGTCAACACCGTCGCCCCCTCGGCGCAGGGCCAGATCGACCTGCGCTACGTGGAGCCCGCCGACCGGGACGAGGCGATGGCGAAGATCCACGCGATCATCGCCCGCAGCTTCATCCCCGGCACCCGTGCCAGGCTGACCATCCGCGGCGAATTCCTGCCGCTGACCCAGACCCCGGCGGCGGCGAAGCTGTTCGACATGTACGTGGCGGCGGCGAAGGAAAGCGGCCTGTCGGTCACCGGCGAATTCTCCGGCGGCTGCGCCGACAGCGGCTTCACCGCAGCAGTCGGCGCGCCGACCATCTGCTCGGTCGGGCCGGTCGGCGGCAAGGCGCACAGCCCGGAGGAGTATCTCGAGGTCGCCTCGATGGTGCCGCGGGCACAGGCGGTGGCGCGGGCGATCCTGCGGCTGGACCGGGCGGGCCTGTGAGCCCCACCCCGCCAGGACTTACGTGAAGGTTTTGTAATCTGCACGTGGCGCGGGCGCGAGCTGTACCGGATGGGCCGGTTTGGCCGGCCAACACGCCCCAACCATGTTCGGGATGCTTAAGTCGCAGTCCGCCTCGCGCGACCGCAACCCTCGGACCTCCCTCGTCGTTTCGCTGATCTGTTGCATGGGCGCGGACGGCGGGATGGACGAGGACGAGATCGGCCACCTCGTTTCCGTGCTCGGCCGCGACGCGACGCGCGAGCAGCTCGACAGCGCGCTCGCCATGTCCGCGCCACCCCGCCGCGGCAATTCCTGACGGACAGCAATGCCCGGCTGCGGCCCGGCCAGAGACTGTGCATCGTCCTCGACAGGATCGACAACGCCAGGAGCGACGGCGAGGCCGAGCCGGCGGAGCAGAAGCCCGTCATGCAGTTCGCCGAGACCTGGGGCGTCTCCCAGGCCACGCTGGAGCCGCATGTCCGCACGCTGCTCGCGAAGAACGACCGGGCGGTGCTCGGGCGCTGAGCCGCGGCGGCGGGGCGCTTGCGCCCTGCCATCCGCGATGCCAGCCTTTGCCGCAGCGCAGCAGGCCGGGCCCGAGATGCAATTCGCCTATTTCAACCTGATGTCGATGAATCACCCAGGCGAAACCCCCGCCCAGGTGCTGGCCAATACCGTCCGCCAGGTCCGCCTGGCGGAGGAACTCGGCTTCGACGCCACCTGGTTCGCCGAGCACCATTTCTCCAATGCCTCGGTCTGCGCCTCGCCGCTGATGATGGCGATGCATTGCGCCGCGGTGACGACGCGCATCCTGCTCGGCCCCGCCGTGGTCGTGCTGCCGCTGCACCATCCGCTGCGGGTGGCGCAGGAAGTGGCGATGCTGGACCAGATCAGCGGCGGCCGGGTGCTGCTCGGCTTCGGCCCGGGCCACCAACCGCATGAATTCCGCAGCCTGCAGGTGCCGCTGGAAAGCCGCTACGCCCGCCTGCTGGAGGGCTGGGACATCGTCGAGCAGGCGCTGACCACCGGCCGCGTCCACCATCTCGGCGAGCACTACCGGATCGAGGACACCCCGGTCGCCGCCCGTACCCTGTCGGGCGGCATGCCGCCGATGTTCGTGGCCACCGGGACACCGTCCATCCTGGCCCGCGGCGTGAAGGCCGGCGCCACGCCGATGATCAGCCAGGGCTACCGGACCGGCGCGCAGGCGTTGCCCATGCGGCAAGGGCTGCTCGATGCCTGGCGCGGCGCCGGCGGGGTGGAGCCGATGCCGCTGGGCATCCAGCGCTACCTGTTCGTGACCGAGGACGCGGCCGAGGCGCGGCAGGCGGCCGGGGGGCTGCTAGCGCTGGCCCGCAACACCCTGGCGCTCCGCGCCGCGGTGCCGGCGCGGGACGGCGTGCATCTGCGCCCCGTCCCCTTCGCGGGGGAGCCGACGGTGGAGTGGCTGCTGGAACACGGGCTGATCGGCGCCCCGGCCAAGATCGCCGAACAACTGGCCGGGGACATGCGCCTGCTGCGGCCAACTCATTACAGCCTGTACATGGGTTTCACCGGCCTGCCCGGCGTTGCGGTCGAGCGGTCCCTGACGCGCTTCGGGCAGGAGGTGCTGCCGCTGCTGCGCACCGCCGCGGTGCAGGCCGAGGCCCTGGCCGCCTAGTTGCGGCTGCCGGGCCGCCACGTCTTTGCCCATCCCGTGACGACCGGCATTGCGTTACATTCCGGCCGGTCGCCAAGGCATGCGCGGCGACCGGGAGATGCCATGACGCTGGCCGAGGCCGAAGCCATCCTTGCCGCCAAAGGTTGGCTCGCCGGGCAGTCGCTCCGCATCCGGCGCGCCCTGCTCGACGGTGCCAAGCTGGTCCACTTCGCCAAGGGGGACTACGCCTTCCGCGCCGGGGACCCGCCGGGGGGCATGCATGGCATCGCTGCCGGCTCCTTCGGCATCTATCTCAGCACGCCGTTCCGGGGCCCCAGCCTATCGCACATCCTGCATCCGGGCTGGTGGTGCGGCGAAGGGCCGATCCTTGGCGGACGGCGACGCATCCTCACCGCCGTGGCGATGGAACCCTCGATCACCTTGCATATACCGTTCGAGCCGGGGCGGCGGCTCGTGCAGTCGGACCCCGAGGCGGCGCGCAGCATCGGGATGCTGGGGCAGATCGCGATGGGGGTTGCCATCGCCAATGTGTCCGACCTGCTGATCCAGCGGGTGGACCGCCGGGTGGGCGCGGTGCTGCTGCGGGTGACCGGCGCGATGGAGGGGGCGGAGTTGCGGCCGACCGGCGAGGTCCGCCTGACCCAGGAGCAACTCGGCTGCATGGCGAACGTGTCGCGCAACATGGTCAACCGAACCTTGGCCGAATTCGAAACGGCGGGCTGGGTGAGGCTCGGCTACAACCGGCTGGCGATCCTCGACCCGGAGTCGCTCGCCGCCTTCGCCTTCGCCAGGGAATGAGGACGGGGCGGTGCCGCCCGCCCCCTTGGCCTCAGGCCGCGAGCTTCAGGTGGCTGCGGCACTGCATCAGCGGCTGGACGTGCTGGCCGAATTTGTCGAGCCCCGCGATGAAATCGTCGAAGACCAGCATCAGACCCTTGGTCCCCGGCATCGACGCCGCCTCGTCCAGCATGCGCGCGACATTGGCGTAGGACCCGACCAGCGTGCCCATGTTGAAGTTGATGGGCGACGGTGCCCGCTTGATCGCCGCCGCCATCGAGGTGTCATGCGCCGTGGTGTCGGCCGCGGCATGGCCCAGCAGATGCGCCAGCGCTTCCCGATCCGCGCCGCGGTTGTAGAGGTCCCACTTGGCCAACGCCGCCTCGTCGCTCTCCTCGGCGATGACGGTGTAGAGGATGTAGGATCCGACATCGCGGCCGGTCCTCGCCGCGTGTTCCATCATCCGCCGCGGCACCTCGGCGCATTTGGTCGGCTCGTTGACGCCTTCGCCGAGCGCGAAGTTGAAGTCGCAATAAGTGGCGGCGAATTCCATGCCGCGGTCGGATTGCCCGGCGGCGACCAGCTTCATCGGCACCTGCGGCGGCGGCGACAGCTTGCACTGGTCCATCTGGAAGAACTCGCCCTTCAGGTCCGAGGTCCCGGTCTCCCAGAGGTCCTTCATGATCCGCACGTATTCCGTGCTGTAGTCGTAGCGCTTGCTGAAATGCGCGTCACCGGGCCAGAGCCCCATCTGGCTGTATTCCACCTTGTGCCAGCCGGAGACGATGTTCACCCCGAACCGGCCGCCCGAGATGCTGTCGACCGTCACCGCCATGCGGGCGACGATCGCCGGCGGAATGGTCAGCACGGCGGTCGATGCATAAAGCTTGATCTTGCTGGTGACCGCGGCCAGGCCCGCCATCAGGGTGAAGCTTTCCAGCCCGTGGTCCCAGAATTCGGTCTTCCCGCCGAAGCCGTGCAGCTTGATCATCGACAGCGCGAAGTCGAAGCCGTAGCCCTCGGCCTTCTGCACCACCTGCTTGTTCAGCTCGAAGCTCGGCATGTACTGGGGGGAGGTGGCGGAGATGATCCAGCCGTTGTTGTTGATCGGAATGAAGACGCCGATATCCATGGCACGACCCCTGCTGCGATGACCCAAGTGGGATGACCTCATGCGGGGCAGCAATCGGCATGCCAGGATGCGGCGGGATGGGAGCGCAGGCATGAGCAACGAATCGGCGAAGCCCTGGGAATGGCCGGAAGCGGAATGGCGCCGCATCGTCGGCAATGCCCGCGCCGGCCGCAGCCTGGCGCCGAAATCCTGGCCCGGCGGGGCACGCTGCTGCGTCACCCTGTCCTTCGACGCGGACCATGAGACCATCCCGCTGCGCGATGCGGATTCCAGCCCGATGCGCATCAGCCAGGGCCAGTACGGCAACCGCCGGGGCGTGCCACGCATCCGCGCCCTGCTGGCGAGGCACGGGCTGCGCGCCAGCTTCTACTACCCCGCCGTCGCCGCCCTGCTGCACCCGGAGGAGATCCGCGCCGTGGCCGATGAGGGCCACGAGATCGGCATCCATTCCTGGATCCATGAGGCCAATACCGCCCTGCCGCCCGGGGTCGAGCGCGACCTGACCTTCCGCGCGGCCGACGTGCTGGAAAAGCTCTCCGGCCGCCGCCCGGTCGGCATCCGCACCGCGAGTTGGGACTTCTCGATCGACACCATGGCGATCATCCGCGAACTTGGCCTGCTATACGACAGCAGCCTGATGGCCGACGACGACCCCTACGAATTGCTGGACCATGGCGAGCCGACCGGGATCGTCGAGCTGCCGCCGGAGTGGATCCGCGACGACGCGCCTTATTTCAACTTCGTCCGCTTCAGTGCGCTGCGGCCCTACACCGCGCCCTCGGCGGTGGAGGAAATCTTCCGCGCCGAATTTGACGGGGCCCATGCCGAGGGCGGGATGTTCCTGCTGACCATGCACCCCCACGTCATCGGCCACCGCAGCCGCATCGCCCTGCTGGATCGCCTGATTGGGCACATGAAGGCGAAGGGCGATGTCTGGTTCGCCACGCATGAGGAGGTCGCGCGCCACGTGAAGGCCGCGGCCGGCGACAGCGAATCGCATTCATGAATGAACGCTGCTCCGCCGTAGCCCTTCGTCTGTAGAACGGATGCACGCCGCCGGGCGCTCACGTCCGTCGGCGATCCGCCCTAGAACGGCAGGATGATGTCCAGCAATTGCGAGCCCAGCCGCGGCTGCTGGATATCGGACAGGGTGCCGCGCCCGCCATAGGCGATGCGGGCCTCCGCCAGCCGGTCGTGGCGGATGGTGTTGTCGCTGGCGATGTCCTGCGGCCGGATCACCCCCTGCACCGACAGCTCCCGCATCTCGGCGCTGACCTTCACCTCCTGCTTGCCGTTCACTACCAGATTGCCGTTCGGCAGCACCTGGGTGACGGTGGCCGCCAGCCGAAGCGTCACCGTCTCCGACCGCCGGGCGGTGCCGTTGCCGTCCGTGGTCTGGCTGCCGGAGGCGCTGACCAGCGTGTCCGGGCTGGCCGCCTTGGGCAGCCAGCGAGTCTGCATGCCGAACATCTGCGGCATCCCCATCGCGTCGGCGCCGGTCCGCGCCCGCTGGGTGCGGTTCTGCAACTGCGCCTGGTCGTCGATGCTGACCAGCACGGTGATCAGGTCGCCGACCTGCGCCGCCCGCTGGTCGCGCAGGAAGGTCCGGCTGCCCGGCCGCCAAAGGCTGTTCGCCGGCGTCGGCGGGTCGAGCGCAGCGGGCATCGGCATAGCCACCGGGCGGTAGCTCGGCTCGGCCGTCGGGTCCGCCACCGCCGAGAGCTCCGGCGCCCGGCCGACCCGGGACAGCCGTTCGAGCTGGCCGCAGCCGCCAAGCAGCAGGACCAGCCCCAATGCCAGCGCGCGCATCACTCCGCTCCCCGCCGCAACGGGGTGGCGCCCATCGCCACCCGCACCCGGCCGGGGCCGGTCACCTCGCCCTCCACCACCGTCCGGCTGGCCAGGTTCATCACCGGCACCAGCCCGCCGCGCGGTGCCGCCTCCAGCGCGCGGCCCTGGGCGGTGAGCGAGATCCCCGGCGCCTCCACCACCATGGTCACCAGCACGTTCTTGCCGACCAGCGTGGGGGAGGCGAGGTCGCCGCGGTGGAACGGCGTCTCCTGGCCCAGGGGGCGCTGCACCTGCTGGCCCACCACATGGTCCAGCCGTTCCGCCGTGCCCGGCCGCACTTGTTCGGCACGCAGCCGCACCAGCCGCGCATCGCCGGGGCCGACGACCTCGCCGAGCGAAAGCCGCCGCGTCGCCACCACCACCGGCAGGGTCGCCACCGCCCGCCCGGCGACACGCAGCCGCAACACCGGCATGCCCTCCGCCATCACCACCAACGTGCCGCCAAAGCGCCCGGACAGGTCGAGCGTCATGCCCTCCGCCGCCAGCCGCGGCGCCGTGCCGGGCGGCACCATCGGCGGGGCAAGCGGGCCGAGCTGCAGTTCCGCATCCTGGTCGAGGCCAAGCCGCAGCAGCTCCGCCCGCAGCGCCGCCGCGATCTCTTCCCGCGGCAGGGCCTGGCCTGGCCGTTCCACCACCACCCGCTCCTGCGCCGAGAGCGGCCGCCAGGCCAGGCCATGCGCCCGTGCCAGGGCGGCAAGCTGCGCCGCCTCGATCACCAGCCGGCGGCCCGGCGCCGGCGATGCGCCGATCGCCTGCGCCGCGCGCGGCCCGGCACCTTCGAAGATGTCGCCGAGGCGCAAAGTTGCGTCCTCCACCACCGCCAGCGGCCGCGGCCCGGCGAACTCCTGCGCCGCGGCGGGCAGGGCGACCAGCAGCAGCAGGGCCAATGCGCGCATCGCCCGCCTCACCGCATCCGCGACAGCGTCGAGAGCATCTCGTCGCTCGCGGTGATGACCTTGCTGTTCATCTCATAGGCGCGCTGCGCGGTGATCAGGTTGGTGATCTCCTGCACCACGTTGACGTTCGAGGCCTCGACGAAGCCCTGCAGCACCTGGCCATGGCCCGGCTGCCCTGGCGCCGCGAGCTGCGCCTGGCCGGAGGCCGGGGTGGCCAGCAGCATGTTGTCGCCCATCGCCTCCAGCCCGCCTTCGTTGGCGAAGATCGCGGTCTGGATCTGCCCGACATTCTGCGGTGCCACCTGGCCGTCGATCTTCGCCAGCACCTCGCCTGCCGCGTTGATGGTGACGTCGCGTGCCGCCGCCGGGATGGTGATGCCGGGCAACACCAGGAAGCCCTCGCCCGTCACGATCTGTCCCTCGGCCGACAGCCCGAAGGTACCGTCGCGGGTATAGGCGATCTCGCCCGAGGGCAGCTGCACCTGGAACAGCCCGTTGCCCTTCACCGCCAGGTCGAAGCGGTTCTCGGTCTGCTGCAGGCTGCCCTGCTCGCCGATCCGGTAGATGGCGGAGGTCTTGACGCCGAGCCCGACCTGCGCACCGGCCGGCAGCAGGCTGCCGCTCTCCGAGCTCTGCGAGCCGACGCGGCGCATGTTCTGGTAGAGCAGGTCCTCGAACTCGGCCCGCCGGCGCTTGTAGCCGGTGGTGCTCATGTTGGCGATGTTGTTCGAGATGACCTCGACATTGGTCTGCTGGGCCAGCATGCCGGTACCGGCGATCTGCAGGGAGCGCATTACTCGTCGCCTCCGTCTCAGCCGCGCTTGCGCAGGATGCGCTCGACCGCGCCCTGCAGGCGTTCGCCCTCGCGGTCGGCGAAGTTCACCGCGTTCTGGAATTCGCGGACCTCCTCGGTCATGCGGACCATCTCCAGGACGGGGCTGACATTGCTGCCTTCGACCGCGCCCTGCACCACGCCGGGGCGGTCCATCGGCAGCGGCGTCTCGTCGGTGGCGTAGAGCCGGTCGCCCTCCGCCTGCAGCTTCTGCGGTGCCTCGAAGCGCACCACGCGCAACTGGCCGAGCACACCGCTCTCTGACCGGATGGTGCCGTCGCCCTGGATCTCGATGCGGGCATCGCCGGGGCCGACCGTCATGGGGGCGCCGCGGGTGTCGAGCACCGCATGACCCTCGGCATCCACCACCCGGCCATCCGGCGAGAGGGTGAAGCGGCCGGCGCGGGTGAAGCGCTCCTCGCCCGCCGCATTCTGCACCGCGAAGAAGCCATCGCCCCGCAGCGCCACGTCCAGCGGGTTGCCGGTGGTGGTCAGCGGGCCGGGCTTGGTCTCCCGCCAGGTAGCGCGGTCGATGCTGTAGGCGATGTCCTGGCCGCGCGCGGCGGCTGCCGGGGGCTGCAGGAAGCGGGCGAAGACCGGGCGATGCGCCTGGAAGCCGGGCGTGTCGGCATTGGCCAGGTTGTTCGCCAGCACCTGGGTCGCGCGCTGTTGCGCGCCGAGGCGCGAGAGGATGACATAGCCGGGCGTGTCCATGCGGGGTCCCCATGCAGGCGGCGCCGTCCTGGCGCCTGGTCACGCCGCCCCACCGCAACCGCCGTGCCAGCCCCGGAGCGGCCATCGCCCGGCCGGGACTGCCGGCCGCGGCAGGAAATGCCGACCCGGCCCGGCCAGGCCTGCCGCCGCAAGGCTTCCTTAAGCCCGGTCTGGGCAGGATGCGCTGCCAAGGGATCGGGGCAATCGATGTCGTCGAAGTCGGTGGGGGCGGAAGGCGGGGCGGCGAAGGGCGGCAAGCGCAAGCTGCTGCTGCTTGCCGTGCCGGTCGTGCTGGCCGCCATCGGCGCCGGGCTCTGGTTCAGTGGCATCTTGCCGAAGATGCTGGGGCAGGGGGTGGAAAGCCACGCCGCCGTGGACAGTGCGCCGGCTGCTCCGCACGTTCCGGTCTTCTTCGACATGCCGGAGATCGTCGCCAACATGAACACCACCAGCCGGCGCGCCGCCTATATCCGGCTGCGCAGCAAGCTGGAGTTGTCGAAGCCCGAGGATGTGGCAGCGGTCCAGGCCGCCATGCCGCGGCTGATGGACCTCTATGCCACCTATCTGCGGGAGATGCGGCCGGAGGAACTGCGCGGCAGCGCCGGGACCCAGCGGCTGCGGGAGGAACTGATCGCCCGCGCCAGCCTGGCCGCCGCGCCGGCCCGCATCACCGACGTCCTGTTCACCGAGATCCTGCTGCAATGAGCACTGGGAGCGACGACGATCTCGCCGCCGCCTGGGGCGAGGCGCTGGAACAGGAGGACGGGGCGGACGCCGCGGCGGCACCCGATGCCGCGCGCGTGCTGAACCAGGCCGAGATCGACAGCCTGCTCGGCTTCGGTGGTGGCGACGCCAAGCAGGAGAGCCAGTCGGGAATCGAGCGCATCGTCAGCGCCGGCCTGGTCTCCTACGAACGCCTGCCGATGCTGGAGATCGTCTTCGACCGGCTGGTGCGCATCCTTTCCACCTCGCTGCGTAACTTCACCTCCGACAACGTCGAGGTCTCGATCGACAGCATCGTCTCGCTGCGCTTCGGCGACTACCTGAACAGCGTGCCGTTGCCCGCCATGCTGGCGGTATTCAAGGTGGATGAGTGGGACAACTACGGCCTGCTGGTGGTCGATTCCGCGCTGATCTATTCGGTGGTGGACGTGCTGCTCGGCGGCCGCCGCGGCACCGCCGCCATGCGGATCGAGGGCCGGCCCTACACCACGATCGAACGTACATTGGTCGAGCGCCTGATCACCGTGGTGCTGCAGGACCTCTCGGATGCCTTCAGCCCGCTGTCGCCGGCGAATTTCCGCTTCGAGCGGCTGGAGGTGAACCCCCGCTTCGCCGCCGTCTCCCGCCTGTCCAACGCCTGCATCCTGTCCCGGCTGCGCGTCGACATGGAGGACCGCGGCGGCAAGGTCGAGCTGCTGCTCCCCCATGCGACGCTCGAGCCGGTGCGCGAGCTGCTGCTGCAGCAATTCATGGGCGAGAAATTCGGCCGCGACAGCATCTGGGAAACTCATCTGGCTGAGGAGCTGCGGCACACCGAGCTCGCGCTCGACGTGGTGCTGGACGAGCAGGCCATGCCGCTGGCCTCGGTCATGTCGCTGCAGCGCGGCGACCGCATCACGCTCAACGTCGCGCCCGGCGCGCCGGTGATGCTCCGCTGCGGCGAGGTCCCGCTGTTCGAGGCCGAATTGGGCCGGCGGGAGAATCGCCTTGCCGTGCGCATCGCCCGGGAGCTGCGCAAGCAGCCCGAGGGGACCTGAGCCGATGGGCTGGATCGAATGGGCCCTGCAGTGCCTCGTCATCCTGTTGCTGGTGGCGGCCTTGCCGCTGGTGCTGCGACTGGAACGTACCTTGGCCGCGGTGCGGCGCGACCGCGCGGTGCTGGACGGCAGCGCCGGCAACCTGACCGAGGCGACGCGGCTTGCCGAGGCGGCCTCGATCCGGTTGCGGGCCGCGGCGGAAGGCGGCGGGCGGCAACTTGCCGAGAAGCTGGCGGCGGCTGAGCCGCTGCGCGACGACCTGCGCTATCTCGTGGAGCGCGCCGAGACCATCGCCGATCGGCTGGAGGTGGCGGTGCGCAATGCCCGGCCGCTGGCGCATGAGCCAGCGACGGAGGACGTGCCGGCGGCGGGCCGGAGCCAGGCGGAGCAGGCGCTGCTGCGCGCGCTCCGGATGGGGCGCTGATGCGGCCGCGGCTCCTCCCTGCGGCGCTTGCCGCGATGGCCCTGCTGCTGGCGGCGAAGCTGCAGGCCTTGGTGACGCAGCCATCCGGTCCGCTGCCGGCGCTCGGCCTGGTCGCGCCGGCGCGGGCGAGCAGCGAGCCCTCGGCCGCGGCGCGCGCCGCCGCGCCGGCAGTGGCGCCCGCCCGGCCGCTGCAGCCGGTGCCGCCTGAGCCGCCCTCACCCGAGCAGGCCGCGGAGCGCGCGGTGCTGGAAGGCTTGCGGGCCCGGCGAGGCGAGCTCGAGGCGCGCGAGCAGGCGATGGCGGCGCGTGAGATGATGCTGGCCGCAGCCGAGAAGCGGCTCGCCCAGCGTATCGATGAATTGGGCGCGCTGCAGCAGCGGCTGCAATCCTTCGACCGGACGCTCGGCGAGCGCGAGGAGGCGGGCTGGCGGCAGATGGTCAAGCTCTATGAAGGCATGCGGCCGCGCGATGCGGCGGTGATCTTCGACGATCTGGATCCGCCCGTGCTCCTGCAGATCCTCGACCGCATGGGAGAGCGCAAGGCGGCCCCCGTGCTGGGCGCGATGAAGCCCGATCGCGCCCGCAGCATCACCGCCGAGCTGGCACGGCATCGCGCCCGCCCGGTCGACTGACATCAACCCCCGCAACCCGGCACGTGAAGGCAAGACCCGGCCATGCACAAATCCACCAACGTCCTGATCGTCGACGACTACAAGACCATGCTGCGCATCATCCGCAACCTGCTCAAGCAGCTCGATTTCGACAACGTCGAGGAAGCCACCGACGGGCAGGAGGCGCTGGCCAAGCTGCGGGCCGGGAGCTTCGGCCTGGTGATCTCCGACTGGAACATGCAGCCGATGACCGGGCTCGACCTGCTGAAGGAGGTCCGTGCCGATGCGCGGCTGAAGGACACGCCCTTCATCATGATCACCGCCGAGAGCAAGACCGAGAACGTGGTCGCCGCCAAGCAGGCCGGGGTCTCGAACTACATCGTCAAGCCGTTCAACGCCGAGACGCTGCGCGAGAAGATCGAGAAGGTGATGACCCATGCCTGACGGCAACTCCCCGCAGGCCGGGCCCGGCCAGGACCGCATCGAGGAGGCGGTCCGCGCCGTGCTCGGGACCCTCTCGGGTGCCATGACGGTGACCGAGGCGACGCTGCTCTCCGAGCTCGAGGCGCTGGGCCGCGAGGTGAAGCGCGCCAAGTCGGAGATCGCCGCCCTGCGCGTCGACGACATCAACCACAGCCATATCCCGGCGGCGACGGATGAGCTGGACGCGGTGGTCGAGCATACCGCCGAGGCGACCAACGAGATCCTCGACAGCTGCGAGAAGCTGGAGGCGCTGCAGGCGACGTTGTCCGGCGAGGCGGCGGAGACGGTCGCGTCTGCCGTCACCCGGATCTACGAGGCCTGCAGCTTCCAGGACATCACCGGCCAGCGCATCGGCAAGGTGGTTTCGGCGCTGAAGGCGATCGAGACCCGTGTCGCCGCGGTCACCGCCTCCTTCGTCCGGCCGGCGGACCAGGGGGCGGCGCCCGCGGCCGCGCCGGCGGATGAGGGGCGGACCGAGGGCGAGCGGCTGGCCAATGGTCCGCAATTGCCGACCGCGGCCGCGTCCCAGGCGGAAGTCGACCGGCTGCTGGCGAGCTTCGACTGATGCGCCTGGCGCTGGCCCTGCTGCTTGCGCTCCTGCCCGGCCTGGCCGTGGCGGAGCAGGTGGCGGTGCGCGCCGGCGACCATCCCGGGTTTGGGCGGCTGGTCTTCGACTGGCCTGCTCCACCCGTCTATGCGCTGGACCAGCAGGGCGACCGCGCGCTGCTGCGCTTTCCGGCGGGCAGCACGCTGCAACTGCCGCGGAAGCTGCCGCGCAACCTGCTCGGCGCGGTGGCGGAGGCCGAGGGGCTCCGGCTGACGCTGCGGCCGGGGACCCGGGCGCGGCACTACCGGCTGGGTGGCCGGGTGGTGGTCGACCTGCGCGACCCGCCTGCCGTTCCGGCATCCGCATCGGAGCCGCGCCCGAAGCCCGAAGTGGCGAAGGCCCGGCCCGTCGCACCGCAGATCGTGGCGGCGGCACCACCCCTGGCCGCGCCGGCCGCAGCCGCACCGCAGGCGGTGGCCGACCCGCCGCGCGCCGCCCCGATCCCCGTTGCGGTACCACCGGCCGCGCTGTTGCCTTCCACCGCGCCGCCGGCCCGGCTGCTGGTCGTGCCGAATCGACCGCCCGCCCTGCTGTTGCCATTCCCCGCCGGGACCGGTGCGGCGGTGCTGCGACGCGGAGAGGACATCCTTGTCGCCTTCGACAGCGCCGCCGCGCCCGATCTCGGCCCGCTGCGCGGCGATCCTGTCTTTGGCGGCCTGCGGGCCGAGGCCCTGCCGGGGACGACGCTCTACCGCCTGCCGCTGGCGCCTCCCGCCCGGTTGCGCGCCCGGCGCGAGGCCGCCGGCTGGGTGCTGGAAGCCGTCCGCACTGCCGCCGAAGCCGGGCCCTCCGGCAGCGCTCTGCGGATCGAGGCCGAGGTCGGCCCGCCGCCGCGGCTGCTGCTGGGGGTGGCCGCGCCAGGGCGCGTGGTGCCGGTCACCGACCCCGAGACCGGGCTGCCCCTGCTGCTCGGCACCCTGCAGGCGGGCCAGGAGGCGATGCCGGTCGGTCGCCGCATGCCGGAACTCGACCTGCCGCCGACCCTGCTGGGCGCCGCGGTGCTGGCCCGGTCGGACGGCATCGCCCTGCAGCCGGGCAATGGCCGTTTCATGCTGACCGCCTCGGGCGGCACCCGGCTGGCCCTGGATGCCGGGGTCGCGCAGCCGCCCGCCGCGTCGGGCATGACCCGCAGCTTCGACCTGCCCGGGCAGCCGACGGCCGAACTGCTGGCCCGGTTGCAAGGGCTGCAGGCCGGGATCGCCGGCGCGCCGCCGCTCGGCCGGATGCCGCAGCGCCGGGCGGCGGGGGAGACCTTGCTGGCGCTCGGCCTGCCGCAGGAGGCGCAGGCGATGCTGCGGCTCGGCTTCGCCGAAGACCCGCGCGCCGGGGCTGATCCACGCTATGCCGCCCTGGCCGCCGCCGCCGCCCTGCTGGCCGGCCGGCTGGGGGAGGCCGAGGCGCTGCGCGCGCCGGCCTGGGCCGAGAGCGACGAGGCGGTGCTCTGGCGCGCCGCACTGGCTGCGGCGGAGGGCGAAGCGCGGCTGGCAGCGCCGGGCTTCGCCGCGGCCCTGCCGCTGCTGCTGGCCTATCCGGAGGGATTGCGGGCGCGCTTGCTGCCGCCGGCGGCGCTGGCGCTGGCCGAGGCGGGGGAGGCGGCGGCACTCGACCGCCTGTTGGCCGCCGCCGGGGCGGAGGCGGAGGAACTGGTCCTGCCGCGCGCCATCATGGCCGAGGCGTCTGGCGAGGCCGAGGCGGCGCTGGCCGGCTACGACCGGGTTGCCGCCGGCCGCGACCGTCAGGCACGGGCCCGGGCGATCCGCCGGGCGGTGGAATTGCGCCTGGCCACCGGCCGCATCGATGCCACCCAGGCCGCCAAGGCGCTGGAGTCGGCGTTGTTCGCTTGGCGCGGCGACGCGGCCGAGATCGAGACGCGGCTGCGCCTGGCCGCGTTGCGCCGGGATGCCGGCGATGGCCGCGGCGCGCTGGCCCTGCTGCGCGAGACGGCGGCGATGGCGCCCGATCAGGCAGCGGCGCTGCAGCCGGCATTGCGCGACAGTTTCCTCGCCGCTGTGGCGGAGGCACCGCCACTCGCCGCGGTCGCGCTGTTCGACGCCTATCCCGCGCTGCTGCCGCCGGATGCGCGCGGCGAGGCGGCGGTGCAGATGCTGGTCGAGCGGCTCGTGAGCCTGGATCTCGGCGATCGTGCGGCCGCGTTGCTCCGGCAGGCAATGGAGCAGGCGGGCGGCGCCACCCGCGGCGCGCTCGGCCTGCGCCTCGCCACGCTGCGGCTCGAGGAGGGCGATGCGGTGAGTGCGCTCGCGGCGCTCGGAGACAGCGCTGTGGCGGAGCAGCCGGCGGAGCAGGTGCTGCGCCGTACCCTGGTCGCGGCACGCGCCGAGGCCCGGCGCGGCCACCAGCCGGAAGCGATCGCGATGCTGCGCGACCTTGGCGCTGCCGGCGGGGAGACCTTGTCGGATCTGCTGGTCGAGCAGGCCGACTGGGCCGGCGCGGCGGCGGCGCTCGGGCAGCATCTCGCGGTGGCATTGCCGGCGGCGCCGGCAGCGCTCGACGATACGCAGCGTCGGCTGCTGCTGCGCCAGGCAACGCTGCTGGCGCTCGCCGGTGACGAAGCGACGCTCGGGGCACTGCGTGTGCAACACGCGTCGCGGATGGGCGAGGGGCCGCTGGCGGAGGCCTTCGCGCTGTTCAGCGGGGATCCGCTGCGCGGCCTCGCCGATCTGCCGCGACTGCAGCGCGAGCTGCAACTTTTCCGCAGCCTGCCTGCAAGGCTGGAGGCATTGCGGGCAGGAGCGCCGCTCACGCGCTGAGTCCCGCGTCCCCCCGGGGGGCTGGCGGCAATATTTTCGGCGGTGCTGCGCAGAAAATGGCTTGCGTCGCATCCGCCCTTGCTCCATATGCGGCGCCCATTGACCTGATCGATCCCCGATCACCCCGGTCATCTACTGGTGGGAACAGGAGCCCGCGATGGACGCTCTTATCCAACTGGGGATGGTCTCGGAGCAGCTCCCGAGCGAAGCCCAGAACTCTGCAACCTCGGCGAGCGAGGCCAAGGATTACTTTGTCAGTCGTGATGGCGTCAAATTCGCCGGCACGCACCTGATCATCGACTTGTGGGACGCCACCAACCTGGCGGATCCCGAGCATATCGACGACGTGCTGCGCGAAGCGGCGGTGGCGACCGGTGCGACCATCCTGCACGGCCACTTCCACCATTTCGGCCCGAACAGCGGCGTCTCCGGCGTGCTGGTGCTGGCGGAAAGCCATGTCTCCATCCACACCTGGCCGGAGCGGGACTATGCGGCGCTCGACATCTTCGTCTGTGGCGACTGCAATCCCTATCTCGCCATCCCGGTGCTGAAGCGGGGCTTCCAGCCCGGCCGCGTCCAGCTTGCCGAGCATAAGCGCGGCCTGGTCGCCTGACATCGATCCGAGCGTGCGGGTTCCTGGGGCGGGACCGCAAGGTCCCGCCCTTTCCTGTTTGAGGGTGCGGTTGCCGTGACCGATTCTTGGGTGAACGAGACGCTCTACAGCGCCTGGGGCCAGCGCTTCCTGGTGCAGCGCGAGCTGGCGCGGGTGCGCAGCGCCTTCCAGGACATCATGGTCTTCGAGAGCGTGACGCACGGCCGTGTCATGCTGCTCGACGGCGTGGTGCAGATCACCGAGGCGGACGAGTTCGTCTACCAGGAGATGCTGACCCATGTGCCGCTGCTGGCGCATGGCGACGCGAAGCGCGTCCTGATCATCGGCGCCGGCGACGGCGGCGTGCTGCGGCGGGTGCTGCAGCACAAGGGCGTCGAGCATGCCGTGATGGTCGAGATCGACGGCGAGGTGATCCGCCTGGCCAAGCAGCACCTGCCGATGATCGCCGGCGATGCCTGGGGCGACCCGCGCGCCGAGGTCATCGTCGGCGACGGCATCGACTACGTGAAGCAGGCGCCGGATGCGTCCTTCGACGTCGTGATCGTCGACAGCACCGACCCGATCGGCGTCGGCGAGGTCTTGTTCACCGACGAATTCTACGCTGGTTGCGCCCGCCTGCTGACGCCGCGCGGCCTGGTGGTGAACCAGTGCGGCGTGCCCTTCATGCAGGCCGACGAGTTGCGTGAGACCTCGCTCCGCCGCGGCAAGGCCTTCGCCGATGTCTCGGCCTATGTGGCGGCGGTGCCGACCTATGTCGGCGGCTTCATGACGCTGGGCTGGGCTGCGAAGGATGCGGCGCTGCGCGCGGTGCCGGTCGATGAGATCCGGGCGCGGGCCGCGGCTGCCGGCATCCTCGGCGCGACGCGGTACTGGACGCCGGAGATCCATTGCGGCTCTTTCAACCTGCCGCCCTATATCGCCAAGCACCTGCCGGCATAGGCTTGGTCCCGCGGCTCACGTCGCAGGTGGTTCCCACCCGCGACGATCGCAGCCCGGCTCATCGGACCAGGACCCGCAGCGCGACCAGCCCGCCGACTCCGCAGGCGGCGATCACTGCCGCCATCGGCACCGCGGTGCCGGTGTGCAGCAGCCCGACCAGCGCCCCGGCCACTGCGCCGCCGCCGAATTGCAGGGTGCCGATCAGGGCGGAGGCGCTGCCGGCGTGCCGCCCCTGCGGTCCCATCGCCAGGGTGGTGGCCAGTGGCATCACCGCGCCGATCCCGGCCACGAAGGCGAAGATCAGCGCCGCAAGCGCTGGAAAGCCGCCTATGCCGGTCGTCGCCACGCCCAGCAGCACCAGGCCCGATGCCGCCATCCAGGCCAACGCGGCGCGCAGCAGCACCCCCGGTGCGATCCGCTTTGCGGTGCGCGCGACGGTCTGCGCCGCGACCATGATGCCCAGGGCGTTGGCCCCGAAGAACAGGCCGTAGCGCTGCGGCGAGATGCCGAACAGCTCCATGTAGACGAAGGGCGAGCTGCCGATATAGGCGAACATCCCGGCCAGCGGCAGCACCGCCGCCAGCGTGTGGCCGAGGAAATGGCGATCCCGCAACAGGCGAAGATAGGTGCGCAGGATGGCGGCCGGTCCGTCCTGCCGGCGGCGCTCCGGCGCCAGGCTTTCCGGCAGCGCCACCACCACCACCACCGCCAGCAAGGCGGCATAGGCTGCCAGCACCCAGAAGATCATCCGCCAGCTGCCGAAGCTCAGCAGCGCGCCGCCGATCGAGGGTGCCAGGATCGGCGCCAGCCCCTGCACCAGGCCGAGTTGCGCCATCAGCCGGATCGCCGCCGGCCCCTCCGCCAGGTCGCGGACGATGGCCCGGGCCATGACCATGCCGGCGCAGCCGCCGAGCCCCTGGCCGAAGCGCAGCCAGGTCAGCGTCCCGATGTCGCGGGTGAGGGCGCAGCCGAGCGAGGCCAGGGTGAAGATCGCCAGTCCCAGCAGCAGCGGCGGCTTGCGGCCCAACCGGTCGGCCAGCGGCCCATAGAACAGCTGTGCTGCCGCCATGCCGGCGAAGAAGGCGGCCAGCGTGCCCTGCACCGCGGCCGGGTCGGCCGGCAGCCCGGCGGCGATGGCCGGGAAGGCCGGCAGGTACATGTCGGTCGCCAGCGGCCCGAAGGCGGACATCAGGCCGAGGATGACAGGCAGCAGCCAGGGGCGCGGAAGCATGAAGCGGGCTTACCACCCGATGCTGCGGCGCACCATGGCCGGGATCAGAAGCCGATCCCTTCCTCCCGCAGCCGGTCCTGGACCAGCCGCTTGGGGATCTTGCCGTAGCCCGATTTGGGCAGCGCGTCCCAGACGACCACGCGCAGCGGCTGCTTGTAGCGCGACAGGCGGTCGTTCAGATGCGCCAGCACCTCGCCCTCGGTCACCGCTTGGCCGGCCCGGGCAACCACGGCAGCGACGCCGCTTTCGCCCCAGCGCGGATGCGGCAGGCCGACCACGGCGCATTCCAGCACCGCCGGATGGGTGAGGATCGCCTCCTCCACCTCCCGCGGGTACACGTTGCTGCCACCCGAGATGTACATGTCCGAGGCCCGGCCGGTGATGTACAGGAACCCCCGCGCATCCAGGTGGCCGAGGTCCCCGGTGTGGAACCAGCCGCCCCGGAAGGCCTTCTCGTTCGCCTCCGGATTCTCGAAGTAGCCGGCGAAGACCGCCGGGCCGCGGACGCAGATCTCGCCGGTCTCGCCGGGCCTCATGCGGGCGCCGGCCTCGTCCAGGATGGCGATGTCCATCCCCGTGCGGGCGCTGCCGCAAGAGCCCAGCGGGAAGCTGTCGTCGTCCTCGATGCTGTGCTGGTCGGGCCGCAGCACGCTGATGTTGCCGGTGACCTCGCCCAGGCCGAAATACTGCACCAGGCAGGGCCCCAGCTTCTGCAGCGCCCGCTTCTGGTCGGCGCGGTACATCGGGGCCCCGGCATAGATCACGTGCTTCAGGGAGGAATGATCGTAGCGGTCGACCGCATCGTGCTCGACCAGCGCGGTCAGGATGGTCGGCACGGTGAACATGTTGGTCACCCGGTGCACCTCGACCAGCCGCCAGGCTTCCTCGACGTCGAAGCGTTCGGTCGGCAGCAGCACGGTCCGCGCCCCGCGCGCCACCTGGCCCAGCTGGTGGATGCCGGCGCCATGCGACAGCGGCGCGAGCACCAGCGAGGCATCGCGCTCGGTCACGCCCGGGAACAGGTCCGCCAAGTGATTGGTGACGACGAAGGCCATCTGGCCATGCGTGAGCACCGCCGCCTTGGGCCGCCCGGTGGTGCCGGACGTATAGAAGAACCAGAGAGGGTCGGCGTAGGCGACTTCCGCTTCGTGGTCCGGCGCCGGGGGCACGGCCGCGGCCAGCGCCGCCTCGTAGTCCAGTTCCTCGCCCTGCGCGTCGCCGACGGCCAGGACCAGCGTGCAGTGCCCGGCGGCGCGGATGGCATCGGCATGGGCGGAAAATCCCCGGTCGCGCAGCAGGGCGCGGGCGCGCGAGGTTTCGGCGAGGTAGCCGACCTCGGCCGGCGTCAGGCGGAAATTGGTCGGCACCCAGACGGCGCCCAGCTTGAAGGCAGCCCACATCATCTCGAACATCGCATTGCCGTTGCGGCAATGCGTCAGGATGCGGTCGCCCTGGCCGATGCCGTGCGCCCGCAGCGCCGCGCACAACCGGTCGACCCGGGCGTCGAGTTCGGCGAAGCTCCAGCACTGCTCGCCCCAGACGAGCGCCGTCGCATCGGGCACGCGGCGCGCCGTCTGGGTGAGCAGACGGCCGAGATTCATGGCGGTGGCGGGACCCATTCGGCGATTCCTCCTGGCCCCAGAAAGCAAGAAAGCAGGGCCGGGGGAAGCTGTCCCCTGGGGTCCCCGTCCATTTCTCGGGGGTCGGACCAATGAAAGCTGGCGCGGCCGGAATCTATGTGTGTCCGCCAGGGTCCAGTCGGGGGCCGAGGCGCGGGTCGTGGTTGCGCCGCAGCCGCGCGCCGGTGGGCAGGCGCCCGTACAGGTCGGAGACTCCGTGGACCTCCTGCGCCGAGCTGCGGCGGCAGACATGCTCCGGCTGGAATTCCGACGCGTGTTCGGGCCCGGCCTCGGCCACCTGCTTGGCCGCGTCCGGCATGTTCCAGCCCGCGTCGGGTCCTGTGTCGCCACGCTCGTCGCGTAAGGGCCGGTGGGGCGCCGCAGCCTCTGGATACGGCGGAACGCGACCATGACGCCGGCGCAGAGCAGCGGCAGCGGCACCAGCCAGCCCGGTCCAGCCAGGCGATCAGCCCGGGCGGGCCGAGCAGCGCCCGGAGGACTGCGACAATCAGGCGAATCCGGCGCCCATGGCGCAACAGACCGTTCGATCCAAGTACGGAACTGACGGATTCCTGAAGCGACATCCCAAAATCTCGCTGCGGCCCAGCACCCACGGCTGATTCAATCTAAAGTTGAATTAAAGCCCCGGCGCATGGCGATCGCCAAGGCTGGCGCAGCCGGCAAGCCCCGGCAGTGCGATCCGTCGGCCGCACGGAACACCCGAAGGCACGCCGGTTGGGTGGCGGATGACCGCGTTGTGGTTCGCCAGGATGCCGGACGGGTCGGCCTCTCCGGCTACGTGCATAGGCCTGCCGTCCAATCCCCATAACTTAGTCTCACGAAGTGTTCGGGTCGTGCGGCCTTCGCAGGTGCAGCATGGCGCGCCTAACTTGGCCGATCCCCAAAGGAATGCTGCCCATGTCCATGTCGCGCGCTGCGGCCGCGCCCTCGGGCGGGCTGGCCTTGACCACCACCCCCGCCACGGTCCTCGCACTCGGCTGCTGGGTGCTGCTGGTGCTCGGCATCGGCCTCGGCATGCTGGCCCTGCCGCATGGTAGGCTCGGTTACACACTTGACGACCCCTACATCCACTTGGCACTCGCCGAACGGATCGCGCTCGGCCATTACGGAATCAACCTCGGCGAGGTGACGGCACCTTCTTCCTCGATCCTCTGGCCCTTCTTGTTGCTGCCTGGAGTCGGGACCGCTTGGCATGCCTGGCTGCCCCTTGGCATCGGGCTGGCCTGCGGCGCGGCGACGGCGATGCTGCTCGGAAGGATGGTGGACCGGCTGCCCTGGGCGGGGAATGCCGGTTGGGGCCGCATCGCGCTGATCCTGCTGCTGGTGCTGGCTGGCAACCTGGCCGGGTTGCCCTTCACCGGCATGGAGCACAGCCTGCAGGTCCTGCTCGCCACGGCCTGCGCCTGGGGGGTGGCGGAGGCGATGCGCGGCCGGCCTCTCCCGCTCTGGTGCCTGGCCGCCGCCGCGTTTGGCCCTGCGGTGCGCTACGAGATGTTCGCCCTGGTCGGGGCGCTGATGATCGCGCTGGCCGGGCAGCGACGCTGGGCGGCGGCAGGCGGGCTGCTCCTGACGGCGCTGGTGCTGCCGCTGGGCTTCGGTGCCTGGCTGGTCGGCCAGGGGCTGCCGCCGCTGCCGAATTCGGTGCTGGCCAAGTCGGATGTCTATGCCGGGGCCGTGGGCGTGTTCGGCCCGGCCTTCGCCCTGGTGTCCAATGCGGTGCTGGAATTGCTGCGGCATCCGCGGCGTTGGCCCTATCTGGCGCTGCTGGTCCTGCTGGCTGCGCTGGCGCTGCGGGCGCCGCCGGTGCAGCGCTGGCCGCTGGCCGGGCTGGTCGCGGCGCTCGGCCTCCATGCGCTGGTGGGCCGCTTCGGCTGGTTCTATCGGTATGAGATCTACGCCATGTTCTTCGGTGTCCTGGTGCTGGTGGTGGCGCTGGCCCATGCCTCGCGGGGCTGGCGCATGGCTGGCGCCGCGGTGCTGCTGGCCGCGGCCGTGGCGCAGGCGCCGGCGGTGCTGCAATCGCCGCGGGCAGCGCAGAACATCCAGGACCAGCAATATCAGATGCATCGTTTCGTCGCCGATCATTGGCGGCAGGGCATCGCGGTGAACGACCTCGGCTGGGTCAGCTACCGGGCCAATCCGGAGCTCCACGTGCTCGACCTCTACGGCCTCGCCTCGAACGAGGCGCTGCGGCAGAAGCGCAAGGACGGCGCCTGGCTGGAGGCGATGGTCCGCCGCCACGACATCCGCCTGGCGATGATCTATCCCTGGTGGTTCGAGAGCGTCCCTGAGTCCTGGATCCGCGTGGCCGAGCTGCGCCTTTCCGGCAGCCGCATCGTCCCGGCGGGCGACACGGTCACCTTCTATGCGACCGAGCCTGGCGCCGAGGCGGAATTGCGGCGGGACCTGGCGAATTTTGCCCCGACCCTGCCGGCGGGGGTGCGGCTGGACCTGCGCTGAGCGCCGCTCCCTCTCGCCAAAGCGAGGCGGTGACGGTCATATGCTGCATCGCCCCATGGAGACGAGAATGATCGACCAGGCCGCCATCGACGCGCTGTTCCTGACTGCCCGCACCCACAACAAGTGGAAGCCGGAGCCGGTGAGCGAGGCGGAGCTCCACCGGCTCTATGACATCCTGAAGATGGGCCCGACCTCGGCGAATTGCTCGCCCGCCCGCTTCGTCTTCGTCACCACGCCGGAGGGCAAGGAGAAGCTGAAGCCGGCGCTCTCCTCCGGCAACCTGGACAAGACCATGTCGGCCCCGGTGACGGTCATCGTCGGCATCGACACGATGTTCTACGAGAAGCTGCCGGCCCTGTTCCCGCATGCGGATGCGCGGTCCTGGTTCACCAGCAGCCCGGCCCTGGCGGAGGAGACCGCCTTCCGCAACGGCACGCTGCAGGGCGCCTACCTGATGCTGGCGGCGCGGGCGGTCGGGCTCGATGTCGGCGCCATGTCCGGCTTCGACAAGGCGAAGGTGGACGAGGCCTTCTTCGCCGGCACCACGGTGAAATCGAATTTCCTCTGCAACCTGGGCCACGGCGACCCCGCCGGCGTCTTCGGCAAGCTCCCCCGGCTGGATTTCGCCGAAGCCTGCAGCATCGCCTGACTTGAGGTTGCCAAAGGCCCTTCGGCCTTTGGCGGGTGGGTCCAGGGAGGGCAGCGCCCTCCCCGGATGATGGTCAGGAAGCCTTCAACGGCAGTGCCAGGAAGGCCCGCCCCCCCTCGCGCTCGACCTGCAGGGCGATCGCCGCCTTGCCGTCCTTCCGCGCCGCGCCGACCGCCTCGGCCACGTCGCGCGGCACCTTCACTGCCCGGTCGCCGGCCCGCAGGATCACGTCCCCCTGCCGCAGCCCCTGGTTGGCAGCCACGCTGTCCGGCCGCACCTCGGCGATGACCGCGCCTTCGCCGCCGCGGCTCGGCGCCAGGGCCAGGCCGAGATTGCCCTGGGACTGGCGCTCCTCGGCATTCGCGCGGGCTTCCCGCGCATCCGGCGTCTGGCCGAGGGTGACCTTCTGCTCCATCGCCTTGCCGTCGCGCAGCACGTGCAGGGTGATGCTGCCGCCCGGCTTCACTGCCGCCACCGCCTCGGCCAGGTCGCGCGGCTGGGTGACCGCCCGCTCGCCGACGGCGGTGACCACGTCGCCCGGCTGCAGGCCTGCCTTGGCCGCTGGCCCGTCGCGCTCGACGCCGCCGATCAGCGTGCCCTTGGCGTCCTTGATGGACAGCGCGCCGGCGAGTTCGGCGTCCAGCTTCTGCATCGACACGCCGAGCCAGCCGCGCTCGACCTTGCCGTTCGCCTGGAGCTGGGTGATCACGTTCTGCACCAGCGCCGCCGGGACGGCGAAGCCGATGCCGATATTGCCGCCGGAGGGCGAGAAGATCGCGGTGTTCACGCCGACCACGTCGCCCGCGGTGTTGAACAGCGGGCCGCCTGAATTGCCCGGGTTGATCGAGGCATCGGTCTGGATGAAGTCGTCATAGGGCCCCGCGCCGATCTGCCGGCCGCGCGCCGAGACGATGCCCGAGGTCGCGGTGCCGCCGAGGCCGAAGGGGTTGCCCATCGCGAGCACCCATTCGCCCACGCGCAGATGGTCGCTGTCGCCGAACTTCACGGTGGGCAGGTCGGCGCCGGCCTCGACCTTCAGCAGGGCGATGTCGGTCTTCGGGTCGGTGCCGACCACCTTGGCCGGCAGCTCGCGGCCATCGGCCAGCTCGACGCGCACGGTGTCGGCCTCGCCGACCACGTGGTTGTTGGTCACCACATAGCCGCTGGCGTCGATGATGAAGCCGCTGCCCTGGCCCATGGTCCGGCGCGGCTTGGCGCCCTGGCGCTGCTGCTGCTGGAAGAAGCGCTCGAAGGGGGTGCCGCGGAGCTCGGGCGGCAGGTCGGCGACCTGCTGCGCCTCTGCATGGCCGGTGACGGTGACGCGGACCACGGCCGGGCCGACGCGGGCGGCGAGGTCGGCGAAGTCGGGGCCGGCCGGGCGGGGCAGGGCGATCGCGGTGCCGGTCGCCGGCGCGGCCGGCTGGGCCTCGGCCTGGAAGACGAAGGGGGTCAGGGCGGTGGTGCCGAGGGCAAGCGCCAGGGCACCGGCGGCGAGCGTGCGGATGCGGCGATTCGGAATGGGCATGCGGTCCTCCATGGGAGCGCCACCCGTTCGGGCGGCATGGGGCCATCAAAGCGCCCGGCGCTTGCCGGCAGCCTCGCCCGAACCATACCGATCCGTATGGGACCCAGGCCGCCGCTTCGCGCTACACCGGCAACAGGGCTGCAGCCCGGAGGCCGCGTTGAAGATACTGGTCGTCGAGGATGATGCGGAAACCGCCGACTATGTCGCGCGCGGCCTGACCGAGGCCGGGCATGTGGTGGACCGCGCGGCGGATGGGCGGGACGGGCTCTTTCTGGCCAGCGACGGCGGCTACGACGTGCTGGTGGTGGACCGGATGCTGCCGAAGCTGGATGGGCTCGGCCTGGTGCGGGCGCTGCGGGCGGCCGGCATCCGCACCCCGGCGCTGTTCCTGACGGCGCGGGCCGGGATCGGCGACCGGGTCGAGGGGCTCGAGGCCGGCGCCGACGACTACCTCGGCAAACCCTTCGCCTTCGCCGAATTGCTGGCGCGGCTGAATGCGCTCGCCCGCCGGCCGCCGCTGAGCGCCGAGGCGACGGTGCTGCGGGTGGCCGACCTGGAGATGGACCTGCTGCGGCGCAGCGTCACCCGCGGCGGCCAGCGGATCGAGCTGCAGCCGCGTGAATTCCGCCTGCTGGAGTACCTGCTGCGCCGCGCCGGCCAGGTGGTAACGCGGACCATGCTGCTGGAGGGCGTCTGGGACTTCCATTTCGATCCGAAGACCAGTGTGGTCGAGACGCATATCAGCCGCCTGCGCGGCAAGCTGGACCGGGACGGCGCGCCGCCGCTGATCCATACCATGCGCGGCGCCGGCTACTGCCTTCGTGCCCCGGACTGACGCGGGCGCGGATCGGCCGCGCTGGTGGGGCAGCACCGCCTGGCGGATCACCTTCCTGCATCTGGTGCTGACCTTGTTCGGCACGCTCGCGCTCTCGGGCGTCGCCTGGTGGGCGACCACCGGCTTCGCCCTGCGCCAGCTGGCGCAGGAGGTGGAACGCGACTCGGCGGTGCTGCTGCAGGCCGTGCGGCTTGGTGGGCCGGCCTCGGTCGCGTTGTCGATCGAGGCACGCATGGCGGCCGACCGCAGCGGCACGCAGTATTTCCTGCTGGCCGCGCCGGACGGGCGGCGGCTGGCCGGCAACCTCGCCGCCGCGCCGCGGGCGCCGGGCTGGGAAAGGCTGCAGGTCTCCGGCGCCGGGGTGGAGGCGGCGTTGCTGGCGCTCGGCACGGCGCTGCCGGGGGGCGGCTTCATCGTCGTGGGGCGGGACCTGGCGCCGGTGCGGCAGCTGGAGGGCTTCCTGCTCTCGGCCGCCGGCTGGGTCGGCGGCACGGCGCTGCTGCTCGGCCTCGGCGGCGGCCTGCTGATCGGCCGCGGGGTGACGCGGCGGGCCACCGCGATGGCGGCCGCGCTGGCGCGGGTGGAGGCGGGGGAGATCGGCCATCGCCTGCCGGTGCGGCGGGGCGGCGACGAGTTCGACCAATTGGCGCGGCGGATCAACGCCACGCTGGATCGGGTGCAGGCGCTGATGCAGGCGCTGCGGCAGGTGACCGACGACATCGCGCACGACCTGCGCACGCCGCTGAGCCGGCTGCGGCAGCGGCTTGAGGCGGCGCTGCGGACTGCGGAGGGCGATGCCGCCTGGCGCGGCATGGCCGAGGGCGCGATCCAGGACGCGGATCAATTGCTGGACGTCTTCGCCGCGCTGCTACGCATTGCCCAGGCGGAAAGCGGCGCCCGCCGCGCCGCCTTCGCCCGCTTCGACCTGGCCGTGGTGGCGGAGGCGGTGGCCGAGGTGCATGCGCCGGCGGCCGAGGCGCGGGGCCAGGCATTCGAAGTGAAAATCACACCTGATGTATTCATCCTCGGCGACAGGGATTTGGTAACGCAGATGGTGTCCAATATCCTGGACAACGCGGTGAAGCACGGACGTTCCGGTGGTCGGATCGAGATCCGGCTCACGGCGCAACCGGCAGGTGGAGCGGTGCTGACCGTGGTGGATGACGGGCCGGGCATTCCGGCGGAGGCGCACGATGCGGTGCTGCGGCGGTTCCATCGGCTGGATGCGGCGCGGGCGACCCCGGGAACCGGGCTCGGCCTGGCCCTGGTCAAGGCGGTGGCCGACCTGCATGGCATGGTGCTGACGCTCGAGGACGCCGCGCCGGGCCTCCGCGTGACGCTTGAGACCCCTGGGGTAGCAGCATGATCCGCCGCGGGGTGCTGCTCGCCATAGGGCTGCTGGCGGCGGGCGAGGCGCGGGCGCAATCCTGGCCGCTGCAGACCGGGCCGAGCGGCGACATCATCAACCAGACCACGGCGGATTTCGACCGATTGCGCCGCGCGACGCCGGCGCTTCCGCCGGATACCAGCTTCCTGCCCGGGCGGGCCGCCGTCTCTGCCCCGGCCTGGACCCCGCCGCCGATGCCGCGGCAGCGACCCGTCCGCCGCACGACCGCACCCCGGCAGGAACCTGCCGTCGCAGCGGCGCCTGCACCTGCCCCGACGGCCGAGCCAGCCAAGCGGCAACCGGATTTCGAGGCGGTCGAACGACGCTTGGCCGAGCGCGAGCGGACGCTACGCGACCTGCAGCGCGATTTGGTGGAAGAACGGAAGCTGGTGGATGAATGGCGCGGGGGGCAGCGGACGGCCCGCTGAGCGCCGGATGGTCGGAGCGGCGGGATTCGAACCCACGACCCCTTGTCCCCCAGACAAGTGCGCTACCAGACTGCGCCACGCTCCGACGCGGGCGGGATAGCATCGCGGCGTGTAGGCCGCCAGCCCCCGAACCGGATTTCCCCGCTCAGACGGCGCGGACCTGGCTGCGCAGCATGTGCTTCTGGATCTTGCCGGTGGAGGTCCGCGGCAATTCGGCGAAGATGATCGCCTTCGGCGCCTTGAAGGGCGCCATGTGCTGCCGGCAATGGGCGATCAGCTCGGCCTCGGTGGCGGCGGCATCAGGTTTCAGCTCGACAAAGGCGCAGGGTACCTCGCCCCATTTCTCGTCTGGCTTGGCGACCACGGCAGCCAGCATCACCGCCGGGTGCTTGTACAGCGCGTCCTCCACCTCGATCGAGGAAATGTTCTCGCCGCCCGAGATGATGATGTCCTTGGAGCGGTCCTTGAGCTGGATGTAGCCGTCCGGATACTTCACCGCGAGGTCGCCAGTATGGAACCAGCCGCCGGCGAAGGCGGATTCGGTCGCCTTTTCGTCCTTCAGGTAGCCCTTCATGACCACGTTGCCGCGCATCATGACTTCGCCCATGGTCGTGCCGTCCGCCGGGACGGGCTGCATGGTGTCGGGGTCGCGGACGTCGAGCGCTTCCAGCGCCTGGTAGCGGACGCCTTGGCGGGCCATCAGCTTCGCCTGGTCCGGCGGCGGCAGGGCGTCCCAGGCGCCGTTCCACTCGTTGACCACCGCGGGGCCGTAGCATTCGGTCAGGCCATACACATGCAGCACCGCGAAGCCGGCGGCGCGCATCGCAGCTAGCACCGCTTCCGGCGGCGGCGCGCCGGCGACGACGAACTGCACTTGGTGCGGCAGGTCCCGCTTCTGCGCCGCGGGCGTGTCCAGCAGCGCCGACATGACGATCGGCGCGCCGCACATATGGGTCACGCCGTGCTCGGCCATCAGCGCCCACATGGCGGCGCCGCGCACCGCGCGCAGGCAGACATGGGTGCCGGCGACGGCGGTGACGGTCCAGGGGAAGCACCAGCCGTTGCAATGGAACATCGGCAGGGTCCAGAGATAGACCGGATGCCGCGCCATGCTGGCGGACAGCACGTTGCCGGTGGCCAGCAGCTGCGCCCCGCGATGGTGGTAGACCACGCCCTTCGGCTTGCCGGTGGTGCCCGAGGTGTAGTTGAGCGCGATGGCGTCCCATTCGTCGTTGGGTAGCAGCCAGGCGAAGCCGGGGTCGCCCGCCGCCAGCAGCGCCTCGTAGTCGAGGCCGCCCACGGTATTGGCGTTGGCCGCCTCGCCGGCTTCCGGGTCGGCGACCTCGATCACCAGCGGCTGCGCCTGGCATTGCGTCAGCGCCAGGCGGAGCAGGGGGACGAATTCCCGGTCCACCAGGATTGCCTTCGCCTCCCCATGGTCGAGGATATAGGCAATGGTCGCGGCATCGAGCCTTGTGTTCAGCGTGTTCAGCACGGCGCCGGCCATCGGCACGCCGTAGTGGCATTCCAGCATTTCGGGCGTGTTCGGCAGCAGCGCCGCCACCGTGTCGCCGCGGCCGATGCTCCGCGCTGCGAGCGCCGAGGCCAGCCGCACGCAGCGGTCCCGCAGCGTCTTGTAGGGCCGGCGCAGCGCGCCGTGGACGACCGCGATATGGTCCGGGAAGACCGTCGCCGCGCGTTCCAGAAACAGCAGCGGCGTCAGCGGCTGGTGGTTGGCGGGGTTGCGGGCGAGCCCCGTGTCGTAGTCCTGCGCGGCCATGTCGTCGTTCCTACCGATGCCGCCACTCCGGCGTGCGCTTGGCCAGGAAGGCGCCGATCCCCTCGGCGGCATCCTCGGCCAGCAGGTTCTCTACCATGACCGTACCGGCTGCGGCATAGGCCTCGGCCAGCGGCAGCGCCGCCTGGGCGTTGAAGCCGCGCTTGCCGAGGCGCAGCGCCACGGCGGACCGCGCGGCAACCCGCTGCGCCAGGGCGAGGGCTTCGGTCAGCGCGGTACCGTGCGGCACCACGCGGTTGACCAATCCCATGCGCTGCGCCTCTGCGGCCGGGATCATCTCGCCCAGCAGCAGCATCTCCATGGCCGCCTTGCGTGGCACGGCACGGGCGAGGGCGACGCCCGGGGTGGTGCAGAACAGGCCGATATCCACGCCGGGTGTACAGAATTTCGCGGCCTCGGCGGCGACCACCAGGTCGCAGCTCGCGGCAAGCTGGCAGCCGGCGGCGGTGGCGATGCCCTCGACCGCGGCGATCACCGGCTGTGGCAGGCTGACCACGGCCTGCATCGCCTTGGCGCAGTCCGCCATGGTCGCCTCGAAGAAGGCGCGGCCGCCATCCGCGTCGCTGCGGTGCGCGGTGATCTCCTTCATGTCGTGGCCGGCGGAGAAGGCGGGACCCTCGGCGGCGATGACGACGCAGCGGATGGCGTCGTCGCCCGCCACGCCGTCAAGCGCCGCCTGCAGCGCGGCGAGCATGGCGCGGGAGAGGCTGTTGCGCGCGGCGGGGCGGTTCAGGGTCAGGACGGCGACCGGGCCCTCGTCGTGCCGCAGCACCATGGCTTCGTTCGCGCCCGCCGGAGCCTGGCTTGCCGTCATGCATCTGTCTCCCGTCCTCGGCCAGACAGGTAGGGCAGGCCGGGGCGGGCGTGCAATGGGGGCGGCCTCAGGCGCGGGCGGGGCCGTATTGCCGGTAGATCGCTTCGGCCAGCGCGTTCAGCGCCGTCTCCGCCCGTGCGCCGCCGATATTGGTCTGCATCACCATGGCGAAGTCGCGGGTCGGCTGCACCACCACCAGCGCCAGGTTCAGCGTGTTCGAGCCGGCATGCTGCAGGAAGGGCTCGGTCGACCAGGGATGGTCGAGCAGGCCCCAGCCGAGCGCGTAGCCGCCGCGGCCCGGCGTGCCCGGCGCCGCATCCGGCCGCGGCGGCATGGCGACGACCTGGGCATGCAGCCGGCGCAGCGTCTCCGGCCGCACCAGGGCCGGGCTGCGCCTGCCTTCGCCCGCATGCCAGCCGGCCCAGGCGGCGAAGTCGAGCACCGAGAGATGCACCGTGCCGGCCGGGCCGATGATCACCGGGTTGTCGCCGTTCGGGCCGGCCAGCACCGGCTCCGGCGTGCCATCCGGCTTGATCTGGTGGCCAAGCGGCGCGTCCACCCGGCCGAGCCGTGCCGCCGGGCCGAAGCCGGCGGTGGCCAGGCCGAGCGGGCCGAAGATCCGGGCGGCGACCAACTCCTCCCAGGTACTTCCGGCGGCCCGTTCCGCCGCGGCGCCGGCCATGATGTAGCCCAAGTTCGAATAGGCGAAGCGGCTGCCGGGCGGCGAGGCCAGCGGCTGGGTGCTCCATTGCCCGACCAGCCAGGTGCGCAGCGCGTCGAGGTTGCCCGGCTGCAGGAAGGACTGGCCGAGCAGCCGGTCGAAGACCTCGTTGTCCGAGGGGAGGCCGCCGGTATGCGACAGAAGCTGCGTCAGCGTCACGCCGCGCAGCCCGGCATCCATGCCGGCGGCGAGGTCGGGGAAGGCCTCGGCGACGGTGGTGTCCCAGCGCAGCCTGCCCTGCTCGATTAGCATCCCCACCAGGAGCGAGGTCATCGCCTTGGTACCCGAGCCGATATGGAAGGCGTCGTCGAGGGTGACCGGCGCATCGGTGCCCCAACGGCGGGTGCCGACCGCGCCGGCGGCGATAATGCGGCCATTCTGGACCGCCGCCGCGGCCAGCGCCGGCAGGCCATGTTGCCCGAGCATGGGGTGCAGCAGCGGGGCGAGGGACGCGGCATCGGGAGGGGCAGCCCGTGCGGTGCGGGCGGCGAGGCAGATCGTGATGGCCTGGCCCAGCAACATCCTGCGACGCATGGCGACCCTTCCGCTTCGAACACGCCGATGCTGGACGGAATCCTATGCGGAATGCCAGCGCGACGAACGGTGCGGCGCCGCTTGCGGCCGCACCGTCCACCACTGGTTGTCAGGCCGGCGTGAACATCGTCGCCGGCGGGGAATCGCCCTGCGTCGGCTTGAACACGACCTTCACCTTCTGGCCGATCCTCAGGCTATCCAGGTCGCAATCGACGATGTTGGTGAAGATGCGGACACCTTCGTCCAACTCGACATAGGCGACGCTGTACGGCTCCTTCGTCCGCATCACCGTGTAGGTGTAGATCGTGCCGGTGCCCTTGGCCTCGACCAGCTCGACATTGTTCGAGAGGGTGAAGGGCGAGCAGCCGCGCGGGTACCAGAAGAACTTGCCGGTATCCTTGCAGAGGCCGATCAGCAGCCGGCCTTCGCGGGCCGCGTCGAAATACGGCTTGTTGGTCGGATCGACGTTGATCGCCGGGAGCGCCCGGTTCGAAGCTGGCGTTGCCATCGGTGTCACACCCTTTCCAGGACGACGGTTGCGCTGCCATGCCGCGTGCCGAGCAGGCCGCCGGTGCCATGCGCCAGGGCGAGCGTGCAGCCCGGCACCTGGACCTTCGGATGCGCCTCGCCGCGGAGCTGCCGCACCGCCTCGATCACCTTGGTCATGCCGCCGCGGTTGGCGGGATGGTTGTTGCAGAGCCCGCCGCCATCGGTGTTGAAGGGCAGCTTGCCGACGCCGCTGATCAGGTTGCCGTCCGAGACGAACCTGCCGCCCTGGCCCTTCTCGCAGAAGCCGAGGTCTTCCAGCTGCATCAGCACGGTGATGGTGAAGCTGTCGTAGATCGAGGCGTACTGGATGTCCGCAGGCCGGACGCCGGCTTCCTCGAAGGCGCGGGCGCCGGACCAGCGGGCGCCGGAGAAGGTGACGTCGGTATAGCCGGCATTCTGGTTCTTGGTCGCCTCGCCGGCGCCCTTCACCTTGACCAGCGGACGCTTGAGCGACCTGGCGATCTCCGGCGTGGTGACGATCAGCGCGCCGCCGCCATCCGAGATCACGCAGCAATCGAGGCGGTGCAGCGGGTCCGACACCATCGGCGAGTTCACCACGTCCTCGACCGTGACGACCTTGCGTAGCATGGCATGCTCGTTCCACTGGGCATGGTGGCTGGCGGCCACCTTGATCCAGGCGAGCTGTTCGCTCGTGGTGCCAAATTCATGCATGTGGCGCATGGCGCACATCGCATAGACATTGGCCACGGTACGGCCATAGACCATCTCGAAGGGGTCGTCCGGCACGTTGGCGCCCCAGGTGCGCGGCGCGGTGCCGGTCGCCATCGCCTCGGCCCGCGGCCGGCCGGCCAGGGTCACCAGCGCGATGCTGCACTTGCCCAGCGCGATCGCCTCGGCCGCGTGGCCGACATGCAGGACATAGCTGCTGCCGCCGACATCGGTACTGTCGAGGTGCTTGAGCTTGGTCAGCCCCAGATAGTCGGCCATGTTCAGCGGGCCGAGGCCGGGGGCGGCGCCGGTGCAGAAATAGCCGTCGATGTCGTCCTTGCTCAGCCCGGCGTCCTGCAGCGCGCCATAGGCGACCTCGGCATGCAGCTGCGCCACCGACGTATTGTCGGCCTTGCGCGTCGGGTGCTCATAGGCCCCGACGATATAGGCCTTGCCATTGATGCTCATGGGCGTCGTGGCCCTCCCTTTGGTTCGCTGGCTATCTATCCGGGCGCAACTTTCCCCGGTCACGCCGCGGCGTCAAGCCGCGGCAGGCAGGCTATTTGAGCCCGCCGCCCAGGAATTGCTTCAGCTCCGCCGTCTCCGGCGCGCCGAAGATCCTTGCAGACGGTCCCATCTCCCACACTTTGCCCTGGTGCATGAAGACCGTGGTGGTCGCCACGCGTTGGGCGAAGGCCATCTCGTGCGTCACCAGCAGCATGGTCATGCCATGCGCGGCCAGGCGCTCCATGGTCGCCAGCACCTCCCCGGTCAGCTCGGGGTCGAGCGCGCTGGTCACCTCGTCGAACAGCATCACCTTCGGCCGCATCGCCAGCGACCGGGCGATGGCGACGCGCTGCTGCTGGCCGCCCGAGAGGTTGTCCGGCCAGGCCTCGAAGCGCTCGGCCAGGCCGACCTCGGCCAGCACCTCCTCCGCCCGCGACCGCGCCTCGGCCTTCGAGACGCCGAGCACCACGCGCGGCGCCAGCATGATGTTCTCGCCGACCCGCAGATGCGGGAACAGGTTGTAGCTCTGGAAGACGATGCCGACATCCTTGCGCAGGTCGCGCAGGCCGCGGGCGCTGGCGTCCAGCGAATGCCCGGCCACCTCGATCCGCCCGGCCTGGATCTGCTCCAGCCCGTTGATGCAGCGCAGCAGGGTGGACTTGCCCGAGCCGCTGCGGCCGATGATGGCAACGACCTCGCCCGGCTCGACGCTCAGGTCGATGCCCTTCAGCACCTCCACCGCGCCGAAGCTCTTGTGGACGCCCTCAACCCGCACGACTGGCATTGAGCTTCCCTTCCAGGCGCCGGGCCAGCAGCGAGATCGGCCAGCAGATGACGAAGTAGATGAGCGCCACCGTCCCGAACACCTTGAAGGGCGAGAAGGTGGCGTTGTTGACCAGGTTGCCGGCGCGGGCCAGCTCGACCACGCCGATGATGGAGACGATCGAGGTGTTCTTCACCAACTGGACGATGAACCCCACGGTCGGCGCGACCGCGATGCGCATCGCCTGCGGCAGGATGACGTAGCGGTATTGCTGCGGCCGGGAGAAGGCCAGGGCGGTCGAGGCCTCCCATTGCTGCCAGGGCACCGCCTGGATGCAGCCGCGCCAGATCTCGCCGAGATAGGCGCTGGCATAGAGCGCCATGGAGATCGACGCGGCGACGATCGGCGGCAGGTCGAAACCCAGCATCGACAGGCCGTAATAGGACAGGAACAACAGGATCAGCACCGGGATGCCCTGCACCAGGCCGATCCAGCCGGTGGCCAGCCAGCGCAGCGGCGCCAGCCGCGCGGTGCGGGCGATCGCCACCACGAAGCCGAACACCCCGCCCAGCGCCAGCGCCAGCACCGTCAGCAGCAGCGTCCAGCGCGCCGAGGTCAGGATGAAGATGAACTCGGACTGGGTGAACTCGCGGATCATGCGCCCGACTGCCCGCGCAGACGGCCGAGCCCCGAGCCGGCCGGGAAGGCGAGCGCGCCAAGGCCTGCCAGCAGCATCCGCAAGGTCAGCGCGACGGCGAGGTAGATCAGTGCAACCGTGATGTAGGTCTCGAAACTCCGAAACGTATCGGATTCGATGTTGGACGCCTGGGCCGAGAGCTCCTGCACCGAGATGAAGGAGCAGACCGAGGTCGCCAGCGTCACCAGCACGAACTGGCTGGCCAGCGCCGGCCAGACCCGGGCGATCGCCGGCGCCAGCACGATGTGGCGGAACACCTGCCAGCGGGTCAGCGCCAGCGAGAGCCCGGCCTCGATCTGGCTTCTGTGCACGCTCTCGATGCCGGCGCGGACGATCTCGGTCACATAGGCGCCGAGATAGACGACGAGGCCGATCAGCGCCGCCTGCTCGGCGCTCAGCATCACGCCGATCGAGGGCAGGCCGAAATAGATGATCAGCAGCTGGACCAGGAAGGGCGTGTTGCGGATCAGCTCGACATAGATGTCGATCAGCACGCCCATCACGCGCGGCGCCAGGCCGCGCAGCGCCGCCAGCAGCGTGCCGAGCAGCCCGCCGAAGACGATGGCGATGCCGGCGAGCTGCAGCGTCTGCAGCAGCCCTTCCAGCAGCAGGTCGCTGCGGGCGAAGACCGCGCCGAACTGGAACTGGAACCCCATCTAGAAGACGGCGAGATCGGCCGGCAGCGGGCTTCCGGTCCACTTGGTGGAGAGCTCGTCGAGCTCGCCGTTGCCCTTCATGAAGTAGATGGTGTTCTGCAGCCATTGCCGCATCTCGAACTGGTCCTTGCGGACGGTCATGCAGTTCGGCTGGTTGAACAGCAGGAACTTGTTCTCGAGCCCGGCCTCGGGGCGGGTCTTGGCGATCTCGCCGCCGATGGTGTCGGGGATGCCGCAGGCGTCGATCTGGCCGACGATCAGCGCCTGGGCGCTGGTGGCGTCGTCCTCGAAGCGGACGATCTGGGTGCCCTTCGGCGCCTTGCGGACCAGCGCCTGTTCCTGCGGGGTACCGCGCGGGACGCCGACCTTCTTGCCGACCAGGTCCTCCAGCTTGGCGATGGGGCTGCCCTTCTTCGCCATGATCATCATGCGGAAGGCGCTGTAGGGCATGGTGAACATGACTGTCCGCGCGCGTTCCGGCGTCGCGCCGAGCGTGGCACACAGGAAATCGACCTTGCCGGACTCCAGCGCCGGGATGCGGGACGGCGGGGTGAGCGAGCTGATCTCGGCCGGCACGCCGAGATACTTCGCCAGCAGGTTCGACACGTCGATGTCGTAGCCGATCGCGTTGCCCTGGGGGTCGACCATGCCGAAGGGCGGGGCGCCGGTGACGACGCCGATCCGTGCCTTGCCGCGCTTGATGATGTCGCCGGTGGTGATCGGCCCGGCCTGCTGGGCCTGTGCGGCGCTGGTGAACAGCGCGGGTGCCGCCAGGGCGGCGCCGGCGAAGAAGCGCTTGCGCAGAAGCATGGGATTTCCTCCGGTGGGATTGGGGCTGCTCAAACCACGCTTGTCAGCCCGCCGTCAACATAGAGCAAATGGCCGTTGACGTAGGACGCGGCGTCCGAGGCCAGGAAGACGGCCGCGCCGACCAGTTCGGGCAACTCGCCCCAGCGGCCGGCCGGCGTCCGCTTGCAGAGCCAGTCGTTGAACTCGGTATTGGCCCGCAGCGGGGCGGTGAGTTCGGTGCTGAAATAGCCCGGCGCGATGCCGTTGCATTGCAACCCATGCTGCGCCCAGTCGGCGCACATCGCCTTGGTCAGCATGCCGATCGCGCCTTTCGACGCGGTGTAGGGGCCGGTGGTCGGCCGGCCCAGCATGCTCATCACGCTGCAAGTATTGATGATCTTGCCATGGCCGCGGCCGATCATCCCCTTGGCCACCGCCCGGGCGCAGTAGAAGGCGCTGTGAAGGTTGGTGGCGATGACCTCGTGCCACGTCGTGTCCGGCATGGCGTCCAGCGCGCCGCGCAGGTTCACCCCGGCATTGTTGAACAGGATCTCGATCGGGCCGTGCTCGGCCTCGATCCGGGCGACGCCGGCATCGACCGCGGCGCTGTCGGTGACGTCGAAGGCGGCGATGTCCACCGCGGCGACGCCATCGGCGCGGAGCCCGGCTGCGGCTTTCTCCAGTTTCGCCACGTCCCGGCCGTTCAGCACCACGCTGGCGCCGGCCAGGCCGACCCCGCGGGCGAGGGCCAGGCCGATGCCCTGGCTGGAGCCGGTGACCAGGGCGCGCCGCCCCGTCAGATCGAACAGCTTGAGCGACATGCTTCCATCCCCTACAGGCGCGCGAGACAAGCAGGGGAGGCGCAGTTGGACAAGCCGGAGCTTCTGGTCATGGGCGTCCTCCCCGATTGGGACCTGGCGCCGCTGGCCGAGCGGTACACGCTGCGGCTGCTGTACGAGGCACCGGACGAGGCCGCCTTCCTGGCCGAGCACGCACCCGGCATCCGCGCCATCGTCACCAAGGGCGAGATCGGTGCCTCTGCCGCGCTGATGGAGCGATTGCCGAAGCTCGGCCTGGTCGCCTGCTACGGCGTCGGCATCGACGCCATCGACAAGGGCTGGTGCGCCGCGCACGGCATCCCGGTGACCAATACCCCGGACGTGCTGACCGAGGACGTGGCCGACATGGCCTTTGCCCTGCTGCTCGGCGTCGCGCGGGAGATCCCCGGATCCGACGCCTGGGTGCGGGACGGGCGTTGGGCGCAGGAAGGCTCCATGCCGCTGACCACCCGGGTCTGGGGCAAGCGCATCGGCATCGTCGGCCTCGGCCGCATCGGCCGCGCGGTGGCGCGCCGGGCGGAGGGCTTCGGGATGCGGATCAGCTACAGCGGCCGGACCCCAAAGGACGATGTGCCCTACGCGTGGCACCCTACCCCGGCGGCGCTGGCGCCGACCGTCGACATCCTGATCTGCTGCGCCATGGGCGGCCCGACCACCCAGGGGCTGATCGACCGCGCCGCCTTCGAGGCCCTGCGGCCCGGCAGCATCTTCATCAACGTCTCCCGCGGGTCCTGCTGCGACGAGGCGGCGCTGCTGGACGCGATCCGTGCCGGCCGGATCGGCATGGCCGGCCTCGACGTCTTCTGGAACGAGCCGGCGATCGATCCGGCCTTCGCCGGCTTCCCGAATGTGCTGCTCGCGCCGCATGCCGCGAGCGGCACGGTCGAGACCCGCAAGGCCATGGGGCAGTTGATGCGCGACAACGTGGCGGCGCATTTCGCCGGACAACCCTTGCTCACGGAGGTCAAGTGATGCGCGCCGTCGTCATTCATGCGCCGAAGGATCTTCGCGTCGAGGATCATGCGCCGGCGGAGCCCGGCCCCGGCCAGGTGCGTATCCGCATCCGGGCGGGTGGCATCTGCGGCTCCGACCTGCACTACTACCAGCATGGCGGCTTCGGCGCGGTCCGGCTGCGCGAGCCGATGGTGCTGGGGCACGAGGTCGCCGGCACCGTGGACGCGCTGGGGGAGGGGGTCTCCCACCTCGCGCTCGGCGCGGGCGTCGCAATAAACCCCAGCCTGCCCTGCGGCGCGTGCCGCTTCTGCCTCGGGGGCCAGCCCAACCACTGCCTCGACATGCGGTTCTACGGCAGCGCGATGCGGCTGCCGCATGTACAGGGCGGCTTCGCCGAGACCCTGGTCTGCGAGGCGGCGCGCGCCGTCGCGCTGCCGGACGGCATGGACACCACGCTGGCGGCCTTCGCCGAGCCGCTGTCGGTCTGCCTGCATGCGGCGAAGCAGGCCGGGCCGCTGATGGGCGCCCGTGTCCTGGTCACCGGCGCCGGGCCGATCGGCACGCTGGCGGTCGCCGTCGCCCGGCATGCCGGGGCGCGGGAGATCGTGGTGACCGACCTGCTCTCCACCCCGTTGCTGACCGCGCGGCGGATGGGCGCCGACCGCACCGTGGCCGTGTCCGAGGACCCCGATGCGTTGCGCGGCTATGCCGTGGACAAGGGCCATTTCGACGTGGTCTTCGAGGCGAGCGGCAGCGCCGCTGCGCTGAAGACCGCGATCGAGGTGGCGCGGCCCGGCGCCACCATCGTGCAACTCGGCCTCGGCGGCGACGTGACCCTGCCGCTCTCGGCGCTGGTGGCGAAGGAGATCGCGCTGCGCGGCACCTTCCGCTTCCAGGAGGAATTCCCGCTGGCGGTCGAACTGCTCGGCCGCGGTGCGATCGACCCGATGCCGCTGCTGACCGCGACCCTGCCGGCGGCGGAGGCCGTCGCGGCGTTCGAGCTGGCCGGCGACCGCAGCCGGGCGATGAAGGTGCAGCTGGCCTTCTGAGCCTGGCGAGGAAGCAAGGCCAGGGAGGAAGTATCCTCCCTGGACCAACCTCTATTTCTGTGGGTCTGGCATCTGCCGCGCGGTGAAAGCCCGACCCACAGAAAGCAAAGGACGGATTTGGGAAGGAAATTCATTTTTCTCCCCGATCTTTCTTTTCTTCTTTTCCAGGCCCGCCTACTCCGCGCGGATGCCGGCCTCGCGGATCACTGGCTCCAGCCGCGCCGTCTCCTGCGCGATGAAGGCGGCGAACTGCGCCGGGGTGCCGCCGCCCACGATGGCGCCCTGCTCGGCGAAGCGGCCGCCGATCCAGGGGTCCTGCAGCGCGGTGTCCACCGCCTGCGCCATGCGGGCCAGGATCGGCGACGGGGTGCCGGCGGGCGCGGCCAGGCCGAACCAGGTGCCGAACAGGAAGCCCGGCAGCCCGGCCTCCGCCGTGGTCGGCACAGCGGGCAGTTGCGGCAGCCGGCCGGGCGTCGCCACCGCCAGCGGCCGCGCGCCGCCGTCGCGCAGCTGCGGCAGGATGTTCGGGACGTTGTCGATGATCAGGTCGATGCGCCCGGCCACCAGATCGGTCAGCGCCGCCGCCGCGCCGCGATAGGGGACATGCACGATATCCACGCCGGCCTGCCGCTTGAACAGCTCCAGCGCGATATGCAGGCTGGTGCCGTTGCCGGCCGAGCCGGCGCTGAGCGTGCCGGGCGCCGCCTTCGCCGCGGCGATCAGGTCGGCCAGCGACGTCCACGGCCTGCCGGCACCGACCGCGATCACCTTCGGCGTGTTCACCAGCAGGCTGGTCGGCGCGAAGGCGCTGCGCGTCTCGAAGGGCATCCGGGCATAGAGGAACTGGTTGACCGCCAGCGTGCCGATCGAGCCCAGCATCCAGCTGTATCCGTCGGGTGTCGCCTTGGCGACCAGGTCGGCGCCTATGTTGCCGCCGGCGCCGGGCCGGTTCTCGACGATCACCGGCTGGCCGAGCAACTGCGGCAGCCGCGCCGCCAGCGGCCGGGCCAGCAGGTCGGCCAGGCCGCCGGGCGGGAAGGGGACGACGAAGCGGATTGGCTGCGCCGGCCAGGGCGCCTGTGCCCGGGCTTGCGCGGCAGGCAGCAGCGCGGCGGCACCGAGCAGGGCGCGGCGCCGCGGGGTGGTGGTCGGCGGCATGCGCGTCTCCCCCTCAGGACTTGTGGTAGAGCGTTGGGATGGCGGCATCGACCGCCACCTCGACCAGCATCGGGCCTGCGTGGCGCAGCGCCGCGGCCAGGGCATCGGCTAGCAGCGCCGGGTCGTCCACCCGCAGGCCGGGGCAGCCCATGCCCTGGGCCAGCGCGACGAAATCCAGCCCGGGCAGGTCGATGCCCGGCACGCCTTCCGTCCCCATCACCCGGCTGAAGCTGCGCATGGCGCCATAACCGCCGTTGTTGACCACGATGACGGCCAGCGGCAGCGCCTGTTGCGCCGCGGTCCAGAGCGCCTGGATGGAATACATCATCGAGCCGTCGCCGATGATCGCGGCGATCCGCCGCCCGGGATGCGCCAGCGCGATGCCGACCGCGGCGGGCAGCGAATAGCCGAGGCCGCCGCTTGCCATGGTGTAGAAGCCGCCCCAGTCGCGGATCGGCAGATGCGCCTGCAGGGCCGGGCGGTGCGAGGGCACTTCCTCCACCACCACCGCATCCCGCGGCAGCAGACGGGACAAGGTGTGGAACAGGTATTCCGCGCCGATCGGGCGGCTGGCCGTCGGCGGTGCCGGCCGCGGCCGGGGCGGCGGCGGGGTGCGGTCGCTCTGCGGGACCAACGCCGCCAGCGCCGGCAGGCCGAGCCGCAGGCTGCCCTGAATCCCGGTGCCGGTGCCGGCCGCGGCGATCGCCTCGCCATCCGTGCTGAGCTGGAACAGCGGCGTGCCTGCCGTGAACAGGGCGCAGTCGCCGGCGACATGGAAGGTGAAGACCGGCGCGCCGAGCACCAGCACCAGGTCATGCGGCGCCAGCGCGGCGGCGATGGCCGGCGGCGCCGCAGCGAGGAAACCGGCGAAGAGCGGATGGTCCTCGGGGAAGGCGATGCGGCTGCAGAAGGGGCTGGCCCAGACGGGTGCGCGCAGGCGTTCCGCCAGCGCGACGGCGGCGGGTCCGGCGGCCTCGGCGTCCACCTCCGGCCCGATCACCAGCACCGGGCTGCGCGCCGCCGCCAGCGCCGCGGTGCAGTCCGCCAGTAGCGCCGGGTCGGGCGCCATGTCCTGGCTGGTCCGGCGCGGGGACGGCAGGCGGGTCGGCGCCGCCCAGTCGTCGCTGGGAATGGAGACGAAGGTCGGGCCGCAGGGCCGCTGCATCGCCACATGGAAGGCGTGGGCGATGGCGGCCGGCACGTCCGCGGCCCGGGCCGGCTCGCAGGACCATTTGACATAGGGCTTGGGGAAGCTTGCCGCGTCGGTGGCGCCGAGGAAGGGGTTGTGCGGCAGCAGGCTGCGCGCCTGCTGGCCCGCGGTGATCACCAGCGGCGCCTGGTTGCGATGCGCGGTGAAGACATTGCCCAGCGCATGGCCGAGGCCGGCGGCCGAATGCAGGTTGCAGAAGGCGGCGCGCCCGCTGGCCCGGGCATAGCCATCGGCCATCGCCACCACGCTGGCTTCCTGCAGTCCCAGGACGTAGCGGAAGTCGTTCGGCCAGCGGTCGAGGAAGCCGAGCTCGGTCGAGCCGGGATTGCCGAAGACGGTGGTCATGCCGCAGTCCCGCAGCAGCGCCATGGTGGCCTGCCGCACCGTCACCGTCTCCGCCATGCCGTCGCCCCCTTTGGTCTTGCCCTCGTGTTCCGGGAAAATGCGGGACACCGCAAGACACTGGCGGCGTGGCGCCGCTTCCGTGCTAATCTATGGACTAACCAGTAGGTTCATAGGCGATGCCCGACACCGCTGCGCCGCCGCGTCCGCGCCTGCGCGATCCCGACCAGACCCGCCGCAACATCCTGGACGCGGCGCTGGTGGAATTCGCCGACAAGGGTCTGTCCGGCGCCCGGGTGGACGAGATCGCGGCGCGCACGGCCACCACCAAGCGGATGATCTACTACTACTTCGCCAGCAAGGAAGGCCTCTACGCCGCGGTGCTGGAGGAAATGTACGGCGGCATCCGCGACGCCGAGCAGGCGCTGGCCCTGGACCGCCTGGACCCGGTCGCGGCGATGCGCAGGCTGATCGAGGTGACCTTCGACTACCACGCGGCGCATCCGGAATTCGTCCGCATGGTGGCGGTGGAGAACATCCACAGCGCCCGGCACCTGCAGCAGGCGCCTTCCGTCGCCGAACGCAACGACGCGGTGATCCGCACATTGCGGACGCTGCTCGACCGCGGGGAACATGCGGGCGTGTTCCGTGCCCGGGTCGATGCGGTGGACCTGCACCTGCTGATCAGCAGCTTCTGCTTCTACCGCGTCTCCAACCGCCACACCCTGCAGGCGATCTTCCGCCGCGACCTGACCGCGCCGGAGCATGTCGCGGCGCATCGGGTGATGATCGTCGAGGCGGTGCTGGCCTGGCTGCGGCCGTAACCGCTTACAGGCTGGCGAAATGCGCCAGCATGCGGTCTGCATCCGGCATCAGGCCGGAGAAATGGCCGAAGGCATGCACCGCCTGGAACACCGCCATGCCGCCGCCGTGGGCGGTGCGGCAGCCCTTGGCCCGGGCGGTGCGCAGCAGCGCCGTCTCCAGCGGGAAATAGACGATCTCGCTGACCCAGTGCCGCGCCTGCAGCAGGCCCGGGTCGAGCGGCAGGCCGGGATGCGCCGCGGTGCCGGTTGGCGTCGCGTGGATGAGGCCGTCGGCCGCCGCCATCGCCGAGGCCAGGTCGGTGCCGGCGACCGCCCGCCCCGCGCCGTGCCGGGCGCAGAGCGCCGCCGCCGCGCCCTCCGCCCGTGCCCGGTCCATGTCGAACAGGGTCAGCGTGCCGATGCCGAGCCGCAGCGCCGCTTCCGCCACCGCCGTTCCGGCACCGCCGGCACCAAGCTGCACGGCGCGACCCAGCGCCACATCCGGCAACTGGCGGCGGAACCCCTCGGCGAAGCCGGAGCAATCGGTGTTGTGGCCGATCCGCCGGCCCCCGCGCAGCACCACGGTATTCACCGCGCCCAGCGCCGCGGCTTCCGGCGACAACTCGGACAGCAGCGGCACCACCGCCTGCTTGCAGGGATGCGTGACGTTCAGCCCGTCGAAGCCCATCCGCTCGGCGGCCACCAGCAGCTCCGGCAGCGCCTCGGCGCCGAGGCCCAGCTCGGTCAGGTCGATCAGCCGGTAGACGCAGCCGACGCCCTGCGCCGCCGCTTCCCGCATATGCATCGCCGGGGTGCGGGACAGCTGGATGCCGGTGCCGATCAGCCCGAGCAACAAGGGGCGGCGTGCCGTTGGGGAGGGGGCTTGGGCGGTCATGGCGTTCGGCTCCGGTTTTTTCTATTGCGAAGTTTATGTACTATCCGGTACGTACATGTCAACGCCGCGCTCTAGGCCGGCGGTCCGCGAAGAGACGAGGAGAGGAAACCGCCATGACGCATCTCACCCGCCGCCAGCTTGGCCTGGCCGCCGCCTTCGGCCTGGCCGCGCGCCCGGCATTCGCCCAGGGCGACTACTCCGGCAGCCGCCCCGTGACGCTCGTCGTCGCCTGGGCGCCGGGCGGGTCCACCGACTTCGTCGCCCGCGTCCTGGCCCAGGGCATGTCGGCGGCGCTTGGCGGCAACGTGGTGGTGGACAACCGCCCCGGCGCCAGCGGCACCATCGGCCATGCCTCCGTCGCCCGCGCCCGGCCGGACGGCTATACCCTGCTGCTCGGCGTCAACTCCACCTATGCCATGGCGCGGCATTTGTTCCCGCAGCGCGGCTACGACGACGAGAAATCCTTCGCCGGCATCGGCCGCGTCGCCACCACGCCGATCTTCCTCTGCGCCAGCAACAAGCTTGGCGTGACCGACATCAAGGGCTTCGTGGCCAAGGCGAAGGCAGCGGCCGGCAAGCTTTCCTACGCCTCCTCCGGCGCCGGCTCCTCGGCCCATCTGGCGACCGAGTTGTTCCTGCGCTCGGCCGGGATCGAGGTGCAGAACGTCACCTACAAGGGCGGCGCCCCGGCGGTACAGGCGCTGATCAGCGGCGAGGTGGAGATGGCCTTCGTCGATGCCGTCACCGCGCTGCCGCTGATCGCGGCCAAGCAGGTCACCGCCATCGGCGTTTCCTCGCCGCAGCGCAACCCGCTGGCGCCCACGGTCCCGACCATCGCCGAGAGCGGCTATCCCGGCTACGAATGCTCCTCCGACTTCGCGCTGCTGGCCCCCGCCGGTACCCCGCCGGCGATCATCCAGAAGCTTGCCGCCGCCAAGGCCGCCGCGCTGCAAAGCCCGGAGATTGTCGAGAAGCTGCGCAACGGCTCGATCTTCCCGGATGTCGGGATGCCGGAGGCCTGGCCACAGCAGGTCGTCGCCGAGAGCAGCAAATGGGGCGAGGTCATCAGGTCCCGCGGCATCACCCTGGAATAGGCGCATCGCCGCCGGCCCCGACCGGCACTAGACTTCATCCCGCGGTGCCCGCCGGGCACCGCGCCCAGGAGGAGACACAGGCATGTCGGACACCGTGCCCTTCCGGCCCTTCGCGGCCGGCACCCAGCCGCCGCTGGACCACGCCGCCTATGGCAGCACGCATCTGCGCCACCCGAAGCGCGCCCTGCGCAGCCTGGCGCAGACCGTCTCCGAGACCACCGGCCCGCATTTCACCCCGGCGCTTTTCCCCGCGATCGGCGACATGACGAGGCAGGCGAAGGGCGAACCGCTGGGCGAGCGCATCATCGTCGCCGGCCGGGTGACGGACGAGGAAGGCCGCCCCGTCCCCAACACCATGGTCGAGGTCTGGCAGGCCAATGCCGCCGGCCGCTACGCCCATCCGCGCGATACCCACGACGCGCCGGCCGATCCCAACTTCCCCGGCGAGGGCCGCATCTTCACCGATGCCCAGGGGCACTACCGCTTCGTCACCATCAAGCCGGGCGCCTATCCCTGGCGCAACCACCACAATGCCTGGCGGCCGGTGCATATCCATTTCTCGCTGTTCGGCAGCGGCTTCGCCCAGCGCCTGGTCACCCAGATGTACTTCCCCGGCGATCCGCTGCTGGCGCTCGACCCGGTCTACCACGGCGTCGCCGATGCCGGCGCGCGCGAGCGTCTGGTGAGCAAGTTCGACCTCGACGTCACCGAGCCGGAATGGGCGCTCGGCTACCGCTTCGACATCGTGCTGCGTGGTCGCGGCGCGACCCCCTTCGAGGATCGCGGCGCGACCCCTTTCGAGGAGGCGCACTGATGCCCGCCGCCACCGCCAGCCAGACGATCGGCCCCTATTGGCACCTGATCGAGCACAAGGAATGGGCCGACCTCACGCGCTTCGGCGCCGAGGGCGAGCGCATCGAGGTCACCGGCCGCATCACCGACGGCGCCGGCGATGCCGTGGCCGATGCCGCGGTCGAGATCTGGCAGTCCAGCCCGCCGGCGGATGAGCGCTTCCCCGGTTACGGCCGCAGCGCGACCGATGCCGAGGGCCGCTTCCGCTTCGTCACCCTGAAGCCCGAAGCGGTGCCGGGCAACGGCAACCAGACCCAGGCGCCGCATCTGTCCGTGGTGCTGCTCGCCCGCGGCCTGATGACCGCGCTGCGCACCCGCATCTACTTCCAGGGCGAGGCGTCGAACGAGACCGACCCGCTGCTCGCCGCGATCGAGGATCCGGCAGAGCGGGCGACCTTGATCGCGCGGCCGGCCGGCGCCGGGACCTGGACCCTCGACATCCGCCTGCAGGGCGAGGGCGAGACGGTCTTCCTCGAGGTCTGAACCGGACGGGATACCCACCGATGACCCTGCCGAAGTCGATCGCCACCGTCTGCCTCAGCGGCACCCTGCCGGACAAGCTGGAAGCCGCGGCCTTGGCCGGCTTCCAGGGGGTCGAGATCTTCGAGAACGACCTGCTGACCTATGACGGCTCGCCCGAGGCGGTCGGCCGGATGTGCGCCGACCTCGGGCTGGCCGTGACCATCTACCAGCCCTTCCGCGACTTCGAGGCGATGCCGGAGCCGCAGCGCCGGCGCAACCTCGACCGCGCCGAGCGGAAGTTCGACACCATGCAGGCGCTCGGCACCGACCTCATCCTGGTCTGCAGCAATACCCAAGCAGCGACCTTGCCGGAGCCGGAACGCGCCAGCGCCGACCTGTGCGAGATGGCGGAGCGTGCCGCGGCCCGTGGCCTGCGGGTCGGCTTCGAGGCGCTGGCCTGGGGCCGGCGGACCAGCCTCTGGCGCCAGGCTTGGGATATCGTGCGGCAGGCCGACCATCCCGCGCTCGGCCTGATCCTCGACAGCTTCCACACCCTGTCGCGCGGCGACGACCTCGCCGGCCTCGATGCGGTGCCGGCCGAAAAGCTTTTCTTCCTGCAGCTTGCCGATGCGCCGAAGCTGTCGATGGACGTGCTCTCCTGGAGCCGCCACTTCCGGCTCTTCCCCGGCCAGGGCGACCTGCCGGTCGGGCCCTTCCTGCGCGACGTGCTGCGGGCCGGCTATCGCGGCCCGGTTTCGCTGGAGGTCTTCAACGACGAATTCCGCGCCGCCCCGGTCCGCCGCATCGCCCGCGACGCATTGCGCAGCCTGATCCTGCTGGACGACGAGGTCCGCGCCGAGGCACCGCCCGCCACCGTCCCGGCCGCGGCGCTGCCGCCGGCCCCGACCCTCGCCGGCTTCGAATTCCTCGAATTCGCCGTCGACGAGCCATCGCGCGAGCAGCTTGCCGGCCTGCTCGGCACCCTCGGCTTCGCCCGCGCCGGCCTGCATCGCTCGAAGGCGGTCGAGTTGCACCGCCAGGGCGGCGTCAACCTGGTGCTCAACAGCGAACCCGACAGCGCCGCCGCCGAGCGCTTCGAGATGTTCGGCCCGACCGTCTGCGCCATGGCGCTCCGGGTGGACGATCCCGCCCGCGCCCTGGCCCGGGCCCAGGCGCTGCTCAGCCCGGCCTGGCAGGAACAGATCGGTGCGGGCGAGCACCGCATCCCCGCCATCCGTGCGCCGGACGGCACGCTGATCTACCTGGTGCGGAGCGGGGCCGACATCTGGCCGGACGACTTCACCCTGGCCCCGCCGCCAGTGCTCAGCCTGCCGCCGCTCGCCGGCATCGACCACGTCGTGCAGGCGCTCGCGCCCGGGCATCTCGATGGCTTCGTGCTGTTCTGGCGCGCGGTCTTCGGCCTGCAGGCCGACCCGGTCTGGGAACTGCCCGACCCCTTCGGCATCGTCCGCAGCCGCACGCTCTCCTCGGCCAACCGCAGCCTCCGGCTGCCGCTGAATGTCTCGGAAAGCCGGCAGACCACCACGGGACGCTTCGTCTCCGCCTATGCCGGCGCCGGCGTGCACCACATCGCCTTCGCCGCGCCGGATGTGGCCGCGGCGGCGACGCGGGACGCACCGATGCTGGACATCCCGGAGAACTACTACGACGACCTGGCGGCGCGCTTCGACCTCGGCGACGCCGAGCTCGCGGGCCTGCAACAGCGTCACCTGCTGTACGACCGCGACGCGCAGGGCGGCAGCTTCGTGCACGCCTATACCCACGCCTTCCAGGACCGCTTCTTCTTCGAGCTGGTCGAGCGGCGGGGCGGGTACGAGCAGTACGGCGCGCCGAACGCCGCGGTGCGGATGGCGGCGCAGGCCAGGCAGCAAAGGAAGTAGGAATTTGGGGGGAAGTATCCCCCCGAACCCCCTTCTATCGTTCCGAGTCTTGCATGCGCGGGTTCCAGCCGCGAGCCTCATGGCCATGAAGCCGATTCCTCCGCACGTCCGCGACCATGCGGGTCTCATCCTCGCCGATACCATCGGTGCCATCGTCGCCGGACACCGCGAGGCCGAAGTCGCCGCCATGGTGGCGCGCCAGGCGACCGGCGGCGTGCCGCTGCTGGGCGCCGCCGCGGCCGCGCCACCGCCCATGGCCGCCTTCCTCACCGGGCTGGCCGGCACCGCCGCCGAACTGGACGAGGGCAACTACCCCGCCGGCGGCCACCCGGCGATCCACGCCATCGCCCCGGCCCTGGCCGAGGCCGCCACGCGCGGCTGCACCGGCGAAGCGCTGCTGACGGCCTGCATCGCCGGCTACGAGGCGGGGTCCCGCGTCGGCCATGCCATGCGGCTCCGCGCCGCGGCGCATCCGCACGGCACCTGGGGCGTGGTCGGCGCCGCCGCCGCGGTCGCCAGCCTGCGCGGCCAGGATGCCGCCCGGACCCAGGGCGCCCTCGACCTCGCCGCCAGCCTCGGCCTTGCCACCAGTGCCACCGCCTCGCTCCGCGGCGGCTCCGTCCGCAACGTCTATGCCGGCGCCGCGGCGCAGAACGGACTGCTGGCGGTGGACCTGGCGGAGGCCGGCATCACCGGCGAGCCGGGCGGCATCCCCGTGATCTTCGGCCAAGTGATCGGCGAGGCCTGGGACCAGGCCGCCTATGCGGCATCCGCCAGCCGCTGGTTCATCCTGGAGAGCTTCCTCAAGCTGCATGCCTGTTGCCGCGAGACCCAGGGCGCGCTGGAGGCAATCGAGCGGCTCTTGGCCGAAGCGCCGGTCGCGCCGGATGCGGTCGCGGCCATCGAAGTCGAGACCTTCGCCTCCGCCTCGCTGCTGTCGGAACGCGCGGCCGTGGCGCCGATCGCCGGCCGCTTCTCCATCCCCTTCACCGTGGCGACGCGCATCGTCTCGGGCGGCGCCTGGATCGAGGCCTTCTCGCCGGCCGCCATCGCCGACCCCGCGACCCGCGCCCTGGCCGCGAAGGTGGCGGTGCGCGAGAACATGGCGCTGACCGCCCGCCAGCCCGCCGAACGCGTCTGCCGCGTGGCGCTGCGCCTCGCCGATGGCACGACCCGCCGGTGCGAGGTCATCGGCACTCCCGGCGACCCCGACCGCCCGCACCCTGAAGCCGCGCTGCGCGAGAAGTTCCGCCGCTGCGTCGAGCCCGGCTTCGGCGCCCGTTGGACGGAATTGTGGGACATGGCCCGCCACCCCGATCGCCTGGCCTCCGCCGCCACGCTGTTCCAGGCCTTCCGCCCCTGACCCCTGCCGGGTCCAGGGCGCGCCGCGCCCTGGTGGGGGCGTGCGGAGGGGGCAAAGCCGCCTTTGCTATTCCGCCGCCTTGGCCGGCCGCGCCGCCTGTTCCATCGCTCGCCGAATCCGCACCGCCTCGGATGTCTCGTCCAGTGCCACATCGGCATAGGTGACGATCCCGCCTGCCTTCACCGCGCGCTTCAGCGGCACGCCATGCGCCAAGCCGATCGGCAACGCGCCGACCGCCAGGGACCGTTCCGCCGGGATGCATTTGCCCCAGACCATGGCGCCGCCCTCGCCGTCCAGCACCTCGCCGGCGGCCAGGTCGCGCTTGGCGGTCGAGGCGACGTCGCCGCGCCAGGCCTCGGACGACCCGGTCGGCTCCCGCCGCAGTGCCGCGCTGGCCACCGAGATGCCGAGTTCCAGGCCGATGAAGTGGTAGGGCCGCCACAGCGCCGCGTAGCGCCCGCTCGGGTCGGTCGCCACGCCGTATTCGGAGAAGCAGCGGCGGATGTAGTCCGTCTCGCCCTCGAACACCGCATAGACGCCCCAGCGCAGGTCGCCCTGCACCTGCCGCCCGTCGCGTTCGAGCGAGGAGATCACCTCCACCCGCCCGGTCGATCCGGCAAAGACCTGCGGCAGGTCGTGCGTGCCGCAGGGCGGGAAGGCGAGCCCGTCCTCCGGTGGCTGCAGCCCGGTCGCATTGGCGATCGCCGCCATCTCGATGCCGGACTTGGTGCCGTCGAGGAAGGAGTTGAACATCTGCGGGTTCATCCCGCCGAGCTTCGCCTGCTCCTCACTCAGCCCGTAATGCCCCCAGACCGTGGCCGGCGTGCTGGCATGGTAGGCCGGCAGGTATTTTGTCCCCTTGCCGGCGGCGACGACATCGAACCCCTCGGCGCGGAGGGTATCGACGATCTCGCAGACCAGCGCCGGCTGGTCGCCGTAGGCCATGGAATAGACGGTGCCCGCCGCCCGCGCCTTCTCCGCCAGCAGCGGGCCGGCCAGGACATCGGCCTCCACGTTCACCATGACGATATGCTTGCCATGCGCGATGGCGGCGAGCGCGTGGCGGATGCCGGCGGCCGGGTGGCCGGTGCATTCGATGATGACCTCGATGCGCGGATCGGCGATCAGCGCCATCGCGTCCTCGGTCAGCGTCGTCGCGCCGCTGCGCAGCGCCGTGTCGATATCGGGTGCCGCATATTTCGCCTCGGGCCAGCCGATGCGGGCCAGCGCCGCCCGGGCGCGCGGCAGGGCCAGGTCGGCGATGCCGGCGATCTGCATCCCCACCGTGCGCTGCGAGGCGGCGAGGAACATCGAGCCGAATTTGCCCGCCCCGATCAGCCCGACCGTGACCGGCTTGCCGGAAGCGGCGCGCGCCCGGAGCATCCTGTGCAGGTTCATGTCCGTTCCTTCCCCTCGTCGCGCCAGACTACCGCATGCGCGGCCGGGAAGAAGCCGGCGGATGCTCGAAATCGCCGGCCCGGCCGGCCGGCTTGACGTCCCCGCCCCCCCGCCGGAGGTTGCCCCGGCAGACAGGGGAGGCGAGGATGCGCGTCGCGGTGATCGGGCTCGGCAGCATGGGCATGGGCGCGGCGCTCAACCTGGTGCAGGCACCAGGGCTGGAAGCGGCGGGGTGCGACCCGCGTGAGAGCGCGCGGGCCGAGTTCGCCGCCGCCGGCGGCATCGCCGTGGCGCGCGCCGCCGACCTGCCGGCGGGGACGGAGGCGGTGGTGGTCCTCGTGGTCAACCGCGCCCAGGCGGAAGCGGCGCTGTTCGGGCCCGAGGGCGCCGCGCCGCGCCTGGCGCCGGGAGCCGCGATCATCGTCTCCGCCACCATGGCGCCGACCGATGCACGGGCGCTGGCGGCGCAGGCCGAAGCCGCGGGCTTCCTGTACGTCGACGCGCCGGTCTCCGGCGGCGCGGTCGGCGCCCGGGCCGGGGCGCTCACGGTGATGGCCTCGGGCTCCGCCGCGGCGATGGCCAAGGCCAGGCCGGTGCTCGACGTGGTCGCCAAGAAGGTCTGGTACCTGGGCGAGGCGTCGGGGATGGGCGCCACCATGAAGGTGGTGCACCAGCTCCTCGCCGGCGTGCATATCGCCGTGGCGGCCGAGGCCATGGCGCTCGGCATCAAGGCCGGCATCGAGCCGCGCACCCTGTTCGAGGTGGTGACAGGCGCCGCCGGCAACTCCTGGATGTTCGAGAACCGCATGCCGCATGTGCTGGACGGCGACGAGACGCCGCGCTCGGCGGTGGACATCTTCGTCAAGGATCTTGGCCTGGTCGGCGACATGGCGCGGGACGTGGCCTTCCCGGCGCCGCTGGCGGCCATGGCGCACCAGCTTTTCGTCTCGGCCCGCGCCCAGGGGCATGGCGGCAAGGACGACGCCTTCGTCATCCGCGCTTACCAGGCGCTGACCAGCATCAAGCTGCCGACCGAGGGATAGGGCCAGCTGTCCGGCTTGCGTTCCTCCCGGGGCACAGGCAGCATCGAGTGAACAGAGGGTGAACTTTTTCTCTTGCGCTTAAGTTCTCTCTTTGTTCCTATATTCGTCATGCAGACCCATGCCTTCGCCGATGCCGGCTTCGCCATCCCGCCGCGCCCCGCCCGGGCCGGTTCCATCACGGCCGAGGCGCGGCTTGCCGCCCGCCGGCATGCGCGGGCCACCGGGCGCTGGATCCGCGGCCTCGGCCCGGTGCAGGAGGCGAGCCTCGTCGGCATCGTCGGCCTGCTGGTCTTCTGGGTCCTGGCGGAACTGGTGTTGTCGCTGCAGGGCTTCTGATGCAGCCGTTGATCACAGCCAAATGCGCGAATAATTCCAGATTTAAGCAACGAGCAGGAGATCACACGCTCGCGTCTGGGCGTGATCCTTAGGATACCTCAGCATTGCGGCCACAGGTCGGCTTTTCCGCCTGTTCCCAATCCTGAGGTCCCCGGTGAATCTGAACGTCCTGCTGCGCGGCCAGTCGAATGCCTTCTTGCTCGGCCTATTCAACGGCGAGGCCATGGCAAACCGCGTGGAGTCCCTGCTGGGCTTCGACGGGGTCAACGACACGGTCACCTTGGAATTCGCGCATGATTCCGCAACCGGGAACACGGTCTACAGCGGTACCTCCTTCCTGACCCAATGGGTGAACCCGGCGCCCACGGGCGGTTGGCAGGTGGGGGAACTGGAACAGGGACTGCTGAACTACGTGGCCAGCATCCCGGCGGCGCAGAAGGCGCAGCCCACCGCCGTGGTCTGGCTGCACAGCGAATACGACAGCATCCAGGGCAACCTGACCCCGGCCTACTGGGAAAGCGCGGTGCGCTACGACGCCGCACTGGTGCGTGCCGCCCTCGGCCAGTCTGCCGCGACGGTACCCTACCTGTTCGTCAGCGCGCTCCCGTTCAACTGGGGGACCGGCACCGGCCATCAGGCCATCCGCACGGGCATGGAGGAACTGGCCGCCGACCCGGCCTTCAACGCCGGCATCGCCGCCCGCATTCAGGACGTCAACATGAACTGGGACAACCCGGCGATCCTGGGTGGCTCCCACATGTCCTTCGAGGATCAACGGGTCGCCTCGATCCGCATCGCCGCCTCGCTGGCGGAGGAATGGGCGGCCTATGCCAAGCCCGGCTCCCCGGTGGCGCTGGCTGGCGGCAATATCGACAACCTTGGCCCACAGGTGATCGCCGCCAGCGTGTCCGCGCCGAATCAGCTGATGCTCAAGGTGCAGTTCGATGCCGCCAGCAGCCTGGCGCCACTCGACCCCACCGCGGCGCAGGGCGTCGGCTGGACCATCTTCGGTCCGGACGGCAAGGCGATCGACGGCGGCGCCGCGGCGCTGGCCATCGGCGTGCCGGACACCATGTTCGTCTCCTTCAACGGGCTGATCCCCGCCGGCGGCAAGCTGTTCTACGGCTGGGGCAATGGCCGGCTGGAGGCGCGGGACGGCACGGGCCAGGGCCATGCGGTCTACGACAATGCCAGCCTGCCGATTTGGGTGGACGCGCATGGCCTGGCCATCGGCGCCACCGCCGCAGTGGCCGCCGCGTCGGTGACGGCTGGCGGCAGCACCGCGGTCGGGGCTGCGGGTGGCAGCTTCGCCGCGACCGCGGCAGTGGAGAATTGGGTGGTCCAGCCCGGCTCCGGCCGTGCGGTGATCGAAGGCTTCGACGCGGCGGTGGATACCCTGACCTTCAGCGGCATCGACCGCGCCAGCCTGATCACCTGGCAGACCAGCGCCACGCCCGGGCTCGGCATCGCCTGGAACCTCGATGGCGGGGAGGTCATCCTGCCCGGCGTCACCGCGCTGCCCGACAGCCATATCCTGATCGCCTGAGCCCTTCGCCGGGCACCTGCCGCCAGGCTGACGACCGGCGGAAATTAGATCGCCGGCGTTAACCCGCCCTTCACCCGCGCCGCGGGATTGTGTCGCCGTGGTCCCGGACGACCCGGGGCCCGGCAACCGGAGGGAAAACCCGCATGCCGTTGAACTCGGTGAACACCAATGCCGGCGCCATGGTGGCGCTGCAGTCGCTGAACAGGACGTCGGACGAGCTGACCTCGACCCAGAAGCGGATCTCGACCGGCTTCCGCGTCGCCGACGCCAAGGATGACGGCGCCGCCTATGCGGTGGCCGAACGGGTGCGCGGCGAGATCGCCGCCACCGCCTCGGCCAACGAACAGCTTGGCGGCGTCAAGGGTCTGCTCGACGTCACCAATGCCAGCCTCACCAATGTCGGCGAGACGCTGAAGAAGCTGAAGACCATCGTCGTCAAGCTGGCCGACCAGACCATCACGGCCGACCAGCAGTCGCAGTACCAGGCCCAGGCCAAGGAGCTGACCAACAACATCCAGTCCTTCATCCAGGACGCCGGCTACAACGGCAAGAACATCCTGGACGAGAGCGTCAGCACGCTGGCGAACACCGTGGTGCGCAACGGCGCAGGCGTGACCTACAGCTTCAACGGCTACTCGGCGCTGACCAACGTCTTCAACGGCGTCTCGGCGGCGAATGCCTGGACCGCGGGCTCCGCCGCGGCAGCGCTGACCAGCGGCGGCGCGCTCACCACCGCGATCAGCAACACGCTCACCCAGCTCAACAATTTCGGCTCCTACTCGAACTACATCGACAGCCAGATCACCTACAACAAGGCCAAGATGGACGCCCAGGAAGGCGGCCTCGGCGCGCTGGTCGATGCCGACCTCGCCAAGGAATCCGCCAAGCTGCAGTCGCTGCAGATCCGCCAGCAGCTCGGCACCCAGGCGCTGTCGATCGCCAACCAAGCGCCGCAGACCCTGCTGAGCCTGTTCCGCTAACCCCTCACGCCCATCGCGTCGCCCGCCTCGCACCGCGCGGGGCCCGATCTCTCGCCGGCAGGACGCCGGCCGACGCCTTCCATGATCCCGTCGCGCCAGCACCCGAGCGACAGGCCAGTCCCGCCGCGGCGCGGTGCGCCGAGCCAGCTGCCCGACGGCGACCCAGCAAGGATTGCTGCGCATGTCCGAACAGATTTCCGCGGCCGAGGCCATGCCGCAGCCCGCCTCCGCCGCCGGTGCCGCGGCCTATCGCCGCCGCCTGACCGCCAAGCAGATGGAAGCCGAGGTCTTCGCCCGCGCGACCCGCGCCATCCGCGCCGCCGAGCAGGCCGAGCCGCTCGCCCGGGCCCGCGCCGTCGCCGACAACCGCCGGCTCTGGGATGCGGTGCATGCGTCCGTGATGGACCCGACCAATGCCCTGCCGCCGCCGTTGCGCGCGCAGATCGCCGGCGTTGCCCTGGCGGTGCTGCGCGAATGCGACCGGCCCGCGCCCGATCTCGGCTTCGTCGCCGAGATGAACGAGCTGTTCGCCGGCGGGCTCTGGCGGTGACCCCGCTGCTCGCCGACCGCCTCGCCGCCCAGGCGCGCGCCCTGCTGCGCGACGGCCGGGCGGAGGAAGCGCTGCCGATGCTCGACCGGCTCGGCGCGGCGCAGGCCCCGCTGCGGGCCGAGGCCATGCTGCAGCTCCATCGCCTGCCGGAGGCGGAGGCGGCCGCCGACCTTGCCCTGGCCGAAGCGACCGAGGATGCGCCGCTGCGCCGCCTGCGCGCCCGCATCCGCCTTGCCCGCGGCCATCACGCCGCCGCCGCCGAGGATGCCGCCGCCGCGGTCATGGCCGCCCCCGGCGATACCGCTGGCCGGCTTCTGCTGGCCGCCGCCTTGCTTGAGGAAGGCCGGCACGACGAGGCCATCTGGTTCCTCGGCGAGGCCTGGCGTGCCGATCCCGGCAACCCGCTGCTGCAGGCGCGGCTCGGCCAGGCCTTCATGCGGGCCGGGCGGCACGAAGCGGCGGCCGAGATGCTGGCGCATTGCGAGCAGCAGGCGCCCTGGACCCCGGGGATCGCGGCGCTCCGTGCCCAGGCGGCGCTGCTGGCGGATGACGCGCCGGAGGCCGAGCGGCTGGCCCGCGCGGCAATCGCCCGCGGCCTGGTCGAGGGCGCGCTGCACAGCGTGCTGGCGCATGCCCTGGTCAGCCAGGACCGGCTGGCCGAGGCCGGGCCGCATTTCGCCGCCGCGGCCCGGCTCGCACCCGATAGCGCCTATCTCGCGCATCTGGCCGCCGCATCGGGCGGTGCCGCGCAGGACCGTGCGCCGGAAGGCTATGTCGCGGCCCTCTTCGATGGCTACGCGCCGCATTTCGAGGCGTCGCTGCTCGGCCTCGGCTACCGCGTCCCCGGGCTGATCCGCCGCGCGGTGGAACGGCTGCTGCCCGCCGTCGCGGCGGGGCAGGCGCCGCTCGGCCCGGTGCTCGATCTCGGCTGCGGCACCGGCCTCGCCGGCGTCGCGCTGTCGGATCTGCTGCATGGGCCGATGACCGGCATCGACCTCTCGCGCCGGATGCTGGACCAAGCCGCGGCCAAGGGAATCTACGCCGTGCTGCGCCAGGCCGATCTGGCGGCGGTGCTGCGGGAGGCCGGTGAGGCCTATGCGCTGATCACCGCCGCGGATGTCTTCTGCTACCTCGGCGACCTGCGGGAGACGTTCTCGCTCTGCCGGCAGCGCCTGGCGCCCGGCGGGCTGCTGGTCTTCAGCCTGGAACGCGGCGCGCCGGGGACGGGCTGGCGGCTGGGGGCATCGGGCCGCTACGCCCATGCGCCGGACTACCTCGCCGCCTGCCTCGCCGGGGCCGGCCTGCAGGCGCTCGAATGCCGGGACGAGGCGCTTCGCCGCGATGGCGGGGCGACCGTTCCCGGCCTGCTGGTGGCGGCGCATGCGGCCGCCCACTGACGGCAGCCTGTGGCCTGCCGGCCTCGCCGCCTTGGCCGGCGGCGCGCCGGCGGCGGCGGTGCCGTTGCTCGAGGAAGCCGCAGCGGCCGGGGAGGGGGGTGGGCTCGCCCCGCTCAATCTCGGCCTCGCCTTGATGCAGCTCGGCCGACTGGCCGAGGCGGTGCCGGCGCTGGAGGCGGCGGCGGACGCCCTGCCCGGCCATGCCGAGCCGCCCTTCCGCCTTGGCACCATCGCCGGCCTGCGCGGCGACGCGACGCGGGCCGAGGCCTGCTTCCACGCCGCCCTGGCGCGCGACCCGCGGCATGTCCCGGCGCTGGCGGCGCTGGCCTCGATCGAAGAGGAATCGGGCCGGATCGAGTCCGCCGCCGCCCGCATCGCCTGCGCCCGGCGGCTCGACCCGGCCGAGCCGGAATTGGAGGTCGCCGCGGCCCGCCTGGCGCTGCGGCGGGACGACCTTGCGGCGGCGATCGAGAGCGCCGGCGCGGTCCTGGCGCAGCGCCCGGCGCATGCCGGGGCGGCGCGGCTGCTGGCCCGGGCGCTGCTGCGGCGCGATGGGCCGGAGGCGGCGCTGCTCGATGTCGCCACCCGGGCCGCGGTCGATCCCTCCGCCGCCGGGCTGGCGGTGGCCGCGGCCGAGCTGCACGGCGCGGCCGGGCGCAACGCCGCGGCGCTGGCCGAATTGCGCGTCGCCGCCATGCTGGCGCCCGATGCGGCGGAGATCCAGGCGGCGCTGGGCCTCGCCTTGGCCGATGCCGGGCGGGGGCAGGAGGCCGAGCCACTGCTGCGCGCCGCCGTCGCCGCCTGCCCCGGCGACCTCGACCTGCGCAACCGCCTGGCGACGGTGCTGTGGAAGTCGCACCGGGTCTCGGCGATGCTCGAATTGCTGGAGGAGGCGATCCGCGCCTTCGGCCCGCAGCCGATCCTGCTGATGAACCAGGCCCTGGCGCTGAATGCGCTCGGCGAGCAGCAGGCGGCGCTTGTGGCGGCCGAGGCGGCGGTGGCGCATCCCGCCGGCGGCACCCAGGCGCTGATGAACCGCATGGCGGTGCTGCCCTACCACCCGGAGCGGGGCCATGCCGCGGCGCTGCTGGCGGCCGGTCGCGCCGTCGCCGCCAGGCTTGGCCCCGCTGCGCCGCCGCCGGCCCGGCCGCGCGACCCGGACCGGCGGCTGCGGGTCGGCCTGCTCTCGGGCGGGCTCGGCCAGCATCCGGTCGGCTGGCTGACGCTGGCGGGGCTGGAGGCCCTGCCGGAGGCGGAGTTCGAGCTTGTCGCCTACAGCCTCAAGCCGCGCGGCGACGCGATGGCCGGGCGTTTCCGCGCCCGCTGTGCGGCCTGGCGCGACGCCGGGCACCTGGACGATGCGGCGCTCGCCGCGATGATGGCGGCGGACGGCATCGACATCCTGCTCGACCTCGGCGGCTACGGCGATGGTGGCCGGCCCGGGCTGCTGCAGCGCAAGCCGGCGCCGGTGCAGGTCAAATGGGTCGGGATGCAGACCGGCAGCATGGGTCTCGACGGGCTCGACTGGATGCTGACCGACCATTGGGAGACGCCGGCCGGCTTCGACCGCCACTATGCCGAGCGCCTGCTGCGGCTGCCGGACGGCTATGTCTGCTACGCGCCGCCGCCGGGCGCGCCGCCGGTCGCGCCGCTGCCGGCGCTCGCCAGCGGCCAGGTCAGCTTCGGCTGCTTCAACAACCTGGCCAAGGTGACGCCGGCGGTGCTGCGCGCCTGGGGCCGCATCATCGCCGCGGTGCCGCACTCCCGCCTCGTCCTCCGCACCCATGCGCTGGGCGAGGCGGCGACGCGCGACCGGCTCCGCGCGCGCCTGCCGGACCATGGCCTGCCGGCGGACCGCGTGGTGCTGCAGGGCGGGGTGCCGCACCAGGCGCTGCTCGCAGCCTATGGCGGGATCGACATCGCACTCGACCCCTTCCCCTATGCCGGTGGGCTGACGGTCTGCGAGGCGCTCTGGATGGGCGTGCCGGTGGTGGCCCTGGCCGGGGACAGCTTCTGCGCCCGACATGCGCTGAGCCACCTGGCCAATATCGGCCTGGCCGACTGGGTCGCGGCGTCCGAGGCGGACTATGTCACCCTGGCGATCGCGCGCGCCCGCGACTTGCCGCGGCTCGCCGCGCTGCGCACCGGGTTGCGCGCGCGGGTCGCGGCCTCGCCGCTCTGCGATGCGCCGCGCTTCGGCCGCTCGCTCGCCGCTGCGTTGCGACATGCCTGGCGCGACTGGTGCGGCACAGCGACGCCGCTGTGATGCAACGCCGCCCGGTCCCCGGGACTTCACTGCAGCGGGACATCGATCGGGAGGCAGCCGGCTTGGACCCGTTCCAGCCTGGGCAGGGATTGGCCTGCCGGGCCTGCGGCGCGACGCTGACCGAGGAGGTCGCCGATCTTGGCCTGGTGCCGCTTTCCGTCGACCCCGTGCGGGCCGGCGGCGGCGTTCGGGCCATCGCCTGCGCGCCGCTCCGCGCCTTGGTCTGCGGCGATTGCCGGCTGGTGCAGGTGGCCGGCGCCGGCATCACGGCGCGGGACCCGGCGCCGCGTCCGGCCGATGGCTTTGCCGGCGTCATCGCCGCGCGGCTGCGGCTCGGCCCCGGCACCCCGGTCGCCGCCTTCGATGCCGCGGTGCTGGCGCCATTCCGCGACCGCGACATCCCTGCCCGGGCCGTCCCCACCGGTGCCTTCAGCGCCCTGCGGCTGCGCGAGGCCTTGCCGCCCCCGGTGCTGCTGCTGGCCGGCCCGTTGCTGGCCACTGCCTCTGGCCTGGCGGATGCCCTGGCCGGGGTGCGGGCACTGCTCGCGCCCGGCGGCGTCGCGGTCTTCGACATGCCTGACCTGCTGGCGCGGCTGGCCGGCAACCGCTTCGACCTGCTGAGCCATGCGGTGCCGGCGCTGCCCTCCCTGCTGGTGGCCGAGATGCTGTTCTGGCAGCACGGCCTCGTGCCCTTCGAACTCGAAGCCGTCCCCGGCCCCGGCCCCTGGCTGCGCCTGCTGGTGCGGCATGAGGAAGACGGCACCAAGCCGGTCGCCGAGACCGTGCTGGCGCGGCGGGAGGCCGAGCGGGAGGCCGGGCTGGAAGGCCCCGCCGCCTACCAGCGGGCCGCGGTCGCGGTGGCGGAGGCGAAGCTCGCGGTGCTCGACCTGCTGGTCGGCGCCCGGCGGGACGGGCGCCGCGTGGCCGGCTTTGGTGCCGGGACGGCGGCAGCCACCCTGGCCGCGGCGGTGGGGCTCGGGCCCGGCCTGCTTGGCTTCACCGTGCACCCGGAGGTCGGGCAAAGCGGGCTGGAATTGCCGGGCAGCCAACTGCCCATCCTGCCGCCGGCCGCGCTCGACCAGGCGCCGCCCGACCTGCTGCTGGTGCTGGACGGCACCCCGGCGGCGGCGGTGCGGGCGGCTCTGGCCCGGCATTGCCACTGGCAGGGCCGGCTGGCCCTGCCGCTGCCCGGACTCAGCATCGCCTGAACGATTTCATCTGCGCCCTTCTGGACAGCGCGCGGTAACGTTCCACCCTCAGGAGACGAAGCCACGACGGCGGGACCGGAACCAAGAGCGTCCGGCGGCTTTTGCACCCCGCCAGGCGCCCGGCCTCCAGGGTCCACCACCTGCGGCCGGAAAAACCAGGAGCGCGCATGAACCTGATCCAGACCCGCGGCCCGGCGGGCAGCCCCATTCCGGTCGAGCTGCGCTTCGCCGCCGTCCGCGAGCGGACCGAGGCGCTGGCGGCGCCGCTTTCGGCCGAGGACCAGTGCATCCAGTCGATGCCCGACGCCAGCCCGGCCAAGTGGCATCGGGCGCATACCACCTGGTTCTTCGAGACCTTCCTGCTGATCCCGCATCTTTCCGGCTATCGCCGGTTCGATGAGCGCTTCGGCTTCCTGTTCAATTCCTACTACGAGGCCGCAGGCCCGCGGCATGCCCGGCCGCGGCGCGGCATGCTGACCCGGCCCTCGGCTGATGAGGTGACGGCCTATCGTGCGCATGTCGATGCCGGCATGGCGGCGTTGCTGCGCGACCCGCCGCCGGAGGCGCTGGTCCTGATCGAGCTCGGCCTGCAGCACGAGGAGCAGCACCAGGAATTGCTGCTGACCGACATCCTGCACGCCTTGTCGCAGAACCCGCTGCTGCCGGCCTACGACGCGGATTGGCGGGAGCCGCGCGCCGCGACCGGCGCGGCGGCCTGGCTGGACCTGCCGGAGGGTGTCGCCCGGATCGGCCATGCCGGCACCGGCTTTGGCTTCGACAACGAGTCGCCGCGCCACAACACCTGGATCCCCGCCTGCCGCATCGCCGACCGGCTGGTGACCAATGCCGATTGGCTCGGCTTCATGGCCGATGCCGCCTACCGCACGCCGACCCTCTGGATGAGCGACGGCTGGGCCGCCTGCGCCGCGGAGGGCTGGGAGGCGCCGATGTACTGGCAGCGCCGCGACGGCGACTGGGCGCAGTACACGCCCGCCGGGCTGCGTCCGGTCGATCCCGCCGCGCCGGTCCGCCATGTCTCCTGGTACGAGGCCGAGGCCTTCGCCCGCTGGTCCGGCAAGCGGTTGCCGACCGAGGCGGAGTGGGAGGTGGCCGCGGCGCTGCCCGGCTTCCACGATGCCGCCGGGGTCGGCTGGCAGTGGACCGCCAGCGCCTATCTCCCCTATCCCGGCTTCCGCCCCTGGGAGGGCGCGGTCGGCGAGTACAACGGCAAGTTCATGATCAACCAGATGATCCTGCGCGGCGGCTCGCTCGCCACCCCGCCCGGCCATACCCGCCCGAGCTACCGCAATTTCTTCCCCCCCGGGGCGCGCTGGCAGTTCAGCGGCCTGCGGCTGGCGGAGGATGCGGCGTGAGCGGCGCGCTCGCCCGCGACGCGGCCGAGGCGCAGCGCGCCGCGCTGGTCGCCGATGCGCTGGCCGGCCTGTCCGCCCCCCGCAAGACCTTGCCCTGCAAGTGGCTGTACGACGCCGAGGGTGCCCGGCTGTTCGAGGCCATCACCCGGCTGCCCGAATACTACCCGACGCGGACCGAGACCAAGATCCTGACCGAGCAGGCCACGGCCATCGCCGCCGCCATCGGCCCCGGCGCGGCGGTGGTGGAATTCGGCCCCGGCGACGGCGCCAAGGGGGAATTGCTGCTCGCCGGGCTGCAATCCCCGGCCGCCTATGTCCCGGTCGACATCGCCCCGGAATGGCTGGAGGCCGCGGCATCCCGCGTCGCCTCGGCGCGGCCCGGCCTGCCGGTGCTGCCGGTGGTGGCCGACTTCACCCAGGGCTTCGCCCTGCCGAAGCGGATCGGCGCAGCGCCCCGGCTGGGCTTCTTCCCCGGCTCGACCATCGGCAATTTCGAACCGGCCGAGGCGGCTGCCTTCCTGCGCCGGGCGCGTGCGACGCTCGGCGCCGGGTCGCGCATGCTGCTGGGTGCCGACCTGGTGAAGGCGGTTCCAGTGCTGGAGGCGGCCTATGACGACGCCGCCGGCGTCACCGCGGCCTTCGACCTCAACCTGCTCCACCGGCTGAACCGCGAGGCGGGGGCGGATTTCGACGTCGCCGGCTTCGCCCACCGCGCCATCTGGAACCCGGCGCTGGAGCGGGTGGAGATGCACTTGGCCGCGCTGCGGCCGCAGGTGGTGCACTTGGCCGGGCGGGTCTTCCGCTTCGCCGAGGGCGAGACCATCCATACCGAGAGCAGCCATAAATACCGGCCCGAGGCGCTGGGCGCGCTGGCCGCCGCCGCCGGCTGGCGGGCCACGGCGATGTGGAGCGACCCGCAGCGGCTTTTCTCGGTCTGGCTGCTGCAGGGCTAACCGCAGGCGGTGGCGGGGTGGCTCTGCCCTGCTAGGCTCCGCCGCATGCCCCGACCCGACATCGCCAGCCATCGCGGCGGCGCCTTCCTCTGGCCTGAGAACAGTACCCTGGCATTCCGCCAGGCGCTTGCCTTACCGGCCGAGCAGCTCGAGCTCGATGTCCACCTCTCGGCCGATGGCGCCGTCGTGGTGATGCACGATGCGACGCTCGACCGCACCACCGACGCGACCGGCCCGGTCCGCGCCCTGAGCCTGGCTGCGCTGCGCCAAGTCCGGGTGCGCGGCACCGGCGGGGAGCCGCCGCCCACCTTGGCCGAGGCGGCCGCAATGACCCGCGACGCCGGCCGCATCCTGCGGCTGGAGGTCAAGGCGGATGCCGCGGGCCGCCCCTATCCCGGCATCGTCCCGGCCTGCCTCGCGGCGCTGGAAGCGGCCGGGATGCGCGGCCGCTGCGTGGCGATGAGCTTCCAGCCGCTGACGGTCTCCGAACTCGCCGCGGCCGGCGGCCTGTTGCGGACGGTGCTGCTGCTGGAAGCCAGGCCCTGGCGCGGCATGGGCCCGGCCGGCGCCGTCGCCCTGGCGCGCAGCAGCGGCGCAACGGAGATCGGACTGGCGATCGGGGAGTTGGATGCGGCGGCGGTCGCCGGGTTCCGCGCCGCCGGCTTCGGCATCGGCGCCTGGGGAGCGAACGATGCCCCGGCGATCCGCCATGGCCTGTCGCTCGGGCTGGACGCGATCACCTCGGACGACCCACTGCTGGCGCTGCGACTGCGCGGCTGAGGCCGAGGGGTCGGCATTTCGTGTGGCACGACGATCTGGGCGATTTGAATCCGGGAAATTTTAGCCTATTGGTTCATCGGTTGAATGCACCCGCGCAGGGAACCGCGTAAACCTCCGGCAACCTCGCTGGTCCAGACCCTCCTGGCCCTGCGCCGGAGAACCCGTCGGACCGGCACCTTCGTCCCCGCGCCCGTCGCGCCGTGAGATCCTTCGATGAGACCGCCACAAAGACTCGCGCCCGGCCGTCCTGCCCCCGCGGCGCCCGGGCCGTCCGAGGCCGAGTTGCGCCGGCGCCTGGCTTTGGCGCCGCCCGGTGCGCCAGGGGCAGCCGGCGACTGGCACCAACTTGGTTTGCTCTGTGCCGGAAGCGGTCGGCTGGCCGAGGCGGCGGAGGCCTTCGCCCGGGCGACCGCCGCCGGCGCCTCGGCTTTCGCCCTCGCCGTGCCGCATGCCATGGCCCTGAGCGGCGCCGGCCGGGCGGAGGAGGCCCTGGCAGTGGCGGTCGCGGCACAGGCCAGGCGGCCCAAGGATTTCGTGCTGACCAACCTGCTCGGCGTCATGCAGAAGCGCGCCGGCCGGCTGCCGGAGGCCCAGGCGGCCTTCGAGGCGGCGCGGAAGCTCGATCCCCGGGCCGTGTCGGCCTGCCAGAACCTCGGCAACCTGCATGACCAGCTGGGCCGCTTCAAGGAGGCCGCGGCGGCCTACCAGGCCGGGCTGAAGATCGAGCCACGCAATGCCGATCTGCTCCGGCTGCTGGGCCGCGCCCTGCGCATGGGCGGCGACCAGAAGGCGGCGGTCGCGGCCTTCGAGCGGGCGCTGTCGCTCGGCCAGCCGCGGCTGGACCTGCTCACCGACCTGGTCGGCACCCTGGCCGATCTCGGCGAGGATGACCGCGCCTTCGGCGTGATCGAACGCGGCCGCCGGTTGCGCGACGGCGATCCGCAGCTCGATATCCTGGAGGCCCGCCTGGCCTTCCGGCTCGGCCGGCGGGAGGCGGCGCAGGCACTGGTCGAGAAGGCCCTGGCCGCGCTACCGGGCGATGCGGAGGGCAGCATCCTGCTGGCGCGGCTGCATGGCGAGGCCGATCTGGAAGCGGCCAACATGGCGCTCCGCCAGGGGCTCGCCGCCAATCCCGGCTCCGTCATCCTGGCGACCCGGTTGATCGAGAACCTGACGCGCAGCCGCTATGGCGACGAGGCGCAGCACCTGCAGGAAGCCTATGAGCTGTCCTGCCGGCTGCTGCAGACCCACCCCGGCAGCGTCCAGGCCCATGCCAAGCCGCTGCGCACTGCCTTCCTGCGCTGCCTGGACCATGACCGGCTGGATGCCTCGGGCCGGCTGGCGGACCTTGCGCCGCGCTGGATCGCCGATGGCGAGATTGCCGGCCTGCACTACGAGCTCGGCAATGTCCGGAGCATGCAGGACCGGCTGGACATCGTCGAGTGGCACCGCGCCTGGGGCCGGCGCGAGGCGCGGGCGGTCACCCCGCTGCGCTTGCCGGCGGCGCCGGCGTCTTCGATCATGTCGGCGGCGCCGGCGTCCTCGATCATGTCGGCGGCGCCGGCGTCCTCGATCATGCCGGCGTCGCCGGCGTCCTCGATCATGCCGGCGTCGCCGGCCCTGGCGACCGGGCGCAAGCTGCGCATCGGCTTCATGTCGAGCGACCTGCGCGACCATCCGGTGACCTATTTCGCCATGCCGCTGCTGGAGCAGTACGACCGCGACCGGGTCGAGGTCTTCTGCTATTCGTTCTACGAGCGCGAGCGAGACAATGTGCAGGCGCATATCGAGCGGCAGGTCACCGGCTTCCGCTGGTGGCCGCGCAGGCCCTCGGCCGAGGTCGCCGCCGGGATCGCCGAGGATGGGCTCGACATGCTGTTCGAGCTGGGCGGCACCACGGCGATGAACAAGCTGGACGTGATGGCCCATCGCCCGGCGCGGATCGGCGCGAGCTGGCTCGGTTACCCGCATTCGGCCGGGCTGGAGGCGATCGACACCATCCTGGTCGATCCCTACGTCATGCCGTCCGACCCGCGGCTGTTGATCGAACGGCCCTTCGAACTGGCGGAAAGCTGGGTGGCGATGGGCCCGCTGGGTTTCCGCGACGTGCCGATCGAGCCGGACCTGCCGGAGGAGCGCCGCGGCGTGGTGACGTTCGGCACCATGAACAACCCCTACAAATTCACCCGCGCCTGCCTGGATGCCTGGGCCGCGGTGCTGCGGGCGGTGCCGGATTCACGCTTCCTGTTCGTCCGGCCGGAGGCGCGGACGCCGGCCTTCGTCGCCAATGTGCGCGCCGGCTTCGCCGCGCGCGACGTCGATCCCGACCGGATCGACTATGTCGGGGTGCGCGGCGTGCACATGCCGCACTACAATTCGATCGACATCGCGCTCGACAGCCTGCCGCATGTGGGCGGCACCACGACCTGCGAGACGCTGTGGATGGGCGTGCCCTGCGTCTCCCTGGTCGGGCCCGGCTTCCCCGAGCGGCTGAGCTATTCCAACCTGACCAATGCCGGCCTCGGCGACCTGGCGGTGTTCACGGTCGAGGACTACGTCGGGACGGCGGCGGCGCTGGCCGCCGACCGCAGCCGGCGGCGCCTGCTGCGGCATGGGCTGCGCGACATGATCCGCCGCCACCCGCTGGGCCAGCCCGATCGCTTCGTCCGTGCCTTCTACGCCAAGGCCGAGGAGGTGGCGCGCGCATGAAGGCGGTCATCCTGGCCGGCGGCCGCGGCACGCGGCTCTCGGAGGAGACCTCGGTCCGGCCCAAGCCGATGGTGGAGATCGGCGGCTGGCCGATCCTCTGGCACATCATGAAGATCTATGCCGCGCATGGGGTGACCGACTTCGTCGTCTGCCTCGGCTACAAGGGCTGGCAGATCAAGGAGTATTTCCTGAACTACCGGCTGCATGCCTCGGACCTGTCGATCGACCTTGCATCGGGCACGGTGGAGGTGCTGCGGCCCTCGGCCGAGCCCTGGCGCATCGCCCTGGTCGATACCGGGGAGGACAGCATGACCGGCGGCCGGCTGAAGCGGATCGCGCCCTATGTGGTGGACGAGCCGGAATTCTGCATGACCTATGGCGATGGGGTGAGCGACGTCGATATCGGCGGGCTGATCGCCTTCCACCGGGCGCATGGCCGGCAGGCGACCGTCACCGCGGTGACGCCGCCCGGCCGCTTCGGCGCCCTGGCGCGCGAGGGCGCCGCGGTGAATGCCTTCATCGAGAAGCCGGCCGGCGACGGCGGCACCATCAACGGCGGCTTCTTCGTGCTGTCGCCCAAGGTGCTGCGGCGCATAGCCGGCGATGCGACGACCTGGGAGGCTGAGCCGCTGCAATCGCTCGCCCGCGACGGCGAGCTGATGGCCTATGACCACAAGGGCTTCTGGCAGGCGATGGACACGCTGCGCGACCGCGACCTGCTGGAGCGGCTCTGGGCGAGCGGCCAGGCGCCCTGGAGGCGGTGGTGAACCCGTCGCGCGGCTTCTGGTCCGGCCGGCGGGTGCTGGTCACCGGCCATACCGGCTTCAAGGGCGCCTGGCTGGCGCTGCTGCTGCACCGGCTGGGCGCGCAGGTGACCGGCATCGCGCTGCCGGCGGAGCCGGGGCCGAATGCCTTCGACCTGCTGAGGGTCCGGCCGCTGCTGACGGCCGACCACCATGCCGATATCCGCGACGGCGAGGCCCTGGCGGCGCGGCTGCGCACGGTGCGGCCCGAGGTGGTGCTGCACCTCGCGGCGCAGGCCTTCGTCGGCCGCGGCTATGCCGCGCCGGCGGCGACCTTCGCCGCCAATGTCGACGGCACGATCCATCTGCTGGAGGCGCTGCGCGGCCTGCCCGGCGTGCTAGCCGCGGTGATGGTCACCTCCGACAAGGTCTACCGCAACGACGGCGCCGGCCGGGCCTTCCGCGAGGGCGATGCGCTGGGCGGCGCCGATCCCTACAGCGCGTCGAAGGCGGCGGCGGAGATCGCGGTCGCGTCGTGGCGCGCCTCCTTCGCCACCGCGCTGCCGCCCGTCGCCACGGCGCGGGCCGGCAACGTCATCGGCGGCGGCGATTTCGGCGCGCAGCGGCTGATCCCCGACCTGGTCCGCGCCGCCATGGCGGGGGCGCCGCTGCTGTTGCGCCGTCCGGATGCGACGCGGCCCTTCCAGCATGTGCTGGACGTGCTGCGCGGCTACCTTTTGCTGGCCGAACGGCTGGCGACCGGCACGCTGGCGCCGGCGTTCAATTTCGGCCCGGCGGATGGCGAGATCCGGGTGCGCGACCTGATCGCCAGCTGGGGCGCGCCGGTGGACTGGCGACAGGATAATGGCCCGGTCATGGCGGAGGCACCGCGTCTGGGCCTCGATTCCAGCCTGGCGGGTGAGGTGCTGGGCTGGCGCCCGCTGCTCTCGACGCCGGAGGCGATCGCCGAGACGTCGCGCTGGTATGCCGCCTGGCGGCGGGGCGAGGATGTCCAGGCCCTGGCCCTGGCGACCATCGACCGGCTGGTGCCGGCATGAGCGGCGCCCGCCCCGTCAATGCCTGCCGCGCTTGCGGCGGCCGGCTGGGCCTGACCTTCTGCGATCTCGGCCGCCAGCCGGTCGCCAATGCCTATGTCCCGCCCGAACGGGCCGCAGACCCGGAGCCGGCCTTCCCGCTTCGCGCCGTGGTGTGCGACGACTGCCGGCTGGTCCAGCTCGACACCGTGGTGGACGAGCGGGGCATCTTCACCGACTACGCCTACTTTTCCTCGATGTCCTCGACCTGGCTCGACCACGCGGCGCGGTTCTGCGCGGCGATGACGCAGCGGCTGGGGCTAGGCGCCGACAGCTTCGTGGTCGAGGTGGCCAGCAACGACGGCTACCTGCTGCGCAATTTCGTCGCCGCCGGTATCCCCTGCCTGGGCATCGAGCCGGCGGCCAATGTCGCCGAGCTCGCCCGCGCCGCCGGGGTGCCGACCGAGGCCCGCTTCTTCGGCCGCGACGCGGCGCGCGACATCGTGGGGGCGCGCGGCGGCAAGCCGGCCGACCTCGTCGTTGCCAACAACGTCCTCGCGCATGTCCCCGACCTCGACGATTTCATCGGCGGTCTGGCGCTGCTGGCAGGGACGGCGGGCGTGGTCTCGATCGAAGCGCCGCATCTGGTCGCACTGGTCGATGGCGTGCAGTTCGACACCATCTACCACGAGCACTACGCCTATTGGTCGCTGCTTTCGATGGAGGCGGCCCTGGCGCGGCAGGGCTTGCGGGTCTTCGAGGTGGAGCGGCTGGCGACGCATGGTGGCTCGCTGCGCGTCCTCTCCGCCGCGGCGGATCGCGCGCCCTCCGCGACCCTGCGGGCGCTGCGGGCGGAGGAAGCCGCGCGCGGCGTGGCCGGCGATGCCTTCTACAGCGGCTTCGGCGCGCGCGTGCGTGCCGTGCTCGACGGGCTGCGCGCCTGGCTGGACGAAGCCGCCGCCGAAGGCCGCCGGATCTGCGCCTATGGCGCCGCGGCCAAGGGCAATACGCTGCTCAACGCCGCCGGGGTGACCGCGGCCGAGATCGTCGCGGTCGCCGACCGCAGCAGCGCCAAGCAGGGCCGGCTGCTGCCGGGCAGCCACATCCCCGTGGTCTCGCCCGAGGCGATGCTGGCCCTGCGGCCGGACGACGTCCTCATCCTGCCCTGGAACATCGAGGCCGAGGTCGCCGGCCAGCTTCGCGCCGCCGGCTTCGGCGGCAGGCTGGCCGTGGCGGTGCCGCGGCTGACCCTGCGGGACGCGCCGGCCCTGCGGGACGCGCCGGGATGAGGTTCCACGAGACCAAGGTGCCGGGGTTGATCGAGGTGCTGACCGCGCCGTTCGGCGATATCCGCGGCCGTTTCCTGCGCACCTGGTGCGCCGAGGAATTCGCCGCCGCCGGGCTCGACTTCAAGCCGCACCAGACCAGCATCTCGGAGAACCGCGTCCGGCACACGCTGCGCGGGATGCATTGGCAGGCGGCGCCGGCCGAGGAGCGCAAGCTGGTGCGCTGCCTGCGCGGTGGGGTCTTCGACGTGGCGGTGGATCTGCGGACGGATTCTCCCGCCTACCTGCATTGGGTGGGCGTCGAGCTGTGGGCCGGGCAGCACAACGCCCTGCTGATCCCTGCCGGCTGCGCGCATGGCTTCCTGACGCTGACAGACGACGCCTGGCTGGAATACATGATCGACGCGCCCTACGTCGCCGGCGCGGGGCGCGGGGCGCGCTGGGATGACCCGGCCTTCGGCATCGCCTGGCCGGCGGCGCCGGCGGTGATCTCCGACCGCGACGCGAACTGGCCCGACCATGCCTGAACGCCTTCTGCTGACGGGCGCCAGCGGCTTCGTCGGCCGGGCGATGCTGGCGCCGCTGGCGGCGTGGGGCTTCGAGCTGCATGCGGTGGCGCGGCGGCCGGGCGAGGGGGCGGCGACCTGGCATGCGGCGGATCTGCTGGACGAAGGCGCGATGCGCGCGCTGTTGCGCGACGTGCGGCCAGCGGTGCTGGTGCACGCCGCCTGGGATGTGACGCACGGGAAGTTCTGGACCGCGCCGGAGAATGCCGCCTGGGTCGAGGCCTCGACCGCGCTGGCCGACGCCTTCGCCGGGCGGCGGCTGGTGGGGCTCGGCAGCTGCGCCGAATACGACTGGGCGGGGGAGGACGCGGCACCCTGGCCGGAGACCCGCCGCATCGCGCCGGCGACGCCCTATGGCGTGGCCAAGGCCGAGCTGTGCCGGCGCTGGATGGCGCTGGGTGAGCGGCGCGGCATCGCCGTCGCCTGGGCGCGGCTGTTCCATCTTTTTGGCCCGGGCGAGCACCCGGACCGGCTGGTGCCGGCGGTGCTGCGCGCCTTGCGGGCGGGACGGGAGGCGGCAACCGGGTCCGGCCGGCCGATCCGCGACTTCGCCTCCACCGGGTTTCTTGGCCGCGCTCTGGCGGCGCTGGCCGGCAGCGACGTGGTGGGGCCGGTGAACGTCGCTTCCGGCCAGCCGGTGGCGATCCGCGCGGTGGTGGAGGCGATCGGCCGCATCGCCGGCCGCGCCGACCTGCTGCGGCTGGGCGCGCTGCCGGACCGGGCCGAGCCCGCCTGGATCGTCGCCGACACCATGCGGCTTCGACGCGAAATCGGCTTCACCGAATGCGCCGACCTGGAGGGTGACCTGGCGGCGCTGGCTTAGCGCCGGCGGATGCCGTTCAGCGCCAGCTCGGTGTGCAGCGCGACGAGCTCCGTCTTGCCGAGCCGTCCGCTCGGCCGGTACCAGGTACAGATGCCGGTCAGCATCGCCAGCATGGCGAAGGCGGTGACGGGGATGTCGGCAACGGCCAACTCGCCGGCCTCGACGCCTTCGCGCAGCAGTGCCATCAGCCGCACCTCGTAGCCCGCGCGCATCGCCACGATCCGGGCATGGTTGGCGGGGTCCAGCGCGCGCAACTCGAAGTTGGCGATGTAGACCTCGTGCCGCTTCTCGGTGTGGTAGAGAACATGGTGGCCGATGAACGCACGCAGCCGGTCCATCAGCGCCGGCCCGGCGGCCGCGACGGCCTCGTCCGTCGCGGCCAGCAGCGCTTCCATGTGGTCCTGCATCAGATCGGCGAGCAGCGCCTGCTTGCTGGCGATGTGGTTGTAGAGCGAACTCGGCTGGATGCCGACCTCCGCCGCCAGGTCACGCAGGTTCATAGCCGCGAAACCCTGACGATAGATCAGCCGCAGCGCCACGCGCCGGATCGTGGCCGCGGTGCGCGCGCCGTTGGAGCCCGTGATGCGGGCCATTGCCAGTCCCCCGCCGTTCTTCCGGACGTCGCAGAGTCCGCCACAAAGACGCTTGCGGTCAATCCGGAAACTAACGTACCTTCGTTTCCAGCGGGGCGGCCAAGTCCCTGGCGGGAGGTTACGGAGGATGCGACAGCAGGACAGCCATGTCCGCCGCTTCGGCGCTGCATCGCAGCACCGCCGGCTGCCCATCCGGAGTGCCGCGCATGGCGGCTGACCCCACCCCGACCGAACCGCCGATCCTCGCCGCCGAGCATGTCTCGCTGCGTTTCGGCGGCGTGCGGGCGCTGACCGACGTCTCCTTCGGGGTGCGCCGCGGCGAGGTTTTCTCCATCATCGGCCCGAACGGTGCCGGCAAGACCTCGATGGTGAATTGCATCTCCGGCCGCTACCGCCCGACCGAGGGGAGGATCCACTTCGACGGCGCCGACATCACCCGCGTGCCGACGCGGAAGCGCGCCGCGGTGGGAATCGGCCGCACCTTCCAGAACCTCGCGCTGTTCGGCCACATGACCGTGCTCGACAACATCATGGTCGGCCGCCACCATCTGCTGAGGCACGGCTTCTGGACCGGCATGCCCTACTGGCTCGGCGGCGCGCAGCAGGAGGAGATCCGCCACCGGCGGGAGGTCGAGGAGATCATCGACTTCCTTGAGATCCAGCATGTGCGGAAGGCGACCGCGGGGACGCTGTCCTACGGCCTGCGCAAGCGGGTGGAACTGGCCCGCGCGGTGGCGCTCAAGCCGAAGCTGATCCTGCTGGACGAACCCATGGCGGGCATGAACCTCGAGGAGAAGGAGGACATGGCTCGCTTCATCCTCGACCTCAACGAGGAATGGGGCATGACCGTGCTGATGATCGAGCACGACATGGGCGTGGTGATGGATATCTCCCACCGGGTCATGGTGCTCGACTTCGGCCGCAAGATCGCCGAGGGCACGCCCGAGGCCGTGCTGGCCGACCCGCATGTGCGGCGCGCCTATCTGGGCGAGGCCGACGAGGTGGTGCGCGACATCGACGAGCCGGTGACGGCATGAGCGACGCGGATACCCTGCCCAAGCTGCTGCTGCGGAATGCGCGCGGCTTCCCGCGCGACACGGCGTTGCGCGAGAAGGAATTCGGCATCTGGCGCAGCATCACCTGGGCGGAGTACGAGTCGCGCACCCGCGCCATCGCGCTCGGGCTGCGCAAGCTGGGGCTCGGTGCCGGTGACGTCATCGGGCTGATCGGCGACAACCGCCCCGACTGGATCATGGGCGAGATCGCCGCGCATGCGATCGGGGCGCAATCGCTCGGCGTCTACCGCGATGCGCTGGAGGACGAGGTCGCCTACCTGCTGGCCTTCGCCGGTGCCAAGGCGGTGATCGCCGAGGACGAGGAGCAGGTCGACAAGCTGCTTGGCATCAGCGACCGCGTGCCGAGCCTGCGGCACATCATCTATTGCGACCCGCGCGGCATGCGGAAGCACGCGGATCCGCGCCTGCTGCCGGTGGCGGATTTGGTCGCGTCGGGCGAGGCGGTGCACCAGGACCGGCCCGATGCCTGGACGGCGATGGTCGCCGGCACCCGCGCCGACGACATCGCCATCCTCTGCACCACTTCGGGCACCACGGCGCGGCCGAAGCTGGCGATGCTGACCAGCGGCGCGATGGTGCGGCATTGCGCGGCCTATCTGCAGGCCGACCCCAAGGGACCGCAGGACGAATATGTCTCCGTCCTGCCGCTGCCCTGGATCATGGAGCAGATCTATTGCGTCGGCTGGGGCCTGCTGGCCCGGATGAAGGTCAACTTTGTCGAGGAGCCGGAAACCATGATGGCCGATTTCCGCGAGATCGGGCCGACCTTCGTGCTCTTCGCACCCCGCGTCTGGGAATCGATCGCCGCCGAGGTGCGGGCCAAGGTGATGGACGCCTCGCCCTTCAAGCGCCGGATGTATGAGATGGGCGCGAAGCTGGGTCTGCAGGCGCTGGACAAGGGGACGCGTTCCTTCGCCGCCGACCAATTGCTGTTCCGCGCGCTGCGCGACCGGCTGGGCTTCACCAGGCTGACCTCGGCCGCGACCGGCGGCGCCGCGCTCGGCCCCGACACCTTCCGCTTCTTCCAGGCCATGGGCGTGCCGCTGCGGCAGATCTACGGCCAGACCGAGACGCTGGGCGCCTATACCGTGCATCGCCCAGGCGAGGTGAATCAGGACACCGTCGGCGTTGCCTTCACCAGAGACATCGAGACCCGCATCGACAATCCCGACCACAACGGGCTCGGCGAGATCGTGACCCGCCACCCCAATATGTTCTCCGGCTATTTCGGCATGGCGGAGAATCCGGACCTGCGCGACGGCTGGCTGCATACCGGCGATGCCGGCTATTTCGACAAGGCCGGCCACCTGGTGGTGATCGACCGCATCAAGGACATCGCTACCACCAGCCGCGGCGACCGCTTCTCGCCCCAGTATATCGAGAACAAGCTGAAATTCAGCCCCTACGTGGCCGAGGCCGTGGTGCTGGGCGACGGCAAGCCGCATCTGGCGGCGATGATCTGCATCCGCTTCCCCATCGTCTCCAAATGGGCGGAGCGCAGCCGGATCGCCTTCACCACCTATACCGACCTGTCGTCGCGGCCGGAGGTGACGGCGCTGCTGCAGGCCGAGGTGGCCAAGGTCAACGCCACCTTGCCTGAGCCGCAGCGCATCCAGGATTTCCTGCTGCTGTACAAGGAACTGGACGCAGACGACGACGAGCTGACCCGCACCCGCAAGGTCCGCCGCGGCGTGATCAACGAGAAATACGGCACGATCATCGAGGCGATGTACCGCGGCGACGCGGCGATTCCGGTGGATACCACCATCGCCTTCCAGGACGGCACCAAGCAGCGCATCCGCACCACCCTCACGGTGATCTCGATGCGGCCGAAGCTCGCCATGGCAGCGGAGTAGGACGGATGGACTGGTCGCTGCTGCTGCAGCTTACCCTGAACGGCCTGATCGTCGGCGCCTTGTACGGTGTCGTGGCGATGAGCTTCGTGCTGATCTACAAGGCCTCCCAGGTGGTGAATTTCGCCCAAGGGGAGTTCCTGCTGGTCGGCGCCTGGGTCTGCTGGTGGATGCTGACGGAATGGCAGCTGCCCTTCTGGGCCGGCTTCCTGTTCACCCTGGCCTTCATGACGCTGTTCGGCATCATCCTGCAGGTGGTGGTGCTGCGGCCGCTGATCGGGGAGCCGGTGATCAGCGTCATCATGGCGACGATCGGCCTCGGCATCTTCTTCCAGGCGCTGATGAAGTGGATCTTCGGCGTCTTCGCCAAGCCTTTCCCGCCGATCTTCACGACGGAACGGGTGAATCTGCTGGGGCTGGAGGTGCAGACGGTCTACCTGCTCAGCCTCGGCATCTCCGTGCTCATCATGGTCGGCTTCGCCTGGTTCTTCACCGCCAGCAAGCACGGGCTGGCGATGCGGGCGACGGCCTTCGACCAGCAGGTGGCGCAATCGCTCGGCGTCTCCGTCCCCAAGGTCTTCGCCATGTCCTGGGCGATCTCGGCGGTGGTCTCGGCGGTCGCCGGCGTCGTCGTCGGCGTGGTGAACGGCGTCTCCTCCTCGCTGTCCTTCTACGGCATCAAGGTCTTCCCGGCGGTGATCCTCGGCGGGCTCGACAGCGTCGTCGGCGCGGTGCTCGGCGGGCTGATCGTCGGCGTGCTGGAGAATTGGGCGCAGTACATCGATGCCGGTTGGCTCAACTGGGGCAACATGTACAGCATCGCGCCCTTCTACGCCCTCATCCTCATCCTGCTGATCAAGCCCTACGGCCTGTTCGGCACCAAGAATATCGAGCGCGTTTGATGTCGGGTCTGGCGCCGGCGGGCGACTATCGCAGCAGCTACCAGGAAGACACCACCATCTTCCCGACCCGCAACAGCCGCATCGCGCTGTGGGTCGGCATCGTCCTGGTCGCCTGCGCGCCGCTGGTCTTCGGCCGCTACGAGCTCGGCCTGCTGATCAACATCGGCTTCCTCGGCATCGCCGCGCTCGGGCTGAACATCCTGGTCGGCTTCACCGGGCAGATCAGCATCGGCCACGCCGCCTTCTTCGGCTTCGGCGCCTTCATGAGCGCCTGGCTGCACGAGCGCTGGCATATCCCCGTGGTGCTCTGCATCCCGCTGGCCGGCGTGGCGACGGCACTGGTCGGCCTGGTCTTCGGCGCCCCGGCGGCACGATTGAAGGGGCTGTACCTGGCGATCGCCACGCTCGCGGCGCAGTTCATCCTGGAGGACTTCTTCGCTCGCGCCCAGTGGTTCACCGGCGGCGTCGCCGGCCGCATCACCGAGCCCTTCGAGCTGTTCGGCTGGCGGGCCGACCGGGAGGAGAGCTACCTCTACGTCGTCCTCGCCGCCGTCATCATCATGTATGTCTTCGCCGCCAACCTGATGCGGACCCGCGACGGCCGCGCGCTGGTCGCGGTACGCGACCACTATCTCTCGGCCGAGGTCATGGGCATCAACCTGGCCTATTACCGCACGCTCTCCTTCGGCATCGCGTCCTTCTACGCCGGCGTCGCCGGCGCGCTCTATGCCCACTACCTGCTCTTCGTCAGCGTCGAGGCCTTCAATATCCTCTTCTCCATCCAGTTCCTCGGGATGGTCATCATCGGTGGGCTGGGCTCCATCATGGGCAGCCTGATGGGCGCGGCCTTCATGGTGCTGCTGCCGGAGGTCGTGCAGTCCGGCGCCGACGCGCTGGCGGGCGGCGCGATCGACCGCGCGCTCAGGATCGGCAGTTCCATCTCCTTCCTGCGGGAGATGGCCGTGGGCGCCGCCATCATCCTGTTCCTGATCTTCGAGCCGAACGGCATCGCCCACCGCTGGCGGATGATCAAGGCGTACTGGAAGCTCTATCCCTATTCGCACTGACCTACACGGGAGGAAACAAGACATGACGATGCGCAAGCACATGCTGGGATGGGCGGCAGCCGCCACGGTCACGCTGCCGATCGCGGCCGGCGCGCAGCCGATCCCGCTCGGTCACCTGATGGACCTGTCCGGTGGCACCAGCGATGTCGGCACGCCTTTCTCCCAAGGCGTCAACGACACCTTCGCCTGGGTCAACAAGACCCGCAACGGCGTCGCCGGCCGCCCGGTGAACGTCCTCGCCAACGACTACGGCTACCAGGCTCCCCGCGCCGTAAGCCAGTACCAGTCCTGGAGCCGCGATCGCGTCGTCGGCGTCATGGGCTGGGGCACCGCGGATACCGAGGCGCTGGTGCGCTTCGTCACCCGCGACAAGATTCCCTATGTCTCCGGCTCCTACTCCGCCGCGCTGACCGATGCCGGCGGCAAGTCGGGCCGCCAGGGCGTGGAGGCGACGCCGTACAATTTCTTCTACGGCCCGTCCTATTCGGATGCGCTGCGCGCCATGCTGCAATGGTCGGCCGACGACTGGAAGGCGAAGGGCAAGCCGGGCAAGCCGAAATACGTCCATATGGGTGCCAACCACCCCTACCCGAATTCGCCCAAGGCAGCGGGTGAGGCGCTGGCGCAGGAACTGGGCTTTGAGGTATTGCCTGCGGTCACCTTCGCGCTGACGCCGGGCGACTATACCGCGCAATGCCTGACCCTGAAGAACCAGGGCGCCAATTACGCCTATCTCGGCAACACCGCGGGGTCGAACATCTCGGTGCTGCGCGCCTGCCAGACGGCGGGCGTCGACGTGCAGTTCCTCGGCAATGTCTGGGGGATGGACGAGAATGCGATGAAGGCGGCCGGCGCCGCGGCGAACGGCGTGGTCTTCCCGGTGCGCACCGCGGCCGTCTGGGGCGCCCAGGCGCCGGGCATGGCAAATGTCCAGGCGATCAGCCGGATGTCGGATGCCGCCGGCACGGCCTATCGCCCGGTGCACTACGTCGCCGGGGTCTGCAGTGCGATGTTGATGGTCGAGGCCATGGAGTCCGCCGCGGCGAAGGGCGGCCAGGTCACCGGCGAGCGAATCCGCGAGGGCTTCTATGCCCGCAAGGACTGGGTGCCGAAGGGCTTCGAGGGTGTCTGCTCGCCCTCGACCTTCACCGCTGAGGACCATCGCGGGCAACTCGGCGTTGCGCTCTACCGCTCGCGCGTCAGCGGCGACACCAGCCAGGGCGGCGTGCAGGACCTTGTCGCCGCCGGTACGATCAAGCTGGAGCCGGTGACGACGGTGACGCTGCCCCGCAAGGCAGAATGGCTGGGCTGGTAGGCCGATGAGCGCAGCACTGCAGGTGACGGCGACCGCGCCACTCCTCGAGGTGAACAACATCGAGGTCGTCTACAACGACGTCATCCTGGTGCTGCGCGGCCTGTCGCTTGCGGTGCCGCAGGGCCAGATCGTTGCCCTGCTCGGCGCCAACGGGGCCGGCAAGTCGACGACGCTGAAGGCGATCTCGGGCCTGCTCAAGACCGAGGAGGGCGAGGTCACCCGCGGCGAGATCCGTTTCGGCGGCGACCGCATCGACGGCATCGATCCGCACATGATCGTCCGGCGGGGCATCTTCCAGGTGATGGAGGGGCGGCGGATCATCTCCGACATGACCTGCCTCGAGAATCTCCGCCTCGGCGCCTTCATCCGCTCGGACAACGAGGTGAAGCGCGACATCGAGATGGTCTACGACTACTTCCCGCGGTTGAAGGAGCGTACCGGCCTGGCCGGCTATCTCTCGGGCGGGGAGCAGCAGATGCTGGCGATCGGCCGCGCCTTGATGGCGCGGCCGAAGCTGATCCTGATGGACGAACCGTCCATGGGCCTCAGCCCGCTGCTGGTGAAGGAGGTCTTCGGCATCATCAAGAAGCTGAACGAGGATCTGGGCATCACCATTCTTCTGGTGGAGCAGAATGCCCGCATGGCGCTCTCCGTCGCCTCCTACGGCTATGTCATGGAACAGGGCAAGGTGGTGCTGGACGGCACCGCCGAGGCGCTGGCAAACAACGAGGACGTCAAGGAGTTCTACCTCGGTGGCCATGGTGCCGAGCGGAAGAGCTTCCGCAACCTGAAGAGCTACAAGCGGAGGAAGCGGTGGCTCTGACCCATTACGACGATCTCGAGACGCGCAGCGCCGACGCGCGCGAAGCCGCGCTTGCGCGGGCGCTGCCGCGGCAGATCGCCCATGCCAAGGCGCAGGCGCCGCACTATGCGCGGCTGCTGGCGGATGTCGATCCCGCCGCCGTCCCGCTCGCGGCGCTGCCCGTCACCCGCAAGTCGGCGCTGATCGCGCAGCAGGCGGAAGACCCGCCCTTCGGCGGCGTGGTCGCCACGCCCTTCGCTGCGCTCGCCCGCGTCTTCGTCTCCCCCGGTCCGCTCGCGGAGCCGGAGGCGGCGACCGCCGATTACTGGCGCTATGGCCGCGCCCTGCACGCGACCGGGCTGCGCGCCGGCGCGTTGCTGCACAACTGCTTCTCCTACCACTTCACCCCGGCCGGCAGCATGCTGGAAGGCGGTGCCCGCGCCCTCGGCTGCCCAGTTTTCCCGGCGGGTATCGGCAATACCGAGATGCAGGTCCGCGCCGCGGCGCAGCTTCGCCCACGCTGCTATAGCGGTACGCCGGACTTCCTGAAGACGATCCTGGAGAAGGCCGACGAACTCGGCCTGAATCTTTCGTCATTGCGGCTCGGACATGTCACGGGTGGTGCCTACCTGCCATCGCTGCGTGGCTGGTATGCCGATCGCGGCCTGACCGTGCTGCAGAGCTACGGCACCGCCGATCTCGGCCTCGTCGCCTATGAAAGCGAGGCGCGGGAGGGCATGATCCTCGACGAGGGCGTCATCCTCGAGATCGTCCGCCCCGGCACCGGCGACCCGCTGCCAGATGGCGAGGTGGGGGAGGTGGTCGTCACCACGCTGAACCCGCACCATCCGCTGATCCGCTTCGCCACCGGCGACCTTTCGGCGATCATGCCGGGCCCGTCGCCCTGCGGCCGGACCAATCGCCGCATCAGGGGCTGGATGGGCCGCGCCGACCAGGCGGCCAAGGTGCGCGGCATGTTCGTCCGGCCGGAACAGGTGGCGGAAGTGCTGCGCGCTGTGACGGCGGTGGCGAAGGCGCGGCTGGTCGTCTCGCTCGATGGCGATCGCGACGTCATGCTGCTGCGCGCCGAAGCCGCGACCGCGGATGAGGCGCTCTTGGCGCAGCTTGGCGTCGCGCTGCAATCGGCGACCAAGCTGCGCGGCCTGGTGGAGTTGGTGCCGCCCGGCACCCTGCCGAACGACGGCAAGATCATCGACGACACCCGCCCGGCGCCGGCCTGATGCTGCCGCGCGGCACAAGCTACGAGGCGATCCGCGACGCCTTCCGGTGGCGTATCCCGGACCGCTACAACATGGGCGTCGATTGCTGCGACCGCTGGGCGGATGGCAGTGGCCGCCCGGCGCTGCTGCACCTGCATGCCGACGGACGGCTGGACCGGATCAGCTTCGATGCGTTGAAGGCGGAAAGCAACCGGCTGGCGAATGTGCTGCGGGCGCATGGCATCGCCCGGGGCGACCGCGTCGGCGTGCTGCTGCCACAGGTGCCGGAAGCCGCGATCGCGCATCTCGCCATCTACAAGCTCGGCGCCATTGCCGTGCCGCTGTTCCAGCTGTTCCAGGAACAGGCGCTGGAATTCCGGCTGCGGGACAGCGGTGCCGCGGCCCTGGTGACGGACACGGTCGGGCTGGCGAAGCTCGACGGCATCCGTGCGGCACTGCCCGCGCTGCGGCTGGTGCTGGATACGGATGGTGCCGGTGACGCGGCGCTCGATCTGCGGCACGAGATGGCGCGGGCTGCCGACGCCTTCGCGCCGGTGGATACCGCCGCGGATGATCCGGCGATCATCATCTATACCTCCGGCACCACTGGTGCGCCGAAGGGCGCCTTGCATGCGCATCGCGTGCTGCTTGGCCATCTGCCGGGCGTGGAGATGCCGCAGGACCTGTTCCCGCAGCCGGGCGATCTGTTCTGGACGCCGGCGGACTGGGCCTGGGTCGGCGGGCTGTTCGATGTGTTGCTGCCGAGCCTGCACCACGGCGTGCCCGTCCTTGCCCATCGCATGGCGAAATTCGATCCGGAATTCGCCCTGCGCCTGATGGCGAAGCACGACGTGCGCAACGCCTTCCTGCCGCCGACCGCGCTGAAGATGATGCGTGCGGTGCCGGGTGCCGCGGGGCTCGGCGCCCGCCCGCGCAGCATCGGCAGCGGCGGGGAGACGCTGGGGGCTGAATTGCTGGACTGGGGCCGCGCCACCTTCGGCGTGACGATCAATGAATTCTACGGCCAGACCGAATGCAACCTGGTCGTCTCCTCCTGCGGCACGATCATGCCGGCGCGGCCCGGCTGGATGGGGCGCGCGGTGCCGGGGCATGACGTCGCGGTGGTGGATGCCGCCGGCATTCCGCTGCCGCCCGGCGCCATCGGCACCATCGCGGTGCGCCGGCCCGATCCGGTGATGTTCCTCGGCTATTGGAATAGCCCGGAGGCTACGGCCGCCAAATTCGTCGGCGACTGGATGCTGACCGGCGACCAGGGCATCCAGGACGAGACCGGCTGGTTCCGCTTCGTCGGCCGTGACGACGATGTCATCACCTCAGCCGGCTACCGCATCGGCCCCGGCGAGATCGAGGATTGCCTGCTGCGCCACCCGGCCGTCGCCATGGCCGCGGTCATCGGTCTGCCCGATGCGCTGCGGACCGAAGCGGTGACCGCCATCGTCGTGGCCGCCCCGGGCGTCGTCGCCGACGCTGCGCTGGCCGCCGAATTGCAGGCGCATGTGAAAACCCGCCTCGCCGCGCATAGCTATCCGCGGCAGGTCATCTTCCAGGACGCGCTGCCGCTGACCGCCACCGGCAAGGTGATGCGGGGCGAACTCCGCAGGCGCATGACGCAGGAAACCGACTGATGCCCGGCAACGTCACCATCCCCGGCCTCGATTTCGGCCTCGGCGAGGAGATCGATATGCTGCGCGACAGCGTGCGCGGCTTCGCCGACGCCCGGGTCGCGCCGATCGCCGCCGAGATCGACCGCACCGATGAATTCCCCCGCTACCTTTGGCCGGAGATGGGCGCGCTCGGCCTGCACGGCATCACCGTCGCCGAGGAATGGGGCGGCGCCAGCATGGGCTATCTCGCGCATTGCGTGGCGATGGAGGAGGTCAGCCGCGCATCGGCCTCGGTCGGTCTGTCCTACGGTGCGCATTCCAATCTCTGCGTCAACCAGATCAGCCGCAACGGCACCGAGGAGCAGAAGCGCCGCTACCTGCCGAAGCTGATCACCGGCGAGCATCTCGGCGCCCTGGCGATGAGCGAGCCGGGGGCGGGGTCAGACGTCGTCTCGATGAAGCTGCGGGCGGAGAGGCGCGGCGACCGCTACGTGCTGAACGGCACCAAGCTCTGGATCACCAACGCGCATTACGCCGAGACGCTGGTGGTCTACGCGAAGACCGACCCGGAGGCCGGGCCGCGCGGCATCACCGCCTTCCTGATCGAGAAGGATTTCAAGGGCTTCCGTCCGGCGCAGAAGCTGGACAAGCTCGGCATGCGCGGCAGCCCGACCTCGGAGCTGGTCTTCGAGGATTGCGAGGTGCCGGCGGAGAATGTCCTCGGCAAGGTCAATGACGGCGTGCGCGTGCTGATGTCGGGGCTCGACTACGAACGCGCGGTGCTCGCGGCCGGGCCGCTCGGCATCATGCAGGCGGCGCTCGACGTGGTGGTGCCCTACATCCACGAACGCCGCCAGTTCGGCCAGGCGATCGGCGAGTTCCAGCTCATCCAGGGCAAGGTCGCCGACATGTACACGGCGCTGAACGCCTGCCGCGCCTATGTCTATGCCGTCGCGCGGTCCTGCGACCGTGGCCAGACGACGCGGAAGGATGCCGCCGGCGCCATCCTCTACGCGGCCGAGGCGGCGACGAAGATCGCGCTCGATGCCATCCAGATCCTCGGCGGCATGGGCTACATCAACGACAGCCCGACCGGCCGCCTGCTGCGCGACGCCAAGCTGTACGAGATCGGCGCCGGCACCAGCGAGATCCGCCGCATGCTGATCGGCCGCGAACTGTTCCGGGAAACCGCATGAGCGCGCTCACCTCCGCCCTCGACACCCGCGGCGCCGAATTCCGCGCCAATGCGGCGCATATGCGTGGCCTGTTGGCGCAGCTCGCCGAACGCACCGCGGCCGCCGCGCTGGGTGGGTCCGAAGCCTCGCGTGCCCGGCACCTCTCGCGGGGCAAGCTGCTGCCGCGGGAGCGGGTGGAGCGGCTGCTCGATCCCGGCACGCCCTTCCTCGAGCTCTCGCCGCTGGCGGCGCATGGGATGCATGGCGGGGAAGTGCCGGCGGGCGGCATGATCACCGGCATCGGCCGGGTCGCCGGCCGCGAATGCGTCATCGTCGCCAACGACGCCACGGTGAAGGGCGGCACCTACTACCCGATCACCGTCAAGAAGCACCTGCGGGCGCAGGAGGTCGCGCAGCAGAACCGGCTGCCCTGCCTCTATCTGGTCGATAGCGGCGGCGCCAACCTGCCGAACCAGGATGAGCTCTTCCCGGACCGCGACCATTTCGGCCGGATATTCTTCAACCAGGCGACCATGTCCTCGCTCGGCATCCCGCAGGTCGCGGTGGTCATGGGCAGTTGCACCGCCGGCGGCGCCTATGTGCCGGCGATGTGCGACGAGGCGATCATCGTCCGCAACCAGGGCACCATCTTCCTCGCCGGCCCGCCGCTGGTGAAGGCGGCGACGGGGGAGATCGTCAGCGCCGAGGATCTCGGCGGCGCCGACGTGCACACTCGGCTGTCCGGCGTCGCCGACCATTTCGCCGCGGACGACATGCATGCGTTGAGCCTGGCGCGCCGCATCGTCGGTCATCTGGCACCGACCCGGCCGCCGGGCAGCGACCTGACGGTGCCGGTGCCGCCGCGCTACGACCCGGCCGAGCTGCACGGCATCGTCCCGCAGGATGTCCGCCAGCCCTACGACGTGCGGGAGGTGATCGCCCGCATCGTCGATGGCTCGGAGCTCGACGAGTTCAAGGCGCGTTACGGCGCGACCCTGGTCTGCGGCTTCGCCCGCATCTGGGGCCGGCCGGTCGGCATCCTCGCCAACAACGGCATCCTGTTCAGCGAATCCGCCCAGAAGGGCGCGCATTTCGTCGAGCTCTGCAGCCAGCGCAACATCCCGCTGGTCTTCCTGCAGAACATTTCCGGCTTCATGGTCGGGCGGAAATACGAGACCGGCGGCATCGCCAAGGACGGCGCCAAGCTGGTGACGGCGGTCGCCACCACCAGCGTGCCGAAGTTCACCGTCATCATCGGTGGCAGCTTCGGGGCGGGCAATTACGGCATGTGCGGCCGCGCCTATTCGCCGCGGCTGCTCTTCACCTGGCCGAACAGCCGCATCTCCGTCATGGGTGGCGAGCAGGCCGCCAGCGTGCTGGCCACCGTCCGGCGCGACAACCTGGAAGCCGCCGGCAAGACCTGGCCGGCCGAGGAGGAGGAAGCCTTCAAGGCGCCGATCCGCGCGCAGTACGAGGTGCAGGGCGACCCCTACTATGCCACCGCCCGGCTCTGGGACGACGGCATCATCGACCCCGCGCTGACGCGGGACGTGCTGGGCCTCGGCCTTGCCGCCGCGGCCAATGCGCCGATCGCGCCGACGCGCTTCGGCGTCTTCCGGATGTGATGGCCATGTTCCGCACCATCCTCATCGCCAATCGCGGCGAGATCGCCTGCCGCATCATCCGCACCGCGCGGCGGATGGGCATCCGCAGCGTCGCCGTCTTCTCCGAGGCCGATGCCAGGGCGCAGCACGTGGCACTGGCCGATGCGGCATACCCGATCGGCCCGGCCCGCGCCGCCGACAGCTACCTCCGCATCGACCGTATCCTGGAGGCCGCCCGCGCCAGCGGCGCCGAGGCGATCCATCCCGGCTACGGCTTCCTGTCGGAGAATGCCGGCTTCGCCGAAGCCTGCGCCGCGGCCGGCATCGCCTTCATCGGCCCGCCGCCCGCCGCGATCCGCGCCATGGGCAGCAAGGCGGAATCGAAGCGCCTGATGGAGGAGGCCGGCGTCCCCATCGTCCCCGGCTACCATGGGGAGAACCAGGACGAGGCGCAGCTTGCCGACCAGGCCGCCCGCATCGGCTTTCCCATCCTCATCAAGGCCAGCGCCGGCGGCGGCGGCAAGGGCATGCGGCCGGTGCTGCGCGCCGAGGATTTCGCCGCCCAGCTTGCCGGCGCCCGGCGCGAGGCCAAGGCCGCCTTCGGCGACGACCGCGTGCTGCTCGAGCGCTACCTGCAGAAGCCGCGCCATGTCGAGGTGCAGGTCTTCGCCGACATGCAAGGCAGCACGCTGCACCTGCATACCCGCGACTGTTCCGTGCAGCGCCGCCACCAGAAGGTGCTGGAGGAAGCCCCGGCCCCCGACCTGCCGCCCGCCCTCCGCGCCCGCCTGCATGACGCCGCCGTCGCCGCGGCGCGCGCCGTCGGCTATGTCTCGGCCGGCACGGTGGAATTCATCGTCGAGGGCGACGACGCCTTCTTCATGGAGATGAACACCCGCCTGCAGGTCGAGCACCCGGTGACGGAAATGATCACCGGCCTCGACCTGGTGGAATGGCAGCTCCGCATCGCCGCCGGCGAGCCGCTGCCGCTGCGCGAGGCCCCGGCGCCGCAGGGCCACAGCGTCGAGGTCCGGCTCTATGCCGAGGACCCGGCGCAGGATTTCCGCCCCTCCACCGGCCCGCTGCGCCGCTTCACCCTGCCGGATCCGGCCCCCGACCTGCGGATCGAAAGCGGCGTGGTGGAGGGCGATGCGATCACGCCCTTCTACGACCCGATGATCGCCAAGCTGGTCGCCTGGGGGCCCGACCGCGGCGCGGCGCTGGCGCGGCTCGGCACGGCGCTCGACGCTTGCCGGATCGCCGGCATCACCAGCAACCTCGGCTTCCTGCAGCGGCTGGTGGCGCATCCGGCGATGCGGGCGGCGGAGTTGGACACCGGCTTCGCCGGCCGCTTCGCCGCCGACCTGCAACCGCCGGCCCGTCCCGCGCCCGCCCTGGCGCTGGCCGCCGCGGCGCTGGAAGCCCTGCTGCCCGCGGCGGGCATGCCGGCCGACCCCTGGGAACGCCATGACGGCTGGCGGCTGCAGGGCGGCGGCTCGCAGCTCGTGCTGCTGGCGGATGGCGAGGCGCTGCACCGCCTGCGCCTCGTCCATGCCGGTGCCGGCTGGCGCGTCGCGCTGGACGGCGGCGACGCGGTGCTCGCCGGCCGCCGCCTCGACGGCGCGCTGCAGGTCACGCTCGACGGCGCCATCCACCGCATCCCCATGCTGCGCGACGGCGACGCCGTCCAGGTCGTGCTGCCCGAGGGTGCCTGGACCCTCCGCCTGCGCGACGCCTATGTCCCGGCCGAGGGCGAGGCCGTCGGCCAGGGGCGGCTTGCCGCGCCCATCCCCGGCCGCGTCGTGCAGGTGCTGGTGAAGGAGGGCGAGAGCGTCTCGCGCGGCCAGGTCCTGGCGGTGCTGGAGGCGATGAAGACCGAGCTGCGCATCACCGCCCCGGCCGATGGCGTGGTCGCCCATATCGGCTGCGCCGCCGGCGACAGCGTGGAGGAGGGGACCGAGATCGTCACCCTGGTGGCGCCGGACTGAGCCGCCACCCTGGCTCGACAGGCTTTCGCCACGGATCGCGGTGCTGCGGCCTCATCTGCCGGCCGGCATGGCGGCGGTGCGGTGGCCGCGTGCGGGGGCGATAGGGTTCAGCCGCCGGCCTGCCAGTCGCGGATCGCCGGCACCGGATGCAGCAGCATCAGCACGTTGAGCGTCAGGTTGTCCCGGATCACCGCCAGCGCCAGCAGTTCAAGCCCCAGGGCCAGCAGCACCGAGAGCCAGACCGGCAGGCGGGAGGCCAGCCAGAAGCCCAGCAGCATCGCCAGCATGTCGCTGACCGAGTTGAGGACGCTGTCGCCGTAATAGTCGAGCGCGATGGTCGCGGCGCGGTAGCGCTCGATGACCCAGCTGCTGTTCTCGGCGACCTCCCAGGCCGCTTCGATGGCCAGGGCGATCAGCGCGCGCAGGCCCCGCGGCACCCGCGGCAGGGCCAGTGCCAGCAGCGCGTAGAACAGCAGGCCATGGACGACGTGGGAGGGCGTGTACCAATCGGCGACCTGCTGCGAATTCTCCGCGCTGTTCACCGCATTGGCCCAGAGCCGGATGGTGCCGCAGCGGCACCAGGGCTCCCGCCCCATGGCGAGCTCGATGGCGGCGGCGGCGAGGATGAGCAGCAGGCCGAGCAAGGGCCAGGTCCGGGCGGGCATGGCGGCAGTCTGCAACGAATCCGGCCGGCCTGGAACTCAGCGCAGCGGGTTGCGCAGCAGCAGCCCGGCCCGGGCGAGGGCGATGCCGAGCGGGATGGCGGCGGCCAAAGCCTCCTGCGCCGCCACGGGCGGCAGGTGCTGCAGCAGCAGGGCGAAGGCTTCCCGCCGCGCGCCGCGCTGGGTCAGGGCGCAGCCGAGCAGCAGCCTGGCCTCGGCCGGCGCGACGCGCGGGCAGAGCGGGCAGGCGGCGGTCAGCGCGTCGCCGGCGGCGCGCATCAGCGCATCCAGCGGGATCAGCGCCGCCTCCGCCCCTTCGGTGATGAAGGGCAGGCGGGGCGCGGGCCGCGGCGGTTCGCCCCGGCGCGCCGCCGCGGCCCAGAGCCGGATGCCGTCCAGCAGCAGGCGCTCGGGCGGCGGCAGGGCTTCGGCCAGGGCATTGGCCCAGGGCCAGGTGGGAAGTCCATGAGTCGCCATCGGGGATCCTCCTGGCGACATGCTTATCGCAAATGCGACTTACTCGCAAATGCTGCCGTCCGAGTCCGGGTCACGCTCCGGTGGCGGTGGGGGCCGGCCCGAAGCGGTTCGGCCCGGCATCGCCCGGACGGGCCAGCCAGATGATCAGCAGGATGAAGCCGACCAGCGGCACCAGCGAGATCAGCAGCCACCAGCCGCTGTGGTCGGTGTCGTGCAGCCGCCGCACGCCGACGCCGATGCCCGGCAGCAGGACCGCCAGGCTGTAGAGGCCGTTCAGCAACCCGCCGCTGCCGCCGCCGAAGATGGCGACGTCCAGCAGCCCGGTCGCGCCGTGCATCAGGATGTTGAAGAGGAAGAACCACCAGTATTCGGACCGGCGGGCGCGGCCCTCGAAGACCGCGTATTTCGAGAAGCAAACGGCGATCGCCTGCTGGAAGCCCATCGGGATCGTCTCCTGGTTCGATCGGCAGGGTAGCCAGCCGCTGCCGCTCAGTGGAAGTCCCGGCTGGGCGGCAGCTTCATCCGCGGGTTGTCGCGCAGGTCGGGCTTCGCCACCTCGTCGGCACGGGCCAGGGCGCGGCGCCAGGGCCCGGTGCTGGGATCGTCCAGCGCCGCCAGGCCGGCCAGCAACTCCGACCGGTCGAGCAGCCGCCGTACGATCAGGTGGATGACCGGCACCGCGGCATCCAGCCGCTCGACCCGGCCTTCCGCCACGACCAGCCGGGCGGCGACCACGGCGGCGCGGAATTCGCGGGCGAGGTCGGGGTAGACGACCAGGTTGGCGACGCCCCATTCGTCCTCCACCGTGAAGAAGACCACGCCCTTGGCGCTGCCCGGGCGCTGCCGCACCAGCACCAGGCCGGGCAGGCGGATCCAGGTGCCGCGCCGGGCCGCGTTCAGCACGCGGGTATCGGCCAGGGCTTCGGCGTCCAGCACCGGCCGCAGCAGGGCCAGCGGGTGGTGGCGCAGCGTGAGGCCGGTGGCGGTGTAGTCCAGCACCGTCTCCTCCCCGGCCGTGGCGGCGGGCAGGCTGGCGGCGGGCTCGAACAGCTCGCCCTGCAGGGGGGCGGGGGCTTCCACCGCCGCGGCCTCCCACAGTGCGGCGCGGCGGTCGAGGCCGAAGGAGCGGAAGGCATCCGCCTCCGCCAGCCGCTCCACCGCGCCGCGGTCGAGGGCAGCGCGGCGGATGAGGTCGGCCAGCGAGCGTGCCGGCCGGGCGGCGGCGATGCGCTTGGCGGCGGCTTCGGGGAAGCCCTGCACCTGGCGCAGGCCGAGCCGCAGCGCGAGGCCGCCGGTGCTGCCCGGGGCGGGTTCCAGCGAGCCGTCCCAGTCGCTGGCCAGGGCATCGGCGGCCAGGATGCGCACGCCGTGCTCCCGTGCGTCGCGGACGATCTGCGCCGGGGCGTAGAAGCCCATCGGCTGGCTGTTCAGCAGGGCGCAGGCGAAGGCCGCCGGGTGCCAGCGCTTCAGCCAGGCGGAGACATAGACCAGCTGGGCGAAGGCGGCAGCGTGGGACTCCGGGAAGCCGTAGGTGCCGAAGCCCTCGATCTGGCGGAAGCAGCGGTCGGCGAAATCCTCGGCGATGCCGTTCGCCGCCATGCCGGCGACGAAGTCCTGGCGGAACTGCCAGATGGTGCCGACATGGCGGAAGGTCGCCATGGCCCGGCGCAGCTCGTCGGCGCGGGCCGGGGTGAAGCCGGCGCCGACGATGGCGATCTGCATCGCCTGCTCCTGGAACAGCGGCACGCCGAGGGTCTTCTCCAGCACCGGCCTGAGCTTTTCCGAGGGGTACTGCGGTTCTTCCTCGCCGCTTCGCCGCCGCAGGTAGGGATGCACCATGTCGCCCTGGATCGGGCCGGGGCGGACGATCGCCACCTGGATGACCAGGTCGTAGAACTCCCGGGGCCGCAGGCGCGGCAGCATGTTCATCTGTGCCCGGCTCTCGACCTGGAAGACGCCCAGGGAGTCGGCGCGGCGCAGCATGGCATAGGTCTCGGGGTCGTCCTGCGGCACGGATTGCAGGGTCAGCGGCGTACCGCCATGCAGCGCGACCAGGTCGAAGGCGCGGCGGATGCAGGACAGCATGCCGAGGCCGAGCACATCGACCTTGAGGATCTTCAGCGCCTCGATGTCGTCCTTGTCCCATTCGATGGTGTGGCGGCCGGCCATCGCCGCCCTGGTGACGATGGCGAGCTCGGTCAACCGGCCGCGGGTGATGACGAAGCCGCCGACATGCGTGGCGAGATGCCGCGGAAAATCCAGCAATTCCTCGGTCAGCTCGCAGGCCAGGCGCAGCCGCGGGTCTTCCTCCGGCTTCAGCCCCTGGTCGGCGGCGATCTCGGCGATGGAGGCGGCGCCGGCACCCCAGACGGACTTCGCCAGCCGTCCCGTCACGTCCTCCGACAATCCCATGGCCTTGCCGACCTCGCGGATGGCGCTGCGGTCGCGGTAGCGGATCAGGGTGGCGGCGATGGCGGCGCGGTCGCGGCCGTAGCGCCGGTAGATATGCTGGATCACCTCCTCGCGCCGCTCATGCTCGAAATCCACGTCGATGTCGGGCGGCTCGTTGCGCGATTCGCTGATGAAGCGCTCGAACAGCAGCGTGTGCTTGGCTGGATCGACCGAGGTGATGCCGAGCACGTAGCAGACCGCGGAATTCGCCGCCGAGCCGCGGCCCTGGCAGAGGATGCCGGCATCGACCGCGAAGCGGACGATCTCGTGCACCGTCAGGAAATAGGGCGCGTAGCCCATGCGCGCGATCAGATTGAGTTCGTAGCCCAGTTGCGCCGCGACCTTGCCCGGCGGGCCGTCCGGCCATTTCGCCGCGGCGGCCTCCGCCACGCGCCTGGCCAGGGTCTGCTGCGGCGTCAGGCCGGGGTCGAGGATCTCGTCGGGGTATTCATAGGCCAGTTCGCGGAGCGAGAAGCGGCAGGCGGCGGCGACGCGCAGCGTGGCGTCCACCGCATCCGCGTGCCCGGCGAACAGCCGGCGCATCTCGGCGGCGGGCTTCAGATGCGCCTCGGCATTGCGCTCCGCCGCATAGCCCAGCGCATCGATGGTGGTGCCGAGCCGGATGGCGCTGAGCACGTCGGCCAGGCGGCGGCGCCCGGCCTGGTGGTAGCGGGCGGCGCCGGCGGCGAGCAACGACGCGCCGGCGGCACCCGCCATGGCGGCGAGCAGGTCCAGCCGCTTGCGGTCGTCGCCGCGGTAGCGGTGCCGCGCGGCGCAGAACAGCGGCAAGGCGAGGCTGTGGCGCAGCGCGGCGGCGTCGCGCTGCAGGCGCCGGGCGAAGCCGTCATCCGGTGCGTCGGGCGGGACCAGGGCGAGGACCATGCCCTCGGCCGCGGCGAGCAGCGCGTCGCGCGGGATGTGGCATTCGCCCTTCGGCGCCGCCATCCGGCCGGTCGAGAGCAGGTGCGAGAGGCGGCCATAGGCGGCGCGGTCGCCCGGCCAGGCGAGATAGGCCTGCCCATCCGTCAGCGTCAGGCGTGCCCCCGGGACGAACTGGATTCCCGCCTGCTCCGCCGCCACCGTGCCGCGCACCAGACCCGCGAAACTGCTGTGGTCGGCGATGCCGATGGCCGCATGCCCCAGCGCCTTCGCTTCCGCGACGAGTTCGTGCGGATGCGAGGCGCCGTCGAGAAAGCTGAAATTCGACAACGCCGCCAGCTCGGCATACCCGCCGGTCATGCGGCGGACTCGAGGTGTCCAGAGGCCTTTCGGCCTTTGGCGGGTGGGTGCAGGGAGGGCAGAGCCCTCCCTGCGTCACTCGAACCGCCCATGCAGCCACCATTGGGTTTCCTCCCCCGGCACCGCGACGCCCGGGCGGCAGACCCAGAGCCGTGCCCCGGTGACCAGCTCCACCCGGTAGTAGTCGCGGAAGGGCCGCCCCGGCCGGTCCCGCCACCATTCCGGCGCGATGCGTTCCGGCCCTTCCGCCCGCGCCACCCGCCACGACGTCCGGCCGAGCCGCAGCAGGGAGGGCGGCGCATCCGGCAGCAGCGCCACCGCCGAAAGCCGGACCGGCCGGCGCAGCAGCCGCACCGGGCGCGGCCCGCTGCCGGGCCAGCCGGCGGGCGGCAGCACGCTTTCGAAAGGGCCGACGCGGAAGATGGCGCGTTCCGGCCAATGGCTGGCGCGCGGCGCCGGGCGCCAGATCTCGACGCGCTGGGCGAGGCGGTCGAGCAGCTCCGCCAGGGTCTGCCGGCGCGTGTCGGCGGAGGCGCCGCCCTCGCCGGGCAGGGCGGCTTGGACGGCGCTGAGCGGCGCGCAGGCGCGGGCTTCCAGCGCCAGGCGTTCGAAGCCGAAGCCGGGTTCCAGCCTTTCCAGCTTCTCGCGGAACAGCCGGGCGAGGTGGCGCGGGTCGCGCGCCGGCAGGCCGGTGCCGATCGCCGCCGCCTGCACCACGCCGTCGACGCGGAAGGCATGCAGCAGGAAACGCCGCGCGCCCTGGCCGGCCTCCTGCAACTGCCGGCAAAGCTCGGCCAGCAGCACGGCGAGGATGGCGTCGATCGCTTCCCGCGTCAGCACCGGTTCGAGGAGGTCGCGCGCGGCCAGGAAGTCGGGCGGCGGGCGCAGCGGGCGGAGCGGCCGCGGGCGGAGGCCGGTGGCGGCATCGAGCGTCGCCAGCAGATCCATGCCGAAGCGCTTCGCCAGCGGCCCGCGCGGCTGCCGCAGCAGGTCGCCGACGCGGCGCAGGCCCAGCCGGTGCAGCGCGGCGATGCTGGCCGGCGGCAGGCGCAGTGCCTGCAGGGGCAGGGGGGCGACGGCGGGCGCGTCCTCGCCCGGCGGGACGACGATCCCGACGCCGGCGCGCGCCAGGCCCGCGGCGCAATCCGCCGTGCCGGCGATGGCCACCTGCACGGTGACGCCGGCGCGGGCGAAGCGGGCGACGAGGGCGCGGCGCAGCGCCTCCTCCCCGCCATGCAGATGGGCGATGCCGGTGACGTCCAGCAGCAGCCCGTCCGGCGGGTCGAGCGCCGGCAGCGGGGTGACGCAGCGCGCCCAATGGGCGAGGCGGCGCAGCCAGGCGGCATCGGCCTCGGGCGCATGCGGGTGCAGCGCGAGCTCGGGCAGGATGGCCTGGGCATCGGCCAGGGCTTGGCCGGGACGCAGGCCGGCGGCGGCAGCTTCCGGGCTGACGGCGACGAGGTGGCGGCGGCTGGCCTCGGTGGTCCAGATCGCGGCAGGGCCGGTCAGGCAGAGGCGCTCGATGGGCAGCCAGGGGAGGTGCAGGGCGGCGATGCGGCGGGGGGAAGCGGGGCTTGGTGCCGGGGCCGGCCCGGGCTCCGGCGCGGGGCCGATACTGTCAGGGAGCCGCGGCGGCGCGCAGGCGCGGCGTCTCATCGCGCACGGCGCCTCGCGTGCAGCGTCACCGTCTCGACCTCGGCGTCCCGTTCATCGGCTTCCACCCCGGCATCGTCCAGGTCCAGCCGGTCCAGGGCAGGCCGCCAGACCACCTCCCAGCGCTGTGGCCGGGCGCCGCGGCCGCGCAGCAATTCCAGGCTCCAGCGCGGGTCGCCCAGGTCGTGCGCACTGCCTATCCCACTGGCGGTCCCGGCCAGCGCGCCGACCCGCCAGCGGGTCAGCGCCGCGGTCGCGCCACCCGCTTCCCCGGTATCCGGGCAGAGCAGCAGGCCGATGGCGCCGCCCGCCTCGGCCGCCAGTTGCAGCCGCCGCGCGGCGGTCAGGTCCAGCCCGTCCACCGCCAGCAGCGCGCCGGCGACGCCGGGGCAGCGCAGGCTTTCCTCCATCGCCCAGAGCGCATCCTGCCGCCGCGGCGCCTGCACCAGCACCAGGTCGGCGGGGGAAAGGCCGAAGCGGGCCAGGCCGGGCGGCCAGGCATCCGGCTCGGCGGCGATCCACAGGACGGTGCCGCGGGCACGGGCCAGCAGCAGGCCGCAGAAGCCGGCGGCGGCGCCGGGATCGGCCGCCAGCACCTCATGCACCGCGGCGCGGGCCAGGCCGCCGCCGGGCAGGCGCTGGTCGATGGCGTCGCACAAGGGCAGGCTGTCGGTAGCGTCGCACAAGGGCAGGCTGTCGCCTGCGGCGGCCCGGGCGCCGCTGCGGTCCAGCCGGGCGATGCGCGCGCGCAGCGCCGCCAGGACGGCGGGGCGGTCGAGGGCATGGCCGGGCGGAGGGCTCGGCGGAGAATCGGGAGGGAATGTCATGGCGTGTTCGCGCTATGTTCTTGTAGCGGACCGGGTCAGGTCAAGCGTTACCCGCGTGAAACACACATGCAGGGACATGCGGGCAGGGCAGGAATGCGCGCAAGCCCCTTGAATCCAGGCCCTCAACAGCCGCAGATCACGGAAAGCCCGGAGGACCCATGAGCGCCGCAATCGCCACCCCGACTCCGATGCACGTGGTGGACGGCTTCGCCGGCGCCGTGGGCAACACGCCGCTGATCCGTCTGCGCCGCGCAAGTGCTGCGACCGGCTGCGAGATCCTCGGCAAGGCGGAATTCATGCAGCCCGGCGGCAGCGTGAAGGACCGCGCCGGCCTCGGCATCATCGAGGATGCCGAGCGGCGCGGGCAGCTCACGCCCGGGGAGCCGGGGATCGTGGTGGAAGGGACCGCCGGCAATACCGGCATCGGCCTGACGCTGATGGCCAATGCGCGCGGCTACCGGGCGATCATCGTGGTCCCCCGCACGCAGAGCCGGGAGAAGCTCGACTTCCTGCGGATGATCGGTGCCGACCTGCGGCTGGTCGATCCCAAGCCGCTGCGCGACCCCGGGCACTACGTCAATTTTTCCCGCGCGATCGCCGAGGAGCTGGCCGCGAGGGGCGAGCGGGTGATCTGGGCCAACCAGTTCGGCAACCTGGCCAATGCGGCGGTGCATGAGGCGACGACCGGACCGGAGATCTGGGCGCAGACGGCCGGCCGGGTGGATGCCTTCACCTGCGCCTGCGGCACCGGCGGCACGCTGACCGGCGTCGCCCGGGCGCTGAAGGCGCGCAATCCCCAGGTCCGCATCGTGCTGGCCGACCCGATGGGCAGCGGGCTCCACAGCTGGCTCAAGACCGGCGAGGTGAAGGCCGAGGGCAACTCGATCACCGAGGGCATCGGCCAGGCCACCGCGGCGCCGGCGAATCTGGTGCATGGCCGGGATTTCATCGACGACGCGGTGCAGGTGACCGACCCGGTGGCGCTGGAGCAGGTTTTCGACCTGCAGCAGCACGAGGGGATCTCGGTCGGCGGCTCGGCCGGCGTCAACGTCGCGGCCGCCATCGCCGTGGCGCGGCAGATGGGGCCGGGCCACACCATCGTGACCATCCTCTGCGATGGCGGCGCGCGCTACCAGAGCAAGCTCTTCAACCCGGAATTCCTGCGCGAGAAGGGGCTGCCCGTGCCCCCCTGGCTGGCCTAAGGACGCTTCCCATGGAGATCATCGAGCTCGCCCGCACCGTCCGCGAACGCGACCCGGCCAGGCCCAGCTGGCTGGAGGCGGTGACCTGCTATGCTGGGCTGCAGGCGGTGCTGATGCACCGGCTGGCGCATGCGCTGTACCGCCCCGGCTTCAAGGCGCTGGCGCGGATGGTGTCGCACACCAGCCGCTTCATCACCGGGATCGAGATCCATCCCGGTGCGAGGATCGGCCGGCGGCTGTTCATCGACCACGGCATGGGCGTGGTGATCGGCGAGACGGCGGAGGTCGGCGACGACGTGCTGATCTACCACGGGGTGACGCTGGGCGGGCTCAGCCTGGCGAACCATGCCGGGCCGGGCGGCAAGCGGCACCCGACGATCGGCGACGGGGTGGCGATCGGCGCCGGGGCGCAGGTGCTGGGCCCGATCCGCATCGGCGACGGGGCGCGGATCGGCGCCAATGCGGTGGTGGCGAGCGAGGTGCCGGCGGGCGAGACCGTGATCGGCATCCCGGCGCGGCCGCCGCATGAGCACCGCATCCTGACCGGGGCGTCGATCGGGCGCGCGGCGCCGGCGCCGAGCCCCGGCTACGGGTTGCTCGACATGCCCTGCGACCCGGTGGGGGAGGAGATCGCCACCCTGCGGGCCGAGGTGGCGACGTTGCGGGCGGAGATGGCGACCCTCCGCCGCCAGGGGGCGAGCCAGGCCGCGGGGATGCCGGCGGCGGAATAGGCAACCGGAACAGCCCATGCGGTCTTTCAATGCGGAGCGCGGGGGCGACCCGGCGCCGGCATTGGAAGGAACGCATCATGGCCAGCATCAAGCGCAGCGCGAGTGCCGCGTGGCAGGGCACCGGCAAGGACGGCAAGGGGGCGCTGACCACCCAGAGCGGCACGCTGAAGGGGACGCCCTACGGTTTCAACAGCCGTTTCGGCGATGGCCAGGGGACCAATCCGGAGGAGCTGATCGCCGCGGCGCATGCCGGCTGCTTCACCATGGCGCTGGCCTTCAAGCTGCAGGGCGCCGGGCTGACGCCGGAAAGCCTGGCGACCGAGGCGAAGCTGACGATGGAGCAGGACGGGCCCGGCTGGAAGATCGCCGCGATCGCGCTGAGCCTGAAGGCCAAGGTGCCCGGCGCCTCGCCCGAGCAGTTCCAGTCGCTGGCCGCGGATGCCAAGGCGACCTGCCCGGTCAGCCGCGTGCTGAACGCCGACATCACGCTGGACGCGACCCTCGAATAGCGAGGCTCAAACCCACAACAAGAGAGAGGGTGCAGGGGGAATACCTCCCCCTGCCGCTTGCCTGCCCTACCGCGGCGTCAGGTCCCAGGGCAGCCGGTCCGCCTCCTGCAGCGCATCCACCCGGCTGATGCCGATGTCGCGCAGCATGCGGTCGTCCATCTCGGCCAGTTGCCGGCGGGTCTGCAGGGCGCGCCACATGGCAGGCAGGCCGCCGAGACGGGGCAGCTTGGGGGCCAGCGTGAAGGGACTGAAGGCGAAGGTGCTACGGATCGCCATGGTGGGATCTCCTTTTCCCGACCGAGGATGGGCTCCTCAGGACGGGAAAGATGTGCGGGGGAGCAGAATAAGGAAAACGAATTGCATTGACGCCGCCCATCAGTAGTTTTGATATGGCGCCATGCTTGCACTGCCCCCCGGCCTCGACCCCGACCTGCTGCGCAGCTTCGTCCTGATCGCCGAGGGCGGCAGCTTCACCCGCGCCGCCCAGGCGGTGGGGCGGACCCAATCCGCAGTGTCCATGCAGATCCGCCGGCTGGAGGAAGCGCTGGGCCAGCCGCTGCTGCTGCGCGGCGCTCGTGGCGTGGAGCCGACGGCGCATGGCCAATGGCTGCTGGAACGGGCGCGCCGCATCCTGGCGCTGAACGACGAGATCGTGGCGAGCTTCCGCCAGCCGGAGGTGGCCGGGCAGGTCCGGCTCGGCTCCCCGGACGATTACGCGCTGGGCTGGCTGCCCGGCATCCTGTCCCGCTACGCCGCCAGCCATCCGGCGGTGCAGGTGGAGGTGACCTGCGCGCCGTCGAACGAGTTGGTCGACCGGCTGGCGGCGGGCGAGCTGGACCTGACCCTGCTGTCCGAGGGCAACGAGCCGCCGGGTGGGCGGGCGCGTTGGCTCTGGCGCGGCCCGCTGCACTGGGTAGGAAGTGAGGATGTGGCGCGGCGGCGGCCCCTGCCGATGACGCTGGCACGCGGTGGCTGCGCCTGGCGGCGCGCGGCGATCGAGGCGCTGGAGGCGGCGGGGATGCCTTGGCGGATGGCCTATACCTCGGCCTCCCTGTCGGGGTGCCTCGCGGTGGCGCTGGCCGGGCTGGCGGTGACGGTGGCGATGCCGGTGCCGCTGCCGGACGGGGTGCGGCGGCTGGGGCCGGAGGAAGGGCTGCCGAAGCTGCCCGACTTCGCCATCGGCCTGCTGCGCGGCCCGGGGACCCCGGTGGCGGAGGCACTGGCGCGGCATATCGAGGAGAGCTTCCGGACCGGCGAGGCGCTGGAGGCGGCCTGACGGGGCTTGAGTCGGAATGCGATCGGGTCCATTTGCGCGCGACCTTCAGCGGGCCGCAACAAGGCCGAAACCGAGGATCGCCCATGCATCGTCGTACCCTGTTGGCCGGACTGGCCGCGGGCCTGGCTTCGCCTGCTGTCCTGCGCGCGCAATCGGCCTGGCCGGACCGGTCGATCCGGCTGATCGTGCCCTGGCCTCCGGGTGGGTCGACCGACACCATCGCGCGGATCTTCCAGCCGAAGCTGTCCGAGCTGCTGGGCAAGCCGGTGATCATCGACAACCGCGGCGGCGCCTCGGGCTCGATCGGGGCGATCGAGGCGGCGCGGGCGGCAGCGGATGGCAGCACCTGGATGCTGGCCTACGACAACGAGGCGACCAACCAGACCCTGATGCGGCTGCCCTACAAGGCGCTCGAGGCCTTCGCGCCGGTGAGCCTGGTGGCGGACGGGCCGTTGGCGCTGGTGGCGCACCAGTCCACGCCGTACCGCAGCTTCCAGGACGTGGTCGCGGCGGCCAAGGCGGCGCCGGACACGATCAGCTTTGCAAGTTCTGGAGTGGGCGGGCTGGCGCATGTCGCGACCACGCTGCTGCAGCAGCAGGGCGGCTTCAGCCTGGTGCACGTACCCTACCGGGGCGGCGGGCCGGCCGTGCAGGACGCGGTCGCGGGCAACGTGCCGTTGTTCATGTCGAACGTCGTCATCATCAGCCAGCACATCAAGGCGGGGACCTTGCGGCCGCTGGGGGTGACCACGGCCGGGGAGACGCGGCACGTGCCCGGGGTGAAGAGCTTTGCGCAGCAGGGCTTTGCCGGGTTCGAGGCGCCGACCTGGTGGGCCTTCCTCGGCCGGGCCGGGACGCCGGAGCCGATCCTGGCACGGATGCGGGAGGCGCTGGCGGAGGCGCTGGCCGACCCGGTGGTGCGCAGCCGGATCGAGGAGCAGGGCGCCGACGTAAGGGCGACCGGGCCGGAGGAATGCCGGCAGTTCCTGGCGCAGGAGATCGACCGCTGGGGCCGGGTGATCCGCGACAACAACATCCGGGTGGATAGCTGAACCGCATCCAGGTTTCGCAAACTGCCATGAGGGGTGTTGACCCCCATGGCTGTCAGGCGTAGAGACTGGCCCACCGCAGCATGGCTGGGGCTTGACGATTGCTGGCGGTTTCGCCAGTATCCATGCCCCGCCGATGAGGCGGCCGAATCGCTGAGCGCGGCGTTCCTGCCGACCCCACAAGGGCGGAAGGAAAGGCTGTTGCAAGGCGGTTTGCCACTTGGCTTTGGCCAAGTGGATGTTCTTTGAAATTTGCATCGGGTTTTGGAAGCGCGTTTGAGAGAGCGTAGCTGTTTGGTTGTCCTGCGTGTGGGGCGGCTGGGGGGCGGGTTCTGTTGTGCGTGTCTTGCTTTGATTGTTTCTGCCGATGTGGCGGGGATGGGGAGTGGGATGCGCGGGCGGCGCTGCTGGCGGGTTTCGGCTTGCTGGTGGGTGTTGTCGTGCGGGGTCTGTTTTCTGGTGGTTTTGCGGGGATGGCTGGGTGGCGATGGAATGGATGGGTTTGGGTGGAGTTCGCGGGCATGGCCTGAGGCGCCTTCGGGCGCTGTTGGGCTGATGAACCTGAGAGTTTGATCCTGGCTCAGAGCGAACGCTGGCGGCATGCTTAACACATGCAAGTCGCACGGGCAGCAATGTCAGTGGCGGACGGGTGAGTATCGCGTAGGAATATATCCTGAG
>NZ_JBHTDE010000008.1:0-220462 GCF_042666655.1 Dankookia sp. GCM10030260
CTCCGGCGGCAGCAGCCGCGCGACGATGCGATCCCTGTATGCTTGTCCGTATCGAGCCATTCTCGACTACCCGCGCCCCCTCGTTCCGCGGTCCTAAACGCGCGGCAACTGTCCTGACACAGGGGGGCCGCGGCCGAGCGCTGCCGGCCGATCGGTGAGGGCTCGCTCTTCGCCAGCCTGGGCAGCCTAGGCTGGCAGCCTCAGCTAGGGGTCTTCGTGCTAGCGATGCGCTTCCAGCCCTGGGACCGGCCGCGCCGCGGGGAGCGCCCGGGCACCTATCTCGCCACTTCGAAGGATCTGCTCGCATGGTCGCAGCCGGTCCTGCTGATGGCGGACCTCGAGACCGGCAGCAGCGATCTCAGGCAACTCTATCCTTCGCTGCTGGACCCCGCGGCACCCGACCGGAATTTTCAGGTGCTTGGCCCGCACCCCTTGCTCTTCACCGTCGAAGTCGGGGCCGGTCGGCCGCCCCGGGAGCGGCGGCTGGTGGCGCGACAGGTGACGCTTGGGCTCCCGCGCTGACGCGCCAATCCATTGACCGCGCGACCCTCCTCAAGCCACCCCTGCCTGCAGCAACGCATGCACATGCAGCGCCCCCACCGGCCGCTCCCCCTCCAGCGCCACCAGCACCGAGATCTTCCGCTCGTTCATCTCCTGCAGCGCCGCGCTCGCCAGCATCTCCGGCACCGTGGTGTGCGGGTTCCGCGTCATCAGCTCGGCCGCTTTCCGCGCCATGATGTCCGGTGCCATGTGCCGCCTCAGGTCGCCGTCGGTGATGATCCCGGCCAGCGCGCCCGCCGCGTCCACCACGATGGCGCAACCCAGACTATGCCCGGTCATCGCCACGATGACCGCGCCCATGTCCATCTCCTCCCGCACCAGCGGCAGGTCGGGCGCCCGCTTCATCAGGTCGCCCACCGTCAGCAGTTGCGCGCCGAGCTTGCCGCCCGGATGGAACTGGTGGAAATGCGCCGGGGTGAAGCCGCGCTTCTCCAGCAGCGCCATGGCGATCGCATCGCCCAGCGCAAGCTGGATGGTGGTCGAGGTCGTCGGCGCCAGGCCGTGCGGGCAGGCCTCCTCCACCTTCGGCAGGATCAGCGGCACGTCGGCCGCCCGGCCCAGCGCGCTGTCGGCGCCCGAGGTGATGGCCACCAGCGGCACGCGATGCCGGCGCGAATAATGGATGATGTCGCGCAGCTCGGCGGTCTCGCCCGACCAGGACAGCGCCAGGATCACGTCGCCCGAGCTGACCATGCCGAGGTCGCCATGGCTGGCCTCGGCCGGATGCAGGAAGAAGCAGGGCGTGCCGGTCGAGGCGAGCGTCGCGGTGACCTTGGCGCCGACATGGCCGCTTTTCCCCATGCCGGTGACGACCAGCCGGCCGCGGGCGGCATGGATGGTCTCGACCGCGCGGACGAAATTCGTGCCCAGCGGCCCGTCCATGGCGGCCAGCAACTCGCCCAGCCCGGCGCGCTCGACCTCCAGCGTCCGCCGGCCAGCGGCGCGGATGGCGGCGGCATCGGCCGGGCCGCGACGCAGCGCCGCGGTGGCGATCGGGGCATTCATGCGGAAACCTCCCGGCCTGGTGCCAGCATCCGGCGTGCCTTCTCCAGATCCGCCGGGGTATCGACCCCGAGCGGCACCTCCTCGACCTCCATGGCGTCGATCCGCATCCCGGCCTCCAGCGCGCGCAGCTGCTCCAGCTTCTCCCGCAGCTCGAGCGGCGAGGGCGGCAGTGCCACGAAGCGCGCCAGCGCGGTCCGCCGCCAGGCATAGAGCCCGATATGGTGCCACAGCGGCCCCTCGCCCCAGGGCGCCGTGGCACGGGTGAAGTACAGCGCCCGGTGTCGCCCGCCGCCGAGCGCCGTGCCGACGAATTTGACGATCTGCGGGGCGGTGCGGTCGGCATCGTCGTGGATCTCGGCGATCAGCGTCGCCAGCGCCACCTCGGGCTCCGCCATCGGGCCGAGCGAAGCGCGGATGGCGGCGGGGGTGATCGTCGGCAGGTCGCCCTGGACATTGACCAGGATGTCGTGCCGCCCCTCGGGGTCGAGTCGCCCGAGCGCCTCGTGGATGCGGTCGGACCCGGAGGGGTGGTGCTCCGCCGTCATCACCGCGGTGCCGCCATGGTCACGGATGGCCTCCGCTATGGCCTGGGTGTCGGTGGCGACGGCGACGGCGCCGACATCGGCCTCCCGCGCCCGCTGCCAGACATGGACGATCATCGGCAGGCCGTGGATGTCGAGCAACGGCTTGCCGGGCAGCCGGGTGGAGGCCATCCGGGCCGGGATCAGGACCAGCGGGTTCATGCCGGCAGCACGACCCGCCGCGCCTTCGCCACAACGTCGAAGGCCATCAGGTCCTCGATCAGCGCCGGGAAGTCGCGCAGGGCAATCATGTTGGGGCCGTCCGACGGGGCGCGCTCGGGCGCCTCATGCGTCTCGATGAACAGCCCCGCCACGCCGACCGCGACCGCGGCGCGGGCCAGCACGGGGACGAACTCGCGCTGCCCGCCGGAGGCGCCGCCCAGGCCGCCAGGCTGCTGCACCGAATGGGTCGCGTCGAACACCACCGGCGCGCCCATCGCCGCCATCTGCGGCAGGCCGCGCATGTCGGTGACCAGGGTGTTGTAGCCGAAGCTCGTGCCGCGCTCGGTCACCAGGACGTTCGGGTTGCCCGAGCCGGTGACCTTGGCGATCACGTTCTTCATGTCCCAGGGCGCCAGGAACTGGCCCTTCTTGACGTTCACCACCCGGCCGGTCTCGGCGGCGGCGACCAGCAGGTCGGTCTGCCGGCAGAGGAAGGCGGGGATCTGCAGGATATCCACCACCTCGGCCGCCGGGGCGCAATGGCCGGGCTCGTGCACGTCGGTCAGCACGGGCAGGCCGAAGCGCTGCTTGATCTCGGCGAACACTGCCATGGCGCCCGCCATGCCGATGCCCCGCGCGCCGCCCAGGCTGGTGCGGTTGGCCTTGTCGTAGGAGGCTTTGAAGACCAAGCCGATGCCGAGCCGCCCGGCGATGCCCTGCAGGGCCTCCGCCATCTCGAGCGCATGCGCCCGGCTTTCCATCTGGCAGGGGCCGGCGACCAGGCTGATCGGCGCGTCGTTGGCGAAGCGGACATTGCCGGCGACGACGACCGGGGAGGGGGCCAAAGCGGGGGTGCTGTTCGACATCGCGTAACGGGGTCCGGTCCAGCGGGACCGCACCTCCGCCTTCCAAATGAGGGGCTGCATCGGGGCCTTGCCGGCCCAGTGTAGCAGCCCGGGGCGCTGACGGAACGTGGCGCGCGGGGGGCGCCGGCGAAAGCCCGGTCGCCGCCCGGTCGGCTAGGGCGGCTTGCGTGCGAGATCGACGACCGCACCGCCGCAACGCTTTGTTTCCAGGGCAGGTCCCTTGTCCGGGCGTACCTGCCCTCCCGCGATCCGCTCCTAGACCGCGAGCGTCGCGCCGGAGGCGTGCCGCAGCGTCACCTCGCCGCCCTCGCCGCGCAGGAAGCGCAGCGGCGTCTGCCGGTTGGGCGAGGCCAGCGCGACCAGGGCGGTCATGCCCTCCGGCACCCGCAGCCGGTAGACGGTGCCCGGCGCCACCACCGCCAGGTCGGCCGCGCCCAGCGTCACCGTCTCGATCGAGGCGGCGGCCGTGGTCGCCAGCGACAGCGTCGCGGCGCTGCCGGTCAGCCAGCGGGATTCACCGCCCGAGGTGAATTCCGGCAGCGCATGGCTGTCGCGGACGATGTCGAGCAGCAGCCGGCCCTCGCCGATCCCGACGATGACGGCGGCGCATTCGGTCGGGGAGGGCAGCGGCTCCGCCGTGCTCGGCTGGGCGAAGCCGGTGATGCCGCGGGCGAGCTCCACCCGGCAGACCAGGGGGTTGTCGTCGAAGGCGCCGCGCAGCAGGGCGAGCGCCGCGTCGCCGAACAGCAGGTCCGGCAATGCCGCCAGCAGGTCGGCGGAATCGAGGTCGCCGCGCGGCGCCAGCGGGCCGGCGGGCAGCCGTGCTGCTGCCTCGGTGGCCCGGGCCTCCAACCCCAGCGGGCCGAGGGCGCCGCGCAGCAGCACATGCCCGGCCTCGATGAAGCGGCCGAGCGGCCCGGCGGCCTCCTGCGCCACGGCGCCGATCGCCACCCGGCCTGCCAGCCGCCGCCTTGCATCGACCCGGTCGGTCCAGAGCCCGCCGAAGATGCTGCGGGTCCAGCCGACGCCGGGATGGCGCGAGCGCATGGCCCGGAAGGCGTCGACGAAGCCGGTCAGGTTGGTGCGGGGCAACTCGGCATCGCCGCGCGACGGCTTCACCGAGACGAAGGCGAGCTGCGACGGGTCGATCGCCGCCCCGAAGGCGATGTGGAAGCCGCAGCGCCCGTCGCCGAGACCGGCCGCGGCCAAGTCCGGCCGCTCGACATCGGCGATGGTCTCGCCGATCACCGCGCCGTTGATCATGGCCTGGACCAGGAGCGGTTCCCCCGCCCGGTCGTCATGCACCCAGCCGGAGGTGCCGAGCGGGGTGACTTCGTCGATCGAGCCACGAATCGTCATGCTGCAATATCCTTCGTGAGGGCGCGCGATACGCGCAACGTCTGATCGTAGAGATCTCGGACGGCAGCGCCGGTTTCGGCGATGGTTGGCGGCACCGCCATGGTCTGCTGCAGCGCCAGCAGGCGCTGCGGCTCGGTGGCGAGGCCGCGGAGCAGGCTGGCGAGCGCGAAGGCGCTGCCAGCCTGGAAGTGGAAGCCGTCCTGGCCATCCCGCACCTTCTCGGCCATCCCGCCGATGTCGGAGCAGATGACGGGGCGGCGGTTGAGCAGCGCCTCCTGGATCACCAGGGGCGAGTTCTCCCACCAGATGGAGGGGACGAGGACGGCATGGACCGAGCGCATCAGCGCATCGACCCGGCGGTTCTCGTAGGGTCCACGGAAGCAGAAATTCGGCGGCGCCTTGGCCAGCCGCGCCTCGAATTCCTTGCGGAAGGGCTCGGGCTGGCCGGAATGGTCGCCGTGCACGTCGATGCGGATATCGGTGATGCCCTGCTCGTGGAGCAGCTCGGCCGCGTCGAGCACGACGTTGATGCCCTTGAGGCCGGAGATCTGCCCGAAGAAGCCGACCGACAGGCCGTTGGCCATGCTGGGATAGGGGTTCGGCGCCGCCGGGCCGGTGCGGATCGGCATGCCGTTCTCGATCATCGTCAGCCGCTCGGCGGGCAGGCCCCAGGCGACGTAGCGGTCGATCAGGAACTGGCTGGGCGAGACGAAGTGGTCCACCAAGCGGAAGAACCGCTTCATGAACAGCTCGCGCAGGAAGAAGTCGGGCTCGGGCTTCTCGGGGAAGCACTTATGGCAGGCGCGCGGGCTGGCGCCGTCGCACAGCGCGAAATTCGGCCGCTTCACCATCTGGCCGAAGTGGTTGCAGATCGCCAGGTACTCATGCAGCGTCAGGATGATCCGCGCCTCCGGCAAGGCGCGACGGATCTGCAGCAGCACCTCGATCCCGAAATTCGTATAGTGGTGCAGGTGCACGACGTCGGGCCTGAGGTCGGCCAGCAGCGTCATGAATTCGGGCGGGAATTCCGGGTCGCCGTTCGAATGGATGAAGTGGTCGAAGCCGTGCCCGACATAGGCATAGTCGTCCGGCCCGAAGGGCTGGATCAGCCGCACGCCGAGCCGCTCGGCGATCTTGCCCGGCGCCGCGGCGAGGAACCAGGTCGTCACCCCCGGCTGCGCCTTCAGGTATTCGTACAGCTGGAAGGCGGCGATCTCCGCCCCGCCGCGGGAGACGCGCGGGTCCATGTGCGACATCACCAGCACGCGCAGCGGCGCGCGGTCCGGCGCCGGCAACATGCGGATCTCCGCCGGCGGTGGCGGCGGCGGTGCTTTCGCGGCGCGGCGCTTGCCACGGCCTTGCAGGGCTGCGCGGATCATCGCGGCGCCTCCTTCGAAATGCGTTCGGGTCATGACAGGCGCAGCACCGCATCGGCGCCGGGCGCGGCGTCGGGGAACAGGTGTCCCCAGCGCCGGGCGAAGCTCCAGCCGTTCACCAGGGTCAGGTTGTGCCGCCAGGAATTGCCCGAGCTGCCCTGCGACTGGCGTTCCAGGTGCCAGAGCACCGCATCCTCGTGCACCGCGCAGCCGAGGCCGCGGGCGCGGATGCGGAAGCAGAGATCGGCATCCTCGAAGTCGCCGACGACATAGTCCTCATCGAAGCCGCCGAGCTCGTTCGCCAGGTCGCGCCGCAGCACCATGCAGGCGCCGGTCACCGCCTCCGCCGGCTGCAGCCCGCGTGAGGGCGAACGGATGCGGCCCTTGCCGGGATGCATCGCATAGGGGAAGCCGCCCAGCTGCGGCAGCCGCTTGAAGGTCATGCCGGCATGCTGGATCGTGCCGTCCTCGAAGGTCAGCAGCGCGCCGGCGATGCCGAGACCCGGGTCGGCGTCCAGCGCGCCGGTCAGCAGGTCGAGCCAGCGTGGCTCATGCGGCATGACATCGGAGTTCAGGTAGCAGACATACTCGCCACGGCTGTGCGCCAGGCCGGCGTTGTTGGCCGGGGCGTAGCCGAGGTTCTGCGGCAGCAGCACCAGCCGCATGGGGATGCCGAAGCGGCGGTACGCCGACTGGGCGAGATCCATCAGCGCCTGCCGCCGCGGCGGGTCGTCCAGCACGTAGACCAGCTCGTCCGCCGGCAGGCCGTGCTCGGAGAACAGCGCGCACTGGTACATCAGGTAGTCGATGCGGCCATAGAGCGGGACGATGATCGAGCAGCGCGGCGCCTCCGGTAGCGTGCCGACCTCGACAATGGTCGGCGCGCCGGCGGCGGCCAGGCGCTGGCGGTTCAGCGCGACGACCGGCGGGCCGAGCACGCGGTCGCAGCGGTCCACCACCTCGTCCGGCGCCAGCTGCACCGCCCCGAGCAGGCGGCGGATCGCCGCGACCCCGGCGCCGCCGGGCGCGGGGAGCGGCTTGAAGCCTATGCCGCCCTCCGCCAGTTCGATCTCCAGATGCATGTCGGCGGGATCGAGCTCGGGCGCCTCGACATAGGCGAGAAAGCCGTGCCGCGCATGGTCCAGGCTGTAGCGGTCGGCGAAGGCGTCGCGGATATCGGCGCGTTCGGTGGCGATCCAGCGTTCGCCAAGGGGGGCGGATAGCCTTCCCTTCGAGCGCAGCCGGATGGCGGCCACCGCACGGTTGGGGTCGAGCCACCAGCCCATCAGCACCGCGCCGGCCCCAGGTGCCACCAGCACGTTGTCAACCTCCAGGTGCAGCGGCACCGGCAGCCTGGCCAGCGTGTCCTCGCCCTCGTAGGCCGGCCGGGCGAGGACCTTCAGCAGCGCGGTCTTCGGCTTGCGGGTGGCGGCACCGAGCAGCATCCGCACCAGGGCGACCAGCTCGGCCTCGGGCAGCCGGGCAACGCCCATCGAGGGGCTGAGCTCGCGCTCCCCGTCCAGCGTCACCCGCAGCCCCTGCAGCAGGCCCGGATCGGTCTGCTCGCTCGGCAGGAAGGCGATGTAGCCGAGGCCGAGGCCGCTGACGTCCTGCCGCGGATAGGCGCTGATCGCCGCCTCCGTCTCGACCGTGCCGTCCTCGAAGCGGGCCGTGGCCTGGCAGGTCTCGACGCCCTGCAGCGCCTCGCCGCGCAGCCAGCCGCCGAAGAACCAGCCGCCTTGCGCCTTGCTGTAGCCATGCCAGTCGATATACCCGGCCTGCTCGGCAACGGGCGCCGCGGCCGCCACGGGCGGCGCGGCGCGGTTGCCACGCTGCAGCAGCCGGGTGCGCCGGGCGCTGCTGCCCTGCAGCGCGCCGATCCGTTCGCCGCCGGCCAGCAGGACATAGGCGTGGTCGCCCTGCAGCAGGTCGCGGTCCAGCCCGGCCGCGGCCATGAGCCGGGCGATCTCCTGCAAGCCGTAGTCGAAGCCGAGCGGCCGGTCCGGGCGCGAGGCGCCGAAGGGCAGGTCGTGCCGCCCGGCATTGAGCCGCAGCGGGATGCGGGTCTCGCCATCCACCGCCAGTTCCAGCGTCGCCGCATCGTCCGGGCCATGCCACTGCGCCGGATCGAAAGCCCAGCCGGCCAGGCGGTCCGGCGCCACATGGTCGAGGTGGCCGCGCGGCCGGAAGGACCGCGGCGCGAGGCCGGACAGCGGTTGCACCAGCAGGTCCCGCACCCCGGCGCGCAGGCTGATCGTCAACTCCTCGACCGGCCCGGCGGGACGCGGGATGTCGACCAGGAAGCCGCAGGCCTCGGTGGCGATGCCGCGTTCCGCCAGGTCACGCCGGCGGAGGAAGTGGCCGACCGGATGCGCGACGCCATCGGGCAGCGCAAGGGAGATGGCGGCGCTCGGTGCCAGGCCTTCCGGCCCGGTCACCCAGCCGCTGACCAGCAGGAAGCGGGCACCGAATTCCACCACCTCGATCCGGCCACGATGGCCGGCGGTGGGTCGCGGCGGGGCGACGTGGGCCGCCGACTCCGCGGCGCTCACCGGGCGGCCCTTTCGGTCGCGCAGGGTTCGATCGGGTCGTCGATGGTGCGAAGCAACGCCACGTGGATGGGGACTCCGTCGTCTTCGGCATTCCGCACGGCGGCGGCCGCGATCCTGCGGCCGTGGCAGTGCGGCAGGGCAATCCCCTGACGGTCCTGTGGATTCCGCAATCGGTCAGGCGATCAATGGGTCCGGTTGGCGAAGCTCGCTGTCCGGTGAAGCCACATTGCAGTGCAGCGGTGAATGGAATGTAAATCTGGAAGCCATGCCTGCGGGATCGCGGCGCCGGCCTTACCGGGGCAGGGGAGGCATGCCATGAGGCGCGGCGCACGCCACGTCATCCGGGCGGTGACCAGGCCGCCGAAGGTTCGACCGCGGCGGTGTTGCGGCATGGCCGGCGGATAGCGGCGCCGCCCGAGCGATCCGTCGGGTGGCCGCTAGGCCGCCATGCGGTCGATGCGGTCGCGCAGCTTGTACCACTCGCCGATGAAGGGCAGCACCCAATTGGGGTTGCCGAAATAGAAAGGGCGGGTGGGGAAGGGCAGGCCATCCAGCGCGAAGCGCTGGTTGGCCGCGCCGGCCAGCTTCAGCGCGACGTTGTGCCCCAGCCAGGTCGCCATCGCCACGCCGCTGCCCTGGCAGCCGGCGGCATAGTGGATGCCGCGCTCCACCCCGATATGCGGCAGGTGGTCGAAGGTGAAGGCGACGTGCCCGGTCCAGGCATGGGTGAGCTTGGTCGCCTTCAGCTCGGGGAAGCAGGCGGTCATGTAGGCATGCAGCGCCGGCGCGGTCTGCTCGGCCGTCGCCGCGCGGAAGCTGGCGCGGCCGCCCCAGAGCACCCGCTTGCCGTCCGGGCTGGGACGGAAATAGTTCAGCACCCGCTTGCTGTCGGAGACCATGCGGCGGCCGGGGAAGAGCCGGTCGATTACCGTCTCGCCCAGTTCCTCGGTGGCGATGATGTAGCTGTTCAAGGGCACCAGCCGGCGGGCCAGCCAGGGCAGGGCGGTGCCCCGCTTGTCCAGCGAATAGCCGTTGGTGGTGACCAGCACCGCATCGGCCAGGATCTCGCCGCGGTCGGTCCGGATGCGGAAGCCGCCGGGCCCTTCCTGGATGCCCTGCACCCGCACGCCGTCCACCAGCCGGGCGCCGGCACGTTCCGCCGCCGCGGCCAGGCCGCGGGCATACTTGCCGGGATGCAGGCTGCCGGTCGCTGCCACCAGCATGCCGCCATGGTAGTGGTCGCTGCCCAGCGCCTCGTGCTGGCGTTCGCGCGGCAGCATGCTGGTGGGCAGGCCGGTGATCTCGGCCAAGCTGTCGGCGCGCCGCGCCATCGCCTCGTAATGGCCGCGCGACCAGGCGGCGGAGAAGCGCCCGCAGCGGACATAGTCGGCCTCGATGCCCTCCCGCGCGATCGTCTCCTCGATGAAGGGCAGGCTGGCCGCGGCGGTGGCGGTGATGGCCCTGGCCTGTTCCGCGCCGAAGGCCTTTTCCAGCCCGGCACCCGCCACCTTCAGCCCGCCCGAGACCATCCCGCCATTGCGCGAGGAGGCGCCCCAGCCGATGCGTTCCGCATCCAGCACCACCGCCTGCTGGCCCAGCCGCTGCAGGGTCAGCGCGGACGACAGCCCGGCATAGCCGCCGCCCACCACCACCACCGGGGCGCGGTCGGGCAAAGTGGCGTCGCGCTGCGGCGGCTCGGCGGCCTCCCACCACCAGGGACGGTCCTTGAACCCGGGGGCGAGCAGCGGATGCGTCATGCGGGGGGATTTCCCATCGGGCCGGGGATGCGCTTTGATGCGGGCAGGGAGAGGTTCACGCCGGCGGCCGACAACCGCAAGAGGGGACCCATGCAGACATTCCACCAGGATTGCGTCGCGCTCGCGCTGCAACAGCATGCCCGTGGCCGGATCTCCCGCCGCGGGCTGCTGCAGGCCTTCGCCGCGCTCGGGGCGATGGGCGGCGCCGCGGACGCGCTGGCCCAGGCCGAGAAGCAATTGGTCATGGTCAATTGGGGCGGGCTCGCCAACCAGGGCTTCGGCAATTTCTACGGCGCGCCCTTCGCCGCCGAGACGCCGGGGGTGAAGGTGCTGCAGGACAGCACCGGGCCGTCGACCGGCCGGATCCGCAGCATGGTGGAAAGCGGCCGGGTCACCTGGGACCTCTGCGACAGTTCCGCCAGCGGCGCCAACCTGCTCGGCAAGCTCGGCCTGGCGACCAAGGTGGACTACTCGATCGTCGACCGGAGCAACGTGATCGGGCCGGGCTTCGCGCTCGATTACGGCGCGGCGCCCTATTCCTTCAGCTCGGTGCTGGTCTACGACAGCGCGAAATTCCCGACGCCGCCGACCTCCTGGGCGGATTTCTGGGACACCAGGCGGTTCCCCGGCACGCGGCTGCTGCGGCGCGACGCCACCTGCGTGCTGGAAGCGGCGATGATGTCGATGGGCACGGCGCCGGGCGCGCTCTATCCCATCGACATGCGGGCCGGCATCAGGCGGGTGCTGGACCTGCGCCGGAACCTGGTCTTCTGGACCAATGGCTCGGAGAGCGAGCAGCTGATGCGCACGGGGGAGGCGGTGATGGGCCAGATCTGGCACACCCGCGCCTCGGTGCTGGAGAAGGAGAGCAACGGCCGCCTGAAGTTCATCTGGAACCAGGGCGTGCTGCAGCCGGGCATCTTCGTCATGCCGAAGGGCAATCCGGGGGGCGAGCTGGCGCAGCGCCTGCTGGCCAGTATGCTGGCCAAGCCGGAGCCGCGGGTCGGGCTGCTGGGCCTGCTCGGCAACGGCCCGACCAACCCCCGCGCGGCGGCCATCGTGCCGGCCGAGCTGAAGCGCTTCAATCCGACCGACCCCGAGAACGAGAAGCGCCAGGTGGTGATCGACGGCGCCTGGTGGGGCGAGAACTACCAAGCGGTGAACCAGGAATTCCTGGACGCGGTCACCGGTTGAACGACGTGCAAGAGCAGGATCGCGGCGGAAAGAGTGCTGCCTCCCGTTGGACGCATGTGTCCAACCGTTCCATTCCTTTCTGTGTGTCGGAGCTGGCCGCGCGGCCGGTGCCAGACTCGAAGACATAGAGGAGGGTCCAGGGAGGATACCTCCGCCCTGGCCTTGCTGCCTCTCCATTGGCCCACTTCCTGCTTGGTGGGCGGCATGAGGTGCCGATGAGCAATCGCCGCGTGATGGTCGTGAAGTCGGGCGGGGCGCAGGCCTTGGTCGAGTGGCGGGAGTGCTTCGCCACCCTCGATCCCGGCCTGGAATTGGTGGACTGGGACACCGCGCTGCGCCGGCGCGACGCGGTCGACTACGCCCTGGTCTGGGACCCGGAGCCGGGCGGGCTCGCCGCCATGCCGCGGCTGCGGGCGATCTTCGGCTCGGGCGCCGGGGTGGACGGCATATTGCTGGACACGCAACTGCCGCCCGGCGTGCCGATCGTGCGCATGGCGATCCCCGAGGCGACGCAGCGGATGGGCGAGTTCTGCTGCTGGGCGGCGCTGTCCCTGCTGAAGGATGCGCGGCGGATGGCGATCGCCCAGGCGGCGGGCGAGTGGGATTATTTCGAGGCGCCGTACCGCGCCGACATGCGCACCGTCGGCATCATGGGGCTCGGCGCCATGGGTGCGCGCTGTGCCGCGATGCTGCAGGGGCTCGGCTTCCCGGTGATCGGCTGGTCGCGCACCCCGAAGGACGTGCCGGGCGTGGCAAGCTACGCCGGCGCCGCTGCGCTGCCCGGTTTCCTGGCGCGGACCGACATCCTCGTCTCCCTGCTGCCGGCGACGCCGGAGACGCGCGACATCGTCCGCGCCGAGACCCTGGCGATGCTGCCGCCGGGCGCCGGCTATGTCGGCATCGGGCGGGGGATGCAGCACCGGCTGGACGACATCCTGGCGGCGCTCGACAGCGGGCGGCTGGGCGGCGCGGTGCTGGATGTCTTCGAGCCGGAACCGCTGCCGGCCGGCCACCCGCTCTGGTCGCATCCGAAGGCGATCGTCACGCCGCATGTCGCCAGCCTGCCGACCCGCATGGAGCGCGCCGGCTTCGTCGCCCGCAGCATCGCCGGCTTCGAGCGCGGCGAGCCGCTGCCCAACCTCTTCGACCCCGCGCGAGGCTACTGACATGACGCTGCCGCCGCCCCCCGTCCGCCCCGATCCCGACCATGTGCCGACGGAGCGGGAGCTGCGCGAGGACCTCGCCGCCGCCTATCGCCTCGTCGCCCTTTACGGCATGACCGACCTGGTCTTCACCCATCTCTCCGTCCGGCTGCCGGGAGAGGGGCACCGCTTCCTGGTCAATCCTTACGGCATGCTGTTCGAGGAGATCACCGCCAGCAGCCTGGTCGAGGTGGATGCCGAGGGCGCGCCGGCCCAGCCCACCGCCTGGCCGGTCAACCCGGCCGGCTTCGTCATCCATTCGGCGGTGCATCGCGGCCGCGCCGATGCGGCCTGCGTCATGCACACCCACACCATCGCCGGCATGGCGGTGGCGGCGCAGCTCGGCGGGCTGCTGCCGCTGAACCAGATCTCGATGGAATTCGACGGCCGCGTCGCCACCCACGACTACGAGGGCGTCGCGGCGGACGACAACATGTCGGAGCGCGAGCGCTTCGTCGCCGACCTGGGCGACAAGCCCTGCATGATCCTGCGCCACCACGGGCTGCTGACGGTCGGCCGGACGGTGGCGGAGGCCTTCTACTGGATGTGGTACCTGGAGCAGTCCTGCCGCATCCAGCTAGCGGCGCAGTCCGGCGGCGTGCCGCTGGCCATCCCGTCGCGCGGCACCGTCGAACGGACGCGCGCCCAGTTCAGCCTCGGCCCGACCAAGGGCTGGCTGCCCTGGCAGGCCCTGCGGCGGAAGCTGGACCGCGAGCAGCCGGGCTACCGGGATTGAGCGCGCCCGATCGCGGAGGGGCGCCGCCCCGGAGCGTGGATCGGCCGCGCCAGGATCCGGCCGCGGCCCATGCGCTGGAGTTGCGCGGCCTGTCGAAGCGCTACGGCAGCTTCACCGCGGTCGATGCCGTCTCTCTGCGGGTCGATCGCGGGCAGTTCCTGACGCTGCTGGGTCCCTCCGGCAGCGGCAAGACCACCATCCTGATGGCGATCGCCGGCTTCGTCGCGCCCAGCGCCGGCGCGGTGCTGTTGGACGGCGCCGACATCACCGGGCTGCCGCCGGAACGGCGCGACTTCGGCATGGTCTTCCAGGGCTATGCGCTGTTCCCGCACATGACGGTGGCGGAGAACGTCGCCTTCCCGCTGCGGGTCCGCGGCCTGTCCCGCGCCGACCGCGACGCGAAGGTGCGCGCCACGCTCGACCTGGTGCAGCTCGCCACCTTCGCCGAGCGCCGGCCTGCGCAGCTTTCGGGCGGGCAGCAGCAGCGCGTGGCGCTGGCCCGCGCGCTGGTCTTCGACCCGGCCCTGCTGCTGCTGGACGAGCCGCTCTCGGCGCTCGACAAGAAGCTGCGGGCCGAATTGCAGGACGAGCTGAAGGCGCTGCACCGCCGCATCGGCCGCACCTTCGTCAACGTCACGCATGACCAGGAGGAGGCGCTGTCGCTCTCCGACCAGGTCGCCATCCTGAACCACGGCCGCCTGGTGCAGATGGGCGCGCCAGAATCGCTCTACGAGCGCCCGCGCACCCGCTTCGTCGCCGACTTCCTCGGCAAGTCGAATTTCCTGCGCGGCACGGTGCGCGAGGTGCGGGCCGAGGGCATGGCGCTGCAGGCCGGCGCGACGCGGCTGGTGCAGGCGGGCGCGGCGCACCCGGCGACGGGCACGCCGGCGCTGCTGTCCCTGCGGCCGGAGAAGATCGGCCTGCTGGCCGAGGCGGAGACCGCCGAGAACGAGGTCGCCGGCACCATCGCCGCCTGGGCCTATCTTGGCGCCGGCTACAGCCTTGCGGTGCGCACCGCCGATCTCGGCGAGATCCGCGTCGCCCTGCCGGCGTGGCGGGCGCCGATCGCGCCGCGCGAGGGTCTGGCCGTGCGGCTCGGCTGGGCGGCGGATGCCGCCGTGCCGGTGCTGGAGGATGCCGATGCCGCCTGACGCGGCGGCATTGCCCGCCGCGGCCGTGCCGCGCACCAACTGGGCCATGCCGCGCGATGCCGGCTGGTGGGCGCTGCTGCTGCCGGCCTTCCTGCTGATGTCGGTGATCTACATCGCGCCGATCCTGCAGGTGCTGGCGATCTCGGTCACCGAGCCCACGCCGGGCTTCGGCAATTACGAGCGGCTTTTCACCAGCATCGGCGTACAGCGGGTAATCGGCACCACGCTGCGGATCTGCGCCGTCACCACCGTCATCGCCCTGCTGCTGGGCTATGCCCTGGCCTATGTCATCGCGCTGGCCTCACCCCAGGCGCAGCGCTGGTGGCTGATGGGCGTGCTGCTGCCGCTGTGGATTTCGGTGCTGGTGCGGGCCTTCGCCTGGGTGACGCTGCTGCGCCGGCAGGGGCTGGTGAACCAGGGGCTGCAGGGGCTCGGCGTCATCGACGAACCCCTCGCGCTCGTCTGGAACGAATTCGGCATCGTCGTCGGCATGGTGCACTACATGGTGCCCTATGCCGTGCTGCCGATGCTGGCGGCGATGCGGGAGATCGACCCGCGCCTGCTGGCCGCGGCGCGCGGGTTGGGTGCGTCCCGCCTCACCGCCTTCCACCGCGTCTTCCTGCCGCTCTCGGCGCCGGGGCTGATCGCCGCCGGCGTGCTGGTCTTCATCTTCTCGCTCGGCTTCTACATCACCCCGGCGATCCTCGGCGGCGGCAAGACGCTGATGGCCGCCGAATGGATCAAGCTGCAGATCCTCGACCTGGTGCGCTGGGGCATGGGGGCGATGCTGGCGACGGTGGTGGTGGTGGCGATCCTGACGACCCTCGCGGTGTTCTCCCGCGTGGTGAACCTGCGGCGGTTGTTCGGGGGAGGGCACTGATGCGATCCGCTGGTCGGGGCGCCGCGAGGCGCAAAGAGTCGGATCGGTCGGCGCCATGATGGGCGGCTATCCCGCCGGTCCCTTGGCCCGGACGATCGCCTGGGCGACCGTACTGTATCTCCTGCTGCCGATCACCATCGTCCTCCCGGTCTCGGTCACCGATCAGCGCTATCTCTCGCTGCCGCAGGACGGCATCAGCTTCCGCCACTTTGCCAATCTGCTGGGGTCCGAATCCTGGCTCTCCTCGATCCACCAGAGCTTCTGGATCGCGCTGGCCTCCACGGCCATCGCCGTCACCGCCGGCACGCTCTGCGCCATCGGCTGCTGGCGGATCGGCCGGCGCAGCACGGAACTCGTCCGCGCGCTGATGCTGCTGCCGCTGATCATCCCGGCCATCGTCTATGCCATCGGGTTGTACCGCTGGTTCGGCACGCTGGACCTGCTGGACCGCTTCCTCGGCGTGACGCTCGCGCATGGCGTCACTGGCATCCCCTATGTGGTGATCACCGTCTCCACCGCGCTGGCCGCCTTCGACCCGCGGCTGGAACAGGCGGCACGCGGCATGGGGGCGTCCCTGTCGCAGACGCTGCGCTGGGTGATCCTGCCGCGCATCGCGCCGGGCATCGCCTCGGGCGCCATCTTCGCCTTCATCCATAGCTGGGACGAGCTGGTGCTGGTGCTGTTCATCGCGTCCCGCAACGTCTTCACCCTGCCGCGCAAGATCTGGGATGGAATCAACGAGAACCTCGACCCGAGCATGGCGGCGGTGGCGGTGCTGCTGATCGTCTTCACCGTGGTGCTGCTGGCGCTGGACGGGGCGCTGCGGGCGCGGCGGCGGTAGGCAAGGCCAGGGAGGACGTATCCTCCCTGGACCCTCCTCTATTTTTGTGAGTTCGCGCCCGCCGCGTGCCGGATTCACAGAAATGGATGAGGGGTCTGGGGAGAATACCTTCTCCCCAGCCTTATTCTACTTCTTCTCCACCCCCCAGAAGACCGGGATCGTCGTCGGCCGCAGCCCCTCGATGTTCACCCGATGCGCCGCGAGCGTGCGGAACTGCCCGGCATTGATGTAGGGCAGCACCTGATACGCGCGCGCATGCACCGCTTCCAGGATCGCCTTGCGCTTCGCCGTGTCCGGCTCCTCCCACCACGACCGCCGCAGCGTCTCCAGCTCGGCATCGCAGGGCCAGCCGGCCAGGCCGCCCTCGCAGGGGCTGGCGAGGTAGAGGTTGGTCAGCGGGTTCTGCGCGTCCAGCACGTTGGCCACCGTGACGAAGAGGTTCCAGCCGCCCTGGTCCTGCGGTTCCTTCCGGTTCCGGCGCTGCGTCACCGTCGCCCAGTCCATCGCGGGGACGTCCATCGTCAGCCCGCCGCGCTGCATCGCCGCCGCCATGGTCAGCGTGACGGCATTGTTGATCGCGCTGTCGGTGGCGTTCAGGAAGACCACCTTGCGGCCGTCGTATCCGGCTTCCTGCAGCAGCGCGCGCGATCGCGCCGGATCGGCCTCGCGCAGCCCCTCGGCGCCGGCATGGCTCTCCAGCGGGGTGCCGCAGAGGAAATAGGCCGGGCAGTACGGCACCTGCTCGGAGGGCCGCACGCCGGCGGCCTGCAGGTTCTCCTGCTGGTTCACCATGTGCAGCAGCGCCCGGCGTGCCTTCGGGTTGTCGAAGGGCGCCACCGCGTGGTTCGGCCGCAGCCAGACCATGAAGCCGGCCGGGTTCAGCGCGAACATCCGCACATTGCGGTTCCGCTCCAGCAGCGGGATCACGTCGGGGGAGGGCTGCTCGATGAAGTCGATCTCGCCCGCCTGCAGCGCCGCCGCGGCGGTCGAGGCATCCGGCATGGCGATCCATTCCAGCCGGTCGATCTTCACGACCTTGCCGCCCGCCAGCCCATCCGCCGGCTCCGGGCGCGGCCGGTAGGCGGCGTTCCTGCGGTAGACGGCGCGGTCGCCCGACCGCCATTCGGCGCGCTGGAAGACGAAGGGGCCGGATCCCGTGGCGTCGGTGATGGCCGTCGTCGCCGGCGTCGCCGCCAGGCGTTCCGGCATCACGAACAGCGCGCTCGCGGTCGGCCGTGCCAGCGCCTCGGTCACCAGGGCGAAGGGGCGGGACAGGGTCAGGGAGAAGCTGCGGTCGTCCACCACCTCCAGGCTTGCGGTGGCGGCGGCCAGCGCGCGGCCCACCACGTCGCGCCGCGCCCAGCGCCGGATGGAGGCGACGGCATCCGTCGCCCGCACCGGCGTGCCATCATGGAAGGCCAGGCCTTCGCGCAGGGTGAAGCGCCAGGCCATGCCATCCGCCGAACGCTCGAAGCGCTCCACCATCTGCGGCTGCGCCTCGCCCTTGCTGTCGAGCGCGAAGAGCTGGTCGTAGACCATGAAGCCGTGATTGCGGACGAAGGCGGCAGTGGACTGCACCGGGTCGAGGCTGCCGAGATCGTTGATCAGCACCACCTTCAGCGTGGTCTCGGCGGCAGCGGTGGCCGCGAGCGACGCGCCAAGCGCGGCCGTGGCAAGCAGGCGGGAAAGGCGGGACAAGGCGGTCTCCTGCGGCGCGGGAATGCCTGGCATCGTCGCCCGGCCGGGCTTCCTTCGCAACGCGGATTGACGCGGTGCCCCGGCCCGGCGGAGCATCCGCCGACCGAAAGGGATCCCTGCCATGAACGTCGCCGCCTTGCCCGCCGCGCTCCGCAACTGCTCCGCCGAGGAGTGGCAGGTCCGTTGCGACCTCGCCGCGCTGTATCGGCTCTGCGGCCACCACAAATGGACCGACTGGATCTTCACCCATATCAGCGCCCGGGTGCCGGGGCCGGAGCACCATTTCCTGCTCAACCGCTATGGCGTCATGCACCACGAGATGCGTGCCAGCGACCTGGTCAAGATCGACATCGACGGCAACCCGGTGGACGAGCAGAGCTGGGACGGCAGCAGCGAGCTGGTCAACAAGGCGGGCTTCGTCATCCATTCGGCGGTGCATGCGGCACGCGACGACGCGCAGTTCGTCATCCACACCCATACCCGCGACGGCATCGCGGTTTCCGCCCAGAAGCAGGGGCTGCTGCCGATCAGCCAGCACGCGATGAAGTACTACGGGCACCTCGCCTATCACGGCTACGAGGGCATCGCGCTGGACGAGGACGAGCGGGTCCGCCTGGTCGCCGATCTCGGCAGCCACGATGCGATGATCCTGCGCAACCACGGCATCCTGGTCTGTGGCCGCACCGCCGCGCATGCCTATGACGAACTGTATTACCTGGAGCGCGCCTGCTCGGCCCAGGTCGCCGCCCTGGCCGGCGGCGCCGAGCTGGTCTTCCCGCCGAAGGAGGTCTGCGAGCGCGCCGCGGCGCAATTCCGCCGCCCCGGCGGCGACCATATCCGCGGCATCGCCTGGCGCGCGGCGCTGCGGCTGATCGAAGGCGGCACCGACTACCGCAGCTGACCCGACACCTCAGAAGGACCCTGCCCGGGATGCCGACCACCCTGATCAAGAACGCCGACGTCGCCATCCTCTGGGATGCCGAGGCGAAGCAGCATGCCTATGTCGCCAATGCCGACATCGCCTTCGAGGACGGCCGCCTGGTCTTCGCCGGCCGCGACTATGCCGGGCCGGTGGAGGAGACCATCTCCGGCACCGGCCTGATGGTCATGCCCGGCCTGGTCAACATCCATTCCCACCCGTCGTCGGAGCCGATGAACAAGGGCTTCACCGACGAGGTCGGCACGCCCGGGCTCTACAACTCCTCGCTCTACGAATACCTGCCGATCTTCCGCGCCGACGCGGAAGCCGTGCCGTCCTGCGTCCGCGTCGCGCTGTCGGAGCTGCTGCTTTCGGGTGTGACCACCCTGGCCGACCTGTCCATGGCGCATCCCGGCTGGCTCGACCTGCTGGGCGAGAGCGGCATGCGGGTCTGCATCGCACCGATGTTCCGCTCCGCCCGCTGGTACACGAAGAACGGCCATGTGGTGGAATACGCCTGGGACGAGAAGGCCGGGGAGAAGGCCTTCGCCGAGGCCATGACCCTGATCGAGCGCGCCGAGCAGCACGAATCCGGCCGCCTCTTCGGCATGGTCGTCCCGGCGCAGATCGACACCTGCACGCCCGAGCTGCTGCAGGACAGCCGCGACGAGGCCCGCCGCCGCGGCGTCTCCTGGCAGATCCACGCGGCCCAGGCGGTGGTCGAGTTCCACGAGATCACCCGCCGGCACGGCTTCACCCCGATCGGCTGGCTGCACGAGCAGGGCCTGCTGTCGGAGCGCAGCATCATCGGCCATGGCATCTTCCTCGACGACCATCCCTCGACGCCCTGGCACACCCAGCGCGACCTCGACATCCTGGCCGAGACCGGCACCACCGTCGCGCATTGCCCGACCGTCTTCGCCCGGCGCGGGATCACCCTCAAGCATCTCGGCCGCTACAAGCGGCGCGGGGTGAACATGGGGCTCGGGACCGACACCTACCCGCACAACATGCTGGATGAGATGCGGCTGGCCGCCTACCTGGCGCGCACCCAGGCGACCGACCCGCGCAGCCTGACCACGACCGAGCTGTTCGAGGCGGCGACGACGGGTGGCGCCAAGGCGCTCGGCCGCGACGACATCGGCCGGCTCGCCGCCGGCTGCCGCGCCGACATCGTGCTGGTCGACATCACCCACCCCATGATGCGGCCCGCGCGCGACCCGCTGCGGTCGCTGATCTACGCCGCCGGCGACCGCGCGGTCCGCGCCGTCTATGTCGACGGCCGCAAGGTGGTCGAGAACGGCGAGGTGCTGACCATGGACTACCGTGCCGCCGCCGCGCACCTGAACGAGGCGCAGAAGCGGATGGAGGCACGCGTCCCGGAACTCGACTGGGCACATCGATCGCCCGAGCAGATCGCGCCCTCGACCTTCCGCTGGACCTGACGCCCGAGCGGCGGACTTCACCGCCGCACCATCTCCATCCGGCCGGCGGCGTCAGCCGCCGCGCCGCTTCTGCCGCAGCCGCTCCCGCTCGGCGCGGTCTTCCTCGATCATCCGCAGCAGGTCCTCCGGGATCGGCTCGGCGGTGACCTGGTCGAAAGCCTCACGCAGGCTGGCGCCCAACCACAGATCGAAGGCGTCACGCTCCGGCATGGCGGCGTCCGACACGGCGAGGCGACGCCGGCGGGCCGGCAGGTCGGTCATGAATGGTGCTCCCTGGCGTGGCATGCAGGATACAACACCTGGACCGGTGGATGGCTGCCTCAAAACGCACATTCCCTGCGCCTGCGGCCCCGACGCCACGGCTGGGCTTCGCTTTTCGCCTTCCCGTCGCGGCCCTATGCTGGCCTGACTGAACCCGGGGAGGGCGTCCATGACCGCAACCATCGTCTCGCCGCGCCTGATGCGCATTGGCGGCGGCAGCGTCGGCCAGATCGCCGAGGTGCTCGGCCTGTTCGGCCTGTCCCGGCCCCTGGTCGTCACCGACCCCTGGATGCTGTCCTCCGGCACGGTGAACCGGTGCCTCGACCCGCTGCGCGCTGCCGGGATCGATGCGGCCGTCTTCGCCGAGACGGTGCCCGACCCGACCGACACGGTGATCGAGGCCGGCGTCGCCGCCTTCCGCGCCGGCGACTACGACTGCCTGGTCGGCTTCGGCGGCGGCAGCCCGATGGACACGGCCAAGGCCATCGCCATCCTCGCCGCTGCCGCGCCCGGCCAGAAGATGCGGGACTTCAAGGTGCCGGCCCAGGCCGACAAGGGGGCGGTGCCGGTCCTCTGCATCCCGACCACCGCCGGCACCGGGTCCGAGGCGACGCGCTTCACCGTCATCACCGACACCGAGACCGACGAGAAGATGCTGGTCGCCGGGCTCGGCGCGCTGCCGCTGGCCGCCATCGTCGATTACGAGCTCACCTACAGCGTGCCGCAGCGCACCACCGCCGATACCGGCATCGACAGCCTGACCCATGCGCTGGAGGCCTTTGTCTCGAAGCGCGCCAACCCGCATGCCGACAGCCTGGCGCTGTCCGCCATGCGGCTGATCGGCCGGCATCTGCGCATCGCCTACCACCAGCCGAAGAACGCCGCGGCGCGGGAGGCGATGATGCTGGGCGCCATGCAGGCGGGGCTGGCCTTCTCCAATTCCTCGGTCGCGCTGGTACATGGCATGTCGCGGCCGATCGGCGCGCATTTCCATGTCCCGCACGGCCTGTCCAACGCCATGCTGCTGCCGGCGGTGACCGAATTCGGCCTGAACGACGCGCTGCCGCGCTATGCCGAAGCGGCCCGCGCCATCGGCGTGGCGACGATCGAGGATGCCGACCAGGTGGCCGGGTCGAAGCTGCTGGAGGAATTGCGGGCGCTGAACCAGGAACTCGGCGTGCCGACGCCGCGTGGCCACGGGATCAGTCTGGAAACCTGGGAAGGGCTGCTGCCGCTGATGGCGAGGCAGGCGCTGGGTTCTGGCAGCCCTGGCAACAACCCGCGGGTGCCGGATGAGACGCAGATCATCGCGCTCTACCGCACGGTCTATGGCTGAGCGGACAAGGCCGGGGAGGAACGTATCGTCCCTGGCCTCGCCTTCGGGTCGGCGGGGTGCCCCTCGCCGCTTGCCGGCCATTCGATCCGCCCGCCGCGCCAGCCGGCCCACCAGCCAGGCAGGGCGCCCGCCGGCAGCGGCCGGCCCACCGCATAGCCCTGGGCATAATGCACCCCGAGGTCGCGGATCGCCCCCCAGATCCGCCGGTCCGACACGCCCTCGGCGATCACCGCCTGGCCCCGCGCTTCGGCCGCCTTCGCCAGGCGGCGGACCTCCTGCCGGATATGCGCCTCGAAGGGCACCCGCTCCACCAGCGAGCGGTCGAGCTTCAGGCCGGAGAAGGGCAGCCGGTGCAGCCGGGTCCGGCCGTCGCCGAGTGCCACGTCATCCAGCAGCACCCGGTAGCCGGCCTGCTGCAGCCGCAACAGGGTACGGTGCAACTGGGTCACATCCAGCACCGGCGTCGTCTCGGTCAATTCCAGCGCCACCTGGCGCGGCCCCAACCCGCGGTGGCCGAGAACCTGGCGCAGCCAGGATTGCAGATCCGGCTTGAGCAATTGCTCCAGCGGCAGGTTGATCGAGACGCCGAGCCGCAGCCGCGGCCAGAGCCGCCCGATATCAGTCGCCGCGGTGCCGGCGACGCTGACCGACAGCGGACGGCCGAGCCCGGCGCTCTCGGCCAGCGGCACGAATGTCTCCGGGGAGACCGGGGCGTTCGGCCGGTGCCAGCGGGCCAGCGCCTCCACCATCACCGGGCGGCGGTCGGATAGCCGCACCACCGGCTGGTAGTGCACGCCGATCTCGCCGCGGGCCAGGCCTTCGCGCAGCGCGGCGGCGGGGCCATCGCCCTGCGGTGGTCCGCCGGCCGAGCGCAGCGCCGCGGCCGCAGGGGGGGCGTGTCCCGCGACCGGGCCGGGCACGGCAGGAGAAGAGGCGGGTGCGGTCAGGAGATTGCGCCTCGCGGACTTCGCCGCCGTTGCCGGCCTGCCGGCGCCCGCCAGCCGTCCCAGGGCCTCGCGGCCGACCGACCGGAGCAATGACCCGCTTCGCACCGGGGCGGTCCGCGCCGCGGCGATCTGGATCGCGTCGTGGGGAAGGGCGGGGCCCTGTGCCTCACGCGCGGCAACCGGAGATACGCCCGGGGAGTGCACGGCCTGCATTCCAGTAACGTTGCCCTGAGATATACCCTGTTTTGCCAGCCGCTCCAGGCCAGAAATAGCAAAATCGATGTTTTTTTGAGAGGGGTCCCCGAACGGTGCCGACCAGTCCGCCGGGATGCGGCGTCAATCATGCCGGGAGGTCCAGGGATCCCGGACCCAGCGCTCGCCCAGCTCCGCTAGTGTCCGCCGCAGCATCGGCTCCCAGGCCCTTTGCCCGATGAAGCGCGGCACGCTGCCCCGGGCCTGGGACTGGTCGACGAATTCCGGATCCACCACCACCGCCTCCAGCGCCGCCAGCAGGGGGGCGAGTGCCGCCTGGCCGGTACCCGCCGGCACGGCGAAGCCGCGATAGGCGGCAGATTGCAGGGGGATCCCCTGTTCGGCGAAGGTCGGCACCTCCGGCAGCAGGTCGCTGCGGCGCGTCCGCGCCAGCGCCAGGCCGGACAGCCGCCCGTCTCGCAACGCGGCGATCGCCTCGGGCAGCGGCAGCAGGGCGCAGGCAGCGTTGCCCGCCAGCACCGCCTGGCGTGCGGCCGGGGCGCTGGCGAAGGCCAGGAGGTCGAGCGGCAGGCCCTGGCCGAGCGCGACCGCCGCAAGCTGTGCCGCGCTGCCATGCGGCGGCGTCCCCAGCACCGCCTGCGGGCCGAGGCCGCGCAGCGCGTCCAGGTCGTCGGTCGTCCCGGCCAGGCCAACCAGGACCAGCGGTTCCTCCGTCACGGCGGCCATGAAGTCGAGCCGGGTGAGCAGGGGCTCGGCGCGAAGCTCGATCGACCGCGCCAGCAGCTGCGGCACGGCGACGGCGGCGAGCAGCCGGCCATCCGGCGGGGCGCCGGCGACGGCCCGGGCAGCGGCCAGGCCGCGCTCGCCGGGACGGTTGAGCACCGCGATGGCCGTGCGCGGCAGGTGCCGTTCGAGGAAAGGGGCGAAGCCGCGCGCCCAGGCATCGGCGGTGCTGCCGGGGGCGGCGCCGACCAGCAGGGTCACCGGCGCGGAAGCCGCCCGGGCCGGCCGCGACAGGGCCGGCGCCGCCAAAGCAAGCCCCGCCAGGGCGCCGAGGCGGCGCCGGCCCGGCCGGAAGGCCGGCTCAGATGCCAACCGGGGCGCCCGCCTTGGCCGGGGCGGGCGGCGTCGGCTCGCCCCGGCGCAGCCGGTTCTCCCCGCTGTAGAGCACGATCGGCGCGGCGATGAAGACCGAGGAGGAGGCGCTGACCACGATGCCGAACAGCATCACCCAGGCGAAGCCCGACAGCGTGTCGCCGCCGAACAGCGCCAGCGGAAGGGCGGACAGCAGCAGGGTCATCGAGGTGCCGAGCGAGCGGTTCAGCGTCTCGTTGATCGACTGGTCGACCAGCTGGCGCAGCGGCATCTGCTTGTACTTGCGCAGGTTCTCCCGCATCCGGTCGAAGACGACCACCTTGTCGTTGGCCGAGAAGCCGATGACGGTGAGGATGGCGGCCACCGTGGTCAGGTTGAACTCGACGCCGAACAGAACCATGAACCCCACGGTCTTGGTGGTGTCGAGGATCAAGGTGATGATCGCCGCGATGGCGAACTGCCATTCGAAACGGAACCAGATGTAGAGCAGCATCGCCACCATGCTGAGCCCGAGCGCCAGCAATCCGCCGATGAAGAGCTCGTCGGAGACGCGGTTGCCGACCGCCTCGACCCGCAGCACCCGGGTGCCGGGCGCCACCTGCTCGACCGCGGCGCGCACCGCGTTGACCGCCTTCTGGGTGCCGGCCTCGTCGCCCTGCACCGGCAGGCGGACCAGGACCGTGTCCGGCGCGCCGAACTCCTGCAGCCCGACATCGCCGAGGCCGAGCCCGGCGACCTTGCCGCGCAGCGCCGAGAGGTTGGCGGCCTCGGGCGTCCGCACCTCCATGGTGATGCCGCCCTTGAAGTCGATGCCCTTCTCGAGACCCGGATAGAAGGCGCCGATCAGCGAGGCGGTGGACAGCACCGCCGAGACCAGCAGGCCGACCCGCGCGCCCTTCATGAAGGGGATATGCGTCACGTCCGGCACCAGCCGGAACAGCGGCCGGGCGAGCCGGCCGGCCAGGCCTTGCCCGTCCTCCAGCACCGGCAGCTCCTTCGGCCGCTTGGCCTTGTACCACCAGGAGACCATGAGCCGGACCAGGGTCGTCGCCGTCCACATCTGCACCACGGTGCCGATGGCGACCGTGACCGCGAAGCCCTTCACCGTGCCGCTGCCGAAGCCATAGAGGCAGGCCATGGCGATCAGGTTGGTCAGGTTGCTGTCCATGATGGTGCCGGAGGCCTTGGTGAAGCCCGCCTCCAGCGCCGACAGCGCCGGCCGGCCGTTCTTGTATTCCTCGCGGATGCGCTCGTTGATCAGGATATTGGCGTCGAGCGCGGTGCCCAGCGTCAGCACGATGCCGGCGATGCCCGGCAGGGTCAGCGTCGCCTCCAGCAGGGACAGCGCCGCCAGCATCAGCATGATGTTGACCAGCAGGGCGATGTTGGCGAACCAGCCGAACAGGCCGTAGGCCAGGCCCATGTAGAGGAAGACGAAGAGGGCGCCGGCCGCCAGCGCCAGCACGCCGGCGCGGATCGCATCCGCCCCCAGCTCCGGCCCGACCGAACGTTCCTCGACCACCGTCAGCGGCGCCGGCAGGGCACCGGCGCGCAGCAGGACCGACAGCTCGTTGGCCGATTTGGCGTTGAAGCTGCCGCTGATCTGGCCGCGGCCGCCGGTGATCGGCTCGCGGATGTTGGGGGCGGTGATCACCTTGTCGTCCAGCACGATGGCGAAGGGCCGGCCGACATTGGCGCGGGTGACATCGGCGAAGCGGCGGGTGCCGATCGAATCGAAGGTGAAGTTCACCACCCATTCGTTGTTGCGGTTGTCCTGGCCGGCGCGGGCATCGGTCAGGTTGGCGCCGTCGACCTCGACCCGGCGGCGCACCGCGAAACGCTCCGGCGGCTGGCCGGCCCGGCCCTCGCCGGTCAGGAACATCACGCCGGGGGGCGGGGTGGCGGCGGCAGGGTTCGCGGTCTCGTCCAGCAGGTGGAAGGTCATGCGGGCGGTCTTGCCCAGCAGCTGCTTGATCCGGTCCGGGTCCTCGACGCCGGGCAACTGCACCAGGATGCGGTTCTGCCCCTGCCGGGCGATCAGCGCCTCGGCCACGCCGGTCTCGTCGATCCGGCGGCGGACGATCTCGATCGACTGCTCGACCGCGCTGGCGGCCTTGCCGCGCAGGCCGGCCTCGGTGAGGGTGGCGCTGACCGTGCCGTCGGCGGCGCTCGCCACCTCGATGTCCGGGGTGCTGGTGCCGATGCCGGTGGGGATCTGGTTGGCCAGCTCGCGCAGCTGCGCCACCGCGGCCGGGGCCTGGGCCAGGTCGCGCACCCGCAGCGAGATGCGCCGCTGCGCCGGCTCGGCCGCCAGGTTGACGTAGCCGATATTCTGCTGCCGCAGCCGGGTGCGGGCGCTGTCGGCCAGGCCTTCCAGCCGTTCCCGCACCACCGCGTTCATGTCGACTTCCAGCAGCAAATAGGAGCCGCCGCGCAGGTCGAGGCCGAGGGAGAATTGCCGCGCCCAGCCGGGGAGCGAGGATTTCGGGAAGAAGTTCGGAACGCAGACCAGCGCCCCCAGCAGGCAGACCGCCAGGATGGCGAGGGTCTTCCAGCGCGTGAAGAACATCATGGCTTAGTATGGCTCATGGAACGGGGCACCCTTCGGGGGCGGTTCCCCCTGCGAAATTCGGCCCGGAATGTGACGACCGGGGGCCGGGGATGCAAGCCTCGGCGACCCGGGCGGGCCGGCCGTGACGTTGCGGCATGCAACCAGCAGCGGCGCGGGGATTTATGCCCGCGCAAGCGGAGCATCCCCATGGGCATCATCGGTACCATCGTCATCGGCTTCCTGGCCGGGCTCGTCGCCAAGTTCCTCCATCCCGGCCGCGACCCTTCCGGCTTCATCATCACCACCCTGCTCGGCATCGTCGGTGCCTTCGTGGCGACCTATCTCGGCCAGGCGGTGGGTTGGTACCGCGCCGGGGAAGGCGCCGGCTTCATCGGCGCCGTGGTCGGCGCGGTCGTCGTCCTGGCGATCTGGAGCATGGTCACCCGGCGGTCGAGTACCGGCAACGTCTGAGGCCAACCGGGTCGCGCGCGGGTTCGTTCCCGCCGCGACCATGATTTGCCAGCGATCCTGCCCCGCCGGACATATCCCGTGCGGCGGGGCAGGGAGCGGGTAATCAATCGTCTGCACGGTTGGACAGGACGCGGGATGTGTGCGTGTCCGGGCCACCGGCAAGGCCCACGGGCCGGACTAAGTCGCCCCGCTGCAGGCGGTGCTCGCAGCCGGGTCGGCGCCTGTCGGCTATCGCTGCCTTTACGACCCGCGCGTCCATGGCGGCGGGATGAGCCATGACGACGTGGCCGGCCATGCCGCCTGGAGGCGCGCCTGCTCCCCCGCCCCGCCACCCGGCTGCCTCAACCTGGTGGCGAGCCCGAATGCAGGCTGTCGCTTCTGGGCCAGGCTGCTGGCGTCGCAGTTCCCGCATCGCGGGTCGAATCGATGCAGACCATGACGGAGGCCAGGCGGTTGCTGGCCGAGGCACGTGGGAAGCGGGTCTTGGCCGGATAAGGGTGGGGAGGGAAAGGCATCTACCTCCCCAATACCTTTTCCTTCCTTCTTCCCGGACCGGCACGGGCCGCGCGGCCGCTGCCGACCGACAGAAGCGGAGGAGGGCCGGGCACATGCGTCTCATGGGAGGGTATTCCCTCCCTGGCCTTGCCTCAGCCGGTGGCCCAGAGCCCGCCACCCATCAACCAGGCATAGAAATCGCCCGGCGCGGCCGGCGCGGGTTCAGGCAACGGCTGCGGCGTCAGCCAGGCGCGCTCGGCATTGCGGATCGCCAGCAGGCGAGCGCGGATGGCGGCGAAGTCCTCGGCGATCGGCGTGTGCAAGGTCGGGATCCTGGCTCGGTGTGGGCTGGAAGCTTTGCTCTCATAATCGCGAACTCTTCCCGATCCATGACCGAGGCCCGGGCCGACATCCCTGCGGGCCGGAGGATTTGAGCCGGCGGTGGCGATCCGCTAGACCGCGCGACCTCAGCGCGATGATTGGACCGGCGGCATGGCTCTCAGGATCGGCGTTCTCGGCACCGGGCATTTCGGCCGCTTCCATGCGCTGAAGCTGGCGGCGCAGGGGGTGCTGTCCGGGGTGCACGACAGCGACCCGGCCCGCGCCGCGGCGGTGGCCGCTGAATGCCGCAGCCGCGCCCATGGCGCCAGCGGGCTGATCCAGGCCAGCGACGCGGTGATCATCACCGTCCCCACCGCCTTCCACCATGCCTACGCGATGCAGGCGATCGCCGCCGGGCGGCACCTGTTCGTCGAGAAGCCGATCGCCGCCACCACCGCCCAGGCGGAGGCGATCATCCGCGGTGCCGGCGACCGCGGCCTGGTGCTGCAGGTCGGCCACATCGAGCGCTACTCGGCCGCCATCAGGACGTTGCGGGCCAGCGGGGCCGAGGCGGGGGCGATGGCCTTCGAGGCGACCAGGGTCGCCCCCTTCCGGCCGCGCAGCCTGGATGTCTCGGTGGTGCTGGACCTGATGATCCACGACCTCGACCTCGTGCTGACGCTGGCCGGCGCGCCGCTGGCCGAGGTGCGCGCAGTGGGACGCCGCGTGATGTCCGACCACCCCGATTTCGCCGTGGCGCAGCTGCGCTTCGGCAACGGCGTGGCGGCGACGGTGACCGCGAGCCGGATCAGCGTGGCGCTGGAGCGGCGGCTGCGGGTGCTCGGCCCGCGCGGCGAGACGCGGGTGGATTTCCTCGCCCGCAGCATCGAAAGCGTGCGGCCGGGTGGCGCCGAGCCGGTGCAGACCATGCCCGGCTGGGGCATCGACCGCGCCACCTGGGAGGACCACGACAGCCTGGAGGCCGAGCAGGCGGCCTTCATCGCCAGCATCGAGGGCGGCGCCACCGTGGAGGCCAGCGGCGCGGTCGGGCTGGCGGCGCTGGACGCGGCGCTGCGGGTGGAGAAGGCGATCGCGGCCGGCTGACCGGCCGGCGGGGACCGGGGCCGGCACCTCCCGGCCGCCGCGGCATCCGGTCGCGGCCGCCACCGGGCCCCGTCACCCGGGCCGATATCCGCCGGCATCACGGATTCTGGATACCGATGGATGCACGTCGCCATGCGTGGGCCGCCTATGGTCGGAGGACGGCCGCCGCTGCCGCGAAGGAGATGCCCATGCGTCGGATGCTGCTTCTCACGCTGGCCGGTCCGGCCCTCTGCCTTGCCGGGTGTGCGGCGTCGCCACCGCCGGACATGCCGCGCGCCACCCCGCAGGCCGAAGGCGTCCGCGCCCCGGATACCGGACGTTCGGGCACCGACCAGGGCGTCGCCACGCCGGGCGGCTTCGGTGCCGGTGACCGGGGCCGGCCGACGGTACAGGGTGGCCTGGCACCGCCGCACCTCGCGCCGCCCACCGTCACCCGGGCCCCGCGGCCGTGACCTGATGGGTGCCTGAGCCGGCCGAGGGCGCCGCCCGCACCCGCGGGGTGCCATGGGGCCGCGCTCAGGTCAGGGCCGGCGCCGCGAGGCCGGGCGCGGGCCGGAGTTCCGCCAGCACCGCCGTCGCCGCCGCCTCGCTCGGCAATCCCTCCGGCGCCCGCAACAGGGCGCGCACCGCGGCGAAGCCCTCGCGCTGCGCCGCGCCGGCCGCCGGATCGGTCAGCAGCCGCGCCAGCACCGCCGACAGCGCCGCCGGGGTGCAGTCCTGCTGCAGTCGCTCAGGCGCCAATTCGCGCTCCGCCAGCAGGTTCACCAGCGAGACGTAGCGCACCTTGATCAGCCGGCGGACGATCTCGGCGGTGATCGGGTTGGCCCTGTAGCCGACGACATGCGGGATGCCGGCGACGGCCATCTCCAGGCTGGAGGTGCCGGACTTGATCAGCCCGGCGCCGCCCGATCGCGCCACCGCGGCATAGGCGTCGTGCTTGTCGGCCAGGTCGGTGACCAGGATCGGCCGCACCGGCCAATCCGCCGTGCCCGCGCGCACCGCGGCCTCGACCTGCCCGGCGATCGGCAGCACCGGGCGCAGGCCGGGCACCGCCCCCGCGGCCAGCCGCAGCGCCTCCCCGAAGGGGCCGAGCAGCCGGCGGATCTCGCCGCGCCGGCTGCCGGGCATGACGATCACCGGGCGGTCGGCCGGGCCCAAGCCGTGCGCCGCGCGGAAGCGCGCCGCGTCGCCCGCATCGGCGCCGCTTTCCAGCACCGGATGGCCGACGAAGGTGACCGGGATGCCGGCCGCCTCGAAGAACGGCGCCTCGAAGGGCAGCAGCGCCAGGATGCGGTCGACCCGGCGGGCGATCTCGCGTACCCGGCCGGGCCGCCAGGCCCAGACCTGCGGGGCGACGTAGTGCACCACGCGGATGCCCTTGGGGCGGACCCGTTCGGCCAGCCGCAGGGTGAAGCTCGGCGCATCGATGGTGACCAGCAGGTCGGGGCGGCGGGCCAGGATGTCGGCCTCCGCCTGGTCCAGCCGCCGGGCGAGGCGGCGCAGGTTCGGCAGCACCTCCAGCAGCCCCATCAGGGAGAGTTCCCGCATCGGGAACAGGCTGTCGACGCCTTGCTTCGCCATGCGCTCGCCGCCCACCCCGGCGAATTCCAGCCCCGGCGCGCGGCGCCGCAGCGCGGCGATCAGCCGGGCGCCGAGCACGTCGCCCGAGGCCTCGCCGGCGAGGAGATAGAGCTTCACGCCCACCCCTCGGGTTCCAGGCGTCCCCGGCCCATCGCCCAGGGCACGAGGCCCGGCGCGCGTGGGGAACGGCGTCCCCCTTGCGGGCCACGCCGCCTCACGTGAAAACCGCCGGACCGGGCCGCGGCAGCGGCGCCCGCGGCCAGTCGCGGTGGTTGAGCACCGCGCCGTCGCGCCGCACCGCCTCGATCCGCGCCGGGTCGAGCGTGCAGAAGGTCCAGCCCGGCGCATCCATCGCCCCGGCGGCCAGCACGCCGTCCTCCGGGAAGCCGCGGTCCACCGGGCCGAAGACCACGGCCTGGCCGCGATTGGTGTCCAGCGCGGCCGACCAGGGGGCGGTGCCGACGGTCGGCGCCACCGCGACGAAGCACTGGTTCTCCAGCGCCCTCGCCTGGCAGGCGAAGCGCACCCGGTTGAAGCCGTGCAGCGTGTCGGTGCAGGTCGGCACCAGCACCAGCCAGGCGCCGGCCTCGACCTGGGCGCGGACATGCTTGGGGAATTCCGAATCGTAGCAGACCGAGATGCCGAGCAGCCCCCAGGGCGTGCCGAAGACCTGCGGCCCGGCCCCGGCCGAGACGCCCCAGCGCTCCGCCTCGAAGCGGGTCATCATCCCCTTGTCCTGGAAGGCGAGCCGGCCATCCGGGGCGATCAGCGGCGCCCGGTTCACCACCTGCTCGCCCAGCCGCATCGGCAGGCTGCCCGGCTGCAGCCAGAGCCCGTGCCGCCGGGCCGCCGCGCGCATCGCCGAAAGCACCGCCGGCGCCGCCTCCACCATGGCGCGCAGCTCGGCCGCCTCGTCCGGGGCGTGGCCGCCGGACAAAGCGGGGCCCAGTTCGACGCAGGCATATTCGGGCAGCAGCACGAGGTCGGCCCGGCCCGCGGCCTGGCCGAGCCAATGGTCGAGCCTGGCGGCGAAGCCATCCAGGCTCGCGGTCGGCTCCACCGGCCAGGCGAGGGCGCCGAGGCGAAGCGCGGTCACGCCAGATCCTTCAGCCAGAAGGACAGCACATGCGGCGTCTCCCGGTCGTCGCCGATCTCCTTCCAGGAAAACACGCAGGAGAGGTCGGGCCGGGGGGCGAAGCCGCGATTGCGCCAGAACCCGTCGAGCGGGACATGGCCGGCCGGCCGGCGCGGGTCGTTCGGGTTTCGCACCACGGCGCAGAAGGCGGCGGCGGCGAGGCCGAGCCGGCGGGCCTGCGCCTCCCGCGCCGCGAAGAACCCGACCCCCGCGCCGCGGCCGCGGTATTCCGGCAGCAGCACGCTCTCGCCGAAATAGCAGAACCGCGCGGGATCGAGCCCGCGGGCACGGAAGGCCGCGGCGACCGGCCCGCCGGCGCCGGCCATCGGCTGGCAGGTCGCCATGCCGACCGGCGTCGCGCCGTCGAAGGCCACCACCGCCGCCGCCCCCGGGTCCGCGGCATAGGCGGCGAGGTAGCGCGCCTCATGCGCCGCGTCGCCGTCGTACAGGTAGGGCCATTCGGCGAAGACCGTCAGCCGCAGCCGGGACAGGCCGGGCAGCGCGGCCCGCAGCGCATCGCCCGAGAGCGTGTCCAGCCGGAGGGGAGGGGTCGTCATCGCGCTGCACATAGGCGGGCGCGGCGCCGGGTGCAAAGGGCGCCGCGCCCTATCCGCCGGCGCCGATCGCCGCCTGCTGCCGGGCGCTCTCGGCGAAGGCGCGCAGGCCCTTCTCCACCGTCGCCCGGTCGAGGTCGCGCAGGATGAAGACCAGGCGGGAGCGCCGGTCGTCGCCCTCCGGCCAGGCTGCCAGCTTCACCGGCGGGTGGAACAGGTGCTGCACGCCATGGATGGCGACGGGCCGGTCCTCGCCCTCCAGGTTCAGGATGCCCTTGATCCGCAGCACCGACTCGCCGCGGGTCATGGTCAGGACCTCGAGCCAGGTGGCCAGGCCGTCCCAGGGCAGCGGGTCGTCGAAGGTCAGGCAGAAGCTGTGGATGCGGGCATCGTGCCGGCTGGCGTCATGGTGATGGTGATGGTGATGGTGGTCATGGCCCTGCGCCCAGGCTTCCGCGTCCAGCCAGCGGCGCACATCGGGATGCTTGCGGGTCGCGTCATACAGCCCGCAATCCAGCAGGGCCTCGGGCTCGATGTCGCCATGCAGCGCATTCAGCAGCGGCGCGCCGGGGTTCAGCGCGCGCAGCCGGGACCACAAGGCGGAGACCTGCTCCGGCGTCGCCAGGTCGGTCTTGGTCAGCACCAGCCGGTCGGCGACGGCGGCCTGCTTCACCGCCTCGACCTGGCTGTCCAGGGTGGCCATGCCGGTCGCCGCATCGACCAGCGTGACGACGCCGTCCAGCCGGTAGCGGTAGAGCACCAGCGGGTCGCTCATCAGCGTTTGCAGGATCGGCGCCGGGTCGGCCAGCCCGGTGGTCTCCACCACCACGCGCCGGATCGCGTGGCCCTGCTCGATCCGCACCGCGAGGTCACGCAGCGCGCGCACGAGGTCGCCGCGCACGGTGCAGCAGAGGCATCCCGCGTTCAGCAGCACGGTGTCGCCGTCGAGCCGTTCCACCAGCAGGTGGTCGAGGCCGATCTCGCCGAACTCGTTGATCAGCACCGCGGTGTCGGCCAGCGCCGGGTGCCGCAGCAGCCGGTTCAGCAGCGTGGTCTTGCCGGAGCCGAGGAAGCCGGTGAGGACGGTGACCGGGACCGGCTCGGGGCGTGTCGCGCCGACGGCGCGCGGGGCGGTGTGGCTCATCGGCCGTACAACTCCTCGGGCGAAACCTCGGGCTCCGCGATCTCGACCAGCGCGCCGTCGCGCAGCGCCAGAAAGAAGCAGTTGCGCCGGCCGGTGTGGCAGGCGACGCCGGTCTGGTCGACCAGCGCCAGCAGCGTGTCGCCGTCGCAGTCCAGCCGGAGGTCCACCAGCCGCTGCTGCTGGCCGGAGGTCTCGCCCTTCCGCCACAGCCCGCCGCGGCTGCGGGAGAAGTAGCAGACCCGGCCGGTCGCCAGCGTCTCCTCCGCCGCCTCGCGGTTCATCCAGGCCAGCATCAGCACCTCTCCGGTGTCGTGCTGCTGGGCGATGCAGGGCACCAGGCCGCGCGCGTCGAAGCGGATGGCATCCAGCAGCCGGGCGCGGAGGGCGGGGTCGGACATCACGGGGTTCGTGGTGGCAGCGCTCATGCGCCCTTATATGGGGGGAAGGCCCGGAAGGAGAAATGCATGCCCCCCGCCGCCGCGACGCCGGCCTCCAGCCTCGACCGCGCTGCGGCGCTTTGCGCCCGGCGCGGCGCCCAGCTCACCGCCCTGCGGCGGGAGGTGCTGCGGCTGGTGCTGGACGCGGAAGCACCGGTTGGCGCCTATGCGCTGCTCGACCGGCTGAAGGCCAGCCGGGCCGGGGCGGCGCCGCCGACCGTATACCGGGCGCTGGACTTCCTGGTGGAACAGGGGCTGATCCACAAGGTGGAGCGGCTCAACGCCTTCATCGGCTGCGCCGACGCGCTGGACCACCCGGAGGATTGTGATTGCGGCGCCTCGCATGACCACCCGCACCAGTTCCTGATCTGCGACCGCTGCGGCGCCACCGCCGAGATCAGCGACCCGGGCGTGGCCCTGGCCCTGACCCGGGCGGCGCGGGCGGCGGGGTTCGCGCCGCGCAAGGCGACGGTGGAGGTGGAAGGGGTCTGCGCGCGGTGTGCGTCGGCCGGGTAGGGAAGGCGAGGGGGCGCTGCCCCCCTGGACCCCCGCCAATGGGCGGTTGAACGCATGCGCTCAACCGGGAGGACAGCATGATCCGGCCGACGGAGGCCCGAGGGATTTTCTTGCTGTAGGGATTATTATCCTATATCCTGCTCCGTCGTTTCGCTGGCCACGGAGCCTTGCCGATGTCCCTCACGCCTCCCGTCCCCGGCCGCCGCTATACCTCCCGCCGCGCCTGGGCGCCGATGACCGATGCCGAATGGGCCGGGATCCTGCCCCATCTCCGCACCGTCGTCATGGGCGAGGGCCGGCCGCTGCGCGACGCCCGCCACCGGATCGACGGCATGTTCCGGGTCGCCGTCTCCGGCCTGCCCTGGCGCACCCTGCCGGAGGAATACGGCAAGCCCGACACCGTCAGCCGCCACTTCCGGCGGCTCGCGCATATGGGCCTCTGGCTCCGCCTGGTCGGCGCCTGCGCCGACCGGGAGGCCTCGCCCGCCCTGCGGCGGATCGAGTACTTCATCTGCCGCGCCGCCCGCCGCGCCATGCGCATCCTCGGCCAGGAGGGCGCGATGGCGGTGAACGGCATCGGCATGCTCACCGCCCTGCCGGTCTGGCCGATCTACCTGCGCCGCCCGGCCGCCCTGGCCCAGGTCACCGCCATGGTGAGCGCCTGGCTGGCGCCCTTCCGCCGCCGCCCGCCGGAGGATTTCCCCGAGAAGGAGATGCGCAGCTGGCTGCGCGTGATCCGCTTCCTCGAGGGCAAGCCCTGGCACCGCCGCTGGGCGCCGCCATGACCCAAGGTGTCCAGAGGCCTTTCGGCCTTTGGCAGGGGGTCCAGGGGGACGGCGTCCCCCCGGCCTTTGTCCGAAAACGCGACTCCATGGCTTCAGGAAACGTAAAATTCCCCCGCTGCCCAGGAATGCCCGTCACCATTCGCCGCGGCATGCATCGGCGGCATCTGGCCGCCCTCGACGAGCCCCGGCCGTTGGACGCGTCCGCAGCGATGATGCGCCTGGGTGTCCAACAGGAAGACCCGCTCGCCCGCCTCATGCGGCAGCAGCGCGGTCACGTCGATCACGCCGGAGCGTTCCGCATCCCGGGTGAAGGGCGGCGTCGCCGGCCGGGACGCGTCGCCGCGCCGGGTCATGCGCCGCCGGCTCGGTCAGCCCATCCGATGCGCGGTCCCAGGGCCAGATCTTCCCGGACCGGGCGTTGCTGCCGACATCGTCCTGCCGCACCACGTCGCCGTCATGCTTCGATAGTCCTGGTCGTTCCGGTATCGCGTCATCGGCGATCGGTTGCGGCCCGCCCGGCATCCGGTGTCTCATGCCGGCACGGCGCCGCGCGGCGCCGAGGGAGGACACGGCATGAGGTTTCGCAGGCTCCTCGCCACGGCGCTCGGCGCCGGGCTGCTGGCCGCGCCGGCTTCGGCGCAGGTGACGGACCAAGCCTTCCGCGGCGGCAGTACCGGCGACCTGGCCGCGCTCTGCGGCGCCACGGCCGCCGATCCGATGCACACCGCGGCGCTGAACTGGTGCCACGGCTTCATCGTCGGCGCCGGGCAGTACCACCATTCGATGACGGATGCCGGGGCCGGACCGAAGGCGCTGTTCTGCCTGCCGAACCCGGAGCCGACCCTGGAGCAGGCCCGGCTCGCCTTCGTCGCCTGGGCGAAGTCGCATCCGCATCATGCCGCGGAGCGTGCGGTGGACGGGCTGTCGCGCTTCGCGGCGGAGACCTGGCCCTGCCCGCCGGCGCGGATCGGCCGTCCGGCAAAGCGGTGAAGGAGGCAGCTCCCATGATGCGCAAGACCATTCTCCTGCCGGTCGTGCTGCTGCTCGGCCTGGCCGGCTGCGGCGACCTGAATTCCACCCAGCAGCGCACCCTGACCGGTGGCGCGGCGGGCGCCGCGGGCGGCGCCATCATCGGCGCGATCGCCGGCAATGCCGGGCTCGGCGCGCTGATCGGCGGCGCGGCGGGGGCCGGCGGCGGCTACCTCTTCGACCAGAGCAAGCAGTCGCAGCAGCGCGCCTACGAGCAGGGCTACCAGCAGGGGCGATCCTCGAAGCGATGAGCGCCTGGCGCCTGGCATCGGGATGGGTGCCGGGCGCGATCGGCGACATCGCCGCGCTGCATGCCCGGCACTATGCCGCCAGCCATGGCTTCGGCGCGGTCTTCGAGGCCAGGGTGGCGCGCGAATTGGGCGAATTCCTCGCCCGGATCGACTCCGGCCGCGACCTGTTCCGCGCCGTGCTCGCGGCGGACGGTGCGGTGCTGGGCTCGATCGCGCTGGATGGCGGGGCGCCGGGGCTGCCAGCCGGCACCGCGCATCTGCGCTGGTTCATCCTGGATGCGGCGCTGCGTGGCGGCGGCCTCGGCCGAAGACTGCTGGCGGAGACACTCGACCATGCCCGCGGCGCCGGCTTCATCCGGGTCTATCTCTGGACCCTGGCGGGCCTGCCGGCGGCGGACCGGCTGTACGCCGCGGCCGGCTTCGTGCTGGAGGAGGAGATCACCGGCCGGCAATGGGGCAGGCCGGTGACGGAACGCCGGCTCGGGCTCAGCCTGTGAGGCGGGCGAGGCCCTGTTCGAGGTCGGCGATCAGGTCGGCGGGGTCCTCCAGCCCGACATGGATGCGCGCCATGGGGCCGCCGAAATCGCCGGTGCCGGCGCTGCGGGTGATGTTGCCGGTGGTGGCGATCGCCAGGCTCTCGAAGCCGCCCCAGCTGGCGCCGATGCCGAACAGCGCCAGGCCGTCGATGAAGCGATATACGTCCTCCATCGCGTATCGCGGCTGGAAGACCAGGCCGAACAGGCTGCAGGCGCCGGTGAAGTCGCGCTTCCACAGGGCGTGCTGCGGATGCTCCTCCAGCGCCGGGTGCATCACCCGCAATACCTCGGGCCGGCCGCTGAGCCAGCGCGCCACCTCGATCCCGCTGGCCTCCTGCCGCTTGAGCCGGACATTCATGGTCCGCACCCCACGCAGCGCCAGCCAGCAATCATCCGGCGAGGCATACTGGCCGAGCTGCGAGCCGGCGCCGCGCAGCACCTTCCAGTCCTCCTCGGAATTCACCGTGACGCTGCCGAGCAGCACGTCGGAATGCCCGCCGACATACTTGGTCAGCGCCTGGATCGAGACGTCGACGCCATGCGTGAAGGGCATGAAGTGATGGATGCCCCAGGTATTGTCCATCATGACCTTCGCCCCGCGGGCATGCGCGGCGCGGGCGATGGCGGGGATGTCCTGCACCTCGAAGGTGTGGCTGCCGGGGCTCTCGGTGTAGACGACGCGGGTGTTGGGGCGGATCAGCGCGGCCATGCCGGCCTCGTCCACGGTCGGGTCGTAGTAGGTGGTCTCGACGCCCCAGCCCTTCAGCAGGCCCTCGCACAGGTTGCGCGCCGGGCCGTAGACGCTGTCGGGCATCAGGCAATGGTCGCCGGATTTCAGCCAGGCCAGCAGCGGCACGGCGACGGCGGCGAGGCCGGTGCCGAGGATCATCGCGCGGCTGCCGCCCTCGATCTCGGCGATCACGTCCTCCAGCGCGTAGTGGGTCGGGCCACCCTGCGTGCCGTAGGTCATGAACTGCTCGAACCGGTGCTTCGCGCCGTCGCGCCGCGCCGCGGAATTCGGGAAGAGCACGGTGGAGCCGCGGTGCACGCCGGGATTGACGAAGCCATGCACATGCGTGCCGGCGCGGCCGGCATGGCTCATCCGGGTGGAGAAGCCGTAGCTGCGGGTCTTCGGGGCAGCGTCGCGCGACGGCGCGCGGGAGTGATCTTCCGGCATCAGCTGTTCACCTTCGGGGTCTCGGGCCGCGAGGCCCATTCGGTCCAGGACCCATCATACACGGCCGGCTCCGGGAAGCCCGCCTGCAGCAGGCCGAGCGCCAGGATGCAGGCGGTGACCCCGGTGCCGCAGGAGGTGACGACGGGGCGTTCCGCATCCACCCCGGCCGCGGCGAAGATGGCATGCAGCGCCGCCTTGTCCTTCATGGTCTGGTCGGCGTTCAGCAACACGTTGAACGGCACGCTGGCCGCGCCCGGCATGTGGCCGGAGGGCAGGCCGGGGCGGGGTTCCGGCGCGGTGCCGTCGAAGCGGCCGCGGGCCCTTGCGTCGAGGATCAGCGCGCCGCCGCCGCCCTGCCGGACGATCCGCTTCACGTCGCCGATGCCGCGGACCCGCTCCGCCTCGAAGTCGGCGACGAAGCGGGCGGGCGCCGGCGTCGCGGGCGGCCCGGCTTCCGTCGCGCGGCCCTCCTTGACCCATTTCGGGAAGCCGCCGTCGAGCACGGCCGCATGATGGTGCCCGAACAGCCGCATCAGCCACCAGCCGCGCGCCGCGGAGGCCAGGCCCTTCTGGTCGTAGAAGACCACGCGCGTCGCGTTCGATACGCCCATCGCGCCCATCAGCGTCTCGAACCGCGCCGCGGTCGGGATCATGTGCGGCAGGGCACTGTCGGGGTCGGCCACCACGTCGATGTCGAAATAGCCGGCGCCCGGGACATGCGCCGCGGCGAAGTTGGCCTTGCCGTCCTGGTTCTCGTTGGGGAGGAACTTCGTCGCGTCGAAGACCATCAGGTCGGGCTTGCCCAACTCACCCGCGAGCCATTCCGTGCTGACCAGATCCTGCATGCCGCTCACTCCCCCGCCAGCCGTGTTGTTGACCATGCGATTCACGCTCCCGGCCCTGGCGGACCGTCCGCGATCACAAGGTACACGCGCCGGTTCTGCTTGCCCTTGTTCTCGAGCTTGGTCACCTCGACCCGGCCGATCTCCGCCGTGCGGCGCACATGCGTGCCGCCGCAGGGCTGCAGGTCGACCGGCGCCTCCGCCGCGCCGATGCGCACCAGGCGAATCCACCCGGCGCCGCGCGGCGGCTGCACCGAGAGGGTGCGGACCAGCGAAGGATTCGCCTCCAGCTCGGCCTCGCTGATCCAGCGCTCGCCCACCGCATGGTCCGCGGCGATGAGGGCGTTCAGCCCTTCGGTCAGCGACTCCTTGGTCGGCGGCGCGGCGAGGTCGAAATCCAGCCGCGACCGCTCGGCGCCGATCTGCCCGCCGGTGACGCCCGCGCCGGGGATCAGGCTGCAGAGCAGGTGCAGCGCGGTGTGCATCCGCATGTGCCGGTGGCGCGGCGTCCAGTCCAGCGCGGCGGTCACCGTCGCGCCGACCGGCGGCAGGGCGGCGCCCTCGGCGGCCAGGTGCAGGACCGTGTCCGCCTCGCCCTTCACCGCGCGGGCGACAGCCATCTCGCCGCCTTCCCAGCGCAGCCAGCCGGTATCGCCCGGCTGGCCGCCGGCCTGGGCGTAGAAGGGCGTGCGGTCCAGCAGCACGCCGTCGGGGCCGGCGGCCAGCACGGTCGCCGTCGCCTCGCGCGTGTAGGCATCGTCCCGGTAGAGCAGTTCCGTCGGCATCACGCCCATTCCTGTCGCAGCCGCGCCCGGTGATGCCGCAGCCACCAGAGGCACACCATCGCGGTCGTGTTCATGATCCGGTTCGCGTCGAGCATGGCGAAGGCCTCCTCGGCCGGCACGATCAACACCCTGGTGTTCTCGTGCTCGTCCAGCAGCCCGTGCTCGCCGCCCGTTCCGGCCTCGGGCAGGCGGACCCGGGCGGCGTAGTAGTGCATCGTCTCGTCGCAGCCGCCCTGCATCAGCATGGTCCGGCAGATCAGCTCGAAGCGGTCGGGGCTGAGCCCGGTCTCCTCCAGCGTCTCGCGCACCGCCACCGCCTCCGGCGCCTCGCCGATCTCGCGCAGCCCGGCCGGGCATTCGACCATGATCGGGTCGAGCCCGGCGGCGAGCGCCGGCAGGCGGAATTGCTCGATCAGCGCGACGGAGTCGGCGACCGGGTCGTAGGGCAGCACGGCGACGCCGGCATGCCGGCGCCACAGCTCCCAGACCAGCTCGCCGGATCGGCTGCCGTCGAAGCGGGTATAGGTGAAGCGGACGCGCTGCAGCGGGAAGCGGCCGTCCCAGACGACCTCGTCCTCCAGCACCGTCACGCCGGGATGCGCCGGGATCGGCGGCGCCTTCGCTGGTCTGGCTTTCATGCGGCGGGGACCCTAACCTCCGCCCCCAACGCCGTCCATGGACCGAGAATGCCCGAAGCCCCCGCCGCCACCCTCACCGGGGCGGCGAAGACCGCCGCGTCCCGTCGCCGGGCGGTGCTGATGATCCTCGGCGCGGCCTGCCTGTTCTCCCTCGCCGGGGCCTGCGTGAAGGCGTTGGGCGGGCAGGTGCCGCTGGCCCAGGTGGTGCTCTGCCGCAACGCCTTCGCCGTCCTGGTGCTGCTGCCGCTGCTCTGGCGGGCCGGCGGCCCGGCGGCGCTGCGCACCCGGCATCCCGGGCTGCACGCGATGCGGCTGGTGGCCGGGCTGGGCGGCATGGTCGGCACCTTCTACGGGCTGACGGTGCTGCCGCTGGCCACCGTCACGGCGCTCGGCTTCACCATGCCGCTGTTCCTGACCCTGCTGTCGATTCCCTTGCTGGGCGAACGGGTCGGCCCGCGCCGCGGCGCCGCGGTGCTGGCCGGCTTCGGCGGGGTGCTGCTGATGACCCTGCCGGGGGGCGCCGCGGGCGCACATCTCGGCGGCCTCGGCGCGGTGCTGGCCGGCGCCCTGGCCTGGGCCCTGGCGATGATCACCATCCGCCGCATGGGCGATGCGGGGGAGGGCAACGTCGCCATCGTGGTCTGGTTCGCGCTGGGGGCGGCGATCCTGTCGGGCCTCGCCAGCCTGCCCGGCTGGACCTGGCCGAGCCCCGGCCAATGGGCGCTGCTTGTCGCCATCGGGGTGATCTCGGCCGCGGCGCAGGTGATGATGACCGAGGGCTACCGGCGCGGCGAGGCGACGCTGCTGGCACCCTTCGAGTATTCCGCGATCCTCTGGACCACGACTCTGGGCGTGCTGGTCTGGGCGGAGCTGCCGGATGGATGGGACGTGGCCGGGATCGCCGTGCTGGTCGCCAGCGGGCTGTATATCTGGCACCGGGAGGTCACGCTCGGGCTGCGGCGCTAGATCAGAAAAGGCCGGGGAGGAGGTAGTCTCCCCGGACCCCTCATCTGTCTTTCCGAGTCTGGCACCCGCCGCGCGGGGGGGGGGCGCCAACCCACGGAAAGGAGGGGTGGGGCTTGGGGAGGGGACATACCTGTCCCTCTCCAAACTTTCTTCACCCCCGCTGCCGCCGCCCGAGCAACGCCGCCACCTGGTCGGCCAGCCGCGCCCCCGTCACCGGCTTGCGCAGCAGGGTGAAGCCGCCATCGATCCGCTGCCCCACCGCCAGCGCTGCCGCGTCGCCGGCATAGCCGGTGACCAGGATGGCCGGCAGGCCGGGCCGGACGCGGCGTGCCTCGCGGATCAGGGTGACGCCGTCGATCCCCTCCATCGCCAGGTCGGAGACGAGCACGTCACAGCCCATCCCGCCCGCCAGCAGGGCCAGTGCCGCGGCACCATCCACCGCTTCGGTCACCTTGTAGCCGGCATCGGCAAGCTGGGTCGCCAGCACCTCCCGCACCACCGGCTCGTCGTCCACCAGCAGCACCCGGGCGCAGCGGGTTGGGATGGTGATGTCCTCGGTCGCCAGCGGCAGGCTGGGCACTGCCTCGGCCAGCGACATGGCCGGCAGCCAAAGCGCGATGCGCGTGCCGCAGCCCGGCTTGCTCTCGATCGTCATCCGCCCGCCCGAGCCCTCGGCGAAGCTCCGCGCCATCGCCAGGCCAAGGCCGGTACCGCGGCCGACCGGCTTGGTGGTGAAGAAAGGCTCGCCTGCCCGGGCCAGGGTCGCGGCGGTCATCCCCGCGCCGGTGTCGGCCACCGTCACCCGGATGTAGTCGCCGGATGCCAGACCGCTCGCATCGCCCGGCGCCAGCGTCACCGGCTCGGCCACCAGGGTCAACCTTCCGCCGCCTTCCATGGCGTCGCGCGCATTGGTCGCCAGGTTGAGCAGCACGGTTTCGAACTGGCCGCGATCGGCCAGCACCGAGGCGAGGCCCGCCGACGCCTCCACCTCCACCCGGATGCCGGCGCCGAGGGTCGCCGCCAGGACCTCCCGCAGACCGACCAGCAGGGCGCCGACATCGAGCCGGTCGGCGCGCAACTCCTCCCGCCGCGAGAAGGCGAGCAGCCGGCGGGTGATCGACTGGCCGCGCTGCGCGGCTTCTTCCACCATCCCGGTCAGCCGCGCCACCGCGGCCGGGTCGCCGGCCCGCTTGGCGATCAGCGCGACGCCGCCCAGCACCGCCTGGAGCACGTTGTTGAAGTCATGCGCGATGCCGCCGGCGAGCTGGCCGACCGCCTGCAGCTTCTGCGCCTGCAGCAGCGCCGCTTCGGTGTTGCGGCGTTCCTGGACCTCGGCCTCCAGCCGCGCATTGGCCTGGCGCAGCGCCTGGGTGCGGTCGGCGACGCGGTCCTCCAGCAGCTGGGCGTGGTGGCGCAGCTCCTCCTCGCGCTGCTGCAGCGCCACCGCCATGCGGTTGAAGGCGCCGGCGAGCTGGCCGAATTCGGAATGCCGCGCAGCACCCGAGGCGCGCGCCGCCAGGTCGCCGGCGCGCCAGCGGCGGGCGGCCTGCAGCAGCGCGTCGGTGGGCGCTGCGATGAAGCGCCGGGCGACCAGCAAGGTGAGGCTCAGCGCCAGCAGGGTGCCGACGCCGGCGATCACCACCCCACGCACCAGCGCGCGCTTGATGTCGCGCAGCAGCTCCTGCTCCTCGAAGCCGATCACTGCGGCGACGCCGTGGTTCTCCGGGGTCGGCGGCGAATAGCCGATCAGTCGGTCGGCGCCGTCGATGCTGCGCAGCCGCAGGTTGCCCGGCACCAGGCTTTGCAGCAACGGCATCGCCGCAGGGGGAAAGGCACGGCCGACGAACTCGGTATGCCGCTGGTCGCGCGCCAGGATGATCCCGTCGGCATCCGCCAGGGTCAGCACGGAGGAGGCGACGAAGGGCGAGCCTTCCCGCTTCATCCGCTGCAGCGCCTGTTCCAGCCAGCCAAGCTCGAGCGCCGCGACCAGCGTGCCGCCGCCGGCCGGGGTATCGGTGATGACCGGCAGGAAGAAGGGCAGCACGCCATCCGCGCTGGCGCTGGTCCTGGCATAGCGGCCGGCGCCGAACCCGGTGGCGGCGCGGGCGGCGGCGACCCAGCCGGATGCGGCATCCAGCGTGGCGAGGTCGGGGTCGGAGGCGCAGGCGATCCGCCCGGCGGGATCCACCAGGGCGATGAAGGCATAGCCCGGGGCATGCCGCCGCAGCCGGGCAAGCTGGCCGTCGCAGCCCGGCTCGAGTCGCTGCAGCTCCTGGCTCTCGGTCGCGGCGCCGAGCAGGATGCGGGCGCCCTGGGCGATGCCGTCCAGGTTGCCGGCGAGCAGCTGGGCCTGCTGGATGGTCAGGTCGGCGAGCTGCGCCTTGCGTTCCGACCACTGGCTCCAGGCGATGGCCACCTGCATGGCCAGGATCGGGAGCAGGGAGGTGGCGATGATGAGGATGAGGCGGGTCGAGAGCCGCATGCCGCCGGGGCGCAGCCACCAGTTGACGGACAGGCCCGGCCGTGGAGCGGGCGGCGCTGTGCCACGCGCATCATTGGTGCTCAAGGCATGGCGCATGATGGGACATGAAGTCCTGGTTGAAAATCACTGATATCGTAACCGTTTCCAGGATAAAATCTTCTCACGGCGCCGAGAGACACCGCTACCGCATGCAAGGCGGGCTGTCACCTCGCGTATACAATCCCCCGGTGCATGCGACGGCTTGCCTGTGGCGGGGCGGGTGTTATGTAATAACATCATGTCGTCCTCCCGACCCTGGTTCCTCGTCGATCCGCTCGCCCTGTCGTCCAGTGCCGCCGCGCGGCTGGGGCTGGGGGCTGGCGTGGCGGCGGTGCTCTGGCTGGCGGTCGCCTGGGCCATGGCGGCATGAACCCGGCCGAGATCCGCCTGACCGACCTCACCGTCTCCCATGCCAGGCGGCCGGCGGTGCATCATGTCTCGGGCCGCTTCATGCCGGGTAGCCTGACCGCGGTGGTCGGGCCGAACGGCGCCGGCAAGTCCACCCTGCTGCGCGCGCTGGCCGGGCTGCACCGGCCGGAGGCGGGCCGGATCGAGGGTGCCGCCGGGCAGGTCGCGCTGCTGCCGCAGGCCGCGGCGCTCGACCGCGGATTCCCCATCGGCTGCCTCGACGTCGTGCTGTTCGGCCTGTGGGGCGAGACGGGCGCCTTCCGCGCCATCGGCCGGGCCGGTCGCGACCGCGCCGCGGCGGCGCTGGCCGCGGTGGGGCTCGATGGCTTCGCCGCGCGGCCGGTCGGCAGCCTTTCGGCCGGGCAGTTCCAGCGGGTGCTGTTCGCCCGGCTGCTGCTGCAGGATGCGCCGGTGATCCTGCTGGACGAGCCCTTCAACGCGCTCGATGCCCGCACCGCGGCCGACCTGCTGGCCATGGTGCATCGCTGGCATGGCGAGGGGCGCACCGTGGTCGCGGTGCTGCACGACCTCGACCTGGTCCGCCGCGAATTCCCCGACACCCTGCTGCTGGCGCGCGATTGCCTCGGCTGGGGGGCGACCGGCGAGGTTCTGACCGCGGCCAACCGGTTGCGTGCGCGGATGATGGCCGAGGCCTGGTCGGCCGAGCCCGAGGCCTGCGAGCGGCGGGACGCCGCCTGATCCTCGACCTGCTGTTCACGCCCTTCCTCGACTACGGCTTCCTGCGGCGGGCGCTGGTCGGGTGCCTGGCGCTGTCGGTGGCGGCGCCGGTGCTCGGCCTGTTCCTGATGCTGCGCCGGATGAGCCTGACCGCCGACGTGCTGGGGCATGGCATCCTGCCCGGCGTCGCGGCCGGCTTCCTGCTGGCCGGGCTGTCGCTGCCGGCCATGGCGGCCGGCGGGCTGGTCGCGGGCCTCGCGGTCGCGGTTGGGGCAGGGGCCCTGTCGCGGGCGACCGGCGGGCGGGAGGATGCCTCGCTGGCGGCGCTCTACCTGGTGGCGTTGGCGGCGGGCGTGGCGATGGTGTCCTGGCGCGGCGGGGCGGTCGAGCTCACCAACCTGCTGTTCGGCAGCGTGCTGGGGGTGGACGACGCGGCGCTGCTGCTGATGGCGGGCAGCGCCACCGTCACGCTGGGCGCGCTGGCGCTGGCCTGGCGGCCGCTGGTGCTGGAATGCTTCGATCCCGGCTTCGCCCAGGCGGTCGGCGCGCGGGGCGCCTGGTGGCACATGGGCTTCCTGGCCCTGGTGGTGCTGAACCTGATCGCCGCCTTCCAGGCGCTGGGCACGCTGATGGCGGTGGGGCTGATGATGCTGCCGGCGATCGCCGCGCGGCACTGGGCGCGCAGCGTCGGCGGCATGGCCTATGCGGCGGTGGGAATCGCGGCCTGCAGCGCCTATGCCGGGCTGCTGCTGTCCTTCCATGCCGACGTGCCGAGCGGGCCTGCCGTGGTGCTGGCGGCGGGACTGTGCTGGCTGGTCTCCACGGCGTGCGGCCCGGTGGACGGGCTGCTTGGCCGGCTGCTGCGGCGGCCGCATCTGGCGGGGTGAAGCGCGGGCGGCGTCCGGGCTAGGCTGCTGCCGTCCAGGAAGGAGCCAGCCATGCCTGACCTTGCCCCCATCATTCGCCTGCCCGGGGAAGGCACGCCCAACCACGCCTTCGGCGAGCGGCTGATCCGCATCCGCTCCAGCGAGACCGCCGGCCGCTTCGCGCTGATCGAGGAGCCGGTGCCGCCGGGCTGGGGACCGCCGCTGCACGTGCACCAGCGGGAGGACGAATTCTTCCAGGTGCTGGCCGGGACGTTCCGCTTTCGCTGCGGCGATGCGGTGCTTCAGGGCGGGGCCGGAACGGCGGCCTTCCTGCCGCGCGGCATCCCGCACGGCTTCCGCAACATCGGCGCCACGACGGGACGGCTGCTGGTCGGCCTCACCCCCGGCGGCTTCGAGGGGTTCTTCGAGGAGGCGGCGGCTGCCGGCGCCGCCGACGCGGCGGCGGCCGAGGCGATCGCGGCGCGCTACGGCGTGACCTATCTCGGGCCGCCGCTGCCGGCCTGACGCCTACTTCGTCCGCTCGATGTTCCACATCACCGGGAAGCCGAAGTCGATCACGCCCTTCAGCTCTGCGCGCCAGACCGCCGGGCTGCGGAACTGCCCGTCCATCGGGAAGGTGACGTTCTCGATCGCCAGCGTCTGCAGCTCGGCCGCCAGTGCCTTGCGCTGCGCCGGGTCGCTGGACGCCACATAGCGGTCCAGCACCGGCTTCATCGCCTCGACGCAATAGCCCCAGGGCTGGTTGTTGGTGCAGTTGTAGCCGATGGCGACGTTCGACAGCGGGTCGGACAGGTCGAATCCGGTATAGATCACCGGCACCAGGTTCCAGCCGCCGCGCTCGATCGGCTCCCGCGCCACCCAGCGGCCGGCGATGGAGGACCAGTCGCCGGCCTGCACATCCAGGTTGAAACCGGCGCGCTTGAGCCTGTCGATCACCACCATGGCCATCGGGTTGATCAGCGCGCTGTCGGCCGGCTGCAGCAGGACGATGCGTTCGTTGGCGTAGCCGGCCTCCTTCAGCAGCGCCTTCGCGCGGTCGAGGCTCGGCGCGCGGATGATGTCGCCGCCGGCCTCGTTCGAATAGATCGTGCCGCACATGTAGACCGAGAGGCAGTCGGGCGAGGTCATCTCGGCCGGCAAGCCATGCGCCGCGACGATCTCGGTGCGGTCGAGCGCCGCCTGCAGCGCGCGCCGCATGGTGACGTTGTTGAAGGGCGCCAGGTGGTGGTTGATCGAGACGCCGCCCATGATCTGGCTGATGCCGCCGGCCTGGGAGATCACCAGGTTGCGGTCGCGCTTGAAGCGCGGCAGGTAGTCGAAGGGCGCGTATTCCAGGTAGTCCACCTCGCCCTGGGTCAGCGCCGCGGCGCGCAGCGAGACATCGGGCAGGGTGACGAATTCCACGCGCTCGACCAGTGGGCGCTTGCCGCCGGCGAGGCCGTCCGCCGCTTCCTCGCGCGGGCGATAGGCCGGGTTGCGGCGGAAGAAGGTCTTCTCGCCGGGGACCCATTCGTCCTTCAGGAACAGGAAGGGGCCGCTGCCGACAACCTCCTTCACCGCCTGGGTCGGCGGCGTCGCATCGGCGATGCGGGCCGGCATGACGAAGGGGACGTGGACGCTCGGCTTGCCCAGCGCCTCGATCACATGGCCGAAGGGCTGGGCGAGCTCGAGGACGAAGCTGGAGGCATCGAGGATGCGGATCTCCTTCGTCGCCGCCATCAGCCGACGCCCGATCGAGTCGCGCTGGCCCCAGCGCTTGATGGACGCGACGGCGTCCCCGGCCGTGACCGGCGTGCCGTCATGGAATTCGAGGCCGGGGCGCAGCTTGAAGGTCCAGGCCATCCGGTCCGCGCTGGGCGTCCAGGATTCCAGCATCTGCGGCCGGTATTCGCCCTTGCCGTCCATGGCGACCAGGGTGTCGTAGACCATGTAGGCGAAGTTGCGCGTGACGAAGGACGGGCTGGCGATCGGGTCGAGGTTCTGCAGCCCGACATTCACCACCAGGCGCAGCGGCCGCTCGCGCGGCTGGGCCGATGCGGCGCCGGCCGCCAGTGTGAGCGCGGTGGCAGCCAGCAGGCCGCGCCAGATGCGGTGCCTCATCATCTCAGCGGCCTTCGTGATGGGTGGCCCAGGCCTCGGCGACCTGCGAGCAGTTGGCGAACCAGACGCCGGGGAATTCGCGCATCCAGGCGATCATCTCGCGCAGCAGCGCGATGCGGCTGGGCCGGCCGCTGACCTGCGGGTGCATGACCAGGTTGTAGGTGCCGCCCCAGCGGTGGATCTCCTGGAATTCGGCCTGGAAGATCTCCTTCAAATGGCTGTTCGGGAAGATCGGCCGCGGCCCCTTGATCGAGAACAGCGCATAGGGCGCGTCGTCCAGGCTCCAGTGCCAGGGCAGCTCGATCGGCCCGGGGCGGCCGTCCGGCATGCTGTGGCGATAGGGGTTGATGTCGTCGAGCAGCGAGGAGTTGTAGACGAAGCCGTGCTTGTCGAGCAGGCGGATGAGGTTCTCGCTAGTCTCGCCGGCGGGCGAGCGGTAGCCCTTCGGCACCACGCCGAGCTTCGACTTCAGCGCATGCAGCCCGCGCTCCATCTCCTCGACCTCCTTGGCGGTGTCGTCGAGCGCGATCCATTCATGGCTGTAGCTGTGGTGGCCGATCTCGTGCCCGGCCTCGAGGATCATCTCGCAGCGGCCGGTGTGGTTCTCGACCGTCCAGCCGGGGATGAAGAAGGTGGCGGGGACGCCGGCATCCTCCAGCGTCTCGAGGATCTTCGGCACGCCGACCTTGGCGCCGTACTTCCCCTGGCTGAGGATGCCGGGGCGGCGGTGGTTCTCCGGGTCGCGCGCCATCCACAGCGTCTCGGCGTCGAAGTCGAAGGTCAGCATCACGGCGACCCGGGCGCCGTTCGGCCAGTTCACGCGCATGTCGAAGGCAGGCATGGCTCGCTCCGTTCAGGGACGGCAAGGTTGGGGAGGAAAGCATGTCCTCCCCAATCCCACCTTTGTTGTTTGTGAGTCGGCACCGACCGCGCGGCCGATGCCAAGCCCACGGAAATAGAGGAGGGGTCCAGGGAGGATACCGCCTCCCTGGCCTTGCCTTACCCCCTCGGAAAAGACGTCATTCCTTCATCATCCGGCGGCACATGCCGCCCCGCCAGCCAGCCGCCATCCACCGCGATCACCTGGCCGGTGACGTAGGAGGCATCTGCCGAGGCGAGGAAGGCGATCACCGCCGCCACCTCCTCGGGCCTGGCGGCGCGGCGCAGCGGCGTCGGCGCCAGCACCGCGCGGCGGTAGTAGTCGCGCGCCAGATGGCCCTCTGTCATCGCCGTCTCGATCACCCCGGGCGCGACGGCATTGACCATGATGCCGGCCGGGCCGAGCTCGGCCGCGAGCTGGCGCGTCAGCTGCGCCACGCCGGCCTTGGCGACGGCATAGGCGGTGGTGCCGGGCACGCCGGCGATGCCGAAGGTGGAGGACACCGAGACGATGCGCCCGCCCGGCCGCGGCAGGTGCGGCAGCATGGCGCGGGTGACGCGCAGCACGGATTTCAGGTTGGTGTCGATGAAGCGGTCGATCAGGTCGTCGTCGGACTCCGCCAGCGGCTTCGAGCCGCCGATGCCGGCATTGTTCACCAGGATGTCGATGCGGCCGAAGGCATCCACCGCGGCCTGGACGAGACGCTCGCCGGCGCCGCGCGCCACCAGGTCGATCTCCAGCGGCACGCCGCCGAGCGCCGCCGCCGTCGCCGCGACCTCCGGCAGCCGGTCCGCCAGCAGCACGCGCGCGCCATCGGCGGCGAGTCGCGCGGCGGTCGCAGCGCCGATGCCGCGCGCCGCGCCGGTGACGATGGCGACGCGGCCGGCGAAGCGGGTGGGGTCAGGCAAGGCGCCCTCCATCGACCGGAATGGCAGTGCCGGTGATGAAGCCGGCGCCGTCGGACAGCAGGAACAGCACCGTCTCCGCCACTTCCTCCGCGGTGCCGAAGCGGCCCATCGGATGGCGGGCGCGGAAGGCGGCCTCGCGCGCCGCGCGGGCGCTGGCGTCGCCGGCCGAGGCGAAGGTCGCCTCCAGCATCGGCGTCTCGATCGAGCCGGGGCAGACGCAATTGACCCGGATGCCCTCGGCCGCATGGGTCAGCGCCAGGCTTTTCGTCAGCATCACCACCGCGCCCTTGCTGGCGGAATAGGCGGGCAGGGTGGCCGAGCCGGCGATCCCGGCGGTCGAGGCGAAGAGCACCATCGCCCCGCCGCCCGCCGCGCGCATGGACGGCAGCAGCGCCCGCACCGTCAGCCAGGATCCCTTGACGTTGACGGCGAAGAGCCGGTCCCACTCGGCTTCCGTCACCGCCTCGACCGGCTTGGCCGGGCCGAGCATGCCGGCGGCGGCGACGAGCAGGGAAACGTGGCCGAGCGCCGCCGCGGCCTGCGCGGCGGCTTCGAGATCGGTGGCCGAGGTGACGTCGCCGGCGAAGGTCGCGGCACCGGGGCAGAGCGCGGCGGTCCCGGCCAGTCCCGCCGCGTCGCGGTCGAACAGCAGCAGCGCCGCGCCGTCGCGTGCCAGCCCCGCCGCCGTGGCGCGGCCAAGGCCCGAGGCGGCGCCGGTGACGAAGCCGACGCGTCCCGCGAACCGTCCGGCCACTCCGCCCTGCGCCATCGCCTCGCTCCCGCGCTGCACCGCCGTGATGGTGCGGCCATCCGGCGGGAGCGGCAAGCCTCAGGCGCGCGTCGCCAGCCGCTCGCGCGCCCGCACCCGTTCGCGGTGCACGGTGTAGAGCCCGCTGCCGATGATCACCGCCGCACCCAGCAGCGTCCCGCCATCCGGCACCGCGGCGAAGATCAGCCAGCCGAGCGTGGTCGAGAACAGCAGCTGCACGTAGGAGAACGGCGCCAGCACCGAGGCCGCCGCCTGCCGGTAGGCCAGGATGACGACGTATTGCCCGAGCGAGGAGCAGATGCCGTGCGCCAGGCCGAGCCCGAGCTGCGCCAGGTCCGGCACCACGAAGCCGAAGGGGACCAGGGTCGAGAGGATGACCAGCCCGGTGCCGGCCGACCACAGCACCGTCGTCTCGGTGCGGTCGCCCGCGCCCATGCGGCGGGTGATGACGATGGTCGCCGCCCAGCACAACGCCGAGGCCAGGGGGAACAGCGCCGCCGACTGGATCGCGCCGCTGCCCGGGCGGATGACGATCAGCACGCCGAGGAAGCCGGCCGCGACGGCCGCCCAGCGCCGCAGGCCGACCTTCTCGCCGAGGAAGACGATCGACAGCGCGGTGACGAAGCCGGGCGAGATATAGGTGATCGCCGTGGCTTCCGCGATCTGCAGATGCCCCAGCCCGGCCACGAAGAGCACGGCGGAACCCACCAGCGTGACGCCGCGCAGCAGTTGCAGGCGCAGCCGCTTCGGCCGTTGCCGCAGCACCCGGCCATGCGCCGCCAGCCCCACCGCCAGCACGACGAAGACGATGTAGCGCAGCCAGGCGATCTCCACCGCCGGCAGGCCCTGCAGCCGGAGCAGCTTCGCCATGGCATCGGAGACCGAGAACAACACCACGGAGGCGACGATGAGGAGGATGCCGCGCAGCACCCGTTCGGGCGCCGCGTCGGTGGTGGTCGCGCTCAATGCGGTGTCCTTGCCGGCGACTCCAGCATAGGGCGTGGGTCGGGCGAAGTCCCGCGATCCGCGCTTCACGATTCTTCCCGTGCTAGCGTTCCCGGCAAAGCCGGGGAGGGCGCCCTGTGACCACCATCCTGCAGATCTCGGACACGCATCTCTCGCCGCGGACGCCGCTGTTCCGGCGGAACCTGGCACTGCTCGGCACCTGGGCGGCGACGGCGCGGCCCGACCTGATCGTGGTGACCGGCGACCTGTCGCTGGATGGCGCCGACCGGGACGCGGACCTGGAATTCGCCGCCGGCCTGCTGCGCGCCCTGCCGGCGCCGCTGCTGGTGCTGCCGGGCAACCACGATGTCGGCAGCGACCCGCGCACCATGCCGACCCAGCCGGTCGACGCGGCGCGGCTGGCCCGCTTCCGCCGGCTGGCCGGGGCGGACATGTGGGCGCAGGACCTGCCGGGCTGGCGGCTCGTCGGGCTGAACACCGAGATCATGGGTACCGACCTGGCGGAAGAGGCGGCGCAGGCCGGCTTCATCGCGGACGTCGCCGCCGGCATCGGCGATCGCCGCCTCGTCGTCTTCCTGCACACCCCGGCCTTCACCTCCGCGCCGGACGATCCGGCTTTCGACTACTGGTCGGTGGCGCCGGAAGCGCGGGCCGCGCTGCGCCCGTTGCTCCATCATCCCGGGCTGCGCCTGGTCGGTTCCGGCCACCTGCACCTGCACCACCAATTCGCCCGCGGCGCGGTGCGCTATGCCTGGGCGCCGCCGGTCTCCTTCCTGTGTGAGCCGGAGACGCAGCCGGGCCTGCCGGGGGAGCGGCTGCCCGGCGCGCTGCTGCACCGGCTCGGCGTGGATGCGGCGGAGACCGCCCTGGTCTCGCCGGCGGGGATCGAGCATCACTGGCTGGCCGCGGTGCGGCCCGAAACCTATCCACGCCGGGACGAGGACGCCTCTGCATGAACACCCCACCGATCCGTGTCCTCTCGACCCTTGGCGTGCTCGGCGTGGTGCGGGACCTGCTGCCGGCGGCGGAGGCGGCGGGCTACCGACCGGAGATCCGCTTCGACCCCACCGCCCGGCTGGTGGCGGCGATCGAGGCGGGGGAGCGGGCCGACATCGCCATCCTGACCGCCGAGGGGATCGCGGCGCAGGCGGCCGCCGGCGTGCTGGACGGCGCGAGCCGGGTCGATCTCTGCCGCTCCTCGGTCGGTGTCGCGGTGCGGGCCGGTTCGCGGCATCCGGACATCTCGACGCCGGAGGCCTTCCGCGCCGCGCTGCTGGCGGCGCCGACGCTGGCCTATTCCCGCGCCGGGGCCAGCGGCATCTTCTTCGCCGGGCTGATCGAACGCCTGGGCATCGCGGCAGAGGTGAATGCCAAGGCGACCGTCATCCCGCAGGGCTTCACCGCGGAATTGTCGGCGCGCGGCGAGGTGGTGCTGGCGATCCAGCAGGTCAGCGAGCTGATGGCGGTCGAGGGCGTCGAGATCGTCGGCCCGGTGCCGGAGGCGATCAACACCCGCGCGGTCTTCGCGGGGGCGTTGTTCGCCGGCGCCGATCCACGGGCGGCGGCGTTGCTGGAATGGCTGGCCGCGGCGCTGACGCCGGACCTGCTGCGCGCCGGCGGGCTGGAGCCGGCCTGAAACGAGAAAGGCCCCGCCGTCGCCGGCGGGGCCCTCCCTTGCCGGGGCTGGCGGTTCACGCCGCGGGCAAAGCCCCCGCGGCGATCGCGGCCCCGGGCCGATCCGGTGGATCAGACCGAGTAGTACATCTCGAACTCGACCGGGTGCGGGGTGTGCTCGAAGCGGTAGACCTCCGACCACTTCAGCTCGATGTAGGACTGGATCTGGTCGACGCTGAACACGCCGCCTTCCAGCAGGAAGTCGTGGTCGGCCTCGAGCGCACCCAGCGCCTCGCGCAGCGAGCCGCACACCGTCGGGATGCCCTTCAGCTCCTCGGGCGGCAGGTCGTAGAGGTCCTTGTCCATCGGGTCGCCCGGATGGATTCGGTTCTTGATGCCGTCCATCGCCGCCATCGCCAGCGCCGCATAGGCGAGATAGGGGTTCGCCGAGGCATCCGGGAACCGCACCTCGACCCGCTTGGCCTTCGGGCTGGTGGTGTAGGGGATGCGGCAGGACGCCGACCGGTTGCGGGCCGAATAGGCCAGCAGCACCGGGGCCTCGAAGCCCGGGATCAGCCGCTTGTAGCTGTTGGTCGAGGGGTTGGTGAAGGCGTTCACCGCCTTGGCGTGCTTGATGATGCCGCCGATGGCGTAGAGGCACATCTCCGACAGGTCGGCATAGCCGTTGCCGGCGAACAGCGGCTTGCCTTCCTTCCAGATGGACAGGTGGGTGTGCATGCCCGAGCCGTTGTCGCCGTAGATCGGCTTCGGCATGAAGGTCGCGGTCTTGCCGTAGCTGTGGGCGACGTTGTGGACGCAGTACTTGTAGATCTGCATCTGGTCGGCCATCGTCGTCAGCGTGCCGAACTTGGTGCCCAGCTCGTGCTGCGACTGCGCCACCTCGTGGTGGTGCTTCTCGATCGGCAGGCCCATCTCGCCCATGGTCGAGAGCATCTCGGCGCGCAGGTCGACGTCGCCGTCCACCGGGGCCACGGGGAAGTAGCCACCCTTGACGCCCGGGCGGTGGCCCATGTTGCCTTCCGGATACTCCTTCATGTTGGAGCCGGGACCCTCGACGCTTTCGAGGAAATGGCTGGCGAAGTTGCCGCCGGTGCCGAAGCGGACGCTGTCGAACACGAAGAACTCGGCCTCGGCGCCGACCAGGATCGTGTCGCCGACGCCGGAGGAGGCGACATAGGCCTCGGCCAGCTTGGCGGTCGCGCGCGGGTCGCGGGCGTAGAACTGGCCGGTCGAGGGCTCGATGATGTCGCAGAACAGGATCAGCTGCGGCTTGGCGCTGAACGGGTCCATGCAGGCATTCACCGGATCCGGCATCAGGATCATGTCGGACTCGTTGATCGCCTTCCAGCCGGCGATGGACGACCCGTCGAACATGATGCCGTCGACGAAGGTGTCCTCATCGACCGTGGAGATGTGCTGGGCGGTGTGCTGCCACTTGCCGCGCGGATCGGTGAAGCGGAAATCGACGTATTCGACGCTGTGCTCCTTGATCATTTCCATGACCTTGGAGATGGCGGCTGCCTTGTCTGCCATGTAACCTGTACCCCTGACTGGTCCCGGAAGCCCTTGCGGACCTCCCCTTCGCCCCCTCGGCGCGGCGCACGCCGCGACCCGCGCCCAAGGCCGCCCTATGGCCGCCTGGTGCCCGGGTGTTCGCCGCGAACCGTGGGCTCGTCCCGGCCGCGGCGTGTATTCGGCATCCTGGCCCCGGCCATGCCGGCCGGATCAGGGCACCGCTTTGCGCATGCGGCCAGCCCCCGGCTGGCCGCATGCCGATCGATCAGACCGCGTCCTCGCCCCGTTCGCCGGTGCGGATGCGGATGACTTCCTGGATCTCCGAGATGAAGATCTTGCCGTCGCCGATGCGGCCGGTGCGCGCGGCCTGCTGGATCGCCTCGACGGCACGGTCGACAAGGTCGTCGGTGCAGACGACCTCGATCTTCACCTTCGGCAGGAAATCCACGACGTATTCGGCCCCACGGTAGAGTTCCGTATGGCCCTTCTGGCGCCCGAAGCCCTTGGCTTCGACGACGGTAAGCCCCTGCAGTCCGATCTCGTGCAGGGCATCCTTCACCTCGTCGAGCTTGAAGGGCTTGATGATGGCCTCGATCTTCTTCATCGGCTCCGCTTTGCGTTCCGGCGATGGCCTAGGTTCCGAAGTCGTCCCGGCATGACGCTTCCTCCGCCCGTTCCGCCCAATCCGGCGGTGCCGGCCGAGGGTGTTTTGCACGCCCCGTGCCACGGGTTCAATCGGCCGGCGGGGCGAAATCCACCGGTTTGTGCCTGATTCGCGCCTATGACGGCGGCAATCTGCTTATCAGAACGGCAAACGCCGTTCCGGCCGCGGCTTGCGGCGGGGAAATCCGGCCCGCATGATGGCGCGCAGCCAGGGGCAGGCGTTCCAAGGTCGCAAAAAAGCGCCTAGGCACCACGCCGACTCCATCTCTCCGATCCATCGAAAAGGGCAAGGGCGGAATGCAGCCCCAGAACAGCCTGCTGTCGGCCACCGGCACCACCATCTTCACCGTCATGAGCGCCCTGGCGCTGGAACACGGCGCGATCAACCTCGGCCAGGGCTTCCCCGACTACGACGGGCCGGACGACGTCATCGAGGCCGCCGCCGCCGCGCTGAAGGACGGCCGCAACCAGTATCCGCCGCTGACCGGGGTGCCGGAGCTGCGCCAGGCGGTCGCCGCCCATGCGCGGCGCTTCTACGGCATCGAGGCCGATCCGAATGCCGAGGTCATCGTCACCTCGGGCGCCACGGAGGCGATCACCGCCTGCCTGATGGCGGTGCTGAACCCGGGCGACGAGTGCGTGCTGATCGAGCCGCTGTACGACACGTACCTGCCGGTGGTGAAGCTCCTGGGCGCCGTCCCGAAGCTGGTCCGGCTGAACCCGCCGGACTGGGCATTGCCGCGGGCCGAGCTCGCCGCGGCCTTCGGGCCGAAGACCAAGGCCATCCTGTTCAACTCCCCGATGAACCCGACCGGCAAGGTCTTCACGGCGGCCGAGCTGGCCTTCGTCGCCGAACTCCTGCAGCGGCACGACTGCTACGCCATCTGCGACGAGGTCTACGAGCACCTGACCTTCGACGGCGCGAAGCACATCCCGCTGATGACGCTGCCGGGCATGCGCGAGCGCTGCATGCGGATCGGCAGCGCCGGCAAGACCTTCAGCCTGACCGGCTGGAAGGTCGGCTACATCACCTGCGACCGGTCGCTGGCGCCGAACGTCGCCAAGGCGCACCAGAACCTCACCTTCACCACCCCGCCCAACCTGCAGCGCGGCGTGGCGGTCGGGCTGCGGAAGGACGACGCCTACTTCGCCGGCCTGTCGGCGCACCTGGAGGCCAAGCGCGACCGGCTGGCGAGGGGCCTGGCCGAGATCGGCTTCGACGTGCTGCCGGCGCAGGGATCCTACTTCATCACCACCGATTTCCGCCCGCTCGGCTTCAACGGCGACGACGTGGCCTTCTGCCGGACCATCACCGAGGAGGCGAAGGTGACCGCCATCCCGGTGACCGCCTTCTATGCCTCGGCCGATGCGCCCAGCCACTACGCCCGCTTCGCCTTCTGCAAGGGGGAGGCGGTGATCGATGCGGCGCTGGACCGGCTGCGGGGCTGGGTGGAATCCCGCGGTCGGCAGTTGACGGCAGCCGCCGGCTAGCCGTATTCCCACCCCCGTCGCGGCGCCAACCGCGGCGGGTGTCGTGTGGCGGCCTTAGCTCAGCTGGCAGAGCGTCGGCTTGTGGTGCCGAATGTCGCGGGTTCGAGCCCCGTAGGTCGCCCCATCCCCCCCTCCTTTCGCCATCCGCCGCCTGACGGCAGGATGCGCGGTATCCAAGGGGGAGACATATCCATGCAGCTTTCACTGAACGGGCGGGCCGCGCTGATCACCGGCGGCTCCAAGGGCCTGGGCCTGGCCATCGCCAAGGCCTTCGCCGTCGCCGGCGGCAAGGTCGCCATCGTCGCCCGCAGCGCCGAGCAGCTTGCCGCCGCCGAAGCTGAGATCGGGGCGGCGGCGCCTGGCGCCCAGGTCCTCGCCGTCCCGGCCGATATCAGCACCGCCGCAGGCTGCGAGGCCGCCTACGCCGCCGCCGAGGCGGCCTTCGGCCAGGTCGACATCCTGATCAACAATGCCGGCACCAGCCAGCGCGCCCCCTTCCTCGAGGTCTCGGATGCGCTCTGGCAGAATGACCTCGACCTGAAGCTGTTCGCCGCGATCCGGCTCGGCCGGCTGGTCTGGCCGGGGATGCAGGCGCGCAAATGGGGCCGGATCATCAATGTGCTGAACACCGGCGCGAAGGCGCCGCCGGCCGAGGGCGCCCCGACCGCCGTCACCCGCGCCGCCGGCATGGCACTGACCAAGGTGCAGGCGAACGAGGGGGCGAAACATAACATCCTGGTCAATGCGATGCTGGTCGGGCTGATCGACAGCGACCAGCATCGCCGCCGCCACGCGGCGAGCAAGACCAACGAGAGCTACGAGGAATGGCTGGGCAAGCTGGGCGCGGCACTGCCCATGGGGCGCTACGGCAAGGCGGAGGAATTCGCCGCGACCGCGCTGTTCCTGTGTTCGGAGGGCGGCGGGTATATCGCCGGCGTGGCGCTCAACGTCGATGGCGGGCGCAGCCCGGTCGTCTGAGCAAGCGAGGCCGGGGAGACGCTGTTCTCCCCGGACCCCGCATCGATCTTTGTTGGTGGACCCGGCAACGGCGAAGGGGGGTCGGGGGAAATGCCTTCCCCCGACCGTTCGTTTTTCTACCGGTTGCGCGGGTTGGCGCCCGAGGTGTTCGACCCGGTGGCCCGGTCATAGGCGCGTTCGGCCGCCGTGCCCGGCGGATTTCCCCGCGTGCCGTCCGACTGCGCCGGATAGGCGCCCGAAGTGTTGGTGCCGACCGCCCTGTCCAGCGCCCGCTCCGCCGCGGTCCCGGCCGGGTTGTTGCCGGTGCCGTCGGCGCTGGTGCGCGGCGCGTCGGTCGCCTTGTCGTAGGCGCGCTGCATGGCGGTGCTCGGTGGGTTGCCGCGGCTGCCGTCGCGGGTGTTGTCGCAGGCGGCGAGCGTGGTCAGCATCGCGGCAGCGGCAAGGCCGCGCAGCAGGGGGGTGACATGCATGGAAGGCGTACTCCTCGGTCTGTTCCGGACCTGCGTCTTGGCTGGTCGTTCCGCCTAGCGCGGCACGTCCCCCAAGGTTCCGTTCAACCTCTCGTCCCGCCGCCCGGCTTCTGCTAACCGCGGCGCCTGGCACACGGCGCGAAGGACTTCCCATGGCGGGCGAATTGACGGTGGCGATCGGCGGGCTGGGTGCGATCGGCGCGCATCTCGCCCGTGCCCTGGATGCGGGCGTCGAGGGGCTGCGCCTGGTCGCGGTCGCGGCGCGCGACCAGGACAAGGCGCGGCGCACCGTGGCCGGTTTCCGGGCGCCGCCGAAGCTGGCCGGGCTGGCGGAGCTTGCCGAACTGGCCGATATCGTGGTCGAGGCCGCCCCCGCCGCGGTCTTCGAGCAGATCGCCGAGGCGGCGATCGCCCGCGGCCGCATCTTCGTGCCCTCCTCCGTCGGCGCGCTGCTGCCGCGGATGCAGCTGGTGTCGCGGGCGCGGGAGACCGGGGCGCGCATCGTGGTGCCGACCGGCGCGCTGCTCGGGCTGGATGCGGTGCGGGCCGCGGCCGAGGGCAGGGTCGAGAGCGTGACCATCGAGACCCGCAAGCCGCCGCGCGGCCTCGAAGGCGCGCCCTATCTGGTCGAGCACGGGATCGACGTCCTCGCCATCACCACGCCGAGGATCGTGTTCAAGGGCAATGCCTTCGACGCCGCCAAGGGCTTTCCCGCCAACGTGAACGTCGCCGCCGCCCTGGCGCTGGCCGGCATCGGGCCGGAGCGGACGATGGTGGAGATCTGGGGCGACCCGACGGTGACCCGCAACACCCACACCATCCGGCTGGAGGCCGAGACGGTGCGGCTGACCATGACGATCGAGAACGTGCCGTCGGAGGAGAACCCGCGCACCGGCAAGATCACGCCGCTGTCGATCCTCGCCTGCCTGCGCGGGCTGACCTCGACGCTGAAGGTCGGCTCCTAGTCCGGCGCCGCCGGGTGCCGCTGCTCGTCTTCGCCTATATCGCCTTCATCGGCCTCGGCCTGCCGGATCCCCTGCCGGGGACGCTCTGGCCGGTGTTGCGGCCCGATTACGGCCGGCCGGTGGCGGCGCTCGGCGCCCTGCTCCTGGCGGTCTCGGCCGGGACCATGGCGGCCAGCATCCTGTCCGGCCGCGCCATCGCCGCCTTCGGCACCGGCGGCGTGCTGGCGGCCAGCGTCGGGCTGACGGCGCTCGCCGCCCTCGGCGCGGCCCTGGCGCCGCCCTGGTGGATGCTGGTGGCGCTGGCGCTGCTGTCGGGGCTCGGCGCCGGGGCGGTGGATGCGGCGATGAACGTCTTCGCCGCGGCGCGCTTCCAGCCGCGCCACCTGAACTGGATGCACGCCTGCTGGGGCATCGGCGCCACCCTGAGTCCGGCCATCGCCACCGGCCTGCTGGCATCCGGGGCCTCCTGGCGGGCGGTCTACCTCACCATCGGCCTCATGCTGGCGGCGCTGGCCCTGGCCTTCCTGCTGACCCGGGCGCGCTGGGGTGGGCCGGAGGCGGCGGGGCCGCGGCTGCCGGCGCTGGCGGTGCTGCGCAATCCCATGGCACGACGGCAGATCGCTGCCTTCTTCCTCTATTGCGGGGTGGAGGCCGGCACCGGCCAATGGCTGGCCACCATCCTGGTCGATGCCCGCGGCGCCGGCCCGGCGGCCGCCGGCGCGGCGACGGCGGTCTTCTGGGCGGCGCTGGCGCTGGGCCGCATCGGGCTTGGCTTCGTGGTGGACCGGATGGGGCCGGACCGCATGCTGCGCTGGGCGGTGCTGGTGGCGGCGCTGGCTTCGGCCGGCTTCGCCCTGGCGCCGGCGGGATGGGACCTAGCCGCGGCCGGGTTGCTGGCGGTGGCGCTGGCGCCGCTTTACCCCACCCTGATGGCGCTGACGCCGGCCCGGCTGGGCGCGGCGGCGGCGACCCATGCGGTGGGGTTCCAGGTGGCGGCGGCGACGCTCGGCGCGGGGCTGCTGCCGGCGCTGCTGGGGCTGGCGCCGATCACCTGGGTGCCGGCGCTGCTGGCGGGGCTGGCGGTGGCGCTGGCGGTGCTGGTGCGGCGGATCGCGCGGTGAGTCAGCCAGGGGAGGCCGGCGTCGTCGCCGCGCCGACCGCCAGCCCGGCCTTGACCACCGGCTGGCCGGCGCCGCGCGCCGCGGCGGCCTCGCGCGGGCTCAGGCCGCTGCTGCGGATGCGGGCCAGCTTCTGCAGCGTGTCGAACCAGAAGGGCGCGCCGAACACGGTGGAGGAGGCGGCGATGACCCAGCCGCAGATCAGCAGCAGGACCACCTGCACCCGCTCGGACGCGTCCGGCACGCGGAAATTGGCCCAGCCGAAGGGCAGGCTCTTCGACCAGACGCCGTAGAGGCTGTCGTAGAGTTCCTGCTGGGCGGCGGCCCGCGCCTGGCTGGTCGCCTCGGGGTCCGCCGTGGCATCGGACTCCCCGGTGCCGGGCGCCGCCGCCAGGGTGCCAGGCATCGGCTTCGCCGCCGGGGTGCTGGATGCCGCTTCGATGGTCCTGCGCGCCTGTTCGGCGATCGAGCCGGAGAGCCCGGGCTGCACCCAGAGCTGGCGCGCGATGGTCAGCGCATCGACGTTCATCGCCCCGGCCAGCGCCAGCGCCAGGCAGAAATTCCAGGCCTGCACCTTGCGCTTGTAGCCGCCGCTGAGGCGGTCCATGGCGCTGTCGAACCAGGCGGCGAGGCCCGAGCGGAACTGGTCCACATCCCCCTTGGCCCGGGCCAGGAGGCCGTCCAGGAACTGCCGGAGCTGCGGGTTCTCGACCCTGGCCAGGGCGGCCTGCAGCGATGCCGTCGTCTGGTCCACCTGGCCCGGCAGGCTCAGCACGTCGGTCAGCGCGGCGGCGAATTGCGCCGGCTCGATATAGGTGGGCCGCTTGGCGTCGAGCGTGCCACCCGGGGCACCCGGCGAGAGCGGATTCACCGCCGCATGCGCCAGCACGTCCTTCGCCAGGCCCTGCAGCTTCGGGTCGTTCAGCATCTGCCGGAGCCCGGCTTCGAGCGTCGCCGCCCGCCAGCCGAGCGCGGAGGCAAAGGCTTCGACCATCGCCCCGGTCAGCAGGCTGAAGCTGCCGAAGGTCAAGGCGAGGCCGATGAACAGGTTGAGGATCGGATCGAGCGAAAGCATGGACGATATCCCCGGGCGGTGGCGCACGGGCCTCGTCTATCACCGCACGGTGGGGGCCTTCGTCCTGCGGCCTGTCCGGCCGTTCCGCGCAATGCCGCAGGACACAGTCCCGCCCGGCGGGGAGGGGCGGCGCCAGGCCGCCCCGCTGCCTCAGCCGCGCGGCAGCAGCTGCTCCGCCAGCGTCGCCCAGTAGCTCGCGCCGATCGGCAGCACCGCGTCGTTGAAGTCGTACATCGGGTGGTGCACCTGCGGGTCGGCCGGGCCGCGCCCGGCGCCGAGCATGATGTAGTTGCCCGCCTTGGCGTTCAGCATGAAGGAGAAATCCTCGCCGCCCATGGTCGGCCGCGGCATCTCCTGCACCCGCGCCTCGCCGGCCACCGCCTGCGCCGCGCGGAGCGCCAGCCGGGTGCTCTCGACCTCGTTCACCGTCGCCGGGTAGCCGCGGTCGAAGACCGCCTCGGCGGTCGCGCCGAAGGCGGTGGCGATGCCGGTGACGAGGCTGGTGAACTTCGCCTCCAGCAGGTCGCCGACCTCCGGCTTGAACCAGCGCGCGGTGCCGCGCAGCGTGACCTCCTGCGGGATGACGTTCCAGGTGTCGCCGCCCTGGATATGGCCGATGGTGACGACGCCCGATTCCACCGGGTCGACGTTGCGCGCGACCACGCTCTGCAGCGCGGAGACGATGGCGGCGGCGATGACGATCGGGTCGTTGCCCTGGTTCGGCATGGCGCCATGCGCGCCCTTCCCGGTGATCGTCGCCCGGAGATTGGCGGTTGCCGCCATCACCGGGCCGTCGCGCCACATGAAGACGCCTTCCGGCGCGCCGGGCCAGTTGTGCATGCCGAAGACCCGCTCCATCGGGAAGCGGTCGAACAGGCCTTCCTGCACCATGACGTTGCCGCCGCCGCCGGCCTCCTCGGCCGGCTGGAAGATGACATAGACGGTGCCGGAGAAATTCCGCGTCTCCGCCAGGTAGCGGGCGGCGCCGAGCAGCATGGTGGTGTGGCCGTCATGGCCGCAGGCATGCATCTTGCCGGGAACGGTCGAGGCATGCGGCAGGCCGGTGGCTTCCAGGATCGGCAGCGCGTCCATGTCGGCGCGCAGGCCGATGGCGCGGCCGCTGCCGCCCTGGCCCCCCCCACTGCCATGAATCACGCCCACCACGCCGGTCTTGGCGATGCCGGTGATCACCTCGTCGCAGCCGAATTCGCGCAGCTTGGCGGCGACGATGCCGGCGGTGCGCACCTCCTCGAAGGCGGTTTCCGGATGCGCGTGCAGGTCCTGCCGCCAGGCGGTCAGCTCAGGGTGGAACTCGGCGATGCGATTGAGAACGGGCATGATTTTCTGTCCGGCTGCTTGGCACAGCCTATCGGGCGTGAGCGTGCGACTTGCAAGGGCCGGGCAGGGGCCGGGGGCGGACCCCCGCCGCCCCCGCCGAGGTCGTCAGGCGCCCTCGGGCCGCAGGAAGGCGAAGTCGGCCCCTTCCGGCGCCTGCAGCACCTGGTCGTGCACCAGCTGGTCCCAGCCGCGCCGAGGCCGGGCCGGCGGTGCCCAGGCGGCGCGGCGGCGGGCCAGCTCGGCCTCCTCCACCAGCAGGTCGAGCCGGCGCTCCCTGACCGAGAGCCGCACCCGGTCGCCCGATTCGATCAGCCCGAGCGGCCCGCCGGCGGCGGCCTCGGGGGCGATGTGCAGGACGATGGTGCCGAAGGCGGTGCCGGACATGCGGCAGTCGCTCATCCGCACCATGTCCTTGACGCCCTGCCGCGCCAGCTTCTTCGGGATCGGCAGGTAGCCCGCTTCCGGCATCCCGGCCGGCGTCAGCGGCCCGGCGTTCTTCAGCACCAGGATGTCGCTGGCGGTGACGTCGAGGTCGTCGCGGTCGATCCGCTCGGCCAGGTCGGCCAGCCCGTCGAAGACCACGCAGCGCGCCTCGGTCTCGAACAGGGCCGGGGTGGCGGCGCTGCGCTTGAGGATGGCGCCGTCGGGCGCCAGGCTGCCGAACAGCGAGACGATGCCGCCGACCGGCGAGACCGGCGTGGCACGGGCGCGGATATAGGTGCGGTCGACCCAGGGCGTGCCGGCATCGATCTGCTCGGCCAGCGTCCTGCCGTAGAGGTCGATGGTGTCGAGGTGCAGCAGGTCGCGGAGCTCGCGCAGCAGCGCCACCATGCCGCCGGCGGCGTGGAAATCCTCCATGTAGCCCTCGCCGGTCGGCTTGAGGTCGACCAGCACCGGGGTCTCCTCGCTCAGGGCGTCGAGCCGCTTGAGGTCGATCCTGACCCCGACCCGGCCGGCGATGGCGGTCAGGTGGATCAGCGCGTTGGTCGAGCCGCCCAGCGCCAGCAGCACGCGCAGCGCGTTCTCGACCGACTTTTCGGTGATGAGCTGCGACGGCCGGACGGGGTGGGTGATCAGGCGGACGGCCAGCTCCCCGGCCTCCTCCGCCATCCGCAGCCGGTCGGAATGCACCGCCGGCGCCGAGGCCGCCATCAGCGGCATGAAGCCGAGCGCGGCGGCGAGACACGCCATGGTCGAGGCGGTGCCCATGACGCCGCAGGTGCCCGAGGTCGTCGCCAGCTTGCCCTCGATCTGGCCGATGCGCTCGGCCGAGACGGTGCCGGCGCGGTACTGCGCCCAGTAGCGCCGGCAATCGGTGCAGGCGGCCAGCCGCTCGCCCTCGAAGCGCTGGGCGAGCATCGGGCCGGTGACGAGCATGACGCAGGGCACGTCGGCGCTGGCAGCGGCCATCAGCTGGGCCGGCACCGTCTTGTCGCAGCCGCCGATCAGCACCGCGGCATCCATCGGCTGGGCGGTCAGCATCGCCTCGGTGTCGAGCGCCATCAGGTTGCGGTAGTGCATGGAGGTCGGGGTGAGGGACGGCTCGCAGAGGCTGACGGTGGGGAAGCCCAAGGGCAGGGCGCCGGCGCCGAGCACGCCGCGCTTCACCGCCTCGACCAGCTCGGGCACTGAGCGGTGGCAGTTGTTGTAGTCGGAGGCCGTGTCGGCGATGCCGACCACCGGCTTCTCCAGCGCCTTGCGCGAATAGCCCATCGAGGCGGCGAAGGTGCGCCGGAGATAGAGGGAGAATTCGCGGTCGCCGTAGTTGGCGACGTTGCGGGCCAGGCCTTTCGGATCGTTGCCCTTCGGATCGTCGGTCACTCGTTGTCTCCCTCGGCGCCGCTCGGCACGCGTCGGCGGCATGATAGTGCGGCCGGCGCGGCGGGCCAGCCTCCCGGCGCCGACTATTCCGCCGGCTGCGGTACCGGGATACCGCATCGCCGAATCCGGCCTTTTCCCTTGACCTGCGGCCGGTCGGGGGCCATAAGCCGCGCCTCACCACCTTCCGGACCGATCGAGACGATGTCGCTGCTAGAGACGCAGACCCGCTCGCTGAAGCCGGCGGACGTGCAGAAGGGTTGGTTCGTGGTGGATGCGGAGGGCCTCGTGCTCGGCCGCCTCGCCACGATCATCGCCATGCGCCTCCGCGGCAAGCACAAGCCCCAGTTCACCCCGCATGTCGACTGCGGCGACCATGTCATCGTGGTCAACGCGCAGAAGGTGAAGGTGACCGGCAACAAGGCGGAACAGTCCGTCTTCTACTGGCACACCGGCTACGCCGGCGGCATCAAGGAGCGCACCGTGCGCGAGCGGCTCGAGGGCAAGCACCCCGAGCGCGTCGTCGAGAAGGCGGTCGAGCGGATGATCACCCGCGGCCCGCTCGGCCGCGCCCAGATGAAGAACCTGCATGTCTATGCCGGGGCCGAGCATCCCCATGCCGGCCAGCAGCCGGTCGAGCTCGACATCGCCGGCATGAACCGCAAGAACAAGGTGGCTTGAGCATGAGCGAGCAGATCACCGGCACGCTCGCCGACCTGAAGACGCTGGTGCAGGGCACGCCCGCCGCCGGCGAGGCGGCAGCGGTCGCCCGTACGCCCAAGCGCGACCAGTGGGGCCGCGCCTATGCCACCGGCCGCCGCAAGAACGCGGTCGCCCGCGTCTGGGTGAAGCCCGGCAAGGGCAACATGGAGATCAACGGCAAGCCGGTGCTGACCTACTTCGCCCGGCCGGTGCTGCGGATGCTGCTGTCGCAGCCCTTCCTGGTGGCCGACCGCTACGAGCAGTTCGACATCGTCGCAACCGTGGTCGGCGGCGGGCTGTCCGGCCAGGCCGGCGCGGTGCGCCACGGCATCAGCCGTGCGCTGACCAACTACGAGCCGGAGCTGCGGCCGATCCTGAAGAAGGCCGGCTTCCTGACCCGCGACCCGCGCGTGGTCGAGCGCAAGAAGTACGGCAAGGCCAAGGCCCGCCGGTCCTTCCAGTTCAGCAAGCGCTGAGCCTGCACCCCGAGAAAGGCCCCGGCAGCGATGCCGGGGCCTTTTTCATGTCTGCGCCAGGAAGGTCGAGGGGGAAGCATTCGCCCTCCAGACCCCACCCTACCTTCTTCTCGGCTTGGCACCTGCCGCGCGGCAGGTGCCAAGCCCACGGAAACAGCGATGGGTCGAGGGAGGATGCTTCCGCCCTGGCCTTCAGACCTCGAAGGCCAGCAGCCGCGTCTCGCTGTCGATCGCGTGCAACTGCCCCTGGCCCGCCGAGGCGCGCCGGTAGTGGATGTCGCAGGCGCCGGCACCGTAGTCCGGCGAATACTCGATGGTGGTGCCCTCGCGCGGTTCGATGAAGCCGGTGTTGCAGCCGCGCGCCGGCCCGTGCCAGGCGCCGAGCAGGCCGGCGACACCCTGCATCTCCGCCTGCCACGCGGCCAGCCGGTTGGCGGCATCGGCGTAGCGGCCGGCATGGTTGCAGGAGCCGTAGAGCGCCAGGATCGGGCCGGCCTGACGCGTCGCCATGAAGTCCCGCAGGGTTGCGACCGCGGTGTCCGGTGCCTCAGCATCGAGATTGACGCCGAACAAGGCCCCGGCCGTCATCGCCACCACGCCGAGGCTGCGCGGCGCCTGCGGGAAGCCGAGCAGGTCGCGGGCGGTGCCGACTTCGCCTGCATTCAGATAGACGGGCATCCTTGGCCATTCCCCCTTTTGTCGTTCCGCCATTCAGCACAACAAAAGCCTGCCGGTTCAAGCCTCGCGTGGCTTCCGTCGCCGCGGTCCGACGGCGCCGTTGCATGGCTGGGGTGCAGCCGCTCGGGGCCGGCAGCCCTTGCATCGCCGGCCGGTTTTGCGGCCTATGCGGGGGCGTGAGGAGTGCGCGACATGGCCAAGGGCAGCATCCCGACGGTATTCATCGATGGCGAGGCCGGGACCACCGGCCTGCAGATCCGCGAGCGGCTGGACCTGCTGCCGCATGTCACCGTCCGATCCATCGCACCCGAGCGCCGCAAGGACCCCGGGGCGCGCCGCGCCATGATGGAAGCGGTCGACCTGGTCGTGCTCTGCCTGCCGGACGAGGCGGCGAAGGAGAGCGCGGCGCTGGCTGCCTCGCTCGGCGCCGCGGCGCCCAAGGTGCTGGACGCCAGCACCGCCTTCCGGGTGAACCCGGACTGGGCCTATGGCCTGCCGGAGCTGTCGCCGGAGCAGCCGGCGAGGATCGCCGGCTCGATGCGGGTGTCCAATCCGGGCTGCTACCCGACAGGCGGCATCCTGCTGCTGCGGCCGCTGATCGAGGCCGGGCTGCTGCCGGCCGACTACCCCATCACCGTGAATGCGGTATCCGGCTATTCCGGCGGCGGCAACGCGATGATCGCGGCCTATGAGGCGCGCACCGCGCCCGACTTCGAGCTGTACGGGCTGGGGCTGGAGCACAAGCATGTCGCCGAGCTGCATCTGTACAGCGGGCTGGCGCGGCGGCCGATCTTCGTGCCCAGCGTCGGCGATTTCCGCCAGGGCATGATCGACAGCATCCCGCTGCACCTGGACCTGCTGAAAGGCAACCCGACGCCGGCGGATCTCGAGGCGGTGCTGGCGGCGCGCTATGCCGGCAGCGACTATGTCCGCGTCGTCGGGGCCGAGGCCAAGCTGGAGCCCGAGGCGCTGAACAACACCAACCTGCTGGAGCTGCGGGTGCATGGCAATGCGGTGCGCGGCCAGGCGGTGCTGACCGCGCGCTACGACAACCTGGGCAAGGGGGCCTCCGGCGCGGCGGTGCAGAATCTCGGCCTGATGCTGGGCATCGCGGTCGAGACCCGGCTGCCGGCCGCCGCGGAATGAGCGACGTCTCGCCGCCCTTCTATCCCTTCGAGGGCAAGGCCCCGGCGGTGCACGCCACCGCCTGGGTCGCGCCGACGGCGGCCGTGATCGGCGACGTCACGATCGGGGCTGGCAGCAATGTCTGGTACCATTGCGTGCTGCGCGGCGACACCAACTTCATCCGCATTGGCGCCGGGACCAATATCCAGGACGGCACCATCATCCATGTGAACCGGGCCGCCGAGGCGACGATCATCGGCGACCATGTCACGGTCGGCCACGCCGCCATCATCCATGCCTGCACGCTGGAGGACTTCGCCTTCGTCGGCATGGGCGCCACAGTGCTGGACGGCGCGGTGCTGGAGGAAGGCGCGCTGCTGGCCGCCGGCAGCGTGCTGCCGCCGCGCAAGCGCATGGGGCGATTCGAGTTCTGGGTCGGCAACCCGGCCAAGTTCGTCCGCGTCCTCGGCGAGGAGGAGCGAGTTCGCTTCGGCCGCACCGCCCCGCACTATGTCGAGCTGGCCGCCCGCTACAAGGCAACCCTGGCAGGCTAGCCACCCCCCCGGGTTCCAAGGGCCTTTCGGCCTTTGGCGGGGGGTGCAGGGAGACAGCGTCCCCCTGCTGCTGGGTCAGGCCGCCCGGGCTTTCCCGATGCCGCCCATCACCACCCCGCGCAGCCAGCCCAGCAGCGGCCAGGCCAGCAGGGCGATGCCGGCGGCCATGATTCCGCCGCTGAGCCAATTGTGGAAGAAGACGCCCATATTGCCCTCGCTGACCAGCAGCGACTGGCGGAAGGCTTCCTCGGTCCGGTCCCCCAGCACCAGGGCCAGGACCAGCGGCGCCAGCGGGTAGTCCAGCTTCTTCATCACGTACCCGATGATGCCGAAGATCAGCATGAGCACGATGTCGAACTCGGCATTGCTGACCGTGTACGCGCCGATGGCGCAGACGGTGAGGATCAGCGCGGCGATGATCGGGAAGGGGACTCGCAGGATGGCGGCGAACCAGGGCACCGCCACCAGCACCACCAGCAGCCCGGCGATATTGCCGAGATACATGGAGGCGATCAGCCCCCAGACGAACTCCTTCTGCTCGACGAAGAGCATCGGGCCCGGCTGCAGCCCCCACATGATCAGCCCGCCCAGCAGCACCGCCGCGGTGGGCGAGCCCGGCACGCCAAGGGTGAGCATCGGCAGCAGGGCCGAGGTGCCGGCGGCATGCGCCGCGGTCTCGGGCGCGATGACGCCCTCGATCTTGCCGTGGCCGAAACCCGCCGGGTCCTTCGACATCTTGCGGGCGACGCCATAGGACATGAAGGAGGCCGGCGTCGCGCCGGCCGGGGTGATGCCCATCCAGACGCCGATCAGCGAGGAGCGCGCCGCGAGCAGCGCGTGCTTCGGCATCTCCTTCCAGGTCTTCAGCACGACCTTCAGGTCGATCCTGGCCTTCTGTCCCTTGAAGCTCAGCCCGTCCTCGATGGAGCAGAGGATCTCGCTGATGCCGAACAGGCCGATGACGGCGACCAGGAAGTCGAAGCCGCGGATCATCTCCTCCGACCCGAAGGTCATGCGCAGCTGGCCGGTGACGGTGTCCATGCCGACCGCGGCCAGCAGGAAGCCCAGCATCATGGCGGCCAGCGACTTCAGCGGCGAGCCCTTGGCCATGCCGACGAAGCTGGCGAAGGAGAGGAACATCACCGCGAAGAATTCGGGTGGTCCGAAGCGCAGCGCGAACCCCGCGATGATCGGGGCGACGAAGGTGATCATCACCACGGCGACGAAGGCGCCGACGAAGGAGGAGGTGAAGGCGGCCGTCAGTGCCTCCCCGGCGCGGCCCTGCTGGGCCATGGGATAGCCGTCGAAGGTGGTGGCGACCGACCAGGGCTCGCCGGGGATGTTGAACAGGATGGAGGTGATGGCACCGCCGAACAACGCGCCCCAGTAGATGCAGGACAGCATGATCACCGCCGAGACCGGCGGCATGGCGAAGGTCAGCGGCAGCAGGATGGCGATGCCGTTGGCGCCGCCGAGGCCGGGCAGGACGCCGATCAGCACGCCGAGCACGACGCCGACCAGCATGAGCAACATGTTCTCGGGCTGCAGGGCCACCGAGAAGCCCTGCATCAGCAGGCCGAGTTCTTCCATGGGACGCAATATCCGTCAGAGTCGCCGCCGGCGAGGCCGGAGGGCCTCGCCGCAAGGAACGGTCGTGGAGTCGGGGAGGGGAGAGCGGCGGCTCAGAAGCCGAGCAGGTCCTCGAGCGGGCCCTTGGGCAGGCCGACCAGGAACCAGATCTCGAAGGTGACGAAGGCGACGACGGCGGTGGCCAGGCCGGCGGGCAGGGCGCTGCGCCAGGTGAAGTCGCCCAGCTTCATCATGAAATAGGCGACCAGCACGGCGGAGGCGACGTAGAGGCCGGTGACGGGGATGGCGGCGACGTAGAAGACGGTGGGGATCAGCACCGACATCACCAGGCGGAGCTGCGGCCAGGTGACGAACATCTCGCCCGCCGAATCGCTGCGGCCGCGCAGGATCGGCAGCAGGTTGGCGAAGCTGGACGCGGCCAGGACGATGCCGATCCAGAAGGGGAAATAGCCGGATTGCGGGCCGTCGGCGCCCCAGCCGGCGCCGATGCGGGCGCTGTCCCAGATCGCCGCGGCGCCGACCATGGCGAGGGCGAGGGAGGTGGCCACTTCCATTGCGTTGCGGGTGACGCCCGGCGCGCTGCTGCGGACGACCGGGGCCATGTCGAGGGTGGTGCTGCTCATCGGACTGGTTCCTTGTCGTCGTCGGCTACGAAGGCTGCGCGAGGAAGCCGGCTTCCTGCATCAGCGTCCTGTGGCGGTCGTCCTCCTTGCCCAGCCAGGCGCGGAAGGGCTCGCCGGTCAGCGCCGTGGTGTTGAAGGCGCCCTGCTGCATCAGCTCCTTCCACTCCGGCGTCTCGCGCACCTTGGCCATCAGGCCTTCGTAGAAGGCGACCTGCTCGGGCTTGACGCCGGCCGGCATGAAGATGCCGCGCAGCATCAGGTACTCGACGTCGAGCCCCTGCTCGCGCGCGGTCGGGATGTCGGACCAGGCCTGGGTCTCGGTCATCTTCTCGGTGTAGGGCAGGCGCTTGTCGTCGAAGACGCAGAGTGGGCGCAGCGCGCCGGACCGCCAGTGGGTCACCGCCTCGATCGGGTTGTTCACCGTGGCGTCGATATGGCCGCCGACCAGCTGCACCGCGACCTCCCCGCCGCCGCGGAAGGGGATGTAGGCGAAGGGCGCGCCGCTGGACTTGGTGATCGCGGCGGCGATGATCTGGTCTTCCTGCTTCGACCCGGTGCCGCCGAGCTTGAGCCGCTGGTCCTTCGCCGCGGCGAGGAATTCGGCAACCGTCTTCCAGGGCGAGTCGGCCTTCACCCAGAGCACGAACTCATCCAGCGCCATCATGGTGACGGGGGTGAGGTCCTTCCAGTTGAAGGGCACGCCGGTGGCCAGCGGCGTGGTGAACAGGTTGGACAGGGTGATGACCAGCATGTGCGGGTTGCCGCGGGCGCCCTTGGCTTCGAGGAAGCCTTCCGCCCCGGCGCCGCCGGCCTTGTTCACCACGACGATGGGCTGCTTCATGAGCCCGTGCTTCGAGACGATGCCCTGGATGACGCGCGCCATCTGGTCGGCGCCGCCGCCGGTGCCGGCGGGGACGATGAACTGGACCGGACGCGCCGGCTCCCAGCCGCGCTGGGCGTGGGCGGCGGGGGCCATTGCGGCGAGCGCGGTGCCCAGCAGAACCGTGCGGCGCGTTGTACCCAACTGCATTCTTTCTCATCCCCGGCGGCGTCAAAGTCGTAAAATCTCATCGCCGAACACGCAGTGCGCCCCGGCGTTGCCCCCAGTTCGGCCCGAAATTTGGGTAAAGCAACGAAAAGCGTGTAAAGCGGACAATGAAATGAAGACCGCCGCGACGTGACGCTGATACGGCCTCGGACCATCCGCCGCGGCTCCGGATCGGCGCCCACCACGCCCTGCCTTGCCGTTCCCGATCACCTGATGCACAGGAGCGCCGACAAGGCCCGCCAGGGGAAAGACACGCCATGACCGCTGCCAGTACCATCACCGACCTGCTCGACGCCGGCGCGGCCGACCGCCCCGCCATCCGCGCACCGGAGCGCCCCTCGCTCGGCTATGCCGGGTTGCGGGCGCTGGCGGAGCGCACGGTGGCCGGGCTGAACCGCATCGGCATCGGCCGCGGCGACCGGGTGGCGATCGTGCTGCCGAACGGGCCGGAGATGGCCGCGAGCTTCGTCGCCATCGCCTGCGGCGCCACCACCGCGCCGCTGAACCCCGCCTACAAGGACGAGGAATTCGCCTTCTACCTGGAAGACCTGAAGGCCAGGGCGCTGGTGGTGCAGCAGGGCTGGGAAACCCCGGCCCGCGCCGTGGCGCAGCGGCTCGGCGTGCCGGTGATCGAGTTGGTGGCGGGCGAAGCGGCCGGCGAGTTCACCCTGGAAGGCGGCACCCCGGGTGCCGCGGCGCGGCCGGGCCTGGCCGGGCCGGACGACGTGGCCCTGGTGCTGCACACCTCCGGCACCACAGCGCGGCCGAAGATCGTGCCGCTGACCCATACCAACGTCACGGCCTCCGCCGGCAACATCGCCCGCACGCTGCGGCTGGGCGCCGAGGATGCTTGCCTCAACGTGATGCCGCTGTTCCATATCCACGGGTTGATCGCCGCGACTCTGGCATCGCTGGCCGGCGGCGGCGCGGTGATCTGCACGCCGGGCTTCAACGCGCTGCGCTTCTTCGCCCTGCTCGATGCCGAGCGGCCGTCCTGGTACACGGCGGTGCCGACCATGCACCAGACCATCCTGGCGCGGGCCGAGCGCAACGCCGAGATCATCGCCCGCGCCCCGCTCCGCTTCATCCGCTCGTCCTCCGCATCCCTGCCGGCGCAGGCGATGAAGGACCTGGCCGCGGTCTTCTCCGCCCCGGTCATCGAGAGCTACGGCATGACCGAGGCCAGCCATCAGATGTGCAGCAACCCGCTGCCGCCCGGCGCGCAGAAGCCCGGCATCGTCGGCCTCCCCGCCGGGCCCGAGGTCGCCATCATGGACGACGACGGCACGATGCTGCCGCAGGGCGAGATCGGCGAGGTGGTGATCCGCGGCCCCAACGTCACCAAGGGCTACGAGGCCAACCCGGAAGCGAACGCCAAGGCCTTCACCAATGGCTGGTTCCGCACCGGCGACCAGGGGATGTTCGACCGCGACGGCTACCTGATGCTGACCGGCCGGCTGAAGGAACTCATCAAGCGCGGCGGCGAGCAGGTCTCCCCGCTCGAGGTGGACGGCGTGCTGTCGGAGCACCCGGCGGTGGCCCAGGCGCTGACCTTCGGCATCCCGCACCCGATGCTGGGCGAGGAGGTCGGCGCCGCCGTGGTGCTGCGCGAGGGCATGGCGGTGACCGACCGCGAGTTGCGCGACTTCGCCGCCAAGCACTTGGCCGACTTCAAGGTACCGCGGAAGGTGGTGTTCCTGGCGGAGATCCCGAAGGGCGCGACCGGCAAGCTGATGCGCATCGGCCTGGCCGAGAAGCTCGGCATCACGGCCTGAGGGCGCGGCGATGAAAATCTGCATCTTCGGCGCCGGCGCGATCGGTGGGTTGATGGCGGCGAAGCTGGCCGCCAAGGGCGAGGCCGAGGTCACCGTCATCGCCCGCGGCCCGCATCTCGCGGCCATGCAGGCCAACGGCCTGAAGCTGATCTCGGACGGCCAGGAGACGGTGGTGCACCCGCGCTGCGTCGCCTCCGCCGCCGAGGCCGGCCGCCAGGACTATGTCGTCATCACCCTGAAGGCGCCGGCGCTGGCCGGGGCCGCGGCGCAGATGCAACCGCTGATCGGGGAGGGGACGACGATCGTCTCGGCGGTCAACGGCGTGCCCTGGTGGTACTTCCACAAGCTGGCCGGGCCGCATGAAGGCCGCCGGGTCGAGAGCGTCGACCCGACCGGCGAGGTCGGCCGGCTGCTGCCGCCCGAGCGCGTGCTCGGCTGCATCATCTACCCGGCCGCCGAGGTACCCGAGCCCGGCGTCATCGAGCACACCTACGGTGACCGTTTCACCTTGGGCGAGCCGGACGGCAGCCGCAGCGACCGCGCCATGGCACTGTCCGCCGCACTGTCCGCGGCCGGCTTCAAGGCGCCGGTGCGGCCCAAGATCCGCGACGAGATCTGGGTCAAGCTCTGGGGCAACCTGGCCTTCAATCCCTTGAGCGCGCTGACCACCGCGACGCTCGACGTCATCACCGGCGATGCCGAACTCCGCGCGGTCTGCCGGCAGATGATGGTGGAGGCGCAGGCGGTGGCCGAATCGCTCGGCGTCCGCTTCGCCATCGATGTCGACAAGCGCATCGCCGGCGGGGCCGAGGTCGGCGCCCACAAGACCTCGATGCTGCAGGACCTGGAGCGCGGCCGGCCGATGGAGGTCGATGCGCTGCTCGGCAGCGTGGTCGAGCTGGCCGGGATCGCCGGCATCCCGGCGCCGACCTGCCAGACCGTGCTGGCGCTGCTGCGGACCCGGGCGAGGCTGGCTGGCTGCTATTGAATGCATCGGTCGCATGACGGTGCGGTGAGGCTCCGGCAATTGTGTGGCGACGCCAAAGCCCGCATGGTGCCGGGCGGAGGAGTCGCGTCGCGGTTCCCGGTTGCGGCGACCGGGGCCGGCCTTGCGTGCCGCCTCGAACCATGGAGACTTCGCGCATGAGCAAGGCTTTCCTGCCGCTGGCCATCCTACTGGCCCTGGGCGCCTGCGGACCGCAGCCGGCGCAGGTGACTGCCAGCCTGCCGGCGGATGCGATCGTCGGCGCCGGCGACCCGCTGCGCAGCGCCGCGGCCAATACCTCGGTGGCCTTCGGCTCGCCGCGGCTGCTCGCCGGCCGCCCCGCCGATGCGGCGCGCGCGGTGGCGCAGATGGAATACCTCGCCGTGCAGATCCCCAACAACCCGCGCTTCCTCGGCCTCTCGCCCACCACCGGCAGCCAGCTCGTCGCGGCGCGGCGCGAATGGCGCGGCGCCCTCGGCATCCCGGCGGAACAGCCGCCGCAGGCGGTGATCGATTCGCTCTATGCCGCCGCCCGCGCCCTGCAGGCCGGGCAGAGGGATGCCGCGGCCGCGGCGCTGCCGGCCAGCGTCTTCCCGCAGGGCGGCCAGACCGCGCTGCTGCGCCTGGCCTCGCTGCCCAGCCTGCCGCTCACCAACGATGCGGCGGTGATGGTGTCGCAGTCGCTGCAGCGCAGCGAACCCAATCCCGGCCGCTTCTGATGCGGCACGGCGCCCTGATGCTGCTGTTGCTGGCCGCCGGCTGCGCCGAGATGCGGCAGGCGCCGCCCGCCATCCCGACCGCGGCGCTGGCCCCGAACAGCGCCGATGGCGTGCGCGGCGCGATCGAGGCGATGGCCCCGGCCTTCGCCGACCGGGCACGCGGCCTAGCCGACCGTCCGGCGGAGGCGGCGCAGGCCGCGGCGCAGCTCGAATTCGTCACCGCCGCCATCCCGCGCGACCCGCGCTACGCGCCGATACCGGAAGGCATCCGGCGCGAATTGCTGCTGGCGCGGCAGGAATTGCGCGACGCGCTGGGCACCGCCGATGACGCGACGCCCGAGGCGGTGGTGCCGGCGCTGCTCGCCGCCGCCGGGGCGCTCCGCACCGGCGACCGGGCCCGCGCGGCACGCGCCCTGCCGGCGCCGATCTTCCGCCCCGGCGGGACGCGCAGCGTCGATCGCCTCGGCGAGCTCGGCCCGCTGCCGCAGGCGGCCATCGCCAGCGAGCTGCTGCAGCGGGAGGTGGCCCGGCTGGATGCGGAGGGCCGCTGGCTCGCCGGCCGGCCGGTGGATGCCAGCGGCAACCTCATCACCACCTTCGGCCTCGGCGGCAATACCGGCGTCGGTTACTGAGCCGACCGGGGAGGATACCTGCTCCCCGGCCTTTCCCTCGTCGGGCTTCAATCGGTCGCCATCACCCGCACATAGCTGCCCGGGGCATCCTCGATCGCCGCCAGCTTGCCGGCACCGGGCATGCGCGCCGGCACCTGGTCCTTGTTCAGCCCGGCCACCCAGCGGTGCCAGTCCGGCCACCAGGACCCGGCGAGTTCGGTGGCGCCCTTGAACCATTCCTCCGGGTCGGCCGGCAGCGCCTCGTTCACCCAGTGGCTGTACTTGCCGCTGTCGGGCGGGTTCACCACGCCGGCGATGTGCCCGCTCGCGGCCAGCACGAAGCGCACCGGCCCGGCATAGACCTGGGTGGCGCGGTAGGTGGATTTCCACGGTGCGATATGGTCTTCCCGGGTCGAGACCAAGTAGCTCGGCACCTTGATCTTCCGCAGGTCGATCGGCTGCCCGAGCAGGTCCAGCGCGCCGGGCTTCACCAGGTCGTTCTGCTGGTACATGTGGCGCAGGTAGTAGCTGTGCATCCGCGCCGGCATGCGGGTGCTGTCGTCGTTCCAGTAGAGCAGGTCGAAGGGGAAGGGCTCCTGCCCGAGCAGGTAGTTGTTCACCACGAAGGACCAGATCAGGTCGTTGGCGCGCAGCATGTTGAAGGTCGTCGACATCTCCCGGCCTTCGAGGAAGCCGTGCTTCTGCATCCGCTCCTTGAGGCTGTGCAGTTGCTCCTCGTCGATGAAGACGCCGAGCTCGCCGGCCTCCTCGAAATCCGTCATGGTGACGAAATAGGTCGCCGACTTGATCCGCGTGTCGCGCTTCGCCGCCATGTGCGCCAGCGTCGTCGCCAGCAGCGTGCCGCCGAGGCAATAGCCGATGGCGTTGATCTGGCGCTCGCCGGTCGCTTGCTCGATCGCGCCGAGGGCATCGTAGATGCCCTCCTGCATGTAGTCCTCGAAGCCTTTCTCGGCGAGCCTCTCGTCCGGGTTGACCCAGGAGGTGACGAAGACCGTGTGGCCCTGGTCCACCGCCCAGCGGATGAAGGAGTTCCGCGGCCTGAGGTCGAGGATGTAGAACTTGTTGATCCAGGGCGGCAGGATCAGCAGCGGGCGCCTGAGCACCGTCGGCGTGGTCGGCGCATACTGGATCAGCTGCATCAGGTCGTTCTGGAACACCACCTTGCCCGGGGTGACCGCGATGTTCTCGCCGACCCGGAACTTGCTGTCGTCCGACATGCGGATGCGCAGCCTGCCCTTGCCGCGTTCGAGGTCCGCCAACAGGTGCGACAGGCCCTTCAGCAGGTTCTCGCCGCCGGTCTCGGCGGTGCGGCGCAGCACTTCCGGGTTGGTCAGCAGGAAGTTGGACGGGCTCATCGCATCGACGAATTGCCGCGTGTAGAAATCGACCTTCTGCGCCGATTTGGGGTTCAGCCCCTCGACCCCGCCGACCACCGTCTGGAAGTAGCGGGCGCTGAGCAGGTAGGACTGCTTGATGAAGTCGAAGACCTCGTTCTCCCGCCAGGCATCGTCCTTGAAGCGGCGGTCGCGGGGGTCCTCGGCGATCACCGGCGGCGGCTCGGCGCCCATCATGCGGCGGGCGGTGTTCTGCCAGAGCGTCAGGTAGTCCTGCCAGAAGCCGAGCTGCGCCTGCATCATCCGCGCCGGGTTCGCCATCAGCCGGGCGGTCATGTCGAGGAAGGCGCCGCCGATGTTCAGCGGGTCGGGCGAGCCGTCCGCATTGGCCTGGCGCTTCAGGAAGTCGGTGACGATCCGCTGCCCACGCTCCGCCACCTCCGACATGGTGCGGGTCACCAGCGCCGGATCGGGCAGCCGGAAATGCGGGTGATCGGGCGGCTTTTCCTGGTCCATGCTGCATCCTACCGCGTCGCTGCGGCTTCGCTCCAGCCCGGTACCCTTTATGTTCTTGTGACGAAGCGCAATAACCCGATTGCGCGCGCCGCACGTTTCCGCACCTGCGGTTTTGGCCTATTCCTGGGGCCTGGATGCGGGGCGCTGGGATCATGCGAAACGGGCGGCGGCGCGGGGCAGGGCGGGTTGCGAGGGGGGCGGGGGTGTTGCTCTGCCTGTCGCTCGGCGCCTGCGCGGTGCCGGAGGAGCTCAATGTGGTGGCGATCTACGACCGGATCTCCGGCAGGGCCGATGCCAACCGCCCGGTGCCGCCCGGGATGGACCTGCCGACGCCCAACCTGGCCAGCATCCCGCCGCGGCCGGAGCGGCCTTCCCCCGAATTCCGCCAGGCGGTGACCGATGCCCTGGCCGCGGACCGCGCCCGCTCGCGCGACCCGCTGGTGCTGCGCAGCGTCGCGGTGCCGGGTGCCGCGGGCGGCGAGAGCAGCGGCGGGGCCGCCATGCCGGCCGCCCCGCCGCGCCGCGCCAGCCTGGCCTCGGCCCCCGCCATCCCCTGGGGCGAGGCGCCGGCCCAGCCCGCGCCGCGCAGCCTGCCGGATGGCGCGCCCGCCGCCCCCGCCAGGCCGTCCGCCCCGCTGCCGGAGATGCCGGCCGATGCCCCCGCCGCGCCGCCGCCGGAGCTGCTCGGCCCGCCGCCGCTGCCGCGCTGAGGCGGTTTTTTGCCGCACCGCCACCGGGGCGCTGACTTTGCGGCGCGATAGGCTCTATACCGGCGGGCCGCGCCGCCTGCAGGCGTGGGCCCACCGCACGGACCCAAGTCGATGACCGAGGAATTCCACCGCATCCGCCGCCTGCCGCCCTACGTGTTCGCCGAGGTGAACGCAGCCAAGGCCAAGGCACGGGCAGCGGCAGAGGACATCGTCGACCTCGGGATGGGCAACCCGGACAGCCCGACGCCGCCGCATATCGTCGCCAAGCTGATCGAGGCGGTGCAGGACCCGCGCACCCACCGCTATTCTATGTCCAAGGGCATCCCCGGCCTGCGGAAGGCGCTGGCCGGCTACTACGACCGCCGCTTCGGGGTGAAGCTGAACCCAGAGACCGAGGTCGTGGCGACCCTGGGTTCCAAGGAGGGCCTGGCCAACCTGGCCCAGGCCATCTCCTCCCCGGGCGACACCATCCTGGTGCCCAATCCCTCCTACCCGATCCACCAGTTCGGCTTCATCATCGCCGGCGCCACCGCGCGCAGCCTGCCCTGCACGCCGGACGACGAGATGCTGGCGGCGATCGACCGCGCCGTGCGGCATTCGGTGCCGAAGCCGACCGCGGTCATCGTCAACTTCCCGTCGAACCCGACGGCGCATCTGGCCTCGATCGAGTTCTACCGCGAGCTGGTCGCGCTTTGCCGGAAGCACGAGCTCTTCATCCTGTCGGACCTCGCCTATGCCGAGCTATATTTCGGCAGCACCCCGCCGCCCTCCGTGCTGCAGGTCGAGGGCGCGCGCCACGTCACCGTCGAGTTCACCTCGCTGTCCAAGACCTACAACATGCCCGGCTGGCGCATGGGCTTCGCCGCGGGCAACGAGCGGCTGATCGGCGCGCTGACCCGGGTGAAGTCCTACCTCGACTACGGCGCCTTCGCGCCGATCCAGATCGCCGCCGCCGCGGCACTGAACGGGCCGCAGGATTCGGTCGCCGAGATGCGCGTGCTCTACAAGGAGCGCCGCGACCTGCTGGTCAAGGGCCTGCACGCCGCCGGCTGGGACGTGCCCTCGCCCGATGGCTCGATGTTCATCTGGGCGCCGATCCCGGAGAAGTTCCGCCATCTCGGCAGCGTCGAGTTCTCCAAGCTGCTGCTGGCGCGGGCCAAGGTCGCGGTCGCCCCCGGCCTCGGCTTCGGCGAGCACGGCGACGGCCATGTCCGCATCGCGCTCGTCGAGAACAACCACCGGATCCGCCAGGCGCTGCGTGGCATCCGCGGCTTCCTGGCCGGGGACAACCTCGGCCCGGTCGAGCCGGAGAAGGAGGTCGTGTCCGCATGAGCGCGTCGGAGCGTGGAAGGCCGGAGGCCTGGAGCGTGAATCAGCCGCGCCCGCCGCACGGCAAGCCGCTTTCCATCGCGGTCGCCGGCCTCGGCACGGTCGGCGGCGGCGTCCTCAAGCTGCTGACGGACAATGCCGAGATCGTCGCCGCCCGCGCCGGGCGGCCCATCATCGTGGGGGCGGTCTCCGCCCGCGACCGCAACCGCGACCGCGGCCTGCCGCTCTCCACCCTGCGCTGGTACGACGACCCGGTGGCCCTGGCCGCCGACCCCGGCACCGACGTAGTGGTCGAGCTCATCGGCGGCAGCGAGGGCCCGGCCCGCGCCCTGGTCGAGGCGGCGATCCGTGCCGGCAAGCCGGTGGTCACCGCCAACAAGGCGCTCCTGGCGGTCCACGGTGCGGCGATCGCCGAACTGGCCGAGGCGCGCGGCGTGCCGCTGGCCTTTGAGGCCTCGGTCGCCGGCGGCATCCCGGCGATCAAGGCGCTGCGGGAAGGCTTGGCGGCCAACCGCATCTCCCGCGTCGCCGGGATCCTGAACGGCACCTGCAACTACATCCTGACCGTGATGCGGGAGGAAAAGCGCGAATTCGCCGAGGTGCTCGCCGCCGCCCAGGCGCTCGGCTACGCCGAGGCCGACCCGGCCTTCGACATCGACGGCGTGGACGCGGCACACAAGCTGGCGATCCTGGCCGCGCTCGCCTTCGGCCGGCCGGTGGATTTCTCCGCCGTCCATGTCGAGGGCATCCGCGAGGTCAGCGCGCTGGATATCGCGCTCGCCGCCGAGCTGGGCTACCGCATCAAGCTGCTGGGCCTCGCCGCGCGGACGCCGGCCGGCATCTCGGCCCGCGTGCATCCCTGCATGGTGCCGGTCGCGGCGCCGATCGCCCGGGTGGACGGGGTCTACAACGCCGTCGTGGCGGAAGGCGACCATTGCGGCCGGATCATGCTGGAAGGCCGCGGCGCCGGCGCCGGACCCACGGCCAGCGCCGTGGTCGCCGACCTCATCGACCTGGCGCGCGGCCGGGTGACGCCGGTCTGGGGCGCCGCCGCCGGTTCGCTGGACGCCGTCCCCTCGGTGCCGATGGAACGCCATGTCGGCGCCTACTACCTGCGGCTGATGGTGCTCGACCGCCCCGGGGTGATCGCCGATGTCACCGGCATCCTGCGCGACCATGCCATCAGCATGGAGGCCATGCTGCAGCGCGGCCGGGCGCCGGGCGAGGTGGTCCCGGTGGTGCTGACCACGCATGATTGCGAGGAAGCCTCGATGCGCGCCGCCCTGGCCCGGATCGCCGCGTTGGATTCGGTGCTGGAGAAGCCGGCCCTGATCCGGATCGAGCCGCTCTGACCCGCGGGCCGCTTCCGGCGCCCGGCCCATCGTTGTAGGTTCCTGCCCAAGGATACGGAGGCTCACATGGCGGATTACGAGGCGTCGACGCTGCTGGTCGATCGCAACCTGGCGCTCGAACTGGTCCGGGTGACGGAGGCCGCGGCCCTGGCCTCGGCCAAGTGGATCGGCCGCGGCGACAAGAACAGCGCCGACGGCGCCGCCGTGGACGCCATGCGCAAGGCCTTCGACACGGTGGCCATCAGCGGCACCGTGGTGATCGGCGAAGGCGAGATGGACGAGGCGCCGATGCTCTATATCGGCGAGCATATCGGCCTGGGCGGGCCCGAGGTCGACATCGCCGTCGACCCGCTGGAGGGCACCTCGATCACCGCCAAGGGCGGGCCGAACGCCATCGCCACCGTGGCGCTGGCCGAGCGCGGCGGCTTCCTGCACGCCCCCGACATCTACATGGACAAGATCGCGGTCGGCCCCGACCTGCCGGAGGGCGTGGTCCACCTGGATGCCAGCCCGGCGGAGAACCTGCGCGAGCTGGCCAAGGCGAAGAAATGCGAGATCGGCGACCTGATGGTCTGCACGCTCGACCGCGACCGCCACGCCGACCTCATCAAGGCCTGCCGCGCCGCCGGCGCGCGCATCACGCTGCTCGGCGACGGCGACGTCTCCGGCGTCATCGCGGTGTCGCAGCCGGAGGCCGGCATCGACATCTACATGGGCTCGGGCGGCGCGCCGGAAGGCGTGCTGGCCGCCGCCGCGCTGCGCTGCATCGGCGGGCAGATGTTCGGCCGGCTGATGTTCGAGGACGAGGACCAGGTGAAGCGCGCGCGCGAGATGGGCGTGACCGATCCCGCCAAGATCTACCGGGTCGACGAGATGGCGCGCGGCAACGTCATGTTCGCCGCGACCGGCGTGACCACCGGCGCCATGCTGCGCGGCGTGCGCCGCACCCCGGGCGGCGCGGTGACGCATTCCATCGTGATGCGCAGCAAGTCGGGCACCGTCCGCTACGTCGAGGGGCTACACAATTTCGCCCGCAAGCCGGCGGCCATGATCGGCTGAGGCGGCGGGACAAGGAACCGGGCCGATGGATGCCGGCCTGCTGCCGGAGGCCGTGCTCGGCGTCGGCCGCAGCGTGACCGGCCGGCGCTGGGTCTGGCGCGAGGCGGATGCCCGCACCGCGATGGCGATTGCCCAGCGGGCCGAGCTGCCCGAGCTGGTCGGCCGCCTGCTGGCGGCGCGCGGCGTGGGCATCGACGCCGTCGCCGACTTCCTCAAGCCCACCCTGCGGGTGCTGCTGCCCGACCCGTCGATCCTGCGCGACATGGACGTGGCGGCGGCCAGGCTGGCCAGCGCGGTGCGGGAGGGCGAGACGGTCGCCGTCTTCGGCGACTACGACGTCGACGGGGCATGTTCCGGCGCGCTGATGGTCCGCGCGCTGCGCCAGCTCGGCTGCACCGTGTCCCACTACGTGCCGCACCGGCTGACCGAGGGCTACGGGCCGAACGCCAATGCCATCCGGGCGCTCTGCGCGCGTGGCGCGACGCTGATCGTCTGCGTCGATTGCGGCATCGCCGCACATGAGGCGCTGGAGGCGGCGCGCGGCCTGGCCGACGTCATCGTGCTCGACCATCACAAGGCGGAAGGCGCGGTGCCGCAGGTGGCGGCGGCGGTGAACCCCAACCGGCTCGACTGCAATTCGGGGCTGCGGCACCTCTGCGCCGCGGCGGTCGCCTTCATGGCCTGCATCGCGCTGCACCGGGTGCTGCGGCGGGAAGGGGTGTTCCAGCGCCGGCCGGAACCGCCGCTGCTGGAATTGCTGGACCTGGTGGCGCTGGCCACCGTCTGCGACGTCATGCCGCTGACCGGCGTCAACCGCGCCCTGGTGACGCAGGGGCTGAAGGTGATGGCGCGGCGCGGCCATGCCGGGGTTGCCGCGCTGCTCGATGTCGGGCTGGTGCGGGACCAGCCGACGGCGCATTCGCTGGGCTTCGTGCTGGGGCCGCGGATCAACGCCGCGGGGCGGATCGACGAGCCCGATCTCGGCCTGCGCCTGCTGCTCTGCGACGACCCCATCGAAGCGCGCGCGATGGCCGAGCGGCTGGACGTGGTGAACCGCCGGCGGCAGGAGGTCGAGGCCGACGTGCTGGGCGCCGCCTTCGCCGAGGCCGAGGCTCAGTACCAGGCCGGCCATGCGGTCCTGCTGGTGAGCGGCGAGGGCTGGCATCCCGGCGTAGTCGGCATCGTCGCCGGCCGGATGAAGGAGAAGTTCAACCGTCCCGCCTGCGTCGCCGGGGTGGCCGAGGGGCTGGCCAAGGGCTCCGGCCGGTCGGTGCCCGGCCTCGACCTCGGCTCCGCGGTGATCGCGGCGCGCCAGGCCGGGCTGCTGGAGACCGGCGGCGGCCATGCCATGGCGGCCGGCTTCAGCTTCCGCACCGGCCGCCAAGCCGAGCTGCACGCCTTCCTGGAAGCCCGCCTGGCCCGCGCCGGCGAGTTGCCGGGGGCGGCCGACCTGCTGGTCGAGGGCAGCGTGATGGTGCCGGCGGCGACCTCGGCGCTGGCGCAGCAGGTGGAACGCCTGGCGCCCTTCGGCGCCGGCAACGAGGAGCCGATCTTCGCCCTGCCGCGCGCCCGCGTGGTCCGCGCCGACCGGGTCGGCAAGGAAGGCAACACGATCCGCGCCTTCATCGAGGGCGAAGCCGGCGGCCGGCTGAAGGCGATCTGCTTCCGCGCCAAGGAAGGCCCGCTGGCCGAGGCGCTACTGGCGCGCAACGGCGTGCCGATGCACCTGTGCGGCCAGTTGCGGGCGGAGCGCTGGAACGACGAGGTCAGCGCCTGCCTGCACGTGGTCGATGCGGCGATGGTGGGCCCGGGTTCCTGACGGCAGGGGACTTGACCGCGGCGCGCCCGGCCACTACTCCGCACCCCGTGGTCCCCATCGTCTAGAGGCCTAGGACACCAGCCTTTCACGCTGGGTACGCGGGTTCGAATCCCGCTGGGGACGCCATCCTTCCACGGCACCGCATCGACCGGCTCCGGCGCCTCGCGCACGGGGGCCGCAGGCCTGTCCGCGTCACGGCACGACCGCCGCCCGCGGTCAGGGCGCGGGTGGCGGCGCGTCGGCCGGGCCTCGGGGCCCGGCCCTGCCGCTACACCAGGTGCCAGAGCGCGCCCGGATTGGCGACGAAGCCGCCGCCGACGCCGGCCGTGCCGTCCATCAGCCAGACCGAGATCGCGCCGCCGTCGTTGCGCCACAGGATGTCGGCACGGTCGTCGCCGTTGAAGTCGTCGAGGCCGGCGACCTTCCACGCCGTGCCCGGATTGCCCAGCGTGCCGCCGCCCAGGTACTTGCTGCCATCCATCAGCCAGAGCGACACCGCGCCGCCATCGTGCCGCCAGAGGATGTCGGACCTGGTGTCGCCGTTGAAGTCGCCGGTGCCGACGATGTGCCAGGCGGTGTCGATCACGCCGAAGGCGGCGCCGCCGACATAGCCGGGGCCGTCCATCCACCATTCCGACACCGCGCCGCTGTCGTGGCGCCAGAGGATGTCGGACTTGCCGTCGCCGTTGAAGTCGCCGGTGCCGGCAACCCTCCAGTCGTTGGCAACGGCGGCGATGCTGCCGCCGCCGAGGCTGGTGGCGCCGTCCATCAGCCATGTGGCGATGGTGCCGTCGTCCTGGCGCCAGAGGATGTCGGACCTGCCGTCGCCGTTGAAGTCGCCGATGCCGTTCACCGTCCACCCGGTGCCCGGATTCCACAGCGCGGTCGTCGACTTCGCCACCAGGCCGTCCATCAGCCAGAGCGACAGGCTGCCATCCGTGCCGTTGCGCCAGAGGATGTCGGCGCGGCCGTCGCCGTCGAAATCGCCGGTGCCGGCGACCTGCCAGGCATTTCCCGGATTGGCGAAGGTGCCGCCGCCGATGAAGGCCTGGCCGTCCATGTGCCAGATCGCCGCCGACCCGTCCGCGGCGCGGAACAGGTAGTCGTTGTTGCCGTCGCCGTCGAAATCGCGCGCCGGCGCCACCGCCGCCTTGCCGACCGCGATGGTGACGTCGCCATCCGCGAAGGCGAGCGTCTCGACGTCGCGCAGCAGGTCGGTCTTGACCACCGCGCCGCCCTGGATGTGCCGCACGGTCCAGGAGCCATCGGCGTTCATCACGACCGAGGCCTCGGTCGCGGCGAAGCCGTAGGCCACCTTGTCGGTGCCGCCGCCGCCGTCGATCGCGTTGTTGCCGCGGCCGCTGGTGAAGACGTCGGCGCCGTTCTTGCCGATCATGGTGTTGCCGCCGTCGCCGCCGTCGAAGACATCCGCGGCGTTGCTGCCGATCAGCACGTCGTTGCCGCCGTTGCCGTGGAAGGTCGTGCCGGTGGTGGCCACCGCGATGTCGTCGCCCTCGGTGCCATGGAACCGGTTCGCGCCGGGGGCGAGGACCACCGGGGGGAGTGGGGCGATATGGCCGAAGGCGCCGGGCATGGCGTCCTCGTCCGGGTGGTAGACGATGGAGCCGGGCTGGACCGGGCTGTTGAAGACCAGCGCCGCATCCTCGCCGAAATACAGCACCTCCATGCCGTTCAGCCGGCCGGTCGCGGTCGGCGCGGCATAGCCGTAGACCTGCACCGTGTCGCCCTGGCCGGGGTGCACGGCCTCGATCCACTGCACCCCGTCGCCCTTCTGATAGATGAAGGTGTCGGCCTGGTTGCCGCCCTTGACCAGGTCGCCGATGCGCAGGCCGGACAGCTCGCCGGTCGTCGCGTCGCGGTGGATGGTGCCGTCGTTGGTGCCGCCGATCAGCGTGCCGCTGCCGTGGATGTCCTCGTTGCCGCCGCCGCCGTAGATCAGCGCCAGGCTGTCGTTGCTTTCCAGCACGTCGTTGCTCGGCCCGCCGAGCAGGATGTCGTAGCCGGCCAACCAGGCCTTGGAGGTCCCCAGCGCCTGCATGTTGTTGGGGCCGCAGCCGCCGACCATGATGTCGGGATCGGCGCTGCCCTCGAAGATGTTGCTGCCGCCGCCGCCGACCAGGATGGAGCCGCCATTCGGGCCGGAATGCAGCACGTTGTTGCCGGTGCCGCCGATGACATACTGGCCGCCGACATTGCCATTGGCATTGAGGTTGCCGACGCCGGCGACGATGAAGTTGCCGGCGACGTTCAGGTTCACCACGCCGCCCTCCGGCAGCGCGATGTACCGCGGCACGTCCTTCACGTCGTAGGCGCCGCCGGTGACAACCAGCGGCGTGCCGTCGAGCAGCGAGCCGGTGCGATAGGCCAGCACGCGGTCGAGGCCGGTCAAATCCTCCCCGCTCTGCAGCACCACCGGCTGGGTCGCGGTGCCGCCGGCGGTGAAGACGAGGCCGCCCGGCAGCACGAATTCCAGCGTGTACCGCGCCGGGGCGAGATCGGCGAAGACATAGCCGCCGGCATGGTCGGTGGTGGTCGCGGCGACCTGCGCGCCATGGCTGTCGAGCAGCCGCACGGTGACGCCGGCGAAGACCGCGCCGGGCAGCTTGAAGTCGCAGATCGCCGGCGGCAGCGCGAGGCCGACATGCCCGGCCAGCGAGCCCGGCCGGTAGAGCCCGGCATCCTGGGCCAGGTCGCTGCCGCCGCTGGTCAGGTCGAGGCCGGCGGTGCTGCCGTCCGGCCGCGCGTCGCTGTCCGCCGCCGCATCGCCGGTAACTTGCTGCGTGAAGCGCCAGCCAGGCGGGGCGGTGAAGGCCACGTGGTACCGGCCGGGCGGCAGGTCGGTGAAGAGGTAGGCACCGCCCACCGTCACCTGCGTCGCGGTGTCGCCGGTGACGTCGTTGGTCAGCGTCACCGTGATGCCGTCGAGCCCCGGCTCGCCGCTGCCCTGCAGCCCGTCGCCGTCGACATCCTCCCAGACCCGGTCGCCGATGGTGACGCGCCTGTAGAGCCCGGCATCGATGCCGTCATCGAAGCTGCCGGACGCGAGGCTGTGGATGCCGCTGATGCCGGAGACCTGGTCGGCGTCGCTATCGGTGGCGGCCGCGCCCCGGAAGGGGCGGGTGAAACTGAGGCCGGCGGGGGCGGTGAAGCCGACGCGGTAGTCGCCGGGCGGCAGGGCCTCGAAGGCATAGCTGCCATCGGCCGCCGTCGTGGTCGTCAGGCCGGTCGCGCTGCCGTCGGCGCGCAGCAGCCGCACGGCGACGCCGGCGATGCCGGATTCGCCAGCGTCCTGCCGGCCGTCGCCATCGGCATCCAGCCAGACCCGGTCGCCGATCCAGCCGAGCTTGTAGAAGCCGGCATCGAGATCGGCATCGGCGGCGCCCGAAGCATAGGTCTTCAGCGCGGTCCGGCCGGTCAGCGGGTCGGCGTCGCTGTCGGTGGAAGCGGTGCCGGCGCCGGTCGAGGCGGCGACGTAGCCGGCGGGGCGGTCGAACTGCACGCCGTACCGGCCGGGCGCGAGGCCGGCGAAGCCGTAATGGCCGGCGGCATCGGTCGTCGCCTGCTGCCCGGCGATGGGCAGGCCATCGGCGCCGAGCAGGCGCACCGTGACGCCGGCCAGGACGCCGTCGCCGGCATCCTGGATGCCGTTGCCGTTGCGGTCGAGGAAGACGGTGTCGCCGAGGCTGACCGGGCGGTAGAGCCCGACATCGTGGGTGAGGTCGTTCTGACCCGACGCGATGGCGAAGGCGGCGCCCTGGCCGGTCGCCGGGTCCGGGTCGCTGTCGGTCGCCGCGGTGCCGCGGCCGGCCGGCGCCAGTACCCAGCCGGCGGGGGCCGCGACGCTTTCCTGCCAGGTGCCGGGGCGGAGGCCGGTGAAGAGGTACTGGCCGCCGTCATGGGTGACCTGGGAAAGGCTCTCGCCGGTCAGCGCGTTGGTGATGGTGACGGTGACGCCGTCGACGCCGGGCTCGGCATCGTCGATGCCGTTGCCGTTCAGGTCCTCGAAGGCGCGGTCGCCGATCGCGACCGGCTGGAACAGCCCGATATCGGCCGAGGTCACGTCCTGCCCGGCGGTCAGCGTATAGCTGCCGGTGCGGCCCGTGGCCGGATCCGCGTCGCTGTCCAGCGCGTCGCCGGCCCGATCGGCCAGGGTAAGCCGGTAGCCGGCGGGGGCGACGACCTGAACCCTGTAGTCGCCAGGCGGCAGCAGGGCGAAGCGGTAGGTGCCGCCCGCCCCCGTGGCCTGGCTGGCGACGAGGCTGCCGCCCTGCAGCAGGTTGACGGTGACGCCCGCCAGCCCGGCCTCGCCCGCATCCTGCACGCCGTCGCCATCGGTATCGACCCAGACCCGGTCGCCGATCGAGGCCGGCCGCCAGAAGCCCGCATCGATCGAGCCGTCGGCATCGCCTGAGACATAGGTCCGCAGCGGCGCGAGGCCGCCGGCGTCGATGTCGCTGTCGAGGGTATCGGCGACGCCGGCGGCATCCTGCGTGGTGATGATGGTGCCGGCGGGCGTCGCCACCTTCACCCGGTAGGTGCCGGGAGCGACGCTGAAGCCATAGGCGCCGGTTGCGCCGGTGGTGGTGGTCGTCACCACCGCGCCGCTGGCATCGAGCAGCGAGACGGCGACGCCAGCGATGCCGGGTTCGCCATCGTCGCGGCCGTTGAGGTTGGCATCCTCGAAGACGCGGTCGCCGATGGTCACGGGCCGCCAGGCGCCGGCATCGATCGCCAGGTCGGTCTGGCCGGAGGTCAGGGTGATCTTTCCGGTGCTGGCGCTCACCACGCCGCCGGTGGTCACCGGGTCGCTGTCGGTGGCAGCGGCGCCACTGGTCGCCTTGGTCAGCAGGTAGCCGGCGGGCGCCGTGACGGTGGCGTAGTAGTCGCCCGGCCGCAGCCCGGTGAAGCCGTAGGCGCCGCCGCCCGAGGTCGTCTGCGTCGCGCCGACCTGGGTGGTGGTGCCGAAGCTGAACAGCTTGATGGTGACGCCGTCCAGCCCGGCCTCGCCCGCATCCTGCAGGCCGTTGCCGTTGGTGTCGAGCCAGACGCGGTCGCCGAGCGCGGCCGGCAAATAGAAGCCGGCATCGATCGTGCTGTCGCTGGCGCCGGAGGCGTAGGTCTTGCCGGCGGTGATGCCGGTGCCGGCATTCGGGTCGCTGTCGGTCGCCGCCGCGCCGCTCGTGGTGCCGGTGATGACATAGGCCGAGCCGGCCGGCCGGGTGAACTGGACGGCATACTTGCCGGGCGCCAGGCCGGAGAAGCTGTAGCTGCCATCGGCCAGGGTGACGACCGACCTGCCGGCGATCGCGACATTTGCGGCGTCGAGCAACTGCACCGTGACGCCGGCGAGCGGCCGGTCGCCCGCATCCTGCAGCCGGTTGCCGTTGACGTCCTCGAAGACGGTGTCGCCGATGGTGATGGGCAGATAGACGCCGGCATCGACGCTGGTGTCGGTGGTGCCGTTGGTCAGGGTATAGACCCCGGTCTTGCCGCTGGCCGGGTTGGCGTCGCTGTCCCTGGTATCGTCGGCGCCGGCATCGGCGGCGGAGAACAGGTAGCTCGCGGTCGCGCCGGCGGGCAGGAATTGCAGCTTGTACTGGCCGGGCACCAGGCTGGTGAAGCTGTAGCTGCCATCGGTGCCGCCGACCCGCGCCGTGGTGGTGGTCGCCAGCACCGCATCGGTGCCGGGGTCGAGCAGCCTGACGGTGAAGCCGTTGACCCCGGTCTCCCCGGAATCCTGGATCCCGTTGCCGTTCTTGTCGACGAAGACGAGGTTGCCGATCGCCGCGGCGACGGTGGTGAGTGACCGGGCGTCGGTCAGGTCCGGCTGCGCCGTCCCCGCCGCCACGCCGTATGCGTTGACCGGCACGGTCGAGGACAGGCTGGCGGTATTCGTCAAGGTCGTCCCGGCGCTGGCGCCGATGGGCACCTGCGCCACCACCTGGACCGTGATCTGGTCGCGGGCGTCGCTGAGGTTGTCGCCGGCATTGGTGACGTCGCCGAAGTCGAAGCCGACCTTGCGGGTCGCCGCGTTCCAGGTGCCGCCGGCCGGCGTCGCCCCGGTGATGTTGCTGCCGATCGAGACCAGCGACGCGGAGATGAAGGTGAGCCCGGCCGGCAGCAGGTCGGTCAGCACCAGGTGCTGGGTGCCCTCGGCCAGGGTCGCGGTGATGGTGTAGGTGAAGGTCTCGCCGGCCGCGGCGTTGCTGCCGGTGGTATAGAGGCTGGTGCCGGTGTCGACCGCCTTGCCGATGGCGTTGCCGAGCGCGACGGAGACCGTCGCCGGGTCGCTGGCGCTGAAGGTCCGCCCGGGGTTCGGCGCCTGCGCCGCGCCGGCGGTCTGCCAGTCGAGCACGGCGGTGTTGGTGATCGCCTGGCCGTTGACGACATCGTCGAGCAGCCTCGCCTGGTAGCTGAAGCTGATCGGCCCGCTGCCGAGCGCGAATGCATCTTGGTGGAAGGCGATGGTGCCGCCGGAGATGCTGAGCCCGGCCAGCGTGCTGAGGCTGCCGGCGACATAGGCCTCGCCGGCCGGCAGCAGGTCGGTCAGGTCGACGTCGTAGGCGTTCGCGCCGCTGCCGGCCGCATGGCGGATGGTGACGGTATAGGTGGCGATGTCGCCGGCATTGCCGACGGCGATGTCGACCGCCTTGTCGACCGTCAGGCGGGGCTCGACGAAGTCCACCGTGGCGGTCGCGGTGGTCGACCTGGCGAGATCGGTTTCGGCATAGGCGCTGTTGGTCAGGCGGTCGCCGGCCTGGTTGGCGGCATGGCTGGCCGCCACCGCCTTCAGCTCGACGACGATATCGTCGCCGCCGGCGAGGTTCAGGTTCGGGTCGTTGTCGATGGTGCCGAAGTCGAAGCTGATGCGGTCGACGAAGCCGTTCGCCGCGCCGCTGTCGGTCGCGGTGATGGTCGGGGCCGCCAGCAGCGCCCCGCCGCTGAGGTTGCCGCCGATCGAGACCACTTTGGCCGACCCCGCGACATAGCTCAGCAGCCCGCCGCCGGTGCCGAGCGCCAGGCTGTCGGCCAAGCTGTCGACGATACGGAAATTCTGGCTGATGCCCTCGGGCAGGGTGACGGTGATCCGATAGGTGATCTCCTCGTTCACCTTGACGTCGGCGTCGCTGGCGCTGCTGCCCTGCGCGGTGGCGGTATCGGCATAGCCGGTGGCGAAGACCAGCTTCGCCACCGAAGGCGGATTGACCTTGAAGACGGCATCGTCGGCCAGGCTGTAGGCGTGTTCCTGCGGGTCGGTGCCGGGCAGGGTGCTGGCGGTGGCCGTCGCGGTATTGGTGATGGTGGTGCCGGCCGGCACGGTGTCGCTGATCTTGGCCTTGAAGCTGAACCTGATGAATTGTCCGGCGTCGAGCGCGGCCGCGGTCACCTGCAGCGCTGCGGCGCCGGCGGCATTGCCCTGGACCACCGTGGCGGCGGCGCTGCCGCTGGCGAAGGTGATCGAGTTGGCCAGCACCGCGGCATCGATGCCGAGGTCGGCCAGCAGGTCGTCGTCGATCGAAATGTCGTAGGCGGTCGCGTCGTAGCCGCGCGCCTCGTTCGTCAGGGTGATGGTGTAGGTGACCACGTCGGCGGCATCGCCGGTGGACTGGCTGATGCCCTTGGCGATGGTCAGATGCGGCTTCACCGCCTCGACATCCGCGGTCGCGCTGATGCTGCGGCGGTCGGCCGGGTCACCGGCGGCCTGGAAGCTCAGCGTCGCGGTGTTGGTCAGCGCCTGGCCGTCCAGCGCGCGGTTGGCCGCCGTGTCGGTCAGCCGCGCCACCACCTGCACGGCGATCAGGTCGCCGCCATCGGTGACGTTGTCGGGCGCGTTGGCGACATTGCCGAAGTCGAAGCTCAGCGTGTCCGCGACGCCGTCGGCATTGCGGTCGCTGAGCAGGCCGGCCTGGCCCAGCACGAATTGCGCGCCGCCCGAAAGGTTGGCGCCGATGCCGGTCAGGGTGGCCGAGATCGCCTGCAGCTGGCCGCCGGCGTTCGGCAGCAGGTCCTGCAGCTGCAGCGCCGTCGCGGAGCCTTCCGGCAGGCGGATGGTGATGCTGTAGGTGACGGTCTCGCCGATCGCCAGGTCGGCCAGCGCGGCATCGCCCTGGGCGGTGCCGGTGGCGCCAAGGCTGCTTGTCGCGACCAGCTTGGTGATGGTCGGGACATTGTCGATCGAGGCGTCGTCGCTGACTGGCAGCGGGTTGCTCGGCACCCGGTCGATGCCGCCTTCCTCCGCCGCGTAATGCGCGATCGCGGCGGTATTGCGCAGCGGCACCGCGGCGAGTGCCAGCGTGTCCGCCAGCTTCAGGTCGTAGGTGATGACGGCGATATTGGCGCCGCTCGTCGGATCGTAGCTGCCGAGCGCGCCGTTGCCGCTGGCCGGGTCGACCAGCTCGATCCCGCCGGCAGCGTCGAACAGCCCGGCCCCGACCGCCTGCCAGGCCAGCGCCCGGCCGCTGCCGTCGGTGACCTGGAGGTTGATGCCCGCGGCGCCGAGGCCGGTGGCGACATAGCCGGTCGGCAGGATGTCGCGGATCAGCGTGTCGAAGGCGCCGCGCCAGCCCTGGCCGGTATTCTCCACCACGATGGCGAAGGAGACGGTGTCGCCGGCATCGCCGTTGTGGAGGTCGGCATCGACCGGCGTGGTCGAGAGCAGGTCGCTGCCGAGCGTGCCGGCGAAGCGCGGCCCGGCGCTGCCCGGGGCGGTGAAGGCCAGCGGGCCGAGGCTGCCGTCCAGCGTCGTCGCGTTGACGAAGCCCGAGGCCGGGTTGTCGCTGCCGATCACCCCCTTGGTGAGCTTCAGGACCGGCTCGCCCAGGATGAACTGGATGATCGCGTTGCGGGCGGAGACGTCGCCGAAGGAGTTGGTCTCGCTCGAGGTCACCTGGTTGGTCAGCAGCAGCCCGTCGCCGAAGGGCTTGTCGTTGACCCGGAGCGTGACCAGCAGGTCGAGCGTCGTGCGCCGGTAGGCAGGGTCGGTGACGTCGCCGAAGTCGAGCGTCAGGCTGTTGCCCGCGGCATCGAAGCGCAGCGTGGGCAGCAGGCCCGGCAGGCGGTCGTGGAAGGTGTCGGCCGGGCCGAATTTCACCACGCCGGCCGCCGGGCTGGTCGCATCGGCGATATTGAGGAAGCTGAAGCCGGCCGGCGTCGCCGCATCCGCATCGGCATCCGCCGCGCGCAGCACCGGCAGCGGCAGGAAATCCGCCAGCGTGACCTTGTGCGCCGAGGTCAGCGGCAGGTCGAGGCCGAGGCGGAAGGTGATCAGGTCGCCCGCCTGGGTCTGCGCCGGCGCGTCGAAGCCGGTGGTGCCCTTCGTGGTGTCGCCGTTGATGGCGTAGATCGCCTTGGAGACGCTGCTCACCGGCAGCGTGACATGCGCGCCGCTGTCGTCCCGCGGCACCTCGCCGGTCAGGTAGACGGCGCCGTCGTACAGCACGTCGTTGCGGATCGGGTCGCCCTGGTCGACCAGCCCGTCGCCCGGCACCGGACCGGTCCAGCTGGCGTCGAGCGTGGTGTGGTAGGCGATGCTGATGGTGGCGGGCCGGTAGGCGGCGGCATGCGGCACCGCGCCGAGCCCGCCGCCGTTGCCGTCCAGCACCGGGTCCAGCCCGGCATTCCGCAGGGTCGCCGAGATGTCGAAGACCAGCGGCGTCCTGCCCGCCGCGGTCTTGGCCAGCGCGCCGGCGCCGGCGACGCCGGCGGAATAGACCACCGCGCCGCTGTAGACGAGCGTGCCGCCTTCGAAGATCGAGATGGTCGGCGCCTGCGCCGCGTCGAAGGTCTGCCCGTCGCCGAGCGTGTCGTCGACCACCAGGTCCTGCATCTCGAAGTAGTTCGAGACCTGGCCTTCCAGCGTGTAGCGCAGGTCGCCGCCGGGCTGCCAGTCCTTCACCCCGTTCAGGTCGGCATCGCCGCTGACCAGGGCGACGCCCTTCTGGATGGCGATCGACTTGGCGGTGACGATGTCCTCCGGCCCGACCGGGTCGATGTCGATCCGGATGCTCGGGGGGGTGCCGGCCGGCTGGCCGACATCGGCGCGGTCGCGGGCGTCGATCGGGATCCAGTCGGCGGTCAGCCGCGCATGGTCCTGCAGCGGGCGGAAGGCGCCGGTGGCCGGGTCCAGCACCGGGGTGTTCGGCGGTAGCGCGGTGTTGCTGAGGAACTCGGTGACGTACCAGTCCAGCTTCAGCATCGGCTTGACCGTGCCGGCGAGGATGGTGCCGTCGAAGGCGCCGGTCACCGTCTGGGTGCCGTCGGCGTTCCGCACCACTTGGACCGTGCCGGGCAGGGCCGCGCCGGTCAGCCCGTCGATCAGCTGCGGCGTCCGGGTCAGCACCACGCCGTCCGGCAGGGTGTCGATCAGCGTCAGGTTGTCGAAGCTTTGGCCGGTGGCGAGCTGCGCCCAGGCCACCCAGGTGCGGGGGTAGGAGGGGCCGGTGGCGGTTTCCTGTTCCGGGCCCCAGTAGTCGACATGCAGGGTGGCGACGATCGGGTTGACGCCCAGGGTCGCCGGCGCGCCGGTGATGACCGGGTCGGCCGCCGGGTCGTTGAACTCGTCGGCGCCATAGGCGAAGCCGCCGGTGGCGGTGACAGCCAGCGGCTGGCCGAGGTCGGCCAGGTTGGACAGGCCGAGCGTGAGCAGGATGTCGGCCGGCGTCTGCGCGCCGGTGAAGCTGCCGAAGGGCAGCTTGAGCACCAGCAGCTGGTCGCCCGGCGTGCCGTGGACGACCAGCGGGTTGCCTGCGGCATCCAGCGCGAAGGGGTGCAGCGCGAGACCGGCCGCATCGAATTCGACCAGGGTCGATTCGACCGCGACGCCGAGATGCGTCGCCTGCAGGAAGGTCAGGCCGTCATTCGCCGGGGCGTTGCCGGTGCCGCTGCCGTCGGTGCCGTTTCGTGGCAGGATGACGTCGATGTAGGGAGCGTAGCCGACCTCCGTCGGATCCGTCGGGATGTTGTCGAAGCGGAGGGTGAGGGTGGTGCTGTCGCCAAGATAGACATCGGTGGAAGCGACGGTCTCGAACGAGACGACGGGGCGCGGCGCCATGCCCGGACACTCCTCAACGCGCGCCGGATTGCGTAATCGGTTCGTGACGGGGCGCTAGCTGAGTGATGTCCGCGGAAGCGGCGATTTGCAACCTATGATCGCTAATTTCTCAAAAATGAGTTATTTTTGCCGAGATTTGCGTCATGTGCCGAGACTTGTAACTTTTTTTGTATTCATCGCCTAGGCCAAGCGGCCGGCGCTTACTGCTTTCCCGGCGGGTCGGCCTGACCGGGCAGCGGCAGCGGCAGGCTCGAGGTCGACCCCGGCGCGGTGCTGGCCGCACCGCCCCCCGGATCCTGCTTCGGCCGGCCGTCGCTGAGGTCGGACGGGCGCGGTGCCGGCGGCTGCGCCGGCGGGGCGCCTTGCGGAATCGGCGTCGTCACCCCTTGGCCGGGGGCGGTGCCCTGGGCCGCGGCGGCGAGCGGCGCCGCCAGCCCCAACAGCAGGACGAGCGCGAGTCGGGCGGGCGCCGGCATGACGGGACATTCCTTGAATGGCAGGCCTGGATGGCGGGGTGCCGTGGCAACGCCGCCTGCCGCCGCACGGTTGCCCGGATAAATCCGTGGCTGCTCCGGCATCCCGCCACCGCGTGCCGCGTTGCCGCTGCGCGTTTGGGTGGGAGTGGGCAGGCCATGCGGGACGATCGTGACGACAAGGCACAGGCGCGCCGCCGCTTCCTCGGCGGCCTGGGCCTCGCCGCCGTTGCCGCCCCGGCCGCGGCGATCGAGGCGGATGGCGGCACCGGCGGGCTTGCGCCGCGGAAGGAGGGCGAGCGCGCGCGGCGCACCCCGCGCTACCGCGAAACCGACCATGTGCGGGATTTCTACCGCACCAACCGTTACTGAGGGCCCGACGCGATGCTGATCCGGCGCAATGACGCGCAGGCGGGCCGGCGACGGCTGGCGGAGACCTACCAGGGTCTCTCGGCCAGCGGCACCGACCGCCGCGGCTTCCTCAGGCAGGCGGGGCTGGGCGGGGCCGGGCTGGCGGCGCTCGGCGCGCTGCCGCCGCGGCTGGCGCAGGCGCAGTCGCCGGTCGCCGAGGCGATGGACCGCAGCGTCCCGGCCAGACGGATCAAGAATGTCTGCACCCATTGCTCGGTCGGCTGCAGCGTCATCGCCGAGGTGCAGAACGGCGTCTGGACCGGCCAGGAGCCGGCCTTCGAATCGCCGATCAACCGCGGCACCCACTGCGCCAAGGGCGCCTCGGTGCGCGAGCTGGTGCATGGCGGCCGGCGGCTGAAATATCCGATGAAGCTGGTCGGCGGCGAGTGGCAACGGCTGTCCTGGGACCAGGCGATGTCGGAGATCGCCGCCAAGCTGCTGGAGATCCGCCAGCGCTCGACGCCGGAGGCGGTGTTCTGGCTGGGCTCGGCCAAGTTCACCAACGAGGCGGCCTACCTGTTCCGCAAGTTCGGCGCCTTCTGGGGCACCAACAACACCGACCACCAGGCGCGCATCTGCCATTCCACCACGGTCGCTGGCGTCGCCAACACCTTCGGCTACGGCGCGCAGACCAACAGCTACAACGACATCCGCAATTCCAGGACGATGATCGTCATGGGCGGCAACCCGGCGGAATCCCACCCCATCGCCACCCAGCACATGCTGGCGGGGCGGGAGCTGAACCGGTCCAACTTCTTCGTCGTCGACCCGCGCTTCACCCGCACCGCGGCGCATGCGACGGATTACGTCCGCATCCGCCCGGGCACCGACATCCCGATCATCTGGGGGATGCTGTGGCACATCTTCCAGAATGGCTGGGAGGACAAGGAATTCATCGCCCAGCGGGTCCATGGCATGGATGAGATCCGCCGCGAGGTGACCAAATGGCCGCCGGCCGAGGTGGAGCGGGTGGCCGGCGTGCCCGAGGCGCAGCTCAAGCGCATGGCGCAGGTCTTCGCCACGCAGAAGCCCAGCACCCTGATCTGGTGCATGGGCGCGACCCAGAAGACGGTGGGCACCGCCAACGTGCGGGCCTTCAGCATCCTGTGCATGGCGACCGGCAATGTCGGCTCGGCCGGCACCGGGGCCAATATCTTCCGCGGCCATACCAACGTGCAAGGCGCGACGGACATGGGCCTCGATGTCTCGACCCTGCCGGCCTATTACGGCCTGGACGACGCCGCCTGGCGGCATTGGTGCTGGGTCTGGCAGGTCGACTACGACTGGATGGTCGGCCGCTTCCACAGCAAGAAGCTGATGGAGATGCCCGGTATCCCCAGCACCCGCTGGTTCGACAGCGTGGTGCTGCCGCGCGGCGAGGTGGACCAGCCGTCGAACTGCAAGGCCATCTTCGTCATGGGGCATGGCGGCAATACCGTCACCCGCATGCCGGAAGCGGTGAAGGCGATGGAGCAGCTGGAGCTCATCGTGGTCTGCGATCCGCATCCGACCACCTACGCGCAGATCTCCGACCGCCGCGACGGAACCTACCTGTTGCCGATCTGCACCAATTTCGAGACGGTCGGCAGCCGCACCGCCTCCAACCGATCCCTGCAATGGGGCGAGCAGGTGGTGTCGCCGATCTTCGAGAGCCGCAACGACTACGACGTGATGTACGACCTGGCCAGGCGCTTGGGCTTCGCCGAGGAGATGTTCAAGAACATCAAGGTCAACGACGGCGTCGTCGTGGTCGAGGACATCCTGCGCGAGATCAACCGCGGCACCTGGGCGCTGGGCTATACCGGCCAATCGCCCGAGCGCTTGAAGCACCACATGGCCAACCAGCAGCATTTCGACATCACCACGCTGCGCGGCGCCAAGGGCTCGCCGGTGGAGGGCGAGGTCTATGGCCTGCCCTGGCCCTGCTGGGGGACGCCCGAGATGAAGCATCCGGGCACCCACATCCTGTACGATACTTCCCTGCACGTGAAGGAGGGCGGCGGCACCTTCCGCGCCCGCTTCGGCGTGGAACGGAACGGGGAGACGCTGCTGGCCGAGGGGTCCTGGACCAAGGGCTCGGAGATCGAGGGCGGCTACCCGGAATTCACCGTCGCCGTGCTCAAGCGGCTCGGCTGGTTCGACGAGCTGACGGCGCGGGAGAAGGAGAGCATCGCCCGCGTCGGCGGCGAGAACATCGACCGCGTGTCGTGGTCCACCGACCTGTCGGCCGGGATCATCCGGGTGGCGATGGACCATGGCTGCGTGCCCTACGGCAACGCCAAGGCCCGCGCCGTGGCCTGGAACCTGCCCGACCCGGTGCCGATGCACCGCGAGCCGATCTACACCCCGCGGCTCGACCTGATCCCGACCCCCGACCAGGCCGCGGCGATGGCGGCCGACCCCAAGGCCGAGGCGCCCACCGGCACCTACCCGACGCTGCGCGACCGCCGCGGCTTCCGGGTGCCGCATCTCGGGCTCTCGGTGCAGATGCGCTCGCACCAGGTGGCACGCGACTTCCCGATCATCCTCACCTCCGGCCGGCTGGTGGAATACGAGGGCGGCGGCGAGGAGACCCGGTCCAACCCCTGGCTGGCCGAATTGCAGCAGGACATGTTCATCGAGATCAACCCGGCCGACGCGACGGCACGCGGCGTCGTCAACGGCCAGTTCGTCTGGGTGCTGGGGCCGGAGAGCAACAGCCGGATCAAGGTGAAGGCGATGATCACCGACCGGGTCGGCCCCGGCGTCGCCTTCGTGCCCTACCACTTCGGCGGCTGGTGGCAGGGCGAGGACCGGCGGAAGTTCTACCCGCCCGGCACCGACCCCTACGTGCTGGGCGAAAGCGCCAACACCATCACCACCTATGGCTACGACCCGGTCACCTTCATGCAGGAAACCAAGGTGACGCTCTGTCAGATCAGGGGGGCATGATGGCTGCGATCGTGGAGGGCCGCATGGCCCGGAACGTGAATCGCTGCCATTCCCGCGGGGAGGCACGCTGATGGCGCGGATGAAGTTCCTCTGTGATTCGGATCGCTGCATCGAATGCAACGCCTGCGTCACCGCCTGCAAGAACGAGCACGAGGTGCCCTGGGGCATCAACCGCCGCCGCGTCGTCACCATCAACGACGGCAAGCCGGGGGAGCGCTCGATCTCCATGGCCTGCATGCACTGCACCGACGCGCCCTGCGCCGCGGTCTGCCCGGTGGACTGCTTCTACACCACGGCGGACGCCATCGTGCTGCACGACAAGGACCTGTGCATCGGCTGCGGCTACTGCTTCTACGCCTGCCCCTTCGGCGCGCCGCAATACCCGAAGGTCGGCAATTTCGGCGGGCGCGGCAAGATGGACAAGTGCACCTACTGCGCCGGCGGGCCGCAGCAGGACAACACGCCGGTCGAGTATTTGCAGTACGGCAGCAACCGCATCGCCGAGGGCAAGCTGCCGCTCTGCGCCGAGATGTGCTCGACCAAGGCGCTGCTCGCGGGTGATGGCGACATCATCGCCAGCATCTACCGCGAGCGGGTGCAGCAGCGCGGCTACGGCTCCGGCGCCTGGGGCTGGCGCACCGCCTACAAGCAGGAGCTGACGGTATGACCGGCTTTCCCGCCGCCGCCCTCGCCATCGCCCTGTCCTTGTCCGGCGGCAGCACCATGGCCCAACCGGCGGCCGGCGCGCCGGAGGTGCAATCCGCCGCGCCCGAGGTCGGCGCCGGCCGCGGCGGCACCAACAACAGCCAGCAGCCGACGAGTACCGAGCAGTCCTCCGACACCGGCCAGGAGCGCAGTCCCGCGCCGCAGGGCGTCGCGCCGCGCCCGGCCGTCCCGGTCGAGCCCATCGTCCCGGCGCCGCCCTTCGCCTCCCGCGGCCGCCCGGACGCGGCCGAGGTCGAGCAGGAGATGGCCCGCCAGCTCGGCGTGCTGCGCGGCACGGTGACCATCCCCAACCAGTCCGCCGGCATCCTGATCCAGCCGGTCGGGCGCGACTGGCGGACCTGGCGCACCACGGTGCTGACCATCGCCGGCGCGGTCGTCGTGCTCGGCACCGTCGCGCTGTTGGCCGGGCTGTTCCTCTGGAAAGGGCCGACGCCGATCGAATCCGGCCGGTCCGGCCGCAGCATGGCCCGCTATAATTGGCTGGAGCGGTTCAACCACTGGATGGTCGCCAGCAGCTTCATCATCCTTGCGCTCACCGGGCTGAACATCACCTTCGGCGTCTACGTGCTGCGACCGGTGATCGGGCCGGAGGCCTTCACCGCGGTCACCTGGTGGGGCCAGGCGGCGCACCAGTACGTCTCCTTCGCCTTCGTCGTCGGCCTGGCCGGCATGCTGGCGGCCTGGGCGCGGGACAACTGGCCACGGCGGGTGGATGTCGCCTGGGTCAAGGCGGGCGGACCGCTGGCCAAGGGGCATCCGCCGGCGGGGCGGTTCAATGCGGCGCAGAAGGCGCTGTTCTGGTTCCAGGTCGGCGGCGGCGCGCTGGTGGCGGTCAGCGGCTACCTGCTGATGGCCCCCGCCTTGCTCGACAACATCACCGACCAGCAACTGGCGCATCTGGTCCATGGCGTCATGGCGATGCTGCTCATCGCGGTGATCCTTGGGCACATCTATGTCGGCACCATCGGCACCGAAGGCGCCTTCGAGACGATGTCCACCGGCCGGGTCGACGTCAACTATGCGCGGGAACACCACAGTGCCTGGGTGGACGAGCAGCAGGCCGCGGCACGGCGGCTGGCGGCGGGGGATTGACGCGCGGTGTTGGAGAGGGAGGGATTTCCTTCCCAGGCCCGGCCATTGTCTTTCGTGGGTTGGGCATTCGCCGCGCGGCCGGCGCCAACGCGCGGAAGGAGTTGAGGGGGGAGGGGGAGGCCACCTTCTCCCCGGCCTTGCCCTGCATCAGTCCGCGGCCTGGCGGATCCGCTCCAGCGCAAGCATCCCCTTGGCGCCCCAGCCGGTCACGTCCGCCGGCACCTCCGGCCGGAAGCCCTCATACAGCCGGAAGCCGGTGCGGTTCAGTTCCTCCGGCGCCAGCCCGGCGGCGAGGCCCTCCATCGCTGCCCGCACCTCCGCCAGCCGCTCGCCGAAGGCCCGGGTGACATAGGCCTTGACCGCGGCCGGCCTGGCCGGCTTGCCGTCGGGGTCCGCCGCCAGCAGCCCCTCCGCCGTTTCGGTCACCGGAACCTCCCGGCCCAGCAACCGCACGGTCTGCCGCGGCGGCGGCGCGGGGGCATCACCGTGGTGCTCCTCCGCCAGGCCAAGCCGCCTGGCCTTGGCCCGGGCGGCGGTGCCGGCGACCGCGCTGGCCAGGCTCAGCGCGGTGTCCGGCGGGTGGCCCAGCCGTTCCGCCACCACGGCGGCCCAGAGGGTCAGGACAGGGGCGCGGTTCACGCGGATCGGGGGGCTTTCCATGGCTTCGCATCTAGGGACGCGCACACTGCATTGCAGCCGCCTCCGTTTGGCAACGGAATCGCCATAGTTTGAGGTGTACCTTTTCGCCCGGTGGCGTTCTGTGCTGCCGGAGTCCCTGTCGCCGATGCGGCAGAAGCACGCTTTGGTGCGGCAATAAGACAAAACGGACCGGCCGATGGCCGGCGAGGGGAGGGGCAGCGTGGACGGTGGATGGATGAGCCCGGCCGGGCAAGGCCCGGCAGGCGACCAGGCTACCTTCTCTGCAGCGCCTCTCACGGCCTGAACGGAAAACACCCATGTCAGTCACACGTGCGCCGGACGGCCCCATGCAGCCGGCGCTGCACAGCTTCATCAGCGGGGTCGGCGACCGCGCGATGCCGGCGGCGCTCGCCCAGCTGCGCATCGGCCTGCCGCTGCGCCTGCGCCGGGTCGCCAAGCCGGTGCGCGGCTTCTCGGTCGAGATCCTGACCGAGGCCGGCGCCGCGCTCGGCTGGCTGCCGCGGGAGGACGAGGAGGCCCTGACCAGCCTGGGCGTCGAGCCCGAGACGGCGGTGCTGCGCGTCGTCGCCCTCGTTCCCGCCTTCCAGCGGCCGCGGGTGCGGATCGAGATCCTGCTGCCCGAGCCGCTGGACGAGGTCGCGCCTGCGGCCTGAGGCCTGCCCGGCGGAAGCGCCCTGGCTATTTCGGCTTCCCCGCATTCTTCCCCAGGCGCCCGATCCAGTCCTGCAGCCCCAGCAGGACCGCGCCGACGACGAAGACCATGTGGATCACCACCTGCCAGAAGACCGCGGCCTCCGGGTAGCTCTCCACCTTCAGGAAGACCTGCAGCAGGTGGATCGAGGAGATCGCGACGATCGCCGTCGCCACCTTGATCTTCAGGTTCGAATGGTCCGTGGCGGAGACCCAGCGCAGGTCGTCGTCGGCCTCGTCCCGGTTCAGCCGGCCGACCAGGCTGTCGAAGCTTGCCAGCGCCACGATGACCACCAGCGAGGCGATCAGCGCCGCATCCACCAGGTGCAGCACGGCGATGAGGAAATCGTCCTCCGCCATCTCGGTCACGCCCTGCGCCAGCTTCCACAGCTTGGCCGCGAAGCGGATGGCATAGAGGCCGAGCGAGGCCACCAGCCCGAGGAAGAAGAAGGCCAGCAGGTAGCGGCTGGCGAGGATGACGCGGGCGAGCAGCGGCAGCATGGATGGGTCCCGGAATCGCGACGCGTCCGGTATGGCCGGCCGGGCTGCCGGGCGGCAAGGGCGGCGATGCGGGGGGTGGCCCGCCGCCCGCGGCAGGCTATCACCACGGCAAGGGGAAGCGACGGGAGGGTGGCGATGACGATCCGGCGGCTTGCTGAGGAGGCGCGGCTTTCCGGCGCGGTGGTGCATGGCGGGGTGGTCTGGCTCGCCGGCCAGGTGGCCGACGACGCCAGCCTGGATGCCGAGGGCCAGACCGCCGACATCCTGGCCCAGATCGATGCGCTGCTGGCCGCGGCGGGGACCTCGAAGGCCGGGCTGCTCAGCGTCACCGTGGTGCTGGCCGATATCCGCGATGCGCCGGCGATGAACCGCGCCTGGGACCGCTGGCTGGACCCGACGGCCAAGCCGGCACGGATGACCATCCAGGCGCCGCTGGTCGATCCGGCCTGGAAGGTCGAGATCACCGGGACCGCCGCCCTGCCGCCGGCATGATCCTGCCGCGCCGCACCGGACCGGGCCGGCCGCCCAAGGGCTTCGCCAAGGCGCTGGCGATGTCCTTCGCGCTGATGCTGCTGGTCGCCGGCGGCATCGCCGACCGTGGCGGCGCCTTCCCCCTGGTGGTGCTGGGCGGGGCCGCGGCGGCGATGGGGCTGCTGTATCTGGTCTTCCCGCATGGGCCGCAATTCGCGCTCGGCGCGGCCAATGGCCTGGCGATGTATGCCTGCCTCTATGCCGTGCTGGGCCGGGCCGGCTTCCCCGGGGCGCCGGACTGGGCGCGGGGCATCGGCTTCGTCCTGCCGGTCCTCGCCTTCGTGGTCGCCTGCTGGCACCGGCGCCTGCTGCTGCGCGGCTGGGCGCAGGGGGAGGAGCCGGCGGACCTCACCCATCTGCCGCGCTTCGCGCGCTGGCTGGTGGCGACCGGCGCGGTCGGGGTGGTCTCGCTGGCGACGCCGATCAACCGGCTGGACCCGACCGGGCAGGGGGTGGCGCTGCTGCTCGCCATGGCGGCCATTGCCCTCATCAGCGTGATCGCGGTGGCCGACGTGGTGCGGCTGCTGGTGGACATGGCGGTGATCTTCCGCGCGGTGACCCTGCGGCTGTCCCGCCTCGCCGTGCCGATCGCCGCCTTCTCCAGCATCTGGGCGCTGCTGGTGGTGATCTTCGGGTCGATCTACCGGATCGCCGACGGGCTTTCCGCCGGGCCGCTGTTCCACGGCCCGGCCGGGCCGCTCCGCATCGACTTCTCGGACGCGCTGCATTTCAGCGTCGTGACGCTGTCCTCGGTCGGCTACGGCGACATCCAGCCGGTCGATGACGGCATCCGCGTGCTGGCCAGCATCCAGATGCTGTTCGCCCAGTTGCTGCTGCTGTTCGGCTTCTACGAGATCATGCGCGGCAGCCGCGCCGGGGGGCCGGACGCGCCGGCCCGCGCCGGTCAAAATGACGCGCAGGTGGAAGGACCTCCCGCCTCTCGCACTCATCATTACACGGATGCCCCCCATCTGCCGCATGTTGCACCGCAGGTGCGGCGCCCTGGCGTCGCCGGGGACTAGGCGTGCTTCCGCCGCAATCCCGGGCGATCTCATGCGGCGTGGCCACAGCGACGTGGGATGCCGCCGGGCTGGCGCGGCAGGAATGAGGATGCAGGATTTATGACCGACGCGGAACGGGCCGCCTTCTGGCGCGGCAAGCGCGTGCTCGTGACCGGGGGCGCCGGCTTCCTCGGCAGCGCGCTCTGCCACCGGCTGGCAGCGGTCGGCGCCCGGGTCACCGCGCTCGACGCGATGATGGAGGATGGCGGTGCCAACATCGCCAACCTCGAAGGGGCCTCGGTGCTGCTGGTGCGCGGCGACATCCGTGATGCAGAGCTGCATTCGCTCGCCCAGGATGTGGACGTGGTCTTCAACATGGCGGCGCAGACCAGCCACATGGGCGGCCAGCGCGACCCGGTGGCCGACATCGCCATCAATGCCGTGGCCCAGGTACGGCTGATCCAGACGCTGCGCGACGCGGCGCCGGAGGCGACCGTGGTGCATGCCTCGACCCGGCAGTTCTATGGCCGGCCGGTCCGCCTGCCGGTCGACGAATTCCACCCGGTGCAGCCGCCGGACGCCAACGGCGTCTCCAAATTCGCCGGCGAGCAGTACTGGCTGCTGGAGCAGCGCGTGCTGCACCGCCCGGTCGTGTCGCTGCGGCTGACCAATTGCTATGGGCCCCGCCTGCGCATCCGCGACGCGCGGCAGACCTTCCTCGGGATCTGGATCCGCCAGGTCCTGAAGGGCGAGGGCTTCGAGGTCTGGGGCGGCGAGCAGCTCCGCGACATGACCTACGTGGATGACGTCGTCCGCGCCTTCCTGCTGGCCGCCGAGCAGGCGACGAAGCCGGATGTCGCCGGCCGGGTCTTCAACCTCGGCGGCTCGCCGCCCGCCTCGCTGATCGAGCTCGCCGACCGGCTGATCGCCGCCAATGGCGGCGCCGGCCATTATGCGGTGAAGTCCTTCCCCGCCGACCGTGCGCCGATCGACATCGGCAGCTACCACGCCGATGACCGCGCCTTCCGCGCCGCGACGGGCTGGGAGCCGCTGGTCGGGCTGGACGAAGGCCTGGCCCGCTCGCTCGAGTGGTACCGCTCGCGCCTCGCCGACTACACCTGAACGCTCCCCGGGACCCGACAGCCATGAACGCCACCACCACCATGATCCCGCAGGCCAATCCGGGCGCCGGCTACCTGGCGCAGAAGGCCGAGATCGACGCCGCGGTCGCCCGCGCGCTGGCCTCCGGCTGGTACATCCTCGGCAAGGAGGGCGAGGCCTTCGAGCAGGAATACGCCGCCTGGCTCGGCACCACCCGCGCGGTCGGCTGCGCCAACGGCACCGACGCCCTGGCGCTGATCCTGCGCGGCCTGGGCATCGGGGAGGGCGCGACGGTGGTCACCGTCTCGCACACCGCGGTCGCCACCGTCGCCGCGATCGAGATGGCCGGCGCCACGCCGCTGCTGCTCGACATCGACCCCGACACCTACACCATGGACGCGGAGGAGCTGGCCGCCGTGCTGGGCGACCCGCCGCCCGGCCTGCCGCCGATCCGCGCCGTCATCGCCGTGCACCTCTACGGCCAGGCCTGCGAGCTGGACCCGATGCTGGCCGCCTGCGCCGAGCACGGCGTCGCCTTGATCGAGGATTGCGCCCAGGCGCATGGCGCGACCCTGCACGGGCGCAAGCTCGGCACGCTGGGCGCGGCCTCGGCCTTCTCGCTCTACCCCACCAAGAACCTCGGCGCGCTGGGCGATGGCGGCGTGCTGGCGACCGACGACTTCGAGCTGGCCGACCGCATCGGCGCGATCCGCCAGTATGGCTGGAAGGAGCGCTACATCTCCTCGATGGTCGGGGTGAACAGCCGGCTCGACGAGATCCAGGCGGCGATCCTGCGGGTCAAGCTGACCGCGCTCGATGCCGGCAATGCCCGCCGCCGGGCGATCGCCGCGCGCTACGACGCGGCGCTGGAGGGCGGCCCGCTGGCGCCGCCGGTCCGCCGCGCCGATGCCGAGCACGTCTTCCACCAGTATGTCCTGCGCAGCTCCCGCCGGGCCGAATTCATGGCCCGGCTGAAGGCGGAAGGCGTGGGCACCGGCGTCCACTACCCGGCGCCGGTGCACCTGCAATCGGCCTATGAGGGCCGCGTCGCGCTGGGCCCCGCCGGCTGCGCCGAGACGGCCCGCGCCGCCGCCGAGGTGTTCAGCCTGCCGATGTACCCGGAACTCGACGATGCGCAGGTGGACCGCATCTGCGCCGCGCTGCGGGCCATGGCCGGCTGAGTCCCCGGCGGGGCACCGGCGGGCGTCTCCTGCGTTGAGCCCACGGCTTCACGCAGGACCCCGCATGCCCCGCCACTCCGCCGCGCTTCTCCTCCTCCTCGCCCTGGCCGCCTGTGGCGACGAGGCGAAGCATACCGTCGCCGAAGGGCAGGGGCCGTCGCCCAAGCTGCCGCCTCCGGTATCGAGCCTGATCCCCACCGTCAACGTCGCCCCGGCCCGCGGCTGGGCCGAGGGCGCGACACCGCAGCCGGGCGACGGCCTGCGCGTCGCCGCCTTCGCCGAGGGGCTGGACCATCCGCGCCAGCTCCTCGTGCTGCCGAACGGCGACGTGCTGGTGGCCGAGAGCAACGCCCCGAAACGGCCCGACGACAACAAGGGCATCAAGGCCTGGGTGCAGGGCCTCATCATGAGCCGGGCCGGCGCCAAGACCGAGAGCGCCAACCGCATCACCCTGCTGCGCGACGCCGACGGCGACGGCCGCGCCGAGACGCGCTCGCCGCTGCTGGAGAACCTCAACTCGCCCTACGGCATGGCCCTGGTCGGCGATGCGCTGTATGTTGCCAACACCGACGCCCTGCTGCGCTTTCCCTACCGCGGCGGCGACACGCGCATCACCGCGCCCGGCGAGAAGGTCGCCGATCTGCCCGGCGGGCCGCTGAACCATCACTGGACCAAGAACGTCATCGCCAGCGAGGACGGCAGCAAGCTCTACGTTGCCGTCGGCTCCAACAGCAACGTCGCCGAGAACGGGCTGGAGGCCGAGCACGAGCGCGCCGCGGTCTGGGAGGAGGATGCCCGGACCGGTGCCCACCGGCTCTACGCCACCGGCACCCGGAACCCGGTCGGCCTGGCCTGGGAGCCGAAGACGAAGATCCTGTGGACCGCGGTGAACGAGCGAGACGAGCTCGGCAGCGACCTGGTGCCGGACTACATGACCGGGTTGAAGGACGGGGGCTTCTACGGCTGGCCCTGGAGCTACTACGGCCAGCACGTGGACAGCCGGCCGCCGGCCAACCCGGCGATGGTGGCCAAGGCGATCCCGCCCGACTACGCGCTCGGCCCGCATACCGCCTCGCTTGGCCTGGCCTTCGCCCCGGGCCAGGGCGGGCTGCCGGCACCCTATGCCGAGGGCGCCTTCGTCGGCCAGCACGGTTCCTGGAACCGCAAGCCGCCCTCCGGCTACAAGGTCGTCTTCGTCCCCTTCGCCGAGGGCCGGCCGAACGGCCTGCCGGTCGACGTGCTCACCGGCTTTCTCGACGCCGGCGGCAAGGCGCAGGGCCGCCCGGTCGGCGTCGCCCCGGACCACCGCGGCGGGCTGCTGGTGGCCGACGATGTCGGCAACAAGGTCTGGCGGGTGAGCGCCTCGGGCGGCATCGCCCAGCGCTGATTCTGCCCAGCCTGCCCGGATTCGCGGCAATGGAAGCGCGGGCGGCCCCGCCCGCCGCGCTTTCGGCCCTTTGCCCCCCTAACTCCCCCCTGGCGCGGCATCCCTTCGCACGTGCACCATGGGGGGATGCCGGACATCACCCCCGACCCCCTCGAGGAACTCCTGGCCCGCCTGCGGGAGGCCCGCGCCGCCGCCGCGCAGGACCCCTTCGGCGATCCCGTCCTGCTCATCGCGCTGGCCATCAGCCGGCGGATGGATGACGGGGTGCTGGACCTCGACGGCCTCGCCGCCATGGTCCAGCGGCTGTCCGACGCCGCCGCCACCGACCGGGCCGGGCGGATCGCCGCCTATGTCGGGCTCGATGGCGGCACGCCGAGCCTGGCAGAACTGGCGGAACGCTTGGTCCGGCCGGACCCCGAGGACAGCCCGATCCCCTTCGCGCGCTACCGCGCCCTGGTGGAGACCCCGCGCTTCGCCGCGGTCTTCACCGCGCACCCGACCTTCTCGCTGCCCTATGCGACCAACCAGGCCCTGGCCCAGGCGGCCAGTGGCGCCGCCTGGCCGGAGGGCATGGTCCACCGTCCGACCGCGCCGACGCTCGCCGAGGAATTCCGCCAGGCCGTCGCCGCCATCCAGCGCGGCCGCGATGCGTTGGACGGCCTCGCCGCCGCGCTGCTGGCCGCCGCCCGCGGCGTCTGGGGCGACCGTTGGACGGGGCTGGTGCCGCGCCCGGTCATCCTCGCCTCCTGGGTCGGCTACGACACCGATGGCCGCACCGATATCGGCTGGTGGGACACGCTGCGGCTGCGGCTGACCATGAAGCGGCTGCAGCTGGAGCGCCTGCAGGCGCAGATGGCCCCGCTCGGCGACGCTGCCGCGCCGCTGGCCGACCGCATCGGCGCGGCACGCGACGCGGTCGAGGCGCAGATCGCCGCGGTGCCGGAGAAGCCCGAGCCGCAGGCGGTGGAGCGGCTCGCGGCCGTGATGCTCGACCGCCGCGGCGAGGCGCTGACCACGACCGAGCCGTTGCTGGAGCTGTTCCGCACCGCCATCGCCGCCGCGCCCGACGACGCAACGCGGCTCGCCCTGGCGGTTGCCCGCGGCGGGCTCGCGGCGCATGGGCTGGCGCTGGCCCATACCCATGTCCGGCTGAACGCGGCGCAGGTGCACAACGCGGTCCGCCAGCGGCTCGGGCTGGCGGTCTCGGCCGACGACATGGCGCAGCGCCGCGGCCTGCTCGCCTCGATCAACGCGGCGCTGGCCGAGGTCACCCCGCAGCCGGTCGATTTCGGCGCGCTGATCGCCGAGCAGGCCTCGGCCGCCCGGCTGATGCTGGTCTGCACCCAGATCGCCAAGCATGTGGATGGCTCGGCGCCCATCCGCTTCCTGATCGCCGAGACCGAGACCGGCTATACCCTGCTGGCCGCTCTGTGGCTGGCGAAGCGCTTCGGCTGCGACCACGCCATCGAGCTCTCCCCGCTGTTCGAGACGGCCGAGGCGCTCGACCGCGGCGAGCGGGTGCTGGAGGAGGCGCTGCGCAGTCCCCACTACCGCGACTACCTGCGGCTGCACGGCCGGATCTGCCTGCAATTCGGCTATTCCGACAGCGGCCGCTATGTCGGCCAGCTCGCCGCCAGCTACCTGGCCGAGCGCCTGAAGCTGCGGCTGGTCGACCTGCTGCGCCGGCACAAGCTGGACGGCATCGAGGTGGTGCTATTCGACACCCATGGCGAGAGCGTCGGCCGCGGCGGGCATCCGGACAGCCTGGCCGACCGCATGGCCTATCTCTCGCCGCCGCAGGCCCGCGCCGCGCTCGACCGCGCCGGGCTCAAGCTGCGGGAGGAGATGGCCTTCCAGGGCGGCGACGGCTACCTGCTGTTCGGCACGCCGCAGCTGGCCGCCGCCACCGTCGCCGGCATCGCGGCGCACGCCTTCGCCCCCGTCGGCCCGGTGGACGACCCGGTCTATGCCGAGGCCGACTACGTCGCCGACTTCTTCGCAACCGTCAGGCGGGAGATGCAGGCGCTGGTGGCCGACCCCGGCTATGCCGCGCTGCTCGGCGCCTTCGGCCCCGGCCTGCTCGACCGCACCGGGTCGCGGCCGGCAGTCCGCCAGAGCGACGGCATGGGCGGGCCGATGCGGATCAGCCATCCGTCCCAGCTCCGCGCCATCCCGAACAACGCCATCCTGCAGCAGCTCGGCTGGATGGCGAATTCGCTGCATGGGCTCGGCATCGCGGCGGAGGCCAATCCGGACGCCTTCCAGGACCTGCTGGCGCGCTCGCCGCGCTTCCGCCGCGCGCTGGCGATGGCGGCGCGGGCCTCGGCCTGTTCCGATATCGGCGTGCTGCGGGCGGTGGTCGATACGCTCGACCCCGGCCCCTGGCTGGACCGCGCCGGCTTCACCCGCCGGCCGGGGCGGCGGGAGACGCTGCTCGGCGTCGCCGGGGCGGTCGACCGGCTCGACCTCGACGCGCCGACCCGGCGGCTGTTCCGCCGGCTGCAGGCAGACCACCTCTCGCTGCGCCATGCCTGGCCGGGGCTGCCGGTGATGCCGGACCGGCTGGTGCTGCTGCACGCGCTGCGGTTGGCGCTGATCCACCGCATCTGGTTGCTGGCGGTGGAGCTGCCGGATTTCAGCCCGCGCCACGGCGCGACGCGGGAGACCATGGTGCTGCGCGTCCTGCAGCTGGACGTGGAACCCGTCCTGGCCCTGCTGGAGGAAATCTTCCCCGCCGCGCCCGGCGCGGTGGTCGGGCTCGACTTCCACGAGCCGGCGCCGGCGCGCGAAGGCCTGAGCTATGCCCGCGAGCACGCGGCGATCTTCCAGCCGATGGCCCGGCTCTTCGCCCTGGTGCGCGGCTGCGGCGCCGCCATCACGCATGAGGTGGGCGCCTTCGGGTAGAGCGCGATGGCCTGAGGCGGATGCGCCGAGAGGCCTGAATCGCGCGACCCGGCAGAGGAGCGCGATGGCCTGCGGCGGATGCGCCGAGAGGCCTGGATCGCGCGGCCCGGCAGAGGAGCGCGATGGCCTGCGGCGGATGCGCCGGGAAGCCTGGATCGCGCGGCCCGACGGACGCCAGCGCAGGATGCGTGAGCGAAGCCGGACGCATCCTGCCCCAGGGAGGCTTGCCCCCTGCGCGAACAACGCCACAATCACCCCCCTGAGGGGGGCAGGAGCCGGCAGGCCGGGACGGCAGCCGGACGGGCAAGCCCCCCATCTGGGGGAAAGCTGATCCATGTCGGCGTTGCTGTTCGCGCCCTATATGATGCGGGACCTGACCCTGGCGAACCGCATCGCCGTCTCGCCCATGGCGCAGTATTCGGCGACCCCCGAAGGCCATGCCACGCCCTGGCACCTGATGCATGTCGGCAACCTGGCGGTGTCCGGCGCCGGCCTGGTCATCATGGAGGCAACGGCGGTCGAGCCGCGCGGCCGGGTCTCGACCCGTTGCCTCGGCCTTTGGACCGACGCCCAGGCCGAGGCGCTGCAGCCGGTGGTCGCGTTCTGCCGCGATCACAGCAAGGCGGCGCTCGGCATCCAGCTGGCGCATGCCGGGCGCAAGGGCTCGGTCGAACGGCCCTGGGAGGGCAACGAAAGCCTGCCGCCCGAGGCCGGGGGCTGGCAGCCGGTGTCCTCCTGCGACCTGGCCTATCCGGGGCGGCCGGTGCCGCAGATGCTGACCATCGGGGAGATGGCGGCGATCCAGGCGGATTTCGTCGCCGCCGCCCGCCGCGCCGCCGCGCTGGACTTCGACCTGCTGGAACTGCATGCGGCGCATGGCTACCTGCTGAACTGCTTCCTGTCGCCGCTGGCCAACCGGCGGAACGATTCCTATGGCGGGGATCTCGCCGGACGGATGCGCTGGCCGCTGGAGATCTTTGCCGCGGTCCGCGCCGCCTGGCCGGCGGGCAAGCCGATCGGGGTGCGGATCTCGGCGACCGACTGGGCCGCCGGCGGCTGGGATGCCGACGACAGCGTCGCCTTCGCCGTCGCGCTGAAGGCGCTGGGGTGCGACTACGTCACGGCGTCCTCCGGCGGGATCACCCCGGCCCAGGCGATCCGGGTGCGGCCGGGCTACCAGCTGCCCTTCGCCCGGCGGATCCAGCAGGAGGCGGGGATGCCCGCCATGGCGGTGGGCCTGCTGCACGAGCCCGACCTGGCCGAGCAGGCGCTGCAGGACGGCGCGGCGGAACTGATCGCGCTGGGGCGGGGGATGATGTGGGAGCCGCGCTGGGCCTGGCACGCGGCCGAGGCACTGGGCGCGACCGCGCCCTTCCCGCCGCAATATGCGCGGAGCCATCCGAGCATGCGGTTCGGCGATCCGGGGAAAGCCTTCGCAGAGCGGGGGCGGTAGAAAACAAGAAAGGTCGGGGAGGGAAAAGTATTCCCTCCCCGAACCCCTCCCTTCCTTTCTGTGGGTTTGTCATCGCCGCGCGGCGAATGCCGACTCATGGAAATAGATGAGGGGTCCGGGGAGAATACCTTCTCCCCGATCTTCCTTCTTGCAGCCGCGGCCGGCCGCGCGTATAGGAATATTGTCAACGCCCGCGCTGCACCCGGTGCCCGGTCCGCGGCGGGCGCTTCAAATGCTCAATTCCTGAATTCCTCAAGCCGGATCGGCCGGGCCCGAGGTCCGCCGCCGGGTCGCGGCGATCGGGACCGCCTTGGCCTCAAGGAAGTTGAGGGAAATTCCACGGAATTGTGGGGTCCAGGCGCTTCAATTCCGCAGCCCCGCGGGCGTCCTGTCGCCCCGGGGGCGGGCCTGCTACACCCGCGCCACCATGATCGAACACGACCTCTTTGCCGCGCTCCGCGCCCGCACCGTTGCCGCCCTGGCGGAATTGCTGCCCGACCTGCCGGGCGAGGCCTTCGCCCGGGTGCAGATGGAGCCGCCCCGCGATGCCAGCCATGGCGACATGGCAACCAACGGCGCGATGGTGGTGGCCAGGCTGGCGAAGCAGGCGCCGCCGAAGCTGGCCGCGGCTTTGTCCGAAAAGCTCGCTGCGCTGCCCGAGGTCGAGAGTGCCACGCCGGCCGGCCCCGGCTTCGTCAACATCCGCCTGCGGGCCGATGTGCTGCGCGCCCAGCTGCCGGTGATCCTGGCCGAGGATGTCCGCTACGGCGACGGCACGGTCGGCGGGCGGCGGCGGGTGGACGTGGAATATGTCTCGGCCAATCCGACGGGACCGATGCATGTCGGGCATTGCCGCGGCGCGGTGGTGGGCGATGCGCTGGCCAACCTGCTGGCCAAGGCCGGCTGGGACGTGACGAAGGAATACTACATCAACGACGCCGGGGCGCAGGTGGCGGCGCTGGCGATGGCGGCGTACTGGCGATACCTGCAGGCGCTGCTGGCGACGCCGGCGGGGGCCGTGCCGACCGCCGCGCCGCTGGCTGCCTTCGCCAGTTCCGACCGCGGCCGCGAGGCCTTCGAGCAGGCCTTCGGCGTCACGCTGCAATATGGCGGCGACTACCTGGTGCCGGTGGGCGAGGCGCTGGCGGCCGAGCACGGCGCCGGCCTGGTGCCCGCCGACGGCGGCGTGCCGACGGGCGCCGCGCTCGAAGCCATCCGCGACGTCACCGTCGCCCGCATGATGGTCTCGATCCGCGAGGACCTCGCCATGCTCGGCGTCGAACAGGACATCTTCGTCTCCGAGGCCGCGCTGATCCGCGCCGGCAGGCTGGAGGAAGCGGAGCGGGTCCTGAACGACCGCGGCCTGATCTATCGCGGCGTGCTGGAACCGCCGAAGGGAAAGACGCCGGACGACTGGGAGCCGCGCGAGCAGACGCTGTTCCGCGCCACGCAATTCGGCGACGAGGTCGATAGGCCGCTGCGCAAGTCCGATGGCAGCGGCACCTATTTCGCCAACGACATCGCCAACCACCTGCACAAGATCGAACGCGGCTTCGCCGAGCTGGTCCATGTGTGGGGCGCCGACCATGGCGGCTACGTCAAGCGCATGCAGGCCGCCGTCGGCGCGCTGTCGTCGGGCACGGTGCCGCTCGACGTGGTGCTGGTGCAGATCGTCTCGGTGCTGAAGGACGGCCAGCCGTTGCGCATGTCGAAGCGCGCCGGCACCTACGTGACGCTGCGCGACCTGATCGAGGAGGTCGGGCGCGACGCGGTGCGCTTCACCATGCTGACGCGCAAGGCCGATGCGCAGATGGAATTCGACCTCGACAAGGTGGTCGAGCAGTCGCGCGAGAACCCGGTCTTCTACGTGCAGTATGCCCATGCCCGCTGCCGCAGCGTGCTGCGCGGCGCCGGCGACCCGCCGCCGGGCGATCTCGCCCTGGCGCCGCTCGACAGCCTGACCGACCCGGCCGAGATCGCCCTGATCCGCCGGCTGACCACCTGGCCGCGCACCGTGGAAGCCGCCGCCCTGGCCCGTGAGCCGCATCGAATCGCGTTCTTTCTCCATGACTTGGCCGGCGACTTTCATGTACTCTGGAACAGGGGCCGAGAGGATACGACGCTGCGCTTCATCCGCGAGGATGAACCGGAGGCGACGCGGGCGAGGCTGGCGCTGGTCGCCGCCACCGCCACCGTCATCCGCTCGGGGCTGGCGGTGATGGGGGTCACCCCTGTCGAGGAGATGCGGTGAGCGATCTGGCGGTTCCGTCCTGGCGTCCGCGCCAGGAGAAGCAGGGGATTTCGGTGCGCATGCTGGCGGTGGCCGGCGGGCTGCTCGGGGTGGTGGCGCTGGCCGGCGCGGTCGCCTGGGGGCTCTCCCGCATGGGGCCGCAGCCGGTGCCGGTGATCGAGGCCGACCTGCGGCCGCTGAAGGTCCGGCCAGAAAATCCGGGCGGCATGGTCGTCCCCAACCAGGACCAGCTGGTGCTGGAACCGATCGCGGTGCGGCGCGAGGCCGAGCGCCGCAACAGCAGCGGCGCCAGGCTGGACGCCGGGCCGGAAGCGCCGCAGCTCGAATTGCTGCAGCGCCAAGCGGCGCCGCCTTCGCCGCCCGCCGCGGCGCCGGTGCCAGCCATCCCGCCGGCACCGGCCCAGACGGCGATCGCCCCTCCGGCACAGACGGTCATCGCGAACGTCGTGCCGTTGGCCCCGCCGGTCGCCGCACCGGCGGCCCCGCCTGCCGCGGCGCCGAAGCCGCCGGCGCCCGTCGCCAGCGGCCGCGCCATGGTCCAACTCGGGGCGCTGGCCAGCGAGGACTCCGCCCGTGCCGAATGGGACCGCATGGCCAAGCGCGTGCCCGAACTCGCCGGCTTCCAGCCGCGCATCAGCAAGGTCGAACGCGAGGGCCAGGCGCCGCTGTTCCGGCTGCGCGCCGGCGGGCTGGCGGATGCCGCCGCGGCCAAGGCGCTGTGCGAGGCGGTCAAGGGCAAGGGCGGGGCCTGCGTCCCGGTCGGGGGCTGATCCTGATGACCATGCGGCCGCGCGCGGCCATCGTCGGGGTCTCGGGGCCACGGCTCACGCCGGAGGAGTCGGCGCTGTTCCGCAGCATGCCGCCGCTCGGCGCCATCCTGTTCGCCCGCAACGTCGAGGACCCCGGCCAGCTCCGCGCCCTGACCGCCGAGTTGCGCGGGCTGTTGGGCGCCGAGGCGCCGATCCTGGTGGACCAGGAGGGCGGCCGGGTCGCCCGGCTGCGGCCGCCGCACTGGCCGGAATTCGCCCCCGCCGCGGCCTTCGCCGGCGGCCCGGCCGGCGCGGCGCGGGCCAATGCCGCGCTGCTCGGGCAGGACTGCGCCGCGCTGGGCATCGACGTGGTCTGTGCTCCGGTGCTCGACCTGCGCCTGCCCGGCGCGCACGACATCATCGGCGACCGCTCCTTCGGCGCCGAGCCGGGCGAGGTGGCGCGGCTCGGCCTCGCCGTCGCCGAGGGCCTGCAGGCCGCCGGCTGCATCCCGGTGATCAAGCACATCCCCGGCCATGGCAGGGCGCTGGTGGACAGCCACCTGGACCTGCCGCGGGTCAGCGTCGGGCTCGACGAACTGGCGCTGGACTGCGCGCCCTTCGCGGCGCTGGCCGATTGCGGCGCCTGGGCGATGACGGCGCATATCCTCTATGCCGCGCTGGATGCCGAGCGCCCGGCGACGCTGTCGCCGCTGATCATCGAGCAGGTGATCCGCGGCGCCATCGGCTTCGACGGCGTCCTCGTCAGCGACGACCTCTGCATGAAGGCGCTGCGCGGCGAGCCCGGCGCGCTGGCGGCGGCGGCGATCGAGGCGGGCTGCGACCTGGTGCTGCATTGCAACGGCGTGCTGGCGGAGACCGCCGCGGCGCTGGCCGGCTGCCCGGCGCTGTCGGATGTCGCCGAATCCCGGCTGGCCGAGGCGCGGGCGGCGATGCTGGCGCGGCGGCGGCCGCTGGATGCCGGCAGCCTGATGGCGGCGCGGGACGCCTGGCTGGCGCCGGCCTCGGCCTCGGCGTGATGGACCTGCCGGCCTGGCTGCCGCAGCTCGTCGCCGCCATCCTCGCCGCCGTCCTGGCGATCACCTTGCACGAGGCGGCGCATGGCTATGCCGCGCTCGGCCTCGGCGACGACACGGCGCAGCGGATGGGCCGGCTGAGCCTGAACCCGCTGCGGCATGTCGACCGGGTCGGCACCATCCTGGTCCCCGGCGTGCTGCTGCTGAGCCAGTTGCTGACCGTCGGCCGGGTCGAGTTCATGTTCGGCTGGGCCAAGCCGGTGCCGGTGGACATCCTGCGGCTGCGCCACCCGCGACAGGGGATGATGCTGGTGGCGGCGGCAGGGCCGGCGATGAATTTCGTCCTCGCCTGGCTGGCCGGGCTGGCGCTGCATCCGGTCGAGGCCTGGGACCCGACGGGCTCGGCCGACTCGAACCCGGTGGTGTATTTCCTCGCGCTCTTCATCCTGTCGAACCTGGTGCTCGGCCTGTTCAACCTGCTGCCCATGCCGCCGCTGGATGGCGGGCGGATCGTCGCCGGGCTGCTGCCTCGGGCGCTGGCGCTGCCCTACATGCAGCTGGAGCGCTGGGGCATCCTGATCGTGCTGTTCGGCGTCTTCCTGCTGCCGCGGCTGACCGACGGGTTCGACCCGGTCGGCTGGGCGCTGCGCAACGTCGTCGGCTGGGCCTTCGACCTGGTGCTGACCCTGTCGGGCAACGCATGAGCGAGCCGGCCCCGACCCTGCACCTGCGGCTGGAGGGGTTCGAGGGGCCGCTCGACCTGCTGCTCGACCTGGCGCGGGCGCAGAAGGTGGACCTCGGGAAAATCTCGATCATCGCGCTGGTCGACCAGTTCCTGGCGGTGCTCGACCAGGCGCGGCGGGTGCGGCTGGAACTGGCGGCCGACTGGCTGGTGATGGCGGCCTGGCTGGCCTGGCTGAAATCCCGCCTGCTGGTGCCGGACGATCCCGAGCAGGAGGAGGACGCCGAGGCGCTGGCCGCGGCGCTGACCGACCGGCTGGCGGAGCTCGCCCGGATGCGGGCCGCCGCCGCCTGGCTCGGCGCCCGGCAGCAGCTGGGCCGGGAGGTCTTCGCCCGCGGCGCGGCCGAGTCGCTGAAGGTCGAGGACCGCAGCGGCATCTCCGCCGAGCTGCCCGCCCTGCTGCAGGCCTATGCCGCGGCGCGGCGGCGGGCCCTGGCGCGGCGGCCCTACGTGCCGAAGCATCGGAAGCTCTGGACCGTGCAGGAGGCCCTGGCGCGGCTCGGCCGGCTGGTCGGCGCGCTGCCCGACTGGGCGATGCTGCAACGCTTCCTGCCGGATGGCCTGACCGACCCGGTCGAGCAGCGCGCGGCGCTGGCCAGCACGCTGATCGCAGCGCTGGAGACCGCCCGGGGCGGCGCGATCGAGCTGCGGCAGGAGCAGAGCTTCGGACCCATCCTGATCCGCCGCCGCGAGGCGGCCGAGGAATTGCCCGATGCAAGAGCCGCCTGAGGCGCCCGTCGAAGCCGCCCCCGCGGCCGAAGCGGCGGCGCCCGAGCCCGCCTTCTCCGCCCCCCAGGGAGAGGGCTCGCCCGACCCCGCCCTTTTTGCCCCCCAGGGGGAGGGCTCGCCCGACCCCGCCCTCTTTGCCCACGCGCTGCGGCTGGCGGAGGCGCTGGTCTTCGCCAGCGACCGCCCCATCGCGCCGCAGCGGCTGCAGCAGGCGCTGCCGCCCGGCGTCGATGCCCGGGCGGTGCTGACGGCGCTCGCCGCGCAATGCGCCGACCGGCCGGTGCAGTTGGTGGAGGTCGCCGGCGGCTTCGCCTTCCGCACCGCGCCGGAGCTCGCCCCGGCGCTGACCCGGGTGGTGGAGGTGCCGCGCCGGCTGCCGCGGGCGGCGATGGAGACCCTGGCGATCATCGCCTACCACCAGCCGGTGACGCGGGCCGAGGTGGAGGAGATCCGCGGCGCCAGCCTGTCGCAGACCACGCTGGAATCGCTGCTGGAGATGGGGCTGATCGGCCCGCGCGGCCGCAAGGAGGTGCCCGGCCGGCCCAGCCTCTGGGGCACCACGCCGAAATTCCTCGAGCAATTCGGCCTGCGGGCGCTGACCGACCTGCCGCGGCGGGAGGAGCTGGTGAACGAGCCCGGCAGCGGGCTGCTGGCGCCGGTCGAAGCCGCAGCACCCCCGCCGTGAGCCTTCGCCTGACCGGCATCCGCCACGCCTATGGCGGGCGGGAGGTGATCCGTGGCGTCGACCTGCATGTCAGGCCGGGGGAGATCCTCTGCCTGCTCGGCCCATCCGGCGACGGCAAGACCACGCTGCTGCGGCTGGTGGCGGGGCTGGAGCCCCTGCAGGCCGGGCGGATCGAGCTGGGCGGGGTGGTGGTCGGCGAGCCGGGGCGGGACGTACCGCCGGAGCAGCGCCATGTCGGCTTTGTCTTCCAGGACTATGCGCTGTTCCCGCACCTGACGGTCGCCGAGAATGTCGGCTTCGGGCTCAACCGCATCCCGCGCGGGGAACGCGCCTGGGCGGTGACCGAGGCGCTGGCGCGGGTCGGGCTGGAGACCTATGCCAACGCCTATCCCCACATGCTGTCCGGCGGCCAGCAGCAGCGGGTGGCGCTGGCCCGGGCGCTCGCCCCCCGACCGCAGGTGGTGCTGCTGGACGAGGCCTTCGCCAGCCTGGACGCCAGGCTGCGCGAGCAGGTGCGCGACGACACGCTGCATGTCCTGCAGGCCGCCGGCATCCCGGCGATGATCGTCACCCATGACGCCGAGGAGGCGATGTTCCTGGCCGACCGGATCGCCCTGATGCAGGGCGGGAGGGTGGTCCAGCTTGGCCGGCCGGAGGAATTGTACCTCGCCCCGGTGGACCCCTTCGTCGCCACCTTCCTCGGCGAGGTGAACCGGCTGCCGGCCATGGTGCGGGGCGGCCGGGTGGAGACGGCGATCGGCGCCCTGCCGCCCCGCCCCGGGGCCGACCGGGGCGAGGGGCCGGCCCAGGTCCTGCTGCGCCCGGAAGGGCTGCTGGTGCAGGCCGAGGGCGGCACGCCGGCGGAGGTCGAGGCCTGCCGCCTGCTGGGGGCCACCACCCTGGTCCACCTGGCGGTGGCCGACGGCGCCGGCGGGCTGCTGCACCTGCATGCCCGGCTGCCGCCGGGCATCCGGCTGGCGCGTGGACAGCGGGTGACGGTTGCGATGGACCCGGAGCGGGCCTTCGTATTCCCGGCCCCGGCGCCCTAGATACCCTTCCTCACCGCTGCCTAGATTGTTGGAGCCATGGGTTCCTGCTAACGGAGGCGAGCTTGCGGCGCCGGGGAGGGTGAACCCCGTGCCGCAGTCGGAGACGTCATGTTCGACCTAGCCTGGTCCGAGATTGCGCTGATCGGCGTGGTGGCGCTCGTCGTCATCGGCCCCAAGGACCTGCCGGAGGCCATCCGTGGCCTCGCGCGCGGGGTGCAGAAGCTGCGCCGCATGGCCAGCGAGTTCCAGGGCCAGGCGGATGAGCTGGTGCGGGAGGCGAATCTCGAGGAGGTCCGCTCCTCGATCAACGAGATCCGCAACTTCAACATCCGCGACACCCTGGAGAAGCACGTCGACAAGGATGGCACGATCCGCAAGAGCTTCACCGAGGACCCGCTGAAGACGGATTACGCCAGCACCACCACCGCGCCGGCGGGCGGGCCCGCGCCGGGCGCCGTGGAGGGTGCCTCCGCCGCGCCGGGCAGCGCCGAGGCCCTGCCGCCCGCGCCGCCGGCCTTCATCCCGCCGGCCTATGCGCCGCCTCCGCCGCCGATCCCCGTCGCCGCGGCCGTGCCGCCGGTGGCCCCCGCCTTCGTCCCGCCGGAGGCCGTCCCCGCGGACGCCCCGGCGCCGACCCAGAAGAGCTGAGCAGCGAAGCCCGTGCCGCGCGAACCGGAAGACATCATCGACGACAAGCCGATGCCGTTGCTCGAACACCTGATGGAGCTGCGCACGCGGCTGCTCTGGGCGGTCGCGGCCTTCGGCATCGCCTTCGCGATCTGCTACTACTTCTCCGCCTCAATCTACGGCTTCCTGGCCCAGCCGCTGGCCGACATCCTGCAGGAACAGGGCGGCGGCGAACGGCGGATGATCTTCACCGCGCTGTACGAGGCCTTCTTCACCTACCTGAAGGTGGCCTTCTTCGGCGCGGTCTTCTTCAGCTTCCCGGTCTGGGCGACGCAGCTCTGGCTGTTCGTCGCGCCCGGCCTGTACCGCAGCGAGAAGAAGGCGGTCTATCCCTTCCTGATCGCCTCGCCCTTCCTGTTCGTGGCAGGCGCCGCGCTGGCCTACTACTTCATCTTCCCGCTGGCCTGGCGCTTCTTCATCACCTTCGAGACGCCGCCGGGCGGCGGTTCGCTGCCGATCCAGCTGGAGGCCAAGGTCAGCGAGTACCTCTCGCTGGTCATGCAGATGATCCTGGCCTTCGGCGTCTCCTTCCAGATGCCGGTGCTGCTGACCCTGCTCTGCCGGGTCGGCATCCTCGACGTGGCGACGCTGCGGAAGGGGCGGCGCTATGCCATCGTGGGGATGTTCGTGGTGGCGGCCGTGCTGACGCCGCCGGACGTCATCAGCCAGATCGGCCTGGCGGTGCCGCTGCTGGGGCTTTACGAGCTGTCGATCCTGGCGGCGGTGTGGATGACACCGAAGAAGCCGGGCGAGACGAAGAAGACCTGAGCCGGGGGGCTTCCCCCCTCCGGCCCCCTCCCAGCGTTCCGGGACCACGCCCGCATGCACGATATTCGATCCGTCCGCGCCGATCCTGCGGCCTTCGACGCGGCGATGGCGCGGCGCGGCCTGCCGCCGGTGGCCGAGGAGATCCTGACCCAGGATGCCGCCCGGCGCGGCGCGCTGCAGGTGCTGCAGGACAAGCAGGCGCGGCGCAACGCTCTGGCCAAGGAGATCGGCCAATCCAAGCGGAGCGGCGCGAACAGCGTGGCGCTGGAGGCCGAGGGCGTCGCGCTGCGCGACGAGATGGCGGCGCTGGAAGCGGCGGCCGCGGCGGCCGAGGCGGCGCAGACCGCGATCCTCAAGGCGCTGCCCAATATCCTCGACGCGGATGTCCCCGACGGCGCCGACGAATCGGCCAATGTCGTGCTGCGCCAGCATGGCGAGCCGCCGCGCCCCAACTTCGCGCCGAAGCAGCATTTCGAGCTCGGCGAGGCGCTGGGGCTGATGGATTTCGCCGGTGCGGCGAAGCTGGCCGGCGCCCGCTTCACCGTGTTGCGCGGGGCGCTCGCCCGGCTGGAACGCGCGCTCGGCCAGTGGATGCTGACGCTGCACACCGAGCAGCACGGCTATGCCGAGACCGCCGTGCCCTACCTGGTCAATGCCGCGACCATGTACGGCACCGGGCAGTTGCCGAAATTCGAGGAAGACCTCTTCCGGACCACCGACGGCCGCTACCTGATCCCGACCGCCGAGGTGCCGCTGACCAACCTGGTACGGGACGACATCATCGCCGAAGCCGCGTTGCCGCTGCGCTTCGCCGCGCTGTCGCCCTGCTTCCGCTCCGAGGCCGGCAGCGCCGGGCGCGACACCCGGGGGATGCTGCGGCAGCACCAGTTCCAGAAGGTGGAGATGGTCTCCGTCACCCGGCCGCAGGACAGCGCCGCCGAGCACGAGCGGATGACCGGATGCGCCGAGCGGGTGCTGACCGAGCTTGGCCTGACCTGGCGCCGCATCGTGCTGTGTGCCGGCGATACCGGCTTCGGCGCGGCGAAGACCTACGACCTCGAGGTCTGGCTGCCGGGGCAGGGGGCATGGCGGGAGATCTCCTCCTGCTCCAACTGCCGCGACTTCCAGGGGCGGCGGATGAACGCCCGGATGAAGCCCGGCGAAGGCAAGGGCAACGTCTTCGTCCACACGCTGAACGGCAGCGGCGTCGCCGTCGGCCGGGCGCTGATCGCGGTGCTGGAGACGCACCAGCAGGCCGATGGCAGCGTGCTGGTGCCGGAGGTGCTGCGGCCCTGGATGGGCGGGCTGGAGCGCATCGCCGCCGCCTGACGGCAGGGGGCGCGACCCCCCGCCGCCGGCCTCAGACCGCGAGCCCCAGGCGCCCGCTGAGGTCCTGGATGAACTGCCAGGCGACGCGGCCCGACCGGCCGCCGCGCGTCACCGACCACTCGTTGGCCTGGCGCCGCAGCTCCTCCTCGGTCAGGTCGATGCCGAGGGCCGCGGCATAGCCCTCGACCATGGCGAAATAGGTCGGCTGGTCGCAATTGTGGAAGCCGATCCACAACCCGAAGCGGTCGGAGAGGCTGACCTTCTCCTCCACCGCCTCGTTCGGGTTGATCGCCGTGCTGCGCTCATTCTCGATCATGTCGCGCGACATCAGGTGGCGGCGGTTCGACGTCGCGTAGAACAGCACGTTGGCCGGCCTTCCCTCGATGCCGCCGTCCAGCACGGATTTCAGCGCCTTGTAGTCGGCATCCTCCTTCTCGAAGGAAAGGTCGTCGCAGAATACCAGGGCGCGGCGGTCCTGGGCGCGCAGGATGTTCAGCAGGTCGGGCAGCGTGCGGATATCCTCCCGGTGGATCTCGATCAGCGCGACGCTGCCCGGTCGCTCGGCATTCGCCGCGGCATGCGCGGCCTTGACCAGCGAGGATTTCCCCATGCCGCGGGCGCCCCAGAGCATGACGTTGTTGGCGGGATAGCCGCGGGCGAAGCGCAGCGTGTTCTCGACCAGCAGGTCCTTCTGCCGGTCGATGCCCTGCAGCAGGCCGATCTCGACGCGGGAGACCCGCGGCACGGGGGACAGGCGGGGATGCGGCAACGGATGCCAGACGAAGGCGTCGGCGCCCTCCAGCCGGGGCGCGGGCGGCGGCGGCGGGGCCAGGCGCTCCAGCGCCGCCACGATACGGGTGATCAAAGCGATGTCCATGGTGGTTTCCGGAAAGGGGGCCGCACTTGACGGGAGGGGGGCGGAAGCTAGTTTGCCGGCGCCTCATACGGCAAGTGCCGGAACCACAAGGAAATCGCCCGGATGCTCATCTCCCCCGCCTATGCGCAGGATAGCCTCGGTGGCGGCCTGGCGATGGTCACCCAGATCGCCCCGCTGCTGCTGATCTTCGCCGTCTTCTACTTCCTGCTGATCCGCCCGCAGCAGAAGAAGCAGAAGGAACACAAGGCCCTGCTCGCCGCGCTGAAGCGCGGCGACCGCGTGCTGACCGCCGGCGGCATCTTCGGCAAGGTCACCGTGGTGAAGGACGGCGTCGACGAGGTCGAGATCGAGATCGCCCCGAACGTCCGTGTCAGCGTCCTGCGCCAGACCATCGGCGACGTGCTGAAGCCGGTCGGCGCCAACGACTCCGGCGCAAAGGCCTGAGGCCGCTCGCCGCCCTGCTCCTGCTGGCTCTGGCCGGGCCGGCCGGCGCCGCCTCGCCCGAGGCGGCGGCGACGCGGCAGGCGGCCGGCGGCACGCTGGTGCAGCTCGCGGCGCAGCCGGCGGTGGGAACGCTGCTGCGCGGCGCCGCGCGCGGGCGGCAGCAGCAGGTCTATGAGGGCCTGCGCCTGGCCGGCCCGCCGGTCGCGCTGGTCGAGGACCGCTGGCTGGTCGGCTGGGGTTGCGCCGACACGCCGGAACCCGCCGGCTGCACCGAGCGCGGCCTGTTCATGGCCTTCGACGCCGGCAGCGAAAGGCTGTTCCTGATGCTGCTCGACCAGGGCATGCCGGTCTACCTGGCGCCGCCGCGCACCGCGCATTGGCCGGCGATGCTGGCCGACGCCTTCACCCGATTCGCGCCCGGCCTGGCCAAGCCGCCGGTCTTCGACCAGGAATAGCCTGCGGACATGAAAAAGGCGCCCGGCTGCCCGGGCGCCCCTTCCGTCCACGCAGGCGGAAAGCCCTACGCCGCCTGGCCGGACTTCAGGCCGCCCTGCTGCATCAGGCCTTCGACCACTTCCCAATCGACCAGCTTGTTCAGGAAGTTGTCGAGGTAGTTCGGCCGGACGTTGCGGAAGTCCAGGTAGTAGGCGTGTTCCCAGACATCGACGCCGAGGATCGGCGTGCCCTCGCCGGTGGCGACCGGGTTGGAGCCGTTCGGGGTCTTGGTCACCTTCAGCTTGCCGTCGGCGCCGATGACCAGCCAGGCCCAGCCGGAGCCGAACTGCGTCACGCCCGCCTGCTTGAAGGCCTCCTTGAACGGCGCCAGGCCGCCGAGGTCCTGGTCGATCTTGGCCGCCAGCTTGGCCGGCAGCTTGTCGCCGCCGCCCTTGGGCGACATCACCTGCCAGAACAGGATGTGGTTCCAGTGCTGCCCGGCCTGGTTCAGCACCGGCAGGCCGTCGGTGCCGGCCTTGCCGGCCTCGGCGACGATCGTCTCCAGGCTCTTGCCGGCGAGGCCCTTGCTCTCGACTAGGCCGTTGAGCGCGGTGACATAGGCGTTGTGGTGCTTGCCGTGGTGGAGCTCGAGCGTCTCCTGGCACATGCCCTGACCGGCGAGCGCATTGGTGGAATAGGGGAGCGGCGGCAGGCTGAAGGCCATGGGGGTGTCTCCTCGTGGTTCTGGGGAAGCTGCCCCGGGGAACGCGACTGAGCAACGCGCATGCAGCAGGGGTGTTGCGCGGTCCGGGGGCCGACGAAACAGCTAGGCGGGGTGCCGTGGCGCGTCAAGCAAGGGGCGGGCATAAGGCGGCCATGGTTGCCGCTTCCGAGCTCTCCGCCGTCGCCGCCTTCGCCCGGCGGCACGACCCCGACCGCTTCCTCTGCGCGCTGTTCGCCCCGGCGGAGCGGCGCGAGGCGCTGTTCGCGCTGATCGCCTACAACCACGAACTGGCCCGGGCGCGGGAGGCGGCGAAGACGCCGCTGATCGCGCTGATGCGTCTGCAATGGTGGCGCGAGGCGGTGGAACACGCCGCCGAGGGCAGGCCGCCCCGGCGGCACGAGGTGGCCGCGCCGCTGCATGCGGCGATCACCGCCGGCATGCTCGATGCCGCCGACCTGCTGGCCCTGGCCGATGCGCGGGAGGCCGAGGCTGAGGAGGCGGGCATGCCGACGCGGGAGGCCTTCGCGGCCTATCTGCGCGGCACGGCGGGCGGCTTCGCGGTGGCGGCCGGGCGGCTGCTGGGGGCGCCGCCGGCGCTGCTGCCGGCGCTGCAGCAGGCGGGCGCGGCCTATGGGCTGGCCGGCGTGCTGCGCAGCGTGGCGGCGCTCGCCGGGCAGGGGCGCTGCCTGCTGCCGCAGGATGTGCTGGCGGAGGCCGGGCTGACGGCGGAGACGGTGGTGCAGGCGCCGGACTCGGCACGGCCGGTGGTCGTGGCACTGGCTTCGGCCGCTGAGACGCCGCTGGCGCAGGGCCGTGCCGCGCTGCGGCCACTCGGGCGCCAGGCCATCGCCGCCGCGCTGCCAGCGGTGCTGGCGCGGCGGGACCTGCGGCGGCTGGCGCGGGGCGCCGCTGCCGCCGCGGGGCCGCGCAGTCTCGGCGACCGCCTGGCCGTGATGCTCGCGGGCATCACCGGGCGGGTGTGACCGGGCTCAGGCCCGCTTGCGCTTCTTCGCCGGCGCCGCCTGGCTGGCCAGCAACGGCGCGAGGAACCGCCCGGTATGGCTGCCGTCGGTCGCCGCCACCTCCTCCGGCGTCCCGGCGGCGACGATGCGGCCGCCGCCATCGCCGCCTTCCGGCCCGAGGTCGAGGATCCAGTCGGCGGTCTTGATGACCTCCAGGTTGTGCTCGATCACCACCACGGTGTTGCCGGTGTCCACCAGTTGGTGCAGCACCTCCAGCAGCTTGCGGACATCCTCGAAATGCAGCCCGGTGGTGGGTTCGTCGAGGATATAGAGAGTGCGGCCGGTAGCGCGGCGCGACAGCTCCTTGGACAGCTTGATGCGCTGCGCCTCGCCGCCCGACAGCGTCGTCGCCTGCTGGCCGAGATGGATGTAGCCGAGCCCGACCTCGCGCAGCACCCGCAGCTTCTCGGCGATGGCGGGGACGGCGGAGAAGAACTCGATGCCTTCCTCCACCGTCATCTCCAGCACGTCGGCGATCGACCTGTTGCGGAACTTCACCTCCAGCGTCTCGCGGTTGTAGCGCTTGCCCTTGCAGGCGTCGCAGGTGACGTAGACGTCGGGCAGGAAGTGCATCTCGATCTTGATGAGGCCGTCGCCCTGGCAGGCCTCGCAGCGGCCACCCTTGACGTTGAAGGAGAAGCGCCCCGGCTTGTAGCCGCGCGCGCGGCTCTCCGGCAGCTCGCTGAACCAGTCGCGGATGGGGGCGAACAGGCCGGTATAGGTCGCCGGGTTGGAGCGCGGGGTGCGGCCGATCGGCGACTGGTCGATGTCGATGATCTTGTCGAGCTGGTCGAGGCCCTCGATCTTGTCATGCGCCGAGGGCACGGTGCCGGCGCCCATCAGCCGGCGCGCCGCGGCCTTGTACAGCGTCTCGATCACCAGGGTGGACTTGCCGCCGCCGGAGACGCCGGTGACGCAGGTGAAGGTGCCGAGCGGGAACTCGGCCGAGACGTCCTTCAGGTTGTTGCCGCGGGCGCCGACGACCTTCACCGCGCGCTTCCTGTCCACCTTGCGGCGCGTGACCGGCACCTCGATCCGGCGGCGGCCCGAGAGGTAGTCGCCGGTCAGGCTGGCCGGGTTGGCGGCGACCTCGGCCGGCGTGCCCTGCGCGATGACGCGGCCGCCGCCGGCACCGGCGGCCGGGCCGATATCCACCAGGTGGTCGGCGGCGCGGATGGCGTCCTCGTCGTGCTCGACCACCAGCACGGTGTTGCCGATGTCGCGCAGCCGCCGCAGCGTCGCCAGCAGGCGCTCGTTGTCGCGCTGGTGCAGGCCGATGGAGGGCTCGTCGAGCACATACAGCACGCCGGTCAGCCCGCTGCCGATCTGGGACGCCAGCCGGATACGTTGCGACTCGCCGCCCGACAGCGTGGCCGACGACCGGCCGAGCGAGAGGTAGTCCAGCCCGACATCGACCAGGAATTGCAGCCTTTCCTCGATCTCCCGCAGGATACGGCGGGCGATCTCCTGCCGCTGCGGCGTCAGCGTCGCCATGACGCCGGCGAACCAGTCGCGCGACTTGCGGATCGACAGCTCGGATGCCTCGCCGATATGGCAGCCGGCGACCTTCACCGCGAGGGATTCAGGCTTCAGGCGGAAGCCGCCGCAGGCCTCGCAGGGCTTCTCCGCCTGGTAGCGCGCCAGGTCCTCGCGGACCCAGGGGTTGTCGGTCTCGCGGTGGCGGCGCTCGAGGTTGGGCAGCACGCCCTCGAAGGGCTTCTTCACGTCGTAGGCGCGCAGGCCGTCCTTGTAGCGCAGCACCACGACCTCCTCGCCGCTGCCGTGCAGGATGGCGGTGCGGACCTTGGCGGGCAGGTCGCCCCAGGGGGCGCTGGTCTGCACCTTGTAGTGCCGCGCCAGGCTTTCCAGGGTCTGGTCGTAGTAGGGCGACTGCGCGCCGGACCAGGGGGCGACGGCGCCCTCCGCCAGGCTGCGCAGCTCGTCCGGCACGACCAGCTGCGGGTCGAAGAAGCTCTGCGTGCCGAGCCCGTCGCAGGTCGGGCAGGCGCCCTGCGGGCTGTTGAAGGAGAACAGCCGCGGCTCGATCTCCTCGATGGTGAAGCCGGATTCGGGGCAGGCGAATTTGGCGCTGAAGACGGTGCGCGCGCCGCTCTCGGCATTCTCGGCATAGGCGATACCGTCGGACAGCGCCAAGGCGGTCTCGAAGCTGTCGGCCAGGCGCGGGGCGATGCCGTCGCGCACCACGATGCGGTCCACCACGATCTCGATGTCGTGCTTCAGCGTCTTCTTCAGCGCCGGGACGTCGGCGATCTGCTGCAGCGTGCCGTCCACCTTCACCCGCTCGAACCCGCGGCGCTGCCACTCGGCCAGCTCCTTGCGGAATTCGCCCTTCTTGCCGCGCACCACCGGGGCGAGCAGCAGCAGCCTCGTGCCTTCCTCCATCGCCATGACCCGGTCGACCATCTGGGAGACGGTCTGCGCCTCGATCGGCAGGCCGGTGGCGGGCGAGTAGGGCACGCCGACCCGGGCCCAGAGCAGCCGCATGTAGTCGTGGATCTCGGTCACCGTGCCGACGGTGGAGCGTGGGTTGTGGCTGGTGGTCTTCTGCTCAATCGAGATCGCCGGGCTCAGCCCCTCGATGCTGTCGACGTCGGGCTTCTGCATCAATTGCAGGAACTGCCGGGCATAGGCCGACAGCGACTCGACGTAGCGGCGCTGGCCCTCGGCATAGATGGTATCGAAGGCCAGCGACGACTTGCCCGAGCCCGAAAGGCCGGTGATGACGGTCAGCGTGCCGCGCGGCAGGTCGAGGTCGATGTTCTTCAGGTTGTGGGTGCGGGCGCCCCGAATGCGGATCTGGCCGGCGGCCAGGGGGTGGGCCACGGGGTTGGGCGGGCTGGCCATCGGGTCGCTCCACGGGGCCGGGGCCGGCCCACGTTCACATTGTGTTCTTGGGGGAATGCCACCATATTGCGGTGGCGGGAAGGGGCCTCGGCAGGTCCCAGGCATGCACCGGACTCGCCGCGGGCGGGTGCAGGCGGTATGCTAGGCGCTCGATTCCAGGGGTTTTGGCGGCATGGCCGGCGTTAACAAGGTGATCCTGGTGGGCAATCTGGGGCGTGACCCCGAAGCCCGCAACATGCAGTCCGGCGGCAAGGTGGTGTCTTTCTCCATCGCCACCTCGGAGACCTGGAACGACAAGGCCTCCGGTGAGCGCAAGGAGAAGACCCAGTGGCACCGCATCGCCATCTTCAATGAGAAACTCGGCGAGATCGCCGAGAAGTACCTGAAGAAGGGCAGCAAGGTGTATCTGGAAGGGCAGATCGAGACCCGGAAATACACCGACAAGGACGGCCAGGAGCGCGAGACCACGGAGATCGTGCTCGGCCGCTTCAAGGGTGAGTTGACCCTGCTCGACAGCCGCGGCGGCGGCGAGGAAGGCGGCGGTGGGGGTGGCTATGGCGGCGGCCGGTCCTCCGGCAGCGGCTATGGCGGCGGTGAGCGTTCGGGCGGCGGCGGCCGGAGCAGCGGCGGTGGCGGCGGCGGCTGGGACAGCAAGCCGAAGGGCGGCGCCGACCTGGACGACGACATTCCGTTCTGAGCCGCCGGGGTGGCCCCGGCGCCGCAAAAATACTAGACTGGGAACCTTGGGGAATGTCCCGGCTGCCTGACCGGCGGCCGGGTGCTGCCGGCAACCGCAGCCCCATGACGATGCAGCACCCCCGGCGCCCTGCGGCAGGCCGGCCCGGCGCCGGACGACGAGGAAGAACACCAGCGTGAGCGAGACCGAGAACGGCAGCGGCGGCATCCGCCCGGAAGACGCCGTGCCCGTGACCCTCGAGGAGGAGATGCGCCGCTCCTACCTCGACTACGCGATGAGCGTGATCGTCGCGCGCGCCCTGCCGGATGCGCGGGACGGCCTGAAGCCGGTGCATCGCCGCATCCTGCATGCGATGCAGGAAAGCGGCTACACCGCCGACAAGCCGCACCGGAAATCGGCCCGTGTCGTCGGCGACGTCATGGGCAAGTACCACCCGCATGGCGACGCGGCGATCTACGACGCCATGGTCCGCATGGCGCAGTCCTTCTCGCTGCGCGTCCCGCTGATCGACGGCCAGGGCAATTTCGGCAGCATGGACGGCGATCCGCCGGCCCAGATGCGGTATACCGAAGTCCGCCTGGCCCGCTCCGCCTCCGCGCTGATCGAGGGAATCGACGAGGACACCGTCGACTTCCAGCCGAACTACGACGAGTCGGAGCGCGAGCCGCGGGTCCTGCCCGCCTCCTTCCCGAACCTGCTGGTCAACGGCGCGCAGGGCATCGCCGTCGGCATGGCGACCAATATCCCGACCCACAACCCGGGCGAGGTGATCGACGCCACCCTCGCGCTGATCGCCGAGCCGGACACGGCGCTTGCCGACCTGATGAAGATCATCCCCGGGCCTGACTTCCCGACCGGCGGCCTGATCCTCGGCCGCGCCGGCATCCGCTCGGCCTTCGAGACCGGGCGTGGGTCGATCCCGCTGCGGGCGAAGTGCGAGATCGAGGAGATGCGCGGCGGCCGCCAGGCCATCGTCGCCACCGAGATCCCCTTCCAGGTCAACAAGTCGACCCTGATCGAGAAGATCGCCGAGCTGGTCCGCGCCAAGGCGGTCGAGGGCATCTCCGACCTGCGCGACGAGAGCGACCGCGACGGCATGCGGATCGTCATCGAGCTGAAGCGCGACGCGACGGCCGAGGTGGTGCTGAACCAGCTCTACCGCATGACGCAGCTGCAGACCTCGTTCCCCGTCAACTTCCTCGCGCTCGACAACGGCAAGCCCCGGCAGATGGGGCTGATCGACGCGCTGCGCTGCTTCATCGCCTTCCGCGAGGAGGTGATCCTGCGGCGGTCGCGCTTCCGCCTGGCCAAGGCGCGCGAACGCGGCCACCTGCTGATCGGCCTGGCCATCGCGGTGGCCAATATCGACGAGGTCATTCGCCTGATCCGCGCCAGCGCCGACCCGGCCGAGGCGCGCGCTAGCCTGATGGCGCGCGAATGGCCGGCCGGCGATGTCGGCACGCTGCTGGCGCTGATCGAGGATGCCGGCAACGTCGTCACGCCGGAAGGCACGGTGCGGCTGACCGAGGCGCAGGCGCGCGGCATCCTCGCGCTGACCCTGAACCGACTCACGGGCCTTGAGCGCAACAAGATCACCGCCGAGCTCGAGGAGATCGGCGGCCGCATCCGCGAATTGCTCGACATCCTCGGCAGCCATCCGCGGCGGATGGAGGTGATGACCGAGGAGTTGCGCGCCGTCCGCGCCCAGATCGCCTCGCCGCGCATGACGCAGATCGTCGACGGCATCGCCGACGTGGACGACGAGAGCCTGATCGAGCCGGGCAACATGATCGTCACGCTGACGCGGGACGGCTATGTGAAGCGCACCTCGCTCGACACCTTCCGGGCGCAGCATCGCGGTGGCCGCGGCCGCTCGGCGGCCGCCACCCGGCAGGACGACGTGGTGATGCGCAGCTTCATCGCGCATACCCATCAATGGGTGCTGTTCTTCACCAGCCGCGGCATGGCCTTCCGCGAGAAGGTCTGGCAGCTGCCGGAAGGCGGCGCCCAGGGCAAGGGGCGGTCGCTGCGCCAGGTGCTGGCCTTGCAGGAAGGCGAGCAGATCACCGCCGTGCTGCCGCTGCCGCATGACGAGAGCCTGTGGGAAGGCCTGCATCTGGTCTTCGCCACCGCCTCGGGCGGGGTCCGGCGCAACAAGCTGTCCGATTTCAGGAATGTCCGCGCGGCCGGGCTGATCGCGATGAAGCTCGACGACGGGGACGCGCTGATCGGCGTCTCGACCTGTCGCGAAGGCGACGACGTGCTGCTGGCGACCCGGAAGGGCCGCGCCATCCGCTTCCAGGCGACCGACGACGTGCTGCGGGTCTTCGCCGGGCGCGACAGCACCGGCGTGCGCGGCATCCGGCTGGGCAAGGAAGACGAGGTGATCGCCCTCAGCGTGCTCCGCCATGTCGAGGCGACGCCGGCCGAGCGCGAGGCGGCGATCCGCAACGCCGCCCAGCGCCGCCGCGGCGAGAACGGCAACGGGGCGGAGAACGGCAACGGCGCCGAGGAGGCCGAGGCCGCGCCCGCCGAGGAGGCCGAGGACGGCGCCGAGGAAGCCGCTGGCGACGAGGTCACCCTCTCGCTCGACCGTGCGCGCGAACTGGAGGAGGCGGAGGAGATCATCCTCGCCATCACCGATGGCGGCTTCGGCAAGCGCAGCCTGGCCTACGACTACCGCATCACCGGGCGGGGCGGGCAGGGGCTGGAAGCCATGCTGTTCAGCCGCCGCACGGGGAAGGAGGTCGTGGCCACCTTCCCGGTCCGCCAGGGCGACGACGTCATGCTGGTCACCGATACCGGCCGGCTGATCCGCCTGCCGGCCGACCAGGTCCGCTTGACGCGCCGCCGCAGCCTGGGCGTGATGCTCCTCCGATTGAATGAGGGGGAACGCGTGAATTCTTGCTTCCCGGTCGTCGACGACCAGGGCGATGCGGCGACCGAGGTCGGCACCGAATCCGGCCTGGCGCAGACTGGTGCCCTGGCGGTGACCGAGCCGCCCGCTGAACCCGGGGCATCGTCCGATGCGTGAGCGGGTCGGCCTCTATCCCGGCACCTTCGATCCGGTCACCAACGGCCATCTGGACGTGATCGGCCGCGCTGCCCGCATCCTCGACAAGCTCGTGGTCGGCGTCGCGATCAACATCGGCAAGAGCCCGCTCTTTCCGCTCGAGGAGCGGGTCGAGCTGGTCCGCGCCGAGACCGACGTGATCGCGCAGCGCACCGGCACGGTCATCGAGGTGCGGCCCTTCGAAGGGCTGCTGGTCGGCTTCGCGCAGGAGTTGGGCGCCAGCATGATCATCCGCGGCCTGCGCGCGGTGACGGATTTCGACTACGAATTCCAGATGGCCGGGATGAACCGCCGGCTGGACCACGACATCGAAGCGGTCTTCCTGATGGCAAGCGAGACGAACCAGTTCATCTCCTCGCGCTTTGTGAAGGAGATCGCGCGGCTTGGGGGGGATGTCTCCTCCTTCGTGCCGAAACTGACCCTGGAACGGACGCTGGCCCGCGTGCGCCAGCCGGCGGAAGGCTGACCAGGCCCGCCATCCGGCGCCGCCCAAACCGGAGATTTCCCATGCTGCGACGACATCTCGCCGGCCTTGCCCTGCTTGGCGCCCCGGCCCTCATCCGTCCCGTCCGGGCGCAGGCCAAGGAGCGGCTGATCCTGACCCTGAAGGACGGCGACGTCACCATCGAGCTGCTGCCCGAGGTCGCGCCGAAGCATGTCGAGCGCATCAAGCTGCTCGTCGGCCGCGGCTTCTACAACGGCACCCCCTTCCACCGGGTGATCGAGGGCTTCATGGCCCAGGGCGGCGACCCGACCGGGACCGGGACCGGCGGCGCCCGCGACCTGCCCGACATCCCCGCCGAATTCACCAACAAGTACCGCTTCATCCGCGGCATCTGCGGCATGGCGCGCAGCCAGAACCCGAACAGCGCGAACAGCCAGTTCTTCATCATGTTCGCGCCGGCGCCGAGCCTCGACGGCCAGTACACCATCTGGGGCCGGGTGATCGGCGGCATGGATGCCGTCGACAAGATCAAGCGCGGCGCCCCCGGCAGCGGCACGGTGACCAACCCGGACAAGCTGATCCGCGCCACGATCACCAGCGCCTGACCCCCCAATCCAAGCAGGACCCATTCGCATGACCGACGCCGCAACCCCCGCGCCCGGCAACACGCTGATCCTCGAGCTGAAGGACGGCCCCGTCACCATCGAGCTGCTGCCCGATGTCGCGCCGAAGCATGTCGAGCGCATCAAGCTGCTCGTCGGCCGCGGCTTCTACGACGGCACCCCCTTCCACCGGGTGATCGAGGGCTTCATGGCCCAGGGCGGCGACCCGACCGGGACCGGCACCGGCGGCGCCCGCGACCTGCCCGACCTGGCCGCCGAGTTCAACAAGACCAGCTTCACCCGCGGCGTCTGCGGCATGGCCCGCAGCCAGAGCCCGAACAGCGCGAGCAGCCAGTTCTTCATCTGCTTCGCCGACGCGACCTTCCTCGACGGCCAGTACACCGTCTGGGGCCGCGTCGTCAGCGGGATGGAGGCGGTCGACAAGATCAAGCGCGGCGCGCCCGGCAGCGGCACGGTGAACGGTCCCGACAAGCTGATCCGCGCCAGCATCGCCTGATCCGCGCGCGCCGGGGCGGCATCCTTGCGCCGCGGCGCGGGGATGCCGCCCCGGCCATTTTATGGGACGAGCAGATCGCGCCGGTAGGGCGCCTGCTCCAGAAGGACGATTGAGCATGAGCGACGAAGCCGGCACCCCCGAGACGATTCCCGGCCAGCCGCCGATCGAAGTGCCCGCGACCGAGGCCGAGGCGCCCGCGACCGGGACGGCCGAAGCCGAGGCGCCGGCCGTTGAGCCCGAGGTCCCAGTGGCCGCGGCTCCGGCCGAGCCCGACCCGAAGCTGGAGAACACGCTGATCCTCGAGCTCAAGGACGGCGCGGTGACGATCGAGCTGATGCCCGAGCTCGCCCCCCGGCATGTCGAGCGGATCAAGACCCTGGCCCGCGCCGGCTTCTACGACAACACCCCCTTCCACCGGGTGATCGAGGGCTTCATGGCCCAGGGCGGCGACCCGACCGGCACCGGCACGGGCGGTGCGCGCGACGCCGGCTATGCCGACCTGCAGGCCGAGTTCACCAACAAGCTGCGCTTCGTGCGGGGGACCTGCGGCATGGCCCGCACCGCCGCGCCGCACAGCGCCAACAGCCAGTTCTTCATCATGTTCGCGCCGGCGCCGAGCCTCGACGGCCAGTACACCATCTGGGGCCGCGTGGTCTCGGGGATGGAGGCGGTGGACAAGATCAAGCGCGGCACCGGCGGCAACGGCATCGTCCAGGGCCCCGACCGGCTGGTGAAGGCCCGCATCGCGGCGGATGCACCCGCGGCCACGCCGCAAGCCCCGCCGGCCGAGGCGGAGGCCGCGGCGGCAGACCCTTCCGCCGGTTGACTTTCCCGCCGCCGCGCGCTTTTCCCCGCGCGCGGCGGCACCGTGTGAGCCGGTAGCTCAGCTGGTAGAGCACGGGACTTTTAATCTCGTGGCCGTGGGTTCGAGTCCCACCCGGCTCACCATCCCCGCGCCCGATCCTATAGATCCGCTGACTGACGCGCCGCCGCCAGCAGCGTCGCATCCGCCCCCGCCAGGAGCTGGCGGGCGAAATGCTCGGCATGGCGGTTGCCGGATGCCTCCGACCCGGCCAGCAGCGCCAGCGCCACGACCAGCGGCGCCTCGCCAAGCGCGGCGGCCAGGGTGGCAACCTCCGGCAGCGCCGCCACCTTGTCCAGCGCGGCGACCACCGCCTGCGGTACCCCGTCCAGCCGGCCCTGCCGCAGTGCCTCCGGGTCGCGCGTCCAGTCCACCCGGCCGCGGCTGAAGGCCAAGGGCCCGGTCGGGGCGCGCCGCAATGCCCGCGGGCTGGCGGGTGTGGCGGCGCGCGGGCCCGGCGCGGAAGGCGCCTCGGCCGCGATCGGCGGCACGTCTTGTGGCAGCGGCGCGCTTGGCGGCATTCCCTCCATCGGCCCTGGCTCGGGGGCGACCTGGCGCAGGAAGGTGGGGATGTCGATGCGGCCGGCCGCCGGCGGTCCGGGCATCGCCATCCGCCGGGCGGCGTGACCACCGAAGCGCTGCCGCAACATGGACCCGAGCATCGACGCAGGGGCCGGCGCATGCATCGCCGGAGCCGCAGCCGGCGCCATCAGCGGCACCTTCCGCTGCGCCGGCAGGCCCGGCTGCACCGCGCCGGCCTCGTCCACCAGCACCAAGCTGGTCAGGTGGCAGCAGAGCCCCTCGGCCTCCGCCAGCGCCGCCGCCACGGTCTCCGGCAGGCGCGGCAAGGCCAGCGCGGCGGCGACCGCGGCGACGGCGCGCGGCAGCAGCGACCCAGCATCCCAGGGGTCGGCCTGCGCCAGGCCATCCGCCGGCGGTTCCAGCCGCGCCGTCATCCGCATCCCGGCCAGCACCGCCCGCAGCTCGGCGGGTCGCACCGCCACCGGCGCCAGCTCCGGCGGCGGCCGGCGCAGCGCGGCGAAGGCGAGCCGCACCGCCTCCTCGGCATCGTCGCCGGCGACCAGCAATTCCCCGCCGGTCAGCGCCGCGAGATGGCCGACCCGCGCCTCCAGGCTCTCGGCGCCGATCAGCACCACGCCGAAGCGCCGCCCGCTGCGGGCCAGCGCCTGCACGTCGAGCGCATGGCTCTGCCCGTCGGTCACCAGCAGGATGTCGCGCTGGCCGAGCCGCAGCACGGCGGCGATTGCCGCGCCGATATCGGTGCCGCCGCGCGGCGGGCCGAGCGCCTCGACGGCGCCGAGGAAGCCCGCGCCGCCGCGGCGCGGCGCGACCGCATTGGCGGTGTCGTCGAATTCCCAGAGCGCGACGCGGTCCTCGGGGCGCAGGCCGGTGGCCGCCGCGCGCAGCCCGGCGACGACCGTCGCGTGCTTGGTGCGCGGCCCGCCATAGCTGCCCATCGAGCCGCTGCGGTCGACCAGCACCACCGCGTTCAGGGCGACGTCGCCGGCCGGTGCCGGGGCGATCCTGAGCGTTACCTGCCGCCCGTCGGCGGCGCGGCCCCGCAGCGGGGCAGGGGCCCAGCCGGCAACCGCGATGTCGATCGGCCGGTCGAGCCGCAGCCGGGCGCGCCCGGCGTCCAGCGCCGGGCCGCCCTCCAGCCGCGCCGTGCCGGTGGCGCAGGCCAGCTCGATCTCCGCCGTGTGGAGCACGCCCGGGTCGGTCAGCAGGTCGTCGCTCGCGGCCAGCGGCGAGCAGCCGTAGATGTCGCCGACCGTCACCGGGATGCGCAGCCGCGCCACGCCGGCCTCGCCGGCGGCCAGCGGCACCGCCCAGTCGGAGGCGACGGTGACCTCCGCCCCGGGCGGCACATGCGCCAGCGACAGCATATGGACGCCGCGCAGCACCTCCTCATGCAGCACGGCGCTGCGGCCGCGATCGACCGCTGCCTCGTACTGGGTGCGCGCCGCCTCCCGCCGCTGCGCCACGCCGCGCAGCAGCCGGCCGTCGATCCGCGCGGCCAGGCCGAACAGCGTCGCATGCACCGGGACCGGGAAGGTGAGGGTGGCCTCGATGGACTGCGATTCGGCGTTGCGGAAGACCCGCTCGGTCCGCACCACCGCCAGGCCGCCGTCCAGCAGCACGCGGATGCGCGTCGCGCTCAGCGGGATCGGCCGGCCGCTGCGGCGGTCGGCCGCGCCGGCCTGCCAGGCGGCCAGCGGGTCGGTTTCATTCGGCGGGGTCGGCAGCGGCGGCGGGTACATCCGGGGTGGTCTCCGTCAGGAGGTCGGCGAGAAGGTCGGTGATCCGGGCGGCGAGCGCCCCGGGGTCGGGTGGCGGGCCAAGGCTGCCGGCCAGCAGCGCGGGGTCGAGGCTGAGCGCCAGCCCGGGGCCAAGCGGGATGCTGACCGGGGCACCGCGGCCCTCCCGCAGCAGGCGGATCGCCGCCGGGCGGAAGCCGAGCGCGCGCAGCCGCTGGAAGGCGCGGATCGCCGCCAGGTGCGGCTCGCCATAGTCGGCAGTGGCGCGGCCGCCGGTGGGCGGCGGCATCAGGCCCTCGGCGATCAGGTAGCGGATCTGGCGGGCGGTCTCGCCGGTCAGGGCGGTCAGGTCATGGATGTTCATCGGCCGCCCCCTTTCGACATCATTTTTGTCGAAAGAGCGACGCCTCCGCAAGGCCTTTCGACACCTTGTCTGTCGAAAGGCGTGCGCGGATTGACCCCCGCGGCGGAACATGCGGCACTCCGGCCGTCTTGCCGCGTCGCGGCGTCCTGGGGAGAAACACCATGTTCATCGAGCAGCGCATCTACACCGCGCATCCCGGCAAGCTGCCGGCCTGGCTGAAGGCCTATTCCGAGATCGGCGGCCCCGCCTCCTCGCGCACCCTGACGCCGCTGATGGGCATGTTCACGGTCGAATTCGGCCAGATCAACCGCGTGCTGTTCATCCGCGGCTTCGACGACATCGACGAGCGCGAGCGTGGCATGGTCCGGCGCGACGCCGATCCGGAATGGCAGCGCTTCCTGTCCGAGACCCGGCCGATCGGCGCGCTGATGGCGCAGGAAGCCAAGCTGCTGAAGACCGTGCCCTTCTCGCCGATCCAGAAGGTCGGCCAGCCCTTCGTCAAGACGATCGAGGGCGACGCCATGTTCGTCGATCACCGGACCTACGACTTCGAGCCGGGCCGGATCAACAGCTGGCTGCAGGCCTACGAGACGCTGGGCAAGCCGGTGCAGGACAAGCATCTCGGGCAACTGCTGTTCTTCGCGGTGACCGAATGCGGGCCGATCAACCAGGCGGTCTTCGCCTGGGCCTATAGCTCGCTCGGCGACCGCGACCGCCGCCGTGCGGCGATGGCGGCCGATCCGGCCTGGGGCGAATTCGCCAAGGCTACCGGCGGGCTCGGCGCGCTGAAGGCGCAGAACACCCTGGTGCTGAAGCCGGTCCCCTGGTCGCCGATCCGCTGAGGGCATGAGCATGGCCCCCCTGCGCTGGCTCGCCGCCGGCCTCCTCGCGCTCGGCATGGGCTCCGCTCAGGCGGGGCAGACGCTCGACACCGTCAAGGCCCGCGGCACGCTGAACTGCGGCGTCAATGTCGGCGTCGCCGGCTTCTCCCTGCCGGACAGCCAGGGCACTTGGCGCGGCATGGATGCCGATCTCTGCCGCGGCCTGGCGGCGGCGCTGTTCGGCGACCCCAACAAGGTCCGCTTCGTGCCGCTGACCGCGGTGCAGCGCTTCACCGCGCTGCAATCCGGCGAGATCGACGTGCTGATCCGCCAGACCACCCTGACCATGACGCGCGACACCACGCTCGGCCTGCGCATGGTCACGGTGAACCTCTACGACGGCCACGGCTTCATGGTCCGCCGGGACGCCAATATCGGCGACCCCAAGGGGATGGACGGCATGACCGTCTGCCTGTCCCCGGGCACGACGAACGAGCTGGTGACGGCCGACTGGTTCCGCACCAACAGCTCGCGCTTCACCCCGCTGCTGCAGGAACGCATGCAGGACAATGCGCAGGCGCTGCAGGCCGGGCGGTGCGACGCGATCGGCACCGATGCGACGCAGCTCGCCGCGCTGCGCAGCCAGTTCACCAAGCCGGGCGACTTCGTCATCCTCCCCCAGCGCTTCAGCAAGGAGCCCTACGGCCCCGTGGTGCGGCGCGACGACCAGGAATGGTTCGACGTGGTCCGCTGGACCGTCTCCGCGCTGATCCAGGCGGAGGAGCTGGGCGTCACCAGCCAGAACGCCGAGCAGATGAAGGCCAGCCCCAATCCTGACATCCGCCGGCTGCTCGGCGTCGATCCGGTGCTGGGCCAGGCGCTGAAGCTCGACCCGGCCTGGGCCGGCAACGCCATCCGCGCCATCGGCAATTACGGCGAGCTGTTCGAACGTCACCTCGGCCCGAAGACCACGATCGGGCTGGAGCGGGGGATGAACCGGCTCTGGACCGATGGCGGGCTGATGTATTCCTGGCCGATGCGCTGATACCGGCCGCCCAGGTCAGGATCGTCGCGGCAGCAGGGCCGGCGCCCGGCCGGCGAGCGGAATCGGCGCCGCGCGGTAGGCATCCAGGCCGCGCCCGGCTCCGGATGCCGCCGGCAGCAGCGGCGCCCGCGCCGCCCCGTTGTCCAGCATCGCTCCGCCGCCGGGCACCGCCGCTGCGAAGGCTGTCGGCGGCGGCGCCGGCATGCCCTGCTCCGCCAGCCAGGCGGCGGCGACGCGGGCGCGATAGGCCTCGGCGAAGCCGGGGGTCTGGGAATGGTAGGCCGCCGCGGCCTGCATCCAGTCGCCCCGCGTCGCCTGCAGCTCGGCCAGGAAGCGCGCGCCGTAGCGGGCGTTGGCCAGCGGGTCGAAGGCCTCCTCCAGGGTGGCGAAGGCCTGCGGGTGGTGGCGCAGGTTGATCTGCAGGCAGCCGACATCGATCGACCGCACGCCGGCCGCCTGCAGCGCCCGCACCGCGGCAATGGCTGCCGCCTTGTCCGGGTAGAAACTGCCGCGCCCCTCGGCATTGACCGCCCAGGGCCAGGGGTGGGTGGTCCCGGTCTGCGGGTCGCGCCGGCCGCTTTCCACCCGGCCGATCGCCGCCAGCAGCCGGGGCGGGATGCCGCGGTCCCGCTCCGCCTGGGCGATGGCGGCGCGGCACGACTGGCCGGGTTCGGCAGGCTGCGCCCGGACGGCCCCGGGCAGCAGCAGAAGCAGCAGGCAGCAGGCGATGGCGCGCATGGTCCGGACCCCGGCGCCCGCGGGATGCGGGCGCCGGCCGGGTCAGCGCAACCGGCGTGCCAGCGGCGTCAGGCGGGTACCGCGAGGAAGCGCGGCGCCCGGCGGACCCAACCGCGCGGCGCCGGCTCGGCTTCCGGCTGGCGGGTCAGCCGGGCCGCCTCGATGGCCTGGGTCGAGGGCTCGAACACCACGTAGCCGCGGCCCCAGACGGTGCGGATGATCTCGGCGGCGCCGGCGGCGGCTAGCTTGCGGCGCAGCTTGCAGACGAAGACGTCGACGATCTTCGAATCGGGTGCCTCGGAGTCGGCGTAGAGCCGGGTCATGAAGCGCTCCTTGGTCAGCAGGACGCCCTTGTGGAGCATCAGCGTCTCGAGGAAGTCGAATTCCCGCGCCGTCAGGTTGACCCGGGCGCCATCGACCGTGACCGCATGCTGTTCCTGGTCGAGGATGACGTTGCCGCAGACCAGCTCGGCCGAGGTATAGCCGCGGGCGCGGCGGGCCATGGCCTGCATCCGGGCATGCAGCACCGGCGCACGGAACGGGTGGAAGATCACGTCGTCCGCCCCGGCATGCAGCGCGGCCTCCTCCTCCTCCGGCACCGCGGGGCCGCTGCAGGACAGGATGATGGGCAGGGTCATGCCGCGGCGGCGCAGGTCGCGCAGCGCCGGCAGGGAGTTGCGCAGCGGCTGCCCGACCCGCAGCAGCACGAGGTCATAGGGGCCACTGAGCGCGACCACGGAGGGAAGTTCGGCGATGCTCTCGGTGGGATCGCACAGGACGCCGAACTCGGCCAAAGCAGCTTCGAGGTCGGCCGTGGAGCCGTGATCGGCGGCGATTGCGATGCGCATGTGAACTCCAGTAGCTACAACGTATTGTCAGATCACATAATAGTGGGGCGCACTTAGGATACAATCATAAAGTACACATGTCCTGGACATGATTGCCTTGCGTAACGCATACCGGGCGTCGCAGGGGGCGTAACGGCGCCGGGGGCTGCGGCGAAAACAGCAGGGAGAAGGGCCGCCGCGCTTGACGGCGGCCGTACCCGGTCCCTTCTGGAACGGCGCCACGGAGCTCTGTCATGCTGATCCGAATTCCACGCGGCTGGGAAATCCCCGAGCGCGATGCAACCCCCGAGTCACTGGTGTTCGGTCGTCGTGCGACCCTGAAGGCCGCCGCCGGTCTCGGCGTGGCGGGCATCGCCCCGCTGGCCTGGTCGTCTCCCGCCGTAGCGCAGGGCTTGGCCGCCCCCCGCGATGCGCGTTTCCAGCCCGGCCGGGAGATCACCGCCGAGAAGGATGCCACGACCTACAACAACTATTATGAATTCGGAACGGATAAAGGCATTCACCACGCGGCCCAGAAGCTGCCGCTCAGCCCCTGGACGGTGAAGCTGGACGGGCTGGTCGATACCCCGCGCGAGTTCGCCCTGGAGGACCTGCTGAAGACCATGCCGCTCGAGGAGCGGGTCTACCGGCTGCGCTGCGTCGAGGCCTGGTCCATGGTGGTGCCTTGGACCGGCTTCCCGCTGGCCGCGTTGCTGAAGGCGGTCGGGCCGAAGCCGGAGGCAAGATATGTCCGCTTCGAGACCGCGGCGGTGCCGTCGGCGATGCCTGGCCTGCGGCAGTCCTGGTACCCCTGGCCCTATATCGAGGCCTGCACGGTGGAGGAGGCGGCGAACGACCTGTCCTTCATGGTGGTCGGCGCCTATGGCAAGCCGCTGCCGCCGCAGAACGGTGGGCCCATCCGCATCCACCAGCCCTGGAAATACGGCTTCAAGGCCGGCAAGTCGCTGGTGAAGATCAGCCTGGTGGCGCAGCGGCCGAAGACCTTCTGGGAGTCGATCCAGGCCTCCGAGTACGGCTTCTGGGCCAATGTGAACCCGGAGGTCTCGCATCCGCGCTGGAGTCAGGCGAGCGAACGGGTGCTGGGGTCGGGCGAGCGGATTCCCACACAACTGTTCAACGGCTACGGGGAATTCGTCTCCGGCCTCTATACCGGCCTGCAGAAGGAACGGCTCTGGGCCTGAGGATCGGCCACGAACAAGGTCGGGAAGGGAAGGGCATTCCCTCCCCGAACCCCTCCCTTCCTTTTTCCGAGGCTGGAACCCGCCGCACGGCGAGTGCCGGACCCACGGAAGTGAAGGCAAGGCCAGGGAGGATACTTCCTCCCTGGCCTTGCCTTCACCCGGCCGCCGCCAGGATCCGGTCCATCGCCTCGGTCCGCCCCAGCGCCCAGAGCACCGCATCGATCGGCGGGCTCTGCGTGCTGCCGGTCAGCGCGATGCGCAGCGGCTGCGCCACCTGGCCGAGCTTGACGCCCTTCACTTCGGCATAGTCGCGCAGCCAACTCTCGAGGTCCGCACGCTCCCAGGGCGCGTCGGTCAGGAACTGCGCCAGGTCGGCAAGTCGCTCCTTGGCCTCCGGCGTCAGCAGCGCGGCGGCCTTCGCATCCATCGGCGGTGGGCCCTCGACCGCGGCGAAGGCGGCGGAGCTCGCCAGCTCCTCCAGCGTCTTCGCCCGCTCCTTGAGCACCGGCATCAAGGCCTGGATGCGGTCGGCACCCTCGGTGCCGAAATCCACCTTGTGCTTCGCCAGCCGCCCCAGGACCTCCCGCGTCAGCCGGTCGTCCTCGGCGGCGCGCAGGTAGATGCCGTTCAGATGGGTCAGCTTGACATAGTCCATGCGCGAGGCGGCGCGGCCGACGCCGCCGAGGTCGAACAGCGCGACGGCCCGGTCGCGCGGGATGTGCTCCTCGTCGCCATGGCCCCAGCCGAGCCGCAACAGGTAGTTGCAGACCGCCTCCGGCAGGAAGCCCTGCTCGCGGAATTCCAGCGCGCCGACCGCACCGTGGCGCTTGCTCAGCTTGGCGCCGTCGGCGCCGTGGATCAGCGGGATATGCGCGAATTTCGGCCGCTGCCAGCCCATGGCGTCATAGACCATGCATTGGCGGAAGGTGTTGGTCAGGTGGTCGTCGCCGCGGATGACATGGGTGATCCGCATGTCGTGGTCGTCCACCACCACCGCATGCAGGTAGGTCGGCGTGCCGTCCGACCGCAGGATGATCATGTCGTCCAGCTCGGCATTGGCAACGCGGACCTCGCCCTGCACCAGGTCGGCGACCACCGTCTCGCCGCCCTTCGGCGCCTTGATGCGGATCGCCGGCGCGACCCCCGGCGCGTCCTTCGCGTCGAGCCCGATCCAGCGGCTGCCGTCGTACTTGAACGGGCGCTTGGCGGCCTCCGCCGCCGCCCGCATCGCTGCCAGCTCCTCCGGCGTGTCGTAGGCGAGATAGGCCTGGCCCTTGGCCAGCAGCTCCCGCGCCACCGCGGCGTGGCGCGCCTCGTTCGCCGTCTGGAACACCGGCGGCTCGTCCGGGCTCAGCCCAAGCCAGTCGAGGCTGTCGAGGATCTGCTGCACCGCGTCCTGGGTGCTGCGCTGGCGGTCGGTGTCCTCGATCCGCAGCAGGTACTGGCCGCCGTGGTGGCGGGCGAAGAGGAAATTGAACAGTGCGGTGCGCGCCCCGCCGATATGCAGGTAGCCGGTCGGGGAGGGCGCGAAGCGGGTGCGGACGGACATGGTGCGGTTCCCAGGGCTGCGCCGCGCCGCGGCGCCATGCGGGCAGGCTCAGTAGTCCAGAACAGGGCATTCGGGAAATCGCCACCGACCCGACGCAATATTCGAATTACGTCGTATCGATCACGTTTCGTCGATTAAATGGCGTATTGGGCGCTCAATATGCAGTTAATGGTTGAGTCGCCCGAGTCGCACCGCGTAAGCGACTCGGGTGTCAAATTCCATCGCACGGGCAGGCGTGGCGTGGCTCGGCCGAGGCTCCTCGGCCGTGGCCGGGTCGTTCGGCCTGCTGGCTGCCGAACGCGCGAGGCTGGCGCCCTGGCTGGCGGTGGCGCTCGGCGCCGGGGTGCTGCTGTACTTCGGCCTGCCGGCCGAGCCGCCCGAGGCGGCCATCTGGCTGGCGCCGCCCCTGCTTGCGCTGGCCGTCTGGACCGCGGCGCGCTGGCCCCTGCCGGGCTGGGCGCTGGGGCTGGTGGCCGCCGCCGCGCTGGGCTTCGCCGCCGCCACCTGGCAGGCCGGGCGGCAACCGCCGATGCCGGACCTGCCGCGCGGCGCCACGATCCTCGAGGCGCGCATCGCCGCGGTCGAGTTGCTGCCCGACGGCCGCCGGCTGACGCTGGAGGCACCACGGCTGGATGGCGGCGCGCCGCTCGCCCGGCATGTCCGCATCCGCCTGAAGCAGGACGACCCGGCCACGCCCCAGCCCGGCGACCTGATCCGGGTCCGCGCCCTGGTACGGGGCCCGGCCGCGCCCGCCTATCCGGGCGCCTGGGACTTCCAGCGCGCCGCCTGGTTCTCCGGCCTGGCGGGCAACGGATTCGCCATCGGCCGGGCCGAGGTGACGCCGGGCGGGGCGGCGCCGCCGTTGCTGGCCGGGCTCCGCACGACGATTGAGGCGCGCGTCACCACCGCCATCCCCGGTGCGGCCGGGGCGGTCGCCGCGGCGCTGCTGACCGGCGGGCAGAGCGCCATCCCGGCCGGTGACCTCGCCGCCATGCGGGACAGCGGGCTGGCGCATCTGCTCAGCGTCTCCGGCCTGCATATCGCCATCGTCATGGGATTGACCTTTGGGCTGCTGCGGCTGGGCTTGGCCCTGATCCCCTGGCTGGCGCTGCGGCTGCCGGGCAAGGCGCTGGCGGCGCTGGGCGCGCTCGGCGTGGGGGCGCTCTACCTGCTGCTGACCGGGGCCGCGGTGCCGATGCAGCGCAGCTTCGCCATGGCGGCCCTGGCGACGCTGGCCCTGCTGACCGGACGCCGCGCGCTGAGCCTGCGCGCCTGGGCGCTGGCCGCGGCGGCGGTGCTGCTGCTGCAGCCAGCCGCGCTGCTGGGCGCCAGCTTCCAGATGAGCTTCGCCGCGGTCCTGGCCCTGATCGCGGGATGGGAATGGCTGCGGCCGCGGCTGCCCCGGGCCGGCAGCGGCGCCTGGCGCCGGCGGCTGGCGCTGGCGGCCTTCGGGGTGGTGGCGACCTCGGTCTTGGCGGGGGCGGCCACCACGCCCTTCGGGCTGCACCATTTCGGCCGGCTGCAACTGTATGGGGTCGCCGCCAATGCCCTCGCGGTGCCGCTGACCTCGGCCCTGGTCATGCCGGCCGGCATGGCGGCGGCGGCGCTGATGCCCTTCGGCTGGGAGGACCTGGCGCTGGTGCCGATGGGCTGGGGGGTGGAGGGCATCCTCGCGGTCGCCCGTTGGGTCGCCGCCTGGCCGGGCGCGGCGCTGACGGTGCCGCCGATCCCGGCCTGGGGGCTTGGCGCCTGCGCTTTCGGCATGCTGTGGCTGTGCCTGTGGGGTGCCCGCTGGCGCCTGCTGGGGGTGCCGTTGATCGTGCTGGGAATGGGCAGCGGCGCCTGGCAGCGGCCGCCCGATATCCTGGTTTCGGCCGACGCCCGGCTGATCGGGCTGCGGGCCGGGGAGGGGCTGGCGCTGCAGCGGCTGTCCGGTGCCTCCGGCCTGACGCGGGACAGCTGGCTGCGGCTGTTCGGCACGGCGGCCGCGGCGGGCCTGCCGAAGACCGGAGAACTGGCCGACGGCAGGCTCGCCTGCACGGCCGGCGCCTGCACGCTGCGCACGGGGCCGGCGGCACCCGTGGCCGTGCTGCTGCGCGGCGCGCCGCCGGCCGAGGCCTGCGCCGGCGCCGCCCTGGTGGTCTCGGCCGAACCGGTGCGCGGGCGCTGCGCCGCCCAGGTGGTGGACCGCTTCGCGGTGTGGCGGAACGGCGCCCACGCCATATGGTTGGAGCCGGGCGGGGCGCGGGTGCTGAGCGACCGCGCCGCGCGGGGCACCCGCCCCTGGGTGCCGCCGGTGCCGGTGCCGCGCGGCACGCCCTCGCAGGATCCGCCGGCACCGGTCGAATAGGGGCAAGGCGGATGCAGCCGGACTATCGCGCGATGCCGGTCGGTCCGGACATCAGGGTGGATCTGCTCCCCGGCAGCGTCGCGGTGCCGGCCGGGCTGGAGCCGGCGATCGCCGCCGCCTGGGCGGCCGCGCAGGGCCGCGCCGGCGGCCGGCTGTTCGACGGCCGCGTGTTCTCCGTCAGCGAACTCGCGCCGGACCGCATCGCCGGGCAGCTGGTGGCCTACCGGCTGGTGGTGGCGGCCTATGCCGACCCTGGCCTGGCGGCCGCGCTGCGGCTGCGGCCGCTGTCGGTCTGCGGCGTGCTGCGGATGCCGGACGGCATCCTGTTCGGCCGCCGCCAGCGCGGCGCGACCTATGAGGCCGGGCTCTGGCAGACCCCGCCTGCCGGCAGCGTCGATGCAGGGGCCGTGGTCGGCAACCGGGTGGATGTGGTCGGGCAGCTGCGGGCCGAGCTGGCCGAGGAAGTCGGCCTCGATTGGGGGCGCATCACCGGGTGCCGCGCCGTCACGCTTGTCGAGCATGCGGCGACCGGGGTGCACGACCTGGCCTTCCTGCTCGACACGCCGGCCGGCTTCGCCGAGGTCGCCGCCCGCCACGCCGCCACCGGCTGCGGCGAGTACACCGAACTGCGGGCGGTGCCGGAGGCGGCGCTGGCCGGCTTCATCGCCGCCGCAGCCGGCCGGATGGTCCCGGCCGCGCCCCTGTTCCTGCGGGCGGCCGGGCTGTTGGCGGATGGCGCCTGACCCGGCGCCGCCGCCGGTCAGTACTTCCGCAGCAGCCCGATCAGCCGGCCCTGCACCCGCACGCGGTCCGGCCCGAAGATCCGCGTCTCGTAGCGCGGGTTGGCGGCTTCCAGCGCGATGGAATTGCCGCGGCGGCGCAGCCGCTTCAGCGTCACCTCGTTCTCGTCGACCAGCGCGACGACGATCGAGCCGTTCTCCGCGGTGTCGCCGCGGCGGATGATCACCGTGTCGCCGTCCAGGATGCCGGCCTCGACCATCGAATCGCCGGCGACCTCCAGCGCATAGTGCTCCCCGCCGCCGAGCAGGGTGGCCGGGACCTCGACGCTGTTGCCGGAATCCCGCAACGCCTCGATCGGCAGGCCGGCGGCGATGCGGCCATAGAGCGGCAGATGCACCGCCGCGGCCTCGGTCGATTTCGGCACGCCGGACGGGTTGGCGGCGAAATTGCCGCGGATGACGTTCGGCGCGAGGGCCGGGTCGCGCGGCGCGGCCGGCTGCGTCGTCTCCGCCGTCCGGCGCGGCGCCATGTTCTCCGGCAGGCGGATGACCTCGAGCGCCCGGGCGCGATGGGCGCGGCGGCGCAGGAAGCCGCGTTCCTCCAGCGCCGTGATCAGGCGGTGAATGCCCGATTTCGACTTCAGCTTCAGCGCCTCCTTCATTTCCTCGAAGGAGGGGGAGAAGCCGGTCTGGCGCAGATGCTTGTCGATGAAGATCAGCAGCTCGTGCTGCTTGCGCGTGAGCACCGTATCGCCTCCGTCCGCGGCCGCGCCCCTCCCGCGACGCGGGAACAAAGGGGCAACCGAGTCGGAGTGTTCTACGTAGGTTCTCCGCGTCGGGTCAAACGGTTTTCCATAGGATACGCATTCAAATTCCGAGATCGCCCAAGGGGATGACCTCCACCGCCGCGCCGGCGGGCAACGCCGGGGCGAGCGGCGCGCGCAGGATCAGCCCCTCCGCCCGCGACAGGACCTTCAGCATCGAACTGTCCTGCTGGGGGAAGGGCGTGGCAACAGGCTGCCCATCGGCGCCAGTGGCGAGGGTGGCGCGCAGATGGTCGAAGCGGCGGTCGTTCGCCGCCAGGGGCGCCCCGGCCAGGGCGCGGATGGTGCGAGGCGGCTCGCCCGGCAGGCCGGAAAGCCGCGCGATCGCCGGGATCAGGAACAGCACGGCGCAGACCATGGCGGAGACCGGGTTGCCGGGCAGCCCCAGCACCGGCGTGGCGCCGAGCCGGCCCCAGATCAGCGGTTTCCCCGGCCGCATGGCGATCTGCCAGAAATCCAGCGCGAAGCCCTGCGGCCCGAGCGCCGCCTGCACCAGGTCGTGGTCGCCGACGCTGGCGCCGCCGGTGGTCACCAGCATGTCGCAGGCCCGGGCGGCGACGGCGGCCGCGGCGATGGCCTCGCGGTCGTCCGGGGCGATCGGCAGCACCAGCGGGTCGCCGCCGCTGGCCCGCACCAGGGCGGCCAGGGCATGGGCGTTGCTGCTGACGATGCCCCCCTCGGGGATCGGGTCGCCGGGCAGGGCGATCTCGTCGCCGGTCGCCAGGATGCCGATGCGCGGCGCCCGGTGCACCGCCAGCCAGGCATGGTTGGCGGCGGCGGCCAGGCCGATGTCCCGCGCGGTGAGGCGCTTGCCGGCCGGCAGCAATTCCTCGCCCGTGGCGAAATCGAGGCCGCGGGCGCGGATCCAGCGGCCGGGACGGACGGTCTCGGTGACGCGGACCTGGCCATCCCCGGCTGCGGCATCCTCCTGCAGCAGGATGGCGTCGGCGCCGGGCGGGACGAAGGCACCGGTGAAGATGCGCACCGCCTCGCCCGGGCCGACCGTCCCGGCGAAGGGATGCCCGGCCGGGGCGACGCCGATGACCGTCAGGCGCGCGCCCTCCAGCGCCTCGGCGGCGCGGACGGCATAGCCGTCCATCGCGGAGACATCGGCCGGCGGCTGGGTGACGCGGGACCGGACCGGCCGGGCGAGGATGCGGTTCCAGCCCATTGCCAGCGGCACCGTCTCGGCCGGGGTCGCCGAAAGCCCCTCCAGGATCCGGCGGCGGGCTTCCTCGACCGAGATCATCGCATTTCCCCCGAACCCCTTGATCCTGCGGCATATCCCATGGCGCGGGCCGCGCCCGGTTTGGTCACTCCGCCTCGTAGGTGCCGGATTTCCCGCCCGATTTATGCACCAGGCGCACCGCCTCGATGCGCATGCCGCGGTCGATCGCCTTGCACATGTCGTAGACCGTCAACGCCGCCACCGTGACGGCGGTCAGCGCTTCCATCTCGACTCCGGTGCGCCCGCCAACCTTCACCAGAGCCTCGATTTCCACCGTGCCGGGCGGGACGGCGACCAGGTCGACCGTCACCTTCGACAGCATCAGCGGGTGGCAGAGCGGGATCAGGTCGCTGGTCCGCTTGGCCGCCATGATCCCGGCCAGACGGGCGACGCCGAGCACGTCGCCCTTGGCCGTCGTGCCTTCCTGGATGCGGGCCAGGGTGGCCGGGTCCATCACCACCCGGCCGCGCGCGACGGCGACGCGGTCGGTCTCGGCCTTGGCCGAGACGTCGACCATGACCGCCCGGCCATGCTCGTCGAAATGGGTGAGGCCACTCAATGGCTTGTGCCCCTGTTCTGCGATGCCGCTAGAGCGCGTGGACGAGCTGGTGCGCCGCTGCGGCGACATCGGTCTGGCGCATCATGTGTTCGCCCACCAGGATGCAGCGGGCACCGGCCGCGGCCATGCGGCGGACGTCGTCGGGCGTGCGGATGCCGCTCTCGGCGACCGGGATGCGGTCGGCCGGAACCTGCGGCACGAGCAGCTCCGATGTGGCAAGATCGGTCTGCAAGGTCTTGAGGTTGCGGTTGTTCACGCCGATCAGCCGGCTGTTCATCCCGAGCGCGCGGTCGAGCTCGCGCTGGTCGTGCACCTCGACCAGCACCGACATGTCGAGGCTGTGGGTCAGGTCCTCCAGCTCCTCGGCCTGCTCGTCGGTCAGCGCCGCCATGATCAGCAGGATGCAGTCGGCGCCCATCGCCCGGGCCTCGTAGACCTGCCAGGGGTGGACCATGAAATCCTTGCGCAGCACCGGCAGCGGGCAGGCGGCGCGGGCGAGCTTCAGGTGGTCCGTGGTACCCTGGAAATACGGCGTGTCGGTCAGCACCGAGAGGCAGGTGGCGCCGCCCGCGCAATAGGCCTCGGCCAGCTTGGCTGGCTCGAAGGGGTCGCGGATCAGCCCGCCGGAGGGCGAGGCGCGCTTGATCTCGGCGATCAGCCCGACCCTGCCATCGGCCACCGCCTCGCAGAGCGAGCGGACGAAGTCGCGCGGCTTGGGCGCATTGCGGGCCTGGCGCTCCATCTCGGCCAGCGGGGTGGCCGCGGCACGGCTCCGCACCTCCTCGTACTTGTCGGCGAGGATACGGGCGAGGACGTCGGGCACCTCGAGGTCGGGCGCGATGATATGGGGGGCGTTCATGGCTCGGCAGCGTGGCTGGGAATGGGGGTCATGGGGCGGTTGCCTCCTGCAGGCGGGCGAGTACGCCGGAAGCCGCCCCGCTGTCGATGGCCCGGGCCGCGACCGCCGCACCGGCGCGGAGATCGGCGGTCCGCCCGGCCACCACCAGGGCGGCCGCGGCGTTGAGCAGCACGATGTCACGGTAGGCCCCAGGCGCGCCCTGCAACAACGCGCGCAGGGCGGCGGCGTTCTCCGCCGGCTCGCCGCCGCGGATCGCCTCGGGCGGGGCGCGCTGCAGCCCGGCATCCTCCGGCGCCACCACGAATTCGCGGATCCGGCCGGAATCGAGGGCGACAACATGCGTCTCCCCCGACAGGGCGATCTCATCGAGCCCCTGGCCATGCACCACCCAGGCCGCCTCGGTGCCGAGCCGGGCCAGGGTCTCCGCCATCGGCCGCAGCCATTCGACGGCGAAGGCGCCGGTGAGCTGGCGCTTGACCCGCGCCGGGTTCGACAGCGGGCCGAGGATGTTGAACAGGGTCCGGGTGCCGAGCTCGACCCGCGGCCCGGCGGCGTGACGCATCGAGGCATGGTGCCGCGGCGCCCAGAGGAAGACCATGCCGGCCGCGGCCAGCACCGCTTCCAGCCGGTCGAGCGGCACGTCGAGGTTGACCCCGAGCGCCGCCAGCGCATCGGCCGCACCCGACCTTGAGGATAGCGCCCGGTTGCCGTGCTTGGCCACCGGCACGCCGCAGCCCGCGACCACCAGCGCCGTCGCGGTCGAGATGTTGAGGCTGCCCGAGCCGTCGCCGCCGGTGCCGACGATGTCGATGGCGCCGGGCGGTGCCTCGATCGCCGCCATCCGGGCCCGCATGGCGCGGACCGCGCCGGTGATCTCCGGCACCGTCTCGCCGCGCACCCGCATGGCCATCAGCAGGCCGGCGATCTGCGCGGGCGTCGCCTCGCCGGCCATGATGATGCCGAAGGCGGCCTCGGCCTCGCTCTCGGCCAGGCGCTCGCCGGCGGCGAGGCGGCCGAGGATCGGCTTCAGCGAGTTCACGCCGGCACCCTGGCCTTTGCCATGGTCAGGAAGTTCCGCAGCAGGTCATGGCCGTGCTGGGAGGCGATGCTCTCCGGGTGGAACTGCACCCCCCAGATCGGCAGGTCGCGGTGCGCCATGCCCATCACCAGCCCGTCCGCGGTCCAGGCGGTCGCTTCCAGCGCCGCCGGCAGGTCGTCCCGGCGCACCACCAGGGAATGGTAGCGGGTGGCGCGGAAGGGGTCGGGCAGGCCGGTGAACAGGTCCGTGCCGCGGTGGTGGATGTCCCAGACCTTGCCATGGACCGGTTCCGGCGCGCGGACCACGGTGCCGCCGAAAGCCTGGCCGATCGCCTGGTGGCCGAGGCAGACCCCCATCAACGGCACCCTGGCCGCTGCGGCGGCGCCGATGAGGGGCAGGCAGATGCCGGCCTCATTCGGCGTGCAGGGACCGGGCGAGAGCAGGATGGCGTCCGGCCGCATCGCCAGGGCTTCCTGGCTGGTGATGGCATCGTTGCGCCGCACCTCGATCTCCACGCCCAGGTCGCCCAGGAAGTGGTAGAGATTGAAGGTGAAACTGTCGTAATTGTCGATCAGCAGGATCATGACGCGGGACTCTCGGACCGGTGCGCGGCCGGGTCAAGCGCACGCTCGGCGGGCGTGCTGGGCGGTGCCGGGGGCTGCTGGGCCGGCCGGGGGAAGAGCGGCGGGCCGGAGGGTCCGCCGATCACGTCGAAGTCGAAATCGCTGCGCTGCATGCTGGCCTCCTGGTGGTCGGGGCCGTCACCGGGCCGGCTGCATTCGCGGGGATGTCCAGAGACGCGAAAGCCGCCAACGGGTGGCGGCTTCGGGGGTGTCTCTGCTGTGCGCGAGGTCCTCAGGCCGCCGGTGAATACCAGCGGTACCAAAATCGCGCGACGGGGGCTGTGTCCCTGGACATGCCGCGGACAGTAATCGGCGGCGCGGCGCCGGGCAAGGGCGTCTTCGCCCGCGTCAGCCCGGCCAGCGGCGGTGGAAGACCGTCAGGCCGGGGCCGCGGCCGAGGCAATCGACCCGGCCCGGCGCGGTGGCGGTGCAGTCCGGCGGGTTCAGCAAGGCGCCGCCGAGGCTCTCCCAGCCATTCCATTGCCGCCCGTCCCACCAGCGGTGGTAGAGGCCGGTCCCGCTGCCGCGGGCGAAGCAGTCCAGCCGGTTGGGCGCGGGGGCGGCACAGCTCGGCGCGTCGAAGATCAGCCCGCCGAGGCTTTCCCAGCCCCCCCAGGCGGTGCCGTCCCACCAGCGGTGCCACATCGCGCCATCGGTGCCGCGGCCGAAGCAGTCGATCCGGTTGGCCGCCCAGCTGACGCAGTCCGGCTGTTCCAGCAGGATGCCGCCGAGGCTTTCCCAGCCGCCCCACGCCGCACCGTCCCACCAGCGGTGGTAGATCGCCCCCTGGCCGCCGCGGGCGAAGCAGTCGATGCGGTTGACGCCCCAGGCGGTGCAGCTCGGCCGCTCGAAGATGATGCCGCCAAGGCTGGACCACGCCGCCCAGGCGGCGCCGGTCCAGGCGCGGTGCCACAGCGCGGCATCCGTGCCACGGCCGAAGCAGTCGATCCGGTCGGGCCCCCAGCTGACGCAATCCGGTGCATCGAGCAGGGTGCCGCCCAGATCCTCCCAGCCCTGCCACTGGGCGCCATCCCACCAGCGGCGCATCAGGCTGCCATCGGGGCCGCGGGCGAAGCAGTCGATGCGGTTGGGGCCCCAGCTGACGCAGCTCGGCGCTTCGAGCAGGACGCCGCCCAGATCCTCCCAGCCGGCCCAGGCCTGGCCGTCCCACCAGGCATGGTAGAGGATATTGGCGGTGCCGCGGGCGAAGCAGTCCAGCCGGTTGGGCCCCCAGCTGACGCAGCGGGGCTGGTCGAGCACCGGGCCGCCGAGGTCGGTCCAGCCGTCCCAGCCGCCCGCGGGCGTGTCGGCCCGGCCGGCAAGCGGCGCGGCGAGGAGCCAAGCAAGGATCAGGCACGCAAAGCTTGGCCGGCCGGACATGAACCGTCTCCCGTGGTGCCGGCAGGCTGCCACGGGAGAGGGAGTTGGCGTCTGTATCGCCGCGCACCGGCGGCGAGCGGCTCAGAACCCGTAGAGCCGCGCCGGATTGTCCACCAGGATCGCCTGCCGCTGGTCGTCCCGCGGCGCCCAGACGCCGAGCGCGTCCAGCAGCACGCCGTCGTCCGGCACCTCCTCGGGGCTGAGCAGGGAGGGATGCGGCCAGTCGGTGCCCCAGACGCAGCGGTCGGGCGCGGCGGCGATCATGGCCCGGGCCATCCCCGCCACGTCGGCATAGGGCGCGCCGGCGGCCGAGGACCGGTAGCCGCAGAGCTTGGCCCAGGCGCCCCGTTCCAGCAGCCGGATCATCGCCTGGAAGCCGGGACTGGCCATGCCGCCCTCGGCCGCCTTCACCCCGCCCATGTGGTCGATCACCACCGGGCAGGGCAGCCGCGCCAGCACGCCCTCCAGCGCCACCATCTCGGCGCTGTGGGCATAGAGCTGCAGGTGCCAGCCGAGGGTCGCCAGCCGCTCGCCCAGCGCTTCCAGCTGGTCCAGCGGCGTGCCGTTGCCGGAGACGGCGTTGAACCGCACCCCGCAGGCGCCGCGCGCCCCCATGGCCCGCAGCGCGGCCAAATCGAAGCTGTCGTCCACCACCACCACGGCCCGCGCCCGGTCGGCGCCCAGCGCCGCCACCGCATCCAGCGAGACGTCGTTGTCGGTGCCGTAGATGCTCGGCTGCACCACCACCGTCCGGGTCAGGCCAATGGTCGAGAGCATCTCCTGGTACATCGCGATGCTGGCCTCGGGCGGCGTGTAGCCGCGGCCGGGCGAGAGCGGGTAGCGGCCATAGGGGCCGAAGATGTGCATGTGGCAGTCGGTGGAATTCGGCGGCGCGGTCCAGCCGGGCTTGCCGGTGACGGCGCGCGGGCCGGGGCAGGGGCGGGTCATGGGCGGTGTCCTCCGTTGCCGGCATCGGGCCGCCTGCGTCGGCGGCTGTCAATGCCGGCGCGGCGGCGCCGTCTACTTCCGCCCGGCGGCGAAGCGCACCGCTTCCTCCGCCGCGCGGAACAGGGCGCGGGCCTTCTGCTTCGTCTCCTCGTATTCCGCCACCGGGTCGCTGTCGGCGACCACGCCGGCGCCGGCCTGCACATGCATCACCCCGTCTTTCACCAGCGCGGTGCGCAGGCCGATGCAGGTGTCCATGCCGCCATCGGCGCCGAAATAGCCGAAGCCGCCGGCATAGATCCCGCGCCGGGAGGGCTCCAGCTCCTCGATGATCTCCATCGCGCGGACCTTGGGCGCGCCGGTCAGCGTCCCGGCCGGGAAACCGCCCGCCAGCGCGTCGATCGCGGTCAGCCCGTCGCGCAGCCGGCCCTGCACCTCGGAGCCGATATGCATGACCTGGCTGTAGCGCTCGATCTGGAACTGGCTGGTCACCCTGACGCTGCCGATGGCCGCGACCCGGCCGACATCGTTGCGGCCGAGGTCGAGCAGCATCAGGTGCTCGGCCCGCTCCTTCGGGTCGGCCAGCAGCTCGACCTCCAGCGCCTTGTCTTCCTCGGGCGTCGCGCCGCGGCGGCGGGTGCCGGCCAGCGGGCGGACGGTGACCGTGCCGTCGCGCAGCTGCACCAGGATCTCCGGGCTGGCGCCGACCGCGGCGAAGCCGCCGAAGTCGAAGAAGAACAAATAGGGCGCCGGGTTGATCCGCCGCAGCGCGCGGTAGAGCGCGAAGGGCGGCAGCGCGAAGGGCACCGAGAAGCGCTGCGACGGCACCACCTGGAAGCAGTCGCCGGCGCGGATATACTCCTTCGCCGTCTCCACCGCGGCGACGAAGCTTTCGCGCGTGAAGTTGCTGGACGGCTCCGGCAGGGTCGGCAGGCTGACCGGCGCGGCCGGGCGGGGCAGCGGGCGGTCGAGCGCCGCCTCCGCCTCGTCGAGCCGCGCCTGGGCACTGTCCCAGGCGGCCTGCGGGTCGAGTCCCGGCAGCGGCCAGACCGTGGTGAAGAGGCTGAGCGCATCCCGCACGTGGTCGAACACGGCGACCAGGGTCGGCCGCATCAGCACCGCGTCCGGGATGCCGATGACGTCGGGGTTCTTCGCCGGCAGGCGCTCCATCAGCCGGACCATGTCGTAGCCGAGATAGCCGAACAGGCCGGTGGCGATCGGCGGCAGCCCGGCCGGCAGCGGCATCAGGTTGGCGGCGACCAGGGCGCGCAGGCTGTCGAGCGCCTCGCCCTCGGTGGGCTCGAAGGCATGCGGCGCGGCCAGGGCATGGCGGTTCAGCTCCGCCCGGCCGCCGCGGCAGCGCCAGATCAGGTCCGGCTCCATCCCGATGGCGGAATAGCGGCCGCGGGCGGCGCCGCCCTCGATGCTCTCGAGCAGGAAGCTGTTCGGCTTGCCATGCGCCAGCTTGAGAAAGGTGCCGACCGGCGTGTCGAGATCCGCCACCCGCTCGCGCCACAGCACCTGGCCATGCCCCGCGGCAAGACCGGCGCTGAAGCTGGCGAAATCGGGAAGCGGCATCGGCTGTGATCCTGTGCTGGGCGCCAAGGGCGCGTAGCGGTTCTAGCGAGTGCCGGATGATGTGGCGAGGACCGCGCGGCCGGGCCTAGGCTCATTCCCAGGCATGGTCGGTCGCCCGGCCCTGCCCAATGCAGCATGGGAGAATCGTTCATGACCTCGCGTCGCACGCTCCTCGGGGGCGCGGCTGCCGTAGCGCTCGCCGCGCCGCGCCTTGCCGCCGCGCAGGCCTCGCCCGGCGTCACCGCCGGCGAGATCCGCATCGGCAACACCATGTCCTACAGCGGCCCGGTCTCCAGCCTCGGCATCCAGGGCAAGACCATGGATGCCTGGTTCCGCAAGCTGAACGACGACGGCGGCATCGCCGGGCGGAAGATCAAGTTCCTGTCCTACGACGACGCCTACAGCCCGCCGAAGACGGTCGAGCAGGTGCGCCGGTTGGTCGAGCAGGACCAGGTCGCCTGCCTGTTCAGCAATCTCGGCACGCCGACCAACAGCGCGGTGCTGCGCTACACCAACCAGCGCAAGGTGCCGAACCTGTTCCCCTCCACCGGCGCCGACAAATGGAGCAACTACCAGGACTTCCCCTGGACCATGGGCTTCCCGCCGAGCTACCGGATCGAGGCGCAGCTCTATGCCAGGCATATCCTGGCGGCGCACCCGGGCGGCCGCATCGCCATCCTGCACCAGAACGACGATTTCGGCCGCGACTACGTCCATGGCGTGCGCGACGTGCTGGGGCCGAAATTCGAGGAAGCCACCAAGGTGCTCAGCTACGAGAGCACCGATCCCACCATCGACCAGCAGATCCTGTCGCTGCAGGGCAGCGGCTGCCAGGGGCTGGTGCTGGCGGTAACCGCCAAATTCGCCTCCATGGCCATCCGCAAGATGCACGAGATCGGCTGGAAGCCGACCACCTGCGTCCACTACGGCGCCAATTCGGTGGGGGTGGTGATCCAGCCGGCCGGGCTGGAGAAGGCGGTCGGGCTGACCACCGCGGCCTATCTGAAGGACCCGACCGACCCGGCCTGGGCACAGGATGCCGGCATGCTGGCCTGGCGCGCCTTCATGGCGAAGTACATGCCGGATGCCGACCTGACGGATGCCAATTCGGTCTACGGCTACACCGCGGCGCGGGCGATGGAGCAGGTGCTGCGGCAATGCGGCGCCGATGCCGGCCGGGAGAACATCATGCGGCAGGCGGCCAGCCTGAAGGACGTCGAGATCGCCACCCTGCTGCCGGGGATCAAGCTGAACTCCAGCCCGACCAACTACCGGCCGATCCGGCAGATGCAGCTGCAGCGCTTCAACGGCAAGACCTACGACCGGTTCGGCGCGCTGATGTCCGGCGAGGTGAGCTGAGCCAAGGCCGGGGAGAAGGCATTCTCCCCGGACCCCTCATCTGTTTTTCCGGGTTTGGCACCAGCCGCGCGGTGAGGGGGAGGCAATGCCTTCACCTCCCCGATCTTGCCTCAGGGCTGCGCCAGCACGTCCAGCATCCGCGGATTCAGCCGCACGTCCGACCGCGCCCGCAGCGCGCCGAGGAACTGCACGTCGATATCCTGCGCCATCGCCTGGGCGACCTCGCCGCGCAGCCGCTTGAGCCCGGCGGCATCGGCCTCCGGGTCGCCCGGGGTGATCGCCTGCACCTGGGCCACCGCGAAGCCGTCGCGGGTCTGCGCCATGGTGGTCTCGTGCAGCTTCAGCTCGAACAGCGGCGCCAGCAGCTCGCGCGGGACCGCCGCGCCCTGCTGCGGGTCGCGCCGCACCGCGCCCACTTCGCGCCAGCCCAGCCCGGCCGCCGTCGCGGCCTCGGCCAGCGGCTTGCCCTCCCGGGTCGCGGCCAGCAGCCCGGCGGCGCGGGCCTCCTGCGCCCGGCGCTTCGCGTCCTGCTCCCAGGCGGAGCGCACCTCCGGCTCCACCGTCTCGAAGGGGCGCAGCGCCGGCGGGGCGACGTCCTTGATCTCGACCGCGACGAAGCCCGCCTCGGTTTCCTGCAGCCGCGGCGCGGCGCCGCGCTCGGTGCCGAAGACGGCCTTCAGCAGCGGCGCGCGGGCGGCCTCGATCACCGGCAGCTCCACCGGCTTGCCCGCGGCATCCAGCCCGGCCGCATCGGCGCGGAAGCTGGCCAGGCCAAGCCCGAACTGCTTCGCCACCTCGGGCAGGGTCGCGCCGCCGGCCAGCGCGTCCTCGATCTTGTTGGCGCGCTCGAAGGCGATGTCGGCGGCCTTCTCCTGCGCCAGGTCGCGCTTCAGCTGGTCGTGAATCTCGGCCAGCGGCTTCTCCTGGCCGGCCTCGACCGTCTCGACCTTGAAGACATGCCAGCCGAAGGGGCTCTGCACCGGCGCGGTGACGCTCCCCTCGGGTGCGGCGAAGGCGGCCTCGGCCAGTTCGGCCACCGGCAGGCCGGCGCGCTCGACCTCGCCGAGCTCGATCGCCTCGCCGCCGGCGGCCTTGGCCTGGGCGGCGATCGCCTCGAGATCGGCGCCGGCGGTCCAGGCGGCGGAGATCTCGCGGGCCTTGGCCTCGTCCGGCACCAGGACCTGCGCGAGACGCCGCTTCTCCGGCGTGCCGAACTGGCCGCGCCGCGCGTCGTAGGCGGCGGCGATCTCGGCCTCGGTCACCTCGACCTCGCGCGACAGCAGCTCGGCGGTCAGCACCGCGACGGTGGCCTCCCGGTATTCGGGGGAGGAGAAGCGGTCCGGGTTGTTCTCGTGGAAGCGCTTCAGCTGCGCCTCCTCCGGCGCCGCCGGCTCGGCCGCCTGGTCGGTCGCCAGGGTCACCAGCGTGACGTCGCGCTGTTCCTCCAGCCAGCGCAGCAGCGGCTTGGCCAGCGCGTCCGGCCCGGCGACGCCGGAGCGCACCGCCATCGCCACCTGCTGCCGCGCCAGGTCGGCGCGGATCAGGTCGAGGAAGCGCGGCTCGGTCAGGTCGTTGGTGCGCAGGAAATTCTGGAACACCGCCTGGGAGAACTGGCCGTCGAGGCCGCGGAATCCCTCGATGCCGAAGACGAAGTCCCGCACCGCGGCATCCGGCACCGCGACCTGCAGGCGCTCCGTCTCGGCCCGCAGCACGCGGTCGAGCACGAGCTGGTCCACCGCCTGCTCGGCGATGGCGCGGCGGATGCGCGGGTCGTTCTCGAACTGGCTGCCGAGCTGGCGGGCGAGCCGCTGCATCTCCCGCCGCATGGCGGCCTGGCCCTCCTCCAGCGTCACCGGCTCGCCGGCGACGCGGGCGAGGGAGGTGTCGGGGGCGAAGAGGGTCCTCCCCACGTCACCGATGCCCCAGACGGCGAAGGAGAGGATGAGCAGGACGAACAGGCCCTTGGCGACCCAGGTCCCGGCGAGGCGGCGAAGTGCGGTGAGCATCGGTGTCCGTGCGCGGATTTGGCGGCTGCCATAGCGGAGAAGCCCCCGTGTTGCCAAACCGGGGCGCGGCGGATACGGGCTGGGCATGGAATGGAGGACGCCATGACGCCCGGAGTGCGCCCGCTGATCGCCGGCAATTGGAAGATGCACGGGACCCTGGCCGAGGCCGCCTCCCTGGCCGCCGCGGTGCGCGAGGGCGCGGCCCAGGTCAGGTCGCCCGGCGCCGAGCTGCTGGTCTGCCCGCCCTTTCCCTATCTGCACCTGGTCGCCAGCCAGGGCGGCCTGGCGGTCGGCGGGCAGGATTGCCACGCCGCCGCGAAGGGCGCCCATACCGGCGACGTCGCCGCCGCCATGCTGAAGGATGTCGGCGCCGGCTATGTCATCCTCGGCCATTCGGAACGCCGGGCCGACCATGCCGAGGCCGATGCCGCGGTGCGGGCCAAGGCCGAGGCGGCGCTGGCGGCGGGGCTGACCCCGATCGTGTGCGTCGGCGAGTCGGAGGCGCAGCGCCTGGCCGGCGAGGCCGAGCCGGTGGTCACCGGCCAGCTCGACGGCAGCCTGCCGGATGGGTTCGCGGCGGCCGGGGGCGTCGTGGCCTACGAGCCGGTCTGGGCGATCGGCACCGGCCGCACCCCGACCGAGCCCGACATCGCGGCCATCCATGCGGCGATCCGGGCGAACCTGGTCGGGCGCTTCGGGACTGCCGGCGGGGGCCTGCGCATCCTCTACGGCGGCTCGGTCAAGCCGGGCAATGCCAAGGCGATCCTGGCCCTGCCGCATGTCGACGGCGCGCTGGTCGGTGGCGCCAGCCTGGTCGCGGCGGACTTCCTGGCGATCGCCGCCGCAGCGGGCTAGGAAGCGGAGGCTTGGGCGGGCGACCTATTCCCTCCCCAGGCGCCAATCTCCCCGCGGCCTTCCCTTCCCGTGGGTCGAGACCTGCCGCGCGGCGGGTGCCGGCCCACGGCAATGGCGGAGGGGCCTGAGGGAGGATACGTCCTCCCTGGCCTGGCCTATTCCGCCCGCACCCCGGCAAGGCATTCGTCCGTCGCCCGCGCCAGCGCCGCCTGCTCGAAAGGCTTGGCAAGCCGCGGCAGGCCGTTGGCGGCCTCGCCCTCCAGCTCGGCATAGCCGGTGGCCAGCAGCACCGGCAGGCCGGGGCGCCGCCGGCGCAGCGCCTCGGCCAGTTGCAGGCCGGTCATCCCGGGCATGCCGTAGTCGGTGATCACCAGGTCGATCGCGTGGTTCGCCTCCACCCGCTCCAGCGCCTCGGCGCCCGAGGCTGCCTCGATCACCTGGTGGCCAAGATCCTCCAGCATCGCCGCGGTGCTCGCCAGCACCAGCGGGTCGTCGTCGACCAGCAGCAGCGTGCCGCGCCGGATGGGCGGCCGCGGCGCCGCCGCCGCATCGCGCGGCGCGTCCGCCGCCACCGCCGAGGCGCGCGGCAGCCAGAGCTCCGCCACCGTGCCGACGCCGAGCGTGCTGCGCAGCAGGAACCGCCCGCCTGATTGGGCCGCCAGCCCATGCACCATGGGCAGGCCGAGCCCGGTGCCCTTGCCCACCCCCTTGGTGGTGAAGAAGGGCTCCATCGCCTGGGCCAGCGTCGCCTCGTCCATGCCGGACCCGGCGTCGGTGACGCTGAGCACCACATAGGCGCCGGGCCGCAGCCCGCCGGCCTCGCCGGGCCCCACTTGGCATTCCGCCGCGGCGATGGCGATCTCGCCGCCCCCGGGCAGGGCGTCCCGTGCATTGGCCGCGAGGTTCAGCACGGCGAGCTCGAGCTGGTTGGCATCGGCGAAGACCGGCGGCAGGCCGGGCGGGAATTCGGTCCGCAGATGCACCGCCCCGCCGAGCGCCCCGCGCAGCAGCTCGGCCATGCCGCCGACCAGGGCGGGCAGCGCGACCGGCGCCGGGTTCAGCGATTGCCGGCGGCCGAAGGCCAGCAGCCGCTGGGTCAGCGCGGCGCCGCGCTGGGCACCCTGCAGCGCGTTGTCCACCAGCCGGGCGGCGCGGGCGTCGTCGGCCGGCAGGCGCTTGCGCAGCATCGCCAGGCTGCCGAGCACCGCGGTCAGCAGGTTGTTGAAGTCATGCGCGATCCCGCCGGTGAGCTGGCCGACCGCTTCCATCTTCTGCGCCTGGCGCAGCGAGGCCTCGGTGGCGCGGTGGCGGGCCATCTCCTCCCGCAGCCGGAGGTTCGTCGCATCCAGCTCCTGCGCCTGGCGGGCCAGGTCGAGCCGCAGGCGGAGATTGGCGGCGAAGTCGCCGCCCGCCCGCCAGGCGCTCGCCGAGACCGCGGTGAGGAAGACCAGGATCATCGCCGCCGCGCCGAAGCCGCGCTCGGTCCCTTCCAACGCGTAGCGGGCGACGAAGGGCAGGGCGGCCGGCAGGATGAAGGCCAGCAGGGTCGGCAGGTGGGCGTGGTGCAGCCCGGCCGCGCCGGCGCACATGCCGCCGACCAGGAAGACCCAGAACAGCTGCCGCGTTTCCGATTCCGGCCAGAGCCAGATCGCCCCGCCGCCCAGCACCAGCCCGGCGGCGAAGGCGCCGGCGGTGCCGATCAGGCCCCAGGCCCTGGCATGCGCCCGCGCCGCCGGGTCGCGCCGCCAGGCCAGGGTGGCGAGCAGCCGCAGCCCGGCGACCAGCAGCATGGCGGCAAGCCAGGCCAGCGCCCGGCGATCGCCCTCCGTACTGAGCAGGATCGCGGTCATCAGCGTGGCGTTCACCGCGGCGACCCCGGCGGCCATCGGCGTCTGGCGGAACAGGATCGAGACGCGCTCGGCCTCGAGTTCGATGTCGGCGTCCGGCGGCGCATGACCGGTCGGCCGGCCGCCGGTCATGCGCCGCCCTCCCGGTGCCTTGCCCGGTCGCCACATCCTCGCCCGCGTCCCGCAGGCCCTGCTGGCATCGGCCCGCCCTTCCACCCCCGGCTCCGGCTGCAATCAATACACTACCGGAGGTCTGCGGCGTCAGGACTTCGTTCGCCTCGACGCGGATTCTGTATCGGGGACGCCGGCGCTGCATGCGAGGGCGCCGCGGCGGTGGCACGGCCGGACAGGGCAGGCGTGCGGCGGCCAGGGGGCTGGGGCGCGGCGCCGGGACATCGGATCGGCCGTCGAGGCCGACCGTGCCGGCGGACGCCGATGCGGCTGCGGAGATGGGGGATCGGCCGATGGCGATGCCGGGCGCCTCCACGCCCGACTCCGGCAGCACCTGCCGTCCCGCTTGCGCCGGCGTCGGGGCGGCGCATATCGGGGGCGATGCTGTCCGCGACGCGCCGTGCCCCCATCCTGATCGGCTCGGAGATCTATCGCCGGTCTTCCTATGGGCCGAAACACCCGCTGGCGATCCCGCGCGTCTCGACCGCACTCGACCTGATCGCGGCGATGGGCTGGATGCCGCCGGGCGGCTGGGTGCCGGCGCCGCTGGCCACGCCGGACCAGCTCGCCCGCTTCCACCACCGCGACTACATCGCCGCGCTGCAGCGGGCCGAGGCGACGCAGCTTGTCGACCCGGCGGACAAGGCCCGCTTCCACATCGGCGCGCATGGCAACCCGGTGTACCGCGAGGTCTTCTCCCGCCCCGCCACCTCGGCCGGCGGCTGCATGCTGGCGGCGCGGCTGACCGAGCATGGCGGCGTGGTGCATTGCCCGGGCGGCGGCACGCATCACGGCCGGCCGGACCGCGCCAGCGGCTTCTGCTACCTGAACGACCCGGTGCTCGGCCTGCTGAGCTGGCTGGACCAGGGGCTGGACAACGTCCTCTACATCGACATCGACGCGCATCACGGCGACGGCGTGCAGGACGCCTTCCACGACGATCCCAGGGTCTTCACGCTGAGCCTGCACGAGGCCGAACGCTGGCCCTTCACGGGGGCAGCCGACGACCGCGCCGGCGGCCATGCCCGCAACCTGCCGGTCCCGGCCGGCTTCCACGATGCCGAGATGCTCTGGCTGCTGCACGAGGCGATCCTCCCGGTGGTGCGGCATCTGCGGCCGCAGGCGATCATGCTGCAGGCCGGTGCGGATGCGTTGGAGGAGGACCCGCTGTCGCGGCTCGCGCTGTCCAACAACGCCCATTGGGGCGTGGTGCGGGCGTTGATGGGGGCGGCGCCGCGGCTGATCGTGCTGGGCGGCGGCGGCTACAACCCCTGGTCCGTCGGGCGTTGCTGGGCCGGTATCTGGGCCACGCTGAACGGGATCGAGATCCCCGAGCGGGTGACCCCCGCGGCCGAGCGGGTGCTGCGCGACCTGACCTTCCACCGGGCGGCCGGGCGCAACCCGCCGGAGCACTGGTTCACCACGCTGCGCGACGCGCCGCGCCGCGGGGTGGTGCGGGCGGCGGTGCAGCGGCTGGCCGCCGCGACGCTGCGTGGCCTGCCCGCGGCGGGATGACCCTTTGGGCTTGCGGGCAAGGCCGGGGCGGGGAGCGTGTTCCCTCCCCAGGCCCCGCCCTTCCTTGCGGGGGCCGGTGCCCGCCGCACGACGGGTAACCGGCCGACGAGGATGGAGGAGGGGCGTGGGGAGGATGCCTCCTCCCTGGCCTTGCCTTGTGCCGCCGTTGTCTGCGGATCGTCCCGCAAGGCTACCGGCGCAAGCCGGGCGATCCGCGTCAGGTCCAGCACGCAGGCCAGGGGCCAGGACGATCAGCATTGCCCGGAGCAATTAGGAGATTGGGAACGGCTGGACATGGATCCGCTCCATCCCAGCCGGGTGCGGGGCGTTCAGTCGGCCATGCAGCACGGCCTTAAATCAGGAAGAAGCCGGTGCTGTTGACCAGGAGGGGCAGGCTGGATTGCCGGAGCCGCAGGAAGCGGATCGCCTGGCCGCCCAGGACCGTTCGTATGGTAGGGAGGTTGCCGGAACAGGCCGCATGCGGCGGGCCTGGGCGAACATAAAGCCTGCGCCTTATTCCGATACGAAAATCGTGCGGCGCCTGATGGAGGGTCGCCATTCCGACTCTCATTGACAATTCACAAGACTGCGCAGCCGCTTTCGCCTGGCGGAAACGCGGGCCGGATGGTCGGCCTCGCCTGCGTCAAGCCGCCGGCAGGTCGAGGATGCAGCGGGCGAAGGCCTCCGGCGCCTCCTGCGGCGGATTGTGCCCGACGCGGGGGATCACCCGCCGCTCGTAGAAGCCCGAGAAATACCGCGCATGGCCGGCCGAGCCTTCGACCGGCCCGACCCCGTCCGAGGCGCCATGCGGCGCGATGGTCGGCACCGCGATGCGCGGCTGGGCGGCCAGCGCCGCCTCGATCGCCTCCAGCGCCGGGTCGCCCGCGGCATAGCCGAAGCGGTGGCGGTAGGACTGGATCACCACATCCACGAAATCCGGGTTGTCGAAGGCCGCGGCGCTGGCGGCGAAGGTGGCGTCGTCGAAGGCCCAGTCCGGCGACCAGAGCCGCCAGAGCAGCCGGGCGATCCCGGCGCGGTCGGCCTCCAGCCCGGCCCGGCCGCGCGCGGTGTGGAAGTAGTACTGGTACCAGTGGCGGTGTTCCTGCTCCGGCGCCGCCGGGCGGGTGGACCCTGCGATGTCCTGGATGTTGTAGCCGGTGCAGGAGACCAGCCCGGCGCAGCGCTCCGGCCAGAGCGCCGCCACGATGCAGGCGGCCCGGCCGCCCCAGTCGTAGCCGGCCAGCACCGCGCGCGGGATCGCCAGCGCGTCCAGCAGGTCGAGCAGGTCCTTCCCCAACGCCGCCTGCTGGCCGGAGCGCGGCGTGTCCGGCGCCAGGAACCGCGTCGGCCCATAGCCGCGGAGGTAGGGCACGATCACCCGCCGCCCGGCCGCGGCCAGCGGCGGCACCACCGCGTCGTAGCCCTGTGGCGCATAGGGGAAGCCGTGCAGCAGGACCACCGGCGGGCCGCCGGGCGGGCCGTGCTCGGCATAGGCGATCTCGAGGGTCGGGGTGCGGGCGGTGCGAAGCTCGGTCATGGCCGCAGCATGCCGCCGGGCACGGCCGGCCGGGAAGGGGGCGTTGGCCGGGCCTGCCGCGGGTGGCATGCTGCGGCATGCTCCGACGCTCCCTCCTCGCTTTCGCCGGCCTGATGGCCGCCCGCCCCGGCCTCGCCCAGACCGGCCCGCAGCCGACCCTGCCGCAGGAGCCGCTGGTCATCCTCACCCGCGACGGCACGCGGCATGAGTTCAGGGTCGAGATGGCGCTGTCGCCCGACCAGCAGACGGTCGGGCTGATGTTCCGGCCTTCCGTCGCCCCGGATGGCGGCATGCTGTTCGACTGGGGCAGCCCGCGCGAATCGGCGATGTGGATGCGCAACACGATCACCGCGCTCGACATGGTCTTCATCACCGCCGACGGCCATGTCCACCGCATCGCTGAGCGCACCGTGCCCTATTCCCTGGCCAGCATCGAAAGCCGCGGCCCGGTGCGGGCGACCCTGGAACTCGCGGCCGGGACGGCGGAGCGGCTTGGCCTGCGGGTCGGCGACCGGGTGCTGCAACGGATCTTCGGCAACGCGCCCTGAGGCCGCCGATGGCCGTCGCGCCGCTTGGCGCAACGGTCTGGACCGGCGGCCCGGAGCGGGGACCGGCCTCCCCGCCGGGGACAAATCCGCGCCGGAACGGGATCGGCCGGCGCATCCCCATTGCCCCGGCGCGTCCGGGCCCATAGGTTGCGCCCGGCGGGGCGTGGCGCAGTCTGGTAGCGCATCTGCTTTGGGAGCAGAGGGTCGGAGGTTCGAATCCTCTCGCCCCGATACTTGCCTTGGGGATCACATCGATGGCTGGCCCGACCGAGACCGTCCGCATCTACATGCCGCCACGCAGCGCCATGCAGTCAGGCCGCGGCAAGACCCAGGACTGGGTGCTGGAATTCGCCCCGGGCGAGCGGCAACGGCTCGACCCGCTGATGGGCTGGTCCGGCTCGGGCGACACCAACGGCCAGGTCCGCCTGCGCTTCCCGACGCGGGAGGAGGCGGTGGCCTATGCCGAGGCCCGCGGCCTGCGCTACGAGGTCGAGGAGCCCAAGCCGATCCGGATCAAGGCCAAGGTCTACGCCGACAACTTCCGCTTCGGCCGCACCGAGAACTGGACACACTGATTTTCGCCGCTGCACGAAGCCGTCATACCGTCGCGGCGCTGCCGTGACCTTCGCACAGCGGCGCTGCAAGGCGCGGCGCCCGTAGCTCAGCTGGATAGAGCACGCGCCTTCTAAGCGTGTGGTCGCAGGTTCAAGTCCTGCCGGGCGCGCCAGCTTTCCTCCTCGATGACGCCTTCATGGCGAGTTGGGAGATTTCCCGGGCCGTTCAATCGGCAGTAGGATCGCGGTTCCTCCCGGACGCGATCTCGCGCGCCCGGCAAACCCTCCCAGGACGCATGGACTCCACGCCACCCCGCCTCGAGGACCCCGCCGCGCCGTGGCGTGCGGGTCGCCGCCGCGGGGCGGCCGTCCTGGTGGTCGCCCTCGGCCTCATCTGGTCGGCGACCGCCGTGCTGCTGGCACAGGGCCGGGCGGCGGCGGTCGACGCCGCCCTCACCTTGGCCCAGGCGCAGTCCACCACTGCCGCGCAGACCCTGCTGCGCTCCTTCGAGGCGGTGAACAGCCTGCATGACCTGGTCCGCATCCGCCAGGCGTTGTTGCGGGTGGACGACATCCCCGGCACCGCGGCGATCGAGGCCCTGCTGACCGCGACCGCCCGGGAAGGCCGTTTCGGCGTGGTCCAGGTCGCCATCATCGGCCGGGACGGGGTGCAGAGCTGGGGCTCGCAGCCCGGCGCCGTCGGCACCAACCTGGCCGACCGCGACCATTTCCGCATCCACGCCTCCGGCGGGGAACTCGGCCTCGCGGTCAGCCGGCCGCTGATCGGCCGCACCACCGGGCGCTGGTCGGTGCAGGTGACCCGGCCGCTGGAAGCGCCCGACGGCGGCTTCGACGGGGTTATGGTCGTCTCGCTCGACCCGATCACCCTGTCGGGCGAGCTGCAGGCGCAGCTGGACGGCCCTGGGCGCATGGTGGTGGTCCGCCGGCTGCAGGACGGCGCCCTCGTCGCCCGCGGGCGCGACCCGGCGGGCAATCTCGGGCGCGAGCCCAGCCCGGACCATGCCGTCATCGCCGCCGCCCGGGCCGCGCCGGCCGGACGGCTGACCTATGCCAGCAGCCGCGACCGCCGGCGCCTGCTGTCCGGCTACCAAGTGCCGCGCGGCCTGCCGCTGGTCGTCACCGCGGTGTTCGAGGAGGAACGGGAACTGGCGGGCTGGCGGCAGCAGCGCCTGGCCATCCTGGCCGGTGCGGTGGCGCTGTCGCTCGCCACGCTGACCCTGTTCGGCATCTGGGTGGCCCGCCGGCGGATCCGCCGCGAACAGCAGCGGCTGGCGCGCGAGCGGATCGAGGCCGCCGAGGCCCTGGCGCGGCAGCGGGCGGAGATCCTCGCCGTCATGGCGCACGAGATCCGCACGCCGCTGACCGGGGTGCTCGGCTTCGGCGAGTTGCTGGCCGCCGCGCCCCTGCCGCCCGAGCAGCACCGCCATGCCGAGGTGGTGGTGGAGACCGGCCGGGTGCTGCTCTCGGTGGTGAACGATATCCTCGACATGGCCAAGATCGAGGCCGGCCGGGTCAGCATCGAGCTGCAGCCCTTCCAGCTGGGCGAGATGCTGCGGCAGTCGCTGGCGCTCAGCCGGGCCCTGGCCGGGGAGAAGGGGCTGCGGATCACGCTGGAGGCCGATGCCGCCCTGCCGCCCTGGGTCGCCGGGGACGCCACCCGCATCCGCCAGGTGGTCGGCAACCTGCTGTCGAATGCGGTGAAGTTCACCGAGCGCGGCAGCGTCATGCTGCGCGCCCGGGCGTCCGGCCCGGCCAAGGCCGGCATGGTCCGGCTGCGGGTCGAGGTGGAGGATACCGGCATCGGCATTCCGCCCGAGGCGCAGGCGCGGCTGTTCGAGATGTTCGCGCAGACCGAGGGCGGCCGGCGCTTCGGCGGCACCGGCCTCGGCCTGGCGATCTGCCGCCGGCTGGTGGAGGCGATGGGCGGCAGCATCGGCGTCGTCTCCCAGCCCGGCCGCGGCAGCGTCTTCTGGTTCGAGCTGCCGATGCAACTGGCCGCCGCGCCGGAGCGGGTGGAGGGTTCGGCGGTGCGGGATGGCCCGGCGCTGGACATCCTGGTGGCCGACGACGTGGCGACCAACCGCACCCTGATCCGCGCCTACCTGGTCGGCGCCGGCCATCGGGTGACCCTGGCCGAGGACGGGATCGAGGCGGTGGCGGCGGCGCAGGAACGGCGGTTCGACGCCATCCTGATGGATGTGAACATGCCCGGCCTGGACGGCACCGAGGCGACCCGGCGGCTGCGGCTGGAGCAGGGGCCGAATGCGCGGACGCCGATCATCGCGCTGACCGCCGGCACCTCCCGCGAGGAGCGGGAGCGGGTGCAGCAGGCCGGGATGACGCTGCATCTGGCCAAGCCGGTCAGCCGGGTGGCCTTGCTGCAGGCCCTGCAGCGGGTGGCGGCGCCGGCGGTCTAGGAACAGGCCAGGGAGGATGATTCCTCCATCGACCTTCCTCCGCCCTCGCGGGCTCGCACCTGCCGCGCGTCGCACGGGGAGGGAATGCTCTCCCTCCTTCCATGCCTCGCCTACCCCCGCACCACGCTGCGGATGGCGAAGCTCGACTGGATGCGGGCGACGCCGGGCAGGCGGGACAGCGCGTCCTTGTGGATGCGCTCGTAGTCGCCGGCATCGCGCGCCTCGACCCGCAGCAGGTAGTCCGACATGCCGGTCATCAGGTAGCACTCGCGCACCTCGGGGCAGCGCCGCACCGCCACCTCGAAGCGCTGCATGCTGTCGTCGGTCTGCCGCTCGAGCGTGATCTGCACGATGACGGTGACGCCGTCGCGCACCGGCGCCTCGGCGATGATCGCCGTGTAGCCGCGGATCACCCCGCGATGCTCCAGCAGCCGCAGCCGGCGCAGGCAGGCGGAGGCCGAGAGGCCGACCGCCTCGGCCAGCGCCGCGTTGCTCATCCGGCCATCGGCGCGGAGCAGCCGCAGCAGGGTGCGGTCGGTGTCGTCCAGGGCGTGCATCGAATTATCTGCGATTCCTTCGCAGATCATGCGGCAGATCGCGCGGCCGCGGCAGGGAATTCGACGCATCGGCGTGAAATTTGCAGGACCTGGCGGGTAGCCTTCCGACGACGGAATGGAGGCGGCGATGCGGGTCCTGGTCCTCGGAAGCGGCGTGGTCGGCGTGACGAGCGCCTGGTACCTCTCGAAGGCGGGCCACCAGGTGACGGTCATCGACCGCCAGCCGGCGCCGGGGATGGAGACGAGCTTCGCCAATGCCGGCCAGGTCTCGCCCGGCTATTCCGCCCCCTGGGCAGGCCCCGGCATCCCCATCAAGGCGATGAAGTGGCTGCTGATGCGGCACCGCCCCTTCGTTCTCTGGCCGGCACTGGACCACGGGCTCTACCGCTGGCTCGGCCAGATGCTGGCGAACTGCAACGTCGCGGCCTACGGCACCAACAAGGGCCGCATGGTCCGGCTGGCCGAGTACAGCCGCGACGTGCTGCGCGACCTGCGCGACGAGACCGGCATCGCCTACGACCAGCGGACCCAGGGCACCTTGCAGCTCTTCCGCACCCAGAAGCAGCTCGACCTGGTCGGCGACGACACCGCGGTGCTCGACGCCTACCGGGTGCCGTATGAGGTACTGGACCCGGCCGGCTGCATCGGCGCCGAGCCGGCGCTGGGCCTCGTGCCCGGCAAATTCGTCGGCGGCCTGCGGCTGCCGGGCGACGAGACCGGCGACGCGCATGTGTTCACCCAGGGCCTCGCCGCGCTCTGTGCGGCGCGCGGCGTCGAGTTCCGCCAGGGCGTCAGCATCGCCGCGCTGGAGACCGAGGGCGATGCGGTGGTCGGCGTCACCACTGCCGCGGGCCGCATCACCGCGGACGCCTATGTCGTCGCCTTGGGCAGCTACTCGCCGGCGCTGCTGCGGCCGCTCGGTGTCCATGTGCCGGTCTATCCGGTGAAGGGCTACTCGCTGACCCTGCCGGTGACCGATGCGGCCGCCGCGCCGGTCTCGACCGTGATGGACGAGACCTACAAGGTGGCGATCACCCGGCTCGGCGACCGCATCCGGGTCGGCGGCACGGCGGAGCTCGCCGGCTTCTCGCTGCGGCTGCGCCGGCCGCGGCGGGAGACGCTGGCGCATTCGGTCGGCGACCTCTTCCCCCGCGGCGGCGACCTGGCGCAGGCGAGCTTCTGGACCGGGCTCCGGCCGATGACGCCGGACGGCACGCCGGTCGTCGGGCCGACCCGCTACCGCAACCTGCACCTCAATACCGGCCACGGCACGCTGGGCTGGACCATGGCCTGCGGCAGCGGAAGGCTGCTGGCCGACCTGATGACCGGCCGGGCGCCGGAGATCGCCGCCGACGACCTGGCGCTGTCGCGCTACGCCGCGGCTTGACGCCTTCCCTGCCGGCGGCAAGCCTCGCCGCCAGCACGGGAGACGCGCCATGGACCATCGGACCCTCGGCCGCAGCGGCATCGGCGTCAGCCGGCTCTGCCTCGGCACCATGATGTTCGGCGGCCCGACCGACGCGCCGACCAGCGAGCGGCTGATCGCCCGCGCGGCGGAGGCCGGCATCAATTTCCTCGACACCGCCGATGCCTACAACGGTGGCCGGTCCGAGGAAGTGGTCGGTGCGGCGATCAGGGCCAGCCGCCATGCCTGGGTGCTGGCGACCAAGATCGCCAACAGGGTGGGCAAGGGGGCCAACCAGGGCGGCCTGTCGCGCAAATGGGTGATGCAGGGGACGGAGGCCTGCCTGAAGCGGCTCGGCACCGATTTCATCGACATCCTCTACCTGCACAAGGAGGACCACGCGACGCCGCTGGAGACCACGGTCCGCGCGCTGGGCGACTTGGTGCGGGCCGGCAAGATCCGCCATTTCGGCGTCTCCAACTACCGCTCCTGGCGCATCGCCGAGATCTGCCGGCTCTGCGACCAGCTTGGCATTGACCGGCCCGTCGTCTCGCAGCCCTACTACAACGCGATGAACCGCCAGCCGGAGGTCGAGCAACTGCCGGCCGCGGCGCATTACGGGCTGGGCATCTTCCCCTACTCGCCGCTGGCGCGTGGCGTGCTGACGGCGAAATACCGCCCCGGCGAGGCACCCGAGCCGGGCAGCCGCGCCGCCCGGCAGGACAAGCGCATCCTCGAGACCGAGCTGCGGCCGGAATCCCTGGCGATCGCGGCGCGCATCCGCGACCATGCCGCGGCGCGCGGCACCTCGCCGGCGCATCTCGCCATCAACTGGGTGCTGCACAACCGCCTCGTCACCGGCTGCATCGTCGGGCCGCGCATCGAGGCGCACCTGGAGGACTACCTGGCGGCGCTGGACTACCGCTTCACCGCCGAGGACGAGGCGCTGGTCGATGCGCTGGTCCCGCCCGGCCATCCCTCCACCCCCGGCTACAACGACCCGCAATACCCGATCGAGGGCCGCGTCCCGGCAAGCGCCTGAATCCGCTGGCGGAATGGCGGCGGCGAGCGCAGTCTGGGCGCCCCCGGGAGCCCTTCGTCCATGCCGTTGACCCAGTTGATCTACACGTCCCGGCCCTTCGGCTTCGATGCCCAGACCCTCGACGACATCCTCCTCGGCGCCCGCCGCAACAACAGGCGGGACGGCATCACCGGTGCGCTGATCTGCCGCGGCGATCTCTACGTGCAGATGCTGGAAGGCGAGCGCGTCGCGGTCACCGCCACCTTCGCCCGCATCCTGCGCGACGATCGGCATGTCGAGGTCACGCTGGTCTGGTGCGGCGACACGCCGTCCCGGCTCTTCCCGGAATGGGACATGCGCGACGACCCGGCGCGGAGCTGGATGTGGGACCAGCATGCGGTGCGGCAGGGCGCGGCGCGGGAAGCCGGGGCGGGCGCCTATCGCCGGCTGTTCGACCGGGTGTCGCAGGAGCCGCAGGAGGCGATGGCCTGGTGAGCCACGTCAGGCCGGCCTGAGCTCGCCCATCACCGTCGGGATGAGCTCCGACACCGTGGGATGGATATGCACCGCCCGCTGCATAACCCAGGCCGGCGCCTTGGCATACATCAGGTCGAGCAGCCCATGGACCGCCTCGTCGCCCTCGACGCCGAGGATGGCGGCGCCGAGGATCTGCCGCGTCGCCGCATCGACCACGATCTTGATGAAGCCGGTGGTCTCGCCCTTCTCCACCGCGCGGTTGACCCGCGTCATCGGCCGCCTGCCGACCAGGATGTCGTGCCCGGCGGCGCGCGCCTCGGCCTCCGACATCCCGACGCGGCCGAGGGCCGGGTCGGTGAACAGCGCGTAGCAGGGCAGCCGGTCGGTGACCTTCCGCGCCGCGGCCTCCAGCAGGTTGTCGGCGACGATCTCGTAATCGTTGTAGGCGGTATGGGTGAAGGCGCCGCGGCCGTTGCATTCGCCCAGCGCCCAGACGCCGGCGACGCTGGTCTGCAGCGCGTCGTCCACCGTGATGAAGCCGCGCGCGTCGCGGGCGATGCCGGCGGCGTCCAGGCCGAGGTCGTCGGTATTGGGCTTCCGCCCGGTCGCCAGCAGGAGGTGCGAGGCGCGGATCTCCGGCACGCCGTCGAGCCTGACCGCGACGCCGTCGCCATCGGCCGCGACCGCGAGGCCCTTGGCGCCGAGGTGGAAGGCGACGCCCTCGGCTTCCAGCATCTCCCGGATGGTGGCCGAGACCTCCGCGTCCTCGCGCGGGATCAGCCTCGGTGCCAGTTCCACCACCGTCACCGCGCAGCCGAAGCGGCGGAAGATCTGGGCGAATTCCAGGCCGATATAGCTGCCGCCGATGATCGCCAGGTGGCGCGGCAGCGCCTCCAGCCGCAGCAGCGAGGCATTGGTCAGCCAGGGCACCGCGTCGAGCCCCGGGATGGGCGGTGCCGCGGCGCGGCCGCCGACATCGAGGAAGATCCACGGCGCCTCCAGCCTTTCCCCGGCCGCCACCACCGCATGGGGTTCGGTGAAGCGGGCATGGCCGCGGAGGAAGGTGATGTTCTCCGTGCCCTCCAGCGACCGGGCGAGGCCGTCGCGGGACCGGGCGACCACGCCGTCCATCCGCGCCTTCACCCGTGGCCAGTCGATGCCGACCTCGCCCTGCAGCACCACGCCGTATTCCGCCGCGCGCCGCGCCTGCTGGGCGACCCTGGCGCTGGCGACCAGGGTCTTGGTCGGGGTGCAGCCGGTGTTGACGCAGGTGCCGCCGACCGCCGCGCGTTCCACCATCGCCACGCGCCGCCCGCTGGCGGCCAGGCGGAAGGCGAGGGCGGGGCCGGCCTGGCCGGCGCCGATGACGATCGCGTCGAATGCCTGCATCGCCGCCTCCGGAGGGTCCGTCGGTAGAGCCTAGCGGTGGCCGGCGGTTGCGGGGAACACGGGCACGTCAGGCCGCCGCCAGCCCGGCGCAGAGGAAAGGCACGATCTCGGCCACCGCGCGGTCGAAGTCGCCGCTGTCGCAGGCGCCGCCGCTCATCGCCTCCAGCCGCCCGGTGCGCAGCAGCGTGTAGCGATAGGCGCCCATCATGAAGTACAGCCGCCAGCACAGCGTCTCATGCGTCAGCTGCGGCAGCACCCGCTGGAACTCGGCCGTGTAGGCCAGGGTGGTCTCGTCGTAGACCGTGCTGAGCACGTCCTTCGAGATGTCGTCGGGCTCGGTGTGCAGCCGGGCATGCATGCGCATCGTGGCGCGGCCTTCGGGCGTCTTGCCGTTCAGCATGAAGGGGGTGACGAAGCTCTCGACCAGCTCGCCGAGCGGGATCGGCGCCCCGCCATGCGCCGCGCGCGCCGCGGCCAGCGCCTTGCTGCGGGCCTCGGTCACCTGCACCGCGCCGCGCAGGTAGGCCGCCTTGAACAGGTCCCGCTTGGCACCGAAATGATAGTGCAGCTGGGCCAGGTTGACCCCGGCCGCCTGGGCGATCGCCCGGGTGGAGGCGGCGGAATAGCCGTGCTCGGCGAAGAGCTCCTGCGCCACGTCCAGGATGCGGTCGCGCACGCTGGCCACCGCCGCCTCGGGCATCCTGGTCTTCTCGGTCACCGTCATCCCGTTGAGCCCATCCTGGCCGACCCGAACTGGCCGGCGCCGACGATTCCTATAGCGCGCGAGCCGGTCCTTGACACGACGGGGCCGCTGCGTCGAGATTTGGTCGGGCGACCGAACACGGCAGGGAGACGGGCATGAGCGCAGCGCTGGAACTCGACGGGGTGACGCCGATGCGCGGCCGGACCGACCCGGCCGCCCGGGCCCGGGCCATCGCCGGCCTGATCGAGCGCGATGCCCCGCGGATCGAGGCCGACAAGCGCTTCACCCCCGAGGTGCTGGACGCGCTGCACGGCGCCACGCTGTTCCGCACCCTGCTGCCCCGCGCCTATAACGGGGAGGAGGTGACGCCCGCCACCTTCTTCCGCATGCAGGAGGTGATCGCCGCGGCCGATGGCTCGGTCGGCTGGTGCCTCTGCCAGGCGTCGGGCTGTTCCTTCGCCGCCGCCTACATGGCGCCCGAGGCCGCCTGGGAGGTCTGGGGCGACCCGCGCGCGGTGCTCGCCTGGGGCTTCGGCAACGGCCTCGCCAAGGTGGTGCCCGGCGGCTACCGGGTGTCCGGCACCTGGGGCTTCGCCAGCGGCAACCGCCACGCCACCTGGATGGGCGGGCATTGCCGGGTCGAGGAGCCGGACGGGTCGATCCGCAAGAATGCCGACGGCACCCAGCACGAGCGCACCATGCTGGTGCGGCGGGAGCAGGTGCGCTTCCACGACGTCTGGAACGTGGTCGGCCTGCGCGGCACCAACAGCGACACCTACACCTACGACGACATCTTCGTGCCGGAGGAATTCGCGGTCTGCCGCGACAGCGACGCGGAGCGGCGGATCGACGCGCCGCTGTACAAGTTCACCACCACCAACCTCTACGCCTCGGGCTTCGCCGGCGTCTCCATGGGCATCGCCCGCGGCATGCTGGACGCCTTCACCGAGATGGCGAAGACCAAGACCGCCGCGGCGATGACGAAGCCGATGCGGGAGTCCGAGGTGATCCAGAACGGCATCGCCACCTGCGAGGCCAAGCTGCGCTCGGCCGGCGCCTGGCTGGTCGAGGTGCTGGACGAGGCGCACGCCATCGCCGTCCGGACCGGCGAGATCTCCATGCATGAACGGGCGATGGTGCGGCTGGCGACGACGTCGGCGATCCACCGCGCCAAGGAGGTCGCCGAATGGGCCTACCACGAGGCCGGCGCCACCGCGATCATGACCGGCGGGCCGTTCGAGCGGCGGATGCGCGACATCCATGCCTCGGCCCAGCAGGTGCAGGGGCGGACGGCGCATCTGGAGATGTGCGGCCAGCATTTCCTGGGGATGAACCCGGCCGGCCGTTTCTTCTGAAGGGGAGTCCTGTCATGCCGTTGGAAGGCCTGAACCACTACACCATCCGCCCGGTCGACCTGGAGCGGACCCGGCAGTTCTACGAGGACGTGCTCGGGCTGCAGGTCGGCTACCGGCCGCCGCTGCCCTTCCCGGGCTATTGGCTCTATGTCGGCGACAACCCGACGGTGCACCTGATTGGCCCGCGCGCGGACGACGCCCATCCGAAGCACCGCGAATCCGGCCCGACCGGCCTGCTCGACCATATCGCCTTCACCTGCACCGGCCTGGCCGAGATGAAGGCGCGGCTGGCCCGGCGCGGCATCAAGCACGAGGAGCGGGTGATCCCGCGCGACCGGCAGACCCAGCTCTTCATCCTCGACCCCGATGGCGTCGCGGTGGAGCTGAACTATCCGCCCGAGGAGACCCCGGCCGCCGCCTGACGCGGTCCGCACCCGGGCGAGGCGGCTTGGTCATGCGATCGACTTCGGTATAATCCCGCGACGCGTGGCCCGGAGAGGCACCGCGCCGCGGGGGAAGCCATGGTCCAGGATATCGTCGCCGGCCGCATCGGCCGGCGCAGCATCGTCGCCGCGGCAGGCTGGCTGGCAGCGCCCGCGGTCCGCGCGCAGGGGAGCTGGCCGGAGCGGCCGATCACCCTGGTCTGCTGCTTCCCGCCCGGCGGGTCCACCGACATCTCCGCCCGGCTGGTGGCGCCGGGCCTGGCCGAGATCCTGGGCCGACCGGTGGTGGTCGAGAACAAGCCCGGCGCCGGCGGCAATATCGGCATCGGCCATGTCGCCCGGGCGGCGGCGGATGGCTACACCCTGCTCTGTGCCAGCAGCGTCTTCGTGGTGAATGCCAGCCTCTACCGCAACGCGCCCTACGACCCCTACCGCGACTTCGCCCCGGTCGGCACGCTCGGCGCCTCGCCCAACCTGGTCTGCGTGCGGGCCGACAGCGGCATCACCTCGCTGGCCCAGCTGATCGCCATGGCGAAGGCGCAGCCGGACCGCTTCAACTACGCCAGCCCCGGCATCGGCACCACGCCGCATCTGGCGGGGGAAGTGCTGAAGCTGCGGACGGGGATCCAGCTGCAGCATGTCCCCTTCCTCGGCGCCGGGCCGGCGGTGCAGGCGATCCTGGCCGGGACAACGCAGGTGCTGATCGCCAGCCAGGGCGGCTCGGTCGAGGCGGCGCGGGCCAGCGGCCAGACCCTGGCGCTGGCGCAGACCGGGGCGGCGCGCTCCCCCGACCTGCCGCAGGTGCCGACGCTCGGCGAGCTCGGCATCGCCGATGCGGTCTCCGAGACCTTCAACGCGCTCTATGCCCCGGCCGGGACGCCGGCGCCGATCGTGGAGCGCCTGGCATCCGCGGTGCTGGCCGTGCTGGCGCGGCCGGAGGTGGCGCAGCGCTACCGCACCGCCGGCGTGCCGGTGGTGCCGGAAGGCGCCGAGGGGCTGAAGGCGCGGGTGGCGCGGGAGGTGCCGCTCTGGCGCGAGGTGATCCGGCAGGCGAAGATCGCGGTCGAATGACGGGAGGGACGGCCGTGAGCCAGGAATGGCACGAGATCGTGGTGGCGGCGCTGAAGGCGAACGACATCCGGCTGATCCCCTATGTGCCCGACAACGTCCTGAAGCCGCTGATCGCGGCGATCCATGCCGACCCCTTCTTCACCGCCTTCACCACGGCGCGGGAAGAAGAAGCCGTGGGCATCGTCGCCGGCGGCGCCATGGCCGGGATGCGCGGCATGGTGCTGATGCAGACCAGCGGCTTCGCCACGCTGGCCAACGTGCTGGCCAGCCTGCCCTGCGCCTACCAGATCCCGGTGCTGCTGATGGTGAGCGAGCGCGGCACGCTGGGCGAGTTCAACATCGGCCAGGCGGCGGTCTGGCGGACCATGCGGCCGACGCTGGAGTCGCTCGGGATGGAGCACCAGGTGATCACCCGGCTCGACGAATGCGGCTTCATCGTCGACCGGACGATCAGGCAGGCGCTGCTGACGCAGCAGCCGGCGGCGCTGATCCTGTCGCCGCTGCTGACCGGCGGGAAGGCCTCGCCGGTCAAGGCGGGAGGAGCGGCGGCATGAGCGACAACACGCACCGGATGAACCGCTTCGACCTGAGCAAGCGGCTGGTCGCCCGGCTGAACAAGCAGGAAGCCGTCATCGGCGGCATCGGCCATACCAATTTCGACCTCTGGTCGGCGGGGCACCGGCCGCAGAATTTCTACATGCTGGGCAGCATGGGGCTGGCGATCCCGATCGCGCTCGGCGTCGCCCTGGCGCAGCCGCGGCGGCACGTCTTCGCGCTGGAGGGCGACGGGTCGATCCTGATGCAGCTCGGCTGCCTGGCCACCGTGGCGACGCTGCGGCCGCGCAACCTGACCATCCTGGTGATGGACAACGGCAGCTACCAGATCACCGGCGGCCAGCCGACCCCGGCGGCAGGCGGCGCGGACTACGTGGCGATCGCCCGCGGCTGCGGCCTGGCGAGCGCGGTCTGGGCCAAGGACGAGACGGATTTCGAGCGGCTGGTGGAGGCAAGCCTGGCCGGCGAGGGGCCGAACCTGATCGGCCTCAAGCTGGACGACGCCAGGCCGCCGACGCAGACGGAGCGCGACCCGGCGCAGATCCGCGACCGCTTCATGCGCGGGATGGGGGTGAAGCGGAGCCTGCTGCCGGGGTAGCGGGACCCGCCGGATGCCCGGCTCGACCCGGCCATTCCCGCCGCGCGCGGGCGGCGCCGGGCGTCGGTCCGCCGGCCGGCAGCGCCGCTTGACAGGGCGATGCGCGCCTCCGCAGGCTGCCTGCCTGCATCGGCCGCAAGAGCCCGCCCCGACGGAGGAAATCCCGCATGCCCGCCCGCTTCCCCGGCTACGCGCCACGCGGCGTCATCCCCGCCGTGCTGCTGCCCTTCCACGACGACCTGACGATCGACGAGGCCTCCTACCGCGCGCATCTGCGCGACGTCGGCAGCGTCGCCGGCGTCACCGCCATCACCACCAATGCGCATGCCTCCGAGGTCGCCTCCTGCGATCCGGAGGAACAGGAGCGAGTGCTGGCGGTCACGCTGGAGGAGATCGGCGACCGCATCCCCGTGGTGAACGGCATCTATGCCGACGGCACCCTGCAGGCGGTGCGGTTGGCGAAGCGCGCGGCGGCCGGCGGTGCCTCCGCCCTGCTGGTCTTCCCGCCCGGGGTGCTGGCGCGCGGCAACGCGGCGCGGCCGGAGTGCCTGGCCGACCATGTCCGCGCCATCGCCGCCGCCACCGACCTGCCGCTGATCGTCTTCCAGTATCCGGCGGTGACCGGGCTGACCTACCCGATCGAGACGCTGGTCAGGCTGGCCGAGGAGGTGCCGAGCTTCCGCGCCATCAAGGACTGGTGCAACGACCCGGCCCTGGCGGAACGGCATGTCGAGGTGCTGCACGGCCTGCGCCGCCCGGTGCAGGTGCTGAGCACCCACAGCGCCTGGCTCTTCGCCTCCCTCGTCACCGGGGCGGCCGGCCTGCTCTCGGGTTCCGGCAGCGTGATCGCCGAGTTGCAGGCGCGGCTGTTCGACGCGGTGCAGGCCGGCGACCTGGCCGCGGCGCAGGCGCTGAATGCCCGCATCCGGCCGACCGCGCAGGTCTTCTATGCCGATCCCTTCTTCGACATGCACAACCGGATGAAGGAGGCGCTGGTGCTGCTCGGCAAGCTGCCCCGCGCCGTGGTGCGCCCGCCGCTGAAGAAGCTGGACGCCGCGGAGATCCGGCGGATTGCCGACGCCCTGGTGGGCGCCGGCCTCCTGGAACGCGCCCGCCTGGCGGCGGAATAGCAAACCTACAAAGAACGAAGGGGGAGCGGGGGAGGTGCCTTCCCCCGCCCTTGCCTGCTACTGCATCGCCGCCCGGTATTTCTCCAGCATCTGGCTCCCTTCCGGGCCCGCCCGCTGCACCCATTCGCCGGTCAGCGTCTCGCCGATCGTCTTGAGCTCCGCCATGAGCTGGTCCGACGGCGCCGGCAGCAGCATGCCCTTCTCGCGCAGCCGGTCGGACTGCACGACCTCCGCCTGCTTGGCCAATTCCTTGGCCCGGACCGAGGCGGTCGCCGCCGCCGCCAGCAGCGCCGCCCGCGATGGCGCGTCGAGCGCCTGCAGCGCCCGCGTATTGGCAAACACTGCGTTGCGCGTCCGCATGCCGCCGACATTGATCCAGTAGCGGGTGAAGTCCCAGGCGGTGACGTTCACGCCGGTCTGCGCCGAGGTGAACATCGACTGGATGACGTTGGTGGCGAAGGCCTGGGCGACCTCGGCCGCCTGCACCGTCACCGGCGTCGCGCCCATCAGCTCGGCCATCCGGCCGGTCACGTTGTTGTAGGCGCGGAAGCGGGTGCCCTTGAGCTCGGCGACGCTGCGGATCTCGGTCTTGGCGTAGAGGCCCTGGGCGTCCCAATGCGCCATGTAGAGCAGGGTCAGCCCCTGGCGCTCGAAGCGGGCGCGGACATAGGGCTCGGTCGCCGTCTGCAGCGCCTCGGCCTGCGGCCAGGTCCAGGCGAGGAAGGGGACGCCGTCCACCTCGAAGAAGGGGTCCTCGTTGGCATAGGCGCTCAGCAGGATCTCGCCCAGCTGCACCTGGCCGGTCTGCACGCCGCGCTTGATCTGCCCCATCGGCAGGAGGGAGGCGTTGTTGTGCAGCTGGATCGCCAGCCTGCCGTCGGTCGCCTTCTCCACCTCGGCGATGAACAGGCGGATGTTGGCGGTGTGGAAATTCTCGGCATAGGGCGTCGCCATCACCCATTTGGTCTGGGCGGTGGCGGGCGCGGCGGCGCACAGGGCGGCAAGGCCCAGCGCCCCGGCCCATCTGGTCCAGCGATTCATCGGCTTCGTCTCCCGGCAAGGATGGCGTTGTCGCCGGCGTATCCCCGGGCGGAAGGTTCCATGCGTGGCGGGCGACGGCAAGGCTTGTCGGGCTGGCCTGCGCCGCCCGATGATCGCCGTCCCGCCGGAGAGACGCCGATGCCCGACACCCACGCCCCCAGCCCCGCCCGCCTGGTCATCCAGCAGCCGGAGGAGGCGCGCAGCTTCTGGCAGCCGGTCCCGGCCAACGGCTTCGTCCGCTGCCTGCTCGATTCCGCCAGCACGGGGTCCGAGACGCCCTTCGCCTTCGGCACCCAGACCGTCGATCCCGGCTGCCATGTGCGGGAGCACATGCATGACGCGAACGAGGAGGTGATCTTCGTCATCGCCGGCGAGGGCGAGGCGCATGTCGAGGGCGCGGTGCATCCGATGCGGCCGAATTCCTGCTTCTTCTTCCCGCGCAACCGGCCGCATTCCTTCCACAACACCGGCAGCGGTCCGCTGAGCTTCGTCTGGTGCATCCTGCCGGGCGGGCTCGAGGATTTCTTCGCCCGCATCGGCCGCCCGCGCGCCGAGGGCGACACCCCGCCGGCGCCCTTCCCGCGGCCGGAGAATGTCCGGCAGATCGAGGCGGAGACGGTCTTCGGCAGCCTGCCGCCCAAGGCCTAGCGCCGTGCCGCCGCGCGTCCCGTCCCGGGAGAAACCCCCGGAGCAAGCCGCCTGAGATGGTACCGCGCAGCACCGCCGGCGGCGCGGGCGACCGGCGGCATCCCGACCGCGCCGGCTATCTGGCGATGGGATGAGCCTCGACCTCGCGGCCGCGGTGCCCGGGCGGCGCTGATCAGCCGGGGCGGTAGCGCGGCGCGACGTCGCGCCGCGACAGGTTCGGCCCCATCGCCAGCCGGGCTGCGTCATAGGCGGTCCACTGCGCCTCGTCCGCCAAGGGCGGGATGGTGACCGTCTCGCCGCGGTCGAGGCCGCGCAGCGCCGCATCGACCAGGTCGCCCGCTTCCATCACCATCCCCGGCGGGAAGGCGTTCACATCGGTGCCGGAACGCTCCCAGATCTCGGTCCGCGTCGCGCCCGGCAGCACCGCCTGCACCTGGACGCCGGTCTCGCGCAGCCTGCCGGCCAGCGAGAGCGACAGGTTCAGGATGAAGGCCTTGGAGCCGCTGTAGACGCCGTCATAGGCCTCCGGCGCCAGCGCCAGGACCGAGGCGATGTTGACGATGGTGCCGGCCCGGCGGCCGGCGAAGGCCTTCGCGGCGGCACCGGCCAGCAGGGTGGGCGCGGTGACGTTCAGCGCGATCAGCCGCTGGATCTCGGCCGGGCCGTTGTCCAGCAGGCCGCCCTTGAGCGACATGCCGGCATTGTTGACCAGCAGGGTGATGGCGGCGTCCGTCGCCAGCCGGTCGGCGACCCGCGCGACCGCGGCGGGGTCGGTCAGATCGGCCGGCAGCACCTCGGCGGCCTGGCCGGTCTCGGCGCGGAGCCGGGTGGCCAGGGCCTCCATCCGCGCCGCGTCGCGGGCGACCAGGATCAGGTCGTGGCCGCGGCGGGCGAGGCGGTCGGCATAGACGGCGCCGAGGCCGGTCGAGGCGCCGGTGACGAGGGCGGTGCCCAGGGGCTTGCTGCTCATGGCTGGACTCTCCTGCGGATTAAGGCGGAGCGACTTGCATGATGCTAGCGACCTGACTTGCGACATGCAAGCTATTGCGAGGTGGCTGACGCGAACGGGAGCGCCAAGGCCTATCCGACCAGCAGCTCCCGCACTGCCCGGTGCGCCTGGTCGATCGCGCTGTCGGTATAGGCCGCGGCCCCGGCATCCGAATTGGCGATGGCGATCCGCCCGAGCCGCGCCCGGCCGATCTCGTGCGGCGCCTGGCCGGGTTGGTGGGGCGGGTCGAACAGCGGGTTGTATTCATAGGCATAGCCATGCGGCCAGCGGTTCACCGTGATGCCGAGGATGTCGCGCGCCGCATCGAACCCGCCGGCACCGAGCATGCGCTGCAGCTGGCCGCGCAGCTCGAGCTCGAAGCGCTCGAACGGCATCGCCAGCAGTTCCGCCCGCCCGGCGCGGTGCTGCGACCGCGCATCGAGCCCCGGTGCGCAGGGCACGCGCGACAGGAAGAGCAGCACCGGCTCCTCCGGCCCGCGCAGGCTGTCGTAGCCGCCGATGCGGGTCTTCCAGTCCAGCCGCAGCGAGGAGAAGAAGCCGCCCGGCGCCTGCACCCGGGCCATGCCGAGCCGGCGGAAGGCCTGCCAGCCGCGCAGCAGGACCGAGGCATAGACCAGCGGCACCTTGACCTGGCTGCGCAGCGCCGCGGCCTGCGCCGCCGGCAGCTCCGGGCAAAGGAAGGGGATGACCATGCCCCAGCAGGCGAGCACGACCTGCGCCGCCCTGGCCTGGCGCGTGGCGCCGCCGCTGCGGTAAACCACCTCGACGCCGGTGCCGGCGTTCCGGACCCGCAGCGCGGTGCTCTCCAGCCGGATGCGCACCGGCGCGCCTGCGCGGTCCAGGCGGGTATAATCGGCCCGGGCCAGGACCACGTCCTCGGCATCGCGGCCGGGGATCGCGCCGGGGATCAGGCGGCGGACCAGCAGCCGGGCGATCGAGGCATTGCCGTCGGGGAAGTGGAAACGCTCCGACCCGCCGGCGGCGTAGCCCGCCGCGGTGTAGCCCATCCCCGGCGCCGGGCCGGGCGGCAGGCCGAGGCCCTGGAAGCCGGGAAAGCCGAAGGCCGAGACATCCAGCGCGCTCACCGCGTCGGCGCCGACGCCCCATTCGCCGTGGCTCATGGACTGGAAGAAGGGCAGGGCGGCCGGGCCCACCCGGGCGTGCCGGGCGAGGTAGTCGCGGTAGCTGGTCCGCGCCAGCAGCGCCTGCTTCTCCGGCGGGGCCAGGCCGGGCAGGTGGTCGATCCTGGCGTCGTGCAGCCGGACGATGTCGTCCCGCACCTGCACGGGGATCGGCGCATCGCGCAGGGCCTCCGCCCAGGGCCGCCGGCCGATGCCGGTCGCCAGGACATCGCCGCCGAAATTCTCGCGGTCGAGGAAGACGCCGCGTCCCATGCCCTGCCGCGCCCAGAAGCCCGGATCGGCATGCCGCGCCTGCAGCCGCGCCGGCCTGACGCCGAGCCGCGCCAGCAGCCCGGCGGCCACCGCGCCGTAGGGGCGGGGGCTGTCGATCAGCATGGTTCCGCCGTTCATCAGCAGGGTGCGGTCGCCGAAGCGGTATTCGTTGCGCCGGGCATGGCCGCCGAAGTCGTCGTGGTTGTCGAGGATGAGGATGCGCGCCCCGGGCCGGGCCGCGCGCCAGAAGGCGGCCGCCGCGAGGCCGCTGATGCCGGCGCCGACGACGATGAGGTCGTAAGGGTCGTCGCCGGGCTCGGCCGCGCCGGGCGCCTCGCCCTGGGCCAGCGCATGCGCCGCGTCGAAGCTGCCCGGCTGGCTGCCGCGCAGCCCTGCAGCAGCGGCGGGTAGGGGGCCTCGGCCGCCGCGGCGCCGCCGCCGGTGCCCGCCGCGGCCAGCGCCGCCGCACCCTGGAGCAGGTCCCGCCGCAGGATCGGGCGGTGCAGGCCGAGGTCGCGCCGGGCGGCGCGCGGGCTCGCACCGTGCCCCTCGCTCACCCCTGCTTCTCGGGCAGCCGCACCTCCAGCCCGTCCAGCGCCTCGGTCACCGCGATCTGGCAGGACAGCCGCCGCCCCCGCGGCCGCGCGCCGAGCGCATCCTCGATCATGTCGCCCTCGTCGAGCCCCGGCCCGCCGACCGCCTCCCGCCAGGACTCCGCCACGTCCACCATGCAGGAGGCGCAGGCGAGCTGCCCGCCGCAATCCGCCGGCAGCCTGGCCACGTTGTGCCGCACGCCGACCAGCATGACGGTCTCGTCCTCGCCGGACTCGACGCTCTGCCGGCTGCCATCCGGCTGGATGAAGGTGATCCGCGCCATCCCTTGCCCCACTCCGCTGCGCGCCCGGTCTCGCCCAGCCGGGCTTCCGGCGCAAGCCGGGCCGGTGCAGGCTGCGCGGCACGAAAAGGGGGAGAGAAAAGCCATGGCCTACACGCCGTTCGACCTGAAGGGGAAGGTGGCGCTGGTCACCGGCGGCAATGGCGGCATCGGCCTGGGCATGGCCCAGGCCATGGCGGAGGCCGGCGCCGACATCGCCATCTGGGGCACCAACGCGGCGAAGAACCAGGCGGCCAGGGCACGGCTGGACGCCACCGGCGTCCGCGTCCTGGCGCTGGAATGCAACGTCGCCGAGGAAGCGGAGGTCGAGGCCGGCTTCGCCGAGACGCTGCGCGTGCTGGGCCGCGTCGATGGCCGCTTTGCCAATGCCGGCGTCTCCGGCGGCCGCAGCGGGCCCTTCGTCGAGCGCACGGTCGAGCAATGGGACCGCGTGCTGGACATCAACCTGCGCGGCGCCTTCCTCACCTTCCGCGCCGCCGCCCGGCACATGAAGGCGCGCGCCGAGGCGGGCGACAAGGGCGGCGTGCTGGTCGGCACCGCGTCCCTCGCCGCGATCGAGGGCGCCGCGCGCAACGAGCACTACGGCGCGTCCAAGGGCGGCATGACCGCCATGGTCCGGGCGCTCGCGGTCGAGCTGGCGCGCTACGGGGTGCGGGCCAACTCCATCCTGCCCGGCTGGATCGAGACGGAGATGACCGCGCGGTCGACCAGCGACCCGAAATTCGCCGGCAACGTGCTGCCGCGGGTGCCGATGCGGCGCTGGGGGACCGGCGCCGATTTCGGTGGCATCGCGGTCTACCTGATGAGCAGCGCCGCGGCCTTCCACACCGGCGACACCTTCGTCATCGATGGCGGCTACGCGCTGTACTGAGGCAAGCCACACCAGAACCGATCCAGTCGCAAATACGTATTGCGACCGGCCGGTTTGCCGGCGTTGCTATACGGGGCCGTCCTGGCGCCGCCGCCAGCGCGATGTGCACGAGGCGCTGGTGCAGGTCATGGCGCGCGAGACCGACCTGGCGCACGGGCTGCTCCGCAACCAGCCGAACCTGGCCGACTTCCTCGCCAGGGACGGCGTGGCGCTGCTGATTGAGGGCCGCTACGCCGCGGCCGGCCGCGTGCCGGGGGAGCCGGCGGTGCGGGCGCTGGCCGCCTGGCTCGGCGAGCGGGCGAACGAGGGCGTGGTCGCCTTCAACCGGTTGCCCGAGGTCTATCCACCGGCGGAGGAATTCGCCGAGGTCGCCAGCGGCGCGCTGGTCCTGGCGGTGTCGCGCGATCCGCGCGACTCCATCATCTGGTTCCGTCCGGAAGTGCGGCAGACCGTCGCCTGGGCCGGCGATCCGGCCAAGCCGGTGGAGACCGGGCCGGACGGCGCCCGGCTGACGCCGCGTGGCAGCTTCGCCGCCTGGCGCGAGACGGTGCGCGGCCGCGCCCGGCCCTGGACCGCGGTGGAGGTGGAGACGGCCCGGGCGCTGCGCGCGTCGCGGCTGGACGTGGTCCTGCGGCGCCTGGACGAGGTCGCGCGCGGGCGCGGCAAGCCCTGCGAGCGGCAGGAGTTCCTGATGGCCAAGCTGGACCACCGGGTGAGGAACACCCTGGCCGGCATCCAGTCCCTGGCCCGCACCACGGGCGGCAACGCCATGTCGCTCGACAGCCTCATGCCCGAGTTCAGCCAGCGGCTGCAGGCCATGGCCCAGGCGCACAGCCGGCTGGCCCGCAGCCGCTGGGAAGGCGCCGGGCTGCGGGCCCTGGTGGACGAGGAGTGGCGGGCGCATCGCGGCACCACCGGGCGGGTGCCGCCCGCGTGCTGATGGCGGGGCCGGACCTGCGGCTCAAGCCCAGGGCCGCGCTGGCGCTCAGCCTGGCGCTGCACGAGCTGGCCACCAATGCGATGAAGTACGGCGCGCTGTCGGTGCCGGATGGCCGGCTGCGGGTCGCGTGGCGACTGGAGGGCGAACGGGCGCTGGTCGACTGGGAGGAGACGGAGGGACCGACCGTGGCGCCGCCGGCCCGGCGCGGCTTCGGCACGACGGTGATCGAGCGCGGCCTGGCCAAGGAGATCGGCGGCGGGGTGGCGCTGGAATTCCAACCCGAAGGGCTGCGCTACCGGATCGAGTGATGCCAGCCTGGTGGTGCCGCTGCTGGCCCCGGCGCCGGCCCCGCCGAAGGCGGCCGCGGCCGCGGCCGGCCTGCGTGGCCGCCGGGTGCTGATGGTGGAGGATTCGATGCTGGCGGCGATGGCGCTGGAAGCCGCGCTCGACAGCGCCGGCATCGAGATCGTCGGCCCGGCCGGCAGCCTGGAGCAGGCGATGCGGCTGGCGCGGACCGAGCGGCTGGACGCGGCGCGGCTCGACATCGACCTCGATGGTGTCCTGGTCTACCCGGCGGCCGACCTGCCGGCGGCGCGCGGCGTGCCGGTCGCCTTCACCACCGGCTACGACGCGGCCTCGGTCCTGCCGGCGCGGTTCCGCGACATGCTGGTGCTGCCGAAGCCCTTCTCCGGCGAGGCGGCCTTCATCCTGCTGCGCCGGATGCTGGGGCTGCAGGCGCCGGAGCGGGACTGAGCGCGGCGCGTCCGGGGCGGGAAAGCATGGCCTCGCGCCTTGCCGCCGCCCCTGGACCGATCCGCGTCTTCCGGTCCAGGCTCGCCGCCCGGGAGAACCGGGCCGGCCGCCGCGCCGGCCGCCGCGGAGGAAACAGGATGGCACGCCGCTTCATCGACATCTCGGTCGCGCTCAAGGCCGGCATCCGGTCCGACCCGCCGGAGATGCTGCCGCAGATCGAGTACGTCGATCACCACCAGTCGGCGCCGCGCATGGCGGCCTATATGGGCGTCCCGGTCGAGGCGCTGCCGGAGGGGGAATACGCCGCGGTGGAGCGGGTGAACATCAGCACCCACAACGGCACCCACCTGGATGCGCCCTACCACTACTTCTCCCGGATGAACGAGCGGCTGGTGCCCGGCGGCGAGCCGTCCTGGCGGATCGACGAGGTGCCGCTGGAGTGGTGCCACAACCCCGGCGTGAAGCTGGACTTCCGGCATTTCGAGGACGGCTACGTGGTGCAGCCGGGCGACGTGGAGGCGGAGCTGAAGCGGATCGGGCATGTGCTCAAGCCGCTCGAGATCGTCGTGGTGAACACCCGGGCCGGCAGCCGCTACGGCGAGGAGGACTTCATCGATGCCGGCTGCGGCATGGGCAAGGCAGCGACGCTCTGGCTGCTGGAGCGCGGCATCCGCCTGGTCGGGACCGATGGCTGGTCCTGGGACGCGCCCTTCAGCCATACCAGGCGCCGCGTGGAGGCGACCGGCGATGCCGGGCTGATCTGGGAAGGCCACCGGGCCGGGCGGGAGATCGGCTATTCGCATCTGGAGAAGCTGAGCAACCTGGAGGCCTTGCCGGCGGACGGCTTCCAGGTGGTCTGCTTCCCGGTGAAGGTGCATCGCGGCTCGGCCGGCTGGACCCGGGCGGTGGCGATCATCGACGACTGAGCTGCCCGACCGCGGACGGCCGCCGGGGAGGGGGCCGGGCATGCCTCGCTCCGGCGGTTCGGTCATACCTGGGCGAAGAGGCGGCGGAGCGCCGGCATGGCTTCCTCCAGCACCTTCCGTTCGGCTTGCTCCAGCCGGTCGAGCCCGCTGCGCAGCCGGGCGAAGAGCGCGGTGCGGACCGAGGTGGTGACCTCCTGGCCGCGTTCGGTGAGGACAAGCTGCATGCGGCGGCGCGAGGTGGGGTGACGGCTGCGGATCACATAGCCCTCGGCGGCGAGCTTCACGAGCATGACCGAGGCGGTGGGGAGGCGGACACCGAGATAGGCGGCGACTTCGGAGAGCGAGGCGCCGGGCGCCACCAGCAGGTAGTTGAGGATGCGGAACTGCGGCGGGGTGAGCCGGCCGTCGGGGACGGCGCGGACCGCTTCGGTGGCCATGATCCGGTTCGCCGTCATCATCATGGCGAGCAGGGCGGGGGGCAGGTCCTCCCGCGCGTGGGCGTCCACCAGCGTGGCGCTGGGAGACAGGATTTGGATGGATGGCGCGATCGGTCCCGCACCCTGGACATTCGTGAGTTGCATAGCCCGCCAAGTATCTAAGCCGCTGCGCGAGTCTGCAAGCGCAACGAGCTCTTTGTGTTGGCGCGGTTGTCACGTGTTGGGCATGAACTTACCGGTTGATTTACTGGTTCATTGTAGACATTAATACCAAAACGATCCCGGGAGATCGTGACACTTCCGCGTCAAACCCCATGTGCAACGGCCAAATTTAAGCGTGTTAATAACGATTTTGTAACAGATAAAAATCTTGTAATTCGCCGCTGCCGGAAGGCGCGATTGCTCCTATCCCGGTGAATTCTTTGGTTTTATATCTAACGCTAACGTGACGATAACCGGTGATGCAACCTGGCCTTGCAAGCCTCGCCTCTCCTGATCGCGATTGGAATTCCCTGGCGGAGGCCTCGACTCGTCCTCCGGCTTTGACGCCGCAGGGCCGAACCGGCAGCGTCACGGTCCATCGGGCCGCCGGGCCAGGGGAGCGAACCGCATGTCCAGGATCATCACCCGCCGACGGCTGGCGGCGCTCGCCGCCCTGCCGGCCCTCCTGTCCCGTCCTGCCAGGGCCCAGCCGGCCTGGCGGCCGAGCCGCCCGGGCGGGTGATCGTGCCTTTCCCGCCCGGTGGCGCCACCGACATGCTGGCCCGGCTGATCGCCCAGCGGCTCGGCGACCGGCTCGGCCAGCCGCTGGTGATCGAGAACCGCCCCGGCGGCAGCGGCGTGGTCGCCAGCCAGGCGCTGCTCGGCGCCCCGGCGGATGGCCATGCGCTGATCCTGGCCACCGCCGATACGCATACCGTGCTGCCGGCCGCCAACCCGAAGCTGCCCTTCGACGCCGCCGCCTTCGTCCCGGTCACCGGCATCGCCGCGGTGGTCATGGCCCTCGTCGCCCGGCCCGGGCTCGGGGCGGCGAACCTGGCGCAGTTCCTTGCCAGGGCGCGGGCGGCGAAGCCCTCGCTGACCTATGGCTCCTACGGCGTCGCCACCGTCTCCCACGCCGCCGGCGAGTCCATCCGGCTCGCCGCCGGGATCGAGCTGACCCATGTGCCCTATGCCGGGGCCGGGCCGGCGATCCTGGCGGTGACCGCCGACCAGGTGGATTGCGGCATCGTCCCGGTCGCCGTCGCCCAGCCGCAGCGCAGCCGCAGCACCATGCTGGCGGTGGCCAGCGCGCAGCGCTTCCCGCTGGTGCCGGAATTGCCGGCGCTGACCGAGGCTGGGCTGCCGGTGGTCGCCGATGCCTGGATCGGCCTGCTCGCCGCGCCCGGCACGCCGCCCGCCATCGCCGAGGCGCTGGATGCCGCGGTGGCGGCGGTCCTCGGCGGCGACTTCGTCGAGACGCTGCGCACCAACGGGTTCAGCCTGCTTGGCCATGGCCCGGCCCGCTTCGCCGAATACCTCGCTGCCGAGCGCACGCGCTGGTCCAAGGTGGTGCGGGAGGCGCGCATCACCGTCGAAGGCTAGGCCCTGGCGAAGGTTAGGCCCTGGCGCGGCTTGCTGCACTGCGGCAGCATCCCGGCTCCGCATCCGGACGAGGCCCCATGCCGCAGATCGACGCCGACCGCTTCCTGGCAGACCTGAACACGCTGCGCCGGATCGGCGAGTACAAGACCGGCGTGCACCGGCCGACCTATTCGCCCGAGGACATGGAAAGCCGGCGCTGGTTGATGGAGCGCATGGCGGAGATCGGCCTCGAGCCCGCGATCGACGGCATCGGCAACGTCTATGGCCGCCACACCGGTGCCGGGCCGCATCTGCTGGCGGGCAGCCATATCGAGACGCAGAACTATGCCGGCTGGCTGGACGGCGCGCTCGGCGTGGTCGCCGGGCTGGCGCTCGCCCGGGCCGGGCTGCCGGTGGACGTGGTCGCCTTCGCCGACGAGGAAGGGCATTTCGAGGGCGGCTTCCTCGGCAGCCGCTCGATCCTCGGCCTGCTGCCGGATGACGAGATCGACCGCAGCCGCAACCGCACCGACGGCACGCCGCTGCGCGACGCGCTGGCCGCCGCCGGCCTGGCGGGCAAGCCGCGGATGGAACTGGAGAAGGGGCGCCACAAGGGCTTCTTCGAGATGCATATCGAGCAGGGGACGCAGCTGGAGCAGGCCGGGCTGCAGGCCGGCGTGGTGACCGGCATCGTCGCCATCTGGCAGTGGCGCATCACCATCGAGGGCATGCAGGACCATGCCGGCGGCACCACCATGGCGGAGCGGCGCGACGCGGGCCTGGCCGCGGTGCGGCTGCTGGCGATGATCGACCAGGAATTCCCGAAAGTCTGCGGCGAGCGCAGCACCTGGACCTGCGGCCGCATCGCGGTCGAGCCCGGCGCGCCGAGCATCATCCCCGGCCGCGCCGACATCCTGTTCCAGTTCCGCGACATCGACGTCGCGGTGCTGGACCGCATGGAGCGGTGCCTCCGCGCCTGCGTGCAGGAGAGCAACCGGCGCGAGCGCACCACGGCGACGCTGGTCAATGTCAGCAAGTCGCTGCCGGCGCCCTGCGATGCGGCGATGATGGCGGCGCTGGACGCGGCGGCGGAGAGCCTGGCGCCCGGCCGCTGGCAGCGGATGCCGTCCGGGGCGGGGCACGACGCGCAGTACATGGCCCGCGCCATGCCGGTGGCGATGCTGTTCACGCCGTCCATCGGCGGCATTAGCCATCATTGGGCGGAGGATACGAAGGAGGAGGACCTGGCGCTGTGCGTGCGCATCCTCGGCGATGCGGCGGCGCGGTTCCTGGCAGGGTAGGCAAGACCGGGGAGGGAAAAGTATTCCCTCCCCAGGCCCCACCCTGCCTTTTCGTGGGCTTGGCACCTGCCGCGCGGCGATTGCCAACCCACGGAAATAGATGAGGGGTCTGGGGAGAATACCGTCTCCCCAGCCTTGCTTCCTACGCCTCCGGCATCAGCGACACATGCGCCGCGACGATCCGCCAGCCTTCCGGGAAGCGCACCCAGGTCTGGCTCTGCCGGCCATGCCGCGCGCCGCGCAGGAATTCCGTGTTCGCGGTGGCGAAGTCGCGCCCGTAGGTGGTGATGACCGTGTTCTGCAGCCTGCGTTCCAGCCCGACCGGCGATCGCCCGGCGCGGAAGGCGGCGATCATCTCCCAGCCCAGCAGGTTCTCGGCCGGGCCGTAGCGCAGGGTGCGGGCATCCTTGCGGAACAGCTCCTGCAGCACGGCGACGTCGTTCGAGATCAGCGCCCGCTCGTATTCGGCGAACATGGCCCGCATCTCGGCCAGCACCTCGGGGATATCGACGTCCATCAACCCTGTTCCTTCGCCTTGATATGCGCGCGCCAGCCGCCGGTGGCGGAGATGTCCGGCGCGCCGATGACGCCCGCCGCCTCGCAGAGGAAGCCGAGCGGCGTCGAGCCATCCTCCAGCGTCACCCGGCCGAAGCCGAGCGGCGGCGGGATCTCCGCCAGGAAGGGACCGATGGAGGCGGCCGGGAAGGCCCAGACCTCGCCGGCGATGGCGACGCCGCCCTCGGCCACCCGCACCAGGCCGGGCCGGTTGCCGAGGTCGAAAAAGCGGTAGAGCGGCGCGGTGCGGGCGGCGGTGACGAACCGCCCGCCATGCCGCAGCACCTGCGGGTTCAGCGGCAGCCCGGCCATGTGGGCGCCGATCGCCAGCAGCGGAATCTCGTCCGGCGCCAGCGCCGGCGGGGCAGGGGGCGGCGGCGTGGCCGCGCCGGTGGCCCCCAGCGTGACGCCGGCCACCGCATGCAGCGCCGCGCCCAGCCCGGCCAGCCGCGCCTCGGCGAAGGCCGGCCCGACCAGGGTGATGCCGGCCGGCCGTCCGTCGGCGCGGAAGCCGGCGGGCACGGCCAGCGCCGCGAGGTCGCAGATGTTGACGAAGTTGGTGTAGGTGCCGAGCCGGCTGTTGGCCGCGACCGGCTCCGCCGCCAGGTCGGCCAGCGTCGGCGTCCCCGGCGCGGTCGGCAGCAGCAGGATGTCGGTCCCGGCAAACAGCGCGCGGGCCAGGCGGCGCGCCTCGGCGGCGGCGTGGAAGTCGTCCCAGGCGTCGATGGTCAGCCTGGGCAGGCCGGCCTCCAGGATGCCGCGGGTGACCGGGTGGATCGCCGCGGGCTTCGCCGCCAGCAGGTCGCGCAGCGCGGCGGTCCGTTCCGCCACCCAGGCGCCCTCGTACAGCCGCCGGGCGATCGCCAGGAAGGGCGCGATGTCGACGCGGGCCACCGTGCCGCCCAGCGCCGCGGCGCGGGCCAGGGCGGCGTCGTAGAGCGCGGCATCGTCGGGGCTGTCGAAGACCAGTTGTTCCGCCAGGGGGGCCGCCAGCCGCCATGCCGGCTGCGGCGCCGCCGCCGCGCGCCAGCCCGCCGGCGCCGCGCGCGAATAGCGGTCGGCCGGCGCCGGCCCCGCCATGACCTCCAGCACCGCCGCCGCATCGGCCACGGTGAGGGCGAAGACCGAGACGACGTCGAGCGAGCGGCAGGCCGGCACCACCCCCTGCGTCGGCACCAGGCCGAGGCTCGGCTTGAGGCCGACGATGTTGTTGACCATCGCCGGCACCCGGCCCGACCCGGCGGTGTCGGTGCCGAGCGAGAAGGCGGCGATCCCAGCCGCGACCGCGGTGGCGGAGCCGGAGGAGGAGCCGCCCGGGATGCAGTCCGGCACCACCGGGTTGCGCGGCGTGCCATGCGGGCTGCGGGTGCCGTTCAGCCCGGTGGCGAACTGGTCGAGGTTGACCTTGCCCAGCAGGATGGCGCCGGCGGCCAGCAGCCGGGCCACCACCGGCGCGTCCTCGGCGGGGGTATGGGCATAGTCGGGGCAGGCCGCCGTGGTCGGCAGGCCGGCGACGTCGATGTTGTCTTTCACCACGAAGGGCACGCCGAACAGGGCACGGCCCCGCGGCCCCTCCGCCGCCAGCGCCGCGGCGCGGGCCCGCACCGCATTGGGCGGGACGCGGGCGAGGAACAGCGCCGGGTCGTCCCAGGCGGCGATCCTTGCCAGCGCCGCATCGGCGACCGCCACGGGGCTGCCGCCGGCGGCGTAGAAGCCGGCCAGCGCGGGCAGGGTGAAGGCCCCGGGCGCGCTCATGCCGGGTATTCCAGCAGGGCGGCCGCGGCGCACAGCAACTCGCCATCCCGGGCGCGCAGCGCGTCGAGGATGCGGAAATGGTCGGCGCCGGAGACCGGGACCAGCGGCCCGGGCAGATGCGCCTCGGCCCGCGCCGCGTGGAACTTGCGCGACTGGCGGCGCAGCTCCGGCAGCTCGGCGCTGCCATAGGCGATGGCCATGGGCTTGCCTACCATCGGCCGGCGCAGCGGCGACAGCGCCGCGATCTCCGCCTCGGTCAGTTGCAGCTTGTCGTTCAGATACGTGTCGCGGATCGGCGCCAGCTCGAAGATGCCGGAGATGGCGAGGCCGGCCGTGACCGCCGGATGGCCGACGCAGGCGCCGACCAGGTGCCCGCCCGCCGACCAGCCGGACAGCACCACGCGCCCGGCGACGCCATGCGCCGGGCCTTCGGCCTGCAGCCAGTCGAGCGCGGCGTGGACCTCGGCCACGATCCGCGTCAGCGAGGCCTCGGGCGCCAGGGTGTAGCCGGGGAAGCCGACCGACCAGCCGCGGGCGAGCGCGCCCTCGGCCAGCGCGCAGAAATCCTCCCGCCGGTTGCGCTGCCAGTAGCCGCCATGGACGAAGACGAGGCAGGGCGCGCCCGGCTCCCGCGCCGGGAAGAGGTCCCACCTGCACCGATCACCGGCCGCATAGGCCAGGTCCAGGTGCTGCGGCCGCGTCGCGCGGAAGGCTGCCGAGGCCGCGTTGCGCGCGGCGATCAGCGCGGCGCTGTCGGCGACGGCGCGGGTGTTGTCATAGGCGGCGTCGCGCTGGTCCGGCGTCGCGCCGGCCCAGAAATCGGCCATCGGGTAATGCGTCATGCAGGGGCTCCGGCCAGGTCGCGGCGCATCAGCACCACCTGAAGGTTGCGCTTGGGCTCGATCTCCCGCCCCGCCTCGACCCAGCCGAGCCGGGCATAGAGCGGCGCCGCGGTCCAGGTGTAGAGCCAGAGCGTGCCGACGCCCGCGGCGCGCGCCGCGCCCTCGACATGCCGCACCAGCGCGCCGGCATGGCCGCGGCCGCGGAATGCCGGCGGGACATAGACGCCGGCCAGCCAGGGGGTGAGGTCGGGGCGGCTGTCGAGGTCGTCATGCGCCAGGCTGGCCGTGCCGGCCGGCGTCTCGCCGTCGAACAGCACGAAGCTCTCCTCCGGCCCCTTCGGCGGTGCCAGGATCAGCGCGGTGGTCTGCTCCACCGTGCGCCCGCCCGGCCGGCCGAAGGCCTCGACCAGCCAGCCCGCGACCAGCGGCGCGAGCGCGGGATGCTGCGAGACGGCGAGAATGCGGATGGACATCGGCGGAACCCCGGCTGCGGCGGCGGGACGCTAGCACCGGCACCGCGGGCAGGCCCACCTCGCCGTCATGGCCGGGCCCGACCCGGCGATCCCTGGCCGCCGCGCACCCGGGATGCACGGGGCGAGCCATGCCGGCAGGGGCACGACGCGCGCGACCATCCCTCAATGATGCCCGCCCAGCAGCGCCGAGAGATGCCGCCGCAGCGCGTTGAACTCGGGCGAGGTCGGGTCGCGCGGCCGGGCCAGCGCGATGCGCTCGTCGGCGACGATCCGCCCCGGGCCGGGCGACATCACCACCACCCGGTCGGCGAGGATGATCGCCTCCTCGATCGCATGCGTGACGAAGATCACCGTCAGCCTGGTCCGCGCCCAGATCTCCAGCAGCTCCTCCTGCAGCCGTTCGCGGGTGAAGGCGTCGAGCGCGCCGAAGGGCTCGTCCATCAGCACCACCTCGGCGTCGTTGGCGAGCACCCGGGCGATGGCGACGCGCTGCTTCATCCCCCCCGAGAGCTGGTGCGGGTAGGCATCGGCGAAGCGGGTCAGCCCGACGGTGTCGACGAAGCGCCTCGCGGTCGCCGCCACCTCGGCCTTCGGCCGGCCGCGCGCGGCGGGGCCGAAGCCGACATTCTGCGTCACCGTCAGCCAGGGGAAGAGCCCGTAGTCCTGGAACACCATGCCGCGGTCGGGGCCGGGCCCGGGGACCGGCTTGCCCCACATCAGCAGCGCGCCCTCGGTCGCCGTCTCGAAGCCGCCGACCATGCGCAGCAGGGTGGACTTGCCGCAGCCGGAGGGGCCGATCAGGCAGATGAACTCGCCCCGCTCGATCCGCAGCGAGGCATCCGACAGCGCGGTGATCGCCTCCGTCCCGAAGGCGAAGCGCTTGGTGACATGCTGGATGTCGAGGATCGGCAGCATGGTGCGCGCCGGCGCCACCGCCGCGGAGAGGTCATCCATGTTGCGGGCTCCAGCGCAGCAGCCGGCGGCCGAGCAGCTGCACCACCTGGTCCGAGACGAAGCCGAGCAGGCCGATGGTCACCATGCCGGCGATGACGATCTCGGTGCGGGAGAGCTGCCGCGCCTCCATGATGATGGCGCCGAGCCCGGTCTGCACCCCGGTCATCTCGCCCACCACGATCACCACCCAGGCGAAGCCGAGGCCTAAGCGCAGCCCGGTGAAGATCGAGGGCAGCGAGGCCGGCAGCACCACCTTCCAGAAGATCGCCCGGGCGTTCACGCCCAGCATCGCCGCGGCCTCGAACAGCCGGCCCTCGACGCTGCGGACCCCGAAGACGGTGTTCAGCAGGATGGGATAGAAGGCGCCGAGGAAGACCAGGAAGAAGGCCGATCGCGGCCCGATGCCGAAGACGATCATCGCCAGCGGCAGCCAGGCGGTCACCGGGATCGGCCGCAGGATCTGCAGCGAGGGGTCGAGCAGGTCGCGCACCAGGGCGATCCGGCCGATCAGCATCCCCAAGGGCAGGGCGACGACCGCGGCCAGGGCGAAGCCGCCATAGACCCGGCTCAGGCTGGCCAGGGTATGGTCCAGCAGGGTCGCCGAATAGAGGTCGTCCCAGACCCCGCCGAAGGCCAGGTCCCACCACTGCACCGCCACATCCCAGGGCGGCGGGATCAGGCTGAAGGCGCGGCCGCTGGTGGTCAGGTGCCAGGCCAGCAGGCCCAGCACCGGTGCGGCCACCGCCAGCAGCGCCTGGCGGGGCGAGAGGCCCCGCCCGGCGACTGCGCTCATGCCGCCGACTTCGCCAGCTCGTCGGAGAATTTCGGCTCGAAGAAGGTATTGAAGTCGGGCAAAGCGCGGATCTGCTTCAGGCTGAGCATGTGCTCGGCATAGGTCTTGGCCCGGGTCAGCATCTCCGGCGTCATCTGCCAGTTCAGCTCGACATTCGGCAGGCTGACCTCCAGCGCCTCGCGCTTCATGCCGAGCTTGGCGACGGCGGTCTCGATCGTCACGTCGCGGTTCGCCATGCCGAACTCGCTGGCCCGGCGGTGCACCCGCAGCATGGTCCGCACCAGGTCGGGGCGCTGGGCGACGGTCTCGGCATGGCAGCCGAAGACCATGTTCAGCGAGCCCATCGGCGTCGAGTAGGGGTACTCGACGATCTTGCCGATGCCGGAGGAGACCGAGACGCCGGGGCCGGGCTCGGCGCCGACATAGGCCTCGACATCGCCGCGGGCCAGCGCGATCGCCATCTCGCTGAAGGAGACGCGGATCGGCTGGATGTCGCGGATGGTCATGCCCTCCATCCGCAGGCGCTCCAGGATGAAGACCTCCTGCGTCGAGCCGGGCCAGATGCCGACCTTCCTGCCCTTCAGGTCCGCCAGCTTCTGGATGTTGCCGTCCTTGCGGGCGACCACCGCCATGCCGCGGTCGCAGCAGGACCCCACCAGGGTCACCGGCTCGCGCGCCGCGGCGCCGAGGATGCCGGCGGCGACGCCGAAGGCGGCGAAGTCGACCGACCTGGTCACCACCGCGTTCTTCGCCTCGGTCGGGCTCTCGAAGGCGATCACCTCGATCCTCACCCCGTCCGGCTGGAAGCGGTCGTACAGGAAGGGGGCGATCGAGTGGATCAGGCGCAGCGCGCCCATCTTCACGGTGACGCCCTGGGCGTGGACCGCGGGAGCGGCCAGGCCGGCGGCGCCGGCGGCGAGCGTCGTCGCCAGCATGCTGCGGCGGGTGAGGGTCATCGGCTTGGGCCTCCCGGGCGGGTCTGAAGTCGTGCCGCGGGATGCAACGGCCGTGCCGCCGGCCAGGCCTTCGCCTTCCCCTGCGCGGCGACCGCGCCGCCCAGGGGGTGGGCAGTCCTGCTCAGCCGGCGCGCAATTCCCGCACCGGCCTGCCCGCCAGGTAGCCCTCCACCGCCTCCACCGCGCCGGCGAAATAGGCGCGGTAGTTCTCCTCGGTCACGTAGCCCAGATGCGGCGTCAGCACGGTGTTGGGCGCGGCCAGGATCGGGTGGTCCCGCGGCAACGGCTCCTGGTCGTAGACATCGATGCCGGCGCCGGCGATGCGGCCATCCTTGAGTGCCGCGATCAGCGCCGGCTGGTCGATCAGCGGCCCGCGGCTGGTGTTGACGATCACCGCCGAGGGCTTCATCCGGGCGAGGTCGGCGGCGCCGATGATGCCGCGCGAGCGGTCCGACAGGATCAGGTGCAGGGTCACCACATCGGCGGTGGCCAGCAATTCCTCCTTGCTCACCGCTTTCGCCCCGGCCGCCGCGGCCTTCTCCGGCGTCAGGTTCTGGCTCCAGGCGACGACATCCATCCCGAAGGCGGCACCCACCTTGGCGACCCGGCTGCCGAGGTTGCCCAGGCCGATGCAGCCCAGCGTCTTGCCTTCCAGCGTCGCGCCCAGCGCCACCTGCCAGCGGCCGGCCCGCAGCGCCGCCTCCTGTTCCGGGATGCGGCGGGCCAGCGCCAGGATCAGCCCCCAGGTCAGGTCCACGGTCGGGTGGGCGAAGGAGGTGGTGCCGCAGACGGTGATGCCACGCTCGGCGCAGGCCTCGAGGTCGATGCCCCGGTTGCGGCCACCGGTGGTGATGAGCAGCTTCAGGTTCGGCAATTGCTCGATCAGCGCGCGGGGGAAGGGGGTGCGCTCCCGCATCGCCAGGATGGCGTCGCAGGGGGCAAGCCGCGCCAGCAGCGCCGGGCCGGTGACGGTGTCGCGGTACTGCTCGACCTGGATGGAGGCGGGCAGCCGGTCCCAGGGGCCAAGTCGCAGGGTGACGCCCTGGTAGTCGTCGAGAATGGCCAGGCGCTTGATCTCGGGCATCGGTTTCGCTCCCACGGATGCCTCGTCATGGCCGCGCCCGGGCCTGCCAGCAAGCCCGCCGCGACCCGCGCGACGCCGCCAGGTGCGCGACCCGCGCAACGCCCGCCGTGCGCTACCCGCGCAACGCCGCCAGGTACGCGACCCGCGCAACGCCGCCAGGTACGCGACCCGCGCAACGCCTGCCGTGCGCTACCCGCGCAACGCCCGCAGCGCGTTGAGGATCACCGCCACGTCGATCGCCTCCTGCAGCAGGGCGCCCTGCACCGGCGTCAGCCAGCCGGCCGCGGCCGCCAGCATTCCCAGCACCGACAACCCGATCCCGACGGCCACGCTCTGCAAGGCGATGCCGCGCGCCCGGCGGGCGATGCGCATGGCCTCGGCCAGCCGGTCGATCCGGTCGACCAGCACCACCGCATCCGCCGCCTCGGCGCTGGCCGCCGCCCCGCGCGCGCCCATGGCGACGCCGATATCCGCCGCGGCCAGCGCCGGCGCGTCGTTCACCCCGTCGCCCAGCATCAGCACCGGGCCCTGCGGCTTCTCCCGCAGCACGGCGGCGACCTTCTCGGCCGGGCTGCGCTCCGCCAGCACGGTGTCGATGCCGAGGCTCGCCCCGACCGCCTCGGCGACCGCGGCGCGGTCGCCCGAGAGCAGGACGATCCGCCGGATCCCCGCCGCCCGCACCGTCGCCAGCTTCGCCGCCGCCTCCGGCCGCGGCGGGTCGGCGAGCACCAGCAGCCCGGCCGGGGCGCCATCCACCGTGACCAGCACCCGCAGCGCGCCCGGCGCCTGGCCGTCCCGGGCCTTGGCCGCGTCCGGCCAGCCATGCGCCGCGACGAAGCCGGCACCGCCGAGCGCCACCGCGCGCCCCTCCACCAGCCCGGCGATGCCGGCGCCGGCGTCCTCGTGCACATCCTGCGGCAGCGCCAGTGCGAGGCCCGCCGCCCGGGCCGCCTCGACCAGGCCCATGGCGACCGGATGGGCGCTCGCCTGGTCGAGCGAGGCGGCGAGGCGCAGCAACTCCCCGGGGGCCATGCCGCCCCGCGGGAGCGTCGCCAGCAGCCGGACCCGGCCCTCGGTCAAGGTGCCGGTCTTGTCCAGCATCAGGACCCTGACCCGCGCCAGCATCTCCAGCGCCGCGCCGCTCTTCACCAGCACGCCGGCACGGGCGGCGCGCGACAGGCCGGCGATCAGCGCGACGGGCACCGCCAGGATCAGCGGGCAGGGGGTCGCCACCACCAGCACCGCCAGCACCCGACGCGGATCGGCCGAGAGCAGCCAGGCGGCGCCGGCGATCAGCAGGCTCACGCCGAGGAAGCCCAGCGCCCAGCGGTCGGCCAGCCGCGCCATCGGCGCCCGGCTGGCCTGGGCCTGCTCCACCAGCCGGATGATGCCGGCCAGCGTGCTGTCGCCGGCGCTGCGCTCGGCCGCCAGCGCGAAGGCCTCGCCGGCATTGCCGGCGCCGGACAGCACCGGGTCGCCGGCGGCGGCGCGGACCGGGATCGCCTCCCCGGTCAGCGCCGCGGTGTCGAGCACGGCGGGCCCCAGCGCATGGCCGTCGACCGGCACCACCTCGCCCTGGCGGACCAGCACGCGGTCGCCGGGGCGGAGCGCCTCGATCGGCACCTCCTCCAGCCCAGCCGGCCCCAGCCGGGCGGCGCGGCGCGGCTGGCGGGCGAGCAGGGCGGTCATCTCGCGCCGGGCCCGCGCGCGGGCGTAGTCCTCGAGGAAGCTGCCGCCGGCGAACATCAGGGCGACGACGGCGGCGGCCAGCGATTCCCCCAGGCCCAGGGCCACGGCCATCGCCAGCGCCGCCAGCAGGTCGAGCCCGGCCTCGCCGCGCCGCAGGCCGCGGGCGATGTCGCGCAGCAGGACCGCCAGCACCGGCAGCGTAGCCAAGGCGAAGGCCAGGCCGGCGACATCGGGCGCCGCCCACAGCAGCGGCAGACCGAGCGCCAGCCCGGCCGCCGGCCAGGCGAGCAGGACCAGCCGCAGCCGGTGGGCGTCCACCCCGTTCAGCCCGGCGGCAGCAGCAGCCGCGTCGCCGCCTCGCGCAGCCGGGCGGGGACCGGCACGGTGCGGGTCTGCTCGGCCCGCGCCACGTAGACATGGACGAAATGGCCCTCGGCGCTCGCCCGGTCCTCGGCGTTGCGGAAGATGCCGATCTCGTAGCGGATCGAGGACCCGCCGAGCCGGCCGCAGCGCACCCCGCAGGTGACCAGGTCGGGGAAGGCGATCGGCGCGAAGTAGCGGCACTGGGTCTCGACCACGAGACCGACCTCGGTGCTGGCGCCGAGGTCGAGCACCTGGTTGGCGATCAGGAACTGCGCCACCGCGGTGTCGATCCAGGAATAATAGGTGACGTTGTTGACGTGGCCGTAGACGTCGTTGTCCATCCAGCGCGTCGGGATCTCGGTGAACCAGCGGTAGTCCGCGCGGGTCCCCACCGGCTGCTTCGCGCTCATGCTAGCGCCTCCTCGACCAGCGCGTTGTCGACGCAATCGGCGAAGGCCGGGATGTGGCCGATGGCGCCCGCGGCCAGCATGGCGCGGCCCAGCGTCTCGAAGGCCGCCTGCGGGAAGTGCGGCCCGGCATCCCACAACTGCAGCGCCTGGTAGCGGGCGATGGCGCGCAGGCGGTGCGCGGCGGGGACGTCCGGGAAGCGCGGGGCGATGCGGGCGGCGACCTCCTCGGCCGGCGCGTTGCGGATGAAGGCCAGTGCCTCGGCCATCGCCCGGATCATGGCCTGCAGCGGCTCGCGCCTGGCGGCGATCCCGGCCTCGGTCGCATAGAAGGCGGTATAGGCGGTGTGGCCGCGGCTGGCCTGGGCGTGCCAGACCGCGCCGCCGGCATCCTCGACGCGGCAGGCGAAGGGCTCGAACATCTGGGCGAGGTCGAGCCGGCCGGCGACAACGGCCTCGGCATTCGCCGCCATGCCCTGGTCGGTGACCGTCTCCAGCGCCGCCCAGTCCATGCCGCGCGCCGCGAGGTCGCCGCGCAGGCACCAGACGGGCGTCGGCACCTCGGACACCAGGCCGAGCCTGAGGCCGGGCAGGTCCTCGATCCGGAAGCCCGGGCGCGGCGCCGCCCCCAGCAGCAGGAAGGGGTCGCGCATCACCACGGCGCAGAAGCTGCGCAGGGTGCAGGCGGGGTCCTGGCTCCGCAGCAGCATCGGCCGCATCGGCCCGGACCAGGCGAGGTCGGCCTCGCCGGCCAGCAGCCTGGCGCAGGCGGCATCGGTGGTGCCGGCGGTCACCAGCTCCACCGCCACGCCCTGGCGGGCGAAGGCGCCGAGCGACTCGGCGAGGTAGAAGGGCGCGTAGAACAGGGCCCGGAAGGGCTCCAGCAGGGTCATCTGGTGCATGGCGGTTCCCGTTTGGCGCCGCCCATTATCGCCTTCGATGCCGATCCGGCGAGTCCCGGCCCGAGCCTGCGGCGGCAACGGCCTTCGACTCGGGCAACGGTATGCATTCGGGCTTCGCCGCCCGCGGTCGCGCTGCTATGCACGGGGCAAGGCCGGCGCCGTTGCGCCGGCCCGAACGAGTCCCCGCCCGCGTGGCCGAGCCGAGAGCGCCTTGAGCACCCAGTCCCTTCCGGAATCCTTCAGGCTACGCGCCGGCAACTTCAACCTGCTGGTGCTGCGCCTGCTCGACCCGCGGCCGGAGACGGTGCTGCCCGCGCTCGGCGACCAATTCCGCCGCGCCCCCGGCTTCCTGCGCTTCGCGCCGATCGTCATCGGCCTCGCCGACCTGGCCGTAGCGCCCGAGGAGGTGGACTTCCGCGGCCTGGTCGAGGGGCTGCACGCGCTGGAGATCGTGCCGATCGGCACCACCGGCGGCAGCCCGGCGATGCGCCAGGCGGCGACCGCGGCCGGCCTGCCGCCGCTGCGCGCCGTCGGCGGCCGCGAGCCGGAGGCCGAGGCGCCGCCCGAGACGGCGATGCCGCCGGCCTCCGCCGCGCCGCCGGCCTCGGCCAGCCCCGCGCCGGCACCCGCCGCCGCGCCGCCCGCCGCGCCGACGGTGGTGGTCCAGGGCAGCGGCCGCAGCGCCATGGTGGTGACCGAGCCCGTGCGCTCCGGCCAGCGGATCTATGCCGAGGGCGCCGACCTGATCGTCACCGCGACGGTCAACCCGGGCGGCGAGGTCATCGCCGACGGCAACATCCATGTCTACGGGGCGCTGCGCGGCCGGGCGATCGCCGGCGCGCAGAACGATGCCGAGGCGCGGATCTTCGCACTGAATTTCGACCCCGAGCTGATCGCCATCGCCGGCTTCTACACGGTGCGCGAAGGGCTCGGGGATGCGCCGATCGGCCGGCCGACGCAGGTCCGGCTGGACGGCGAGGAGATGCGGTTTGCGCCGCTCGGGTAAGCGCCGGCGTGGCGTCGCCAAGGCGGGGCCGGTCGTCGGGGACAAGATGCAACAGGGGGATGCGTCGATGGCGCAGGTGATCGTCGTGACGTCGGGCAAGGGGGGCGTGGGCAAGACCACCACCAGCGCCGCCATCGCGACCGGGCTGGCCCAGGCGGGCAAGAAGACCGTGGTGATCGACTTCGACGTCGGGCTGCGCAACCTCGACCTCATCATGGGGGTCGAGCGCCGCGTGGTCTTCGACATCGTCAACGTCATCCAGGGCGAGGCGCGGCTGAACCAGGCGCTGATCCGCGACAAGCGGGTGGAGGGCCTGGCCATCCTCCCGGCCTCGCAGACCCGGGACAAGGAGGCGCTGACCAAGGAAGGCGTCGCCGGGATCATCGAGGAGTTGGGCCAGGATTTCGACTACATCCTCTGCGACAGCCCGGCCGGCATCGAGAAGGGCGCGCTGCTCGCGCTCTACTTCGCCGACCAGGCGATCGTGGTGACCAACCCGGAAGTGTCTTCCGTCCGCGACAGCGACCGCATCCTCGGCGTGCTGCAGTCGAAGTCGAAGCGGGCGGAGGAGAAGCGGGACAAGGTGAAGGAGCATCTCCTCGTCACCCGCTACGACCCCAACCGGGTCGAGCGTGGCGAGATGCTGAAGCTGGAGGACGTGCGGGAGATCCTGGCGATCCCGCTGCTCGGCGTGATCCCCGAGAACGAGAGCGTGCTGAAGGCCTCCAACACCGGCACGCCGGTGATCATGGACTCCGAGAGCATCGCCGGCCAGGCCTACAAGGACGCCGTCGCCCGCTTCCTCGGCCAGGAGCTGCCGCACCGCTTCCTGGAGCCGGACAAGAAGCCGGGCCTGCTGCGGCGCCTGTTCGGGGGGAGGGCTGCCTGATGAGCTGGCTCGATTACTTCCGCGCGAACCGCAAGCCCGAACCGCCCAGCGCCACCGCGGCGAAGGAGCGGCTGCAGATCGTGCTCGCGCATGAGCGCATCGGCCGCACGCGGGAGGATTTCCTGCCGCGGCTGCAGCAGGACCTGGTCGCGGTCGTCGCCCGCTACGTGGCGATCGACCCGGGCAAGGTGAATGTCGCGCTCGACCGCGGCGGCGACATCTCGACCCTGGCGATCGAGATCGAGCTGCCGGGGGCGCGGCCGGCGCCGGTCGGGCAGGCGGCGCGGGCCTAGAGCGTGAGGCGTCCGGCCTCGCCCACGCATCACGCCCTGGCGCCGGCCGGGTCGCGCGATTCAGGCTTTTCGGCGATGCCGCCTCAAGCCACCGCGCTCTAGTCAGCCCGCCTTCGCCAGGAACAGGGTCGCCTGCCCGCCGCCGAGCAGCTCCGCCGCGGTGCAGGCGGTGGCCGTGCCGTCCGGCAGCAGCCGGCGCAGCGCGAAGCGCGCGGCGACCGCGTCGAGGAACCCGGCCGGCTGCGCCATCCGGTGCGGCTCGAAGCCCAGCAGCATCCGCAGCGCCGGGCGCTCCGCCAGCAGGCGCTGCATCCCCTCCCAGGCGGCCGCCAGCGCATCGCCGACATCGAGCCGCACGAAGTCCACCGCGCCGACGTCGAGCTCGTCCAGCCGCCTGCCGCGCACCAGCAGGCGGCCAGGCGCCTCGCCCGGCCGCGGCGTGGCGGGGTCCTGGTCCTGCGGCAGCAGATGCGCGTCGAGCGGGCTGCCCGGCGGCACCGCCAGCCGCAGCAGCCGGCCGCCGCTGGCGGCCACCGCCGCTTCCTCGACGCTGCTGCGCCCGGCGAAGCCGTTGAGCTGCAGGTTGCGCCGCAGCAGCGCCGCGGCCTGCGGGTTGGGCTCCAGCGCCAGGACGCGGCCCTGCGGGCCGACCAGGTCGGCCATCAGCAGGGTGAAGTAGCCGATGCCGGCGCCGACATCGATCACCTGCTCGCCGGGCCGCAGGGTGCTGGCGAGGAAGCGGGTGGTCCACCATTCCCAGTAGCCGTCCGCCGCCAGATGCGGCGCGAAGCTGAGGTCGGCGGCGTCGAGGAAGACCTTGTAGCGGCCCAGCGCGCGGCAGAGCAGCAGGTTGCCGGCGAAGGGCGTGGCGCCGGCGAGCGCCCGGATCGCCGCTTCGGTGGCGACGCGGTTGCCTTCGGCCAGGCGCGACAGCGGCAGCAGCCGCGCCTGCGGGCGGGGACGCATGAGCCCGGCCAGCCGGGCCCCGAGGCCGCCGCGGCGCGGCGTCTTGATGCTGTCGCCCTGCGGCATGCGCTGCGATCTCTCCAAGGGATGGGTGTCGCTGTCTAACGCAGATCGCGTTACGGTGGAATCATCCGTTGCGGGAAGGCAAGGCCAGGAAGGCGGTATCCGCCCTGGACCGACCTCTGCCTTTGCTGGTCTCGCACCTGCCGCGCGGCGGGGGCCAGGCCCACGGACGGCGAAGACAGGGTTGGGGAGGACATGCTTTTGCCGCCCCAACCTTGCCTTGCCCGCCGCATGGCGTATCGAAGCACCATGCCCGATCCCGCAAGCTACGCCCTCGCCCACGAATCCCCCTGGCCGCGCGACATCCGCGCGCATATCGAGGCCGGCTTCTTCGAGGGCCCGCCCGACAACGCCATCCTCGGCCCGGTGCGGCCGCGCGGCGCGCCGAACGGACTGCTGCTGCGCCACGGCGAGGTGGTGACGCGCTGGGGCGACACGCGGCAGGTCGACATGACCTTCAGCGTGGCGAAATCCTACCTGGCGATCCTGGCCGGGCTGGCGGTGGACGACGGGCTGATCCCCGACCTCGATGCGCGGGTAGCGGAGCTGGTGGACGACGGCGGGTTCGACTCGGCGCAGAATGCCGGCATCACCTGGCGGCACCTGCTGACCAATACCTCCGAATGGGAGGGCACGCTGTTCGGCAAGTCCGACCTGATCGACCGCGGCCGCAACCTGGTGGTCGAGGGCAAGGGGCGGAAGGGCCTGCCGCGGCCGCTCCACCCGCCCGGTGGCTACTGGGAATACAACGACGTCCGGGTCAACCGCCTGGCGCTGGCGCTGCTGCGCCGCTTCGGCCGGCCGCTGCCGGAGGTCTTCGCCGAGCGGATCATGCAGCCGGTCGGCGCCTCCGCCGACTGGGAATGGCATGGCTACGAGACCAGCTGGGTCGAGGTGGACGGCCGCCGGATGCAGAGCGTCTCCGGCGGCGGGCACTGGGGCGGCGGCGTCTTCATCCATGCCGAGGACCAGGCGCGGATCGGCCAGCTGGTGCTGCAGGACGGCGTCTGGGCGGGACGGCGGCTGCTGCCCGAAGGCTGGGTGGCGCAATGCCGCGCCCCCTGCGCGCTGAACCCGGCCTATGGGCTGCTCTGGTGGCTGAACACCGGCCGGGCGAAATGGCCCAGCGCCAGCGCCGAGAGCTACTGCTTCTCCGGCGCCGGCGGGAACATCACCTGGGTGGACCCGGCGGCGGGGACGGTCGCGGTGCTGCGCTGGGTGGATGCGACCAGGCTGGATGGCTTCATGGCATTGGTGAAGTAAGCAAGGCCGGGGAGAAGTTATCCTCCCCGGCCCCGTCATCCATTTTTCCGGGTTGCCATTCGCCGCGCGGCAGGACCCAGGAGGGAATACTTTTCCCGCCCCGGCCTTGCTCACCCCCGCCGGTCCACCGCGAACCGCCCCGGCCCGGTCAGGGCGAGCAGCAGGAAGCCGCCGGCGATGCCCAGGTTCTTCAGAAACTGGGTGAGCTGCCCGACATATTGCGGGAACTGCGTGGCCGTATCGATGCCCCAGAACCGGTGGCCGATCGCCGCGGTGACCAGGGTGAACAGGCACAGCGCCAGCGCCACCCAGCGCGTCCGGATGCCGAGCAGCAGCAGGATCGGCAGGCCGAGCTCGGCGAGGATGGCCAGCCAGACCATGATGCCGGGCATCGGCACGCCGAGGCCGGCGAAGTAGCCCGTGGTGCGCTCCACCGCCATCAGCTTGAAATAGCCGGAGACGAGGAACAGCGCGCTCAGCATGATCCGGGCGAGCAACAGCCCGGCATCGAGGTTGGCGGGGCGGTCGAGGCTTCGAGCGGTATCGGACGGCATGGGCGGCATCCCTGGGGTGGAATGCCAGCCTGGACCGGAATGGGCCGGCTGCGGAAGTGGGCGACTACCGCGGCGGGCTGACCGCGTGCTCGCGCAGGCTGGCGCCGGTCACCGGATCCACCTCGCGCAGCAGCACGTCGTAGCTCCAGAGGCTGGCGAGGTGGCGCAGCACCTGGCGCGCCTCCTGTTCCTCCAGCAGGCGGCCGGCGGTGACCCGGTGTTCCAGGATCAGCTTGCGGTCGCCGCCGAGGTCGACGTCCACCACCTGGATGTCGGGGTCCGACCAGGCCGGGTCATACTGCTTGGCCAGGGCACGGCGGAGGCGGCGGTAGCCGCGCTCGTCGTGCATGGCGTCGACCCGCAGCACCGGCTGGGCGCTGTCGTCCACCAGGTGGAAGAGCTTCAGCTTGCGCATCAGGTGCGGGCTGAGGAATTGCAGGATGAAGGACTCGTCGCGGAATTCGGCCCAGCCGTGCCGCAGCACCGGCATCGGGTCGCCGCAGCCGGCGAAGTCGGGGAACCATTCGCGGTCCTCCTCGGTGGGCTCGCGGCAGATGCGCTCGATATCCTCCATCATCGCGAATCCCAGCGCATAGGGGTTGATCCCCGAATAGCGCTGGTCGTCGAAATCCGGCTGCATGATGACCGAGGAGTGGGAGTGCAGCACCTCCAGCCAATGGCCATCGGACAGGCGCCCCTGCGCGTGCAGCCGGCCGAGGATGCGGTGGTGGGTATAGGTGGCGCAGCCCTCGTTCATCATCTTGGTCTGGCGCTGCGGGTAGAAATACTGCGCCACGTTGCGGACGATGCGGAGGATCTCGCGCTGCCAGGGGGCCAGGCGCGGGGCCGATTTCTCCAGGAAGTAGAGCACGTTCTCCTGCGGCAATTGCAGCAGGGTACGGCGCCGCTCCTCCTCGCCCTTGGCCGCGGGCGTGCTGGCCTTCTCCGGCAGGGTGGACCAGAGCACGTTGAACATCTGCTCGTCATGCGCCCGCCGCTCGCGCTCGCGCTTCTGCTCGCTCATCAGGTCGGGGGCACGGCGGCGGTGGCGGTGGACGCCATAGTTCATCAGCGCATGCGCCGAGTCGAGGACGCGCTCGACCGCCGCCTCGCCATGCTGCTCCTCGCAGCCTTGCACATAGGCCTTGGCGAATTCGAGGTAGTCGAGGATGCCCTTGGCATCGGTCCACTGCTTGAACAGCTCGTTGTTCTTGAAGAAGTGGTTGTGGCCGAAGGCGGCGTGGGCGATCACCAGCGCCTGCAGGGTGGTGGTGTTCTCCTCCATGACGTAGGAGACGCAGGGGTCGGAGTTGATGACGATCTCATAGGCCAGCCCACGCAACCCCTTGCGGTAGAGCGCCTCGTGCTGGGCGAAATGCTTGCCGAAGGACCAGTGCCGGTAGAACAGCGGCAGGCCGGTGCTGGCATAGGCGTCCAGCATCTGCTCGGCGCTGATCACCTCGATCCGGTTGGGGTACCAGCTGAGGCCGAGCTCGTCGCGCGCGATCTCCTCGCAGGCATCGTGGATCCGCATCAGGGTGTCGAAGTCCCAGTCGGACCCCTGGTAGAGCAGCCGGTCCTCGGGTCTGGTGATGACGTTCATGCGGACGCCCCCTCGGTCACGCCACGCTTGGCGAAGAGCTCACGGAACACCGGGAAGATCTCCCGCCGGTGGCGCACCTTCTTCATCGCCAGCGGCGCCCCGGCATTCACCAGCGCCTCGTAGGTGCGCCAGAGATCGGTCGGGCCGCGCGGGAAGCCGGGGATGCCGTGCTCGCCCTCCCGGCCCACCTCGATATAGGCATAGTACTGGCAGGCCGGCAGGATGGTATCGACCAGCAGCCGGGCGGTCTTCTGGCTGTCGCCGGCGGCGTTGTCGCCGTCCGAGGCCTGCGCCGCGTAGATGTTCCACTCGGCCGGCGGGAAGCGGTCGGCGACCACCTTCCGCATCTCCTCGAGCGCGGTCGAGACCAGCGTGCCGCCGGTCTCCCGGCTGTGGAAGAAAGTCTCCTCGTCGACCTCCGACGCTTCATGCGTGTGGCGGATGAAGACCAGCTCCACATGCTTGTAGCGCCGCTGCAGGAACAAGTAGAGCAGCGTGTAGAATCGCTTCGCCAGGTCCTTCATGTCCTCGGTCATCGAGCCCGAGACATCCATCAGGCAGAACATCACCGCCTGGGCGACCGGGCGGGGAGAGGGCTCGAAGCGCCGGTAGCGGACGTCGATCGGGTCGATATAGGGGATGCGGCGGGCGCGCAGCAGCTGACGCTCCAGCTCGGCCCGCAGGGCGAGGACGCGCTCGGCGTGTTCGGGCTGGCCTTCCAGCAGGGCGATCTCCGCCTCCAGCGCCTCGACCTCCGCCGGCTTCGGCCGCTTGAGCGCGATCCGCCGCGACAGGCTGTTCCGCATGGTGCGGGGGAGGGAGAGGTTGGAGGGCGAGCCGGTGCTGGAATAGCCGGCGCGGTGCCAGACCGGGTCGGCGCCGTCGACCAGGCGGCGCTTGGCCATGTCGGGCAGTTCGAGGTCGTCGAGGAAGAGGGCGAGGAATTCCTCCCGGCTCAGGACGAAGCGGAAGGTGTCCTCGCCGCTGCCGTCGGGGGCGCCTTCCGAGCCGCCGCCGCCGCTCCCGCCGGGCGGCCGCTGGATCTCGTCGCCTTCCCGGTATTCCTTGTTCCCCGGCAGCACATGGTCCCGCGTGCCGCCCTGGCCGAGATGGAAGGAAGGCTCGCGGATGCCGTGCAGAGGGATGCTGACCTCCCCGCCCGCATCGGCCGAGCGGATGTCGCGCTTGGCCGAGGCGTCGCGCACCGCTTCCTGCACCAGGGATTTGGCCCGGCGCAGGAAGCGTTGCCGGTTGGGAAGGCTTCTGCCGCTGGGATTGAGGCGGCGATCCAGGATCTGCATGCAGTCGCGTGCCTTCCGGGTTGCGCGGCTAGCCGGCCTGCTTCACGCGCATGTACCATTCGACCAGCCGGCGGACCTGGCGCTCAGTATACCCGCGCGCGGTCATCCGGGCCACGAATTCGCCGTGCTTCTTCTCCGACTCGCCATCCTTCTTGGAGCCGAAGCTGATCACCGGCAGCAGGTCCTCGACCTGGCTGAACATGCGCCGCTCGATCACTTCGCGGATCTTTTCGTAGCTGGTCCAGGAAGGGTTCTTGCCGCCGCGGTTCGCCCGGGCCCGGAGGGCGAATTTCACCACCTCGTTGCGGAAGTCCTTCGGGTTGGCGATGCCGGCCGGCTTCTCGACCTTGGTCAACTCCTGGTTGAGAATCTCCCGGTTCATCATCTGGCCGGTGTCGGGATCCTTGAAGTCGAGGTCCTCGACCCAGGCATCGGCATAGGAGACGTAGCGGTCGAACAGGTTCTGGCCGTAGTCGTTGTAGGATTCCAGGTAGGCCTTCTGGATCTCGTTGCCGATGAACTCGGCATAGCGCGGGGCCAGCTCGCCCTTGATGAATTCGAGGTAGCGCTTCTCGGTCTCGTCCGGCATCTGCTCGCGCCGGATGGCCTGTTCCAGCACGTACATCAGGTGCACCGGGTCGGCGGCGATCTCGGTCGTGTCGTAGTTGAAGGTCGCCGCCAGGATCTTGAAGGCGAAGCGGGTGGAGGCGCCGTCCATGCCTTCATCGGGCCCGGCCGCGTCGCGGTATTCCTGCATGTTCTTGGCGCGCGGGTCGGTCTCCTTCAGGCTCTCGCCGTCATAGACCCGCATCTTGGCGTAGATGTTGGAGTTCTCGTGCTTGCGCAGGCGGGTCAGCACGCTGAACCGTGCCAGCATCTCGAGCGTCGAGGGCGCGCAGGGGTTGGCAGCGAGCTCCGAGCTGCGCACCAGCTTCTCGTAGATCCGCTGCTCCTCGGTCACCCGCAGGCAGTAGGGCACCTTGATGACGTAGATGCGGTCGATGAAGGCTTCGTTGTTCTTGTTGTTCTTGAAGGCCTGCCACTCGGACTCGTTCGAGTGGGCCATGATGATGCCCTGGAAGGGGATGGCGCCGATGTTCTCGGTGCCGATGTAGTTGCCCTCCTGCGTCGCGGTCAGCAGCGGGTGCAGCATCTTGATCGGCGCCTTGAACATCTCGACGAATTCGAGGATGCCCTGGTTGGCGCGGTTCAGCCCGCCGGAGAAGCTGTAGGCGTCGGGGTCGTTCTGGCCGTACATCTCCAGCTTGCGGATGTCGACCTTGCCGACGAGCGAGGAGATGTCCTGGTTGTTCTCGTCGCCCGGCTCGGTCTTGGCGACGGCGATCTGCCGCAGCCGGGAGGGATGGACCTTGACCACCCGGAACTTCGAGATGTCGCCGCCGAACTCGTCCAGCCGCTTCAGCGCCCAGGGGCTCATCAGCCCGTTGAGGCGCCGGCGCGGGATGTTGTAGCGGTCCTCCAGCATCGCCCCGAGGCGCTCGGGGTCGAACAGGCCGAGCGGGCTCTCATAGACCGGGCTGATCTGGTCGCCGGCCTTGAGCACGTAGATCGGCTCCAGCTCCATCAGCGCCTTCAGGCGCTCGGCCAGCGAGGACTTGCCGCCGCCGACCGGGCCGAGCAGGTAGACGATCTGCTTGCGTTCCTCCAGCCCCTGCGCGGCATGGCGGAAGAAGCCGACGATCCGCTCGATCGTGTCCTCCATCCCGTAGAATTCGGAGAAGGCGGGGTAGATGCGGATCGTCCGGTTGAGGAAGATGCGGCCGAGCCTGGTGTCCTTGGCGGTATCCACCACCTCCGGATCGCCGATCGCCTTGAGGATGCGTTCGGGTGCACTGGCATAGTGGCCCGGATCGGTCCGGCACCCTTCTAGGAATTCGGCAATCGACATGTCCGATTCCTTGCGGGCCTCATAGGCCCGTGCGTAATCGGCGAAGATGTCCTGCATGGTGTCCATCGGCGGCCCCTGGAAGCACTGCCCTGCGTGCGCAACGCCGCTAGCATGGGCTTTGGCATGGCCGAGTGCGGTAAACTTTTATTGCTGCGGCGCACCGCCGGCGTGTAGAGTGCAAATCACGGCAGGGGGAGGCGGCCCGCGCGAAGGCGCAGGACCGGCCGGTCCCGCATGACAATCAAATCATGACCGCCCAGCCCTAGCATTCGGGGCAATAGCACAGGGTGGTCGCTTGTCTGCCGGTTCATGGTTGTGACGGAAAGCGACTTGGCCATGTTTCAGGCAAGCACTGCCTGTCGCGGCAGCGTCTCGCGTCTCTGTCACATTTCCTAACATACGGCGGCGGCGGCAGGCCGCCGCCCGGCCGGTCGGCCGCGGCGGCGAATCCCCGCATTGCCGGCCCCAAGCATGGGCCGGCATCAATGACGCAAAGATTAAAGCGTCCCATCGGTTCCCGCTGCGCGCCGGCGCACAGCGGCGGGGATGGCGAATTCCTGCCCAAGGCCTGGGCAGGCGCCGGTCGGCTCAGTCGTCCGAATTGGCCGGGCTGCCGGCCAGCACGCCGCCGTCGATGATCATGTGCTGCCCGGTCATGAAGCTGCCCGCGGCACTGGCCAGGAAGACCGCCGCGCCGGCGATCTCGTCGGGCTCGCCGATTCGCTTCAAGGGCGTGTCGCGGGTCCGCTTCTTGTAGTTCACCGGGTCCTCCCACAGGGCGCGGGCGAAGTCGGTCCGCACCAGGCCGGGGGCGATGCAGTTCACCCGGATGTTCTTCGGCCCCCATTCGCAGGCCAGGTTCCGCGCCAGCTGCAGGTCGGCCGCCTTGGTGATGGCATAGGCGCCGAGGTTGACCGAGCCCTTGAAGCCACCGATCGAGGAGACGATCACCACCGACCCGCCGCCGCGCGATTCCATGCTGGGGATGCACATGTGGGACAGCCACATGTTCGACTTCACGTTGGTCGCCATCATCTTGTCGAAGATGTCGTCGGCGATCCCCATCGCCGGGCCGAAATGCGGGTTGATCGCGGCGTTGCAGACCAGGATGTCCACCCCGCCCCACTTGGCGATGGTGGCATCGGCCAGCGCCTGGAGCTCCGGCTTGCGGCCGATGTTGCAGGCGAAGGCCATGGCCTCGCCGCCCTTCGCGGCGATGCCGTCGACCACCACCTGGCAGGCATCGAGCTTGCGGGAGGAGACGACCACCTTGGCGCCGTGCTGCGCCAGGCGCTCGGCGATGGCGCGGCCGATGCCGCGGCTGCCGCCGGTGACGATGGCGACCTTGCCGGTCAGGTCGAACAGGGTCGGCTCGGGCATGGCGTGGTTTTCCTCCGTTGGTTTTATCCCGGCGGAGTCTCCGCAGCCGGTCGCCGCCGCGTCAACCCGCGCCGGGGCGATTTATCGCGCCCGCTGCGCTAGGCTGGGGCCAAGCCGCCAAGGAGACGCCCGCATGACCGACCCCAGCCTCGCTTTGCCGCATGCCGTGCCGCTCGAGGGCGCCTCCAACCTGCGCGACCTCGGCGGCTGGCCGGTGGCGGATGGCAGGCGGGTCAGGCGCGGGCTGGTCTACCGCTCCGCGACGCTCGCCAACCTGACCGAGTCCGACCAGGCGCTGGTCGCGGGCTTGGGCATCCGCACCGTCTGCGACCTGCGCGGGGTGAACGAGGCGGCGCTGCGGCCCTCCCGCCTGCCGCCCTCGGCCGAGCGCGTCCACCTGCCGATCGAGCCCTCGGTCGGTGCGTCCCTCCGCGACCTGATGCTGCGGGAGGAATCGACCGGGGAGGATGTCGTCTCCCTGCTGCGGCGGGCCTATGTCGATTACCTGGCGCGGTTCCTCGACGTCTATCGCGGGCTGTTCGGGCTGCTGCTGGACCAGCGCCGGCAGGCGGTGCTGTTCCATTGCTCGGCCGGCAAGGACCGCACCGGGGTGGGCGCGGCGCTGGTGCTGACGGCGCTGGGCGCGACGCGGGAGACGGTGGTGGCCGACTACCAAGCGACGGACCGGATCTGGCGGCGCGACCATTCGCTGCCCGAAGGGACGCCGGCCGGGCTGGCGAATGCACTGCTCTCGACCCACGCGGTGCTGCTGGAGGAGACGCTGGACCGGGCGATCGCCGCGCATGGCGGGCTGGACGGGTTGCTGGAGCGGGGGCTCGGCCTCGATGCGCCGCGCCTGGCCGCGCTGCGTGCCGGCTATCTGGAATAGCCGCTCGCGCCGGTCCACGCCTTGCACCGCCCCACCGAGATCAGGAGCACCCACGACATGACCCTTGCCATGAGCTGGGACGAATGGGCCAGCCACGACGCGACGGCGCTCGCCGCCCGGGTCCGTGCCGGTGAGGTGACGCCGGCCGAGCTCGCCGCCCAGGCCGCCGCCGGCATCGCCCGCACCGACCCGGTGCTGAGCGCCGTGGTCGAGGTCTTCGCTGACGTCGTCGCCGACCCGCTGGCCGACGGCATGGACCCCGCCGGCCCCTTCGCCGGCGTGCCCTATCTGATGAAGGACCTCGGCCCCACCCTGAAGGGGCGGCTGCAGGAGATGGGCTCGCTTCTGATGCGGGGAAACCGCGCCACGGCGGACAGCTATCTCTCGGGGCGCATCCGCCGGGCCGGGCTGAACGTCATCGGCCGCAGCACCACGCCGGAATTCGGCTGCTGCAGCGCCGCCGACAACCCGGCGGTCTATGTCACCCGCAACCCCTGGGACACCGGCCATACCACCAACGGCTCCTCCGCCGGCACCGCGGCGATGGTCGCCGCCGGCGCCTTGCCGATCAGCCACGCGACCGATGGCGGCGGGTCGATCCGCATCCCGGCCGGGGCCTGCGGCAATATCGGGCTGAAGGTCTCCCGCGGGGTCTTCTCGATCGCCCCGGCGGCGTCGGACCTGACCGGGCTGGTCTCGATCCAGGGCTGCCAGACCCGGAGCGTGCGCGACACCGCGCTGTTCGTCGACAGCTGCCGCGGCGGCGCGCCGGGCGAGTTCATGCCCTTCTGGGCGCCGGCCGAGCCCTACAGCGACCTCATCCGGCGCGACCCGCTGCGGCTGCGCATCGCGCTGTCGCACGAATGGGGCGACTACCGCGCGACGCCGCACCTGGTGGCGGAACTGGAGAAGGCCGGGCGCTTCCTCGAAGGCCTCGGCCACCGGGTGGACTGGGCGCTGCCCGCGGTCGATTTCCGCGCCGCCTTCGCCGCGCAGACCGATTGCTACATCGGCAATTTCGCGCAGGTCGTGAACAACCTGATCGCCGCCCGCGGGCTGGACCGGCCGCCCGCCGAGCTGGTCGAGCCGATCAACATCCGCATCTGGGAGGAAGGCCGGCGCTTCTCCTTCACCGACCGGGCGCGGATGCAGGCGGCCTTCAACGCCACCTCGCGGGCCTTCGGCGCCTTCTTCGAGGACTGGGACATCATCCTCACGCCCGTCACCGCGCTGCCGACGCCGAAGCTCGGCACGACGGAGTACCTGACGATCAGCGACAACCCGTCCGTGCGCGACTGGTTTGGCAATCTCTGGCGGCAATTCGCCTATACGCCGCTGGCCAATCTCTGCGGCATCCCGGCGATCTCGCTGCCGATGGGGCGGCAGGAGAACGGGCTGCCGCTGGGCATCCAGGCCCAGGCAAGGCAGGCGCAGGACGGGTTGCTGCTGCAACTGGCGGCGCAGGTGGAGCGGGCGCTGGGCGGGGCGTGGAACGAGGGGCGGCGGCCGGGCGTGCATGTGGCGGGGTAGGGAAAGCTGGAGGAGAAGGTATTCCCCCCAACTCCCTCATCTATTTTTCCGGATCGGCACTCGCCGCACGGTGGGTGTCGGACCGCAATAATTCGACGCCAATTCGTAGAATGAAGACGGCTTACCTCCCAGGTCTGTCTTTCCTTGCAAGGCGGGTAAGCAGATTATTATTCCAATGCACGCCAATAGCACGGGACAAGAGGGCACTATTACTTCGAATGCGCTCGTTCAAGCCGGACTGCCGAAATATCAAGTTCCAACCTTCGAAACTCGCTATATCGCGATCATGAATACATGGTTGGTGATGGTAAACCCATCGCTCTTCGCCGACTGGAACTCGATCGACTTTCGCGGAAATCCTTGAGGGAGGTCCGAGGCATGGACGGATTTCGCGTTCGGGTCACGGTCTCTTGGCCCATCTGGGCGGGGGGATACCCGACGCCCGAGGCGGTCATCGGCGACATCAAAGAAAACAAGTCGCTGCTTGAAGCGCTATTGAATTCAGCCGCTTATCAATACGCAACCCATAGCGATCTTGGCAGAATTAGTGTAGAAGTAAATAAATTTGAAATCGGTGACTATAATCCAATGTGGCGCAATAAAGAACATGGGCTAGACCGACCGAATAACACCATCATACTTTGGCTTGAGTTCAATATGGTCGATAATTCCCGCGAACGGAACCAGACCGATTTGACGTCTCTGTTTCACCAAACGCGAGGAGTCATCCGGTGGTTTTTCACCCGCAAACAGGGTGGCGCGAACGCCTACGACGTTGACATGGCATGGGGGCGGGGTTCCTGGCGCGCGGGCGAGGATGGCCTGATTGAACTCAGCCCAGCAGCAAGAAAAACGCCCGATGAAACAGAGCGACCGCAGGCTCTGGTCACAAAGCCACACGGGCAGCCTGAAAGCACGAGCCACGGACTCTCTCCTCTGCAAAAATACTTGCTGGATCAGGCGACCTATCACGCGGCAAAAGCGACGATAGCGTCAGTGCGCAAAATAGAATGGGTTTTTGCAGGAGTCTTGCTGATATTTTTGTATATTTTTTTTGTTTTCAATCCAAGAAAAGGAAGTTTTCAATTAGACGATTTAATTTTATCATTAATAGCATTAAGCACCGCAATAATTTTTCTCTACGAGTCCTGGTCCGAGAGGGTCTATGCGCGGGCAGCATCGGCGGCGGCCCAAGAGCTCGACGAATTTCTCAAACCTGGTCGGCCCGCTTCTACGCCAGCACGGGATGGCATGTGGCAGGCGACGGACGAGACCCGCGGTTGAGGCAACACCCATGAATCGGCCAACGAAGGAAGCGTCGGAAAGGTTGATCGACCTTGGCCCTCTCGAAGATCCCAACTCCGAAGGCACCCGACCCGGGGGGGTCGGACTTCCGACGGTCATCGAGCGGATTGTTCCCATTGATCCACTTGCGCGTTTCGGATCGGCTTATCTGAAGCGCATGGCATCGCCGCTCCGGGCATTCGCCGCAGCCAAAGCCTTGATGCTCGCCAGTTTCGCCGGGATGCAGGTCGCGGGTCAACTCGACTTCGTAGGCGCCGCCGGCCAAGCGGTTACCCGAATAGTCCTCACCGACCCGTCGCTGGGCCAGATGATGGTCTGTGCAGGGACGGTCGTCCTCCTGGCCGGCGCGAATCTCGTCGCCTTCGTGCGTTTTCAAAAGGGCATCGAGCAAAGGCGCGACGCATATTTGCGGTTGGCCGCGACGCCGGGCCTTTCGCCGTGCCTGATCAGCAAAATCATCGAAAAAGCCGATGCTTGACGTAACCTCCATCCGTCATGCGACAGGAGCTTGGGAGGGACGCTTCTTTCCTCCCCGACTTCGCCCTAGGGCCGCATCCCATGCGCCCGCATCCCCGGCTCCAGCACCCGCTCCGCCAGCCCCGAGAACTCGCAGAGCAGCCGCCGCGTCTGCCGCGGATCGATGATCTCCTCCACCCAGAAGGCCTCCGCCGTCCGCAGCGGGCTCCGCAGCAGCTGCAGCCGCGCGTCGATCCCGGCCAGCGTCGCGCCGCGGTCCTCGGCGGCGTCGAGCTCGGCCCGGTAGGCCGCCTCGATCCCGCCCTCCAGCGGCAGCGACCCCCAGCGCGCCGAGGGCCAGGCATGCCGCACCGAGAAGCGGCTGGCCGGCTGGTGCACCACCCCGGCGACGCCGAAGGCGTTGCGGAGGATGACGGTGCACCACGGCACGGTGGACTGGTTCACCGCCGCCATCGCCCGCACCCCCCAGCGGATGGTGGCGCGCTGCTCGGCCTCGAGCCCGATCATGAAGCCGGGGCAGTCCATCAGGTAGACCACCGGCAGGTGGAAGGTCTCCGCCAGGTCGACGAAGCGGACCACCTTGGCGCAGGCATCCGCCGTCCAGGACCCGGCATAGAACATCGGGTCGCCCGCCAGCACCGCGACCGGCAGCCCGTTCAGCCGGGCCAGGCAGGTGATGACGGAGCGGCCGAAATACCGCCCCATCTCGAAGACCGAGCCGCGGTCCATCAGCCCCTCGACGATCGGCCGCATCTTGTAGGGCTGGCGGATGTTGCGCGGGATGACGCCCAGCCAGGCTTCATCCGTGCGGTTGGGGTCATCCTCGCTCGGCAGCCGCCTGGGCAGTTCCCAGACATGGCCCGGCAGGTAGGACAGGAACCGCCGCGCCGCGGCGAAGGCCTCCTCCTCGGACTCGACGGCATGGTCCACCGCGCCCGCCTTGCACTGGATCTCCCAGCCGCCCAGCTCGGACTTCGACAGGTTGTTGCCCATCGCATTCACCACCGGCGGCCCGGCGACGAACATCGCGCTGGTCTCCTTCGTCATCACCGAGAAATGCGTCGCCGCCAGCCGCGCCGCGCCCAGGCCCGCGACCGAGCCGAGGCCGAGGCCCACCACCGGCACGCGCGAGAGGTTGTCGCCCGTCAGGTGGTACATCGCCTGGCCGCCGATGCCGCCCGGCAGGTTGGCCCGGCCCGTCGTCTCGATCGTCTTGACCGACCCGCCGCCGCCCGAGCCCTCGATGATGCGGATGATCGGCAGGCGGAGGTCGGCCGCCATCCGTTCCGCCATGATCGGCTTTTCCTTGATGGTGGCGTCGGCGCTGCCGCCGCGGACGGTGAAGTCGTCCCCCACCACCACCACCGGCCGCCCGTCCACCAGGCCGCGGCCCATGACGCAGTTGGAGGGGGTGAAGTCGGCGAGCTTGCCGTCCGGGCCGTACTTCGCCTTGCCGGCGATCGCGCCCACCTCGTGGAACGACCCCGGGTCCAGCATCCCGGCCACCCGTTCCCGCACCGTGAGCCTGCCGCCGTCGTGCTGGCGCTTGACCTTGTCGGGCCCGCCCATCGCCTCCGCCATGGCCTGCCGGCGGGCGAGGTCGTCCAGTTCGGGCTGCCAGCTCATCCATTTCGCTCCCATGTATCGGGCGGCCTGCCGGTCCCTCCCGCGGGGCGGGAGGGGCAGGACGCCTGCTTTGCCGGCATTCCAGCATGCGGTGGCGCGGCGCGGTAGCCGGGCCTATCCTCGTCCCAACCGCGGAGGAAGATCCCAATGCCCGACCCCACCATGGCCGCCCCGGAAGCCTGCATCGTCGGCTGGGCCCACACGCCCTTCGGCCGCTCGGAAGCGCCCGACATCGAGACCCTGCTGGCCCAGGTCGGCCGCGCCGCGATCGAGGATGCCGGCATCTCCCCCGCCGACATCGATGCCGGCTTCGTCGGCGTCTTCGGCGAGGGCTTCACCAACCAGGGCTTCCCCAGCTCGCTGATCCTGCAGTCGGTCCCCGAGCTGCGCTTCAAGCCGATCACCCGCTACGAGAATGCCTGCGCCACCGGGACCGCTGCGATCCACGGCGCGCTCGACTTCCTCGCGGCGAAGCGCGGCCGCTTCGCCCTGGTGCTGGGCGCCGAGAAGATGACCGCGACGCCCGGCGCCCAGGTCGGCGAGATCCTGCTCAACGCCAGCTACCGCAAGACCGAGCAGGACATCCAGGGCGGCTTCGCCGGCGTCTTCGGCCGCATCGCCGAGGCCTATTTCCAGCGGCACGGCGACCAGTCGGATGCCCTCGCCGCCATCGCCGCGAAAAACCACAAGAACGGCGTCGACAACCCCTGGGCGCAGATGCGCAAGGACCTCGGCTTCGCCTTCTGCCGCGCCGAGAGCGAGAAGAACCCCTTCGTCGCCCCGCCGCTGAAGCGCACCGACTGCTCCCTGGTGTCGGACGGCGCCGCCGCCCTCATCCTGACCGATGCCGAGACGGCCAAGGCCATGCAGAAGGCCGTCCGCTTCCGCGCCGCCGTGCAGGTCAACGACTTCCTGCCCATCGCCGCCCGCGACATCATCCGCTTCGAGGGCCCGCAGCTGGCCTGGAAGCAGGCGCTGGACCAGGCCGGGCTCGGCGCCGTCACCGACCTCTCCTTCGTCGAGACGCATGACTGCTTCACCATCGCCGAGCTGCTGGAATACGAGGCGATGGGCCTGGCGAAGGAAGGGCAGGGGGCGCGCGCCATCCTCGACGGCGTCACCGCAGCCGACGGCCGCCTGCCGGTCAACCGCTCCGGCGGGCTGAAGTCGAAGGGCCACCCGATCGGCGCCACGGGGATCTCGATGCATGTGCTGACGGCGATGCAGCTGACCGGTACCGCGGGGGCGATGCAGCTGCCCAAGGCCGATATCGGCGGCATCTTCAACATGGGCGGGGCGGCGGTCGCCAACTACGTGTCGATCCTCGAACGCGCCTGAGGCCGGGGAGGGCCTTGCCCTTCCCGGACCCCACCCATCAAAGGCCGGTTGGGCGTAAACGCCCAACCCGACGGAAACCTTGGGTTTGCCCATGACCGACAGCGTGCTTTGGGTCTACGTCACCGCCGGCGATGCGGAGGAGGCGACCGCGATCGGCCGCGCGCTGGTGCGCGAACGGCTGGCCGCCTGCGTCAACATCCTGCCCGGCCACACCGCCATCTACCGCGACGACGTGGTGCTGCGCGAGGCGGAGGAAGTCGCCTTCGTCGCCAAGACGACCGCGGCGCGGTTCGAGCCGCTGCGCGCCCGCATCCGCGCGCTGCACAGCTACGACCTGCCCGCCATCCTGGCGCTGCCCGCCGCGGAGGGCGACGCGGAGTTCCTCGACTGGGTCCGTGCCCGGGTTGCGCCGCAGGAATAGCCTCCGGCGGGACCTGCCGGGGCGTCGGGCGGGCCGCTGAGGGGCCGTGCCCCTGCCACCCGACAGGCCCACGGAAGCAAAGGGGCAAAGCGGAGGTTTTCCGCTGCCTTTTCCCTTGCTTTTCTTCCTATATTCCTGCTTTGTTCCGGCTCCTGCCGCCAGGGACCCAGCCCATGCGCCGCCGCCGCCCCCGTTCCCGCCCCTTCGACCCCGGCATCCCGCCGGAGATCCTGCCGCCCGATTTCGTCGCC
>NZ_JBHTDE010000009.1:0-189077 GCF_042666655.1 Dankookia sp. GCM10030260
GCGGCATCCGCACCTCGGCCCGGCGGGTCCGGCGCCTGATGGGCCAGCACGGCCTGCTCGCGCCACACCGCGTCGGCCGTCCCGAGCAGCGCGCCCATGACGGCACCATCACCACCACGGCGGTGGACGCGATGTGGGGCACCGACATGACCGAGACTGTGACCGTTAAAGACGGCCGGGCCCGGGTATTCGTTGCCGTCGACCACTGCTCGGGCGAGTGCGTCGGCAACCATGCCGCCCGCTCTGGCAACCGCTTCGAGGCACTCGAGCCGGTCCGCCAGGGCGTGCTGCGCCACTTCGGCCGCATCGAAAAGAATGCGGCCAAGGGTCTCTCCCTCCGTCACGACCACGGCTCCAACTACCTGTCTGGCGACTTCCAGGACGAGATCGCCTTTTTCGGCATCGAGAGCTCGCCCTCCTTCGTCCGCCAGCCCGAAGGCAACGGCGTCGCCGAGCGCTTTATCCGTACCCTGAAAGAGAACTTCCTTTGGGTGCACACCTTCGACACCATCGAGGAGCTGCGCCGCGGGCTGCAGGATTTCGTGGCTCACTACAACGCCACCTGGCTCGTCGCCCGGCACGGCTACCGCACCCCGAACCAGATCCGCGCCGAGCAACGCGGCCTTGCTCGATGCCAACTGGCCAACCTACCCTTGGCCGCCTGAACAGCGCAGCCAGCTGTCTCAACAACCGGCCGCACTACAGCAAGACGACGGTGGCCATCGCCATCGCCGATGAAGCAACGCCAGCCCATGGCGCTGGTACCTTCTTCATCGATCTCGCTGCAGCATCGAATTCGATCACGCTGTCGAGCGTGGTAGCCGGGACGCTGGGGCTTGCTGTGAACTCGGACGATCCGATTGCGGAGCTGGTGGAATTCCTGGCAGATCGGCAGGCGCTGATTGTTCTGGATAGTTGCGAACACGTGCTGGAAGCGGCCGGTGACCTTGCGCATGCCCTTCTAGAGGGCACCACCAGCTTGCGAGTTCTAGCCACAAGTCGCGAATTGCTCCGCGTGGAGGGCGAAACCGTTCATCAGCTCGAGCCACTCGCAGTGCCACCAGACATCCCCTCGTTGACCGTACGGCAGGCCCTCGCTTTCCCCGCCATCGAACTTTTCGTGGAGCGGGCGAGTTCGCAATCTCACGCATTCGAGGTCACTGACGAAACAATATCTGTTGTCTCAAGCATCTGCCGTAAACTGGATGGGATGGCGCTTGCGATCGAACTTGCCGCCGGCCACGTCCGAAGCATGGGTCTGCGCGAGCTGGCATCGCAACTCGACGACCGTTTCCAGCTCCTGATGCAGGAGCGTAACACTGCCCTGCCGCGGCACCGGACGTTGGCGGCAGCGCTGGACTGGAGCTACAATTTCCTCGACTCGACCGAAAAAACGGTCCTGTGTCGGCTCTCAATTTTCGTGGGCGGCTTCACGCTTGAGGCTGCGCAAACGATAGCGATCGATGAAGCGGACGACCAGGCTGACGTCATTCGTGCAATTGCCGACTTGGTTGCTAAGTCCTTGGTTTCCGTGAACGCCAAAGGCCATCGGCCGCTCTATCGGCTGCTCGACACGACGCGCGCATATGCATCCGAAAAGCTGGTGGAGAGCGGCGAATACGCCTCGACAGCACGACGCCACGCTGCGCATTGCTGCGCCGTTCTGTCTCGCGCTGGTACCGAAGCCGAGATCATGGGCAGAGAGGATTGGCTCCATGCTTACGGATATCAGATCGACAATCACCGCAAGGCGCTGGACTGGTGCTTTTCGACCACGGGCGACGCCATGCTGGGCGTTGCCCTGACCGAGGCCTCGCTCCCCCTTTGGATGCATCTATCACTGATGAACGAGTGCCGGTCCCGCGTTGCCCAATCACTCTCGGTCCTCACGTCCCGGGAGAAGCGGGATCTGCGCCTCGAGCTCCGCTTCCAACATGCCCTCGGCGCGGTGCTGCTCAACATCGAGGCGTCCGGCTCTGTGCTGGAGACCGCATTGAACGAGGCGCTGGCAATCGCTGAGCAGCTCGATGACACCGACTACAGAATGCGCGTGCTTTGGTGCCTGTGGTGTCATGCACATAACCGCGGCACCTTTCGCGAAGCCCTGGCGCTTGCAGACCGATTTTGCGATGTCGCAGCCGATTCTACAGACCCCGTTGACCCGCTGACCGGCGAGCGCATGCGCGGCTTCACGGTCCACTTCCTCGGCGACCAGCGAGTGGCACGCCATAAGATCGAGTACATGCTGGACCGCTACGTGGTGCCGGTGCACCGCGCGCACATCATCCGCTTCCAGTTCGATCAAAAGATTACGGCCCGCAACTTCCTGGTCTCGATCCTCTGGCTACAAGGGTTCGTCGCCCAGGCCCTTACGATGAATACGACGAATGTCGAGGAGGCGCAGGCGCTCGACCACACGCTGACCCTATGCAACTCCCTGACGAAGGGAGCCTGTCTGCTGACGCTCATGGCGAACGACCTGCCTGGCGCGCAGCACTACGTGGATCTCCTGCTCAAACGGTCGGCAAGGGATGGCCTGCCGATCTGGCATGCCTGGGGAAAGTGTTTCCAGGGCATTCTCATGATCAAGCAAGGCGACGTCACGACGGGACTGGATCTGCTTCGGGCTACCCTGGCCGTGTTGCCAGAGAATCGCTTCTCGTTACGCCAAACCTGGGTCTACGCGGAGTATGCCGCCGGGCTGGGGCTTGCCGGCCAGGTTGAGGAAGGGCTGAGGGTTATCGACAAGTCGCTCCGCATGTGCGAGCGCGACGAAGAACTCTGGTGCATCGCCGAGGTCCTGCGCATCAAGGGTGAACTCCTCCTGGTATTGGGCGACGAGGCAGCACATCTCGAGGCGGAGACATGCTTTCGGCGGTCGCTCGACTGGGCCCGCCGGCAAGAAGCCCATTCCTGGGAGCTGCGCACCGCGTTGAGCTTGGCGCTGCGCCAGCAGAGACACGGGCGGCGACGCGAGGCGCTCGATCTCCTGGCGCCCATCTACGGGCGTTTCATCGAAGGATTCGAGACGGCCGATCTGCGGCGGGCCAAGGCGCTCATAAGGGTGCTGTCCGCAAACGGGTGATGGACCTATGCCGGCTCCGCATGCGCGGTTGCTCCGAGCTTTAACCGATCCGCCATGTTCACCAGATCGGCAAAGGAGCGCGCGTTCATCTTGCGCATGACCCGCCCCCGGTGCGCCTTTACAGTGATCTCGCTGATCCCGAGTTCTCCCCCCGCCTGCTTGTTCAGGAGCCCCGATACGACGAGCCGCATGACGTCGCGTTCGCGCCTGCTCAGGGACTCATAGCTCTGGCGGAGGCGGCCGAGTGCCGTCCTCTCCCGCAGGCCAGCTTCGCTGCGCACTAGGCCATTGCGGACAGCATCCACCAGGAGGTCGGGCCGCACCGGCTTGGGCAGGACGTCGACGACTCCGGCCTTCATCAGGCGCACCGTCATCAGGATATCCGCAACTCCCGTCACGCAAACGACTGGCGTATCCTTTCGCTCCGCGGTGAGCCGTTCATGGAAACGCAGATCACCATACCAGGGCACCGAGACGTCGAGCACGAGGCAACTCGGCACGGTGTCCTCAGGCTCCGACAGGAAAGCCCTGGCCGAGGGCAACTCTCTCGACCGCCAACCCATGGCGCGAGAGATCTCGGTAAGCGCCTCCCGTGTATTCGCGTCCTCAACGGCGATGAATACGATGGGTGCGGACGGCCCGAGTGAGGGCATACCAACCGAAAAGGAGGGCGAGGTGTTGGCATTCATCACGACCTTCGATGCTTGTTGCATGACCCGAGCTCCTGCTGGCTTCCCTGCATCAGCTACAGAGCGCCTCTCCTCCCAGAAATGGCGGTCCGGAAGAATTATCCTTGGATGCAGCGTCGTCGCTTGACGGCTTGGGACATGTTGCCCGTTCCTGAATCCACCGCGAATCAATCGTCATGAATTGTCATGTACCTCCCGAACTACCTTTGACGGACGGTAGAACGGCGATGCAGAAGGATCCCAAAACGCATGACAGGCGCCGGGCTTCTGCCCCGGCACCTGCCGTTCATCACAGACCTCAAATATGCGGGACCGGGGAACCGCCGATCCTTACCCTGCTGCCCGCTTAGCCGCCGGGGAGCGCTGCGATTAGCTCCCTGGTCCTCAAAATTTGATGAGCATAAGTCGGGCCGTTCAGCTCATGCGCGGCATGCATCATCTCCATTGTGAAGGCCGCCGTCGCATCGCGGATAAGGGTCACGTGAAAGCCGAGCTCCATCGCGTATCGGGAGGTGGATTCGATGCAGGTATTGGCGAGCAGGCCCACCACAATGACATGCGTGATGCCGTGCTGTCGAAGCTGCTGGTCGAGGTCCGTGTTCGCGAAGCCACTCTGAGCCCAGTGCTCCTTGACCACGATGTCGCCCTCGCGCGGAGCGAAGTCGGGATGCCACTCGCCCCCCCATTCCCCGCGGGCGAAGGAGTGCCGCTTCATGATGGCGCGCTGCGTTGGATTGGGATGGCACCAGCATTCGTAGTCGCCGGGCTCCCAACGCCGGTGGGGGACGATGAATACCTTCAGCCCGGCTCGCCGCACGGCCTCGTTGATGCGCCTCAGATTGTCGAGGAGGCCGACCTCTTCGGCGACGGCCTTCACGCGCGGCCAGATCTTCCCGCCCTCAGACAGGAAGTCGTTGTACGGGTCGACGAAGAGCAGCGCCGTCGAGCGCTTGTCGTAGAGAGTCTGCGACATGGAAGCCTCCTGCATCCGGTCAGCTGGCGATGGCTACGCGTTCGATGCTTGCTGCAAAGAGTGGCGTCTCGCCCCGGTTATGGGCGATGGACATGGGCTGCCGCTGAGCCCTGAAAACGTCGAAGGGGATACCTTGCCGGTCGAGGAAGGTCTTGAACTCCGGCGTGGCCGTCGAGCGAACGCGGTTGGTGAACTCGCAAATCCCACTCTCCAGCGGCTTCACGCTCATTTCCCAATGGACATGGATGGTAGTCCGTCCACTGGGCGTGAAGACATCGGAGACAGACTCAAGGATCAGGTGATCCTTCCGGCCGAAAGTCTCGACATAGTGCTGGACCATCAGGCTGCCTCCGATGATCTCGACATTGATGGACATCCGCCTGCCGTCCGGCGCGGTGGTGAAGCCGGCGGCAAGATGAGCCGGGGAGCAGCCTTGATATTCCTGCTCACTGAGCGAGAAGCACCAGGCGGGGATGTCGATCTTCTCCAGCGGAGCGTGGATCATCGCCGTGAAGCTGGAATCGACGATCTCGTCCTCTTTCATGTCATTCTCCATTGTTGGATTTCGGTTTCCGGTGAGCTGGAGGAAGCGGCCGACCAGCGCGGCGATCCGATCGGCCTCCGTGTCGAGGGCGAAATGCCCGGCATCCAGGATGTGGATCTCCGCCCCGGGCACATCGCGCCGGTAGGCCTCGGGCTCGGAAAGATCGAAGGACGGATCGTGCCTCCCCCACAGAACGAGGAGGCGTGGCCGCGTCCGGCGGAGCCAGTCCTGCCAGGCGGGATAGGCGGCGACGTTGCTCCCGTAGTCGTGGAAGAGCTTGGTCTGGATATCGGACTGGCCGGGACGGCCGAGGAAGGCGAGTTCATCGGTCCAGAGATCCGGATCATAGTGCTCCACGGCGGGATCGTCGCCGACATGGCGCCGCCGCGTCGCCTCGGGCGAGAGTAGGTTGACCCGCAGCGCCGCCTCGTTCGCGGCCCGGTCGGCCCAGAAGGCGCGGCGCGTCACCCAGGCCGGTCCGAGGCCCGTCTCATGCGCCACGGCGTTCTGGATGATCAGTGCCTCCAGCCGCTCCGGATGCGCCAGGGCCATCCGAAAGCCGACCGGCCCGCCGTAGTCCTGCAGGAAGAGGCTGTAGCGCGAGAGGCCGAGGTGCTCGGTGAAGCGGATCATGACCTCCGCGAGGCGGTCGAAGGTGTAGGGGAAGACGGCCGGCTCCGGCGCCGCACTGTGGCCAAAGCCCGGATAGTCCGGCGCCACCAGGCGGTAGCGGCCGGAGAGCCGCTCGAGCAGGGGCTGGTACATGCGCGACGAGGAAGGCAGCCCGTGCAGCAGCAGGAGCGCCGGCGCATGCGGATCGCCGGCCTCCCGCCAGAAGATCGGCAGGCCGTCGACCTCGGCCGTGCGGTAGGTGATCGCGCGGCGCATCGCTTCACATCCTGCTGGCGTCTACCACGGCCCGGGCAAAAGCTTCCGGCGCCTCCTGCGGCAGGTTGTGTCCGATGCCGGGGCGGATGGTCCGGTGCTCGTACTTTCCGGAGAACTTGCCGGCATAGGCCTGCGGGTCCGGATGCGGCGCCCCGTTCGCATCGCCCTCCAGCGTGATGGTGGGCACGTAGATCGCCGGCCCCGTGGCGAGCACCCGTTCCACTGCGTCGTACTGCGCCTCGCCTTCAGCAAGGCTCAGCCGCCAGCAATAGTTGTGGATCACGATGTCCACATGGTCGGGATTGTCGAAGGCGGCGGCACTGCGCGCGAAGGTCGCCTCGTCGAAGCGCCATCGCGGCGAGGCGGTCTGCCAGATCAGCTGGGCGAAGGCCGCGGTATTGGCGGCATAGCCGAGCCGCCCGCGTTCCGTGGCGAAATAGTATTGGTACCACCAGGCGAGCTCGGCCTGCGGCGGGAGCGGCTGGCGGTTGGCCGCCTGGCTGCCGATCAGGTAGCCGCTGACCGAGACCATCGCCTTGCAACGCTCCGGATGGAGCACTGCCATGATATTGGCCGTTCGCGCACCCCAGTCGTAGCCCGCGACTACGGCAGCCGGAATCCGTAAGGCGTCCATAAGCGCGACGGCATCAGCCGCGAGGGCAGCCTGCTGGCCGTTGCGGGGCGTCGTGGACGACAGGAAGCGCGTGGTCCCGTAGCCCCTGAGATGCGGCACGATCACCCGGAAGCCGGCGGCAGCCAGGATCGGTGCGGCCTCGGCATAGCTGTTGATGTCGTAGGGCCAGCCATGCAGCAGGATGACCGCGGGCCCCTGCGGCGGCCCGAGCTCCGCATAGCCGATGCTGAGCGGACCCGCCTCAACCTGACGGATGGGCCCGAGCGGACGGGATTGCGCGGCGACAGAAGCCGGAAGTCCGATTTCGGCGGCGAACACGGCGGCCGCCCCGACCAGATGCCGGCGGTCGAGCTGAAGCGCTGAGGGTGGGGCCAGGCTGTTCATCGGGAATGCTCCTTCATCCGGAAGGTAGGCGCGTCAGACCGACACTTCGGTCGTGACGTCGATGTTGCCGTGCGTCGCCCGCGAGTAGGGGCAGAGCGTGTGCGCCTCGTCTGCCAGCGTCTGAGCGAGGCCGCGCTCCAGGCCCGGAAGGCTGACGTTCAGCCTGGCGCTGAGGGTATAGGCGCCGTTCACCAGGCTCAGATCGACCTCGGCATCGATGGCCCGGTCGGGCGGAAGGGCCACCTTCCGTCGATGCGCGGCGATGCCGATGGCGCTCTCGAAGCAGGTCGACCAACCCGCGGCGAAGAGCTGCTCGGGGTTGGTACCCGGTCCATGCGCACCGGGTGGCGATATGCGGATGTCGAGCAGCCCGTCCGAGCTGCGCGAGGTCCCGCCCTCGCGTCCGCCCGTCGTGTGGACCCTGGCGGTGTAGAGCAGCTTGGCGGCGTATGGGACAGCGGATTGGCTCATCGTCATCTCCGTCTCGGAACGGGCTGGAGGTCGCGTCAGGCGCGCAGGCGCCGGAAGGCCGTGCGCAGCTCGGCGCAGAAGGGTTCGGGCTGCTCCCAGGCCGCGAAGTGCCCGCCATTCGGGAGCCGGTTGAAATGGATCAGATTGGGAAAGGCCCGCTCGGCCCAGCTGCGCGGCGCCGCGTAGATCTCGTCCGGGAAAACGCTGACGGCGACCGGGATGGTGACGTTTTTGGGTGCGAAGAAGGCAAGCTTGTTCTCCCAATAGAGCCGCGCGGATGACACAGCCGTCCGTGTCAACCAGTAGAGGGTGATGTTGTCGAGCACGTCGTCGCGCGAGAGCCCCTCGCGTCCGCCATCGAAGACTCGCCGGATCAGCTCGTAGCTGCGCGCGTCGTGGTCGAGGATCCAGGCGGCGAGGCCGATGGGTGAATCCTCCAGCCCGTAGAGGGTCTGCGGTCGGTTCGACATCTCCTGCGCGTAGCCGAGGCCGTGCTTGTAGAAGAAGCTGAGCTGGTCATAGGCGTTCTGCTCCTCGGCCGAGAGGCCGGCCGGCGGTTCGGCGTCGGCGGCAAGCGCACTCGAGATCTCGCCCGGCACCGTCGCGGGCATGTTGGTGTGGATACCGACCAGCTCCGGCTGCCCGAGCAGCGCCATCTGTTCCGTGACGGCGTCGCCCCAATCGCCGCCCTGCGCGACGTAGCGCTGGTAGCCCAGTCGGTACATCAGCGTCGTCCAGGCGCGCGCGATGCGCTGCGGGTCCCAGCCCGTCGCCGTGGGCTTGGCCGAGAATCCATGCCCGGGAAGCGAAGGGATCACGACGTCGAAGGCATCCTCAGCCTGACCGCCATGAGCGGTGGGGTCCGTGAGCGGCGCGATGACCTTCAGCTGCTCGATCACCGAGCCGGGCCAACCATGGGTGATGATCACCGGCAGCGCTCGCGGATGCCGCGAGCGAACATGGATGAAGTGGATGTCCAGCCCATCGATCTCGGTGAGGAACATCGGCAGGGTGTTCAACTTTGCTTCCACCCTCCGCCAGTCATGGTACTCGCGCCAGTGCTCGGCGAGCTTGCGCATGGTGTCCAGCTGCACGCCCTGCGTCGCATCCGGGACAAGCTCCTGGCTCGGCCAGCGCGTCTCAGAGATTCGGCGCCGAAGATCGCGCAGCGCCTCGTCCGGAAACTGGGCCTGAAACGGGCGGATGCCGTCGGTGGCCCGGGCCCTGGTGGCCATCACGGAAACGGTGCCGGCGGCCGCGCCTGCGACCAGCATGTCGCGACGGGTGAAGGACGGGGCGGGGTCTAGCATGATGGTTCTCCGGAGACCATGGCCGTGGCCGGAATGGCCCGTTCGGCTCCGCCAAGCTGCGCCTCCCGCGTTCCTAGAACGATTGCACCTTGGTATCGCCGATACCTTGGAGAACGACGCGGGCGAGCAGCCCGGATCGCGGGCACCGCTGAGACGAAGGTATCGCCGATACCTTCGTCCGATAGGATCCCTTACCCCTCATCTGCCATCCAGCTTCGGCCGGCATGAACCGGCGCATCCGTCGGAGGCAAAGATGTCGGAGCCCAAGCAAATTCTACTCCAGCGGCTTTCGCCTGCCTGGTGGCGCGTCACCTTCGACCACCCGCCGCTGAACATCTTCGGGCCGGACGCCCTGCCGCAGCTGAACGAGATCGTCACCGCGATCGAGACGGATCCCGAGGTGAAGGTCGTCGTCTTCGACAGCGCGGTCGACGACTTCTTCATCACCCATTACGACTTTCTAGCCGATCCCGAAGCGACGTTGAGCCTCCCCCCGGGACCGACGGGGCTGCAGCAGCTTCCCGACCTCCTGGTCCGCATCAGCCGCGCGCCCGTGGTCTCGATCGCCAAGATCCGCGGACGCGCCACCGGCGTGGGCAGCGAACTCGCCCTCGCATGCGACATGCGTTTCGCCAGCCGCGAAAAGGCCATCCTCTCGCAATGGGAGGTGGGCGCTGGCCTGGTGCCGGGCGGCGGTCCGATGGCGCGGCTGCCGAGACTCATCGGGCGCGGCCGCGCGATGGAGGTGCTGCTCGGGGCGGATGACGTCGATGGCGTGCTGGCGGAGCGCTACGGCTATGTGAACCGCTCCTTCCCCGATGCGGAGCTCGACGGCTTCGTCGATGCCCTCGCGCAGCGGATCTCCACCTTCGACCGCCAGGCAATCGCGGAGACGAAGCGGCTCGTGAATATCGCTAGCCTTCCGCCCGACGCAGACATCGCTCCGGAATGGGATGCCTTCCTGGGCTCGCTGAATCGCCCGGCCGCGCAGGAAAGGATCAGGAAGCTGATGGATCGTGGTTTCCACCGGCCGGGTGAGGTCGAGGCCCGGCTCGGTCACTATGTCGGTCAGCTCGGTGCGTGAGGTCGTCGCCATGAACGCGGACAGCAAGGTCGCCGTCGTCACGGGCTCTTCGCAGGGAATAGGTGCGGCCCTGGTCGCTGCTTTTCGGGCGCGCCGCTACAGGGTCGTCGCAATCGCTCGCTCGATGCCGGCGTCCGACGACCCGGACGTTCTGCCCATTGCAGGCAACATTGGCGACCGCCGGACAGCCGAGCGCGCGATCTTCGAAGGCATGGCGCGCTTCGGGCGCATCGACACGCTAGTGAACAATGCCGGCATCTTCGTCTCGAAGACTTTCACCTCCTACACCGTGGCCGATCTCGAAGCGGTGCTCGCAGTGAACACCTTAGGTTTCTTTCATATCACCCAACTCGCCATCGCTGAGATGGAGAAGCGCGGCAGCGGGCATGTGGTGCAGTTCACGACCACCCTGGCCGAGCAGGCGAGCTCGCGGGTACCCGCCGTCCTGGCGGCACTCACCAAAGGCGGCCTGAATGCTGCGACCCGCACGCTGGCCATCGAATATGCGCGACGCGGAATCCGCGCGAATGCCGTATCGCCCGGTATCATTCGTACGCCCATGCATCTGCCCGAGACGCACGCCGCCCTGGATGGGCTACATCCGATCGGCCATATGGGCGAGATCTCCGACATCGTGCGGGCTGTCCTCTATCTGGAGGACGCGCCCTTCGTGACGGGCGAGATCCTGCATGTCGATGGCGGCCAGAGCGCAGGTCACTGACATGACCCAGTCCTACGATATCATCGAACATGCTTATGACATCGCCATCGTCGGCGCTGGCGGTGCGGGCATGCGCGCCGCCCTCGGCATGGCTGCCTCGGGCCTAAGGACGGCCTGCATCACTAAGGTTTTTCCAACCCGTAGCCACACTGTCGCGGCCCAGGGCGGCATGGCGGCCTCGCTCGGCAACATGGGCGATGGCGACAACTGGCGCTACCACATGTACGACACCGTCAAGGGCTCCGACTGGCTCGGCGACCAGGATGCCATCGAGTACATGTGCCGGGAGGCCGCTCCCGCCGTACTTGAGCTGGAGCATTACGGCGTGCCCTTCTCGCGCACCGAGGATGGCCGGATCTACCAGCGCCCCTTCGGCGGCCAGACCATCGAGTACGGAAAGAGGATGGCGCAGCGGACTTGCGCTGCCGCGGACCGCACCGGCCACGCCATCCTGCACGCGCTGTACCAGCAATGTCTGAAGCACGGCACCGAGTTCTTCGTCGAGTACGTGGCCCTCGACCTCCTGATGGACGAGGAGAGAGCCTGCCGCGGCCTCCTGGCCTGGAACATGGAGGATGGGACGCTGCATCGCTTCCGCGCGCATCGCACCGTGCTCGCCACCGGCGGCTATGGCCGGGTCTACTTCTCCTGCACCGCCGCGCACACCTGCACCGGCGACGGCAATGCCATGGCGCTCCGCGCCGGCCTGCCGCTGGAGGACATGGAGTTCACGCAGTTCCACCCGACCGGTATCTACGGCTCGGGTTGCCTCGTCACCGAAGGCGCGCGCGGCGAAGGCGGCTATCTGACGAATGCGCAGGGCGAGCGGTTCATGGAGCGCTATGCGCCCACCGCGAAAGATCTCGCAGGCCGCGACGTGGTGTGCCGCGCCATGACGATCGAGATCAACGAGGGCCGCGGCGTGGGCCCGCAGAAGGACCACATCCATCTGCACCTGGAGCATCTGGGTGCCGAGCTGCTGCACCAGCGGCTGCCGGGTATTAGCGAGACCGCCAGGATCTTCGCCGGCGTGGACGTGACGAAGGAGCCGACCCCGGTTCTGCCGACCGTCCACTACAACATGGGCGGCGTTCCGACCAACCTGCACGGCGAGGCAAGGACCGAGCGGCAGGACGACCCCGAGGCCGTCGTCCCCGGCCTCATGGCCATCGGCGAGGCGGCGAGCGTGTCGGTCCATGGCGCCAACCGCCTCGGCTCCAACTCGCTGTTGGACATCATTGTCTTTGGCCGTGCCGCAGCCCACCGCGTCAGCGGATGCGTGCAGCCGGGCCGCAGGCACCCGCCGCTAACTAAGGAAACGACCGAGCGGGCCATCGCCCGCTTCGACCGGATCCGCTGGTCCAACGGCGGCAGCTCGGTGGGTGCGATCCGCCTTTCCATGCAGATCGTTATGCAGAAGCACTGCGCCGTGTTCCGCGACGGGCCGCTGCTAGAGGAAGGCATTTCGCGGCTCGGCGATGTGGCGGAGGCGGCGAGAAGCGACCTCCAGGTCGTGGACCGCTCGATGATCTTCAACACCGACCTCGCCGAGGCGCTCGAACTCGACAACATGATGGCGCAGGCGATCGTGAGCCTTCATTCCGCCCTCGCGCGGACGGAAAGCCGCGGCTCCCACGCGCGCGAGGACTTCCCGAAGCGCGACGACGAGAACTGGCTGAAGCACAGCTATGCTTGGCTCGATGAGAGCGGCGGCGTCCGCATGGGCTACCGGCCGGTCCACCTGCAGCCCCTGTCCAACGAGGTCGCGTCCATCCCGCCGCGGGAGCGCGTCTACTGACGGATTACTCAGCCACCCCCAAGGAGACGACCGATGAAGATCCTCATGGTGCTTACCTCACATGACACGCTCGGCAACACCGGCCGCAAGACCGGCTTCTGGCTCGAGGAATTCGCGGCACCCTATTACGTGTTCAGCGATGCCGGCGTCGATTTGACAATCGCCTCGGTGAAGGGCGGCCAGCCGCCGATCGACCCGAAGAGCGACCTGCCCGAGAACCAGACGCCGGCGATGGAGCGATTCAAGAAGGATCCCGCCGCGCAGAAGAAGTTGGCCAGCACAGTCCTGCTCAAGGACATGCGGGCGGAGGATTTCGACACGGTCTTCTACCCCGGCGGGCATGGTCCGATGTGGGATTTGGCTGACAATGCGGATTCTATCACTCTGATCGAAGCCCTGTACAACTCCGGCAAGCCCGTTGCCGCCATCTGCCACGCACCTGCCGTGCTTCACCGCGTCTCCTACCAGGGCGCGCCGATCGTGAATGGCAAGCGCGTCACCGGCTTCGCCAATAGCGAGGAGGAAGAGGTCCAGCTCACCCAGGTCGTGCCCTTCCTCGTGGAAGACGAGCTGAAACGGCTCGGCGGCCTGTACGAGCAGGCTCCGAATTGGCAGAGCTTCGTCATCACAGACGGTCGGCTGATTACGGGGCAGAACCCCGCCTCCTCCACCGCGGGCGCCCAGGCCCTGCTCCATCTCATGGCCGAGATGCAGCGGGCAGCCCTCGCCCCGAGCCAAGGATGACCGCGATGCCGGATATCAGTCCTTCGGGACCGGAGGTCCTGGTCGCCATCGTCTTCCACAGCGGCTACGGGCACACTGCCCGCCAGGCTGAAGCGGTCCGCCGTTGCGCCGAGAAGGTGGCCGGCGCGTCAGTGTTGTACCTGACATCGGAGGAGGCACCAAAGCGCTGGGATGATCTGGCCCAGGCCGATGCCATCATCTTCGGTGCGCCGACCTACATGGGCAGCGCGTCAGGCCAGTTCAAAGCGTTCATGGACGCGACATCAAAGGTCTTCGCTTCGGGCGCCTGGCGCGACAAGCTCGCCGCCGGCTTCACCAATTCCGCCTCGCGCTCCGGCGACAAGCTGGCGACCTTGCTCCAGTTCGCCATTCTTGCCGGCCAACTTGGCATGCATTGGGTGAATTTAGGCATTCCGCCGGGCAACAATCAATCCAACGGCTCGGAGGAGGACCTCAACCGCCTGGGCGTTTTCCTTGGCGCCGCGGCGCAGTCGAATGCGGATGAGGGGCCTGATAAGGCACCGCCGCCGGCGGATCTGCTCACTGCAGAGAGGCTCGGCGAGCGTGTGGCGAAGGTGGCTCTCCAGATGGCTCGGGGTCGTATGGCCGCCTAACGCGCGCAGTGACCGGGCGCGGTACAGCAGCAGGTTCCGGGCAGGCCCGATTTGGCCGGTGTCTTGCCCGGGTCAGAGAATTTCGTATCCCGGTTCCCACCGCTGCGGGTGACGGGATTCGAACCATCAAGCCCGAGGCGAGCGCAAGGACCTCTCGACCCGCTTGGCGTCGGTCCTGCATGCTCCGTCTATGTACCCGCTATCGTCGCCTCGTCTGTCGTTGCTCGATCTCGCCCGTCACTGGCAGAGGGATATGCCGCAGCGGCCATCGGTCGCTGAAATCGAGGCTTGGTTGCTCCAGGCATTCTGGCGCGGCGAGCTGGAGGTGACACTGCCCGGTGTCGCAGAGGCGCGAGACATCGATCCGCGCGTGCGCGTGCTGAACGGCTGCCGGCACGCGCCACAGGATGCGGGGCTGATCGTGGTCGACCGGCCAGAGGACCTCCCGCCTGATGATCCGGTCGTACAGCCAGACGGCTCGGTCCTGGTGGATCTCCGCCGGCGCGTCATCTGGCCGACAGATCCGGCCCAGCAAACTCCAGAACTGCTGGCGGCCGCCTGTACCGTGCTCGCCGTGGCGAAGTGGGACGACTACCACGACCTGACCAAGCCGGTGCTCGCCATGTTTGAGGTCGGCCGGGATGCTTTCGGCGCGTTCTGCAGCGAGGCTGGCTTCGCGCTGCCGCCATTCTGGTTCAGGCCCGACACACGGCCGGCCACGGTCCAGGCACGGAGCGCCGTTCGCCCGTGGCTACGGGCCAAGGTCGCCGCGGGCGACAAGCAGTACGGCAAGGCCGACTACTGGCGGGAGGCCAAGGCTGCTTTCCCACGGCTCTCTGTGCGCGCTTTCAATGACGCCTGGGCCGAGGAGACTCCATCGACCTGGCGTGAACCGGGGACCCTGAAGGCGTCGAAATCGAGTCGGTGACATTGGGCCAAAGGCCGCAAACCCGCGGCTGGCTTGGGTTTAAATCGAATCACTGCACCTCCTGCAGTGTGCTGACTAATAGGCGGCGGCGATTTCGGTCATCTCGGGGCCGTGACCCATCCGCCCCGCCCCATCCCGATTACCGAACAGACCTGCCCAGTCGAGCCGGCTGACGCGCTGCGCCGGCTGGTCCGCGCCCTGGCGCGGCAGGCCGCGGCTGAGTTGTTCGCCGAGGTGCGTGCGGTGGCCGACCCGGAGCCAGCCGATGCCACCGAAACAACCCAGTCCCACACAACCCAAGCCCGCGCCCCCCTTGCTGACCGTCGCCCAGGTGGCCGGTCGCTGCCAGGTCGCGGTGCGCACGGTGCGCCGCTGGATCGCCGCCGATGAGTTGCCGGTGCTGCAACTCGGCCGCGCCGTCCGCATAGCCGCGAGCGACCTCGAGCACTTCCTGCGCAAAGCTCGGCGGTAACGCGCCGAATTCTCCGGCTGACAGTGCGTGTCACTGTAAGTCCAGTGTTCTAATTCAGCTCGTGATTACTTGGTCTTTCAGAGCGCGTTCCTTTGGCATGCTAGCTAGTCACGATCCGATACTCCAGTCATCATGCGTCATCACGAGGCACCCCATGTCACCCCAACCACCTTCACCAGTCCCTCGCACCCTCGCCGACCTGATCCGCTGGATCGAGGCCGCACCCGACCTCTCGGCCCGCCGCCGCCAGGAACTGCTCTCTGCGCTGCGCAGTATCGCCAAGCTGCTCGGCAGCGACCCGGCGCTGATCCCACTCGAGCCGCGGCTGCTGGTCGCGCGCTTGGCTGAGATCGCGCCGGCAGCTCACGGGCTGAGCCGCGGGCGCTGGAACAATATCCGCAGCCTGCTTCGGGCGGCTCTCGACCTGGCCGAGCCGATGATGCCGGGCCGGCACCTCGATGGCCTGACGCCCGAGTGGCAGGCGCTGCTGGACGCGCTGCCCACCCGCAGTCAGCGAGCCATCCTCACCCGCTTCCTGCACCACTGCAGCGCTGCCGGCCTCGCGCCCGGGATGGTGGACGAGGCGGTGATGGCGCAGTTTGGAGTGGCGCTTGAGCGCAGCTTGCTCAAGTCGCCAGCGACCCAGCTGCGCGATACCCGGGGCGCTTGGAACCGGGCCTGCCGGGAATGCCCGGGCTGGCCGGATCGGCCCGTCGATCCGGTCCTGCGCCCCAAAGGGTACATCGTGGCTTGGTCGGCTCTGGCGCCAGGCTTGGCAGCTGACGCCCGCGCCTACCTGGACAGGCTGGCCGGGCGCGATCCGCTGGAGGAGCTGCCGTTCCGTCCAGTCAAGCCGGGGACGGTCGTCGCGCGCGACCACCAGATCCGTATGGTCGCCTCGGCCCTCGTCCACCGCGGGCGGGACCCGGCCGCGCTGCGCAGCCTCGCCGACCTGGTCGAGATCGGCGCCCTCAAGGAGGCGCTTCGCTACCTGCTCGACCGCCGCGGTGGCCAGAGCAGCAGCGCCATCGCCGACCTGCTCTCGACCGTCAAGGCCATCGCCCGGCACTGGGTCAAGGTGACCCCGACGCACCTCGAGCAGATCAGCGCGCTGCAGCGCCGGCTCGAGGTGCGCAGCCGAACCCTGACCGAGACCAACCGGGCGCGGCTGCGCCAGTTCGACGATCCGGCCAACGTCCGCGCGCTGCTCGGCCTGCCGGCCCGGCTGCTCGCGCTCGCCGAGCGCATCCCGGCGCGGCAGCAACACCGCGCGGCGCTCATGGTGCAGAGTGCCGTGGCTATCGAGCTGCTGCTGATGGCGCCGGTGCGGATCGACAACCTCGCCGCGCTCGACCTCGACCGGCACCTGCTGCGGCCGAACCGGCGCGGGGCGGGCCTGCACCTCGTCATCCCCGGCACCGCGGTCAAGAACCGCCAGGATCTCGAGTTCCCGCTCCCGCCCGAGAGCATCACCCTGCTCGAGTGCTACCTGGAGGACTACCGACCCGTGCTGACCACGGCCACCTGCCGGGCGCTCTTTCCGGGCCGGGATGGCGGCCGCAAGGCGCGCGCCGTCCTGGGCCGGCAGATCAGCAAGGCGGTGTTCCAGCACACCGGTCTGCAGGTCCACCCGCACCTCTTCCGGCACATCACGGCCAAGCTCTACCTCGATGCCAATCCCGGCAGCTACGAGGTGGTCCGCCGCGTGCTCGGCCACCGCTCGATCGAGACCACCACCAGCTACTACACCGGCCTCGAGACCGCGGCCGCGGTGCGGCACTTCGATGCCACCATCCTCAAGCTGCGCAAACCGAATGGCGGGGACCGGACATGACCCGGTCCCTCGCCAAGGACCCGGCCCGGCGCTGCCTCACCCTCGCCGAGTGGCCGCCCGTTGACCGGGAGCGCTGGCTGGCAGCGCTCCAGCCCGGCGACCTCCTCGAGCCCGGCGGCAGCCGGGCGCACTTCCGGCCGGCGACGAACCACAAGGTGCGCGTCGGTTACGGCCGCTGGCTGGCCGGGCTGCAGCACCGCGGCGCGCTCGATGCCGCCGCCGAGCCCGGCTCGCGCATCACCCCTGCCGCGGTCGGCGCCTGGCTGGCCGAGATGCAGCAGGTCAATGCCACCCTGACGCAGATCTCGCGGCTGGAGGAGCTCTACCAGGCCGCCCGGGTCATGGATCCCAGCGCCGATTGGAGCTGGCTGCGCCGGCTTGCCGGCCGGGTTCGGGCCCGGCACCAGCCGGCCCGCGACAAGCGGGCGCGGCTGGTCGGGGCGGAGGACCTCTTTGCCCTCGGCTGCGACCTGATGGCCAAGGCCGCCGGCACACCCCGGCAGCGGGCGGTGCAGTACCGCGACGGCCTGGCCATCGCGCTGCTCGCTGCCCGGCCACTCCGCCGGCGCAATCTGGCCGGGCTCACGCTCGGCACCAGCCTAGTGCAGCGCGACGCGGCATGGTGGATCGTGCTCGCGGCCGCCGAGACCAAGACCCATGCGCCGCTCGAGATGCCCTGGCCGGAGGCGCTCATCCCGATGCTCGAGACCTGGCTCGCCGTGCACCGGCCAACGCTGGCCGGCCAGCGCGGGCGCTGGCACCGGGCGGCGGGCGCGGCCCTCTGGCTCTCGGCCGACGGCTCGCCGATGACCGGCATGGCGCTCTACGACCGGATCATTTCGGCGACCCGCGCGGCCTTCGGCCAGGGCATCAACCCGCATCTTTTCCGCGACTGCGCCGCGACCTCCGTCGCCATCGACGATCCGGCCCAGATCGGCATCGCTAGCCAGCTGCTCGGCCACCGCAGCCAGGCCACCACCGAGCGCTACTACAACCAGGCGCACAGCCTCGAGGCGGCCCGCAGCATGCAGGCCATCATGACCGGCTTACGACGTGGCACCATTCTGCCGGCCGACAAAGCCGAGGAGCCTCGATAATGCGCTGCGGCCTCTACGCCCGCTACAGCTCGGACCAGCAGCGCGAGGCCTCGATTGAGGATCAGTTCCGCATCTGCCGGGTGCGCGCCGAGCGCGAGGGCTGGACCGTGGTCGAGGTCTTCGCCGACGCCGCCATCTCCGGCGCCACCACGCTCCGCCCTGGTTTTCAGGCCCTGCTCATGGCCATGCGGGCCGGACAGCTCGACCTGGTTCTGGCCGAGAGCCTCGACCGCTTTAGTCGCGACCAGGAGCATATCGCCGGCTTCTACAAGCAGGCGCGCTTTGCCGGGGTGCAGGTGGTCACCCTGGCCGAGGGCGAGGTCTCCGAGCTGCACATCGGGCTCAAGGGCACCATGGGCGCCCTCTACTTGAAGGACCTCGCCGACAAGACCCGGCGCGGCCTGGAGGGGCGTATCAAGGCGGGTCGTGCGGTCGGCGAGGTGCCGTATGGCTATCGCAAGGTGATCCGCCTCGGCGCCGACGGCGAGCCCGAGCGCGGCCTACGCGAGATCGATGCGGCCGAGGCGGTCGTCATCCGCCGCATCTTCGCCGAGTACGCGGCCGGCCACAGCCCGCGCGCCATTGCCATGACGCTGAATGCCGAGGGCGTCACGGCGCCCGGTGGCGGCATCTGGTACGACAGCTCCATCCGTGGTCGGCCGCGCCGCGGCGACGGCCTGCTGCGCAACCAGATCTATGCGGGCCGCCTGGTCTGGAACCGGCGCCGTTCCCTCAAGGACCCGACCACCGGCAAGCAGCAGCGCCGCAACAACAGCCCATCCGACTTCGTGATCCAGTCGGTCCCTGATCTACGGATCGTCGATGATGCACTCTGGGAGCGCGTGCAGGCCCGCCTGGCGGCCGACGCAGCATCCCCTGCTGGACCATCCGGCAAGCCGGCCTACTGGCTGCAGCGGCGACCGCAGCACCTCCTCTCGGGCAAGGTGGTCTGCGGCAGCTGCGGCGCCCTGTTCGAGGTCCGCACCAAGGACTATCTGGGCTGCCGCCATGCCCGGCAGGGCGCCTGCCGCAACCGCGACACCATCCGCCGGACACCGCTGGAGCAGCGGGTGTGCGAGGCGCTTGGGCGGCAGCTGATGCAGCCCCAGTTGGTGGCCGATTTCGTCGCCGAGTTCACCGCTGAATGGAACAGGATGACGGCCGAGGCCGGAGCAGCAGCCGAAGGTCACCGCCGCGAGCTGCGAGGTGTTGAGCGGCAGATCGCCAACCTGGTCGATGCGATTGCTGAGGGGCTCGCGTCGGCCGGTCTTCGGGCGAAGCTGGAGGGACTCGAGGCCAGGAAGGCGGAACTGGCGCGCCTGACGGCCGCCACGCCCCATTCCGTTCCAGCGCTGCACCCGAACCTGGCCGAGGTCTACCGTAAGCGGGTAGCGACACTGCATGACGCTTTGAACGCCGGCGATGCGCCCGACGCTCTGGAGGCAGCCCGCGCCCTGGTAGACCGCGTCGTGATCCACCCACTAGGGGACGGCGGTGGACCGCCAGGGGTGGAGCTGGTCGGCGATCTTCTTGCCATGCTGCGGGCCGGCGGCCTCGGCGAAGCGGGAGATCAGGACGTTCACGCCACGAGCGTCCTTGCTATGTTCGCTAGTTCGGTAAAAGAGGGCCAGGGAGGATACTTCCTCTCTGGCCTCGCCTTCGCTTCACCCCAAGGCCAAGGCCGCCGCCACCCGCTTGGCGAAGGCCGCCGGGTCGCGCGGCACGTCGCCGTCCTGCACCCGCGCCAGGTCCAGCAGCAGCCCGGCCGTCTCCGCCAGCAGCGGGTCGTTGACGGCGTTCGCTGCCAGCTTGGCGATCAGCGGATGGCGCGGATTGACCTCCAGCACCGGCAGCGCGCCGCCGGTCTCCCGCCCGGCGCGGCGCAGCAGGCGCTGCATCTGCAGGTCGGGGCCGTATTGGGGTGCGGCCAGCACCACGGCGCTGTCCACCAGCCGGTCGGTGGCGCGGACCTCGGAGGCCTGGCCCTTCAGCGCCTCCTGCAGCAGCGCCAGCAGGGCGGTGACGTCGGTCGCCTCGCCCGCCGGCGCGCCGCCCTCGACCTTCGACAGGTCGATGCTGCCCTGGGTCACGCTGCGGATCGGCTTGCCCTCGTAGTCCGGCAGGCGGTCCGGCCAGAAGGCGTCGATATGGTCGGACAGCAGCAGCACCTCGACGCCCTTGGCGCGGAAGCCCTCCAGCTGCGGGGAGGATGCCAGCGCCGCGGCGTCGTCGCCCGACAGGACGTAGATCGCCTCCTGCCCCTCCTTCATGCGGGACAGGTAGTCGGCCAGCGAGGTCCAGCCCTCCACCGCCGAGGAGCGGAAGCGCAGCAGGGCGGCGACATCCTTGCGGTGCTCGGCATCCTCGAAGATGCCCTCCTTCAGCACCGGGCCGAAATTCTCCCAGAACCTGGCGTACTCCTCCGTGTCCTTGGCGCGGGCCTTCAGCTCCGACAGCACGCGGGCGGTGACGGCCTTCCTGATGCGGGCCAGCACCGGCGTGGCCTGCAGCATCTCGCGGCTGACGTTCAGCGGCAGGTCCTCGGTGTCCACCACGCCCTGGACGAAGCGCAGCCAGGGCGGCAGCAGAGCGGCCTCCTCGGTGATGAACATGCGCCGCACGTGCAGGCGGACGCGGCTCTCGCGGTCGCCCTCCACCGCCTGGAAGGGCTTCATGCCGGGGATGAAGAGCAGCGCGGCGAAGTCGAGCATCCCCTCCGCCCGCCAGTGCAGCGTCGCCCAGGGGGTGTCGAAGGCATGCGCCACATGGCGGTAGAATTCGGCGTACTGCTCCTCGGTCACCTCGGACTTGGATTTCCGCCAGAGCGCGGTGCCCTCGTTGGCTGGCTCATCCTTGCCGTCGCGGGCGACGGTGATGGGGATGGCGATGTGGTCGGCCCATTTGCGGATGATCGTCTGCAGCCGGAAGGGCTCGAGGAACTCGTCCGCATCCGGCTTCATGTGCAGGACGATGTCGGTCCCTGCCTCCTCGCGCGCCGCCGGCGCCAGGGTGTAGTCGCCCTTCCCCTCGGAGGCCCAGAGCCAGGCCTCCTCCGTTCCGGCGCGGCGCGAGGTGACCTCGACCCGGTCGGCAACCATGAAGGCGGAATAGAAGCCGACGCCGAACTGGCCGATCAGGCTGGGCTTGTCGCCGGCCGGCGCCTCCGCCAGCGACTTGGCGAAGGCCAGCGTCCCTGACCGGGCGATGGTGCCGAGATGCTCGACCAGGTCGGCCTTGGCCATGCCGATCCCGGCATCCGAGATGGTGATGGTCCGCGCCGCCTTGTCCGGCAGGATGCGGAGCGTCGGCGCCTCGGGCAGCGCCAGCGCGGGATTGGTCAGCGCCTCGAAGCGCCTCCGGTCCACGGCGTCGGCGGCGTTGGCGACCAGCTCGCGCAGGAAGATCTCGCGCTCGGAATAGAGCGCGTGCACCACCAGGTCCAACAGGCGCCCGACCTCGGCGCCGAATTCATGCCGCTCCACGGTCTCGCTCACGGTGTTCCCCCAACCAGGTGACGTCAGAAACGAGGGGCGATATGCGGGAGCCGCGGCCGGCTTTCAACCGGCGCGGGGGAGATGCGACGGATGGAGCCGATGATCTACACCATGGTTCGCGCCGCCGACTGGCACGAGGCCGAGCGGATCGGCGAATACCGCGGCAGCGCCGACGACCGGCGCGACGGCTTCCTGCATTTCTCGGCCGCCGGCCAGCTGCGCGCCAGCGCGGCGAAGCACCGGGCGGGGGAGACGGACCTGCTGCTGGTGGCGGTGGAGGCGGCGGCGCTGGGCGAGGCGCTGCGCTGGGAGCCGGCGGGCAGCCGGCCGGGGCGGTTCCCCCACCTGTATGGCGCGCTGCCGCTGGCGGCGGTCGCCGGCGTCACGCCGCTGCCGCTCGGGGCCGACGGGCTGCACGGCTTTCCTGCGGAGATTCCCTGAGGGCGTGGCCGGCGGCGACGTGCTGCGCTTCGAGGGCGTCTCCGGCGCGGCGAGCTTCACCTACCTGCGCGACATGGGCGGGGTGACCTACCTGCACGCGGACCGCCTGGCGGATGGCGCGGCGTCGGCGACGCCGATCGTGTCGCATGCGGGGAATGCCACGCTGGTCGCCGGCGACTTCGCCTCCGCCTGAACCGGAACGAAAGGCATTCCCTCCCCAAACCCCACTTTTCCCTTTTGTGGCTCGGCACCTGCCGCGCGGCGAGTGCTACCCCACAAAGATAGCGGAAGGTTGGACGCATGCGTCCAACGGGAGGACAATTCCGCCCCGGCCTTGCCTATCCCCCCAGTAGCGCCACGACCTCGGCCAGCGGCATCGGCCGCCCCAGGTGGTACCCCTGCGCCTCGGCGCAGCCGGCGCCGCGCACCATGGCCAGATGTTCGGGCCCCTCGACCCCCTCGGCCGTCGCCGTCATGCCCAGCTCCGCCGCCAGGCCGGCGACCGACCGCACGATGGCCAGGCAGTCCGGCCGCGCCACCGCGTCGCGCACGAAGGACTGGTCGATCTTGATCTTGTCGAAGGGGAAGGTCCGCAGGTACCCCAGCGAGGCATAGCCCGTGCCGAAATCGTCGAGCGCCATGCGCACGCCCATCTCGCGCAGCTCGCGCAAGGACGCCAGCACCGCGTCGTTGCGCTGCAGCAGCACCGATTCGGTGATCTCCAGCTCCAGCCGCTGCGGCGCTAGGCCGGCGGCCTCAAGCGCCTCCCGCACCACCCGGGCCACCTCGCCGCCGACGAACTGCACCGGCGACAGGTTGACCGCCACCTTGGCATGCGCCGGCAGGGTCGCCGCATCGGCGCAGGCCCGCCGCAGCACCCATTCGCCGAGCGGCAGGATCAGCCCGGTCTCCTCGGCGATCGGGATGAACTCGGCGGGCGGGATCGGCCCGCGCCGCGGGTGGGTCCAGCGCAGCAGCGCCTCGAACCCCGAAGGCCGGTTCTGCTTCAGGTCGAAGATCGGCTGGTAGGCCAGCGTCACCGCGCCGGTGCCCAGCGCCTCGCGCAGGTCGGCGTGCAGCAGCAGGCGCTTCTCGCGCTCCGCCGCCATGGGCGGGACGAAGAAGCGGACGCCGCCGCGCTCCTCGGCCCGGGCGCGGAACAGCGCAAGGTCGGCATGCCGCAGCAGCATCTCCGGCTGCGGCATCGGCCGGTCGTGCTCGGCCACCGCGATGCCGATGGTGGCGCCGATGCTGGCGCGGTATTCGCCCAGCAGGAAAGGCCGGGTCAGCGCCTCGCGCAGCCGCCGCGCCATCCCGGCCGCCCGGCTGCGCAGCGTCTCGCCCACCAGCGCGCCGCACAGCAACAGGGCGAATTCGTCGCCGCCCAGCCGCGCCGCCAGGTCGTCCGGCTCCAGGCACAGGCTGAGCCGGCCCGCCGCCTCGCGCAGCAGCGCATCGCCCACGCCATGGCCCAGCGCATCGTTGACCACCCGGAAGCCGTCGAGGTCGAGCGACAGCACCGCCACGCCGCGCTTCGCCCGCACCGCCTCGGCCAGGCGTTCCTGGAAGGCGGCGCGGTTGGGCAGGCCGGTCAGCGCGTCGTGCAGCGCCAGGTGGCGGATGCGCGCCTCCGCCTCCTTGCGCTGGCTGATATCCTCGAAGACGACGGCGACGCTGTCGTCCAGCCGCATGGTCTGGCTGCGGATCCAGAGCAGGCCCGGCCGGGCGCCCGACCGGGCATAGCTGATCTCGCGCCGCAGCGGCTCGCCGCTGGCCAGCACGCCGGCATAGCCCTCGATCACCGCATCGGTGCGCGGGTCGCCGCGCAGCAGTGCGCGCAGGGAGCCGCCCTGCATGTCGGTGCGGGGTCGGGCGAACAGCCGCGCCGCCTCCGGATTGGCATAGTCGATGGTGAAGTCCACCACCCGGCCGGCCGCGTCGCGCACCGGCACGCCGACCATGAAGCCCTGCGGCGCGGCTTCCTGGGCGGCGCGGAAGCGGGCCTCGCTGACCTCCCGCGCCGCATCGGCGGCCTGCAGGCCGCTGAGGTCGACCACCACGCCGACGGCGCCGACCAGTTGCCCGGCGGCATCGTGCAGCGGGGTCGGGAAGGGAGCGCAGGGCAGCCGGGTGCCGTCAGGCCGTTCGCCGTAGACCCATCGGCCGCGGACCGGCCGGGCGTCCCGCAGGCAGGCCGCCATCGGGGTCCGGTCGTGCGGCAGCGGCGTGCCGTCCAGGGCGAAGAGCCGCCAGGCACCGCACCAGCGGGTCTCGCCGAGCGGCGGGGACCAGCCCCAGAGCTCGGCCGCGGCCTTGTTGTAGAAGGTCAGCCACCCCTGGGCGTCGACGGCATAGACGGCGACGCCCAGGGACTCGATCAACCCGCGTTCCGCCTCGGCGATGCGCCCGCAGCCGGAGCCGGAGGCAAGGACCGACTGCAGCGCGGCGAGCACCGCCGGCGGGATGCCGCCGGTCACGGCCGGCCTGCCGGGGACCGATCCCCCGCGGAGGCTGCCGGCGTCCCGCATCTCCTGGCGCGAGGCATCGATTCTCCTTGGTCCGGACCATGGGTGGCGAAACCGGGGCGGCGAAGCCAGGGCAACGAAATTGCATCCCATTAATCGCCCGAACGTGATTTCGCGCAATCGAATCCGTTAGACTTTGTTCAACTGCGGCATGAAATCCGGCGTGATCGGCTTTTTTGCCACCGTCAGGGCGGCACCGGCAGACGGGCGGCGGCCGGCGCCATGGTGCCGTCCACGCCGGCCGCCCGGCGTGCCCGCTCGCTCATCACGCAGGCGAAGACCACCACCACCCCGCCCAGCAGGGTCGCCGGGTCCGGCGCGACGCCCCAGAGGCCAAGGTCGAGCGCGACCGAGACCGGCAGGGCGACGAAGCCATAGGGGCCGAGCCGGGCGGCATCGGCATGGCGGTAGGCCGCCGCGGTCAGCACCACGGCGGTGCCGGCCAGCAGCCCGTTCAGCCCGAGCCGCAGCAGGTCGAGCGGCGGCGGCGCCACCCAGTCGGCCGCGGCCATCGGCCCGAAGACCAGCAGCCCGACCAGGCCGGGCCAGAGCACCACGCCGACCAAGCCGGGCTCCCCCCGCAGCCGGCGGTTGACGGTCTGCGAGACGGCGAATGCGACGGTGCCGATAAACACCGCGAGATAGCCGCCGAGCGACCCGGCGCCGCCGCCGAGGTTCGGCGCCACCGCCAGCAGCACCCCGCCGAAGCCGGCCAGGCACCAGAACCAGGCGGCGCGCGGCACGGCTTCCCGCAAGACCAGGGCCGAGAGGGCGAGGGTCAGGAAGGGCGCGGTGAAGAAGACCAGGTAGCCCTGGGCCAGCGGCAATTGCCGGAAGGCGAGGAAGAAGCTGGCGGCCGAGACCATCATGGCGAGGATGCGCACCGCATGCAGCCCGGGATGCCGGGTGGCGAGCGGCCCGCCGAAGCCGGGGCGGATGGCCCGCGCCGCCAGGAAGGCCGGGACCAGGACGGCATAGCGCAGGAAGATCACCTGGCCGACGCCGTACTGGCCGGACAGCAGCTTGCTGTTGGCGTCCAGCAGGCTGAACAGCACGATGCCGGCCAGCAGCAGCGCTGGTCCCCTCACGCGGTATCCTCCCGGTCCTCGATGGGCGCTTCGGCTGTCGCCCGGATGTCGGTCCAGGGTATCGCAGAAGGCGCCGCGCTTGCCGACCCTGCGCGGCGCGGGGGTGGATTGCGCCGGCATCGGGGCGGCGCGGCGGACATTGCAGCGGGACCCGGCGCGGCAGCGGGGCGGCCCGGTCGGGCGCCGGCCGCAGCCCGCCGGGCCGGCGGCTGGCCCGGCCGTGCGGGGCGAGCCCGGCGCCGCAGAAACGGCGGCCCGGCCGGCCGCGGCATCGGAAGCGGGTTCCCTTGGGGCCCCGCTTCGGGCATTCACCGCGCCGATGACCCCTCGCCTCGCCTCCGCCCTCATGCCCCTGGTCCGCAGCCTCGACGCCGAAACGGCGCATGGGTTGGCGTTGAAGGCTCTCAATGCGGGCCTCGCCGGCGCCGACCGCGGCGAGGACGACCGGGTGCTGGCGACCAGCGCCCTCGGCCTGCGCTTCCGCAACCCGGTGGGCCTGGCCGCCGGCTTCGACAAGAATGCCGAAGCGGTGGGGCCCCTGATGCGGCTCGGCTTCGGCTTCGTCGAGGCCGGCTCGGTCACCCCCCGGCCGCAGGTCGGCAATCCCCGGCCGCGGATGTTCCGGCTCGAGGAAGACCAGGGCGTCATCAACCGCATGGGCATGAACAACCGCGGGCTCGACGCATTCCGCGCCCGGCTGGCCGCGCTGCCACGGCCGCTGCCGGCGGTGCTCGGCGCCAACATCGCGGTGAACAAGGACGATGCGGTGCCGGAGCGCGACTACCCCGCGCTGTTCGCGGCGCTTGCCGATGTGGCGGACTATGTCGCGCTCAACGTCTCCTCGCCCAACACCCCCGGGCTGCGCGACCTGCAGGGGGAGGCGCGGCTGGTCTCCATCCTCGAGGCCATCGCCGCGGTGCGCGGCGCCGGCGGCCCGCCGCTGCTGGTGAAGATCGCCCCCGACCTGGCCGAGGCCGCGCTCGGCCCGATGGTCGAGGCCTGCGTCGCGCACCGGGTCGCCGGGCTGATCGTCTCCAACACCACCATCGCCCGGCCGGAGACGCTGCGCAGCCGCCACCGCGGCGAGGCCGGCGGGCTGTCCGGCCAGCCGCTGTTCGAGCGCTCGACCGCGATGCTGCGGCAGGTGTACCGGCTCTCGCGCGGCCGGCTGACCCTCATCGGGGTCGGCGGCGTCGCCTCCGGCGCGCAGGCCTATGCGAAGATCCGCGCCGGTGCCTCCCTCGTGCAGTTCTATGCCGGCTTCGCCTATGCCGGGCCGGCACTGATTCCGCGCATCAAGGCGGAACTCGCCGCCTTGCTGCGGCGCGACGGCTTTCCGGGCGTTGCGGACGCCGTGGGCGTCGACGCCCGAAAGGACTTCTGATGGACATCCTCGACGGCATCGCGCCGATCGCCGACCGCTACGACGGCTACGTGCTCGACCTCTGGGGCGTGGTGCATGACGGCAAGCGGCCCTATCCGGGCGTGCCGGAGGCGCTGGGCGCACTGAAGGCGCGCGGCAAGCGGATCGTCTTCCTGACCAATGCGCCGCGGCGCGCCTGGTTCATCGGCGGCATGCTGGACCGCATGGGGCTCGACCGCGCGCTGTACGACGGCATCATGTCCTCGGGCGAGATCGCCTGGCGGATGCTGCGGGACAGGCAGCATCCCTGGTTCGCCCGGCTTGGCCCGAAGGCCTTCCATATCGGGCCGGAGCGCGACCTCTCGGTCGCCGAGGACGGCGTGGCGGTGCTGGTGGCGGATGCCGCCGAGGCCGATTTCCTGCTGAACACCGGCCCCGACCCCGACCGCGGCGCGCATGACGCGTCACGCTACATGCCGGCGCTGGAAGCCGCGGCGAGGCACCGGTTGCCGATGCTCTGCGTCAACCCGGACCGGCACGTGATGGTGGGCGGCGAGCGGCTGATCTGCGCCGGCGCGCTGGCCGATCTCTACAAGCCGATGTGCGGCGACATCTTCGAGGTCGGCAAGCCGGACCCGGCGGTCTATGACCCGGTGCTGGAGATCCTCGGCATCGCCGACCGCCGCCGGGTGGTCGCCATCGGCGACACGCCGCATACCGACCTGGCCGGTGCCCAGGCGGCGGGGCTGGATGCGCTTTGGGCGCTGACCGGCCTGGCCGAGCACGAGCATGGCGACGACCCCTCGCCCGAGCTGCTGCGCCAAGTGGCGCTGCGCGAGGGGGTCGACCCGATCGCCGCGATCAGGGCGCTGCGCTGGTAGCGCAGCGCCCCGACCGGGACATCACACGATGTTCCAGTCGTTGCCCGGGTTGGTCACCTGCGGCACCGCGACCAGCACGCCGCCGGCCATCTGCAGCAACGTGATGGTGCCATCGAAGCCGCGCAGCAGGATGTCGTCGGTGCCGTCGCCGTTGTAGTCGCCGGTGTACTGCACCTCGGTCTGCGGCCCCGGCGTGCCGATAAGGGTCAGCGTGCCGCCGGCGATGTTCCAGTCCATGAGCGCGCCGTCCTCGCCGCGCAGCAGGATGTCGTCGCGCCCGTCGCCGTTGAAGTCGCCGATGCCGACCGGCTGCATGTTGGCGCCGGGATTGCCGATCACCGCCTGGGACAGCAGCGTGCCGCCGTTCATCAGGTACTGGGTCAGCGTGCCGTCCGCCGCGCGCAGCAGGATATCGGCGCGGCCATCGCCGTTCAGGTCGCCGGTGCCGACGACCGACAGCGCGTTGCCCGGATTGGCGAAGCTGGTCGCGGCCTCGATCGCCGTGCCGTTCATCTGCCAGATGCCGAGCGTGCCGTCGGCATTCTGCAGCAGGATGTCGTCGCGGCCGTCGCCGTTGAAGTCGTCGACGCCATCGACCCGCCAGTTGGGCCCGGGCGCGCCGATGAAGCCCTGCACCGGCGCCGCGGCACCGTCCAGTTGCCAGGACAGAAGCGTGCCGTCGGCGCCGCGCAGCAGCATGTCGCTGCGGCCGTTGCCGTTGAAGTCGCCATGGCCCGCCACGGCATAGCCGGCCGGCGGATCGCCCAGGATGGCGGCGCCGCCGACATTGGCGCCCACCATCATCCAGTTCACCACCGTGCCGAAGGGTGTCTGCAGCAGGATGTCGGCGAAGCCGTCGCCGTTGGTGTTCGGGGCCTGCGGCGCGAAGTAGACCGGCGGCAGCGACCGGAAAGTGAGGTCGTTCGGCCCCAGAGCGGTGACGCCAGCGAGGAAGGCGAGCTCGAAGGTGCCCGGATTGTAGAACACCGCCAAGCCCTGCACGCCGAGCAGCGTGGTCGCCTGCACGCTGATGCCGCCCGGGGTCAGCCCACCGGCGAATTGCAGCTTGTCGACGCCGGGGGTGAAACCCTGGATCCAGTCCTGGCCATCACCAGGCGAGAAGGCAAAGGTATCGGCGCCGGCGCCGGCCACCACGAAATCATCGCCCCGCCCCGCGACCACCAGATCGCCGCCGCCGCCAGCCGACAGGCCATCACGGCCCGGCGTCCCAAGGACAACCGTCATTCCTTAATCCCCTCGATCTCGACCCATGCGGCGATCCCGCGGGACCGTCGCTTAGGTTTCGAAACGCCGGAGGGGCATTTCCGATCCCTTTGCATGGCAGGGAATGTAGAATCCGGCGGATCGGCCGGGCATGGGCGTGCCGCGGGACGGAAGGCTCAGGCCGCCTCGTCGTCGGAGGCGTGGGCCATGCCCTTCTGGCTGATGAGGATCAGCGTGATGCCGGCGAACATGGCGGCGAAGCTGATGATCTCACCGAGGTAGAACCCGTTGCCGAGGCTGTTGCGGGCGATGATGCCGAGCAAGCTGACGGCGAGGCCGATCACGGTCCAGAGCCAGAGGTTGCGGCCGATATGGCTGGTGATCGCATCGAACATTTGGATGTCTCCCGGTTGGAGCAGCCTTCTCGCGACGGCTGGAGGCCGCCGGCGCGGCCGATGCTCTGCCGGCACTATGCACGCCGGCGGGTCGGTCCGTCCATGCCGATACCCCGATCCACGCCACCCGGGGTCACGGCGTGGCGAAGCCCGGCGCGAAGGGATGCGCCGCCAGGAACCCCGCCGCCGCCTGCAGCACCAGGCTGTCGGCCAGGCGCGGCCCGGCCAGTTGCAGCCCGACCGGCAGGCCGGCGGCGGTCAGCCCGCAGGGGACCGAGATCGCCGGGCCATGCGACAGGTTGAAGGGGTAGGAGAATTCCGCCCAGACCAGCCAGTCCCAGGCGTGCTGGTCCCAATGCGGCGGCCGCTGCAGCCCGACCGGGAAGGCGGCGACCGACGCGCTGGGCGTCGCCAGCAGGTCGAAGCCCGCCGTGCCGAACCAGGCATTCACCGCCGCGGCATAGGCGATGCGGCGACCCTGCGCGGCGAAGCCGTCCATGAAGGAGAAGTCGCGATAGGACTCGGTGCAGGCAACCAAGCCGGGGTCGAGCTGCGCCGCCTCGGCGGCGTCCTTCGGCAGGAAGGGGCGGTAGGCGCCGCCCCAGATCCGCCGCTCCAGCGCCGGGCCGTCCGGTCCCCAGGGCGGCGTCACCTGCTCCACCACCGCACCGGCGGCCTCCAGGGCGCGTACCGCGGAGTCGACCAGCGCAGCGACCTCCGCGTCCACCTTGGCATGGCCGAGATCGGGGCTGTAGGCGATGCGCAGGCCGCGCACCCCGCCGGGCGGCACCTCGGCCGCGAAGGTCTCGCCCAAGGTGGTGTGGTCGAGCGGATGCGGCCCGGCCATGACCGAGAACATCAGCGCCGCATCGGCGACGGACCGCGTGATGGGCCCGGCATGCGACAGCGCGCCGTTGTTCGGGTGCGGCACGTAGGGGACGCGGCCATAGGTCGGCTTGAAGCCGACCGCGCCGCAGAAATGCGCCGGCAGGCGGACCGAACCCGCGCCATCGGTGCCGAGATGCAGCGGCCCGCAGCCCGCCCCGGCCAGCGCCGCGGCGCCCGACGAAGACCCGCCCGAGGTCAGGCCGTGCGCCCAGGGGTTGTGCGTCGCCCCGGTCAGCGGGTTGTGGCTGACCGCCGTCCAGCCGTGTTCCGTGCTGGTGGTCTTGCCGAGGACGATGGCGCCGGCCGCGCGCAGCCGGGCGACCAGCGGCGCATCGGCCGTGGCCGGCGTCGGGTCCGAGAGGCGCGAGCCGCGCCGGGTCGGCAGGCCCTCGACCGCCTGGATGTCCTTGATGGTGACCGGCACGCCGTGCAGCGGGCCGAGCACGGCGCCGCGCATCACGGCTTCCTCCGCCGCCCGCGCCGCGGCGCGGGCGCGCTCGGCGTCCAGCGCCACGAAGGCGTTGAGCTTCGGCTCGCAGGCGGCGATGCGCGCCAGCACGGCATCGGTGACCTCGACCGGCGAGGCGCGCCGTTCGCGCACCATCGCCGCCATCTCCACCGCCGGGGCGGTCGCCAGGTCGTCAGTCGGTCGGGTTGCCATAGAGCCTATGGTGGCTCTCCAGCATCACCTCGTCCAGCCGGCGGCCATCGCGGAAGCCCGCGAGGCCCGGCGGATAGGCGACGCCCTGCGGCATGCGCGGGCAGGGCTCGGCGGCGCCGATCACCTGGGTGACGGGGAAGCGCGCGGCGTAGATCGGCAGCGCGTAGTCCGCCTCCTCGTCGCCGACGCCCTTGGCGCGCACCTTGGCCGCGGCGCTCTCGATCTCCATGCCCACCACCATGGTCGCCTTCAGCTCCTGCGTGGTGCTGGGGCGGAGCTCGGCGTTCCGGCCGGGGTAGAAGCGGTCGATCATCGCATCCAGCGCGCGCGCCTTGTGGTCGAGGTCGTCGACGATATGCGCAGTGCCGAAGCACATCGCCGACCGGTAGTCCACCGAGTGGTTGAAGCCGCAGCGGGCGAGCACGAGGCTGTCGAGGTGCGAGACCGTCAGGCAGACCGGCAGGCCCGGCTTCTGCGTCCGCAGCATCCGGCTGGCGGACGACCCGTGCCAGTAGAGATGCGTGCCCTCGCGCCAGAAGGCCGTGGGCGTGCAGTAGGGCAGGCCGTCGATGACATAGGCGATATGGCAGAGCATCGCGGCATCGAGGATGGCATGCACCGAGGCATGGTCGTAGCGCGCCCGCTCGTGCAGGCGGCGGACCTTGTTGCGTGCGGTGACGGGGTAGCTGGTCTCGGCCATCGGGATACTCGCAGGGGTTGGACAGGTTGCTGTTTCGCATGGATGATTGGACCGGCGCGAGGGCCATTTCCGGCCCTCGGCCCTGGTCCATTCAATCCATGCAGCCACCCGCCGACCTGCTGCTCCCCGACCTCGACCGGACCGGCGCGGTGCCGATGCTGCGGCAGGTCTACCTGGCGCTGCGCGCCGCCATCCTGGCCGGCGCCCTGCCGCCCGGGGCGCGGCTGCCCTCGACCCGGGCGCTGGGGCGGCAGTTGGGGTTGGCCCGCAACACCGTGGTCGCGGCATATGACCAGTTGCTGGCCGAAGGCTTCGTCACCGGCCGGGTCGGCGCCGGCACCCAGGTCTCCCGCGACCTGCCGGAAGGCCTGGACGCCGCCGCCCCGCCGCCGCCGCCGGCCGCGCCGCCCGCCCCGGCGCCCGATGCGGCCCACCGCTTCCGGCCCGATGCGGCGGCGCACCAGCCTTCCGCCCTGCCCTTCAACACCGGCCGCACGTCCTGGGACGACCGCTCCCAGGCGGTCTGGCGCGGCCTGACGCTGCGGCGGCTGGCCCGCCCCGATCCGGCGCTGTTCGGCTATGGCGACCCGCAGGGCGCCCGCCCCCTGCGGGAGGCGATCGCCACCCATCTCCGCGCCGCCCGCGCGGTGCGCTGCGACCCCGACCAGGTGGTGGTGACCGCCGGCGCGCAGCAGGCGATCGACCTGGTGCTACGGGTGCTGCTGGAGCCGGGCGACGCGGTCTGGGTCGAGGATCCCTGCTACCCCGCCCTGCGCGCGGCGCTGGCCGCGGCCCGCGTCCGCATCGTCCCGGTGGCGGTGGACGGCCAGGGGATGGACGTCGCCGCCGGCATCGCCGCGGCGCCGGCGGCGCGGCTGGCCTATGTCACCCCATCGTCCCAGTACCCGATGGGCGTGGTGCTTTCGATGGCGCGGCGGCTGGACCTGCTGGCCTGGGCACGGCGCGCCGGCGCCTTCCTGCTGGAGGACGACTACGACAGCGAATTCCGCTATGCCGGCCGGCCGCTGGCGGCGCTGCAGGGGATCGATGACGCGGGGCGGGTGATCTATGTCGGCACCTTCAGCAAGGTGCTGTTTCCCGGCCTGCGCCTGGGCTACGCGGTGCTGCCGCCTTCGTTGCTGGAAGCGGTGCGGGCGGCGCGGCTGCTGGTCGACTGGCACCCGGCGGGGCTGGCCGAGGGCGTGGTCACCGACTTCCTGGCGGAAGGCCATTTCGCCCAGCATGTACGGCGGATGCGGCTGCGCTACCGCGCCGCGCGCGACGCCCTGGTGGCGGCGCTGGCCGAGCACGCGCCGGCACTCGCGGCGGAGCCGCCGGACCAGGGGCTGAAGCTGCTGGCGCGGCTGCCGGCGGGGATGGACGACGTGGCGCTGGCCGCGGCCGCGGCGCGCCGCGGGGTGGTGGCGCGGCCGGTGAGCCCGATGTTCCTGGCGGCGCCGCCGGTGGCGGCACTGATGCTGGGGTTTTCCGGGCACGAGCCAGCCGCGCTGCGCCGGGCGGCATGGGCGCTGGGCGCGGTGCTGTAGCGGGGCTCAGCCCCGCATCAGCTTCCGCGCATTGGCCTGCACCCGGCGATGCGCCGGGGCCATTGCCGCCTGCATCACCGCGGGCGCCATCTGCCCGGCCAGCATCGCCGCACCGGCCGCCATGGCGCCGGCGGTGAAGGCCTTCTGCTTCTCCAGCGCATAGCCGGTCAGCCGGGCCTGCGCCGCATGCGGCTCGGTCCAGAGCTCGAAGCTGCGCAGGCTGAAGACCAGGGCGGTCTGCCAGGCGAGGGTGACGGTGGTGAAGGGGTTCAACGCCTGGTCTCTCCGTGTGATGCGCGGCAGAATCGGCAAGGGCCGGGATGCGGGCTGCCCGCATCCCGGCCCAGCATAGGCCACCCGCCGCGGCGCGGCAGGCTATTTCTTCCGCGCGCCCCTACAGGCCGGCGAGGACGGTCTCGGCCTTGCTCACCTCGAAGGCGCCCGGCGCCTCGACCGCGACATGCGTGACCTTGCCGTCCTTGGCCACCAGCACGAAGCGCTGGCAGCGGACGCCGAGGCCCCGCGACACCAGGTCGAGCTCGAGGCCGAGCGCCTTGGTGAAGTCGGCGCTGCCGTCGGCCAGCATCATCACCTTGTCGCCGACGCCCTGGTCCTTGCCCCAGGCGCCCATGACGAAGGCATCGTTCACCGCCATGCAGGCGACGGTATCGACGCCCTTGGCCTTCAGCGCGTCGAACTGCTGCACGTAGCCCGGCAGGTGCTTGGCCGAGCAGGTGGGGGTGAAGGCGCCGGGCACGCCGAACAGCACGACGGTCTTGCCGCCGAACAGCGCCTCGGTGGTGATCTCCTTCGGGCCTTCGGCCGTGCCCTGCATGAGCTTGGCCGACGGGATGCTGTCTCCGACCTGGATCGTCATGGGTTGGTCCCTTCCTCCGCGTTGCGGTCATCTCGGATGTAGAGGCTTCCGCCCGTCCTGTCACCGCGGCCCCGGCACAGCGGGCGCCGGCACCCCCGGTGACACCTTGCGGCGCGTGGGGGCCGGGATGCTTGCGCCGTGGCCGGGGCGCCGCCATCTTTGCGACATGGCAAAACGCGTGCGACCTGGAACGATGACGCGCTCCTCCCGCGCCGAAGGCTATCTCGGCGGGCAGGTGCTGATCGCGATGCCCAGTCTGCAGGACCCGCGCTTCGCCCGCGCGGTAATATGCCTCTGTGCCCATTCGCCGGACGGGGCGATGGGGATCGTCCTGAACAAGCCGCTGGAAGGGCTGTCCTTCGACGAATTGCTGAAGCAGCTGGGGCTGGAGCCGGTGCCGCCGCAGCGCCGCATCCGGCTGTTCCAGGGCGGCCCGGTGGAAGGCGGCCGCGGCTTCGTGCTGCACACCCGGGACTGGTCGAACGACCAGTCCCTGCCGGTGGCCGACGACCTAGCGCTCACCGCCAGCGTCGACATCCTGTCCGCCATCGCCGGCGGCGGCGGCCCGCGCCAGGGCATCCTGGCGCTGGGCTATGCCGGCTGGGGGCCGGGGCAGCTGGAGGACGAGATCCAGGCCAATGCCTGGCTCTCCGTCACTCCGGACGAGGCGCTGCTGTTCGGCGAGGATGGCCACGGCAAATGGCTGCAGGCCATGGCCAAGCTGAAGGTCGACCCGGCGCTGCTCTCGGGTGCGGCCGGCCACGCCTGAAGGCGGCCCTAGGCCGGGCGTGCGCCACGGCACAGGCTGATTTCATACGATATGCCAACGTGGCCCCGCCGGCTTCCGGCAGGAGAACCACGCCATGCCCGACCCACAGATCGCGGCGCTCGCGCAATCCCTGACGCAGGCGAATGCCCGATGGCAACCGCGCGTCACGCCGCTCACCACCCTGCCCGCCGACCAGCTCCGCCGGCGGCTCGGCGTCGTCGTCGACCAGGCCTCGCTCGCCGCCGCCATGGCGCCGCGCCAGGCCTTCGTCGCGCTGGCCGCGCTCTCGTTCGATCCGGCGGTTGACTGGCGCAACCGCGGCGGCAGGAACCACGTCACGCCGGTGAAGGACCAGGGCGGCTGCGGCTCCTGCGTGTCCTTCTGCTGCACGGCGGTGGTCGAGTCGATGGCTTCGATCGAGCACGGCAAGACCCTCGACCTGGCCGAGGCCGACCTGCATTTCTGCTCCTCGCACGGCGCCAATTGCGGCGGCTGGTGGCCCGACCAGGCGCTCGGCCAGCTCCAGTCGCGCGGCGTGCCGGACGAGGCCGCCTTCCCCTATGCCACCGCCTTCGAGGGCCCCGGCGGCGCCCCGGTCTGCCACACCGCGGCCGACCGCAACGCGCGCGCGGTGAAGATCACCTCCTTCGGCAGCCTGGCCGATGCGGCGGCGCGCAAGCACCACCTGTCGCATGTCGGGCCGTGTTCCGCCGTGCTGCGGGTCTTCGACGACTTCTTCTCCTACGGCAGCGGCATCTACCACCATGTCTCGGGCGCCGAGGCCGGGCTGCATTGCGTCCAGGTGGTCGGCTATTCGGAAGCCGACCGCTGCTGGATCTGCAAGAATTCCTGGGGGACCGGCTGGGGCGACGGCGGCTTCTTCCGCATCGCCTATGGCGAATGCGGCATCGACGGCGAATTCCCCTTCCACTTCGCCACCGGCACCGTGCTGCCCGCGCATCGCGGCTGGTCCGGCTGGGTCCCGCTGGGCGCGCCGCCGGGTGGCTTCGCCGGCGCCCCGCCGGTGATCTCGCGCAACAACGCGGTCTGCAACATCTATGTCCGCGGCACGGACAACGCGCTGTGGCAGAAGGCGTGGTTCAACAATGCCTGGCACGCCTGGGGCCGCCACAACGATGGCGGCGTGCTGGCCTCCGAGCCCGCGCTGGGCTCGATGGGGCCGGACCACGAGCACGTCTTCATCCGCGGCACCGACAACCAGGTCTGGCAGAAATTCTGGACCGCGCAGAAGGGCTGGTCCGGCTGGTTCGCGCTGGGCGCCCCCCCGGGCGGATTCCAGGGCGCGCCGACGGTGATCTCGCGCAACGGCACGGTCTGCAACATCTATGTCCGCGGCACCGACAACGCGCTGTGGCAGAAGGCCTGGTTCAACAATGCCTGGCACGACTGGGGCCGGCACAACGACGGCGGCGTGCTGGCCTCGGAACCCGCCGCCGGGTCGATGGGCCCGGACCATGAGCACGTCTTCGTCCGCGGCACCGACAACCAGGTCTGGCAGAAGTTCTGGACCGGCCAGAAGGGCTGGTCCGGCTGGTTCGCGCTGGGCGCCCCCCCGGGCGGATTCCAGGGCGCGCCGACGGTGATCTCGCGCAACGGCACGGTCTGCAACATCTACGTCCGCGGCACCGACAACGCGCTGTGGCAGAAGGCCTGGTTCAACAATGCCTGGCACGACTGGGGCCGGCACAACGACGGCGGCGTGCTGGCCTCGGAACCCGCACCCGGCTCGATGGGGCCGAACCACGAGCACGTCTTCGTTCGTGGCACCGACAACCAGGTCTGGCAGAAGTGGTGGAATGCCTGACCCCGAAACCAGCACCCTCGACCTCGCCGTCGGCGCGGTCGGGGAGGTGCCGCTCGAGCGGTACGGCACCGCCGGCTATGCCTGGGAGGTGATGCCCCCCCCGGCCGGCATCGCCGAGCTGGCGATCCTGCCCAGGGCGGGCGGCGCCGGCACGGTCGGCGGCGCGACGCTGGAGGTGCTGCGGCTCCGCGCCGCAGCACCCGGCGAGCATGTGGTGGTGCTGCGGCTGCGCCGGCCGTGGGAAAGCACGGCGACGCGGGAGCTGCGCATCACGGTGCGGGCGCGGTAGCAAAAGGTTGGGGAGGGAAAAGCATTCCCTCCCCAAACCCCACCCTTCCTTTTTGTGGGCTTGGCACCCGCCGCGCGACGGGTGCCGACACCCAGAAATAGAGGAGGGTCCAGGGAGGATACTTCCTCCCTGGCCTTGCCCTATCCCCCCGCCTTCCGCACCGCCCGCAAGGCCACCTGCGCCCCCAGCGCCCCGGCCAGCATCCAGGCCCCGGTGGCGATGCCCGAGCCGCCCTCGGTCACCCCGGCCAGCACCGTCGCCAGCGCCCCCGCGCCCATTTGCAGCGCGCCGATCAGGCCGGACGCCGTGCCCGCCAGCATCGGCCGGACGCTGATCGCGGCCGCGACCGCGCTCGGCTGGGTCATCCCGTTGCCGAGCGCCACCAGCGCCATCGGCAGGAAGAAGCCCGGCAGGCTCGGCGGCGCCAGCAGCGGCAGTGCCAGCGCCAGCAGCCCGCCCGCGACGGTCACCAGGCTGCCGATCCGCAGCATCCGCCCGGTGCCGAGCCGCCCGACCAGCCGCGCCGCGGTGAAGGTGCCGCTCGACCAGCCGACCGAGATCAGCATCATGGCGACGGCATAGGTGGTCGGCGCATGGCCGAGCCCCTGCACCACCACCACCGGCCCGCCGGCGGCGAAGGAGAAGAACATCGAGGTGGCGCAGGCGGTGATGGCGCAGTAGCCGCGGAAGACCGGGATGCGCAGCAGGGTGCGGTAGGCGCCGAGCATCCCGCCCAGGCCCGGCAGCGGCGCCGGCTGGACCAGGGTCTCCGGCAGCCAGGCGCGCACCGCCAGCAGCAGCGGCAGGCCGAAGACCAAGCAGGACAGCATGGTGGCGCGCCAGCCGAAATGCTCGTGCAGCAGGGACCCGATGATCGGCGACAGCATCGGCGCCACCGCCATCGCGGTACTGACATAGCCGAGCACCGCGGCGGCCTTGTCGCGCGGGTAGCTGTCGCGGATCATGGCGCGGCCGAGCACGAGGCCGGCGCAGCTGCCGACCGCCTGCAGCACCCTCGCCGCGATCAGCCAGGCCGCCGTGGGCGCCAGCACCGCGCCGACGCTGCCGACCAGGTAGATGCACAGGCCCGCCACCAGCAGCGGCTTGCGTCCGTAGCGGTCCGACAGCGGCCCGTAGACCAGCTGCGCCAGCGCCACCCCCACCAGATACAGCGTCAGGGTCAGCTGGATGGTCGCATAGGGCACGGCCAGCGCCACCGCGAGCATCGGCAGGCTCGGGATCAGGATCTGCATGGTGAAGGGGCCGATGCCCGTCATCGCCACCAGCAGGAAGATGGAGGGCTTCGGCCGGGGGGGGCCAGGGGCGCCCAGGTCAGGCGGGGCGGGGCTGCCGCCCGGGAGGTCGCGTGGGCTCACCGGGGGGTTCTAGAGCAGATCGCGGGAGGGCGTGAGCGCCCGGCCGGGTGAATCTGCCCGGCGGACGACGGGCTGCCGCGGATGTCAGCGGGCGGCGGATCACGCCGCGGGCACGCCCCGCCACCGCCCGCCCTGCCGCAGCACCAGCCCGCCGAGGATCACGAGCGCCGCCAGGTTGGCGGCGATGCCCAACCGCCAGGCCACCGCATAGCTGCCGAAGCCGTCATACAGCCACCCCGCCAGCCAGGCCCCGGCCGCCATGCCCGACAGGCTCAGGAACAGCAGGCTGGGCACCCGCCAGGCTGCCTCGGCGGCGGGGAACAGCTCCCGCACCGTCAGGATATAGGCCGGCACGATGCCGCTGAAGCCCAGCCCGAACAGCCCGGCCACCAGGAACAGCCCGGCCTCGTCCTGCGTCGCCAGGAAGGCGGCCATGCCCACCACCTGCAAGAGGTTGCCGGCCAGCACCGTGCGCAGCCCGCCGATCCGGTCCGCCACCCAGCCCCAGCCCTGCCGCGCCAGGAAGGCCATGGCCAGCAGCAGGGACAGCATCAGCGCCCCCTGCCGCGCGGCGATGCCGAGATCGCCGCAGAAGGCGACCAGATGCGCCGCCGGCATGGCCATCGGGATGCAGCAGAGGAAGGATGCGACCGCGAGCAGTGCCAGCGCCGTATTGGGCGCGAGACCCAGCACCCGCCCGCCCGGCGCCGGCCCCGCCGCGGGGCTGCCGGCGGCCGGCAGCGCGGGTGGCGGGCGCAGCCAGGCGGCGATCGGCAGGATCACCGCCGCCGCCAGCAGCCCGTAGCCCAGCATGGTCCGCTGCCAGCCCCAGGCGGCCACCGCCCGCTCGAACAGGCTGGGCCAGAGCGCACCGGCGACATACTGGCCGGAGGAGACGAGCGCGATGGCGGTGCCGCGCCGGCGGTCGAACCAGTGCGAGACATGCGTCATCAGCGGCGCATAGAGCGCGCCGTTGCCGAGCAGCCCGACCAGCAACCCGTAGCCGAGCACCAGCTGCCAGGCCGCGCCGCCGGCCGCCAGCGCGCAGCCGGCGGCGATCATCACCCCGCCCAGCAGGCCGATGAGCCGCGCCGAGGTCCGCCCGGCGATCCAGCCCATGCCGATGCCGCCGAGCCCGGCGCCGAAATAGGCCGCCGAGGCGGCCAGCGAGGGCACCGCCCGCGCCGCGCCGAGATCGGCGGCGATCGGCGCCAGCGCCACGACCAGAAGCTGCGGGGCCCCGAAGGAGACCGAGAGGATCGCGGTCGCGGCGATCGCCGTGGCCCAGGCGGCACGGCCCTCCCTGGCCTCGCCCCGATCGTCCGCCGCCCGCATCAATGGCTTCCTGCACCTGTGCAGCGGGTATCAAGCCATGCGCGGCGTGCGGTGCCCAGGGTGGCGGAGGGCGTGGCAGCCGGCGCGGCGATTACGGCGGCGTGTGCCAAAATTCGTCCCAACCTCAGCCAGAGGTAGCGTATTCCTTACTGAATAGTCTATCTACCGGATCATCAAGATCACATTCGATCTACCATGCCGCGATGGCGCGTGCCGGAGCACGCCGCCCAAATGGCCTGGTGACCTCGCGGAGAGTCCGGATGGCGCAGTTTGAGCTCAATGGTACCAGCGGCAACGACCTGCTGGATGCTTCCGCCTTTGCCGTTTCCGTGGTCCTGCGCGGACTGGCGGGCGACGACACGCTGGTCGGCGGTTCGGGACCCGACCGGCTCGCCGGTGCGAACGGGCACAACCAGATGCATGGCGGCGGCGGCGACGACCTGCTCTTCGCCAGACCCGATTTCGGGGAGTTCAACATCATCTTCGGCGGCGCCGGGATGGACACGCTGGTCCTCGGCGTCACCGCCACGCAATACGCCGACCCGGCGATCCGCGCGGCGCTGTCGCAGCTCGACTACTACATCGCGCAGCAGGCGCGCGGGGCCATCGACCCGGCGGTACCCTTCGTCAACGCCACCCTGCATCTCGACATGGTGGGGGTGGAGATGGCCTCGGTCCGCGTCGAGGACGCGCTCGCGCCGGTCGATCACGTGGTGCCCGGCGCCTTCGCCGTCTATTTCGACAACACTGTCGAAAGCTACCAGGGCACCGACTACACGCTGATCTCCCGCTGGGTGGTGGACGGCGCGAATTTCGTCAGTGGCGAGACCATCGCCGCGGTGGAACGCAACTGGCAGGTCGTCGGCTCGGCCGACTTCAACGGCGACCTGAAGGCCGACCTGCTCTGGCAGAACCGGGCGACCGGCGCGATCTCGGTCTGGGCCATGGACGGCGACACCTTCCTGAACGGCAGCACGGTCTGGACAGCCCCGGTTGGCGAGGACTGGAAGGTCGCCAGCAGCGGCGACTTCAACGGCGACGGCCGGGCCGACATCCTGCTGGCGACCACGGTGGTCGATCCCGGCACCGGACTGTCCTATGCCGGCCTGAAGCTCCTGCAGCTCGCGGCCGATGGCCAGACGCTGGCCAACGAGACCGCGCTGCCTTTCGCGGGTGCCGGCTGGACGGTGACGGGGACCGGCGACTTCGACGGCGACGGCAAGACCGACCTGCTCTGGCGCGACGCCACCGGCAACACCGCGGTCTGGGAGATGGACGGCGCCACCTTCCTGCGCGGCGACACCCTCGCTGCCATCGGCCTCGACTGGTCGGTGGCCGGGACCGGCGATTTCGACGGCGACGGGCGGGACGACATCCTGTGGCGCAACACCGATGGCAAGGTCGCCATCTGGGAGATGAACGGCCTGCTCGTCCGCGACGGCGCCACCATCTACAATCCCGGCACCGACTGGATCGTCGCCGGCGTCGCCGACCATAACGGCGACGGGCGGTCGGACATCCTGTGGCGGCACGCGCCGATCGTCGGGACCGCCGTCACCGAGCTCCAGGTCTGGACGATGGACGGCATGACGGTGGCCGGGGTCGGCACGCTCGGCTTCGTGGCGAACGACTGGCAGACGGTCTGACGCCAGCCGCGGACAGCATCGGGCTGGGACGGAAAGCATCTCCTCCCCAGCCTTCGTGCCTTGTCTGGCCTGGCCCCGGCCGCGGGGCAGGGGCCAAGCCGGGGAAACAGAGGCGGGTCCAGGGAGGATATCTCCGCCCGGGCCTTGCCTTCACCGCATCGCTCAATCCCGCGCCGGCAGCGACGGATCCTGCGCCGCATCCGGCAATTCGGGCGGCACCGGCCAGTGCCATTCCGGCAGCTGCGCCAGCCGCACCCGCGCTGCCGCCAGCACGCGGTTTTCCAGGGTCAGCGGCAGGTCCAGCTCGGCCGGCCCGCCCGCTGCGGGGGTCCGGCTCAACAGCCGCAGCACGGTGCGACCGGTCGCCGCCGCCGAGCGGCCGAGCAGCCCGGCCTGCGCCGCGGCCTGCAGCGCCTCCCCCGCACCGGCCACCCGCAGGGTGCCGGCCCCCATCGGCTGCAGGTCCTCGTCGAGCGTCAGCGTCGCCGTGCCGCTCGCCGCCAGCGGCCCCCAGCGCAGCGCCAGGCCCTGCAGCGCCAGCGTCCCGCCGCCGTCGCGCCAGGCCTCGGCCTTGGCCGCCGGGCCACGCCCGGGCGGCATCGGGCCGCCCAGCACCAGGTCCAGCATCGCCTCCGTCATCCCGCGCCCCAGCACCGCCACCGCCGGCGCCAGCGCGCTGCCCTCGCCCGGCGGCAGCAGCACCTCCCCGGCCGCGACCCGCAGCGTCACCGCCGGCTCGCCCTCGATCGCCGTCATCCGGGTCTCGACCTCGAGCCGCGCCGTGCGCAGCTCGACCGCGCCGGCCGGGGTGCCGAGCCGCAGCCGCCCGGCCTCCAGCCGCGCCTCCCGCGGCAGGACGCCGGCTTCCAGCGGCAGGGTCGCGGCCAGCCGGTCGGCGGCGAAAGGCAGGTCCCAGTCGCCGAGCCGCAGCCGGTGCCGCCCCGGCATCTCCACCGCGAGCCGGTCCAGCCGCGGCGGCGCCAGGCGCAGCACCAGCGCTTCCGCCTGCCAGTCGATCCCGCCCGGCAGGGTGGCGCCGCCGCCCTCCAGCCGGAAGCGCGGCAGGGTCAGGGTGGCGGCGAAGGGCCAGCCGCCGCGGACCGGGGCGGCGTGCTCCACCCGCCAGCCCAGCGCCCGGCGCTGCGCCGTCCAGTCCTGGAAGCCGGCCTCCAGCTGCCCGCCCATCCAGCGCCAGAGCAGCGCATGGCCGGCCGCCAGCAGCGCCGCGAGCAGCGCGAGGCCGAGCAGGCCGCGCAGCAGCAGCCGGCCGCGTCGCCGCGGCGGAGGGTTCGGGTTGAGTGCCATTCCGCCCGGCGATATAGGCCCCCCTGCCGCCGGCGGCGAGACGCCCGCCCGCCGGGGCGGCACCCGACCGGGAGATGACCCGACCCGCATGCCCGACCGCTCGCTCGACCCCGACGGCCAGCTCTACGTCTTCGGCTACGGCTCGCTGATCTGGCGGCCGGGCTTCGCCCATGCGGCGATGCACCCCGCCTTGCTGCGCGGCTTCCACCGTCGCTTCTGCATCTGGAGCCACATCTACCGCGGCTCGCCGGAGGCGCCGGGCCTGGTGCTCGGGCTCGACCGCGGCGGTGCCTGCCGTGGGGTCGCCTTCCGCGTCCCGGGGCGGGAGGCGGCGGCGGTGCTGCACTACCTGGATGCGCGCGAGAATATCGGCGACGAGGTGGTCTATGCCCGCCGCCTGCTGCCGGTGCGGCTGCTGGACAGCGGCCGGATGGTCCGCGCGGTGGCCTATGTGGTGGACCGCACCACCCCGCGCTACTGCCGCCCGGCGGCCGAGGAGGCGGCGCAAGCCATCGCCCGCGGCATCGGTCAGGCCGGGGCGAACCGCGACTACCTGCTGAACACCTTGACGCACCTGCAGGCGATGGGGGTCCGGGATGCCGGGCTGGACCGGATCGCGGCGCTGCTGCCGCCGCCCGGATGAACCGATCCGTGTCGCAAGCCGCACGGATTGTCCACAAGGGCGGGTTCGCCAGGCCGGCGGGTCCCGTCCGGGTTGCGGCGGCATGCGATGCATGCCGGCGCCGCAGCCGGACTCACGGCAAACAATCAGTCTTTTCAACTATTTAAACCGAAGCCGGCCTGTGGACAACCGCCCCGGGGGCGCCGCGTTGCGGCGAAAAGCCGGCCGTTTGCAGCCACTTGTGCCGGCTTGCTGGAGTCAGCGGCGAAGCCTTTCCGCGCCACTTTCCACCGGCTTATCCACAGCTTCCTCCCCAGCGGCCGACCCTTCCGGTTGCACCGGACCGAGCTCGATCGCCGCCGCCAGCCGGGCGACCATCACCGCCCGCGGCAGGCCCGGCGGCAGGGCCGGACGGACGACGATACGGATGGTCCCCGGCCGCTTGCGGAAGGCGCGGCGTCCCCAGCAATAGCCGCTGTCGGTCGCCACCGGGATCACCGCCAGCCCGGTCGCCGAGGCCAGCGCGGCGATGCCCGGCTGGATCACCCCCTGCAGGCCGGGTGCCACCCTGGTGCCCTCGGGGAAGATGACGATCTGCCGGCCCTCGGCGGCGACCGCCTTGCCGGCCTTCACCAGGTGCCGCAGCGCGGCCGAGCCGGCCGAGCGGTCCACCGCGATCTGCCGGGTCTTCCGGGCGAACCAGCCCCAGACCGGCACCCAGAGCAATTCCTGCTTCATGACATAGGCGACGTCCGGCAGCAGGCCGAACCAGATGAAGGTGTCGAAGGCCGACTGGTGCTTGGCGGCGACGATCATGGCGCCGCCGGCGGGCAGGTTTTCCCGCCCCTCGACCCGGACATGGATGCCGCAGGTCCAGCGCAGCAGCGTGGTGTTCATCGTGGCGTAGAAGCGCATCAGCGGCAGCAACAGCTGCCGCGGCCCGAACAGCAGCGGCAGGCTGATCAGCCCGAGGATCAGCGTCAGCAGCCAGAAGGCCAGGTTGAACAGCAGCGAGCGCAGCCAGATCTTCATCGTGCATCCCCCGGCTCGGCCGGTTCCATTGCGGTTCCCGGCTCCGCCGGATGGGTGTTTCGCGGCGCTGCCGGGGCCGGCAGCCCGACCCGGACCGCGAGATATTTCAGGTATTCGCGCAGCAGCAGCGACCAAGTGCGCAGCCGCCCCGCCGCGCCGGCCTCCCGCAGGGTCGCCGGCAGCATGGGATGCGCCAGCACGGCCACCTCCGGCAAGGCCCGGCGCACTTCCAGCAGCGCCCGCGGCATGTGGTAGCCGGCGGTGACCACGCGGACCGAGCCCAACTGCTCGGCCCGTGCCCAGGCGGCGACCTCCGCCGCGTTGCCATGCGTGCTGGTCGCCCGATGCCCCAGCGCGACGCGGCCGGCAAGCTCCCCCGGCTCCATCGCCGCCAGATGCGCCAGGTCGGCCAGGGTGACGCCGCGATGGACGCCGGAGACCAGCAGCACCCGCGCCCGCCCCTGCCGCAGGAGGCGCAGGCCGGTCTCCACCCGCTCCGCCCCGCCGGTCAGCACGGCGATGCCGTCGGTGGGTCGCTCCGGCTCGGCAGGCCCGGCTGCGGCGAGCGCCAGGAAGCGGACGAAGCCAAGGCCCAGCAGCAGCAGGGCCAGCGCCGGCAGCAGCAGCACCAGCCGCCAGCGGCGGGCCGGCCGGGTCACGGCAGCCGCCGCAGCCAGCGCCGCAGGGTGACCTGCGCGGTCAGCCAGCCGATCAGCGCCGTCGCCGGCGGCAGCAAAGCGAGTTCGGCCCAGGGCAGGACGTCCCAGCGCAGCGGGGCCGCAGCGGCGGCCGGCCCGCCGAGCAGCGGCGCGGCGAGGCCGGCGAAGCCGGCCAGGACCGGCGCCGCCAGCACGGTGCCGGCCAGGGCGCCGAGCCCGACCAGCAGCGCGACGCGCTGGGCGAAGCGGCCGGCGATGTCGCCATCGGTCGCCCCCAGCGCGTGCAGGATGGCGATCGCCTCGCGCCGCGCGGAAATCCCCGCCCGCACCGCGACCGCCACCACCGCCGTCGCTATCCCGGCGACCAGCAGCAGCGCCGCCAGCGCCACCGCCTCCAGGCTGCGCGCGAGCGCCAGCAGCCGGGCGACCCAGACGCCGTGGGCCTCCACCGTCGCCCCCGGCACCGCCGCGGCGATGCGGGCGCCGAGCGCCGTGGCATCGTCCGGCAGCCGGGCCAGCCGCAATTCGATCACCACCGGCAGCGGCAGCGACGGGGTCTCGCCCAGCCACGGGCGCAGCAAGGCCGCCAGCCGGGCCGGGTCGGCCAGCCGCGCCTCGGCGATCTCCGGCAGGGCGGCCAGCGCCGCCAGCGGCCGGTCGGTACGGGCGCCATGCGGCAACTGCACGGTCAGCGCGGTCGCAGCACCCCCTTCCCAGCGGGCGACCAGGTCGGCGGCGCCGCGGGCCCCGGCCAGGGTCAGCGCCGCCAGCAGTGCCATGGCGCCGACCAGCGCCGGCAGCAGGCGGTCCGACAGCACCCGGCGCAGCCCGAGCGGGTCGCGGCCGCGGCTGCGGCGAAGCTTCATCGCCACGCCGCCCCCTCAGCCATGCGAGACCAGCCGCCCCTCGGCCAGGCGCAGGGCCGGGGCGGGGTATTCGGCGACCAGCGACTCGGCATGGGTGGCGACCACCACGGTGGTGCCCATCCGGTGCATCTCCTGCAGCAGCGACAGGACGCGGCGGGCCTGCGGGATATCGAGATTGCCGGTCGGCTCGTCCGCCACCAGCAGGGCGGGGCGCATCACCACGGCGCGGGCGATCGCCACCCGTTGCTGCTCGCCGCCGGAAAGTGCCGCCGGGGCCGCATCGGCCTTGGCCGAGAGCCCGGCCCAGCGCAGGATCTCGGTGACGTCGGCGCGGCTCTGCGCCTCCGCCCGCCCGGCGACGCGCAGCGGCAAGGCGACGTTGTCGAAGACCGGCAGATGCGGCAGCAGGCGGAAATCCTGGTAGACCACGCCGATGCGCCGGCGCAGTGCCGGCAGCGCGGAGCGTCGGGCGCGCGCCAGGTCGACGCCCAGCACCTCCATCTCCCCCCGACTCGGCCGCGCCGCCAGGTGCATCAGCCGCAGCAGCGACGACTTGCCGGCGCCGGACGGGCCGAGCAGCCAATGGAAGCTGCCCGGCTCCAGCATGAAGTCGAGGTCGCACAGGACCTCCGGCCCCGTCCCGCCGTACCGCAACCCGACATTCCCGAAACGCACCATGGGGCGGACAATGACGGCGCGGGGCGGCAGCGCCAAGCCATGTCGGCGACGCTTGCGGCCGACCGGCCGCGCCGCCACAGTGCGGCAACGATGCGGATCATTTGCCCGGCCTGCGCGGCCGCCTACGAGGTTCCGGACAGGCTGCTCGGCACCGGGCGCAGCCTGCGCTGCCGAAGCTGCGGTCATGCCTGGCGGGTGGCGCCCCCGGCGGCCGGGGCGCCGATCGAGGCTGCGGAGGCTGGCAGGCCACCGGCCGCCGCTGCGGTTCCGCTGCCACCCTTGCCCGAGCCGCCGCCCACCGCGCCGCTGCGCCGGGCGCCGCAGATCATCGACCCGCCGCTGCCGCGGCCCTCCGACCTGCCGCTCAGCGGCGGAATCGCGCTGCGCCTGGCCTGGGGCGCCTCGCTCCTTGCCGTGGCCGGGATGGGGCTCGCGCTCTGGCTGTTTCGCGCCGAGATCGTCGAGGCATGGCCGCCCGCGGCGCGGCTCTATCTCATGTTCGGGGCGACCGCGCAGGGCTGAGACGCCGGCAGGCAGGGTTGGGAGGACATGGCATTCCCGTCCCAACCCCCACCCTTCCCGTTTTCCATGTCGGCTGCAGCGCGGCGATGCGGCTGGGATGGTCGATGCCGTCGGTGGTGCCTTTCGCCGCGTCGCGGGAATCGTCGCCGGTCACCCGGACGGTGACGCCGCGGCCGGCGAGGCCTGCGTCGCTCAGCGTGTCGGTGCCGCCCTGGGCGGCATAGCCGTCGTTGCCGAGGCTGGCGCCGAAGATCTCGTTGCCGCCGGCGTGGCCGCGGACGGTGTCTTCGAAGGCGGAGCCGCGGACATGCAGCACACGGCCCGGCACGTCGAGGCTGCCCCAGCCATCGGCGGCGGGCGGCGCCGAGGTGGATGCCGACGCCGGCGGCGCCGTGCCCGTAGTCGACCAGGTTCAGGGCGATGCCGCCACCGTCGATCGTGTCGGCGCCGGCCATGCCGTCCAGCACCTGCTGGCGCGTGGCGAGGGCGTGGCCGGTGATGCTGTCGGCGCCGGCGCTGCCGAGGACGGTGGTTCCTGCGCACGGTCCGGGCCCGGCCTCACGCCCCGTCGGCCTTCAGCACCTCGCCGGCCAGATAGAGGCTGCCGCAGACCAGGACCCGGGCCGGCGTGCCACCGCGCGGCAGGACGGCGAGCGCCGCCGCCACGGTCGGGCCGGGGCGGGCCAGGCCGCCGCTCGCCTCGATGATGCGCTCGACCGGCGTTGCCAGGTGCTGCCCCGGCTCCGCCACAGCCCAGAGGCTGGCGGCATGCGGCAGCAGCGGGCGGAGGAAATCCACCACCGCCTTGCCGCCCTTCATCCCGACGATGAGGTGCAGCGGCCGGTCGCGCCAGCGGGCGAGCTGCGCCGCCAGCGCCAGCCCGCCGCCGGCATTGTGTCCGCCATCGAGCCACAATTCCCAGTCCGCGGGCAGCCCGGCCGCCAATGCGCCCCGCAGCCGTTGCAACCGGCCCGGCCAAACGGCCGCCGCCACGCCCGCGGCGACCGCCGCATCCGTCAGCCAGGACGGGGACCAGGCGCGCAGCGCGGCGATGGCGATGCCGGCATTGTCGGCCTGGTGCGGCCCGATCAGCCCGGGCGGCGGCAGGCCCAGCGCCCCTGCGGCATCGGCGTAGCGCAGCCCGCCCGGGATCTCCTCGATGTCCCAGGCATCGCCGCGCGCGCGCAGCCTCGCGCCCAGCCGCGCGGCCTCGGCGGCGATCGTGCCGAAGGCGGCCGGGTCCTGCGCCCCGGTGGCGCAGGGCACGCCGGGCTTCAGGATGCCGGCCTTCTCGAAGGCGATCTTCTCCAGCGTGTCGCCGAGGAAATCCATGTGGTCCATGGAGATGCTGGTGATCGCCGTCACCGCCGGGCGGGCGATCACGTTGGTCGCGTCGAACCGGCCGCCGAGGCCCACTTCCAGCACAAGCAGGTCGGCCGGGGTGCGGCTGAACAGCAGGAAGGCGACGGCGGCGATCACCTCGAAGACGGTGATCGGGGCGCCGGCATTCACCGCCTCGACCTCCTCCAGCGCCGCGGCCAGCGCATCCTCCTCGACCAGCGTCCCGGCCAGGCGGATGCGCTCGTGGAAGCGGACCAAATGGGGGGAGGTGAAGACATGCACCCGCTGCCCGGCGGCCTCGGCGATGGCGCGGAGGAAGGCGCAGGTGCTGCCCTTGCCGTTGGTCCCGGCGACATGGACCACCGGCGGCAGGGCGCGCTCGGGGTGGCCAAGCGCGGCCAGCAGCCGCTGCAGGCGGCCGAGGCTGAGGTCGATCAGCACCGGGTGCAGCGCGTGCAGCCGGTCGATGATGGCTTCCGATCGGCTCACCGCAGCCTCACGCCGCCGGGCCGGCGCTTTCGGGCTCGGCGGGGGCGGCCAGGGGCAGCGGCACGGCGCCCGCGGGCTCGGCCACCGGCGCCTCGGGCAGACGTTCCGGCAGGCGCAGCAGGCCGATCAGCCGGGCGAGCGTCGCCCGCATGTCCGGGCGCTTCACCACCATGTCGAGGATGCCGTGCTCCAGCAGGTATTCGGCGCGCTGGAAGCCCTCGGGCAGCTTCTCCCGGACCGTCTGCTCGATCACCCGGGCGCCGGCGAAGCCGATCATGGCGCCGGGCTCGGCGATCTGGATGTCGCCCAGCATGGCGAAGGAGGCGGTGACGCCGCCCGTGGTCGGGTCGGCCAGCACGACGATGAAGGGCAGGCCGGCTTCCTTGACCATCCGCGTGGCGATGACGGTGCGCGGCATCTGCATCAGGCTGATGGCGCCTTCCTGCATGCGGGCGCCGCCCGAGGCGGTGAAGACGATCAGCGGGCTGTCCTGCAGCACCGCCAGGCGCGCGGCGGTGACCAGCGCCTCCCCCACCCCGGCACCCATCGAGCCGCCCATGAAGCTGAATTCGAAGACCGCGGCGACGACGCGGTTGCCCTCGATGGCGCCATGCGCGACCACCACGGCGTCTTCCTGGCCGGCCTTGGCCTGGGCTTCGCGCAGGCGTTCGCCGTAGCGGCGCTGGTCGCGGAACCGGAGGGGGTCGGCCGGGGCCTTCGGCAGCTCGATCCGCTGCCAGCCCTCATCCAGCGTGTAGTCCAGCCGCTGCCGGGCGCCGACCCGCATGTGGTGGCCGCAATGCGGGCAGACATGCAGGCTGCGCTCGAGGTCGCGGTGGAAGATCATCTGCTCGCAGGCCGAGCACTTGTGCCAGAGGTTGTCCGGCACCTCGCGCGGCGCGCCGAAGAGCGTCTTGATCTTCGGCAGCGCCCATTCGCTGATCCAGTTCATCCGATCCTCACGACCATGCGGCCGGAGTAGGCGCGGCGGGCCCCGGGATGCAAGGGGGCAACATTGCCGGCCTTACCCCGCCCGGATCGCCTCCGCCAGCCCGCGCACCTGGTCCAGCACCTGCCGCACCGTCTCCGGCCGTGCCCGGCCGTCCTCGTCGAGGCTCGCCGCCAGCGTGTCCACCAACGCGGTGCCGACCACCGCACCATCGCCCAGCCGCGCCGCTTCCGCGGCCTGCTGGGGCGTGCGGATGCCGAAGCCGATGCAGACCGGCAGGTCGGTGTGCAGGCGGATGCGCGGGATCGCGGATTCGAGGCTGGCGCTGCTGGCGCTTTTCGTCCCGGTGATGCCGGCGATCGAGACGTAGTAGACGAAGCCCGAGGTGGCCGCGAGCACGCGCGGCAGCCGCGCCTCGTCGGTCGTCGGCGCGATCAGCCGGATCAGGTCGAGGCCGTTGGCCTGGGCGGAGGGCTCGACCTCGTCGGCCTCCTCGGGCGGGACATCGACGATGATGAGGCCGTCGACGCCGGAGGCCGCGGCATCGGTGCAGAAGCGCTCGACGCCATAGGACAGGATCGGGTTGTAGTAGCCCATCAGCACGACCGGCGTGGCGTCGTCCTCGCGGCGGAAGTCGCGCACCATGGCCAGCACGCGGGACAGCGTGGCGCCGGCCTTCAGCGCCCGCAGCGCCGCCTGCTGGATCGACGGGCCATCGGCCATCGGGTCGGTGAAGGGCACGCCGACCTCGATGACATCGGCACCGGCGCCGGGCAGGCCACGCAGCAGCGCCAGCGAGGTCGCCGGGTCGGGGTCGTAGGCCTGCAGGTAGGTGACGAGCGCGCCCCGGCCCTCGGTCTTGAGTGCGGCGAACCGCGCGGCGATGCGGCTCACATCTCGACTCCCAGATGGCGGGCGACGGTGAAGATGTCCTTGTCGCCGCGGCCGCAGAGATTCATCAGCAGGATGCTCTCGCGCGGCATGCCCGGCGCGCGCTTGATGACCTCGGCCAGGGCATGCGCCGGCTCCAGCGCCGGGATGATGCCCTCCAGCTTCGAGCAGAGCTGGAAGGCGGCCAGCGCCTCGTCGTCGGTCGCGCCCACGTATTGCACGCGGCCAAGCTCGTGCAGCCAGGAATGCTCCGGCCCGACGCCGGGGTAGTCGAGGCCGGCACTGATCGAATGGGCCTCCTGCACCTGCCCGTCGGCGTCCTGCAGCAGGTACATGCGGTTGCCGTGCAGCACGCCGGGGCGTCCCTTCTCCAGGGACGCGGCGTGCTCTTCCGTATGCAGGCCGCGGCCGGCCGCCTCGACCCCGATCATCTGCACCGAGGGGTCATCGAGGAACGGGTGGAACAGGCCCATCGCGTTCGAACCACCGCCGATGGCGGCGACCAGCGCATCCGGCAGGCGGCCCTCGGCCTCCTGCATCTGCGCGCGCGCCTCGGTGCCGATCACGCTCTGGAAGTCGCGCACCATCTGCGGATAGGGGTGCGGGCCGGCGACGGTGCCGATGCAGTAGTAGGTGTCGTCGACATTGCCGACCCAGTAGCGCAGCGCCTCGTTCATCGCGTCCTTCAGCGTGCCCGCGCCAGCGGTCACCGGCCGCACCTCGGCGCCCAGCAGCTTCATCCGGAACACGTTGGGCTGCTGCCGCTCCACGTCCGTCGCGCCCATGAAGACGGTGCAGGGCAGGTCGAACAGGGCGCAGGCGGTGGCCGTCGCCACGCCATGCTGGCCGGCGCCGGTCTCGGCGATGATGCGGGTCTTGCCCATCCGCCTGGCCAGCAGGATCTGCCCGAGCACGGCGTTGATCTTGTGCGCGCCGGTGTGGTTCAGCTCGTCGCGCTTGAAGTAGACCTTCGCGCCCAGTTCGGGGCCTGCCGCCTTGGCCCGCAGGTATTCGGTCAGCCGCCCGGCATACCAGAGCGGGCTGGGACGGCCGACGTAATGCGTCAGCAGGTGCCGCCATTCCGCATCGAATTGCGGGTCGCGCTTCGCCGCCTCATAGGCCTTCTCGACCTCGAGGATCAGCGGCATCAGCGTCTCGGCGACGAAGCGGCCGCCGAACTGGCCGAAACGGCCGCGGCCGTCCGGGCCCTGGGTGAAGGTATTGGGCAGAGGCTTGTTCACTGGCGGTCCCCGCATCTTGCGCTGGTCATAGAGCAGGCCAGCCGGGGACGAAAGTCGCTCAGCCCCGCGCGGCGGCGACGAATCTGGCGATGCGGTCGGGATCCTTCACCCCCCGCGCCCGCTCGACGCCCGAGGACACGTCCACCCCCGGCGCGCCAGATTGAAGCAAGGCCTCCGCCACGTTGTCCGGCGTCAGGCCCCCGGCCAGCAGCCAGGGCCGCGGGATGGCGGCGCCCGCCACCAGCCGCCAGTCGAAGGCCGTGGCATTGCCCCCCGGCAGCGCCGCGCCCGGCATCGGCTTGGCGTCCAGCAGGAAGCGGTCCACCGCCGGGGCATAGTCCACCAGCCGCGCCAGGTCGGCGGGCTCCGCCACGCCCAGCGCCTTCATCACCGGCAGGCCGAAGCGCGCCCGGACCGCGGCGGCACGGGCCGGCGTCTCCTCCCCATGCAACTGGATGACGTCGAGCGGCAGCGCCGCCAGCACCGCTTCCAGCAGCGCATCGTCGGGGTCGACGAACAGTCCCACGCGCTCCGGCCCGCCCGCTGCGCGGCTGGAAAGTTCCGCCGCCTGCGCCGGCGTCACCGCCCGCGGCGAAACCGGGTAGAAGACGAAGCCGATCATGTCGGCGCCCGCCGACACCGTGGCATCGAAGCCCGGGGCGTCGTTCAGCCCGCAGATCTTCACCAGGGTCACGCCGGCAGGCTCGCCGCGATCGCCCGCGCCGCGGCGACGGGGTCGGCGGCGCCGGTGATGGGGCGGCCGACCACGATCCAGTCGGCGCCGGCGGCGACCGCCTCGGCCGGGGTCGCGGTGCGGGCCTGGTCGCCCATCGCGCTGCCGGCCGGGCGGACGCCCGGCACCACCAGGAAGGGGGAAGCGCCGAAGGCATCGCGGATGCAGGCGACCTCCTGCGGCGAGCAGACCAGCCCGTCGGCGCCCGCCGCCAGGGCCAGCCGCGCCAGCCGCAGCACCTGGTCCACCGGGGCGTCGGCGACGCCGGTCGCGGCGAGCGCCGCGGCATCCATACTGGTCAGCACCGTCACCGCCAGGATGATCGGCCGCGCCGTGCCGGCCGCCTCCGCCGCCGCGCGCGCCGCGGCGATCATCGCCGCCCCGCCCGCCGCATGCAGCGTCAGCATCGCCGGCCGCAGCGGCAGCAGCGAGCGCACCGCGCCGGCGACCGTGTTGGGGATGTCGTGCAGCTTGAGGTCGAGGAAGACCGGCGCGCGATCCGCCATCGCCCGCATCGCCACCGGGCCTTCCGCGGTGAAGAGTTCGAGCCCCAGCTTCAGCGCCCCGCAATGCGGCGCCAGCGCCCCGGCCAGCGCCGCGGCCCGGGCCGGGTCGGCGGTATCGATCGCCGGGATCAGCCGGGCGGTGGGCTGGCTCGGGCGGGGCAGCACGCGTGTCAGGCCGCCGAGCGCTGCATCGGCACCAGGCTGGCCCCGGCCGGCGGCGGCACCGGGCCGACGCGGCGGGCGGCGGCGGCGCGGAATTCGGACAATTCGGCTTCCATTACCCGCGCCGCCTCCTCCATCCGCCGGGCGCGGCGGCGATGCGGCAGGCCGGCCATCCAGGTGACCACGGCCCCGAACAGGAAGCAGACCGCGCCGATCCCGAGCACCGCGACCGAGAGCGGCGCGACCCAGGTGAGGTCGAAGGGCCAGAGCTGCAGCGCCACCTCCCCGGTGTTCGACAGGCCGAACAGCACCAGCAGGACGAGCAGGGGCAGCAGCAGGATCCAGCGCATCGGAAGGCCTTCCGTCGGCAAGGGGCGGGACGACAAGAAATCGGGCGAAAGCACTACAACCCGGGGGCTCCGAGGGGAATGCCCCGGCGCGGCGCCGCCCGGCGCGTGACGCAGCCGTTACGCCTCGACACGGCTGCGCGGCACGCGCGCCGGGGCCTGCGGCGAGCCGCCATTGACCCGTTCGCGCAACTCCTTGCCCGGCTTGAAATAGGGCACCGCCTTGCCGGCGACCGGTACGGCTTCCCCGGTGCGCGGGTTGCGGCCGGTGCGGGCGTCGCGCTGCTTGGCCGAGAAGGCGCCGAAGCCGCGCAATTCCACCCGGTCGCCGCGCGCCAGGGCGGCGGTGATCTCGTCGAAGATCGTCGCCACGATCAGCTCGATATCCGGCTGGCGCAGATGCGGGTTTTCCGCCGCCAGATGCGCGATCAGCTCGCTCTTGGTCATCGCCGCAGGTCCCAGAAGCTGGCCGCGCCCAACCCATGGGGCCGGGGTCAACGGGCAGGCTGCCAGAGCGCACGGATGCCGTCAACGCCAAGCCATTCTGAAACAAGGGTTTTCATCGCACCGTTCCAGGTCGCGTCAAACAGCTTCTCGGCCGTGCCGCGGGTCTCCAGGTCGCGCACCGGCAGGTCCGCCGCCACCTGCTTCTCGGCCGCCAGCCAGGCGCGCGCCTCAGGCTCGCCGCCGATGGCGTCCACCAGACCCACCGCAAGGGCCTGCCGGCCGGTGAAGATGCGGCCATCGGCCAGGGCGCGAACCTTCTCTTCCGGCAGCTTCCGGCCGGCGACCACCATGCCGACGAACTGGTCGTACATGTCGCCGATCACCCTCTGCAGCGCCGCCCGGCCTTCGGGCGACAGCGGGTGGAAGGGGCTCGGCTGGTCCTTCAGCGGGCCGGATATGATCGAATCGGTGCGTATCCCGATGCGGCCCAGCAGGTCGGAGCCGTCGAAGGTCTGCAGCAACACGCCGATCGATCCGGTCACGGTCGATTCGCGCGCCCAGATGCGCTCCGCCGCCACGGCTGTCATGTAGCCGGCGGAAGCCGCGGTGCCGCGCATCACGGCGACCACCGGCTTGGCCTCGCGCAACCGCAGCAGGGCGGCGTGCAGCATCTCGCCGCCGCCGACGCTGCCGCCGGGGCTGTCGATCGAGACGATCAGCGCCTTGGCCCGGACATCCTTGGCCAGCTTGTCGATCGCCTCGGCCAGTTCGCGGTCGTCCGAGATGAGGCCCTCGACCGCCAAGCGCACGACCTGGCCGCCGCCGAAGCCGGCCTCGATCCGCGTCGCCCCGAAGGCCAGGACGCCGCCAAGCAGCAGCAGCACGCAGGCGGCCCGCCACAGCGACAGGCGGCGTTTCAGCCGGCGGCGGTCGATCAGGAGGTCGGTCTCGAGGGCCATGCTGCGCTCCGCATTCGCTCCACATCTTGGGCGCCCGGCGGCACTCGACCAGGGCTTTGCATTCATGCAACAGTGGCAAAACAGACACGGTGCCTGGGGCTATCTTGGTTGCGCACGCAGGAGCCTTTCGCTAGCGTGCCGGTCTGGGCAATGGAAACAGCGCTCTAGCGGAAAAGGTGAGAGAGATGTCGTTCACGCGTACCCTCGGGGGCCTGGCCCTCGTCACCATGCTGGTCGCTGGTTGCGAAGCAACGCCCCCGGCAGCGTCTCCGATCACCCTGACCCCGGGCACGGTCGAGTACCAGCTGCGCCAGCAGCAGCTGCAGAATGTGCAGTCCGACCCGAGCCGCGGCATGCAGAACCCGGGCGTGACCGCCGTGAACCCGGGTGCCGGCGGCATCGAGCGGTCGACCACCGGCGGCGCCGGCTCGGCCGGCGGCCAGGTGGGCGGCATGCGCAGCGACGGGACCGTCGTTCGTCCGGGCGGCGCGCCGTCGACCCAGTCCACGGTGCCCAACAACCCGCGCCGGCCGCAGCCGACCACGAACTGAAGACATACCGGACCCTGGTCGCCCAAGGCCGAGCGGCCGAAGGCAGGACCAGGGAACGAGACGAAGCGCCGACCATGGTCGGGATGCCCAGCGGCACCGGCCATGGTCAAGGCGGCCACACGATCAGGCCCGGGGAATCCCTGGGCCTTTTTTGTTGTCCGGACTCCAGGCCCCACCGCCCGGGACGGAACCCGTCCTGCGGAATTCCGCCCTTGTCCGGGGCTCGGCCCCAGCGCAGGGCAGGACCATGCCATCCAGGCGCAGCCTCGCTTGCATCGCGCTTATCGGCTTTCTGACGGCCGGCTGCGGCTCCGTACCCCCGGCGACGAGAACCGGGCCGATCGCGCTGCCTCCCGGCACGGTCGAATGCCGGTTGCGGCAGCAGCAACTGCAGAAGGCCGGCTCGGGGGCCAATCCGGGCATCCGGGATCCGTGGTCACCGACGTCAACCCGAATGTCGGCGGCGCCGAGCGGGCGGGGACCGGAGGCACCGGCGCGACCGGCGGCCAGGTTGGCGGCATGCGCAGCGACGTGACCGTCGTGCGCCCGGGCGGCGCGCCCGCTTCGCCGGCGACGGTGCCGGCCAATCCGCGCCGCCCGGCGCCGGCCTACTGAGCCCCTGCCCCGGCCCGGGCACGAAAAAAGGGGCGGACCTCGCGGCCCGCCCCCTTGTTCCCTCGGCCGGGCCCCGCGGGGCCCGGCCTCATGCCGGGAGGATCACTCCTCGCCGGCCATCTCGCGGCGGCGGCGGATCGCAGCACCCAGGATGTCGCCCAGCGAGGCGCCGCTGTCGGTCGAGCCGAACTCCTTCATCGCCTCGCGCTCCTCGTCGACTTCCTTGCCCTTGATGGTCAGGGAGAGCCGGCGGGCGGCGCGGTCCACGGCGACGATCTTCGCATCGACCTTCTCGCCCACGGCGAACTTGTCGGGGCGCTGGTCGCCACGGTCACGGGCGAGCTCGGCGCGGCGGATGAAGCCGGTCAGCACGTCCTCGACCTTCACCTCGATGCCGTTCGCCTGCACGGCGGTGACAATCGTGGTGATGATGTCGCCCTTGCGGACGCGGTCGAGCACCTCGGCGGCCGGGTCGGCCTGGAGCTGCTTGATGCCAAGCGAGATGCGCTCCTTCTCCACATCGACGTCGAGAACCTTGGCCTTGATGGTCTGGCCCTTCTCGAACTTGCCCATCGCGGTCTCGCCGGCCTCGTCCCAGGACAGGTCGGACATGTGGACCATGCCGTCGATGTCCGGGCCGATGCCGATGAACAGGCCGAATTCCGTGATGTTGCGGATTTCGCCCTCGACCTCGGTGCCCGGCGGATGGGCCTCCAGGAAGACCTCCCACGGGTTGCCCTGGGCCTGCTTCAGGCCAAGCGAGATGCGGCGCTTCGGCTCGTCCACGTCGAGGATGAGGACGTCGACCTCCTGGCTGGTGGCGACGATCTTGCCCGGATGGACGTTCTTCTTGGTCCAGGACATCTCGCTGACGTGCACGAGACCCTCGACCCCCGGCTCCAGCTCCACGAAGGCGCCGTAGTCGGTGATGTTGGTGACGCGGCCGGAGAACTTGCCCTGCACCGGGTACTTGATGGCGACGCCGTCCCAGGGGTCCGACATCAGCTGCTTCATGCCGAGGCTGATGCGCTGCGTCTCGGAGTTGAAGCGGATGACCTGGACCTTGACCGGCTGGCCGATGGTCAGGGCCTCGGACGGGTGGTTGATCCGGCGCCAGGCGATGTCGGTCACGTGCAGCAGGCCGTCGACGCCGCCGAGGTCGACGAACGCACCGTAGTCGGTGATGTTCTTGACCACGCCGTCGAGGATCATGCCTTCCTTGAGGCCCTGGATCAGCTCCGAGCGCTGCTCGGCGCGGGTCTCTTCCAGCACCGCACGGCGGCTGACCACGATGTTGCCGCGGGCGCGGTCCATCTTGAGGATCTGGAAGGGCTGCGGGCTGCCCATCAGCGGCCCGACATCGCGCACCGGGCGGATGTCGACCTGGGAGCCGGGCAGGAAGGCCACGGCGCCGCCGAGGTCGACGGTGAAGCCGCCCTTGACCCGGCCGAAGATCACGCCGTTGACGCGCTGCTGCGCGGTATAGGCCTTCTCGAGGTTGGTCCAGGCCTCCTCGCGCCGCGCCTTCTCACGCGACAGGACGATGGCGCCGTCGCGGTCCTCGTAGCGCTCGACGAAGAGCTCCACGACGTCGCCGACCTGCACCTCGGGCTTCGAGCCCTGGGGTGCGAATTCCTTCAGGGGCACGCGCCCCTCGGACTTGAGCCCGACATCGACGACGGCGTAGTCGTCATCGATCCGCAGCACGCGGCCGGACACGACCGAGCCGGCGAAGCCGGTATCGGGGCCAAGCGTGGCGTCGAGCAGTGCGGCGAAATCTTCGATCCCCGCGTCGAATGCGGAGCTGGTGGCGGTTGCCATGTAGCAGTGTATTCCCGGGAAGCCTGCGGATGCAGGCAAGCGCCCTGCGCCTCCGCCACGTCCCGGAGCGATGCCGGAACCGAACGGACACGACCTGGTCCGGCGCCGGCCCTTCCAGTGGAAGGGGCGAAGGCGTCTGGCGACCCTTGTGCAAGGACGGCGTATCGGCCCGCCCGTTACCGGTCCGTCCCGCGAGGCGTTCCGGCGAGCCGGACCCCGAAAAATCGGACGCCACGGCCCCCCTAGGCGCGCGGATAAGGTTCGCTAAAACCTTGCGGAAAGGCCGTCAAGCGGAATCGAACCGTATCGCCCACAGGGCTAGGCTGCCGGCGGCACTTCGCCCAGGCGTTGCCGGATCACCGCCATGGCGGCGGCGAAGGCCGCCTCGGCGTCGAGGCTGGTGGTATCGAGCACCACGGCATCGGCGGCCGGCACCAGCGGGGCGACGGCGCGGCGGCTGTCCTGGTCGTCCCGCGCCTGCAGCTCCGCGGCGACCTGGACCTGGTCGGCGGCGGCGCCACGGGCCCGGAGCTCAAGGAAGCGGCGGCGGGCGCGCTCCTCGGGGCTGGCGGTGACGAAAAGCTTCACCGCGGCCTCGGGGAAGACCACGGTGCCGATGTCGCGGCCGTCCAACACCGCGCCATGGCGGCGGCCGAAATCGCGCTGCCAGTCCAGCAGGGCGGCACGCACGGCGGGGATGGCGGCGACGGCGCTGGCGGCAAGGTCGGCCGCCGGCCCGCGCAGGTCGGTCCGGGCCAGGTCGGCGGGGGTCAGGCCACGGGCGGCGGCTTCGGCCGCTTCCGGGTCGCGCGCGTCGGCCGCGGCATCCAGCACGCGGCGGCCGGTGGCGCGGTACAGCAGCCCGGTATCCAGATAGGCGAGGCCCAGCGTGGCGGCGAGGCGGCGGGCCAGCGTCCCCTTGCCGGCCGCGGCGGGACCGTCGACGGCGATGACGAGGCCAGGGCCGGGACCGGTCACGCCGGCCCGATCGCCGGCTCCCCGGCGGCCAGGTTCAGCAGCGCGGCGAAGCCCGGGAAGCTGGTCTCGATGAAGGCGGCGTCGTCCACCGCGACCGGGGCGCGGGCGGCCAAGCCCATGACCAGCGCGCTCATCGCCAGCCGGTGGTCCATATGCGTCGCCACCAGCCCGCCGCCGGGGATGGCGCCGGAGGTGCCCGTCACGACGAGGTCGTCGCCCTCGATCCGCGCCGCGATGCCGTTCGCCGCCAGCAGCGCGGCGGTGGCGGCCAGGCGGTCGCTCTCCTTGACCCGCAGTTCCGACAGGCCGCGCATCCGGGTCTCGCCGGCAGCCGCGGCGGCGGCCACCGCCAGCACCGGGTATTCGTCGATCATCGAGGGCGCCCGGCCGGGCGGCACCTCCACCCCCTGCAGCGGGCCGTATTCCGCGGTGACGTCGCCGACCGGCTCGCCGCCGGCCACGCGGGCGTTCTCCACCGTCAGCCGGGCGCCCATCTCACGCAGGGTGGCGAAGAGCCCGGTGCGCAACGGGTTCAGCCCGACATTCTCGACCGTGACGCGGGAGCCCGGCACCAGCAGCGCCGCGACCAGCAGGAATGCGGCGGAGGACGGGTCGCCGGGGACCAGGATCGGTGCGGCGGCCAGTTCGGGCTGGCCTTCCAGCTCGATCAGCCGGCCATGCGCCAGGTCCTCGACCCGGACGGTGGCGCCGAAATGGCGCAGCATGTTCTCGGTGTGGTCCCGGGTCCGCTCCGGCTCGATGATCCGGGTGGTGCCGCGGGCACAGAGCCCGGCCAGCAGGCAGGCCGACTTCACCTGGGCCGAGGCGACCGGCAGGGTATAGTCCAGCGGCAGGGCCTCCGCCGCGCCCTGCACCGCCAGCGGCAGCCTGCCGCCCGCGCGGGTCCAGAAGCTGGCGCCGGTGGCGGACAGCGGCGCGGTCACCCGCTGCATCGGCCGCTTCCGCAGCGAGGCATCGCCGGTCATCACCGCGAAGATCGGATGGCCGGCCAGCAGCCCGCAGAGCAGCCGGGCGGCGGTGCCGGAATTCCCCATGTCGAGCACGTCGGTGGGCTCCACCAGCCCGCCGACGCCGCGGCCGGCGACCCGCCAGGCGCCGGGGCCCGTCTGCTCGACCTCGGCCCCCAGGGCCCGCATGGCGGCGGCGGTGCGCAGCACATCCTCGCCTTCCAGCAATCCGCTGATCTCGGTGGTGCCGACGGCCAGCGCGCCGAACATCAGGGCGCGGTGGCTGATCGACTTGTCGCCGGGGACGGCGTGGCGGCCGGAGAGGCCGCGGGACGGCGCCGCAGCGCGCAAGGGGTGCGGGGCGTCGGGGTGGGCCATGCCGGCGCGTTTGACATGCGCCACCCCGCATGGCAATGCGCCGCGCTCGATTTTTGGCACCCGCCCGCGGCGGCATCCTTGCCCCTGCGCGCGGTTCGCCCTTTCCAGAGATGAGGCTTCACCGATGGCCAAGCCCGAACTGGGCCTCAAGCGCGTATGCGTCGCCTGCGCCACGAAGTTCTACGACCTGACCCGCGCGCCGGCGATCTGCCCGAAATGCGGCACCGAACAGCCGGCGGAGCAGCCGCGGCTGCGCCGCAGCGCCGGCTCCCTCCCGCCGGAAGAGAAGGTGAAGAAGCGCGTTCCCGTCGCGGAGGCCGAATCCGACGAGGTGGAGCTGGAGGATGTGGAGGGCGACGAGGCGGTCGAGGACGCCGAGGAGCTCGAGGACGATGCGGAGACGATCGGCGACGAGCTCGAGGTCGAGGCCGACCGCGACGAAGAGAGCTGAGTCCGGAGCCGGCGCCTGACCATGGCGCCGGCCCCTGCGCTCTGCCTCACCCGGCTCATGCTGCGGGATTTCCGCAGCTGGGCCGCGCTGACCGTCCCGTTCCAGGCGCGTATCGTCGTTGTCGCCGGCTCCAACGGCGCCGGCAAGACCAACCTGCTGGAAGCGATCAGCCTGCTCGGCCCCGGTCGCGGGCTGCGCGGGGCGAAGACGGCCGAACTGGGCCGGCACGCGGCTGGCGCCCCCCTCCCCTGGGCTTCGGCCGGGCGGTTCCGCGACCCGCTCGGCCAGGAATTCGACGTCGGCACCGGCACGCCGGAGGGCGGCCCGCCGGAACGCCGCATCTTCCGGCTGGACGGTGCCCCGGTCCGCGCCCAGGCGGAGCTGGCCGAGCGGCTGGCCGCGGTCTGGCTCACCCCGCAGATGGACCGGCTGTTCCAGGATGGCGCCGGCGACCGCCGCCGCTTCCTCGACCGCCTGGTCTGGGCGCTGGAGCCGCACCACGCCCGCGAGGTCGCCGCCTACGACAATGCCATGGCGCAGCGCAACCGGTTGCTGGCGCAGGAACGGCGGGAGGGGCTGCGGGTCGACCCCGCTTGGCTGGCCGGGCTGGAGGACGCCATGGCGCGGCACGGGGTAGCGGTCGCCGCCGCCCGCCGCGGGCTTGTCGCGCGGCTGAACGCGACGCTCGCGGATGGCGTCACCGGCGCCTTCCCGGCGGCGCGGCTGGCGCTCACCTGCCCGGTCTCGGCGGCGCTGGCGGCGGCGCCGGCCCTGGCGGTGGAGGATGGGCTGCGGGCCGACTGGGCGGCCTGCCGCGGCCGCGACTCGGCGGCGGGGGCGACCTTGACCGGGCCGCACCGGGCCGACCTGCTGTTCACCCATGTGCCCAAGGACATCCCCGCGGCCTTGTGTTCGACCGGGGAACAGAAGGCCCTGCTGGTCGCCGTGGTGCTGGCGCATGCCGCGCTGATCGCCGCGGCGCGCGGCTTCGCCCCCCTGCTGCTGCTGGACGAGGTGGCCGCCCACCTGGACGAAACCCGGCGGGAAGCCTTGTTCGCGGCGCTCGCCGCCCTGCCGGCCCAGGCCTTCCTGACCGGGACGGATGCCGCCGTCTTCGCCCCGCTGCGGGGAATTGCCGAGGCTTTCAGGGCTTCCCCGGGGGCACTCGTTCCGGATGGAGATTTTCCCGTGCCTGGGGGCGCCTGAATCCCTATATTGCAGCCAGTTTCCCGACGCGATGACCCAAGGAGTTTGCCGCCGGCATGAGTGACCCCGCCGAGCGCGCCGAGCCGTCCCTGCCTGACCAGAGCGGCGGCGATTACAACAGCGCATCGATCACCGTCCTCCGTGGCCTCGAAGCCGTGCGGAAGCGCCCTGGCATGTATATCGGGGATACCGATGACGGCTCCGGCCTGCACCACATGGCCTTCGAGATCATCGACAACGCCGTCGACGAGGCCCAGGCGGGCTTCGCCAGCAAGGTCGAGGTCACCCTCAACGGCGACGGCAGCGTCACCGTGCGGGACGACGGGCGGGGGATCCCCGTCGACATGCATGAGGAGGAAGGCGTCTCCGCCGCCGAGGTGGTGCTCACGCGGCTGCATGCCGGCGGCAAGTTCAACCAGAACAGCTACAAGGTCTCCGGCGGCCTGCACGGCGTCGGCGCCGCGGTGGTCAATGCCCTGTCCGAATGGATGGAGGTGAAGATCTGGCGCAACGGCCAGGAGCACTTCATCCGCTTCGAGCATGGCGAGACGGTGCAGCCGCTGCGCGTCACCGGCACCTCGACCGAGCACAACGGCACCGAGGTGACCTTCAAGCCCTCCGCCGGCACCTTCACCAAGGTCGAATACGAATTCGCCATCCTGGAACGCCGCCTGCGCGAGCTGGCCTTCCTGAATTCCGGCCTGGCGATCTCCTTCCGGGATGACCGCCATGTCCCGGCGCAGGAGATCTTCTTCCAGTTCCGCGGCGGCCTGACCGCCTTCGTCGAATGGCTGGACCAGGGCAAGGAGCCCTTGTTCAAGCCGCCGATCGCGGTGACGTCGAAGGAGATCGAGGGCATCAAGGTCGAGATCGCGATGTGGTGGAACACCACCCCGCGCGAGATGACGCTCTGCTTCACCAACAACATCCCGCAGCGCGACGGCGGCACCCACCAGGCCGGCTTCCGCCAGGCGCTGACCCGGGTGGTGATGAAATACGCCGAGGACCTGGCGAGGAAGGAAAAGATCGAGCTGGTCGGGGAGGACATGCGGGAAGGCCTGACCGCCGTCCTGTCGGTCAAGGTGCCCGACCCCAAGTTCAGCTCGCAGACCAAGGAGAAGCTGGTCAGCTCGGAAGTCCAGCCGGTGGTGCAGATGGCCGTCGCCGACGCCGTCTCCCACTGGTTCGAGACGCATCCGAAGGAAGCCAAGCTGGTCATCGAGCAGGTCGTGCTGGCCGGCGCCGCCCGCAAGGCGGCGCAGATGGCCCGCGAGAAGGTCGGCCGCAAGAACGCGCTGGAATTCTCGACCCTGCCGGGCAAGCTGGCCGACTGCCAGGAGAAGGACCCCGCCAAGTGCGAGCTCTTCCTGGTCGAGGGTGACAGCGCCGGCGGGTCCGCCAAGCAGGGCCGCAACCGCGCCTTCCAGGCGATCCTGCCGCTGAAGGGCAAGATCCTGAACGTCGAGCGCGCCCGGCTGGACCGCATGCTGTCCTCGGCCGAGATCGGCACGCTGATCACGGCGCTCGGCACCGGCATCGGCAGCGGGGAGCCGGCCAAGGGCGGGTTCGACCCGAACAAGCTGCGCTACCACCGCATCGTCATCATGACCGACGCCGACGTGGACGGCAGCCATATCCGCACCCTGCTGCTGACCTTCTTCTTCCGCCAGATGCCCGAGCTGATCACCCGCGGGCATCTCTATATCGCCCAGCCGCCGCTGTACCGGGCCAAGCGCGGCAACGACGAGCGGTACCTGAAGGACGACCGGGCGCTGGAGGATTTCCTGCTGGAGAAGGCGCTGTCCGGCGCCAGCCTGACGCTCGGCGGCGGGCGGGCGGTGACCGGGGCGGAGCTGAAGGCGGAGGCGGAAGCGCTGCGGCAGATCGCGTCCCGCATCCGCCGGCTGGCGACCACCGTGCCGGCCGAGATCATCGAGCAGGCCGCGGTCGCCGGCGCGCTGACCCTGGAGCCCGAGCGGGCCCTGGCGGCGGCGCAGGTCCTGGCGGCCCGGCTGGATGCGCTGGCCCTGCCGAACGAGAAGGGCTGGAAGGCCACCGCCGACGAGGGCGGGCTGCAGCTGCGGCGCGTGGTGCGCGGCGTGACCGAACGCCATGCGCTGACCCCGGCGGCGCTGCGCAGCGCCGAGGCGCGCTGGCTGGACGAGCGGCATGAAGGGCTGTCGCGCGACTTCGCCGAGGGCGCGCGGCTGACCATCGACGGCACCGACGCCGCGGTGCAGGGCCCGGCCATGGCGCTGGACCGCATCCTGGCGCTCGGCCGCCGCGGCCTGACCATCCAGCGCTTCAAGGGCTTGGGGGAGATGAACCCCGAGCAGCTCTGGAAGACCACGCTGGACCCGGCGGTGCGCACGCAGCTGCGCGTCCGGGTCGAGGATGTGGAGGACGCCGAGACGGTCTTCTCCACCCTGATGGGGGACGTGGTCGAGCCGCGGCGCGACTTCATCGTCACTAACGCGCTGAAGGTGGCGAACCTCGACGTCTAGCCGGTTGTCCATGCTGCCGGACCGGGTCGCACTTTCGTCGCCGAGCTGCACCTCAATGCAGGTGAGCTGGCCGGCGAACCGCGCCGGTGTCGCCTCGACCTTGGCGGCGGCCTGCGACGCCAGGGTTATCGCTCCCGTGCACGTCGTCGTCGGTGTCGAACTGGATCACCACGCCACGCTTCAGATGAAAATTTATTAATTAACGAAAGCCACCAGTAGCGGATGGTCGAGCAGAATGATGCTGCAAAGCGTGTTTCTGTCGGGTTGTCGCCAGCCGGTCGGCGCGAACATCTGCAGTCAATGAAAAAACAGTAAACCATACCGGGTCGCTGGCGTTAGCCGAACCGTTGCAGGTGCCGGGACAGCATGCCGCAGATCTTCTCGTCCAGGTCGGATCGCCGGCTGCGCCTGGCGCTGGCCATCGGGGCGGCGGCACTGTTCCTCAGCCTCGCGGTGGGCTTCGCCTATGCCCGCTCCGGCGCCGCCTGGGCGGTCGGGAGGCCGGCGTTGCAGCCTATCCCCTTCAGCCATGCCGTGCATGCCGGGGGCCTCGGCCTCGATTGCCGCTTCTGCCATGCCGGAGTCGAGCGGGAGGCCGCGGCGGGCATGCCGACCGCCGAGACCTGCCTCGGCTGCCACGCCCGGGTCTGGACCGTGGTGCCGCAATTCGCGCCGCTGGCCACCGCCCTGGCGCGGAGCACGGCGGTCGCCTGGGCCTCGGTGCATCGCCTGCCGGACCATGTCCGTTTCCACCACGCCGCGCATGTTCAGTCCGGCGTCTCCTGCCAGACCTGTCATGGTCCGGTCTGGGAGATGCCGCGGACGGTGAAGGCGGAGACGCTGTCGATGGGCTGGTGCCTCGACTGCCACCGCGACCCGGCACCGCGCCAGGGCACAGTGGAGCAGGTCTTCGACCGCACGCCGGTGGAAGGGCAGCCCCCCGACCGGCCCTTCGGTCTTGCCGCGCAGCCCGTCCTGCACCAGGGCATCGAGGTCTCGCCGCTGACCCGTTGCTCGACATGCCACCGCTGATGCCGGCCGATCCCACCAGCCGCCGCGACGTCCTGCTGATGGGCGCTTCCATCGCCCTCGCCGCCGCCGGCTGCGACGGGCCGGACGAGCATGGTCACCCGCTGCATGCCCGTCCGCGCGGCGTGGTCGGGGAAGCCGCCAGCTTCGCCACCGTGCTCGACCTCGAAGGGCTGGGTCGTGGTGTGCTGGCCCGCACCCGGGCCGGCCATGCGATCAAGCTGGAGGGCAACCCGCAGCACCCGGCCAGCCTCGGCGCCACCGACATCTTCGCCGAAGCGGCGGTGCTCTCGCTGCACGACCCCGCACGCTCCCGCCGGATCCGCCGCGATGGCGCTCCGCGCCCGCCAGCGGAGCTTGATGCCGCCCTGGACTCGATCCGGACGGCGCTGCTGGCGGATCAGGGCGCCGGGCTGCGGCTGCTGACCGGACCCGTCGGCTCGCCCACATTGGCGCGGCTGATCGGCGAGGTGCTGGCGGAATATCCTGGCGCGCACTGGCACCAGCACGACCCGCTGGCCGATGACGCGGCGCTGGCCGGGGCGATGGCCGCAGTCGGCCAACCGGTCGCCGTGCTGCCGGACTTGGCGCGGGCGCAGGCGGTGCTCTGCCTCGGCGCCGATCCGCTGGGGCCGGGACCGGCGCAGCTGCGCCAGGCGCGGGACTGGAGCAGCGGGCGCCGGAAAGGCCGGGCCGCCGGCCGGATGCCACGGCTCTTCGTCGCGGAGGCCTCGCCCAGCCTGACCGGCGCCCGGGCCGACCGCCGCATCCCCTTGCACCCGGCCGAGGCCGAGGATTTTGCCCGCGCCGTCGCCGCCACGCTCGGCCTGCCCGGTCTGGCCAGGGACGGCGCCCATCCGGAGGCCGCCGGCATCGGCGCCGCGCTGCGCGACGCCGGTCCGGCCGGGCTGGTACTCGCCGGGCGCGGCCAGCCGCCGGCGGTGCATGCCCTGGCGCATGCGATGAACCAGGCGCTCGGCGCCTCCGGCACCGCGCTGCGGCTGATCGTCCCGCCTTTGGCCCGGCCAGAGCCCATGGCCACCTCGCTCGCTGACCTGACCCAGGCCATGCAGGTGGGGGTGGTGACGCATCTGCTGGTGCTCGGCGCCAACCCGGTGGCCGAGGCGCCGGCGGCGCTGGACTTCGCCGGGGCATTGCGCCGGGTGGAATTCACCTTGCATGCCGGCCAGTGGGTGGATGAGACGGCGCATCTCTGCCGCTGGCACGTGCCCTTGCCGCATCCGCTGGAGGCCTGGGGGGATTCCCGTGCCTTCGACGGCACCCTGGCGATCCGCCAGCCGGTGACGTTACCCCTGGCCGAGGCAGCGCGCGGCGAGGCCGAATTGCTCGGCGCGCTGCTCGGCACGCCGCTCACCGCGCGCGAGGCGGTCGCCGCCACCTGGCGTGCCGCCTGGGGCGAGGATGGCTTCGACGCCCGCTGGGATGCTGCGCTCGAAGCCGGAATCGCCGGCGATCCCGCCCCCACCGTCACCCCCGCCTTGCTCCCCGGTTGGGACCAGCCGGGCGGAGCGCCCCCCGCCGCCCTGACGGCGGTCTTCGCCCCCGACGCGGGCCTGCGCGCCGAGGCGCAGAATGCCTGGCTGCAGGAGATGCCGCGCCCGCTGACCGGCCTCGCCTGGGGCAATGCCGCGCTGTTCGACCCGCTGACCGCGGCGACCCTCGGCCTCGCCCCTGGCGACGAGGCGGAATTGACCCTCGACGGCCGCCGGGTGCTCGCCGCCTGCTGGCCAGTGCCGGGCCATGCGCCGGGCTGCGTCACCCTGCCGCTCGGCGGCGGCCGGCGGGCGGCCGGCGAGGTCGGCACCGGGCGCGGCTTCGATGCCAACCGGCTGCGCCCGGCCGATGGCGCCTGGACGGCGCCGGGCCTCGGCGTGCGGGCCACCGGCCGGCGCGCCGCGCTGGTCGCCACCGATGCGCATCACCGGCCGGACGAGGCCGGGGCGGTGCCACGCTTGCGGCCGGGCGAGGCGCTGCCGCCGATCGCGCCCGGGGCCTCGCTGCATCCGGACTGGGCCTATGCCGGCCGCGCCTGGGCCATGGCGATCGACATCGACGCCTGCATCGGCTGCAACGCCTGCGCCGTCGCCTGCCAGGCGGAGAACAACGTCCCCGTGGTCGGACCGGAGGAGCTGGCCCGCGGCCGCGGCATGCACTGGCTGCGGATCGACCGCTACGACAGCCCGGCGCCCGAGGCCGCCGCAGCCAGCTTCCAGCCGGTGCCCTGCATGCAGTGCGAGAAGGCGCCCTGCGAGCCGGTCTGCCCGGTCAATGCCACGGTGCATGACAACGAGGGGCTGAACGTCATGGTGCATGCGCGCTGCATCGGCACCCGCACCTGCTCCAACAATTGCCCCTACAAGGTCCGCCGCTTCAACTGGGACGACCATCGCCGGGCGATGGACACGCCGCGCCGCAATCCTGAGGTGCCGCTGCGGCCGCGCGGGGTGATGGAGAAATGCACCTATTGCAGCCACCGCATCACAGCGGCGCGGACCCAGGCGGGGCTCGAGGGCCGCGCGCTGCGCGACGGCGAGGTGGAGACCGCCTGCCAGCGTGCCTGCCCGACCCAGGCCATCACCTTCGGCGACCTGAACGCGCCGGGCAGCGCCGTCGCCGCGCTGCGCCGGGATGGCCGCAGCTACGCCCTGCTCGGCCATCTCGGCACCCGGCCGCGCACCACCTACCTGGCGCAGATCCTGCCGGACGCGCCGGCTTGAGTATCTCTGCAGCGCCGGTCGTCGCCGCCACCCTGCGGCCCGGTGGCTGGGGGTTCCAGGTCTCGCTGCTGTTGGCCCTGGCGGGCGTCGCGGTGCTGGCCGGGGCGGTCGCCGCGCTGCTGGTCCTCGGCATCGGCATCTGGGGCAACAACATCCCCTATGTCTGGGGCTTCGACCTCATCGCCTATGCCTGGTGGATCGGCATCGCCAATGCCGCCAGCCTCTTCGCCGCGGTGCTGGTGCTGCGCCGGCACGGGCTGCGAACCGCGGTGAACCGCTTCGCCGAGGCCGTCGCACTCGCCGCCGTGCTGGCCGCCGCGCTCTATCCCATCCTGCATCTCGGCCGGCCCTGGCTGTTCGGCTGGACCATCCCCTATCCGGCGACGACGCGCCTCTGGCCGCAATTAGGCAGCCCGCTGGTCTGGGATTTCTGGGGGATCATGGCGCATGTCGTCGTCACCTCGCTGTTCTGGTTCATCGGCCTGATCCCCGACCTGGCGACCCTGCGTGACCGCGCCGCGACCCAGGGCCACTGGGCCATGGCCCGGACCTATGGGCTGTTCGCGCTGGGCTGGCGCGGCTCGGTCATGCATTGGCACCGGCATCAGCTGGCCTATCGGCTGGTCGCCGCGCTGGTGCTGCCTCTGCTGCTCTCGGCGCAGACCGTGGTGGCGCTGGAATTCGCCACCACCCTGGTCCCGGCCTGGCACCAGGCGCGGCTGCCGGTGCATGTGGTGGTGACGGGCCTGCCTTCCGGCCTCGGCGTGGTGCTGGCCATGGCGGCGGTGCTGCGCCACGCGCTCTCGCTCGAACGCTTCGTCGATGCGGGGGACATGGACCTGCTGGCCCGTTTGCTGGCCTGCGCCGCCCTGGCCTCCGGCGCTGCCTATGCGCATGAACTGGTCACCGGCCTGCTGCTGGAGGATGCCGAGACCCGCGTCGCCTTCGTCGCCCGCGCCTTCGGCGCCGGGGCGCCGGCCTATTGGGGCGCCGTGCTGCTGGCGGTGCTGCTGCCGCAAGTGCTGTGGTCGCGCGGACTGCGGCTGCGTGCCTGGGTTGCCATCCCGGTCGGGTTGCTGGCCGCCGCCGGCGTCTGGCTCGACCGCTGGTCGCTGGTGGTGGGCGGCATGCTGCGCGAGCGCCTGCCGGCCCATGCCGTGGCCTATGCACCGAGCCCGGCCGAATGGGCGCTGCTCGGCGGCAGCGCCGCGCTGTTCGCCGCCGCCCTGTTGCTGTTCGGCCGCTACATCCCCGTCGTGGCGATCTTCGAGATCCGCCATGAGGAAACGCTCGCCGAAACGGCCGAGGAGGAACGGTGAGCCAGCCGCCGCTCCACGGCGCCATCGCCGAATTTGCCGCGGCCGACACGCTGGTCGCCGCGGTCCGTGCCGCCCGCGCGGCCGGTTGGTCGCGGCTCGACGCGCATGCACCGCATCCGGTGCCGGAGGCGGCGGAAGCGCTCGGCGCGCGGGCCACGCCGGTTGCCTGGATCGCCATCGCCGCCGGGATCTTCGGCGCGATCACCGCCTATGGCACAGAATGGTACCTCTCCGTGCATGACTACCCGCTGAATGTCGGCGGCAGGCCGATGGATGCCTGGCCGGTCTTCCTGCCGGCGGCCTATATCGTCGGCGTGCTCTGGGCGGCGGCGGCGGCGCTGCTGGGAATGCTGTGGCTGAACCGGCTGCCGCGACTGCACCACCCGGTGTTCTTCGCCCGCGGCTTCCACCGCGCCACCCAGGACCGCTACTTCCTCTATTTGTCGGCCGAGGATCCGATCTTCGCGCCCGAGGCGGCGCTGGAATTCCTGCGCGGCCTCCGGCCGTTGCGGGTCTCCACGGTGCGCGCCGCATGATCCGGGCGCTGCCGCTGTTGCTGCTGCTGGCCGGCTGCGACGGCTGGCCGGAAAGCCCGAAGCCGCCGCCGCCCGCCGCGCCGCCGGAAGGCGCCGTCCCGCGCGGGGCGGCGGCCCACCGCGCCGCGCTGGCGCCGCCGGGCCCGCCGGTGGACGCCGCGCTGCTGGCCGAGGGCGCCGGGCGCTACGCCATCTACTGCACCCCCTGCCATGGGGCCTCCGGCCGCGGCGATGGCGTGGTGGTCGCGCGCGGCCATCCGCCCATCCCGCCGCTGCCGGCCGATCCGGCACGGAGCATGGCGGCGATCGCCGGAAACCTCGCCGGCGCGCATCCGCTGGCGGACCGACTGGACCCGCGCCAGCGCTGGGCGGTGGCGCGGCATGTCGCAGCTTTGCGGTGGGCAGAGTGATCGAACTCGCCTCGCCCCTGGTTGCTCCATGGGCCGAGGCCTGGCTGCCCGCCTTCCTGCTGGCGGCCGGGCTGACCGCCGGCGCGCTGGTGGCGCTGGCGCTGGGCCATCTGCTGGGCGAGGCCTGGCTGGCGCCGCTGCACCCGCCACTTGCCGCCATGGCCCGCGCCGCGCCGGTGCTGCTGCCGCTGGCCCTGCCGCTGCTGCTGGTCCCGCCCGCCTTCTATCCTTGGGCCGCAGCGCCGGGGGCCAGCGCCTGGTACCGGGCCGACGCCTTCCTGCTGCGCGGCCTGGCCGTGCTGCTGCTCTGGGTCGGGCTCGGCCGGCTGTTGGCCCGGCCGTACGTGCGGGGTCGCACGGCCGGCGCGGCGCTGCTGCTGCTGGTGCTGACTGGCGCCTTGGCGATGGAGGATTGGGCACTGTCCCGCGACCAGGCCTGGACTGGCAGCCTGCAGGGCCTGGCGCTGTTGGTGGAGCAGGCGGGTGCCGCCATCGCGCTGGCGACGCTGCTGGCGCTGCGGCATGTCACACCGGACGACGATGCCCGGACCGGCCTGGAACGCGCGCTGCTGACCTTCGCCATGGCCACGCTCTGGCTCTGGTTCGTCCAATATGTCGTCGTCTACGCCGCCAACCTGCCGCAGGAAGCTGCATGGTACCTGCGGCGCTCCGGAGGGCCCTGGGGCTGGGTGAAGGCAGGGATCGCGGTGCCGGCGCTGCTGGCGGCGATCGGCCTGGCGCTGGTGCCGCAGTGGCGGCGCTGGCGGCTGGCGGCGGTCAGCGCCCTGCTGCTGGTGCAGCACCTGGCGCATCTGGCCTGGGTGGTGCGGCCGGATGCGACGCTTGCCGGCAACGCGACGCCGGTCCTGGCGGATGCGCTGGTGCCCGGCGCGATGGCGCTGGCTGTCGCCCTGGCCTGGCGCCGCACCGCGCGGGCCGGCTGAGCATGGACGGGCACGACCCGCGCCGCCGCCTGCCGGCGCTGCACCGCCTGCTCCATGCGCCGGAGGCCCAGGCGCTGCTGGCGGCGCATCCGCGCGCCGCCGTGGTGGCGGCGCTGCGGACGGCGCTGGAGGCCGCCCGGGCCGGGGCCGCTGCGCCGGATGCCGCCGCGTTGCTGGCCGCCGCCACCGAGGCGCTGGGTGCGACGCCCGGGCTGCGGCGGGTGCTGAATGCCACCGGGGTGGTGCTGCATACCGGCCTCGGCCGCGCGCCGCTGGCCCCCACCGCCCTGGCCGCCATCGCCGATCTCGCCGGCGGCTATGCCAATCTCGAGCTCGACCTCGACGGTGGCAGCCGCGGCGACCGCCATGCCGGCTGCGCCGCGCTGCTGCGGGAGCTCACCGGCGCCGAGGCGGCGCTGGTGGTGAACAACGGCGCCGCCGCGGTGCTGCTGGCGCTCTCGGCCCTGGCGGCGGGGGGCGAGGCCATCGTCTCCCGCGGCGAGCTGGTCGAGATCGGCGGCGGCTTCCGCATCCCAGAGGTGGTCGCCCAGGGCGGCGCCAAGCTGGTCGAGGTCGGCACCACCAATCGCACCCGGCTGGCGGATTTCGCCGCCACCATCGGCCCGGCGACGCGGGTGCTGCTGCGGGTGAACCCGGCCAATTACCGCATCCTCGGCTTCACCGAGGCGGTGGCACCGGCGGCGCTGGCAGGGCTGGCGCATGCGCGGGGCCTGCTGGCGATCGAGGATCTCGGCAGCGGCGCGCTGGTCGACCTCGCCCGCTTCGGCTTGCCGCGTGAGTCGACCCTGGCGGAGAGCGTCGCCGCCGGCTTCGACGTGGTGGCGGCGAGCGGCGACAAGCTGCTCGGCGGCCCGCAGGCCGGGCTGCTGATCGGCCGCGCCGACGCCATCGCCCGCTGCGCCCGCCACCCGTTGATGCGGGCGCTGCGGCCGGACAAGCTGACGCTCGCCGCGCTGGAGGCGACGCTCAAGCTCTACCGCGACCCTGCCCGGCTGGCCGAAGCGGTGCCTGCGCTGGGCATGCTGGCGACGCCACCCGAGGTGCTGGCCGGCCGCGCCGGGCGGCTGCTGGCGCTGCTGCCGACCGCGGCCGGTGGCAGCCTGGAAGCTGGTGTCTCCCTGGCCGGCGGCGGCACCCTGCCGCTGCTGGAACTGCCGACCACGCTGGTGGCGCTGCGCCCCGCCGGGCTGCCGGCCGAGGCATTGGCGGCGCGGCTGCGGGCGGCGCGGCCGGCGCTGCTCGGCCGGCTCGACCGCGGCCGGCTGCTGCTCGACCCGCGCTGCCTCGCCGAGCCGGAGATCGCCGGGGCCGCCGAAGCCGTGACAGGCGCGCTGGCATGAGGACGGCCCTCATCGCCGTGCTCGGCCATGTCGACCATGGCAAGACCGCGCTGGTCCGCGCCCTGACCGGCTCCGAGTGCGACCGGCTGCCGGAGGAGCGCGCCCGCGGCATCTCCATCGCCCTCGGCTTCGCCCGCCTGGCGCTGCCCGATGGCGGCGAGGTGGATCTGGTGGATGCGCCGGGGCATGAGCGCTTCGTCCGCACCATGATCGCCGGCGCTTCCGGCATGGATGCCGCGCTGCTGGCGGTGGATGCGCGCGAAGGGGTCCGGGCGCAGACCCGCGAGCATGTCGAGATCGCCGCCTTGCTCGGCATCCGCCGCGGCGTCGTCGCCATCGCCCGCTGCGACCTGGCTACGCCAGAGGAGCGCGCCGCAGCCTCGGCAGGAACCGGGGCATTGCTCGCCGGACTTGCCCTTGGCACTTGGCCGGTCGTCGAGACCTCGGCGCGGACCGGCGAGGGGATCGCCGCCCTGGCCACTGCGCTCGGTGCCCTGACGCGGGAGGGTGTGGCGGGCCCCGGCGGCGCCTGGTTGCCGCTCGACCGCGCCTTCACCCTGCCCGGCGCGGGGGTTGTGGTCACCGGCACCTTGCGGCGGGGTGGGCTGGCGCTGGGCGATGCGGTGGAACTCCTCCCCGGGCTCCGCCCCGCCACCATCCGCGGCCTGCATGTGCATGGCATGGCAGTGTCGCGGGCGGCGCCCGGCAGGCGGGTCGCCGTCGCGCTGCGCGGCATCGCGCGGGGCGAGGTGGCGCCGGGCGAGGCGCTGGCGACGCCCGGCCTGCTCGCTCCCACGGAGCGGCTCGATGCCTGGGTGACGGTGCTCGCCTCGGCGCCCCGCGCGCTGCGCCAGGGTGAGACGCTGCGGCTGCTCTGCGGCACGGCGGAGGCCGGGGCGCGGCTGCGGCTGCTGGGTGCGGCGGCGCTGGCGCCGGGCGAGGCGGGCCTGGCGCAATTCGTCCTGGACCGGAGGCTGGCGCTGCCGGTGCGCGAACCTTTCGTGCTGCGGCTGCCCTCGCCGCCGCGCACCGTCGCCGGTGGCATGGTGCTGGACCCCGCGCCGCCGCGCCGCCGCGCCCGCGATGCGCCGCTGCTGGACGCGATGCGACTGGCGACGCCGGCGCGGGCCGCGTCGCTGCGACTGCGGGCGGCGGGCGCGGCAGGATTGGAGGCCGCAAGCCTCGCACGGCTGGTCGGCGTGGCACCGACGGCGCTGGACGCCGCCGCGGCGGAGGCGGTGTCGCTGCGCACCGGCCCGCTGCTGCACCGCGACGTGCTGGCGGCGCTGGAGGCGAAGCTGCTCGGCGCGGTGGAGGCGGCGGAGCGGGCCGACCCCATGGGCCCTGGTCCCGAGGCCGGCCCGCTGCTCGCCTCCAGCCTGCCGCCCGAGGCGCCCGGTGCGGCCATCGCCGCCCGGCTGGTTGCCCGCGGCGCCCTCTCCCTGGCGGCCGGGCGGCTGCGGCTGCGCGGCCTCGACCGCGTGGCGCTGCTCTCCGACCAGGACCGCGCGGCCATCGCGGCGGTGGAGGCGGCCTTCCGCGCCGGCGGCCTGATGCCGCCCGATGCGGCGGCCGTCGCCGCGTGCGACCCGCGCCGCGCCCAGGCGATCCGCCTGCTGCTGCGGAGCGGCGTGCTGCTGCGCTGCCCCGATGCGGTGCAGAAGCGCGAGGTGGTCTTCCATGCCGAGGCCGTCGCCACGGCCCGGGCCGCGCTCGCCGGCCTGCTGGCGGCCCGGCCGGCGGGGGTCTCGGTCTCCGATTGCGGCGCCCGGCTCGGCATCAGCCGCCGCTTCACCGTGCCGCTGCTGGAGCGGCTGGATGCCGAGGGGTTCAGCCGGCGCGCCGGCGACCTGCGGCACCTGGCGGCGGTCAGTCCGGATAGCGGAAGCCGGGCAGCGCCCGTGTCTGGTCGCGCGTCATCGGCAGCCTCGCCCGGCGACCATCCGGCTGGAGTTGCGCGAAAGGCGCCGCCAGGTATTTCTCGGTGAAGCCCAGCCGGCTCTCGATCTCGACGACCACGGCGGCGACGCGGCCCTCGGCATCGAGGATGGGATCATCGACCTCCCCGATCTCGATGTCATCCGCGCTGCAGACGTCCCGGTCGATCAGGCCTCGGCGCGCTGCTGGCCGGGCGTGGTCGCGGTCTGCGCCAAGGTCGGCGGGACGGCGATCCCGAGCACCAGGATGAAGGCCTGGGGGCGAAACTGCGCGTCGTCGTTTCCTCCTGCGATGAACCTGGCGGCATGGCGCGCCGCCGCTGCAACCAGCGGCCGCGCTGCCGGTTGCAGCAGCGGAGGCGACAGGGGCCTGGTGGCCCCCGCGGTCTTCAAAACCGTGGATCCGCTCAGCGCGGATGGTGGGTTCGATTCCCATCCGCCTCCGCCGGATCCCGCAGATAGGCGAACCAGTAGGCGCTGCCGACCAGCACGCCGCCGAGGATATTGCCCAGCGTGACCGGCACCAGGTTGGCGACGAAGCCGGCCAGCGTCAGGTCCGGGAAGGCGGCGGCGGTGATGCCGGCCCCGGTCCAGAATTCCGCCCCGGCCTGGTGCAGCACCAGCCAGCCCCAGGGGATCAGCATCATGTTGGCGACAGAATGCTGCAGCCCGAGCGCCACGAAGCCGGCGACCGGCAGGATGACGACCAGCACCTTGTCCGCCGCGCTGCGCGCGCCCCAGGCCAGCCAGACCGCCAGGCAGACCAGGATGTTGGCGAGGATGCCGCTGGCGAAGGCCCGGCCCGGCGGCAGCGCCGCCTTGTCCTGCGCGCCGGCCAGCGCCGCCGCGCCCACCGCGCCCTCCCCCGCCAGGTGCACGCCGCCGAGGAAGGCCAGCAGCGCCACCGCCACCGCCCCCACCAGGTTGGCAAGATAGACCAGGCCCAGCTTGGCAGCGATCGCGCGCATCCCGGCGCGCTCCTCGGCCCAGGCGACCAGCATCAGCGTATTGCCGGTGAACAGCTCCGCCCCGCCCACCAGCACCAGGACGAGGCCGAGCGAGAACGCCACGCCGGCCAGCACCTGCGCCGCGCCGAAGGGCAGCGTGCCCTCCGCGCCCGCCAGCGCCACGGTGGCGAATAGCCCGCCGAAGCCGATATAGGCGCCGGCCAGCAAGCCGAGCACCGTGACCACCGGCCAGTCGAGCCCAGCCTTCCTCGCCCCGGCCGCGCTGGCCTGGGAGGCGATGGCCTCTGGTGCCCGGGCCTCCGGGCTCGGCGGCTGCGTCATCCTTCGATCCCCTCCAGCAACAGCGCCCTGGCCCGTTCCAGCCGGCCGGCGCGGAAGCCGGCGACCGGCAGCGCGCCGGACCAGGTCAGGGCGAGCGCCGCGTTGACCCGGGCCAGGGTGGGCTCGACCGCTTCGCCGGCCCGGCGCCGGGCGGCGAGGCCGTCGCGCAGGGTGACCAGCGCCTCGAAGACCTGGCGCGCGCCGTCGAGGTCGCAGGGCGGCGCGGCGACGATCAGCCGGTCCAGCGCGGCGATGGCCCGGGCGGCGGAAGCTTCGGCACTCATCGCTGGGTGGCGCCGAAATAGTCGTGCGGCCGTTTGCTGCTGACATCGCCGGCGCGCAGCAGGGCATGGCGCAGCAGGGCGCTGCCGGCCAGCACGGCGAGCGAGCCGAGCACCGGGCTGCCCACCGCACGCGCGGCGACCGGCAGGGCCAGGCCCACCGCCTTGCCGCCGATGCGGTACTGCGAGGCCAGCGGTCCCTGCTCGAGCGGCCCGGCGACGCCGGCCTGCCGCCAGCGGGAGCCGGCCACCTCGCCGGCGAGGAATTCTGCGGCCAGCGCCAGGTTGCCGAACCGCTCCAGCCGCCGGGCACTGCCCGCTTCCCCGGCGCGGCGCTGCAGCAGCGCCAGGGCGGCGGCGGCGCCAGCCATCGAGGCAGCGCCGAATTGCGCGGCGAGCGGCGCCGGCGCCGAGGCCCATAAGGGGTTGCTCGTCGCCGAAAGCAGCGAGGCGGTATAGACCGCCATGCCCGCCCCAGCCGCTGCGGCTGGCGCCTGCGCCACGTCAGCCAGCCGCTTCGTCCGCGGCCAGCGTTCGCCCAGCACATCCCCCAGCGCGGTCGCCGCGCTGGCGATACCGAAGCCGGTCAGCAGCCAGGAGCCCCAGGACATCGGCGAGTCCGGCCGCAGGATCCGCAGCATGTTGTACCAGCGCTTCGGTGTCTTCAGGTGGCCGACCAGCACGGCGGGCCCGATGACGGAACCGGCCAGCGCCAGCAGCCGGGCGCGCCGCGCCAGCCCGTCGCGGTCGCCGGGATCGTTGCGCCGCGCCACCGCCGCCAGCACCTGCGCGCCGCCGGCGGTGCCCAGCACCGCGATATAGGTGGCGACCTTCCAGTCGAAGCCGGCCGGCTTCAGCGCGGGGCGGCCGTGATAGGTCTCGCCACGCCAGGGCTCTGCCATCGGCGCGCTCATCGCCGCCCGACCCCGAGGAACAGCGCCGCCACGGCCAGCCCTGCCACCGTCGCCAGGCCGGAGACGATGGAGGGCCGCGCCCGCCGGGCTGGCCGCACCGGTGCCGCCGGCAGGCCATGCACCTCGGGCCGCTCGGTCAGCAGGAAGAAGGCGTTGAGGCGCTTGAGGCCATGCGTCGCGCCCGGCGTGCCGGGGGCGCCATACAGGTAGGCGCGGTCCTGGCCCAACTCCTGCAGTTGCGCCACCCGTGCCTCGGCGCGCCCGATCAGTTCCTCGACCTCGCCGAACTGGATGCTGTCGGTCGGGCAGGACTTGGCACAGGCCGGCTCCATGCCGCCCTTCAGCCGGTCGTAGCAAAGCGTGCACTTGTGCGCCTTGCCATCCTCCTTCGCCAGCTCGACCACGCCGAAGGGGCAGGCCGGCACGCAATAGCCGCAGCCGTTGCAGATATCCTGCTGAACCACGACGGTGTCGAATTCGGTGCGGAACAGCGCGCCGGTCGGGCAGGCCTCCATGCAGGGCGCCGGGTCACAATGCTTGCAGACATCCGACAGCATCAGCCAGTTGGACTGGAAGGGCGGCATTGCGCCCGGGCGCTCACCCTGCGGTGCCAGCTTCTCCACGAAAGTCACGTGCCGCCAGGTATGCGCGCCGAGCGCGCCGGTATTGTCGTAGGACCGGCCGCTCAGCGTCATGCCGTCGGCCGGCAGGTTGTTCCATTCCTTGCAGGCCACCTCGCAGGCCTTGCAGCCGATGCAGAGCGTGGTGTCGGTGAAGAAGCCGTAGGCGCGGCCCGGCTCGATCCGCGTGCCGCAGGTGAGCTCGGCTTCCTGCGGCAGCGGGAGGCATGCCTCGGTGCCGTGCGGGCCGCGCGCCCGGTCATGCGAAAGCCCGCCATCCATCATGTGGTCTCCTGGCGGCGGGGAAGCCTGCCGCGGCGCAACGCGCAGGACAGCGACTTGTTCTCGTGCATGCCGGTGTTGGAATCGCCGATGATCGAGGTCAGCACATTGGCGATGTCGCCGGTGGCATAGCCGGCCCAGCCGTAATGCCAGGGCAGCGCGAGCTGGTACATTTCGCCGCCTTTGCCGTCGGGGAAGGGGCGCAGCCGGTCGGTGATCAATGCCTTGACCTCGATCTCGCCGCGCGGCGTCGACAGCACGACCCAGTCGAGGTCTCGCAGGCCCATGGCGCGTCCGAGCTCGGTCGGGATCTCGCAGAAGGCCTCCGGCTGCAACTCGGCGGTGGTCGGCACGATGCGGGTCGGCGTGCCGCCGGAATGGTGCTCGGTCAGCCGGAAGGTGGTGAGCGCATGCGGGAAACGCGGATCGCCGCTGGCCGCGAGCCGGTTGTCCGCCTGCTGCCATTGCTTGGCCGCCGGGCTGGCGGCGTTCTGCGGATGCAGTGGATTGCCCACTGGCGATTCCACCGGCTCGTAATGCTCGGGCAGCGGCCCGTCCTTGAGGCCGGAGGGTGCGAAGAGCGCCGCCCGGCCATCGGCCAGCATGATGAAGGGATCGGTGCCGGCATGGGCGTCCATGCCGCCTGGGGTCTTCGTCCAATCCGGCTGATAGTCCGGGCGCTTCTCCAGCGGGAAGTCCGGCACGTCGGGGCCGGTCCACTTCGCCTGCGCTTCGTCCCATTGGATCAGCGCCTTGCGCGCCGACCAGGGCTTGCCGGCAGGATCGGCCGAGGCGCGGTTGTTCAGCGTTCGTCGATTGGCCGGCCAGGCGAAGCCCCAGCCGAGATGCGTCCCCGGTCCCGCCCGGCCGTCCGGCACCCGGGCGCGCGACAGGTTGCGGCCTGCTTCGGGAAAGACGCCGGCATAGATCCAGGCGCCGGAGGCGGTGGAGCCGTCATCCTTCAGAGCCTGGAAGGAGGCGACGGGCTTGCCGTCGGCCAGGGTGCAGCCATTGATCTCCCGCAGCACCGCCTCGGCATCCGGCTCGTCATCGGCATCCACCGGGTAGTCCCAGGAAAGGTTGCGCAGCCCGGCATCCTCGCTGCGCGTGCTGCCGGCGTACAACGCCCGCAGCCGGCGGCCGAGGTCGTGGATGAACCAGAGCTCGGAAGTGCTGTCGCCCGGCGCCTCCACCACCTTGTCGTGCCATTGCACCAGGCGGTGGGTATTGGTGAAGCTGCCGGCCTTCTCCCCGCTGAGAGCGGCGGGCATCAGGAAGACCTCGGTGCCGATATCCTCCGGCCGCATCTCGCCGTCGCGCACCATATGGCCGTCGCGCCAGAAGGTGGCGGTCTCGGTCTCGGCGATGTCGCGCACCACCATCCAGTCGAGCCGCGCCAGGCCGCGCTGCACCAGCCTGGAATTGCTGCCGCCGACCACCGGGTTCTGGCCCATGACGAACAGCCCGCGCATGATGCCGTCACGCATGGCGAGGGTCATCGGCAGCTGGCTGTGGTCGCCGACGATGCGGGGCATCCAGTCATAGCCCCAGCCATTGGCGGCGCTCGCCTCACCCGCATACCAGGCGCGCAGCAGGCTGACGGCATAGGCGGGAAAATTCGCCCACCAGCCGGTCGGTGCCGTCTCCACCGTCAGGTATTCCGCCAGCGTGCCATGCGGGCGCAGCGCATGCGGTTGCGGCAGGTAGCCCGGCATCAGGTCATAGAGCGTGGCGATGTCGGTGGAGCCCTGGATCGAGGTATGCCCGCGCAGGGCCAGCATCCCCGCCCCGGGCCGCCCGACATTGCCCAGCAGCCCCTGCAGGATCGCCCCGGCGCGGATGATCTGCGCCCCTGTCGTATGGTGGTTCCAGCCGACGGCGTAGCAGATGACCCCGGTGCGCTCCCGCCCCGAATTGCGCGCCATGGCGTCGCAGACCTTGAGGAAGACGTCCTCGGGGCAGCCGGTGATCCGCGCCACCACCTCCGGCGTGTAGCGGGCGAAGTGGCGCCGCATGATCTGGTAGACGCAGTTCGGGTGCTGCAGGGTCTCGTCGCGCGGTGGCGGGCCCTCGCGCAGCTGCGCGACCCGCTCGGCAAAGTCGCCGCCGGTCTCCATCCAGGCCTCGGCCAGGGGCGAGGGCACGGTCAGGCCCTGGTACTGCCAGCTTGCCGGGTCATAGCGCCGTTCCCCGGCGTTCCAGCCGGAGAAGAGCCCATCGTCCTCGGGGCCTTCATAACCAGCCTCGATGATGGTCGAGAGGTTGGTGTAGGGCAGCGCCCAATCCCGGAACCAGAGGTCGTTCTCGAGCAGATGCCGGATGATGCCGCCGAGGAAGGCGATGTCGGTCCCGGCCCGCAGCGGCGCATAGAGGTCGCACAGCGCCGAGGTCCGGGTGAAGCGCGGATCGGCATGGATCAGGGTCGCCCCCCGCGCCTTGGCCTGGAGCGCGAAGCGGAAGGCGATGGGATGGTTCTCGGCCATGTTGGACCCCATCACGAGCACCACGTCGGCGCGTGCGAGATCCCACTGGGGCAGCGTCGCCGCGCCCCGGCCGAAGGCGGTACCCAGACTGGGTACCGAGTTGTTGTGTCAGACCCTGGCCTGGTTCTCGATGAAGACCATGCCCAAACCGGCGGAGAACAGCTTCTTGATGAGGTAATTCTCCTCATTGTCGAGCGTCGCGCCGCCGAGCGAACCGAGTGCCAGGGTGTGATTCAGCCTGGTGCCGTCCGGTGCGTCGCCGACGAAGCTGTCGTCACGCACCTGCTTCGTCAAATGAGCGATGCGGTCCATCGCCCAGTCGAGCGGCACCGCGCGCCATTCCCGCGCATGCGGTGCGCGGTGCAATACGCGATCGATGCGCTGCGGACTGGTCATCAGCCCGAGCGTCGCGGCGCCCTTGGGACAGAGCGTGCCCTGGTTGATCGGGCTGCGCGGGTCGCCTTCCACGGCGATGGGCCGGCCTTCCTTCGCATAGATCAGTTGGGCGCAGCCGACCGCGCAATAGGGGCAGATGGAGGTACCGACCCTATCCGCCTGGTCCGTGCGCGGCCGCAGGCCGCGCGAAGTCGCCGCCTCGGCCGCCGTACCGGCATGATCCTGCCCGGCAAGCTGGCGGGGCACCGACCATTCCTCGAGGAACTGACCGGCGCGGTGGGACAGGCTGCGGCGCAAGGGGGGGCGGGCCATACCGTCTCTCCGGTCAGTCGAGCAATTCGACACGGTGGGCGGTGCCACCGGTCAACCCCGGTGCGTCCCGCCAATCGACCAGCACCCGGCGGTGGGTCAGCGGCGGCAGGTCCTGCGGCTCAATCGCCGCCGAGGGGGCGAGCACCAGGGTCAAGCCACGGCCGTCATCCCGCAGCAGCCGGAAGCGGCTCTCCTGCACCATCAATACCCGGCCGCTCGTGCTTTCCATCCGGACCTGAACGCCGACGGCTTCGATCCGGTTGCAAGGCAATTTGCGCTGGCCCTGCGATGGTCCAGCCAATCAGTGTCGGACCCTCGCCTGCCGCTCGCAAAGCGGCCAGGCAGGCCGCAGCCTGCCTCGCCGGCACTCCGGCCAGCAGGCCGCCTGCGGTTTGAGGGTCCAGCAGCAAGGCAAGGCGCTCTGGCACGATGCCGTCGGCGTCCAGCAGGTGCGGGCCACAGGCCTCGGCATTCCCCGGATGCAGGGTGCTGGCGAAGCCGGCCGCCAGCGCTGCCAGTGCCCCGTCGAGTGCCGGCACCGCATCCGCATCCAGCAGGGCGCTGCAGCCGGAGGCCCGCAGCATCTCCAGCAGATGCCCCAGCAGGCCGAAGCCGGTGACATCAACCGCCGCCGTCGCGCCATGCGCCAGCAGGATGCGGGAAGCCGGGAAGGGGTCCCGCTGCATCGTCGCCAGCGCCGCCGCCCAATCCCGCCCCCGGCCGAAGCCGCGCATCCAGCCGGCCAGGATGGCGCCGGTGCCGAGCGGGCGGGTCAGGATCAGCGCCTCGCCGGGGCGGAGGCCGGAGCGGCGCAGCGCCAGTTCGGGTGCGACCTCGCCCGTCACCGCGAAGCCAAGCGAGGCCTCTGCGGCCTCGCCGCTATGGCCTCCGGCCAGCCGGGCGCCGGCAGGCTCCAGCGTCGATTGCGCACCGGCAAGCATGGCCAGCAGATCGGCTTCCAGCACCGGTTCGGCGGCTGGCGGCAGACCGGCGATCGCCAGGGCGGCGCGCGGCACGCCCCCCATGGCAGCGATGTCGCCCAGCGCATGCGACGCGGCGATGCGACCGAAGACCCAGGGGTCGTCGCAGGGGGCACGGAAATGATCGACCGATTGCACCAGGACCCGGCCCGGCGCCGGCGCGGCCAGCAGCGCGGCATCGTCCGGCGCCTCCAGCCCCAGCGGCACGCCCGTATCCGGCGAGTGTGGCAGTCGGGCCAGCACCCGGGCGAGCACCGCCGGCGGCACCTTGGCGCCGCAACCGGCGCAGCGCATGGCGGGCTGCGGCATGGCCCGCGCCATGAAGGGTGGCAGCCGGGCGAAGCTGGCCACCCAGTCACGGTCGATCCGGTCCTTCAGCCGCAGCGCCCAGCGCCCGGCGATGCCGAAGGGCCCCTTGGCGGCGATCGCCCGCTCGCCCGCCAGCAGCAGCGACAGGTGCCAGCGCTGCGGCCGGAAGGGGCGTGGCGCCTTCCCGGCAAGGACCCGACGAAGATTCTCAGCCAGCGGCACGCCCTGGCGCACGGCGTACACGCCGTTACGCGGCCGGGGATGCGGCAGCACCGCCCCGGCGTCGCCGGCGGCGAAGACGGCCGGGTCGCCGGTGCTCCGCAGGGTGGCATCGGCGGCCAACCAGCCGCCCTCCGCAAGGTCGAGTCCGGTTTCCGCCAGCCAGGCCGGCGCGACGGCCCCGGCGGCCCAGAGGGCGACGCCGAAGGGCAGGGTGCGGCCGCCCGCCAGGTGCAGGTGCTGCGGCTCGACCGCCACGGCTTCGCCTACCAGCGTCTCAATCCGGGCCGCTGCAAGCGCCCGGATGGCTGCCCGTCGCGCGCCGGCCGCCAGCCGGGGCAGTGGCCCGGTCGGGGCGAGCAGGGCGATGCGCGGCCCAGAGCCCAGCCGGGCACGGGCCGCCAGCGCCACCTCCACCCCCGCCGCGCCACCGCCGACCACCAGCAGGTCCTGTGGCGGGTCCGCCACCAGGGCAACCCAGACATCGAGGAAGCGGCCCAGCGGCTTCAATGGCAGTGCGTGCTCGGCGGCGCCGGGCACCAGGGCCGGCTCGGCGCCGATGGCCAGCGAGAGCAGGTCGTAGCGCAGCGGCGGCCTTTCGCCCGCCAACCGCAGCAGCCGCGCTGCCGGATCCAGCCCGACAGCCTGGCCCAGCACCAGCCGGGCGCCCGCCGCGCGGGCCAGCGCGGCGAGATCCACCCGGGCCGCGTCACGGCGGATGCGGCCGGCCATGACGCCGGGGACCATGCCGGAATAGGGCTGCTCCGGCTCCGGCACCAGGAAGGTCAGCCGTATCCTGGGTGGCAGGGGCCGCATGGCCAGGTGGCGCAGGGCGGCCAGATGCGCCGCACCGCTGCCCGCTAGCACGACCTCCCGCTCGATCATTCGTCATTCTCCCACGCAGCCGCTCCGGCTTGCACCGCGTTACAGCAAAGTCATCTCGGACGAACCCGCCCAAGACACTGAGGTGGCCGCCCGGCCGGATATCAGGGTGGTTCGGCCGGCACCGATGAAATCGAGCTGGGCGCAACGCCCGGGCAAGGAGAACGCCCAGGCAGGAAGAAGGGAAGTGGGATGGGCGCGTGGCCGGGAGATCCAGCTTGGCTGGCCTATTGCGGCGCACCGCCCGTGCCAGGCGGGACGGCCTGGAATTGGGATCCGCTGCTGGGTATCGCGCTGGTCACCGGGCTGGGACTGGCTTGGGGACGCATCGCGGACCGGCGCGCCCTGCTGGCCGGATGGGCCGTGCTGGCCCTGGCGCTGGTCTCGCCACTCTGCAGCCTGTCCGTCGCGCTGTTCTCCGCCCGGGTCGGGCAGCATCTGGTCATCCTGCTGGCGGCGGCACCGCTGCTGGCGCTCGGTCTCGCCCCACCGCGCCGGCCGACCACGGCGGGCGGCATCGCCGCGGCGGCGGGAGGCTTCGCGGTGCTGCTCTGGCTCTGGCACCTGCCCGGGCCCTATGTCGCGACCTTCCGCTCCGACCTCGCCTATTGGGCGATGCACCTCAGCCTGTTGGGTGCCGCCGTGTGGCTGTGGCGTGGCTTGCTGCTGGCGGCGGCGACACGGCCGGAGGCGGTGCTGCCGGCCGGCCTCGCCACCGCGGCGCAGATGGGAGCGCTCGGCGCTTTCCTGACCTTTGCGCCGCGGCCGATCTTTCCGCCACATGAGTTCACCACACTGGCCTGGGGCCTGACTCCGCTCGAGGACCAGCAACTCGGTGGGCTGCTGATGTGGGTGCCGGGCGGGCTGGCCTTCGCCGGGGTGGCGCTCGGCGCGCTGGTGGTGGCGATGCGGCGCGGGCGCTTCGCGGCGTGAGGCGGCTGGCCGTCCTCCTGCTGCTCGCCGGCTGTTCCGGCGAGCAAACGCCGCTCGACCCCTGGGGGCCGCAGGCTGGGCACATTGCCGAGCTGACCTGGGTGCTGTTCCTCGGCGGCACGGCGATCTTCCTGCTGACCATGGGGTTCCTGGCCGCCGCGCTGCTGGCGCCAGGGAAGCTGCGCCGGGCCATGGGCTCGCGCCGCTTCGTCATCGGCGGCGGCATTATCTTCCCCACCGTCACCTTGGCAGCGCTGCTGCTCTATTCCCTCGGCATCTCCCGCGCCCTGACCCTGCCAGGCGGCGAGGCGCCGCTGCGCGTCGAGATCATCGGCCGGCAATACTGGTGGGAGGTGCGCTACCCCGATCTCGGCGAGGGCGCCGTCACCGCCAACGAGCTGCATCTGCCGGTGGGGCGGGAGGTGGAGCTGCAGCTCAGCTCCGGCGACGTGATCCATAGCGTCTGGATCCCCAACCTGCACGGCAAGATGGACATGATCCCCGGCCGGGTGAACCGCCAGCGGTTGCGGGTGGACCGTACCGGCGTGCTGCGCGGGCAATGCACCGAGTTCTGCGGCGTGCAGCATACTTTCATGGCCTTCGCGGTGGTGGCGCACGAGCCTGACGCCTTTGCCGCCTGGGTCGCCCGCCAGCGGGCCCCGGTGCCGCCGCCGGCGACGGCGGCCCAGGCGGAGGGCATGCGCATCTTCGGCGAGGCCGGCTGCGGCGCCTGCCATGCGGTGCGCGGCACGGAATGGCAGGGGCGGCTGGCGCCCGACCTGTCGCGCATCGGCGCGCGCCTGACGCTCGGCGCCGGGATGCTGGAGAACCACCGCGGCAACCTCACCGGCTGGATCGCGGGTACGCAGGACATCAAGCCTGGCAACGCCATGCCCCCCTATGGCCGGGCGCTGGAAGGTGCGGCGCTGCTGGCGCTGGCGGATTGGCTGGAGGCGCTGCGATGAGCCCGCCTGAGGGCACCGCCGCGCCAGGCATCGACGCGCTGCCCAACCCCTTGCCGCGCCCGCCGGACGAGCTCGGCCGGCTGCGCGCCGCCTGGGAGCGGCCGCGCGGCTGGCGCGCCCTCGGCGAGGTCAACAACAACCTGATCGGCCCTCTGTTCGTCGCCACCGCCCTGCTGTTTCTGACGCTGGCTGGGCTTCTCGGCGTGCTGATCCGGGCGCAGCTGGCGATGCCGGGCCTCACCCTCATCGACGCCGCGACCTACAATCAGGTCTTCACCATGCATGGCACGGTGATGATGTTCCTGTTTGCCGTGCCGGCGGTGGAGGCGGTGGGCATCACCTTGCTGCCGGCCATGCTCGGCGCGCGCGAGCTGCCGACGCCGCGGCTGGGTGCCTATGCCTATTGGATCTACCTGATCGGCGGGCTGGCCTTTTTCTCCTCGCTGTTCTTCGGGGTGGCGCCCGATGGCGGCTGGTTCATGTACCCGCCGCTGACCGGCAAGGCCTATTCGCCCGGCATCAATACCGACATGTACCTGCTGGGCATCGGCTTCATCGAGATCTCGGCCATCGCCGGGGCCATTGAGCTCATTGTGGGCATCCTGCGCTGCCGCGCGCCGGGCATGACGCTCGGGCGCATGCCGATCTTCGCCTGGGCCATGCTGGTCTTTGCCGCCATGGTGGTCTTCGCCTTCCCGGCGGTGATCGTCGCCAGCACCCTGCTGGAGCTGGAGCGCGCCTTCGACTGGCCGTTCTTCCTGCCGGAGCGCGGCGGCGACCCGCTGCTGTGGCAGCACCTCTTCTGGTTCTTCGGCCATCCGGAAGTCTATGTCATCTTCCTGCCGGCAGCCGGCATGGTCTCGATGATCGTCCCGGCCATGGCGGGCACCGCGCTGCTGGCGCATGGGCTGGTGGTGACGGCGCTGGTGGGCACCGCCTTCCTGAGTTTCGGCCTGTGGGTGCACCACATGTACACCACCGGCATCCCGGGTCTGAGCTTGGCCTATTTCTCGGCGGCCGGCTTCGCCGTCTCGGTGCCCTCCGGCCTGCAGGTCTTCGCCTGGATCGGCACCTTCGCCGCGGGTGGCAAGGTGCGCGTCGCCACGCCGACGCTCTTCGTCTTCGGCTTCCTCTTCATCTTCGTGCTCGGCGGGCTGACCGGGGTGATGGTCTCCGCCACCCCCTTCGACTGGCAGGCGCACGACACCTACTTCATCGTCGCCCACCTGCACTACGTGCTGATCGGCGGCATGGTCTTCCCGTTGCTGGCGGCGCTGTATTACTGGGCGCCGGCGATCGGTCGGCCGCTGTCGGAGCGCCTGGGGAAGTGGGCCTTCTGGCTGCTCTTCCTCGGCACCAACCTGACATTCTTCCCGATGCATTTCGCCGGCTTCATGGGCATGCCGCGGCGGATCTACACCTATCCCGCCGGCATGGGACTCGAGCTCTGGAACGCACTCTCCTCGGCCGGGGCGGCGATGGTACTGGTAGGCGGCCTGGTGCTGTTGACCGATATCGCCCGCAACTTCCGGCTGACCCGGGGCAGCGACCATTCCCCGTGGAATGCCGGGACGACGGAGTGGCTGCCGGGCGAGGATTTCGGCCTGCGCAGCATCCCCCAGATCACCGGCCGCTACCCGCTCTGGGACAATCCGCGGCTGGGGACGGAGGTTGCGGCTGGCCGCCACTTCCTGCCCGGCACGCTGACCGGCCGGCGGGAGGCGCTGGTCACCAGCCCGGCCGAAGCGCTGCCGCAATATGTCGCCGTCATCCCCGGCCCAGGCTTCGCGCATCTGGTGGCGGCCTTGGGCACCGCCGGGTTCTTCCTCTCGCTCGCGGTCTCGGCGGTAGTGCCGGCGGCGGGCTTCGGCCTGGTGGCCCTGGCCGGCTTCCTCCGCTGGCTCTGGACCGGGACCGATTTCGGTCCGCTGCCGGCACGCCAGGGCGGCATCGGCGCGGGGCTGGATTTGCCGAACTACGTCACCGGTCCGCTCGCCACCTCCTGGTGGGCCATGGTCTGCCTGATGCTGGTGAGCGGCACGGCCTATACCTGCACCATGGGCAGCTACCTCTTCCTTTGGCTGGTGAATGGCGACGCGATGTGGCCACCCGCCGGGATGGAGCGGCCTCGGCTCGGTTGGGGCGCCGCCGCGCTGGCCGGCTATCTGGCGAGCGCCGGCCTGGTGCTGCTGGCCTCCCGCGCGCTGCGTCGGTGGGATGGGTTGCCCGGCCTGCTGATGCCGGCGGCTCTCCTGCTGCTGCTGGGCGGCTTCGCGGCGGATCTCCTGGCGCTGTGGCAGGCAGGGCTTCGGCCCAGCCTGCACCCGCATGGCGCCGCGTCCTATGCACTGCTGGTGTGGCAGGGGCTGCATGTGTCCGTGGCGTTCATCATGGCCTTCTATGTCGCGGCGCGTGCCTGGGCCGGCATGCTGGATGGCACGCGCCGACTGAGCTTCGACATCGTCATGCTGTTCTGGCTCTACACCTCCGGGCAGGGGGTTGTCGGGCTGTTGCTGCTGCATGGCTTCCCGCGGCTGCTGGCATGACGGCGCGGCCGGTCTTCGGCGTGCTACTCTCGGTCGCCGGGCTGGTGGTCTGGGCCGGGCATTTCACCGCCGTCTATGCGGTCAGTGCCCTGGCCTGCGAACGGGGGCTGGTGGCCGACAGTCTGCTCGGCCTGCCCCTGGTGCCGGCGCTGGTCGGGTTGGCCACCCTGCTGGCGCTGGCCCTGCTGGCCCTGGTGCTGCGCCCGGCCCTGGCCGACCCCGAAATGGCCTTGACCGAGGGCGGCGAGGCGGAGCCGCGCTTCACCCGCTGGTTTGCCGCCAGCACCGCCGTGCTGGCGGCGCTGGCGGTGGTGTTCCAGGCAGTGCCGGCGCTGCTGCTGTCGGGCTGCGGCTGACTGGGTCCCGGCTTGACGGGTGCGGGCCGTCAGGCAGGGTACCGGCTCAAGCCCGCGGGCGGATCCGCGGCATCTCGCGCGGCCCGCCTTCATTTGGGCCAAGCGGCAACCCGGCCGGCACCGGCGGCAGGCGCCCGGCGCCGAGGGTGAAGAGGTAGGCCGCCGCATCGCGCGCCTCTGCCTCGCTCAGACCCAGTGCCGGCATGGCGGAACCGGGCGAGATCGCCTGCGGGTCGCGCAGCCAAGCGGTCAGGTTCTCCGGCGTATTCGGCAAACGGCCGCCAACATAGCCGCGCCGCGACCATTCCATGAGAGGCGGCCCGACCCAGGCGACGGCGCCGCGCACCCCAGGAATGACATGGCAGGCGCCACAGCCCGCGGCGAGGATCACCGCCGGGCCGCGGCCCGGATCGCCACCCACAACCTGCAGGGCGGCGGGTTCCTCGGCCTCGCAGCCGGTGGCGAGAAGCAGGATGAGGCTCAGACCGAATTGCCTTCGGCTCAGGCCAGGAAAGCCCGTGGCGGGAAATCGTTTAGTCACGGCATGGCCCCTGCGGCGCGCGCAGGGCAACGCTACGCAACCACACCGGGTTGCCCGGCGCGCGGCGAGGAGCTTCGGTGACGGGGCCCCTCCCTTCCATGACGGCGGCCTTGGAAGCCGCCGCCGGCTCGACATCGCCCCAGCGATTGAGCTTGCGGAACACCGGGCCGAAGCGGCAGCTGCTCGCGTCCAGCCAGGCTTCCAGCGCATGGACCAGACAGGTCTCAGGCTCGCTTCCGAGGGAAATGCCGGACTAGGCGTCCTGCCCTGCCGTGTCGGCCTTGCCACGGAGGATCTGAAGCCGGATGCCGTCGGGGGTGAAGCTGACATGCTCGCGCTCGATGGCCACCGGTTCGGCCCGGCGCAGCACGCCGGCATAGCCGGGCAGCAACTGTTTGGGGTGGAAGCCTTGACGTCATCTAACGGACGCCAAGAGGCGGCGGGGACAGAGGCCGGCGCGCGGAGCCATAGGCGGAGCGCGGCCACCGCCTCGAGCTTGAGCGTTTCCGGAAAGGATGGCCGCTGTCTATTGCCCTCCGCCATCGACACCTCTCGGACCCTCCAGCCTATCCGGGGTGTCCGTGGGAGCGAGACAGGACCAGTCTCGAGTTTGGCCTAACCGTGTACGGCTCAGCCCTGACATAGGGGCAGCGGTGTCCCATTCGATTTGCAAAGCGCTCTAACCTTCACCCTCCCGCGCCGCGCACCGAATGTCGGCAGATGCGCTCGTGTGAAACACCGGTGCCACCAAGCGTGCTCTTCGCGCATGCATGTGTCAGCAAATGCGCTCCTCGGAGCAGTCACTGTCACGAACCGCCCCCCCCGCGTCCACAGGCGGCGACGCGTGTCGCAGGCGAAAGATCGTGCCGAAGCGCCTGACCGCCTTGAATCCTGCTTCTCGGACGCGTGGGTCTTCCACTACCTCCCGCTTCGCCAGACTGTCGGCCGATGCAGTCCAGGGCGTCGGCTAACCCTATCCGCGCTTCCATCCTCAACGTGGCCAGCAGCTTCGATGACATAGCGAGGCTTGTGGCTGGACGAGGCGGTGCAAGCGGTCGCCGAAAACGGGGACCTCGCCCTCAAGATCCTGACCGGGCCATGTCGGCCCAGCGTCTCGCCGGTCATGCGGCTGGAACTTCGGCGCGTCCTGGCAGAGGTTCGCTGCCCCGTCGGTACTGCGTCCCGGAGCGCCGCCGCAGGCGATCGTGGCTGCGCTTCATGCCACATTCCGGGGGCTGCGCGCGGTGCCGCAGTGTCAGAATACGCGCTCAAGTTGTGCATTCATGTCATCCTATGCGCCCCATGCGCGTGCCGGCGGCAGCCTCTGCACGCGCGGACGGCTGCGATGTCAGCACTCGAAACCACGATCGGCGGCCATCGGGGACGGGCCGCCCGCCTGCGCCAGCACGTCGGCACCATCGACCGATTTGCCTACTCGGGGCGCTGGCACATTGGCACGGCGGAGACCGGGCGGAGGCGCACACCAGGCGGATAAGGTGAAGCTGGCCCCCGCCGACCTGTGTCATGAAATGCGCTTCAGTGGAGGCCCAGTGTCGATAGGCGCACCCGGCATGTCATCGTTTGCGCTCGGCCAGGTCTAGGCGTTTCGCGGGCTTGAGTGCCATCAGGGTGTCAGCTTAGGGGCAGCCGACACGGCCGCGGCGGCTTGGCCCTTGGCACTTCGGCGGATCGCTCCGCCGGGGTGTTTTCGTCTGCGGCCGGGGCCGCCCCGCGGCCACCCCCTTTGCCCCCCGGCGCCGGCCGCCCCATATTCCACCCCAATCCTTCCCCGCCCTGCGGAGCCCCCTTCCCCATGTCCGAAACCGCACCCGTCCCCGTCACCGTGCTGACCGGCTATCTCGGCGCCGGCAAGACCACGTTGCTCAACCGCATCCTCAGCGAGAACCACGGCAAGAAGTACGCCGTGGTGATCAACGAATTCGGCGAGCTCGGCGTCGACAACGACCTCGTCGTCGATACCGACGAGGAAGTCTTCGAGATGAACAACGGCTGCATCTGCTGCACCGTGCGCGGCGACCTGATCCGCATCATCGGCGGGTTGATGAAGCGCCGCGGCAAATTCGACGGCATCATCGTGGAAACCACCGGCCTCGCCGACCCCGCCCCGGTCGCCCAGACCTTCTTCGCCGACGAGGACGTCAAGCGCGCGACGCGGCTGGATGCCATCGTCACCCTGGTCGACGCCAAGAACCTGCCGGCCCGCCTGGCCGACAGCAAGGAGGCGGTGGAGCAGATCGCCTTCGCCGACATCATCGTCCTGAACAAAATGGACCTAGTCTCGGAGGCCGAGGCGGTCGAGGTCGAGCGCCGCATCCGCGCCATCAACCCCTATGCCGAGATCCGCCGCAGCACCAAGTCCGACGTGCCGATCTCGACGGTGATCGGGCGGGAGGCCTTCGACCTGAAGCGCATCCTGGAGCGCGAGCCCGAATTCCTGTCCGGCGAGGACCACCACGAGCACGACGGCGACATCCTGTCGGTGTCCTTCGAGGTTACCCGCCCGGTGGACCCGGAGAAGTTCAACGCCTGGATGACCCAGCTGCTGGCAGCGAAGGGCCAGGACCTGCTGCGCACCAAGGGCATCCTCTACTACGCCGGCGACGACCGCCGCTTCGCCTTCCAGGCGGTGCACATGATCGCCGACGGCGACTTCATCGGCCCGGTGAAGGATGGCGACCCGCGCCGGTCGAAGATCGTCTTCATCGGCCGCGACCTGAACCGCCCGCAGCTCCGCCGCGGCTTTGAGAGCTGCCAGGTGGAGGCATGAGCGAGACCGCCGCCGCAGACTTCCTGCTCGATACGCGGGGCACCAGCCGGGAGCTCGGCGCCTGGGTGGTCGGCCTCGCCTTCGGACGCGACGGCAGCCTGGGCCTCGGCCTGGGCGACGGCAGCGTGCACATCGCCCAGCCGCGCAACCCCGACGCCGCCTGGACCAGCGCGGCGGCGCATGACGGCGCGGTGCTGTCCTTCTGCGCCGATGCCAGGGACGGATTCCTGTCGGGCGGCGACGACGGCCGGCTGGTCCGCACCGCACCCGACGCCGCCACCACCGAACTCGCCCGACTCGGCGCGATGAAATGGGTCGAGCACGTCGCGGCGCACGAATCGGGTCTCCGTGCCGCCTCGGTCGGCAAGCAGCTGTATTTGTTCGACGCCAAGGGGGAGAAGGCGAAGATCCTGCCGCACCCTTCGGCCGTCGGCGGCATCGCCTTCGATGCCAAGGGCAAGCGGGTCGCCGCCAGCCACTACAACGGCGCGTCGCTGTGGTTCGTGGCCAGCAAGGAGGACAAGCCGCGGGTGCTGGAATGGAAGGGCAGCCACGCCGCCATCGCCATCAGCCCGGACGGTACCCATGTGGTAACAGCGATGCAGGAGAACGCCCTGCATGGCTGGCGCCTGGCGGATGGCCAGCACATGCGGATGTCGGGCTACCCGTCGAAGACCCATTTCCTGTCCTTCACCGCCCGCGGCAAGTGGCTGGCGACCAGCGGCGCCGATGCCGTGGTGGTCTGGCCCTTCTTCGGCGGCGGCCCGATGGGCAAGGCGCCGACCGAACTGGCCGGCGGCGACGGCGTGCTGGTCAGCGCCGTCGCCTGCCACCCGCAGCACGAGGTGGTCGCGGCCGGCTTCGCCGACGGGCTGGTGCTGCTGGCCGAGATCGCCTCCGGCAAGGTCGTGCCGGTCGCCGCCCCCGGCCATGGCAGCATCTCGGCGCTCGGCTGGAACGCCACCGGGACCCACCTTGCCTTCGGGACGGAAACCGGCTTCGCCGGCCTGGTCGACCTTTCGAAGAAGGGCTGAGCCCGGGCCGGTCCCCGGCAGGCTTTCGTCGACCGGGCCACCCTTCGCGCGGCGGCGTCGCGTGATGGAAATGCCGGCCTGGCGACTTTTCCGCCTGCGGACTCCGGGGAATTTCGCCTAGCCGCGCCGCAGCGGGCCCACCGCCCGCCAACCCTGCCCGGCCGGCCGCGGCCGGGGGGTGGCGCAGGTGTAGAAGGCATGCATGGCCATCGCCGGCGGCTCTTCCACCTCGGGGGGCGGCGGCCGCCGCGGCTTCGCCCGTGCCACCGGCATCCCGATGGCCGGACCGCAGCCCGCCATGCGCATCAGCGGCGTCGCCACCGCAAGCCCGGCCGCCGCCGGGCCGGGCATGGCCGATCCCAGGATCAGCAACCCGATGGCGACGCAGCACCGTCCCGGCCTGCCACCCGTGCGGATCCTCTGCATGACTTACCGGCCCTTGCTGGGCGTCCGTCCCGACGCGATTCGGCTGGTCCGCCAACGCCGGGCTCCGCCATGCTGTTCCCGCTGGAAGATTCCCGGCCCGGCGGGGAACCGGCATGCAACCGGAGCGGCCTTCGCGGCCTTACCCGGCTTTCCTGGGGATGACGCAGTGATGGCACGCACACCCGATGACGACGACGACGTGGATCTCGGTATCAGCCTGGAAACGGTGGCGACCGTGGTCGACCACGTCCGCGCCCTGCAGGTGACCGAGGAGACCGACCCCGACCAGCTCTCCGAGGATGACAACAGCGAGGCGGCGCTGCTGCAGGAGAATCCGGACGACATGACGGAGGACAGCCTCCGCGAGTTCATCGACGGGCTGAACGACGACGAGCAGGCGGCGCTCATTGCCCTCGTCTGGGTCGGCCGCGGCGACTATGGCCCGGAGGAATGGGAGGAGGCGCTGCGCCTGGCCGTCGAGCGCAACGCGACCGGGGATGCCGGTGGCTACCTGCTGGGCATGGACATGGCAGGTGACCTGCTGGCGGAAGGCGTCGCCGCCTTCGGCCTGTCGATCGAGGACATCGAACGCTGAACCATCCCTGCACGGGGCGGGCGTGAACCGGGCAACGACACCGGCCAGGCGCAGAACCACACGACGCGAATTACGAAGCTTCAATTATTCCCATAGACTTCGTTGCAGTGTATTTTCCTGTCAGCCATGGCGTTGCACACCATCTCGGTACAATGGTGCCGGTCCGGTGCCTTGGCCGTCGCCGTACCGGCGACGGCCCCGTCCCGCGGCATGCCGGCTGCCAGTCGTAGCACCAGCGGGCCGTTCGGGTGATGCAAGGCGGACTGCCAGGATATCCGGTGTTCCAGGCCGCCGCCATCGGCCAGGATGTGGCGGGACGGCCCCTGCCGGTCTCCGCCGCCATCGACCTCACCGTGCTGCAGGAGGCGGAACGCGCCCTGGCCGCGCGCGAGGCGGAGTTCCGCGGCGTCTTCGAGCAGGCCGCGGTCGGCCTCGCCCAGGTCGGGCTGGACGGACGCTGGCTGCGGGTGAACGGCCGGGCCTCCGCCATCCTCGGCCATGCCGAGGCGGAGCTGCTCGGGCGCCGCTTCCAGGAGATCACCCATCCGGACGACCTCGCCGCCGAGCTTGAGCGGATGCGGGCGCTGCTCGACGGCGGCGTGCCGACCTATGCGATGGAGAAGCGCTACCGCCGGGGTGACGGCATGCTGGCCTGGGCCACCACGACCGTGTCCCTGCTGCGCGACGGGGCGGGACGGCCGGACCGGTTCATCATGGTGCTGGAGGACATCGCTGCCCGCAAAGCGGCCGAGGCGGCGCTGGCCGAGACCGAGGCGCGGCAGCGCGAGCTGCTGGCCACCCTCGACCTCGGTGCCTTCATGGCGTGCGACCTCGACGGCACCATCCGCTTCTGGTCGAAGGGCTGCGAGCGGCTGTACGGCTGGACCGCCGAGGAGGCGATCGGCCAGGTCTCCCACACCCTGCTGCACACCGAATTCCCGCCGCCCCAGGCCGCGGGCCGGGCCGGGCTGGAGCGCGACGGCAGCTGGGCCAGCGATCTCCGGCAACGCACCCGGGACGGCGAGACGCGCATCGTCGAAAGCCGCAAGGTGCTGCGCCGCGGCCCGGCCGGCGCGCCGCTGGCGCTGCTGGAGACGGTGCACGACGTCACCGCCCAGCGCCAGGCCGAGGCGGCGCTGCGCGAGAGCACCGCGGTGATGCTGCTGTCGCAGGACGCGGCGCGGGTCGGCAGCTATGTCCAGGACCTGCGGACCGATGCCTATCGCTGGGCGCCGGGCGCCCCGACCCTGTTCGGCTTCCCGCCGGGGTCGGAGGCGATGCCGATGGCCGACTGGCTGGCCATCCGCCACCCCGAGGACCGGCTGCGCACCGCGGCCGAGCGGGCCCGCTCGCTCGCCCGCGGCGATGCGGAAGCCCGCTACGAATACCGCATCATCCGGCCGGACACCGGCGAGCTGCGGCACCTGGAGGCGCGGGCGCGGCGCGAACACGATGCGGATGGCCGACCGGTGCGGGCGTTCGGCGTCGTCTTCGACGTCACCGAGGCCCGGCTGGCCGAGGCGGCGGGGCGCGAGCGGGCCTGGCGCGACGATGTCCTGCTCGGCCTGGAGGAGCGGCTGCGCGCAAGCCGGACGGTGCGGGACACCGCCGCCGCGGCCTGCGAGGCGCTCGGCCGGGCGCTCGGCCTGGTGCATGCGGCCCTCGGCGCGGTCGAGCCCGACGGCGTGCATGTCGTCGTCGAGGGCGGCTGGCGGGCGGATGGGCGGACGGCGGCCAGCGGCCGGCACCGCCTCGCCGACCTGCCGCCGGAGCGGCTGGCGCCCTTGTTCCAGGGCAACCCGGTGGCCATCGCCGATCCGCTGACCGCCGGGAGCCCGGTGGCGCAGCAGGCCTTCGAGGCGCTCGGTGCGCGCGCCTCGCTCGCGGTCCCGCTGCGGCAGGACGGCCGGCTGCGCGCCATGCTGTTCCTGCTGCGGGCGGCGCCGCAGGGCTGGACCGCGGCCGAGATCGAGCTGGCGCGCACCACGCTCGACCGCACCTGGCAGGCGTCCGAACGGGCGCGGGCCGAGGCGGCGCTGCGCGACAATGAGGAGCGGCTGCGCCTGGCGCAGGATGCGGCGGCCATCGGCATCTGGGACTGGGACCTCGCCAGCGGCACGCAGCGCTGGTCGGCGCGGAATTTCAGCCTGCTCGGGCTGGACCCGGTGCGGGACGAGCCGAGCCATGCGAACTGGCATGCCGCGATCCATCCCGACGACCGCGCGGCGATCGAGGCCGCGGTGGCCGCGGCGCTCGGCGGGGTGGACAGCTACGAGGCGGAGTACCGGGTGGCCGCGCCAGAGGGCGAGCCACGCTGGCTGCTGGCCCGCGGCGTGGTGCTGCGCGAGCCGGGCGGCCGGGCCACCCGCATGCTCGGCGTCACCCTCGACGTCACCGCGACCAAGATCGTCGAGACCGCGCTGGCGCGCGACAATGCCGAGCTGGAAACCCGCGTCGCCGAGCGGACCCGTGCGCTGACCGAGGCCGCCGCCGCGCTGCAGGCCGAGATGCAGCGGCGCGAGGCGGCCCAGGCGGCGCTGGTCCAGGCGCAGAAGCTGGAGGCGCTGGGCCAGCTCACCGGCAGCGTGGCGCACGACTTCAACAACGTCCTCGCCGCGGTCATGGGCAGCCTGCGGCTGATCACCCGCCGCGCCGAGGGCAACGAGCGGGTCATCGACCTGGCCCGCAACGGCGAGCGCGCGGCGGAACGCGCCGCCGCGCTGGTCCGCCAGCTGCTGGCCTTCGCCCGGCGGGAGGACCTGCTGCCGGTGCTGGTCGACCCCGTCGCGCTGCTGGCCAATACCGACCAGATGCTGCGCCGCGCGGTCGGCAGCGGGGTGACGCTGTCGGTCGAGGCGGCGGCGGGGACCTGGCCGGTGCTTGCCGACCCGCACCGGCTGGAAGTGGCGCTGCTCAACCTGTCGATGAACGCCCGGGACGCCATGCAGGGCTCGGGCGGGCTGCTGGTGACCGTCAGGAACGCCCCGGCGGGCGGCGAGGCCCGGCCGCCGGGCCTCGATGGCCGGGCCGACCATGTCGTCCTCACGGTGCGCGACAGCGGTACCGGCATGCCGCCGGAGGTGCTGGCCCGGGCGGCCGAGCCCTTCTTCACCACCAAGCCGCGCGGCAAGGGGACCGGGCTGGGCCTGGCGATGGTGCATGGCTTCGCCCAGCAGTCCGGCGGCGCGCTGCGGCTGCTGAGCGCCCCGGGCGAGGGCACCACGGCGGAGATCTGGCTGCCCCGCGCCGCGCCGGAGGACGCCGCGACTCCCGGCCACGCCCCGGCCGAGCCCGACCCGGCGCTGCACGGCGCGGCGACGCTGCTGGTGGTGGACGACGACGACCAGGTCCGCCTGGTGACGGCGAGCCAGCTGCGCGAGCTGGGCTATGCGGTGCTGGAGGCCAGCAGCGTCGCCTCCGCGATGGCACAGGCGCTGGCGGCGGAGCGGCTGGACCTGGTGGTCACCGATGTCACCATGCCTGGCGGCAACGGCCAGGAACTGGCGCGCCGGTTGCGTGCCGCCCGGCCGGGCGTGCCCCTCCTGTTCCTGACCGGTTTCAACGACCGGCAGTCGCTGGACGGCGAAGTGGTGCTCGGCAAGCCCTTCACCGCCGCCGAATTCAGCCGCCAGGTGCTGGCCGCGCTCGGCCGCCTGCCGGCGCCGCTGCACGACCGGCTGCTGATGCGGCTGAGCCGGGCGGAACTGCGCGAGGCCTATTTCGCCTGGCGCCGGCGGCGCGACGAGCTGGGCGGCACGGCGCTGCCCTGGATCGCACCGGCCGAGATCGCGGCGCTGTCCGGCGCGGACGACGCCTATACCGTCGCGGTCGAGCCGGATGGCGAGGCGCCGCCGCGGCTGCGTTTCCTGCAGGTCGGCGCCGCGCTGGCGGCTCGCCCGGACAGCGCGCAGGCAGGCCAGGCGGTGGATGACGGCACCGAGGCCGACGAGGCCTTCGGTGGGCTGACCGTCGCCTTCCAGCGCGCCGCCAGCCTCGGCGTGCCGTGTCACGATTATGCGCGCTACTGTTTCCAAGACGGTGGCGATCGGATGTACTTCGAGCGGTTGCTGCTGCCGCTCGCCGCGGACCACGGTCCGCGGCCGACCCATCTGCTGGGCATCGCCCTATTTTCCGGACCGGTCTGAGGACGCCCGCATAACCTGCCCGGCGCTGCCGCGCTTCGATACGCCGCGCCTGGCCCAGGCGATCGAGGCGCTGCCGGAGGCCGTGCTCGACCAGCTGGAGGATCAGAGCGCGACGGCTTGAGGCGGGATCGCCGAGAAGCCTGAATCGCGCGACCAAACGGATGCGGGAGCATGATGCGTGCGCGAAGCCGAACGCATCATGCTCCTGCCGGCGCAGCGCGCCCCGCCGCATCCCGGCGACGGGAGGCCGACGGCAGGATCGCGTCCCGGCGGGTCATGGCGACCAAGGCGCCATCACCTGCCGGCGACACTGGCCGTCCGGCGCCCACGCCGCAGCGGTTGGCGTTCGAAGGTGAACGCGGCACCGCCGCAGCGCCCTGTCACCAGGCAGCCCGGGGCTAGCCGATGACGAAGTCCGACGCCGCCAGGCCGGCGGGCCGGGTGGTCAGCACGGCGAAGTTGACAAGGTCATCGCGCCCGCCGCCGTCCGCGTCGAAGAACAGCCCCCCGCTATCCGCATCGTACAGGATGCGGTCGTCCGCGGCTTCGGCATCCGACAGCAGGGCGAAGGCCCCGGCGTCGAGCGCCCCGGTGGCGAGCCCGGTGAAGACCGTGGAATCGAGCAGGATGGTGTCCTCGCCCGCGACGAAGTCGAGGATGCTGTCCGGCGTGGATTCGTGGGCGCCGAAGACGAAGGTGTCGGCGCCGCCGCCACCGAGCAGGGAGTCCTGCCCCGCGCCGCCGTCGAGGCTGTCCCCGCCGGCGCCGCCGACCAGGAAGTCGCGGCCGGCCCCGCCGGTGACGGCGTCGTCGCCCATGCCGGCATTGACATAGGCCGGCCGGTGCTGGCCGCCGAGGTCGATGGTGTCGCCAGCCGAGGTCCCCAGTTGGACCACCTCGAACCGGTCGCCACGCTGGGTGCCGGCGACCAGGTCGCGCACGTCGAAGCTGCCGCCCTGGGCCGCGGTGAAGGTGATGCCCTCGTCGTCGAAGCGGCTGACCGGGCCGGCCAGCCCGTCCGCGCCGTCCTCCGCCTGCAGCCGCACGGCCAGCCCGCCATCCTGGTTGGCCAGGGTGCCGGCGTCGTTGGCGCTGCCGTTGCCGACCTCGGCGCTGGTGAAGGTCAGCCGGACCTGGTCGATATGGCCGTGCTTCACCAGCACCGTGTCGTCGCCGGCGCCGAGGTCGGTCGTGTCCGTCCCGTCGCGCATGGGCCGGAAGACCGCGACGTCGTCGCCCGCGCCGCCGAGCAGCGAATCGTCGCCGCGGCCACCCTTCAGCCGGTCGTCGCCGGCGCCGCCGACCAGGAAGTCGTCGCCGCGGCCGCCGGTGATGCTGTCGTTGCCCATCCCGGCATTGATGTAATAGGCATCGCGGCTGCCGGATTCATCGAAGCGGTCGTCGCCGGCGGTGCCCAGGCTGACCACGTCGAACTGGTCGCCGCGCTGGGTGCCGGCGACCAGGTCACGCACGTCGAAGGTCAGGCCGGGGGTCGCGGCCTTGAAGCTGATGCCCTCGTCGTCGAAGCGGCTCACCGCACCGGCGAGGCCATCGGCGCCGTCCTCGGCCTGCAGGCGGACCGCGAGGCCGCCATCCTGATTGGCCATGCTGTTGGCATCGACGGCGCTGCCGTTGCCGACCTCGGCGCTGGTGAAGGTCAGGCGGACCTGGCCGTCGGTGCCCTTGACCAGGACGACGTCGTCACCCTTGCCCAGGTCCCGTTCCGTCGCCGTGTCCCGCGCGACATCGACCTGCGCGACGTTGTCGCGGCCGCGCCATGCCTCGGCAAGCGGGTTCCCGGCCTTGTGGAACCACGAGGCGATCGTCCCGAAATCGAAATTCGTCCAAGCCATGCGAGCTCTCTCTCCCGATCGATGGGCTTCTTCCCACCGGACGGGTTACAGCCAGGCAATGCGCGCGGATGCGGAACGGCGTGGAATTTCCTGCGGAAAAATTCTGCGGCGGCGGACAGAGTTCGATGAAACCTTTGCGGACAGGACGGTCCGGGCTGGCGCCCCAGGCGCCGCTGCGACGCGTCCGCCCCGCGCAAAGGTGGACGGCGCGTAACCCTGAATTGCGCCTGGTGGCCAGTCTCGGCGACGGGCGCACAGCCGGCCCGGCCAGCATCCACCCGGTGCCTCGCCGCGGCGCCCACCGATCCGGGTGTTGTCCTGCCCGCCGGCTGCGGCCAGCATGGCGGCCTACCGCGGCGACACGCGGGGGAGGAGCGAACCATGGACTTCAACGGCAAGGTCGCCATCGTCACCGGTGGTGCCAACGGGATCGGCGCGGCCGTCGTGCGCGGCTTCGTGCAGCGCGGCGCCAGGGTTGTCATCGTCGACCGCGATGCGGAGGCCGGCACGGCACTGGCCGCCGAGCTTGGCCGCGCCACCATCTTCCGCGCCGCCGACGTGACCCGGGCGGCGGATGTGCAGGCCTATGTGCAGGCGGCGCTCGACACCTTCGGGGCCATCGACTGCTTCCACAACAACGCCGGCATCGAGGGCAAGGTGGCGCCGACTGCCGAGTACGAAGAGGCGATGTTCGACGCGGTGATGGGCGTCAACGTCAAGGGAGTCTTCCTCGGCCTGCGCCACGTGCTGCCGGTGATGATCCGCCAGGAGAGCGGCGCGGTGGTGAACACGGCGTCCATCGCCGGGCTGGTCGGCACCGCGGGGATGCCGGCCTATGTCGCGTCCAAGCATGCGGTGATCGGGCTGACCAAGGTGGCAGCGGCCGAGGTCGGCAAGTCCGGCATCCGGGTGAACGCCGTCTGCCCCGGGCCGATCGCCACCCGCATGGTGCAGGACATCGCCCGGCAGGTCTCCCCCAACAACCCGGACAGCGTGGAGGAACGCTACTCGGCCGGCCTGCCGCTGCGCCGCTACGGCACGGCGGAGGAGGTGGCAAACCTGGTGCTGTTCCTGTGCAGCGGCCTCGCCAGCAACATCACCGGGGCGCAGTACGTGGTGGACGGCGGGCGGACCGCGGCGCCGGTCGGCATCTCGCAGGGCAGCACCGGCTAGGCGCTGGTTGCGCAGCACAGGAAGGCTGGGGAGGAAGTATCGCTCCTGGACCCACCTCCATCTTGGCGGCTTGGCATCCGCCGCGCGGCCGGTGCGGCTCGGAAGAAGAAAGCCAAAGGGACACTCACGTTCGGGGAGGGAATGCTTGTCCCTCCCCAAGCTTTCCTGCCTGCCACAGCAACGGGAAAAACACCGATGACCGGGATCTTCAGCGGGCTGCGGGTGATCGACGCCGCCAGCTATGTCGCCGGCCCCTCGGCCGCCACCATCCTCGGCGATTTCGGCGCCGAGGTGATCAAGCTGGAGCCGCCGGGCGGCGACGCCTACCGCGCCCTGGCCAGCGCGCCCGGCCAGCCGCGCGGCGAGACCGACTACCCATGGGTGCTGGACAACCGCGGCAAGCGCGGCCTGATGCTCGACCTGAAGCGGCCGGAAGCACAGACCGTGCTGCACCGGCTGGTCGCCACCACCGATGTCTTCGTCACGAATGCGGTTCCCCGCCTGCGCCCCGGGCTCGGCATCGCGCCCGAGGCGCTGGCGGCCATCAACCCGCGGCTGATCTACGCCGCGCTGACCGCCTATGGAGAGTGCGGGCCGGAAGCCGACAAGACCGGTTTCGATGCCACCGCCTATTGGGCGCGCAGCGGGCTGATGGACCTGGTGCGGGCCGATGCCGGCGCGGCGCCGGGCCGCTCCGTCGCCGGGATGGGCGACCACCCGACCGGGATGGCGCTCTACGGCGCGATCGTCACCGCGCTGTACCGGCGCGAACGCACGGGCCAGGGCGGCTTCGTGCATGTCGCGCTGCTGGAGGCCGGGCTCTGGTCGAACGGCTTCATGGTGCAGGCGGCGCTGGACGGCGCCCGCTTCATCCCCCGCCCGCCGCGCGACCAGGCCCCCAATGCGCTGGGCAACCTGTACCGGGCCGGCTGCGGCCGATGGTTCCTGCTGGCGCTGCTGAACGAGCCGCGGCAATGGCCGGCGCTGCTGCGGGTGTTGGGCGACCCGGCCTGGGGCACCGACCCGCGCTTCGCCACCCAGCCGCTGCGGCGGGAGCATGCGCGGGCGCTGATCGCCTTGATGGACGAGGCCTTCGCCGCGCGCGACCTGGACGAATGGCGTCCGCTGCTGGATGCCGCCGGCCTGACCTTCGACGCGGTGACGACGACGCAGGAGGCCGCGGCCTCGCCCCAGGCCCGCGCCACCGGCGCCATCAGGCCGACCGCCGCCGGCGGCTGGACCGTGGACAGCCCGCTGCATATCGATGGCGAGGTCAAGGCGCCGGCCACCCCGCCGCCGGCGCCCGGCGCCGATACCGACGCGATCCTGGCCGAGTTGGGCCATGCCCCGTCGGAGATCGCGCGGCTGCGAGCGGCCGGCGCGCTGGGCTGATCAGACCGCCACCGGCGCGCCGCCGGCGGCGACCGAGCGCACGATCGCCTCGAAGCAGGCGACCGTCGCCACCGCCTCCTCGGGCGGCAGCGGATAGGGCGTGCCGCCCGCCGCCGCTGCGGCGAAGGCCGCCAGCTCGGCGCGCAGCGTGTCGACCGGGGCGAAGCCGATGCGCTCGGGCTCCCGCCCGTCCTGCCGCAGGATGATCTCGGTGTCGCTCACCGTCTCGACGCTGGCGCGGTCGCCGAAGACATGGACCCGCCAGTAGCGCGGCGTCGCCCGCACCGCGGCCAGCGTGCCGGAGATGCCGCTGGCGAATTCCAGCAGGACCGAGAGGCTGTCGAGCGCGCCCGGCGCCGGCTTCTGCACGGTCAGCTGCGTCAAGACCCGGCGCGCCGGGCCGACCAGGTTGGTGAAGGCGTCCAGCACGTGCACGCCGGTGCCGGTCAGCCCGCCGGCCGGCGATTCCGCCGGGTCGGCCCGCCAGGGCGCGAAATTCTGCGACGAGTTCAGGTTGCTCGAATGGCCCTCGATGTGCAGCAGGCGGCCAAGCCGGCCCTCGGCGATGATCGCCTTCATCGCCTGGATGGTCGGCAGGAAGCGACGGTTGTGGCCGATCGCCAGCGGCACGCCGGCGGCACGGCAGGCCTCGACCGCGGCGACGGCCTCGGCGCGCGTCAGGGTCAGCGGCTTCTCGCAGAAGACCGGCCGCCCGGCCGCCGCCACGGCCCGGATCTGCGCCAGATGCGCGCTATGCGGCGTGGCGAGCACCACGGCCTGCACCCCGGGGTCGGCCAGCATGGCATCCAGGCTGGTGGAGAAGCGCAGGCCGTATTGCGCGGCAACCGGGGCGCCGGCCGCGGCATGCCGCGCCACGCCATGGACGAAGCGGAGCCCGGGCAGGTCCCGGGCCGCTTCGAGCAGCATGCCTCCCCACCAGCCCAGGCCGACGATTCCCGCGGTGACCATGCCGCGCGTCAGGCCGGCGCCAGCCGCGCCCGCGCATCGGTGCGGCCGAGCCGCGCCAGCAGGTACTCGACCTCCGCCACCGCCTTCGCGCCGAGCTTGCCGCCCGGCGCGCGCTGTGCGGCGGAGCCGATGATGCCGCGCCGCGCCAGCACGTATTTCCGCACCGCGAGGCCGAGGCCGAATTGCTGCTCATACCGGATCAGCGGCAGATGCGCGTCGAACAGGTCATGCGCCGCGTCGCGCTCGCCGGCTGCCGAGAGCCGCACGAGGTCGACCAGCATGTCGGGGAAGGCATAGCCGGTCATCGCGCCGTCGGCGCCGCGCTCCATCTCGAAATCCAGGAACAGGCCGCCATTGCCGCAGAGGATGGAGATAGGCCGCATCGAGCCTTCCGCGGTGTAGCCGCGCAAGGTGCTGATCTTCTCGAGGCCCGGCCAGTCCTCGTGCTTCAGCATGACGCAGGAAGGGTTGTCCTGGACGATGCGGCGGATGACGCCGGGCGTCATCTGCACCTGGAAGAGCAGCGGGTAGTCCTGCAAGACGAAGGGGACGTCGGTACCGATCGCCTGCACCGCCTGGGCATAGTAGCCGGTGATCTGGTCGTCGGTGCGCAGCGTGCTGGGCGGCGCGATCATCACGCCGGCCGCACCTGCCTCCATCGAGCCCCGCGCCAGCGCCCGCATGGCAGCGAAACCGGGGGCGGAGACGCCGACGATGATCTTCGCCTCCCCCGCCCGCTTGATGATCCGCCGGCTGATCGCCAGCGACTCCGCCTGGTCCAGCTTCGGCGCCTCGCCCATCACGCCGAGGATGGTCATGCCCTCGCAGCCGGCTTCGAGGAAGAAGTCGGTCATGCGGTCGGTGCTGGCCTCGTCGATCCGGCCATCGTCGTGGAAGGGCGTCGGCGCGATGACATAGACGCCCTTCGCGGATTCATCGAGACGCATGCGTGGAACTCCCTCAGGCAACCTGGTCGGCCAGCCGGTCCAGATGCGTCGCAGTATCGCCGAACATGTGCTCGATCACCATCACCCGGCGGAAGAAATGGCCGACGGCGTATTCCTCCGTCATGCCGATCCCGCCATGCAGCTGCACCGCGTTCTGCGACACGAAGCGCCCGGCCTGGCCGATGCCGACCTTGGCCATGGAGATGCTGCGGGCGCGCTCGGCCGCATCCTCCTCCTCCAGCGACATGGTCGCCAGCATGGCCATCGAGCGGCCCTGTTCCATCGCCACCAGCATCTCCGCCGCGCGGTGCTGCAGCGCCTGGTTGTCGCCGATCGGCTTGCCGAATTGCTGGCGGGTCTTGAGGTAATCGAGCGTCATGGCCTGCATCGCCTCCATGGTGCCGATCACCTCGGCGCCGGTGGCGGCGATGCCGGCCTCGACCACCCGCTCGATCACCGGCAGGGCGTGGTCGCGCTCGCCCAGCAGCGCGTCGCGCGGCACCCGGACGCCGCTGAGGGAAAGCTCCGCCGCCCGCGTTCCGTCGCGCAGCGTGTAGCCGCGCCGTGCCAGGCCCGGTGCCTTGGCATCCACCAGGAAGAGCGAGATGCCCTCGATATCGTCCCGGCCGCCCGAGGTGCGGGCCGAGACGATCAGCCGGTCGGCGCAGTCGCCGTGCAGCACGACGCTTTTGGCGCCTTCCAGCACGAAGCCCTCGGCACTGGGCTTCGCCGTGGTCAGGATGTCGGTCAGGTCGTAGCGCGCCTGCCGCTCGTAATGCGCGAAGGCGAGCTTCATGCTGCCGGCGGCGACCTCCGGCAGGATCTCGCCCTGCTGCGCCTCGGTGCCGGCCAGGCGCAGCGCGGTGACGCCCAGCACCACGGTGGCGAGGTAAGGCTCCAGCACCAGGTGCCGGCCGAAGGCCTGCATCAGCAGCATGACATCGACCGGGCCGCCGCCGAAGCCGCCGTAATCCTCGGGGATCGGCAGGCCGAGCAGGCCGAGCTCGGCATACTGGCTCCAGAGCTTCTCGCTGTAGCCCGCCGGGGTCTTCAGCAGGGCCTTGCGCTGCTCGAAGCCGTATTCGGCCGCCAGCAGGCGGGTGACGCTGTCGCCCAGCAGGCGCTGGTCGTCGGTGAGATCGAAGTCCATTACAGCCCCAGCACCGCTTTGTTCAGGATGTTCTTCTGGATCTCGTTGGTGCCGCCATAGATCGAGGCGGCCCGCAGCATGAGATAGGCCGGCGCCATCTGCGGCGCCCATTCCGGGCCGATGGCGGGCTCGTTGGCGAAGGCCGCCAGCTCCTGCTGCCAGACCGGCATGGCCTGCGGCCCGCCGACATCCATCACCAGCTCGCTGCTCGCCTGCAGCAGCTCCGTCCCCTTGATCTTCAGCACCGAGGAGAGCGGGTCCGGCCGGTTGCCGCCGGCCTTGGCGAAGGCCGAGACGACGCGAAGCTGGGTGATCTCCAGCGCCTTCATGTCGACCTCGATCTGGGCGACGCGGGCGCGGAAGTTGCGATCCTCGATCAGCGGCTTGCCGTTCATCCGCACCTCGCGCGCCACCTCCTTCGCGTAGCGCACGCGTTCCTTCGACTTGCCGAGCCGGGCGATGCCGGTGCGCTCGTTGCCCAGCAGGTACTTGGCGACGCTCCAGCCCTTGTTCTCCTCGCCGACCAGGTTTGCCACCGGCACGCGCACGTCGGTGAAGAAGACCTCGTTCAGGTGGTGGCTGCCGTCGATCGAGATGATCGGCCGCACCTCGATCCCCGGCGTCTTCATGTCGATCAGCAGGAAGGAGATTCCCTCCTGCCGCTTCGCCGCCGTGGGGTCGGTGCGCACCAGGCAGAAGCACCAGTCGGCGTTGTGCGCCGTGCTGGTCCAGATCTTCTGGCCGTTGACGACGTAGTGGTCGCCGTCCCGCTTCGCCGCGGTGCGCAGGCTGGCGAGGTCGGACCCGGCGCCGGGCTCGGAGAAGCCCTGGCACCACCAGTCGTCGAGGTTCCGGGCGCGCGGCAGGAAGTGGTTCTTCTGCGCCTCGGTGCCGAACTGGATCAGCACCGGGCCGAGCATGGTGATGTTGAAGGACAGCATCTCCGGCGCCGGGGCCGAGAGGTTCTCCTCGAGGAAGATCATCCGCTGGATCGCGGTCCAGCCCGGGCCGCCATACTCCTTCGGCCAGGAGAAGGCCGCCCAGCCCTGCGCGTTGAGGATACGCATCCAGGCGATGGTGTCCTGCTTGCGCGGCGGGTAGCCGAGCCGCATCCGCTCGCGGATCTCGGCCGGCAGGTTGTCCCGGATGAAGCCGCGGACTTCCTCGCGGAAGGCGGTCTCCTCGGGGGTGAATCGCAGGTCCATGGTCCGTTCTCCTCCAAATCTTCGAGCCGGAGATTCACGCCCTGCGTGTGTCCACGCAGGACGATCGCAGGCTAGCGCAGCTTCGGCGCCTTCAATTCGCGGAACTGGCCGCCCTGCTCGGCGACCTGGCGCAGCAGCGGGGCCGGCGCCCAGCGCGCGCCGTAGCGCTGGTGCCAGGCGGCGATCTGGTTGTAGACGGCCTGCGCCCCGATGCCGTCCGCCCAGAACATCAGGCCGCCACGATAGCGCGGAAAGCCGAAGCCGCTCAGCCACATCACGTCGATGTCGCTGGCGCGCAGCGCCTTGCCCTCCTCGATCATCTTGCAGGCCTCGTTGAGCGAGCCGAACAGCAGGCGCTGCAGCACCTCCTCGTCGGAAAATTCGCGCTGGGCGATGCCCTTCTCCGCCGCGACCTTCTTGATGATCCGGTGCACCTCCGGGTCCGGATGCGGCGTGCGGTCGCCGGGATCGTAGCGGTACCAGCCGGCGCCGGCCTTCTGGCCCTTGCGGCCCAGCTCCACCAGGCGGTCGGGGATGGGCAGCATGCGGTAGTTCGGGTCCTCCGCCAGCCGCCGCCGCCTTGTCTGGTAGCTGACGTCGAGGCCGGAGAGGTCGTTCACCGCGAAGGGGCCCATGGGGTAGCCGAACTCGACCATGACGCGGTCGATCTGCTCCGGCAGCGCGCCTTCCTCCACCATCAGGTTCTGTTCCATGGTGAAGGGGATGCGGCTGCGATTGGCGACGAAGCCGTCGCAATTGCCGGCATAGGCACTGATCTTGCCGATGGCGCGGCCGAGCTTCATCGCCGCCGCCATGGTTGCCGGCGCGGTCTGCGTGCCCTCCACCACCTCGAACAATTTCATCACGTTGGCCGGGGCGAAGAAATGCGTCCCCGCCACCGCCTCGGGCCGCTTCGTCGCACCCGCGATCCTGTCGATGTCGATCGCCGAGGTGTTGCTGAACAGCAACGCGCCCGGCTTCATCACCCGGTCCAGCTCGGCGAAGACCGCCTGCTTGACCTCGAGCTGCTCGAACACCGCCTCGATCACCGCGTCGCAGTCGGCGATGGCCTCGTAGCCCTCGACCGGCTCGATCAGCGCCAGGCGCCGGTCCATCCAAGCCTGGTCCAGGCTGCCGCGCCTGACGCTGACGGCGTAGTTGTCGCGGATGCGGGCCAGGCCGCGCGTCAGGGTCTCGGCCGAGGCGTCCAGCAGCTTCACCGGCAGCCCGGCATCGGCGCAGCTCATGGCGATGCCGCCGCCCATGGTGCCGGCGCCGATCACCGCGATGCTGCGGATCTCGGGCGTGGCGATGTCCTTCGGCAGGTGCGGCAGCTTGGCCACCTCGCGCTCGGCGAAGAAGGCGTAGCGCAGTGCGCGGGCCTCGTCCGAATTCTCCAGCGCGCCGAACAGCCGCTTCTCCTCGGCGATTCCCTCGGCGAAGGGCAGCCTGGTCGCCGCCTCGACCGCCGCGATGGCGCTATAGGGCGCCTGCTGGTTGCGCGCCTTGCGGGCAATGGCCTTGCGCGCGGCGTCGAACATGCCCGGCTCGGCCGCCGGCGGCGGCATCTCGCCGATCCGGCGCAGCGGCTTATCGGCGATGCGCTTTGCGAACGCCACTGCCTCGCCGCGCAGGTCGCCGTCGACAAGCTCGTCGACGATGCCCAGCGCCTTGGCCTCCGGCGCCGGCACGTGCCGCCCCGTGCCGATCATCTCCAGCGCCGGCTTCGGCCCGATCAGCCGCGGCAGCCGCTGGGTGCCGCCGCCGCCGGGGATGATGCCGATCAGCACCTCCGGCAGCCCGACCTTGGCGCCGGGTACAGCGATGCGCCAGGTGCAGCACAGCGCATTCTCCAGGCCGCCGCCCAGCGCATAGCCGTGGATGGCGGCGACCACCGGCTTGGTGCTGCCCTCCAGCGCGTCGTAGCTGCGCCGCGCCGGCGCCTCCCGCTTGGTGCCGAAGCGGCGGATATCGGCGCCGGCGATGAAGCTGCGGCCGGCGCCGATCAGCACCATGGCGCGCACCGCCGGGTCCGCCACGCCACGGTCCACCGCGGCGACGATGCCGTCCGAGACGCCGGCGCCCAGCGCATTCACCGGCGGGTTGTCGATGGTGATGATCCCGATGCCGTCCTCGACCTCGAACCGCACCACGTCGCGCTCGCTCATCGCTTCGTCCCTTCCCTTATCCGGCCGCAGCACCGGAGCGTTCGACGACGCCGCGCCAGCGGATGATCTCGCGTCCCACGAATTCCTGCAGCGGCGCGCCGGAGAGCATCAGCGGCGTGCTGCCGCCGGCCGCCAGCGCCTGCACCACGCGCGGCTCCGCCATCGCCGCCGCCAGCCCGGCCGTCAGCCGCGCCGCCACCGGCGCCGGAATCGCCGCGGGCGCGATGATGGCGGACCAGCTGTCGGTCACCGCGCCGGGCAGCCCGGCCTCGGCGATCGATGGCACTTCCGGCAGCACCGGCAGCCGCGCCGGGCCGGTGGTCGCCAGCGGGCGCAGGCGGTCGCCCTCGATATGGCCGCGCGTGGCGACCAGGTAGTCGAACATGATGTCGACGCGGCCGGCGACCAGGTCGTTCAGCGCCGGCGCGCTGCCCTGGTAGGGCACATGCGTCAGCCTGACGCCAGCCTCCCCCTGGAACAGCTCGGCCGCCATATGCGTGCCGGTGCCGACGCCGGAGGTGGCGAAGGTCAGCTCGCCCGGCCGCTGCTTCGCCAGGGCGATCAGCGCGCCGAGGTCGCGGAAGGGCCGGCCGGGATGACACAGGAGCAGCAGCGGCGTCTGCGTCAGGCCGTGCAGGGGGACGAAGTCGCGCAGCGGGTCGTAGCGCGTGCCCTTGTAGAGCACCGGGTTGGTCGCCAGCGTCCCCTGCGTGCCGTAGAGGATGGTATAGCCGTCCGGCGCGGCACGCGCCGCGGCCTCCGTCCCGATGCTGCCGCCGGCGCCGGGGCGGTTCTCCACCACCACCGGCTGGCCGAGCTGCGTGCCCAGCCCCTGTGCCACCAGCCGCGCCGAGGTGTCGGTGATGCCGCCGGGCGGGAAGGGCACGATCCAGCTGATCGACCGCGTCGGCCAGGCCTGGGCGGCGCCCGACCGCGCCGCCAGCAGCGACGGCACGGCGAGCAGGAGGGAACGGCGCCGCATCATCGCACCAGCATCCCGGCCGCGGCGGCGGCGCGGCGGGGCAGTTCCGCTTCCCTGCGGATCAGCGCGGCGAAGCCCTCGGGCCTTGTCGTCGCCGGCTCGGCCATCAGGCTGCCGGTCTCCTCGATCCGCGCCCGCAGCCCGGGCTCGTCCAGCGCCGCGGCGAAGGCCGCCTGCAGGGTGCCGACGATGCGCTCCGGCGTGCCGGACGGCACCAGGATGCCGATGAAGGACACCAGGCCGCCATCCGGCACGCCGGCCTCGGCCAGGATCGGGACCTCCGGCAGCAGCGGCAGGGGCCGCGGCAGCGCGGCGGCGATGATCGGCAACTGCCCGTCGCGATGCAGCGGCAAGGCGGTGGTGATCTGCTCCATGGACGAGGCCAGCGCACCGTTCAGCAGGTCGGGCGTCGCGGCACCGCTGGACCGGTAGGGCACATGCACCAGGCCGATGCCGGTCGCCGCGTTCAGCAGCTCGATGTTGAGGTGGTTCGACGTGCCGCTGCCGGCCGAGCCGCATTGCAGCTGGCCGGGCCGCGCCTTGGCATGGGCGATGAACTCGGCCAGCGTCTTCACCGGCAGCTTCGGGCTCACCACCAGGACCTGCGGCGTGCGGAAACAGAGGCAGACCGGGGCGAAATCCTTCGCCGGGTCGTAGGGCACGCGTTCCATGATCAGCGGATTGATGGTCAGCGCGCCATTCGAGCCCAGCAGCAGGGTGTAGCCGTCCGGCGCCGCGCGGGCGACGAGTTCGGTGCCGATGTTGCCGCCGGCGCCGGCACGGTTCTCGATGACGATGGGCTGGCCGAGCCGTTCGGCGACGCCGGGGATCAGGATGCGGGCCAGGGTGTCGAGGTTGCCGCCGGCGCCGAAGGGCACCACCAGGCGGATCGGCCGGTCGGGGAAACGCGCCTGCGCCCGCACCAGCGCCGGCGCGGCGAGGCCGGCGCCCAGGGCGAGCGCGGTGCGGCGCGGGATCCCGGCCGGCCAGGGACTGCGGGCCATCTGTTCCTCTCCCTCGGCGCGTCTGCGCGCGCCCGGCGGCAGTCAACCACCCCGGCGCGCGGCGCGCCACCCCCGGCACTGGCCCTTGCGGCGAAGCTGCGGCTACACTCCGGGCAAGGCCGCTAGAGCAGGCACAAAGGGAACCGTCCGCGAATGATCGACAAATTCGTGCGCTCGATGGCGGAGGCCCTGGACGGCGTCCGCGACGGCGCCACCGTGCTGATCGCCGGCTTCGGCGATGTCGGCATGCCGAACGCGCTGCTCGACGGGCTGATCGAGCAGGGCGCCGGCGACCTCACCATCGTCATCAACTCCGCCGGCCGCGTGCGCGTGCCCGGCCAAGCGTCGGTCGGCATCGCCCGGCTGATCGAGCTCGGCCGTGTGCGGAAGGTGATCACCAGTTTCGTCCGGGCGCAGAGCGTCGCCGGCGAATGGGTGCGCGACGGCAGGATGCAGGCCGAGGTGGTGCCGCAGGGCACGCTGGCCGAGCGCATCCGCGCCGCCGGCGCCGGCGTGCCGGCCTTCTACACGCCGACCGGCGCCGGCACGCTGGTCGCGGAAGGCAAGGAGGTGCGGACCTACAACGGCCGCCCCTGCATCCTGGAGGAAGCGCTGCAAGGCGACGTCGCGCTGGTGGAGGCCTGGATGGCCGACCGCTGGGGCAACCTCGTCTTCCGCGACGCCAGCCGCAACTTCAACCCGATCATGGCCATGGCCGGCGCCCTGACGGTGGTGCAGACGCACCATGTCTGCGACGTGGGCCAGCTGCCGGCGAACGAGATCGTCACCCCGGGCATCTTCGTCGATCGCGTGCTGCATGTCGCGGCCGGCGATCCGAAGCTGACGCGCTGACGGGAGAAGGGCGATGAACGATACGACGCAGGGCTACAGGCCGCTCGGCCGCACCGGCATGGCGGCGCGGGTGGCGCAGGACATCCCGGAAGGCTGGTACGTCAACCTCGGCATCGGCATCCCGACCCTGGTGGCGGACCACATCCCCGCGGACCGCGAGGTGGTGGTGCATTCCGAGAACGGCATCCTGGGCGTCGCCGCGGCGCCGGAGCCGCACAAGCAGAACCCCTGGTTGGTGAACGCCAGCTCGCAGCGCGTCAGCCTAAGGCCGGGCGGCAGCTATTTCCACCATGCCGACAGCTTCGCCATCGTCCGCGGCGGGCATCTCGATCTGTGCGTGCTCGGCGGCTTCCAGGTGGCGGCCAACGGCGACCTGGCGAATTGGGCGCATTCGGCGAACGAGGCCGGCAAGCAGATCGGCGGCGCGATGGACCTTGCCGTGGGCGCCAAGCGGGTCTGGGTGGTGATGGAACACACCACCAAGGACGGCGGCGCGCGCATCCTGCCGCGCTGCAGCTACCCGTTGACCGCGGCGGCCTGCGTCAGCCGGGTCTATACCAACCTCGCGGTGCTGGACGTGACGCCGCGCGGCTTCGTCGTGCTCGACATGGTCGCCGGGCTGGGCTTCGACGAATTGCAGGCGCGGACGGAGGCGCCGCTGCTGCGCGAATAGAAGGCAAGGCCAGGGAGGAAGTATCCTCCCTGGCCCCCCCCTCTGTTTCTCCGGGCTTGGCACCTGCCGCGCGGCGGGTGCCAACCCACAAGAAGGAAGGCCAAGGGGGACATTGATGTTTGGGGGAGGGAACACTTTTCCCCCGACCTTCACCGCGGCAGCACCCGCGCCGCGCGATAGCCCTCGATCTGCGCCGCGAACATCGCCCAGCTGTCGACGAAGCCGGTGAAGCCGGCGCTGCGCGCCGCGGTGGTCGACAGGATGATGTCGTAGTCCATCCCGAGGAAGAAATCGGCGAAGTCCCAGTTCGCCACCTGCCCGATCGGCAGGGCCAGGCCGTGCCGGGCGCGGATCGCCTCCCACACGGGTGCCTTGTCGGCCATCCAGCGCGGCATCGACATCGGCCGGACCACGCCGCAGTCCACGCCGAATTGCGCCGCCAGGTATGGCCACAGGTCGCACCAGCGGAAGCAGTCGCCGTTGGTGATGTTGAAGGCGCGGTTGGCGGCGCGCGGCTCGCCCAGCATCCACAGCACGCCCTCTGCCAGCAGCGACGCATCGGTCACGTCGTGCAGCGCCTCCCAGGTGCCGGGCTTGCCGGGGAAGTCGAAGGGCACCCGCAGTTCGCGGCAGATCGCCGCATAGGCGCCGAGCGTCGAGACCATGTTGCGCGCCCGGCCCGGCGCCACGTCCACCACGAAGCCGGGGCGGCTCGCGCTCCAGGACCAATCCCTGCCCTGCTGCCGCGCGGCGACCAGGTCCTGCTGGTCGTAGTAGAAATTCGGCGGCATGTGGCGCGGCGCGTCCTCCCGCGCCGGGGTGCGCAGCGGGCCGATATGCACGCCGTACCACTTGCCGCCATGCACCATGTGGATGTGGGCGAAGCGCGGCAGGCTGGCTTCCGCCGCATCCAGCAGGTTGCGCAGCATGGCCAGGTTGCCGGGGACGTCCTCGACCCCGCCCTCGCCGAAGGGAGCGCGCGACGCATAGACGACATGGCTGATCTCCGGCCGTGTCGCCAGCGCGCGCTTCAGGCCGGCCGCATCGGTCAGGTCGGCGGCGATCCAGTCGCCGGCGCCCTCCGGCACGCGGCGCGACAGGCCGGTGACGGCGAGGCCCGGATCGGCCAGCGCCTGTTCCGTCACCCGCATCGCCGCAGCGCCGCTGGCGCCGACGATCAGCAGGTTGCGCGTATTGGCCATGATGCGTCTCCCCCATGGCGATCCTGGCGGCGGGCGCGGCAGTGCGTCAACCAGCGCGCCATGCGCCAGTAGCCCCCGCCGCCTGATCGGGCCGAGGTGGTCGGAGGGCATGTGCTTCCCCGGCGGCGCGGCCTGTGCGGCGTGCCGTCCTCCAACAGCGTCGCGGCCCACGATGCGGGGCATGGCTGGGCCGCGGTGCTTCTGGGTAGTGCCGGCCCGCTGCGGCGGAGCGTGCCGTGGCGGCCGGACATGGCTGTCGCGTGCGGGGAGGTGGTGCGCCGGCACGCCAGGCTTCGGCAGCGCCGGCGGTGCCGCGTGCCGCCCCGGACGCAGGCCGCCACGAGCGGCGCGACCACCCGCCCCGTCCTGACCCGCGAGGCCCGGCAGCGGCCGCCAGCCGCGGACCAACCCTGGCGAACTGGGGCGGTCGTGCTCGGGCTTCATCGCATTCATCCGGGCGATGCACTCAGCATGAGTACAATATGCCAGGGGTTCCCAGGCTCTTTTGTTTGTTTGATTGCGTGCTTTTACTGGCAATGTTCAACTACTAGTCGAAACGCTCCCCGCACCGCTCGCCCGAAGGAATTTGGATGCTACGCGTGATCGGTTGCCTGGCGGAGACCCATGACGGGGCGCTCCTTGCCGTCGCGGCCGGCGTTTGCCTGCTCGCCAGCCTGGCGGCGCTTGGCCTGCTCGACCGGGCGATGCTGGCCCGGCCAGGGCCGCGGCTGTTCTGGCTCGGCCTCGCCGGCGCCGCCTTCGGGGAAGGCGCCTGGGCGACGCATTTCCTTGGCATGCTGGCCTATGATCCGGGGCTGCCGGTGGCCTTCGCGCCCTGGCCGACTCTGGCCTCGCTCGGCCTGATGATGGCGGCGGCGGTGCTCGGCTTCGCCTGCCACCTGGCCCGACCGGCCGGGCTTGCCCGGTCCGGCGGCGCCATCATCGGGCTCGGCATCGGCGGCATGCACTACCTCGGCATGGCGGCGCTGCGGCTGCCGGGCCGGCTTGAATTCGACGCGCCGCTGGTGCTCGCCTCGCTGCTCGGCGGCGTGGCGCTCGGACTGGCGGCGCTGGCCCTGGCGCCGCGCCCCGGCCGGCCTGCCCGCCTGGCCGCGGCCGGGCTGCTCGCCGGCGCGGTGGTCACGGTGCATCTTGGTGGCATGCTGGCGATGCACATCTCGCCGGATGGCGGCATCGCCGTCCCGGCCGCGACGCTCGGCCGGGACTGGCTGGCGGTGCTGGTCGGCGGCAGCACCGTGGCGGTGCTGCTGGCCGGCGCCACGGTGGTGACGGTGCGGGCCCGACTGCGCGAAGCGGCCAGCCGGGCGGCGGCGACCCGGCTGCATGACCTGGCCGAGGCCAGCTTCGAAGGCATCGCCATCCTCACCGCCGATCTGCGCATCGCCGATTGCAACCGCCGCCTGGCGGAGATGCTGGGCCAGGCGCCGGTTGGCCTGCCGCTCGGCGCCCTGCTGGTGCGAAACGCCACCCCAGGCGCCGCGACGATCGAAGGGGTGCTGGCCGAGGCGCGGCAACGCACCGTCACCGCCCTGCTGGCAACCGCCGGCGGCCCGCTGCCGGTCGAGGTGCGCGCCGGCCTGCTGGAGACCGAGGCCGGGCCACGCCCGGTGCTCGCCCTGCGAGACATGCGCGAACGGCTGCAGGCCGAGGCGCGGATCGAGCATATGGCGCATCACGACGCGCTCACCGGGCTGGCCAACCGCAGCTTGCTGATCGACCGGCTCGGCCAGGCGCTTGCCGGCCTCCGCCAGCAGGGCGGCAGCACCGCGGTGCTCTGCCTCGACCTGCGCCGCTTCAGCCCGTTGAACGACGTGCTCGGCCAGGCCGGCGGCGATGCGGTGCTGCAGGGGGTGGCGCGGCGGCTGTTGCGCTGCGTGCAGCCGACCGACACCGTCGCCCGGATCGGCGGCGACCGCTTCGCCATCCTGTGTGCCGGCATGCCGCAGCCGCAGGACGCCACCGCCCTGGCGCGCCAGGTGCTGGAGACGCTGGCCCAGCCCTTCGACCTGCCGGGGCGGGAGGTGGTGGTGGGCGCCAGCATCGGCATCGCCATTGCGCCGGCCGACGGCGACGCGCCGGACACGCTGCTGCGCCATGCCGGCTTCGCCCTGCGCCGCGCCAAGGACGGCGTGCAGGCGGGCTGGCGGTTCTTCGAACCGGCGATGGATGCGCGGATGCAGACGCGGCTCAGCCTTGAGCTCGACCTGCGGCGGGCGCTGGACAATTGCCGGCCGGCGCTCGGCGCCGCCTGCGCCTGCCGGGGGGAGTTCGAGGTCTTCTACCAGCCCAAGCTCGACCTGCGGAGCCGCATCCTCTGTGGCTTCGAGGCGCTGGTCCGCTGGCGCCACCCGGAACGCGGCCTGGTCTCGCCGGCCGACTTCATCCCGCTCGCCGAGGAATGCGGGCTGATCCTGCCGCTCGGCGAATGGGTGCTGCGCCGTGCCTGCGCCGAGGCGGCTTCCTGGCCCGGCCAGGGGGCGCCGGCGGCCAGGATCGCGGTGAACCTTTCACCGGCGCAGATCACCGCCGGCGGGCTGGTGGCGATGGTGGCGGATGCGCTGCGCGACTCCGGCCTGGCGCCGGAACGGCTGGAGCTGGAGATCACCGAATCGGCGATGCTGCACGACACCGAGGCGACGCTGGCAACGCTGCGCGGGCTGCAGGGCTTGGGCATCGGCATCGCCATGGACGATTTCGGCACCGGCTACTCCTCGCTCGGCTACCTGCGCCGCTTCCCCTTCGACCGGGTGAAGATCGACCGCTCCTTCGTCGAGGACCTCGATGCAGAGGATCCCGGCCGGCGGCAGGACAGCGCGGCGATCATGCGGGCGATCCTGGCGCTGTGCGGCAGCCTCGGCATGGCGGTGACGGCGGAGGGGGTGGAGACCGCCAGCCAGGCCGCGGCGCTGGAACGGGCGCTGGAGCCGCAGGCGGAGATGGAGGTGCAGGGCTGGCTGTTCGGCCGCCCGGCCCCGGCGTCCGAGACCGCCGCGGCGTGGTTCGCGCCGCGGCGGGTGCTGGCGGGGTAGGCCAGGCCGGGGGGACGGTCTTCTCCCCGGGCCGCTCAGCCCACCCCGAGGACGGTGGTGAGGGAGAGCAGGGCGCCCGCCGCGCCCAGCGCCGCGCCCGCCCAGATCAGCGCGCCCGTCCCGGTGATGATCGCCGCCGAGGCGACGACGATGCCGACCTGCAGGGCGGCGGAGGCGGTGTCGAACCGGCTGTCCCGCCACATCGCCTCGTCCCGCGCCGCCTCGGCCTGCTTGGCGCGCGCCATCAGCTCGCGCCGCCCCTCGTTGGTCTCGGGCTCGGACTCCCAGCGCTGGATGCTGGCCTGCCAGCGTTCCAGCAGCCGCGCGGCATCGGCCTCGCGGCCGTCCCCGGCCTCCAGCACCGGCAGCATGTCCGACAGGCCGCGCAGCATGGTCTGCCGCACCGTCTTGGCCTGGAAGAAGGCCCAGAGATTGGCGCTCTCGACGTTCCTGATCTGCGCCTCGGTCTTGGCGTCGTCGCCGGCCACCTCGGTGAGGGCGAGCGCCAGGGCCATCGCCGCGATCAGCAGCGCGACGCGGCGGTTGGACCGGGCCTCGGTGATGGTGTCGGCGTGATCCTGCATGCGTGTCTCCGGTTCCGCGAACCGCCGCCTGATAGGCGGTTTGCTCGCCGGCGTCAGCCGCGGGCGCGGCGGGCCGTTCCGCCGGCAGGCGTGACGGCGCGCTTGCCTCGTGCGGACACGGCGTATTCACTCGCCGGCACAGAACCCGGGAGGACTCCATCCATGCGCCTGCGCCGCCTCGCGCCGATCGCCGCCCTGCCGCTGCTGCTGGCGGGCGTCGCCCTCGCCCAGCAGGCCTATGTGCCGGGACCGCAGAACATCACCCTGCCGGCTGGCTGGGAGACCAGCTTCATCCGCTACGCCACGCTCGACAATCCGGGGCGCAAGATCGTCCGCAATTTCTACGTCAACCCGGAAGCCTTCGCCGCGGCGAAGCCCGGGACGCCGCTGCCGGACGGCACGCTGATCATCCTGGCGGACAACAAGGCGCGGCTGGGCGCGGACGGGGCGCCGCTGCTCGACCAGCAGGGGCGGCTGATCCCGGAGCCAGGCTGGGCGGCGATCGGGGTGCAGGAGAAGCGCGCCGGCTGGGGCGAGGGCTACCCGCCGGAAAAGCGCAACGGCAATTGGGAATATGCCCGGTTCTTCGGCGACGGCCGCCGCAACGACGCCAGCGTCGAGGCCTGCTTCACCTGCCACATCCAGACCCGGCCGAACCAGGATTTCGCCTTCAACTTCTGGGACTATGTCCAGGCGCGGAAGTAGCCGTGGCCTCGCCTTGCCGCCGCCGCGGCGCGACGTTGCGCCAGGCGGCGACCAGCGCGTCCTGCAACAGGTCCATGTCCGCCGCGGCGAGGCGGAGCCGGGTCCAGCCCTTGCGGCCCCAGCGGCCGGGGACCGGGGCGAAGGCTTCCGGGAAGGCCGCCACGCGCAGCGCCTGCTGGTCGGCCAGGAATTTCAGCACCACCAGCCCGGCATCCGGCAGGGAGGCGAAGATCTTCCCGCCGACCCGGAAATCCGCCTTGCCGACATGCGCGCTTTCCACCGCGCCAGGCAGTGCCAGGGCAAGCCGGCGGGCCTCGGCATGACCCGGCGCCGTCACGCTCGCATCAGCACCCGGACATGCGCCGCGGTGCTGTGCGCCAGCGCTTCCAGGTCGTAGCCGCCTTCCAGCAGCGACACCACGCGGCCGCGGCCGTGCCGCTCGGCGATGGCGCAGAGCTCCGCCGTCAGCCAGGCGAAGTCGGCCTCCCGCACCCGCAATTGCGCCAGCGGGTCGCGCGCATGCGCGTCGAACCCGGCCGAGATCACCAGCAGGTCCGGCACGAAGGCCTCGATCGCCGGCAGCAGCGTATCCGCCCAGACGGCGCGGAAGGCGGGGCCGTCCGCCCCGGGGCTGAGCGGCGCGTTGAAGATGTTGCCCACGCCCTTCTCCCGTGCGTCGCCGGTGCCGGGGTAGCAGGGCCATTGGTGGCTCGACGCATAGAGGATCGCCGGGTCGCGCTCGACGCAGGCCTGGCTGCCGTTGCCGTGATGGACGTCGAAATCGATGATCGCGACGCGCGCCGCGCCATGCGCCGCGATGGCGTGCCGCGCCGCCACCACCGCATTGGCGAAGAAGCAGAAGCCCATCGGCCGGGAAGGCTCGGCATGGTGGCCGGGCGGGCGGGTGGCGCAGAAGGCGCGGCGGACCTCGCCCCGCATCACCGCATCGGTCGCCGCCACCGCGGCGCCGGCGGCGCGCAGCGCGGCCTCGGCGCTGCCGTGGCTCATGATGGTGTCGCCGTCGAGCGGCACCGTCTCCCCCGCCGCCGGCCGGATGCCGAGGATGGCGTCGACGTAGTTGCGCGGGTGGACGCGGCAGAGCTGCTCGACGCTGGCCTCGGGCGCCTCGTCGCGGATCAGGTCGGCGAAGTCCTCCTGGTCCAGCGCCTTCAGCACCACGCGCAGCCGGTCCGGGCATTCCGGGTGTTCCTCGCCCGGCTCGTGCAGCAGGCAGGCGCGGTGGGTCAGCAGCAGGGTGCTCATGCGGGCTCGGCCCTTTTCTGCAGCTCGAAGCGGTAGATGCCCTCGGCTTCCGAGCTGGCCAGCAGCAGGTGCCCGGTCTCCGCGCAATAGGCGGGGAAATCCCGGGTGGTGGCGGGGTCGGTGGCGAGCACGGTCAGCCGCGCCCCGGGCGGCAGCCCGCGCAGCGCCTTGTTGGCCTTGAGGACGGGCAAGGGGCAGGTCAGGCCCTGCAGGTCGAGCAGCGTGTCCGGCATCGCCCGAGTCCAGCACCCGCGCCCGGCTGCCGCAAGGGTCCATCCGGACCGGTCGCATCGGCAGGCGGGCGGCCCGGGCGCCGCCGCCGGGCCATCCGGCCTCGGGGAAAGACCTGGGTGCCCGCGTGCCTCCCGGACGCGCCTGCGGCGCCAGCCGCCCGGCGCAAGGGCCGTTTCATCGCCTGTGCGGGGCCGCTTCGCGCACCGCGGCGGCGGCATCGATTCACTTGACATTATACAATATCGTTAAATATATAATGTAGATCATGAGGCTGGCCCATGCCGATACCGCCCGACGTCCCGACCCCCGATCCCGCGCTCCGCGACGCAGCCCCTGCCCTGCCCGATCCCGCGACCGGATGGACGCCGCGCCTCGGCGCGCCGGCCATGCCCTTCCGCGTTCGCACGACCCGGGGCGAGCGCAGCCTCGCAGACTACCGCGGCCGCTGGCTGCTGCTGTTCTCCCACCCCGCCGACTTCACCCCGGTCTGCACCTCGGAGTTCATCGCCTTCGCCCGCGCCCATGACCGCTTCCAGGCGCTCGGTTGCGACCTGCTTGGCATTTCGGTCGACAGCCTCTTCGCCCACCTCGCCTGGGTCCGCAGCATCGAGGCCGGGTTCGGCGTCGAGATTCCCTTCCCGATCGCCGAGGACATCTCGATGGGACTGGCGCGCGCCTACGGCATGCTCCACCCGGCCGATACCAGCACCGCGACGGTCCGCGGCAGCTTCCTGATCGACCCCGCCGGCACCATCCGGATGCTGAGCTACTACCCCATGACCACCGGCCGCAGCGTCGAGGAACTGCTGCGCAGCCTGGCGGCGCTGCAGGAGACCGACGCCTCTGGCCTCTCCACCCCGGCCGACTGGCGGCCCGGCGAGGCGGGCGTGCTGCCGCCGCCGCAGACCGTGCAGGAGGCCGCCGCGCGCAATGCCGCGGGTGCCCAGGACTGGTACTACCTGTCCCAGGCGGGGGCGCCGCGATGAGCCCCGAGACCCCCGGCGGCTGCGACCCCGAGGCGGCCGCGGAATTCCTCCGCGTGCTGGCCCACCCGATGCGCCTGCGCATCCTCTGCCGGCTGCTCGAGGGCGAGCTGGCGGTGGCCGGCTTCGAGGCCGAGCTCGGCCTCCGCCAGCCCAACCTGTCCCAGCAGCTGGCGACGCTGCGCGAGGCGGGGCTGGTGGCGACGCGGCGCGCGGCGAAGTCGGTCGTCTACCGCCTCGCCGACGACCGCGTTGCCGGCATGCTGGAGGCTTTGCGCCGCGCCATGGGCGGCCTGGCCACGCCGCCGGCCCGTGCCGCCACGGCCATGCCACGCCCCGAGGACCCGGCCGCCGCGATCGCGCCGCGACGCGCGCCGGGCGAGGCCGGGGTCTTCGCCATGGCCGGCTGGGACATGGGAGCGCGGTCATGATGCAGGCGCTCCTTTCGCTCGGCTCCGGCGGCGTCGTCGGCTTCGTGCTCGGCCTGATCGGCGGCGGCGGGTCGATCGTCGCCACGCCGCTGCTGCTCTATGCGGTCGGCCTCTCGCCGCACGCGGCACTCGGCACCGGCGCACTGGCGGTCTCGGCCAATGCCCTCGTCAACTTCGCCGGGCATGCGCGCGCCGGCAACGTCCGCTGGAGCATCGCCGCGGTGTTCTCGCTGGCCGGCGTCCTCGGGGCCTTGGCCGGCTCGACCCTCGGCAAGGCGGTGGACGGCGAACGGCTCATCCTGCTGTTCGCCTTCATGATGATCGTGATCGGCGGCGCCATGCTGCGGCCGCGCCATGCCGGCGCCGGTGCGGCCGCCGCGCCGCTGACCCGCGCCGTCGCGCTGCGGGTCGGCGGCGTCGGCCTCGGCGTCGGCCTGCTCTCGGGCTTCTTCGGGATCGGCGGCGGCTTCCTGATCGTGCCCGGCCTCATCCTGGCGACCGGCATGTCGATGATCAACGCCGTCGGCACCTCGCTGCTCGCGGTCGGCGTCTTCGGCCTGGCGACCGCGATGAACTACGCCGCATCGGGCCTGGTGGACTGGATGGTCGCCGCCCAATTCATCGCCGGCGGCATCGCCGGCGGCTGGCTCGGCATGCGCGCCGCCTGCCGGCTGGCGGCAGACCGCAACACGCTGAACCGCATCTTCGCCGGCATCGTCTTCACCGTGGCCGTCTACATCATCTGGCGCTCGGTCGGCCACGCGTGACGGGCCCGCGCCACAACAAGGATATCGCCATGTCGGACATCCCCGTGGGCATCGACACCAGCATCCGGCCGGAGGTCACGCCCTTCTTCGATGCGGACACCAACACCATCAGCTACGTGGTGAAGGATCCCGGCTCCAGCGCCTGCGCCGTCGTCGACAGCGTGCTCGACCTCGACTGGGCGGCGGGGCGCATCGCCACCCGCTCGGCGGATGCGGTCATCGCCCATATCCGCGACCGCGGCCTCAGCCTCGAATGGCTGATCGAGACGCATGTGCATGCCGACCATCTCTCGGCCGCGCCCTATATCCAGCAGAAGCTCGGCGGCCGCATCGGCATCGGCGACCGCATCACCGTGGTGCAGGACACCTTCGGCAAGGTGTTCAACGAGGGCACCGAGTTCCGCCGCGACGGCAGCCAGTTCGACCGGCTGTTCCAGGACGGCGACAGCTACACGATCGGCGGCATGACGGCGGTGGCGCTGCACACGCCCGGCCATACGCCCGCCTGCATGACGCATGTGATCGGCGGCACCGCCTTCGTCGGCGACACGCTGTTCATGCCGGATGGCGGCACCGCGCGGGCCGACTTCCCCGGCGGCGACGCCGGCGTGCTCTACCGCTCCATCAGGCGCGTCCTCGCGCTGCCGCCGGCGACGCGGCTGTTCATGTGCCACGACTACGGCCCGAACGGGCGGGAGATCCGCTGGGAGACGACCGTCGCCGAGGAGCGCGCCCACAACATCCACGTCCACGACGGCGTCGGGGAGGACGAATTCGTCGCCATGCGCACGGCGCGCGACGCGACGCTGGCCATGCCGCGGCTCATCATCCCCTCGATCCAGGTGAACATGCATGCCGGGCAGTTGCCGGCGCCCGGCCCAGACGGCAAGCGGTTCCTCAAGGTGCCGCTGGACGTCTTCTGAACCGCAGGGGAGGACGCGTGATGGACGTGAAACGCCTTTCGGAGACCGTCTCGGCCGCGCCGCAGATCCGGCCGGCGGAGGTGGCCGACCTCGCTGCCCTCGGCTTCCGCGCCGTCATCTGCAACCGGCCGGACGGCGAGGGCCCCGACCAGCCCGGCTTCGAGGAGCTCGCCCGCGCCGCCGCCGAGGCGGGGCTGGAAGCCGCCTATCTGCCGGTCGTCTCGGGCAAGGTGACGGATGCGGACGCCGCCGCCTTCGGCCGGCTGCTCGACCGGCTGCCGAAGCCCGTGCTCGCCTATTGCCGCACCGGCACGCGCTCGGCGACGCTCTGGTCGCTGGCCGAGGCGGCGCGCGGCCGCGCCCTGCCGGAGATCACCGCCGCGGCCAAGGCGGCCGGCTACGACATGACCGGCGTCGCCCGCCGCATCGCCAATGGCGGCCGCACCCCGACCACCAGCGGGGAGGTGCGGCACGAGGTCGTGGTGATCGGCGGCGGCGCCGCCGGCATCGCCGTCGCCGCCAGCCTCAAGGCGCGCAGCCCCGACCTCGACATCGCCATCATCGACCCGGCCGACATCCACTACTACCAACCCGGCTGGACGATGGTGGGCGGCGGCGTCTTCGCCGCCCGCACCACGGCGCGCACCATGGCCTCGCTCATCCCGCGCGGCGTCGCCTGGATCAAGGCCGCGGTCGCCGCCTTCGAGCCGGCGAACAACGCCGTCATCCTGGACGGCTGCCGGGTCGTCACCTATGGCCGGCTGGTCGTCGCCCCTGGACTCAAGCTCGACTGGGGCGGCATCGAAGGCCTGTCCGAGACGCTGGGGCGGAACGGCGTCACCTCCAACTACCGCTACGACCTCGCGCCCTATACCTGGGAACTGGTGCGCGGCCTCAAGCGCGGCGCGGCGATCTTCACCCAGCCGCCGATGCCGATCAAATGCGCCGGGGCGCCGCAGAAGGCGATGTACCTGGCGGCCGACCACTGGCGGCGCAGCGGCGTGCTCGGCGACATCCGCATCGATTTCTGCAACGCCGGCGCCGTGCTGTTCGGGGTGAAGGACTACGTTCCGGCGCTGATGGAATACGTCGGACGCTACGGCATCCACCTGGATTTCCAGGAAAGGCTGACGCGGGTGGATGGGCCGGCGCGCACCGCCTGGTTCTCCCGCACCAGCCCCCACGGCGCCACCACGGAGGTCGAGCGGCATTTCGACATGCTGCATGTGGTGCCGCCGCAGACGGCGCCCGACTTCCTGCGCGCCTCGCCGCTGGCCGATGCCGCGGGCTGGCTGGACGTGGACGCGGCGACGCTCCGCCACGCGCGCTTCCCCGGCATCTACGGCCTCGGCGACGCCTGCAACGCGCCGAACGCCAAGACCGCCGCCGCCGCCCGCAAGCAGGCCCCGATCGTCGCGCACAACCTGCTGCGCGACATGGGCGCGGTGCAGGGAAACGACGCCCTCTACGACGGCTACGGCTCCTGCCCGCTGACCGTCGCGCGCGGGCGCATCGTGCTGGCCGAATTCGGCTACGGCGGCCGGCTGCTGCCGAGCTTCCCGGCCTGGCTGATCGACGGGACGCGGCCCAGCCGCCTCGCCTGGCTGCTGAAGGAGCGCATGCTGCCCTGGATCTACTGGAAGGCGATGCTGCGCGGCCGGGAATGGCTGGCGCAGCCGGAGCTGGCGACCTGAGGCATGAGATACATCGGATGACGCAGTTCACCCCCTGGTCGGCCGCGGCGGGCGGCGCGCTGATCGGCGCGGCGGCAGCGCTGCTCTGGGTCTCGCTCGGCCGCATCGCCGGCATCAGCGGCATCCTCGGCGGGCTCGCCGGGGCGCCGGCCGGCGAGCATGGCTGGCGGCTCGCCTTCCTCGCCGGGCTGGTCGGGGCACCGCTGCTCTACCTCGCGGCGCTCGGCGCGCCGGAGGTGTCGATCGCCGCGGGACCGGCGCGCCTGGTCCTGGCGGGGCTGCTCGTCGGTGTCGGCACGCGGCTCGGCACCGGCTGCACCAGCGGGCATGGCGTCTGCGGCATCGCCCGGCTCTCGCCGCGCTCGATCGCCGCGACCGGGGTGTTCATGGCAACCGCCGCGGCGACGGTCTTCCTGTCGCGCCACGTGCTGGGGAGTTAAGCCGATGCCACAAATCCTGGCTGCCCTCGCCTCGGGCCTGCTGTTCGGCCTCGGGCTCGTCGTCTCGGGGATGGTGAACCCGGCGAAGGTGCTCGGCTTCCTCGACCTCGCCGGCGACTGGGACCCCAGCCTCGCCTTCGTCATGGCGGCGGCGATCCCCGTGGCGGCGCTCGGCTTCCGGCTCGGCGGCCGGATGGGGGCGCCGCTCTGCGACGCCGCCTTCGCGCCGCCCGCGCGCCGGCGGATCGACGCGCGCCTGCTGGGCGGCGCGGCGCTGTTCGGCATCGGCTGGGGACTTGCGGGCTTCTGCCCGGGTCCGGCCCTGGCCTCGCTCGGCTTCGGCGGCTGGCCCGTGCTGGTCTTCGTGGCGGCGATGCTGGGCGGGATGGGGCTCTACCACCTCGCGGTCGGGGCGCGACGCGGCGGTGCAACCGGCACCGGACCGGCAGCGGCGCGGCCGGGCTGAGGGACCACAGGCACCGAAGACGTGCGGGAGGACACCAGGATGCGCGGACCATCGCTGATGCAGGTCGCCATCGCGGCCGTCGCCGCCGGCGGGTTGGCGCTGGCGCTGCACCGGCCCGAACCGGTGGCGCCGGGGACGGCGCAGGCCGTCGCGCCGTCCGCCAGCGCGCCCGCCATGGCCCCGGCGCCCGCCTTGAGCCCGGTCCCGGCGGCCGTGGCCGCGACGCCGGCTGCCGCCCAGCCCGCCACCGCCCAGCCCGCCACCGCCGAGGCATGGACCGTGCCCGACCCGGATGCGCTGCCTAACGACATCTACGGCCGCACCGTGCGCCGCGGCCGCGACCTGATCACCCGCACCTCCTCGCTGATCGGGCCCGACGCCGCCGATCCGGCCATGCGCTTCGCCGGCAACGGCCTCGACTGCCAGTCCTGCCACCTGCAGGCGGGCAGCCAGCAATTCGGCCTGCCGCTTGCCGGGGTCTGGGGTGTCTTCCCGCAGCATATCGGCCGCGAGGACGAGGTCCGCACGCTGGAGGAGCGGGTGAACGGCTGCATGGAGCGCAGCATGAACGGCCGCCCCCTGCCGGTGGAAGGGCCGGAGACGAAGGCGATCCTCATCTCCATCCGCCACACCGGTGCGCCCGAACGCGTCGGCCAGTCGCTGCATGGCCGCGGCTCGCCGCCCTTGCCGCTGCCCGGCCGCGCCGCGGCTCCGGCACGCGGCCGGCAGGTCTTCGCCGAGACCTGCGCCGCCTGCCATGGCGCCGAGGGCGAGGGCCAGCGGCTGGAGGCCGCCGAGGCCGCCGAGACGGGGCGGCGCTACCGCTTCCCGCCGCTCTGTGCCCGGACAGCTACAACGACGGCGCCGGGATGGCGCGCGTCATCACCGCCGCGCGCTTCGTCCACGCCAACATGCCGCTCGGCACCACCTTCGCGGCGCCGGCGATCGCCGCCGAGGACGCCTTCGACGTGATGGCCTTCGTCAACAGCCAGCCGCGCCCGCACAAGGCCGGGCTGGAGGCAGACTACCCCGATCGCTCGAAGAAGCCGGTCGATGCCGGCTACCCGCCCTTCGTCGGACCCTTCGCGCCGGAACAGCACCGCTTCGGCCCCTGGGCGCCGATCCAGGACTGGCTGCGCGCCAACCCCGCAGCGTCCCGCGCCACCAACTGACGGAGGAACCAGCCATGGACACGCCGCTCCAGGTCGTCTGCCCGCATTGCGACGCCATCAACCGCGTCCCCACCGCGCGGCTCGGCGACGGCCCGCGCTGCGGCGGATGCCGCGCCGCCCTGTTCGAGGCGAAGCTCGCCGCCCTGTCGGAGGCGCGGTTCCGCCGCCACCTCAAGCACAGCGGCATCCCGTTGCTGGTGGATTTCTGGGCCTCCTGGTGCGGCCCGTGCCGTGCCATGGCGCCGGCCTTCGAGGCAGCGGCGCGGACGCTCGAGCCGCGCCTGCGGCTGGTCAAGGTCTCGACCGAGGAGGCGCCGCAGCTCGCCGCCGAACTGGCGATCCGCAGCATCCCGACGCTCGCCCTGTTCGCCGGCGGGCGCGAGGTGGCGCGCCAGGCCGGCGCCCTGCCTGCGCACGGCATCGTCGCCTGGGCGGGCGCCCATGTACCGGCTTGACCCAGCGCAATGCACATACGCGACCGGCGCCTAGTCTTCGCGCAGAGGCAGGAGAACGGACATGACACGCAATGTGGGTGGCATCGACAAGGGGCTGCGGATCGCGGCCGGCCTTGTCCTTCTCGCGCTCGGCTGGCTCGGCCCGCTCGGCTGGTGGGGGCTCATCGGCCTGGTGCCGTTGGCGACCGGCCTGATGGGGACCTGCCCGGTCTATAGCCTGCTGGGGCTGAACACCTGCCCGCTCGACCAGCGTAGCGCCTGATCGCACCGCGTGCGCCGCAAGCGGGTTCTCGCCGGCATCGCGCTGGTGGCCATTGTCGGCGCGGGCGCCGCCTGGACGCTGCGCCACCGGCCGGTCGAGGTGCCGGTGGCGCGGGTGGAACGGGACGTGCCGGTGCGCGTCTTCGGCCTCGGCACGATGGAGGCGCAGGTCACCTCCCGCATCGGCTTCGAGGTCGCCGGCACGCTGGTCGCGGTGCTCGCCGATCATGGTGACATGGTGGTGGCCGGGCGGGTCCTCGCCCGGCTGAATCCCACGGCGCAGCAGGCCCGCGTCGCCAGGTCCGGGGCCGCGCTGCAGAGCGCCGAGGCGCAGCAGCTGCGCGTCGCCGCCGCGCTGGACCGCGCGACCGCCCAGGCGCAGCAGAAGCGCAGCCAGGCCAACCGCCGGCGCGAGCTGGCCGCCCGCGGCAATGCCTCGGTCGAGGTCGCGGAACTGGCCGAGACCGAGGCAATCATCGCCGCCGCCGACCTGGCCGTGGCCCGCGCCGACCTGTCCGTCGCCCGCGCCGCCCTGGCCGATGCGCAGGCCGGGCTGCTCGCCGAGCAGACCTCGCTGGCCAAGCACACCCTCGCCGCGCCCTACGACGCCCTGGTGGTCGGCAGGCAGCGCGAGCCGGGCAGCGCCCTGGCACCGGGCGAGACGGTCTTCACCCTGGTCGATGCCGCCACCTTCTGGGCCCTGGCCCATGTGGACGAGGGCCGCGCCGGGCAGGTCCGCGAGGGCCAGCCGGCGGTGCTGCGGCTGCGCTCCCTGCCCGGCGAGGCCTTCGCCGCGCGGGTGGTCCGCATCGGCCTGGAAAGCGACCGGGTGACCGAGGAGCGGCGCATCTACGTCCGCTGCGAGACCTGCCCGCCGCGGATCGTCCTGGGCGAGCAGGTGCAGCTGGAGATCGAGACCGGCCGGCTGCCCGCCGCCCGGCTGGTGCCGGAGACCGCGGTCGAGGGCTTCGATGGCGCCACCGGCCGGGTCTGGACCATCGAGGCCGGCACGCTGCGGCAACGGGACGTCCGCTTCGTCGCCCGCACCCTGGATGCGCGGCTGGCGCTGGACCCGGCCCTGCCGGAGACGCTGGCGGTGGTGACCCGGGTTTCGGGTGCCATGCAGGAAGGCCGGGCGGCGCGGCCGCGATGAACCTGGCGCTGCGCGACATCCGCCACAACCTCGGGCGCTTCCTGCTGACCTGCCTCGGCCTCGGCCTGCTGCTCGGCGTGGCGCTGGCCATGGTGGGGATCTATGGCGGGGTGGTCGAGGAGGCGCTGTCGCTCGCGCGCGGGCTGCGCGCGGACCTCTGGGTGGTCGAGGGCGGCAGCCGCGGCCCCTTCGCCGAGGCCAGCCGCATCCCCGGCGACGTGCGCGAGGCTGTGGCCCGGCTGCCCGGCGTGACCGCGGCCGGCAGCCTGACGATCCAGACGGTGGAGGCGCGCCACGCCGGCGGCCCCGGCAGCGGCGAGGCGCCGAGCGAGGCGCTGGTGCGCGAGCGGGCCGGCGAGGCCGGGCGGCAGCGGATCGGCGCCGTGCTGCGGCTGCAGGTGGTGGGCTACGAGCCGGACCGGCCGGGCGGCCCGCCCGGCATCCTGGCCGGCCGCGGCATCGGCCGCGGCCGGCTGGAGATGGTGCTGGACCGCGGCGCCGGCGTGCCGCTCGGCGGCATGGTGGAGATGGCCAATATCCGCTACCGCGTGGTCGGCCTCAGCACCCGCACGGTATCGACCGGCGGCGACCCGCTCGCCTGGATCACCCTGCGGGACAGCCAGGACCTGCAATTCCGCCTGAACCCGCCGGCGGCGCGGCGGGCGCAGCAGGGCGGCGGCGGCGCGCTGCCGCAGGACACGGTGAACGCGGTGATCGCCCGGCTCTCCCCGTATGCCGACCCGGCGTCGGTGACGGCCGAGATCCGCCGCTGGAAGCATTTCGCCGCGCTGACCGCGGCCGAGCAGGAACAGGTGCTGACCCGCAGCGTGGTGGACCGCGCCCGCAAGCAGCTCGGCCTGTTCACCACCGTGCTGCTGCTGGTCTCGGCGGTGATCGTCGCGCTGATCATCTACACGCTGACGATGGACAAGATGCGCGAGATCGCCACGCTGAAGCTGATCGGCGCGCCGGATGCCACCATCGTCGCGCTGGTGATGCAGCAGGCGATGCTGCTGGGCGCCGTCAGCTTCGCCGGCGGCGCGGCGCTGCTGCTGGCGGTGAAGGACAGCTTCCCGCGCCGCGTGGTGCTGGGGCCCGAGGAGGTCGCCGGCTTCGGCCTGCTGGTCTTCGGCATCTGCCTTCTCGCCAGCCTGCTGGGCGTGCGCTACGCGCTGCGGGTCGAGCCGTCCCAGGCGCTCGGGGGGTGAACGCGCTCGTGGAATTGCAGGGCGTCGCCAAAGGATTCGGCGAAGGCGAGGCACGGGTCCAGGCGCTGTCCGACATCACCCTGAGCGTCGCCGCCGGCGAGGTGGTGGGCCTGCGCGGCCCTTCCGGCAGCGGCAAGTCCACCCTGCTGAACCTGGTCGCCTGCATCCTCGAGCCGGATGCCGGCGTGCTCCGCCTGGCCGGCGAGACGGTGTGGCAGGGCGGCTGGGCCAAGGCCGACCTGCGCGCGCTGCGGCGGCGGACGATCGGCTTCATCTTCCAGTTCCACAACCTGCTGCCTTTCCTCGACGCCACCGACAACGTCGCCCTGGCGATGACGCTGAACGACGTGCCGCTGGCCGTGGCGCGCGACCGGGCCCGCGCCCTGCTCGACTACCTGCAGGTCGGCAGGCGGGCCGGCGCGATGCCCGCCAAGCTCTCGGGCGGCGAGGCGCAGCGGGTGGCGATCGCCCGCGCCCTGGCGAACCGGCCGCATATCATCCTGGCCGACGAGCCGACCGCGGCGCTCGATTCCGAACGCGCCCAGGTGGTGATGGACCTGCTGCGCCGGGTGGCGCGGGAACAGGCCGCCGCGGTGCTGGTGGTGACGCATGACGACAAGATCTTCAGCCGCTTCGACCGGCTGGTGAGCCTGCGCGACGGCCGCATCGAGGGCGAGCTGCGGCCGGGCTGACGCCTTGGGGCCTGTTGCGCTGCCTCAAGGCGTGGCGTCCGCACCGGGCGCAGGCTGCGGGCGGGCCGGATGGCAAGCTCCATCCGCCAGGAGGATTTGCCAATGGCGGCCCGAAGCCTCCGTCGCATGGGATTCGACCCGACGCTGCTGTGGCTGCTCGCCGCGCCGGTCTGGATACTGCTCTATGCCTCGCTGGTGCCGCTCGCCGACCTGGCCTTCGGCCTCACGCCGCTGGTGCGGGACACGCGGCTGGGTGAGGCGGTGTGGTTCTTCGCCTACGACACGCCGAAGGTGCTGCTGCTGCTGACCGGCGTTGTCTTCGCCATGGGCATCGTCCGTTCCTTCTTCTCGCCGGAGCGAACCCGCGCCCTGCTGGCCGGGCGGCGGGAAGGTGCCGGCAATGCCATGGCGGCATCGCTCGGCATCGTCACGCCCTTCTGCTCCTGCTCGGCCATCCCGCTGTTCATCGGCTTCGTCTCGGCCGGCGTGCCGCTCGGCGTCACCTTCTCCTTCCTGATCGCGGCGCCGATGGTCAACGAGGTCGCCCTCGGCCTGCTGTTCGCCATGCTCGGCTGGCGGATCGCGCTGACCTACCTGGCCTTCGGGCTTGCCATCGCGATCGGCGCGGGCTGGGTCATCGGCCGGCTCAGGCTGGAAGGCTGGCTGGAGCCCTGGGTCCTGAAGATCCAGGCCGATGCCACCGAGATCCCGGCCGCATCGATCACCTGGCCCGACCGTATCCGCGCCGGCACCGAGGCGGTGCGCGAGATCGTCGGCCGCGTCTGGTACTGGATCATCGCCGGCATCGCGGTGGGCGCGCTGATCCACGGCTATGCGCCCGAGGCGCTGCTCGCCTCGATCATGGGCAAGGAGGCCTGGTGGTCGGTCCCGGCCGCCGTGCTGATCGGCGTCCCGATGTATTCCAACGCGGCCGGCATCATTCCCGTGGTGGAGGCGCTGCTCGGCAAGGGCGCGGCGCTGGGGACCGTGCTCGCCTTCATGATGTCGGTGACCGCGCTGTCGCTGCCGGAGCTGGTGATCCTGCGCAAGGTGCTGTCGCTGAAGCTGATCCTGGTGTTCGCCGGCATCGTGACGGTCGGCATCCTCGCCGTGGGCTTCCTGTTCAACCTGCTGTTCGCCTGAAGGATCATGGCCATGAAGAGCGTCAAGGTACTGGGCCCGGGGTGCAAGCGGTGCGACGCGGTGTCGCGGATGGTGCATGACGCCGCGGCCAGTCTCGGCGTCGAGGTCGCGGTCGAGAAGGTCAGCGACTATGCCGAGATCGCCGGCTTCGGCGTGGTCTCGACGCCCGGCCTGGTCGTCGACGGCAAGGTCGTCCACGCCGGGGGCCTGCCGAAGCCCGAGGACGTGGCGCGCTGGATCGCGGGCTGACGCCGGGCTTGCGCGGCCGCACAGGGCGCCCGCCGCTGTCCGACCGGTCCACGCCATGCGTTGGCCCCTTCCGGCAACGCCGTTTCCGCCAGCACCCGCCGCTTCGCCGGCACAACGGAGGTTGGGACGACCGCGAGGCCGGAGGTCGCGCCAGGCGCCGTGGCCCGTGCCGTCAGACGGGTCGCGTCTTGGGCCCGGGCGATGACGCCGCGTGCGGCAGCATGACCGCTCGCGGACCGGTCCACGCCGATCCGCTTGCCCGCATCGGCCTGCGGCCGGCGCCGGGCTGGATTTCTTCGCGCTTGCTCCCCCGATCACGGCGTTGTAGCGGATCATCCCCCACCAGCAGAGTAGATCATCCATGAACCAAGCCGACCTCATTGCCCATGTCGCCGATGCCGCTGGCCTCTCGAAGGCAGATGCCGCCAAGGCCATCGACGCCGTCCTCGGCGCCGTCTCCGACGAGCTCGTTGCCGGCAAGGAAGTGCGGCTCAACGGTTTCGGGATCTTCAGCGCGACGGAACGTGCCGCCCGCGAAGGCCGCAACCCGCAGACCGGCGCCGCGATTCAGATCGCCGCCTCCAAGGTGGCCAAGTTCGCCCCCGCGAAGGCGCTGAAGGACCGGCTCAACGCGGCGTCATAGGCTAGGTACGGGTCGTCCGACCGGACGCCGCCAGGGTCGGGGGTCATCGACGGGATAGGCGGGACAGGGCAGCGTTGCCCGCGGCACGGCGCCGCACCATGCATGCCCAACGTTCGTTGAGGAGCATCGCCGCATTGCTGTCCCTGCTGCGCCTTGTCCCCGCCGTCGTGATTCTCTGCGGCGGACCCGCGGCCCTGGCGCGGGACGGACGACCCGAGTCCGGGAGAGCCTTGGCGCAGGCGAACTGCGCCAGGTGCCATGCCATTGGCCGGACGGGGAGCAGCCCGCTTGCGGCGGCGCCGCCTTTCCGTGCCATCCACCAGCGCTATCCCGTCGAGCAACTCGCCGAGGCGCTGGCGGAAGGGATCGAGACGGGCCATGCGGTGATGCCCGAATTCCAGCTCGGCCAAACCCAGATCGCCGATCTCGTGGCCTATCTCAAGACCCTGGAACGCTGACGTCGCCTGCCGCGGACCGTGCCGGGCAACACCGGAGCCGCGGCGATCGCGGACCGGATCAGCCGGACCAGCTCCGCTCGGGCGCCGCCCAGATATCGCCGAGCACGCGGTCGTACCGGCCTGGCACGAAGGCGTCGCAGGCGTTGCCGGCGTAGTGCGTCAGCTCACCGAACCGGATGCGGCCCGCGCACAGATAGAAATCCACCCGCACCTGCGCGAAGGGCGCGCCGAGTCGAACGGCGAGGCGGGCCATCGCGTGCACCTCGGGCGGCGGCACGAAGGCCGCTTCCTCGTCCCGGGTCGCTGCCCGAGCGCCCCAGCGAAACGGCAAGGGACGAAAGGATTCGGCGTCCCGCAGCAGATGGCGGTGGTGGTCCGTGAAGCGGCCGAGCGCCACCTCGAGGATGCGCGGGCGTCCGCCGAACAGGTGGAACTTGTAGTCCACCGGCGCCGCATCGTCGCCCGGCCCCTCGAGGAGCGCCTCGGCGAGCAGCCGCGGCCGGATGCGGCCATAGGCCCACTCCCCGGTCCAGAGGGCGTGGTTCCCCTCCTGCCGCCGCGCGGCTTCGCGCGTTGCCGCCGCGCGGTCCAACGCCGCCTTGTCGCGCATGATCAGGTTGGTGCCGGAGCCGTTGTTGGCCTTCAGCACGAAGCGGTCGGGCAGCCTGTCCCAGGCGATCGCCTCCGCACGATCCCAGGCCCCGAGCAGCGGGGCCAGGTAGTCCTGCCCGTTTCGCGCGGCGACGTAGTCCCGCACGGCGACCTTGTCGGAGGTGACGACCAGTGGCGGGTCCCGGTCGTGCAGGATCCTGTGCGCCAGCCGCTCGGTGTAGGTGGGCGGCCTGCGGAGATCGGGCTCGTAGCCGAGCGCCGTACGCATCCGTCGCCGCAGCGCCCTGGCGTCACGCGCGCGCGCCAGCGGCGGCACCGCGTCCACCGCCCTGCGCAGCAGCCTTCGCACGGCCTGCCGCCCGCTGGCCGGCAGCAGGCCGCGCAGCGCGCCGAAGGGGTCCCCGATGGCCGCAGGCGCCGTCATGCCGACGCGGCCCGGCCGGGCGGCGGCGAATGGGCCATCGCTCTGACCGTCCCGTCGTCGAACACGAAGATCGTGTCCGGGCCGGATGCCGCCGCGAGCCTGCCGGCCGCCTCCTCGCCCAGCACCATGCAGGCCGTCGCCCAGGCATCGGCCGCCATGCACGCGGCCGCGAGGACGGGGACCGAGGCGATCCGGTTGCCGGCCGGGCGGCGCGCGGCCGGGCCGGCCGCCGGTCAGGCCGGCTCCCGCACCCGCGCCATCGCCGGCACCAGCAGGGCGAAGCCGAAGGCCGGCAGCACGCCGGCCGCCGCATCGAAGCCACTCAGCCCGGCCATCCCCGCCAGCAGCCCCGCCGGCAGCGCGACCGGCGCTTCCGCCAGGTTGAAGACCAGCGTCACCCGTTGTCCCGCCGCCTCGCGGGTGAAGCCGAACAGCGGCGCCGGCAGGTCGAGCTCGGCCGCCGTGCCGTGCCGCAGGGCAGGTTCCGCCCGCCGCAGCGCCAGCAGCCTTCGGGTGAAGCGCAGCGTGCTGTCCGCGTCGCGTTCCTGCCCGTCCACCGCCAGGGCGCGGTGGGAGGCCGGGACCGGCAGCCAGGGATAGGCCCAAGCGGCAGTGAAGCCGGCGAAGCGTTCGTCCTCCGCCCAGGGCATCGGCGTGCGGCTGCCGTCGCGGCCCTTGAATTCCGGCCAGTAGGTGATCCCGAAGGGGTCGCGGATCTCGTCCTCGGCCAATTGCGCCTCGGGCAGGCCCAGCTCCTCGCCCTGGTAGAGGCAGGCGCTGCCGGGCAGCGTCAGCAGCAGGGCCAGCAGCAGCCGGGTGAAGCGGGTATCCGCCCGGCCCTCCGGCGCCCAGCGCGTCGCGGCGCGTTCCACGTCGTGGTTGGAGAAGGACCAGCAGGGCCAGCCGCGCGAACATGTGGAGATCGCGTCGCGCAGCAGGGCCTGCAGGGTCGGCCGGTCGAAGCCGTGCCGCAGCGGCCGCAGCGTATAGGCCATGTGCAGCAGGTCGGGCGCGCCGGTGTAGCCGGCGATCCGGTCGAAGGCGCCCTCCTGCGAGGAAACCTCGCCCAGGGAAACGGTGCCCGGGTATTCGTCCAGCAGCGCCCGGATCCGCCGCAGCACCGCCATGCTGGCCGGCTGGATCATGTCGTGGTCGTGCCGCTGCAGCGCGAACAGCTTGGCCGGCACGGTGCCATCGCCGCGCGGCGCCGCCGGGTTGCTGCGCAGCCGCAGGTCATGCGTCAGGAAGTCGATCGCATCCAGCCGGAAGCCGTCCACCCCGCGGTCCAGCCAGAACCGCGCGACATCCAGCAGCGCGTCCAGGCAGGCCGGGTGCTGCAGGTTCAGCGTCGGCTGCGAGGGCAGGAAATGGTGCAGGAAATACTGCCGCCGCCGCGGCTCCCAGCTCCAGGCCGAACCGCCGAAGACGCTGAGCCAGTTGTTCGGCGGCGTGCCGTCGGGCGCCGGGTCGGCCCAGACATACCAGTCGGCGGTCGGCGCGGCCTTGCCGCGCCGGCTGGTGTCGAACCAGGGATGCTGGTCCGAGGTATGCCCGCCGACCAGGTCGATCAGCACCTTCAGCCCGCGCGCATGCGCCGCGTCCAGCACCCGGTCGAAATCCTCCAGCGTCCCGAAGCTGGGGTCGATGGCGCAGTGGTCGGCCACGTCGTAGCCGAAATCCCGCTGCGGCGAGACATAGGTGGGACACAGCCAGATGCCGTCCACGCCGAGATCGGCGATATGGTCGATCCGGTCGAGCAGGCCCGGCAGGTCGCCGATGCCGTCGCCGTCGGAATCCGCGAAGCTGCGGGGATAGACCTGGTAGAGGACGGCACCGCGCCACCATTCCGCCTGCTGCACCCTGGACCTCATCTGTTGGTGTAGGTGACCGACGAGCCGTATACTTTAATCACCATCGCGAACCCGTGAGACGAAGTCCACGCAAATATCTTTCGGCGTATGTTCCGCCTATTCATTCAACCGAAAGCCCTTAAATGGCGATGAACCGGGTGACGGCGCCCGCCGCGCCGAAGCCCAGGAGCCGCCGATGCGCCCCATGCCCGCCCTGCCGGACCCCGCCCTGCGCGACCGCGCCCGTGGCGCCCTGCTCGGCCTCGCGGTCGGCGACGCGCTGGGCACCACGCTGGAATTCAGCCGCCGCGACCAGCACCCCCACCATGCCGAGATGACCGGCGGCGGCCCCTTCGGCCTGAAGCCGGGGCAATGGACCGACGACACCAGCATGGCCCTCGCTTTGGCCGACAGCCTGGTGGCGACGGGCGGGCTCGATGCGCGCGACCTGATGGACCGCTTCCGCCGCTGGTGGCGGCAGGGCGAGTATTCCTGCACCGGCCGCTGCTTCGACATCGGCATCGCCACCCGCCAGGCCCTGGCCCGCTTCGAGGCCACGGGCGACCCCATGGCCGGCGCCACCGACCCGCAGACCGCGGGCAACGGCTCGCTCATGCGGCTGGCGCCGGTGGCGCTGCATGGCTGGCGCGACGCCGCCGCCACGCGCCGTCTCGCCGCCGGGCAGAGCCGCACCACCCATGCGGCGCCGCAGGCGGTCGAGGCCTGCGAATTCCTCGCCCTGCTGCTGCGGGAGGCGATCCTCGGCGCCCCGCGCGCCACGGTGCTGGCGCCGCGCGACTGGGCGGGCGATCCCGGCATCGCCGGCGCCGCAAGCGGGGCCTGGCGCGGCCGCGACCGGGCGGCAGTGCGCTCCTCCGGCTACGTGCTGCACACCCTGGAAGCCGCGCTCTGGGCGGTGGAGCGCACCGACAGCTTCGAGGCGGCGGTGGTGCTGGCGGTGAACCTGGCCGACGATGCGGACAGCGTCGGCGCGGTCACCGGCCAGCTCGCCGGCGCGCTGCATGGCCTGTCCGGCATCCCCGACCGCTGGCTGGCGCCGCTGGCCTGGCGGGACAGGCTGGTCGCCGCCGCCGATGCGCTGCTGGATGCGGGGGCAGCGGCATGACCCGCCCCGCGAAGACCAGCGCGACCCACCCGCTGCGGATCGACGCCGTCGCGGCGCCGGGCGGCGGCGAGATCGGCATGACCTTCTGCCCCGGCAAGCACCAGCCGCAGGGGCTGACCGGCAATTGGCAGCGTGACCTGGCGCTCGACCTCGACCGCATCCGCGACTGGGGGGCGGTCGCCGTGGTCACGCTGATGGAGCCGCACGAGCTGGCCGAGCTCCGCGTCGAGGGCCTGGGCGCGGCGGTGGCGGCGCGCGGCATGGCTTGGCTGCCGCTGTCGATCGTCGATGGCGACATCCCCCGCGCGCCGTTCCATGCCGCCTGGTCCGCCGCCGGGCCGCGGCTGCATGGCTGGCTGCGGCAGGGCCGGCGGGTCCTGCTGCATTGCAAGGGCGGGCTCGGCCGCACCGGCACCATCGCGGCGACGCTGCTGATCGAGCAGGGCATGGCACCACAGGCGGCGATCCTCGCGGTGCGCGCGGCACGCGGCGGCACCATCGAGAACGATGCGCAGCTGGCCTATGTGCGGGCGCTGACCCCAGGCTAACCGGCGGCGACCTGGTAGCCTTCCTCTGCCACCAGCGCCGCGACCTTGTCCCGCGGCAGCCGCGTCTCGGCGCGGACCGTCCCGGCGCCGAGGTCCACCTGCACCGCCGCCTGCGGGTCCTCCGCCCGGATCGCCTGGGTCACCGCGCGGACGCAGTGCCCGCAGGTCATGCCGCTCACCTTGAGTTCGATCATCCCTGTCTTCCTTCGAGGCCGTCGAGAATCGGGCAGTCCGGCCGGTCGTCGCCGTGGCAGGTGGCGGCTAGGTGCCGCAGGCTGGTCGCCATGGCCTGCAGCGCCTGGGCCTTGGCCTCCAGCGCCGCGATGTGTCCCAGCGCCAGGCCGCGCACCTCGGCGCTGGCCCGGCCGCGGTCGCGCCAGAGCCCGAGCAGCCGGCGGATGTCCTCCAGCGGGAAGGCCAGGTCGCGGGCATGGCGGATGAAGCGCAGCACGGCGACATCCCCGCCGGCATAGGCGCGGTAGCCATTGGCCTGCCGCGCCGGGTGCAGCAGACCGATCGCCTCGTAGTGCCGGATCATCTTCTCGGAGACGCCCGAGGCGCGCGATGCCTCGCCGATATTCATCATCGCATCCCCTCCGGCTTCCAGCGCGACAGCAGCAGCGCATTCGCCAGGACCGAGACCGAGGACAGCGCCATCGCCGCCCCGGCGATCGGCGGGGAGAGCAGGCCGGCCGCCGCCAGCGGCAGGCCGACGAGGTTGTAGCCGAAGGCCCAGCCCAGGTTCTGCCGGATTTTTCCGAGTGTCCGCCGGGTGATATCCAGCGCCGCCGGCACCAGCGCGGGGTCGCCGCGCAGCAGGGTAATGGCCGCCGCCTGGATCGCCACGTCCGTCCCGGTGCCCATGGCGATGCCGAGATCGGCCGCCGCCAGGGCCGGCGCGTCGTTGACGCCGTCGCCGACCATCGCCACGCGCTCGCCGGCCTGCTGCCAGGCCTGGATGCGCGCCGCCTTGCCGTCCGGCAGCACCTCGGCCGCCACGTCGTCGAGGCCGAGCCGGGCCGCCACCGCACCGGCCGCCGCCGAGGAGTCGCCGCTGATCATGGCGGCCTTCACGCCGAGCGCGCGCAGCCCGGCGATCGCCGCCGCGGCGCCGGGCTTCTCCGCATCCTCGAAGGCCAGCAGCGCGAGGACGCGCAGGCTCGGCGCCGTCTCGACCAGCCAGGCGAGGGTGCGGCCCTGCGCCGATTCGGCCTCGGCCGCAGCGGCGAGCGGGCCGGGATCGGCCGCCGATTCCGCCAGCGCCCGCGGGCTGCCGAGCAGCAGGGCGCGGCCCGCCACCCGGCCGGCGACGCCGCGCCCGGGCAGGGCGCGGAAGTCCTGCACCGGCGGCAGGTCGGGGCCAGCCGCGGCCAGCACGGCGCGGGCCAGCGGATGCTCGGAGCCGGCCTGCAGCGCGGCGGCGAGGCGGAGGGCGGTGGCTTGGTCGGCGCCGTGCGCCGCGGCCAGCCGCGGCCGGCCTTCGGTCAGCGTCCCGGTCTTGTCGAAGGCCACCAGCGTCACGCCCTGCGCCCGCTCGATCGCCTCGGCGTCGCGCACCAGGATGCCGGCCCGCGCCGCGGCGCCGGTCCCGGCCATGATGGCGGCCGGCGTGGCCAGGCCCAGCGCGCAGGGGCAGGCGATGACCAGCACGGCGACCGCCCGCAGCACCGCCACCTCCGCCCCCACGCCGGCCAGCAGCCAGCCGAGCAGGGTCAGCGCGGCGATGCCGATCACCACGGGGACGAAGACCGCGCTGACCCGGTCCACCAGCTTCTGCACCGGCGCCCGGCTGGCCTGGGCGGCGGCGACCAGCGCCGCGACCCGGGCCAGCACCGTCTCCCCGCCCACCGCCCGCGCCTCGACCACCAGGCGGCCGTCGAGGGCGATGGTGCCGGTCGAGACCGTGGCGCCGGGCTCCTTCTCCACCGCCCGGCTCTCGCCGGTCAGCGCGCTCTCGTCCACGCCGGCGCGGCCTTCCAGCACCAGGCCGTCGGCCGGGATGCGCTCGCCCGGCCGCACCACCACGCGGTCGCCGATCGCCAGCGCGATGGCCGGCACCTCCTCCTCCGCGCCCCTGGCATCCAGCCGCCGGGCGGTGCGGGGGCGGAGTTCGAGCAGGGCGCGGATGGCGGCACCCGTCGCCCTTCGCGCCCGCGCCTCCAGCCACTTGCCCAGCAGGATGAACAGGATGACGGTGGCGCTGGCCTCGAAATACAGGTGGTGCGCGGCGTGCTCGCCGTGCCTGGCCAGCATCCACACCGACAGCCCGAAGGCGGCCGAGGTGCCGAGCGCCACCAGCAGGTCCATGTTGCCGGTGCCCGCCCGCAGCGCCGCCCAGCCCGCCCGGTAGAACCGCGCGCCGAGCCAGAACTGCACCGGGATGGCCAGGGCCAGTTGCAGGTACGGATGCGGCATCCAGTCGGCGCCGAAAGCCATCCCGACCATCCCGGCCAGGAAGGGCGCGGTCAGCAGCGCCGCGAGGATCAGGTCGCGCCGTTCCCGCCCGCCCTGCGCCGCGGTCTCCGCCTCGGTGGTCTCGGCCGCCCGCACGCTGTAGCCGGCACGCGCGATGGCGGCGGCCAGGGCGGCTTCCTCGGTGCCGGCCAGCATCCGGACGGAGGCGGTCTCGGTCGCCAGGTTCACGCTGGCGGCCAGCACCCCCGGCACCTTCGTCAGCGCCTTCTCCACCCGCAGCGCGCAGGTGGCGCAGGTCATGCCGCCGATGCCGAGCTCGACGCGGGCCTCCGGCACCGCATACCCGGCCCGCTCGACCGCCGCGACCAGGTCGGGCAGCGGCGCGGTGCCGTGCAACTCGGCGCGTTCGGTGGCCAGGTTCACCGTGGCCTCGGCGATTCCGGGCACCTTGCCGAGGGCACGCTGCACCCGCCCGGCACAGGCGGCGCAGGTCATGCCGGCGATCGGCAGGGACAGGGTCGGGCCCAGGGTCGGGCCCAGGGGAGGCGATGCGGAGATGGGTGCTTCTGGCATGATGCCCGACCATGTGGGGTTTCCCATCATGGGAGGGTCAAGCCCCCCGCGCCTTGCGCCGGATCATCCCCATCTCCGCGTCATGCCCGACCTCGCCGCCGCCCTTTCCGCGCTTGCCGCGTGCCTGCCGCTGGCCGAGCCGCCGGCCGCGGCGCTGGCGGCCGAGGCCTGGCGGCAGGCCTTCCGGCCGCCCCGCATCCGGCTGCTGCTGCTGGCCGAGAGCCACATGGCGACCGGCGCCGCCGAGCTGGCCTGCCCCATCCGCCTGCCGCCCGGCCTCGACTGGCCGCTCCCCGCCGGCTTCGTGCGCCACCTCTATTGCCCGGCCTATGGCGAGCCGGCGCTGGTCCCCGGCCTGCCCGCCGGCAATGCCGGCACGCCGCAATACTGGCGGCTGTTCGCCGCGCTGGACGGCCGGCCCGCCCCGACCCGCGCCGCCTGCCCCGATCCGGCCCGGCGCCTCGCCGCCAAGGCGGCGCTGCTGCGGCGGCTGCGGGCGCGGGGGATCTGGCTGACCGATGCCTCCCTCGTCGCCGTCGCCGGGCCGGGCGGGGCGCGCGAGGCAGCGCGGATCCATGCCGATGCGGTCCGCCTCTCCTGGGACCGCTACCATGCGGCGATCCTGCCGGCGCTGGCCCCGGACCATGTCGTTGTCATCGGCCGGGCCGTCGCCGCCGTGCTGCGCGGGGCGCTCGACGCCGCTTTCCCCGGCCGCTGGCAGGCGGTGCCGCAGCCGATGGGCGCCCGCCGCCCGGGCGAGGCCGCGGCGCTGCTGGCCACGCTGGCCACGGCGGCGCGGCGCTACGCTGCCGATTGACACCCCCGGCACGATCCGCCGACATGCCGGCCGCATGCGCCGCCCCCTCGCCCTCGCCTTCGCCCTGTCGCTCGCCGCCCCCGCGCTGGCCGAGACGCAGCCCTTCCGCATCGTCAACCGCACCGGCACCGACGCCACCGCGCTGCATGCCGTGCGCACCCCGCGCGGGGCGCAGAACGACTGGGGCGGCAACCTGCTGCCGGGCAACCGGGCGCTGACGCCCGACGGCGGCTTCCGCGTCGCCCCGGCCGATGGCGCCGGCTGCCGCTTCGACCTGCGCCTGGTGCTGGCCGACGGGCGGGAGAGCGTGCTGCGCGACCAGGACATCTGCGCGGTGCGGGAGGTCGAGATGGCCGCCGCCGCCCGCCCCGCAGCACCCATGCCGGTGCCGGTCACCCCCGCCCCGCAGGTGCCGCAGCAGCGGCCCAATGCGCAGGCCAAGCGGGTCTCGACCGGGTCCGGCTTCCTGGTGGCGCCCGACCGGGTGATGACCAACCACCACGTGGTCGACGGCTGCGACCGCGTCATCGTCCGCGCCGCCGACGGCCGCTGGCTGGGCGCGGTGCCGCCGGCCCGGGTGGACGAGAAGCTCGACCTCGCCTTGCTGGCGGTGCCCGGCCTGCCCGGCCCGGCGCTCGCCTTCCGCAGCGGCCCCGCCGTCCGCCGCGGGGAGGGCGTGGTGGTCTACGGCTACCCGCTGGCCGGGATCCTGTCGGATGCCGTGCTGACGCGCGGCGAGATCAACGGGCTGTCGGGCCTGGCCGACAACCGCAGCCAGTTCCAGGTCAGCGCCCCGGTGCAGCCGGGCAATTCGGGCGGGCCGATGCTCGACATGCGGGGCCACCTGGTGGGCGTGGTGGTGTCCAAGCTGAATGCGCAGAAGCTGGCCCAGGCGACCGGCGACATCCCGCAGAACATCAACTTCGCGGTGAAGGGCGAGGCGGCGCTGAGCTTCGTCCAGCGCGCCGGCCTGACCCCGCGCCTCGCCGAAAGCGCCGGGCCGGAACGCAGCGCGGCGGATGTGGGGGAGATCGCGCAGCGCAGCACCGTGTTCATCCGCTGCGAGCGGTAGGGCACAGGAATTGAGGCGGCTGAAGCCTGAAATCCCGGGCAATTCGCTTCAATTTCCTTGAGGCCGATCCGGCCCGGTTCCGCAGCAGGCCAGGCCGGGCGCGGGTTGCGGCGGATACGGCTTCAGCATTTGCCGATTTGAATATTTGAAGCGCCGGCCCGGCGGGCGATGGGGCCGGGCGACCGGCGCGGCGGGGCCGTTGACGATATTCCTATTACGCCTCCATGCCGGAAAAGGCAACGGAATCCCGCCCGCCGCCCGCCGCATGGACGCCAGGCCGGTCGTCTGACTATCATCGGCCAAGCGGCGGGCCCCGGGGCACTGCCGCAGGGCGAGGGAAGCATGGACGAGTTCGAGCAGGCGCTGGACGAGGCCCGGCAGGCGGAACAGCACCGCCGCACCGCCGCCGTGTGGATCGAGGCCTTCGAGGCGGCGCTGCGGTCCGGCGACGCCGGCCGCATCGGCGCGCTGTTCCACCCGGATGCGCATTGGCGCGACGTGCTCGCCTTCACCTGGCACATGACCCCCGTCGCCGGCGCCGAGGCCATCGCGCAGCGCTTGGCGGCGGAGCAGCCGCGCACCGCGGCGCAGGGCTTCCGGGTGCCGCGCGGCCGCAAGCCGCCGCGCCGGGTCACCCGGCTCGGGATCGACAGCATCGAGGCGATCTTCGAATTCGCCACCGCCGCGGGCCGCGGCGCCGGCATCATCCGCCTGTCGCCGGCCGAGGGCGAGGCGCCCCGGGCCTGGCTGCTGTCCACCACGCTGCAGGCGCTGACCGGCCACGAGGAGCGGATCGGCGCCAACCGGCCGACCGGCGCGGCCTATTCGCGCAATTTCGGCGGCGACAACTGGGCCGACATGCGCCGCCGCGTCAGCGCCTACGAGGACCGCGAGCCGGCGGTGCTGGTGGTCGGCGCCGCCCAGGCCGGGCTCTCGATCGCCGCGCGGCTCAACCAGCTGGGCGTGGACACGCTGGTGGTGGAGAAATGGCCGCGCATCGGCGACAGCTGGCGCCGCCGCTACCATTCGCTGGCGCTGCACAACTCGATCCACCTGAACCACCTGCCCTACATGGAATTCCCGCCGACCTGGCCGACCTACATCCCGAAGGACATGCTGGGGAACTGGTTCGAATTCTACGCCGACGCCATGGAGATCAACTGCTGGACCGACACCGAATTCGTCGAAGGCAGCTGGGACGCGGTGGCGCGCCGCTGGACCGCCCGGCTGAAGCGCGGCGACGGCACCGAACGCACCCTCCGGCCGCGGCACATCGTCTTCGCCAACGGGGTCAGCAGCTACCCGATGATCCCCGACCTGCCTGGCTTGGGTGACTTCGCCGGCCAGGTCATCCATTCGGAAGGCTTCGACAGCGGCGCCGGCTTCGCCGGCAAGCGGGCCTTCATCCTCGGCACCGGCAGCAGCGCCAACGACATCGCGCTCGACCTGCACAGCCACGGCGTGGACACCACGCTCATCCAGCGCGGCTCGACCACGGTGATCTCGATCAACCCGAGCGCCCGGCTGAACGAGGCGATCTGGGACGAGCCGGGCGCGCTCGAGGACAACGACCTGATCGTCGCCTCGCCGCCGCCGCCGCTGGTCATCAAGGCCTACAAGGCGGTGACCCAGCGCATGGTCGCGCTCGACCGCGAGATGATCGACGGGCTCAAGCGCATCGGCTTCAAGCACGATGTCGGCGCCGACGAGACCGGCCACCAGATGAAGTATTTCCGCCGCGGCGGCGGCTACAACCTCGATGCCGGCAGCTCGGCGCTGATGATCCAGGGCGAGATCGGCCTGCTGCAATACGACCGGATCGAATGCTTCACCGCGGACGGCCTGCTGTTGAAGGACGGGGCGCGGCTGCCGGCCGACCTCATCGTCCTGGCGACCGGCTACTACCCGCAGCAGGAGCTCGTCCGCCGCGCGCTGGGCGAGGCGATGGTGGAGCGCATCGGGCCGGTCTGGGGCATCGGCGCCGACGGCGAGCTGAGCAACATGTACAAGCGCACGCCGCAGCAGGGTCTGTGGTTCATCGCCGGCGAGCTGGCGCAATGCCGGATCAATTCGAAGTACCTGGCGCTGCAGATCAAGGCGATGGAACTGGGGCTGCTCGGCCCGCTCTGACCGGCTCGGCTCAGCGCAGCCGGCGGCCGAGCGCCGCCGCCGTCGCAGCCAGCGCCAGCCAGGCCAGCCCCAGCGCCGCCGCGGCGCCCAGCGCATCCACCGCCAGGCCGACCGCCAGCGGCACGGCGCTGAAGCCCAGATGCGCGACGACGAAATACCCCGCCACCGCCCGCGCCCGCTCCTCGCCCGTGGCGGCCTCCGCCACCGCCGCCAGCCCGCCGGGATAGACCAGCGCATAGACCGCGACGCCGACCGCGACCCCGCCCAGCAGCAGCGGCCACAGGGCCTGGATCGCCGCGCCCCAGAAGCACGCCGCCGCCCCCGCCACCAGCAGCCCGAGCCCCGCGGCCACCGCCCGGCGCGGCGCCAGGCCGCGCAGCGGCAGCTGCGCCAGCACGCCGACCGCCATCATCGCGCAGGCCGCCAGCGGCCCGGCCTTGGGCAGCCCGGCCGCGGCCAGCGCCGCCGGTACGCTGGTCAGCACCGTCCCGGTCACGCCCCAGCCGGGGACGACCGCCAAAGTGGTCGGCCAGGTGCCGCGCGGGAAGGCCGGGCGGCGCAGCCAGGCGCCGCGCGGCGCGTCCGGTGCCCGCGTCTCCGGCAGCCGCGCCACCAGCACCAGCAGCAGCGCGGCGAATCCCAGATGCAGCGCGAAGGTCGCCGGCGGATAGGCCAGCGGCGCCGCCCACAACGCCGCCAGGGTCAGCACCCCGCCGAGCGCGAAGCTGCCGATCGTCGCCGCGGCGACGATGCGCGCCGCCTGCCCCGCGCCGCGGACCCCGCCGCCGGCGAGCTCCGCCGCCCAGGCCGCCGCGGCGCCGGCGACGCAGCCCATGCCGAGCCCCTGCGCTGCCCGCGCCAGGGCCAGCGCCGCCAGCCCCGGCTGCAGGATCAGCACCAGGGTGGACAGCGCGGCGAAGCCCAGGCCCAGCAGCACGCAGGGCTTGCGGCCGATGCGGTCCGGCAGCGGGCCGAGCAGCGGCGCGGTGACGATGACGGTGGTGGCGTAGCAGGCGAAGGCCAGCGCCAGCGCGCCGGCGCCATGGCCGCCGGCTGCGGCATAGGCGCCGTAGAGCGGCAGCGGCAGGGTGGTGGAGAGCCCGACCGCGGCGACCGCCAGGCCGATCACCAGGGCGGCGTGGCGCGTCATCGAACCCCCCGAGGAAGCAAGGTCGGGGCAAGAAATGCATTCCCTCCCCGAACCCCTCCCTTCCTTTCTCCGGGCCTGGCACCCGCTGCGCGGCGGGTGCCGACTCGGAGAAACGGAGGAGGGTCCGGGGAGGCTACCTCCTCCCTGGCCTTCCCTGCATCACCCCGCCTCGAACCCCACGAACAGGTACCCCCGCCCGCGCAGGGAGCGGATGCAATCCTGCCCCTCCAGCTTGCGCCGCAGCCTGGCCACCGGCACGTCCACCGGGCGGTCGGCGGCCTGCCAGGCGCAGCCCAGGGCCTCCTCGCAGATCGTCCCGCGCTCCACCGCCTGGCCCTCGCGGGCCGCCAGCACCGCCAGCACCCGGTATTCCGCCGCGGTCAGGCCGATGCCCTGGCCATCCGGGCGGATCACGTCGCGCCGGCCATCGTCCAGCCGCCACAGGGCCTCGCCCTGGGCCCGCCGCGGCAGCGCGCCGGTGCGCCGCAGCACCGCGCTGATCCGCGCCAGCAATTCGCGTGGCGAGGCGGATTTCTCCACATGGTCGTCGGCGCCGAGCTCCAGGCTGAGGATGCGGTCCACCTCGCTCGCCGCCCCGGTCAGCATGATGCAGGGCAGGTCGCTTATCGTCCGCAACTGCCGCAACACGGCGATGCCCGTCTCGCCGCGCAACCGGTGGTCGAGGATGACCAGGTCCGGCCGGTCCTCCACCAGGGCGCCGAGGAAGCTGGCCCCGCTGCCGTGCTGGCTCACCGCGCAGCCGTTCGCTTCGAGATACGCGGCCAATTCGGCCGCGAAATCCGGTTCGTCATCCACCAGCGCAACCCGGTAGGGCATCAGGTCTCCACAACCCAAGCGCGATGAACTGCACGCGTTGTCAAGATTTGCGTTAGCATGACCGGCGGCCTTCGCACTACGGCTCAGCCGCGTCGGCGGCCAGCGCGCCGGGCAAGGGGGGCGCGGATACCAGGGCCCCGGGGCTGGCCGGCGCCGCCGCCGCCGGTTGCAGCAGCAGGCGGAATTCGGCCCCGCCGGCCGGCCCGTTCGCCGCGCCGATCATGCCGCCGAGCGAGCGCATGATCCCGTGGCAGAGCGACAGGCCGAGCCCGGTGCCCTGGCCGGTCGGCTTGGTGGTGAAGAAGGGCTCGAACAGCCGCGGCAGCACCGCCGGCGGGATGCCCGGCCCGGAATCGGCGATGGTCACCGCCATCCGGCGCTCCGCCGGCCCGCCGCCCGGGGCCGCCTGGTCCACCAGCCTGGCCGAGACGGCGATCCGCCGCGCCGCGGGGGGGATCTCGAGCAGCGCGTCGCGCGCGTTCAGCAGCAGGTTGATCAGCACCTGTTCCAGCAGCAGCAGCTGGCCGCGCACCGGCGGCAGGCCGGCCGGCAGGTCCAGCACCAGGGTGACCTCCGCCTCGCGCAGCGCGGCACCGGCCAGCATGGCGGCGCCGGCCACCGCCTCCTCGACCGCGACCGCCTCCAGCGGCCCGGGATCGGTGCGGCCGAAGGCGCGCAGGTGGTCGATGATCGCCTTGGCCCGCTGCGCCAGGGCGCCGATGCGGTCCATCCGCAGCAGCGCGTCGGGGATCGCCGCGCCGCCGTGGCGGCGCAGGCCGCGGGCGGTGTTCTCCGCCGCCAGCGCCATGATCGAGACCGGCTGGTTCAGCTCGTGCGCCAGGCCGGTCGCCATCTCCCCCAGCGTGGCCAGCTTGGCGCTGTTGACCATGGCCGACAGCGCCTCGCGGTGCTCGGTGACGTCGCTGGTGAAGCCGACCAGTTCGCAGCGTCCGTCGGCGTGCCGGCGCAGCGGCTGCACCGAGGTGCGCAGCCAGCGCCGCGCGCCGTCCGGGCGGCGGAACAGCATGTCGAAACTCTGCGGCCCGTGCCGCGCCGCGGCGACGAGGGCCTGCAGGCCCTGCGGCGGGTCCACCGCCTCGCAGCGGGCCTGCCAGTCGGCGACCCCGGCCAGCTCGGACCGCCGCATGCCGGTCAGCTCGGTGATGGTGGGGCTGCCGTAGAGGAAGCGGAACCGGTCCTGGGCGTCGAGCTCGGCGCGGTAGGCGGCGCCGGGCAGGCCTTCCAGCACCATCGCCGTCTCCCGCCGCACCTCCTCGACCGCGGCGAGCTCGACCTGGTCGCGGCGGCGCTGCCGGCGCTGGTGGTGCAGCCCGATGGCGCCGAAGGCGAGCAGCGCGAAGGCGACCTCGCCGGCCCGCAGCAGGGTCGTGACCTGCCGGGTGGCCGCCTGGACCGCGATGACGTCGATATGGGCCGTGACATAAAGCACCGTGTCCGGCACGCGCCGCAGGGCGACGAGGATCTCGCGCCCGGCGATCGAGCCGTTGGTGCGGACGTCGCCCTCCTGTCCGGCCCTGATCAGCCGCAGCGTCGGGCTGTCGGGCTTCAGCCGGCGGCCGATGCTCGTGGCGGGGTCGTGGCTGCGGCTGAGCAAGGTGCTGTCCGCACGGAACACCGAGATGACCCCGTTCTCGTCCGACAGCAGCTCGCGCAGCAGCCGGGCCAGATCGACCGGGTCGAGCGAGATCACCGCGACGCCGCCGAACTGCCCGGTCGTGGTCGGCACCGGCCGGGTCGCCTGCACGGTCACGGTGCCCGAGACGCGCCCGAGCACCGGCTCCGAGACAAACAGGGCGTCGGCCGGCGCCGCACCGTCCGGCCCCGGCCGGTGGGCGCGGAAATGCGGCCGATCCGAGAGGTCGACCGGCGTCCAGCCGGCGACCGAGGACCAGGTGACCCGACCGTCCGGCCCGATCATGGCGACCTGCAGGACGCCGAAGGCGCGGCGCGCCACCACGTTGCGGGCCAGCGCCTCCAGCCCCGCCATTCCTTCCTTGTTGCCGCGCTCGGCCAGCACCTGGCGTTCGCGCATCAGCTGGACCAGCGTATCGACGGCGTCGAGCGTGCGGAGCAGCGTCAGCCGCGCCGCCTGGGCGTCGCGCCCGGCCTCGACGAAGGCCGCGGCCTCGGCCTGGCGCCGCTCGTGGTCGAGGAAGGCCTCGACCGCCAGATGCGCCGCGCCGGTCAGCAGCAAGGCGAGGCCGAGGCCGAGCAGCAGCCCCCGCCGCGCCCGCAACCAGGACCCGGGGGTCACGGCGCCGGGCTCACGCCAGCGGCAGCTCGATGGCCGCCTCGGTCCCGCCTTCCGGCCGCGTCCGCAGCACCAGCCGGCCGCCGTGGCGTGCCGCTGCCAGCCGGGCGATGGCCAGGCCGAGGCCGAGCCCGTCCCGCTTGCGGGTCAGCGCCGAGCCGTCCACCGCGAAAGGCTTGCCCGGATCGGCGAGCAGCGCGGCCGGGACGCCGGGGCCGCGGTCGCGCACCACCAGCCGGACCAGCCCGCCGGCCTGCTCGGCGCCCAGCTCGACGGTGCCGTGTTCCGGCGTGGCGCGGATGGCGTTGTCCAGCAGCCCGGCCAGGGCGGCGCCGACGACATCGACCTCGACCCGCAGCGCGGTCCCGGCCAGCGGGCCGAGCGCCACGCGGACGTCGCGCTGGCCGGCCAGCCGGCGGGTACGGGAGACCGCCTCGGTCAGCAGGCAATAGGCGTCCACCGTCTCGGCCGGCCGGCGGGCCTCGCCGCGCAGCCTTTCCCAGGTCAGCAGCTTGTCCACCGTCTCCAGCATGCGCTCGCCGGCCTCGCGCAGGTGCAGGCCGTAGCTCTGGGCGGCTTCCGGGGTCTTGGCATGGCCGCCTTCGAGCAATTCGGCGAAGCCGATCACCGGCACCAGCGGGGTGCGCAGCTCGTGCGCTAGCAGGCGGAGGCGGTGCTCGGTCTCACCCGCCTCGGGCGGCAGCGAGGGCCGCGCCGCCTCCAGCTTCGCCAGGGCCTCGGACAGCCGGCCGGCGAGGTCGTTGCCCGCCTGCTCGGCCTGCGCCAGGCGGCGGTCGGTGGCGACGCGCTCGGCCGCGTCGGCGCGGCGCGCCCGGGTGCGCTGCATGGCGCCGCCGACCGCGCGGGCGGCGTCCTCCAGGCTGAAGGGCTTGGTGAGGAAGTCGGAGACGCCGCTGCGCATCGCCTCCACCGCCTGGTCCAGCGAGCCATGCGCGGTGATGAGGATGACGCCGCGGGCGGTGGCCTCGGGTTCCTTGCGCAGCACCTCGGCGGCGAGGCTGAGGCCGTTGCCGCCGGGCATGCGGATGTCGGAGACGACGACGCCGATGCCGGGGTCGGCGCGCAGCGCGGCCAGGGCGGCGACGGCGGAATTGGCGCATTCCACCGCGAAGCCTTCCTCGCGCAGGCCGTCGGCGAGTTCCTCTGCGAGCATCGGCTCGTCGTCGACCACCAGGACGGAAAGATCGGGGGCGTCGGATCCCGCCGGCTGCCGCCCGGGACCGCTTGCGCTGTGCATCGTCATCGGAACCCCGGCGGCGCTCTGGAACTCCGGCGTGCCTAGACGAAACCCGAATCGCATAAAAGTGATATGTCGCAGCGAATGCAATATTCCGTGCGGCGTGCGCGGTTGCGATGCATCGAATTGTTGCATGGGCGGTTCACCGCCTTGCTGGTCCCAGCCGGGAACCGCGGCTTTCCTGCCCCTGGCCATGCTCCGGCACCCGATCGGGCCGCCGCGGGTTTACATTTTGACCGGATGCCCGGGAATGGGGACGCCTGGTCCCGTCCGACGGCATGTTCACTTTTTAGCGAGCATGCCGTCGCCAAGCATCCTCGGCGCGCCTCAGGCCGCCGCCGCCCGCCGGCCCGCCGCCAGGCCCCGCAGGTCCAGCGCCAGGGCGCCGGCGCCCAGTCCGGCCTGCACCAGCAGCGCCAGCGTCCAGAAGGCGGGGAACTCCCAGCCGCCGCCCTTGCCGGCGAACATCCAGCCGTTGCCCGCATGCTGCAGCAGCGCCCCGAGCATCAGCGGGATCAGCGCCAGGCTGACCACCCGCACCCCGATGCCGAGGATCAGCGCCAGCCCGCCCAGGATCTCGGCGGCAATGACCAGGACGCCGAGCGCCGGCGGATAACCAATGGAGCCGAAATACCCCATCGTCCCGGCCACCCCGAAGGTGCCGAGCTTCAGCAGCGCGCCGTGCGCCAGGAACATCGTGCCCATCCCGACCCGCAGCAGCAGGGCGGCGTAGGGGGCGGTGGTCTTCTCGTCGGGCATCGTGGTCTCCGTCAGGTGGGGCGGCGGGGGCGCCGCGGTGGACGGCAGGATGCAGCGCCGCCGCGGCGCGCTTCCAACGCGGGGTCGGAACGGCCATCATCACGCCGGTGAATGATGCGGGGGTGGATCCTTGGCCGATCTCGGCAGCCTCGACCTCAACCTGCTGCGGGTCTTCGACGCGGTGGCGCGGGAGCGCCACGTGACCCGCGCGGCGGAGACGCTGCACCTCTCGCAGCCCGCCGTCTCCAACGCGCTGTCCCGGCTGCGCGCGGCGCTGGGCGACGAGCTCTTCCTCCGCCGCCCCGGCGGGGTGGAGCCGACCGAGCTGGCCCAGGCGCTGGCCGGGCCGGTGGCCGAGGCGCTCGACCGGCTGCGCGACACGCTGGCCGCCCGCGCGCCCTTCGACCCCGCGACCAGCGACCGCATCTTCCCGATCGGCTGCAGCGAATACGCCGAAGCCGTGCTGGCGCCGCCGCTGCTGGCCCGCATGGGCCGGGAGGCGCCGGGCTGCATGCTGGCCATCGCCCATGTCGACCGGACCAACTGGGCCTCCCTGCTGGAGGGCGGCCAGGCCAGCCTGGCGGTCGGCGTGCTGCCGGAGCCGCCGGCGCTCTATACCCGGCTGCGGCTGCTGCCCGAGGCCTTCTGCACCCTGATGCGGCCGGGCCACCCGCTGGCCGAGGGCGACCTCACCCTCGAACGCTTCGCCGGCGTGCCGCATCTGCTGCATTCGCCCAACGGCTCGCGCGACGGGGCGCTGGACGCGGTGATGCGGGACGCCGGGCACCCCCGGCGCCTCGGCGCCGTGGTGGCGCACCTGACCGCGGTGCCGGAAATCCTGCGGCGGACCGACATGGTCATCACCCTCTCGGCCCGGCTGGCCTGCCAATTCGCGGTCGAGCACCGGCTGGTGCTGCGCGACCCGCCGGTCGCGGTCGAGCACACCCGCCTGTCGCTGGTCTTCCACCGCCGCTTCGAGGCCGATCCCGGCCATGCCTGGCTGCGCCGGCTGATCCTGGCCATCGCCCGCGACGTGGCCCCCGCCGGACCGGAGGCACCCGCACCATGAGCGGCTACGACTACATCGTCATCGGCGCCGGCAGCGCCGGCTGCGTGCTGGCCAACCGGCTCTCGGCGGATGGCGCGACGGTCGCGCTCGTCGAGGCCGGCGGGCCGGACCGCCACCCCTGGATCCATATCCCCGCCGGCTATGCGAAGATCCTGGGCCATCCGCGGCTGACCTGGGGCTACCGGACCGAGCCCGACGCGGCGACCGGCGGCCGGGCGCTGGACTATCCGCGCGGCCGGGTCTGGGGCGGGTCGTCCTCGATCAACGGGCTGGGCCATGTGCGGGGGCATCCGTCCGACTACGACCTCTGGGCGCAGAAGGGCTGCACCGGCTGGGGCTGGGACGGGCTGCTGCCCTATTTCCGCAAGCACGAGGCCTTCGCGGATGGCGGGGCCGAGCGCGGCAGCGACGGGCCGCAACCGGTGGAACACCTGGCCGATGTCCCGCCCATCGTCGCCCCGCTGGCTGCGGCGGCCGGCGCCATCGGCCTGCCGGTGCAGGCCGACATGAACGGGCCCGAGCGCGAGGGCTTCTCCACCTTCCAGCAGACCAGGCGGGGCCGCCGGCGGATCTCGGCCGCGCGCGCCTACCTGCACCCGGCCCTGGCCCGGCCGAACCTGACGGTGCTGGACCGGGCGCTGGTGCTGCGCATCGTGCTGGAGCGCGGCCGCGCCGCCGGCATCGTGCTGCGCCAAGGGGGCGGCGCCGAGCGCGTGGTGCGGGCGCGGCGGGAGGTGGTGCTCTGCGCCGGCGCCATCGGCTCCCCGCAATTGCTCATGCTCTCGGGGATCGGGCCGGGGGAACAGCTCGCCGCGCTCGGCATCCCGGTGCTGCGCGACATGCCGGGGATCGGCGCCAACCTGCAGGACCACTACATCACCCGCATGGGCTTCCGCTTGGCCGGCCACCGCTGGTCGGCCAACCGGCGCATCGCCGGCTGGCGGCTGCCGCTGGAGGCGCTGCGCTGGGCGACGCGGGGGACCGGCGTGCTGACCTGGTCGCCGGGGATGTTCTCGCTGTTCGCCCGCACCGCGCCGGGGCTGGAGGCACCCGACATCCAGCTCAACGGCGGCCCGCTGTCCTGGGCCGACGAGCCCGGCGCCGGCCGCTGGCCCGGCCTGCGGATCGGCGTGCCGGAAGCCGAGCCCGGCCTGACCATCGGCGTCTGGCAATGCCGGCCGGAAAGCCGCGGCAGCGTCACCCTGGCTTCCGCCGACCCCGCCGCCGCGCCGCGCATCGCGCCGCGCTACCTGGCGACCGAGGCCGACCGCGCCTGCGTGCTGCGCGGCATCCGCCTCGCCCGCCGCTGGCTCTCGGCGCCGCCGCTGGCCGGGATCGTGCTGGGCGAGTCGCGGCCCGGCCCGGCGGCGGGGACGGACGAGGACCTGCTGGACTTCGCCCGCGAAACCGGCGGCACCGTCTACCACCCCTGCGGCACGGTGCGGATGGGCGGCGACCCGGCCGCGCCGCTGGACGCGCGGCTCCGGCTGCGCGGCGTGGCGGGGCTGCGGGTGGTCGATGCCTCGGTCTTCCCCGACATCCCCGTCTGCAACATCAACGCCACGGTGCTGAGCGTCGCCGAGAAGGCGGCCGACCTGATCCGCGAGGATGCGCGCAACTGAGGCCCAGCGGCACGCCGCGCCGCCAACTCAGGCCCGGGAGGCCGCCGCGCCGCCGGCGGCGTCCGGCATCACCCCCGGCGGCAGGACCAGTTCCGCCCGCAGCCCGGTCGCGGCGAATTCCAGCGCGACCGCGCCGCCGAGGCCGTAGCGGACCTGCCGCTCGATCAGCTCCGAGCCGAAGCCGCGCCGGGCCGGCCGCGGCGCCACCGGGGGGCCGCCGGTCTCGATCCAGTGCAGCACCAGGCCGGGCCCTTCGGGAGCCGGCGCCTCGGCCCAGGCCAGCCGGACCTGGCCGCCCACCGCCGAGAGCGCGCCATGCTTGGCGGCATTCGTCGCCAGCTCGTGCAGCACCAGGTCGAGCGCGAAGGCCGCCTTCGCGGTCAGCTGCACCGGCGGGCCTTCGATCACCAGGCTGGCCGGGTCGCTGGCATAGGGTTCCAGCTGCCGCCGCACCAGGTCGCGCAGCGGCACCCCGGCCCTGCCGGACTGCGCCACCATGTCCTGGGTGCGGCCCATGGCGACGATCCGGCCGGTGAAGCTGCGGCCGAAATCGTCGAGCGAGGCGGCGTGCCGCCGCGTGCTGCTGGCGACCGACAGCACCACCTGGGCGGTGTTGCGGATGCGGTGGTTCAGTTCCTCGATCAATGTGGCCTGCAGGGCGTCCTGCGCCGGCTGGCCGGCATGGACGAAGCTGGCCACCACCCCCGCCGCCGCCGCCTCGCCCGGCCTCGCCGCATGGGGGAGCAGCCGCATCAGCCAGGCCTCGGTGCCGTCATGCGCGGTGACCCGGCGCTCCGTCGGCGCGCCGCGGTCGAGCACCTGGCGCGCCTCCGCCGCCAGGTCGATCCCGTCGAGCCGGCAGGTGGCCTCGGCCAGGCGCTGGCCCGGCCCGGCCCCGGGCAGGATGGCCACGGCGGCCGGGGTCAGCCAGCCGATCACCCCCTGCGGGTCGCAGGCGAAGGCGACCAGGCCGCAGCTCTCCGCCAGGGCCTGCCAGCCGGCGGCGGCGCCTTCCAGCCGGGCGACCTCGGCGGCCAGGCGCAGGTTGGCGGCTTCGCACCCGGCCAGCGCCTCGGCGGCCCGGCGCAGCTGCCCGGCGTCCGGCGGCGCGCCGAAGGATGCAGCAGGCCCGGCGCGCTTCGGCGTGCGCATCAGGCCCCCCGGCGATCGTCGGCGACGTTCATGCGCCGCCATGGAACGCGGGGGCGATGCACCACACTTCGCCGCGGCGGCGGTGGCTGCGCGCGCCGTAGGCGGGCAGCGTGACGACCTCGACCAGCGCCGCCTGCTGCCAGGGCGACCGGCAAGCCTGCCCGGCCAGGCTGTCGCGCATCGGCAGGAGGAAGGCGCCGTCGGCGAAACGCCTTGCCTGGTCGGGGCTTTCGGCGATCACGCGGCATTCGCCGCGGTAGCGGCTGAGCGCCCAGGCAGGGTCGTGCAGCCCGGTCGGTGTTGGACGCAAATCGAACAGCCGCGAAACCGCCATCCTCTCGCCCCTGCGATAATACGACCAGGGTGTTCTCATTTTCGTGATGTCGCCATCCGGGACTTCCCTGTGCGGCGATCAGGGAGAACCCTTATCGTCATGGCTGCAGGGAACCCAGCCAGCCCCGGCTGGCGGCGTAGCGGACCAGCTCCACCCGGCTGCGGAAGCCAAGCTTGCCCATGCCGTTCGCCTTGTGCGCCTCCACCGTCTTCACCGCGATGCCGAGCGCCTGGGCGATCGCCTTGTTGCCGTGGCCGGCGGCGGTCAGCCGCAGCACCTCGGCCTCCCGCTCGGTCGGCTCGGCGGCGGCTTCCGGTGCCGCCGGCCGCGGCGGGTCGCGGCAGATCGCCAGGGCGGCGACCGCGGGGTCCAGGTGCAGGCCGCCCGCGGCCACCGCGCGGATCGCCCGCACCAGCTCGGCCGGGGCGGACCGTTTCAGCACGTAGCCGGCAACGCCGACCTCCAGCAGCCGGCGGACATAGGCGCGGTCCTCGTGCACCGTCAGCATGACCACCCGGCACTGCGCGCAGTAGCGGGCGATCCGCTCCGCCACCTCGGCGCCGTTCGGCCCGGGCATCGACATGTCGAGCACCGCGACGTCGGGGCGGAGCCGGTCCGCCAGATCGAAGGCGGCGGTGCCGTCCGCCGCGGTGGCGATCACCTCCATGTCCGGCTCCGCCTCGACCAGGGCGCGGATGCCGGCCAGCACCACCGGGTGGTCGTCGGCCAGCAGGATGCGCAGCCGGTTCACAGCGGCACCCCGATCAGCAGCGTGGTGCCCTGGCCGGGCGCCGATTCGATCTCCAGGCTGCCGCCGAGCAGCGCCAGGCGTTCGCGGATGCCGCGCAGGCCGAGCGCCGCCGGCCCGGCGCCGCGCCCGCCCGGCCGCATGCCGACCCCGTCATCCTCGATCACCATGCGGAGCTGATACCGGCTGCTCTCGAGGGTGACGCCGACCTGCGTCGCCCCGGCATGCTTCACCACGTTGCTCAGCGCCTCCTGCAGGATGCGGTAGAGCGTGGTCTCGACCGGCAGCGGCAGGCGGCCCGGGTGCAGCCGCAGGTGGATCTCGCTGCCGAGCCCGGTGCGGCTGCCCCATTCCTCGACCAGCTGGCGCAGCGCGGTCTCCAGCCCGAGGTCGTCGATCGCGGTAGGGCGGAGCTCGACCGCCAGGCGGTTGGCTTCCTCGCCGATCGCGCAGGCGATGGCTTGCAGCCGGACGGCGCGGGCGGCCGGCGCCGGGTCGGCGGCGAGCCCGCCGAGTTCCAGGTGCAGCAGCGCCAGATGCTGGCCGAGCCGGTCGTGCAGGTCGCGGGCGATGCGCAGCCGCTCGGCCTCCTGCTGCTCCACGCTGCGGCGCAGCAGCAGGGCGGCGCGTTCCTCCGCCGCGCGGCGGGCGGTGATGTCGTAGACGATGCCGACCACGCGGCCCGCGGCCGCGCCGCCGGGCTCGGGGCATTGCGCCTCCACCGCCAGCCAGGCCGGCTCGGGCGGCAGGCCGGGCCGGGGCCGCTGGATGGGAAGCTCCATCCTGGCATGGCCGGTCCGCCGCGCGGTCGCCATCATGGCGGTGATCTCCCGCTGCGCCGCCGGCGGGATCAGGGCCAGGACTTTGGCGAGGTTGACCGAGTTGCGGCCAGGGGGAAGGCCGGCGACGCGGCGGCATTGGGCGGAGATGACGAATGTCCCGCGGTCGCGGTGGCTCTCCCAGGTGCCGATGCCGGCGCCTTCGGTGGTGCGGCGCAGCCAGTCCTCGCTCTCGTCCAGCGCCGCGCCCAGCCGGGCCTGGGCGCGCTGCACCCGCAGGGCGAGCAGGAACAGCCCCAGCGTGGCCGGCAGGCCGAACAGCAGCGCCGCCCGCTGGTCGCGCCACCAGGCGGCGCGGATCGTCGCATGCGGCCGCCGCGCCGCCACATAGAGCGGGAATCCCTCGATCCGGCGGCGGGCGATCATCTGCTGCCGGCCATCGACGATCGAGGTCACGTCCGGCAGCAACTCGCGGTCGATCCCGTCCGGCAGCGGCCGGGTGCTCTGGCTCCGGGCCATGGGCAGCCCGCCGGTGCGGCCGATCACCACCCCCGCCACCGTGGCCAGGGACAGCGCGTCGTCGGCCTCCCGCAGCAGGTAGCGCATGCCTTCGCCGATCGTGTCGGGGAAGACCGAGACGTTGATCAGCCCGTCGAATTCGCCCTCGGGCAGGCCGTTGCCGGCACCGACCCGGCGCCGGCTGAGCGCGAAGAAGGGCGTGCCGTCCCACTTGTTGCGATAGACCTCGCTGACATGCAGCGCCGGCGGGTTCGGCCCGGACAGCGCCAGGAAGAAGCTGCGGTCGACGGCGGTCGGCACGCCGCGCGGGATCGGGAAGATGTTGGCGCCGAGCAGCGGGTAGCCGTGCCGGTCGATGACGAAGCCGGCCTCGGCCTGCGGCAGGTCGGCCAGGATCCGGTGCAGCTCGGCGTGCAATTCGGCCTCCCGCGCGGTGATCCCGGCATCCGGCAGGCCGCGCACCAGGTCGCCGATCCGGCCGAGCGCGAAGGCGTAGCCGGCCAGGACGCGGGTGGCGTATTCCGCTGCCGCATCCGCGGTGCGGGACAGCTCGGTCGCCGCCCCGCGCCAGGCGGCCTGCCAGCCGACCCAGGCATTGGCGCCGAGCAGCAGCAGCGGCAGCAGCAGCGCCGCCGCGGGCAGCGCCGCGGCGCGCCAGGGCGCCTGGTCCTGCCGGCCCTCGGAGCGTGGCCGGGGTGCCGGCGCGCTGCTGATCTGGTTCATCACAATCCCGTGTCGGCGGCATCCTGCGCCAGGATGCCGCCGAGGGGAATGAGGAAAGACCCTGGCCGGCTACCCGATGCCGGACGGCAGGGCGGCGATCGCCGTGGCGCCGGCATCGACCGGCACGATCGCCCCGGTCATCCAGCGGGCATTGCCGCCACACAGGAAGGCGACCGCGGCGCCGATGTCCCAGCCCGAGCCCTCGACCTGCAGGATGCTGCGCTTCCGCCGCGCCTCGCGCTTCGCCGGCGTCATGTCGTTGGCCTGGACCATCGGCGTGTAGACCATGCCCGGGCAGACGCAGTTCACCCTGATGCCGTCCTTGGCATGATGCACCGCCATGGCGCGGGTCATGTTCACCACCGCGCCCTTGGAGGTGGGATAGAGCAGCGACGGGTGCCCGCCCTTCAGCCCGGCGACCGAGCCGATGTTGACGATGGCGCCGCCACCCGCCGCGCGCATCGCCGGCACGGCGTATTTCACCATCAGCATCATCGAGGTGACGTTCACCAGCAGGCCCTGCGCCCAGTCCTCCGGGTCCACCTCCTCCGCCGTGCCCTTCGGGCCGGAGATGCCCACGTTGTTGACCAGCGCGTCGAGCCGGCCCCAGCGGGCGGTCGCGGCCTCGACGATCCTCCGGCAATCGGCGGGCTTGGTGACGTCGGCCTCGACGGTGACGGCCTCGCCGCCCTCGGCCTCGATCATCCTTCTGGTATCCTCGGCCCAGCCGATGATGGCGTCGGCGCAGACCAGCCTGGCCCCGGCCCGGGCCAGCAGGATGGCGGCGGCGCGGCCGTTGCCGACGCCTTCCCCGGGGCGGGAGCCAGCGCCGGTGACGATGGCGACCTTGCCCTTCAGGCCCTCCTCGATGCTGTCCATGCCGCGTTCCCTCCGGTTGCTTGGCGGCGAGCCTCGCACCGGCGGCGGTGGGGCTCAACCGGGGGATGCCGGCGGCGCCGGCGCGGCAGCCCGGCCGGCCACCACGGGTCCAGCAACGCCGCCGGGCGGAAAGCATCCGCGCCATCCTGTCGACGTGATCTCACCGGTCCTTGTGCAATAACCACCGGAAACGGCGGCTCAAATCCGCGAATACCAACTCAAGCGTTACGGATACTCTGATTTCGCACAGGATTCCGCTTGATAAGCTCGATCAACCGCCGCAGAGAAAAGGGTGTATTGTCACCCGCCCGGAAGGTTCAAGTGAAGCGGCAGCGGTGGGCCGGTGGCGCCCTTGCCGCCCTGCGGAACGGGATGCGGCGGGCCTCCCTGCCGCATAGCCAGCTGCTGTCGACGCTCCTCACCGCCGGCGTCTTCGGCCTGGACTGCGTCACGCCGGCCGATTTCGTGGTCGGCGTCTTCTACCTCATCGCCATGGTCCTCGCCGCCGGGAGCCGCTCGCGGCGCTGGCTGGCCGGCATCGGCGCAGCGGCCTGCAGCCTGACGGTGCTGGCCGGACTGATCGGCCTGGCAAGCCTGCCGGGCACGCATGGCGGGGTGATGTGGACCAATCGCGGGCTCACCGTGCTGGCCCTGGCGGGGCTGCTGGCGGTGCTCGACCGCACCGTCGTCGCGCAGGGCCGGGAAGCCCTGCTGCGGCGCGAGATCGACCACCGCGCCAAGAATGTCCTGGCGGTCGTCGCCGCCCTGCTGCGCCTGGTGCCGCGCGACGAGCCGGCGCAGTTCGCCAGGCGGGTGGAGCAGAAGATCCTGGCCATGGCCCGGGTGCATTCCCTGCTGGCCGAGGCGCGTTGGGAAGGGGCGGACCTGCAGCTGCTGGCGCAGCGCGAACTGGCCCCCTTCGCCGGTCCGCCGGGGCGCCTGCGGCTGGACGGGCCGGCGGTGCGGATCAGTGCCGAGGCGGCGCAGCCGCTCGGCATGTTCCTGCATGAACTGGCGACGAATTCGGCCAAGCACGGCGCCTTCTCGGTGCCGACGGGATCGCTGCACCTGCGCTGGCACGTCGAGCCGGACTCCGCCGACCTGCTGCTGGAATGGACCGAGCTGGGCGGCCCGCCGATCGACTGCCCGCCCGAGCGGCACGGCTTCGGCACCCGGCTGACGACCGGGCTGATCCGCCAGATCGGCGGCAGCATGGAGCATGCCTGGCACCTGACCGGGCTGCGCTGCCGGATCCGGGTGCCGCACCAGACCTTCGCGCGGCCCGAATAGCCGGCCGGCGGTCACGCCGCCATCAGGAAGGCCAGCGCCGTCACCGCGATGTCCTCGGGCACCTCATGCCCGCCCTCGAATTCCCGGTAGATCAGCGGGTAGCCGGCCTGGCGCAGCTTCGGCACCAGGCGGCGGCTGCAGAGGTCGACGTTCAGCACCGCATCCCGGGTGCCGTGGCTGAGGAAGAGCCGCGCCCGGCCCTCCAGCCGCAGCGGCGCCACGAAGCCGGGCGAGAAGGCGAGCGCATGGGTGAAGAGCGCGCCGTTCATCAGCGCGAGGGACAGCGCGTAGGAGGCGCCGTCGGAGAAGCCCGCCACCGCGATCCGCCGGGGATCGACCGGCCAGTCCGCCAGGATGCGGGCCAGCGCCGCGTCGATCCGCGCGATGTCGGGCCCGTAGCCGCCCTCCAGCACGTCCCAGCTGCGGCCGATGCTGTCCGGCAGCACCAGCAGCGCGGCCTCGGCGACCGGGGCGATGCGGCGCAGCGCCCGCGTCGCGTCGCCGGTCGCACCGTGCAGCATGACGATCAGCGGCAGCGCCCCGGGGGCCGCGGCGGCCGGGACGCGCAGCAGCCCGTCGCGCCCACCGCCCAGCCCCAGCGGATGCAGCCCGGGCGGCAGCGGCCAGGGCTTGTCCGCCGCCGGGCCGGGCCGGGCGGCGATGCGGCCGGCGGCGTGGTCGTCGGTGTCCGGGTCGTCCATCGCGGCCTCCTCCCTCGCCAGCCTGGAGCGTCCCGGCCGGGCAGGGCAAGCGCCCGGGTTGTCACCGCGGCGATGCCGGGCCGGGCGATCCGCGGCGGCGCTGCCGCGTTGGTCCCGCATGCCCCTGCCAACTCCGCCCCGATCCCGGCGCCGCCTCGGCGCCGCGCTGGCCCTGTCCTGCCTCCCGCTTTGGCTCGCCGGCTGCAACGCCGCCGTCGGGCCGCAGCGGCTGGAAGGCGACCAGATGGGCTATGCCGATGCGCTGGGGGAAGGGCTCAAGCGGCAGATGCTGCTGAACATGGTGCGGCTGCGCTACGCCGACGTGCCGAGCTTCCTGTCGGTCAGCCAGGTGATCTCCGGCTACCAGCTGCAGAGCACCGGGCAGCTCGGGCTGAACGCCTATCCCAGCGCCGGGCCGGGCAATTACGCGACGGTCGGCGGCACGGTGCAGTACACCGCGCGGCCGACCTTCACCTTCACCCCGGTGACCGGGCAGCGCTTCGCGCAGTCCTACCTGCGGCCGCTGGCCCCGGCCGAGCTGCTGTCGCTGGCGCAGAGCGGCGCGCCGATGGACCTGCTGTTCCGGCTCGGCGTGCAGTCGGTGAACGGGCTGCCGAACGCCACCACGCAGGAGGGGCAGTCGCAGGACCCCTCGGGCGGGTTCCTCGCCTTGATGCATGCGCTGCGGACCATCCAGGCGGCAGGCGCGGTCAGCCTGCGGTTCGAGCCGGGTCCGCATTCGCCGCGGGTGTTCCTGGCGCTCGGCGACGGCAACGGGCCGACCGGGGAGGCGGCGCGGCAGGTGGGCCGGCTGCTCGGCCTGCCGCCGGGGACGCGGGAGCTGGAGGTGGTCTATGGCCGGCAGCCGCGGCGGCCCGGCCAGATGGCGGTGCTGACGCGGTCGGTGCTGCAGGTGCTGTACGAATTGGGCGCGCAGATCGAGGTCTCGGCGGCCGACGTGGCGCATGGCGAGACCCGGCCGACCGAGCCGGGCGACCGGCTGATCCGGGTGCGGCAGGGCGACCGCGCCCCGGCCGACCCTTACGCCGCGGTGCAGTACCGCGGCCGGTGGTTCTGGATCGATTCGGGCGACTACAGGTCGAAGGGCGCCTTCACCTTCGCCCATGTGCTGCAGGTGCTGGCGGAAAGCGGCCAGGGCCAGCCGACGCCGATCGTGACCATCCCGGCGCAGTAGGCGCGATGCGGCCTCAGCGCCGGTCGGGGATGGTCAGCACCGCATCGGCGGTATCGACCACGAAGACCGCGAGCAGCCGCGCCGGCGCGGTGGCGCTGGCATTCTCGCTGAGGCCATGGTGGTCGCCCGGCAGCTCGGTGAAGCTCTCGCCCGCCTGGTAGACCTGGGCCGGCCCGCCGTTGATCCGGCTGCGGATCGCGCCGTCCAGCACGGTCGCGGCGATGAAGGCGGATGGCGCATGGGTATGCGGGGGCGACCCGCTGCCCGGCCCGTATTCCACCAGCACGCCCTTCAGGCTCTTGCCCGGCAGGTTCGGCAGCGGATGGGCATAGATCTGGGTCACCCGGGCCTCCCCGGGCGGCAGGCCCTGCGCCACCGCGGCGGCGATCGAGGCCAGGAGGAAGGCGAGGGCGGCGATCGTCTTGCGCGGCATGGATGCAAGGTCCCGGTCAGGAGGCATGGGCGGGCGCGGCGGCGCGCAGCCAGTCGGCGATGCGGGTCGGGCCGAGCCGCGCGTCCTCCCCGGCGGTGAGCGCGCGGTCGTCGATGACCGCGCCGAAATACCGCGCCGCCGGGTCCGCGACGACGCGGCGCGCATCGCCCCGCGCCGCCAGGTAGCGGCCGGCGAGCTCGGCCATGCCGACGCGCTCGGGGCCGGCGATCTCGATCATGCGGTTGGCCGGCGGCTGCAGCGCCGCATCCGCCACCATGGCCGCGACATCCGCCGCGGCGATCGGCTGGAACCGCGCCGCGGGCAGCCGGATGCCGCCCGGCCCGGCGCCGCCCTCGATGATGCCGTCGAGGAATTCGAGGAACTGGGTCGAGCGGAGGATGGTCCAGGGGACCGGCCCTGCCTCGACCAGCCGTTCCTGCGCCAGCTTGGCGCGGAAATAGCCGTTCTCCTGCAGCCGGTCGGTGCCGACGATCGAGAGCGCGACATGGTGGCCGACGCCCGCCGCCGCCCCCGCGGCCAGCAGGTTGCGGGTCGAGGCCTGGAAGAATTCCATCGCCGCCCGGTCCTCGAAGGAGGGTGCGTTCGACAGGTCGACGACCACCCGCGCGCCGGCCAGCGCCGGCGCCAGCCCTGTGCCCGTCACGCTGTCGATGCCGCGGGCGGGCGAGGCGGCGAGCACCGCGTGCCCCTGCCGGCGAAGCCGGTCCACCACCTGCGCGCCGATGCGGCCGGTGCCGCCGATGACCACGATCCTCATGCCCTGCCGCTCCATTTGTCCGGTTCAGGACGAGGCGGGGCGGGGCGATGTGACGGCGACGGGCGGATTTTTCTGCCGGCGGCGGGTCACATTCGGCGCCGCTGCCTCGTCCTTGGGGCGAAACCCCTGCAGGAGCCCGCCATGACCCCCCGCCTCGACTACTTCGCCGTCGCCCCGAAGGTGCTGCAGCCCATGCTCGCGCTGGAACGGGCGGTGGCCTCCAGCGGGCTGGAACCCGGCCTGATCCACCTGGTGAAGACCCGGGCGTCGCAGATCAACGGCTGCGCCTTCTGCATCGAGATGCACACCCGCGACGCGCTGCAGGCCGGCGAGACCGCGGCGCGGCTCTTCCTGCTGGATGCCTGGGCGGAGGCGCCGCACTATACGCCGCGGGAACGCGCCGCGCTGGCCTGGACCGAGGCGCTGACGCTGGTCGCGGCAAGCCATGCGCCGGATGCGGATTATGCGGCGCTGGCGCCGCACTTCTCGGCGGAGGAGATCGTCAAGCTGTCGCTGCTGATCGCCACCATCAACGCCTGGAACCGCCTGGCGATCGGCTTCCGCGCAGTGCCGGGCCAGGCGCCGGTGGCCGCCGCGGCGGCCTGAGCATGCCGGGCGAGCCCGCTTCCGGAACCGACCCCGTCGGCGACTTCGTGCCGCTGCGGGCCGAGCTGATCGGGCTCGCCTACCGGATGACGGGGTCCTGGGCGACCGCCGAGGACATCGCCCAGGAGGTCTTCCTGCGCTGGCACGGCACCGACCGCGCGCAGGTGGTGGTGCCGCGCGCCTGGCTGCTGAAGGCCGCCGCCCGGCTCAGCCTGGACCACCTGAAATCCGCCCGGCACCGGCGCGAGGCCTATGTCGGCCCCTGGCTGCCGGAGCCGGTGCTGGACAGCCCCGAGCCGCCGCAGCAGGCGGCCCGCGAATTCGCCGACGACCTCTCGGTCGCCTTCCTGCTGACCCTGCAGCGGCTCTCGCCCGCCGAACGCGCGGTCTTCATCCTGCACGACCTGTTCGAGACGCCCTTCGCCGAGATCGCCGGCCTGCTCGGCCGCACCGAGCCGGCGCTGCGCAAGCTGGCGACCCGCGCCCGCGTCCGGCTGCAGGAGGAGGGCCGGGACCAGCCCCACCGCCAGGCCGTGACCGATGCCGAGGCACGGCGGATCGCCGGCGCCTTCCTCGCCGCCTCGCGCCGGGGCGACGAGGCGGCGCTGCGCGACCTGCTGGCGCGGGACGCGGTGCTGCTCAGCGATGGCGGCGGGCGGCGCCAAGCGGCGCTGAACCCGATCCGCGGCGTCGACCGGATCGTCCGGCTGTTTGCCAGCCTCGCCCGCAAGCGGGTCGAGGCCGCCGTGCCGCTGGTGCATCTCGGCCGGATCAACCGGCTGCCGGGCTATGTGACGCTGGAGGCGGACGGCCTGCCGCAGACCACGGCGCTCGAGCTCCGCGACGGCCGCATCGGCGCGATCTATGTCGTGCGCAACCCGGAGAAGCTGGCGGCGGTGCGGTCGCAGCTCGGCGGCTGAGCAGGTCGCGGCGCGCGGGTCGCGCCTGGCGGCGAGGCGGCCGGTCCGGCCTCGGCCCTACCGCCCCTTCAACCCCCGCCCCAGCCCCAGGGCCGCCTCACCGAATTTCGCCCGCACCGCCTCCACCGCCTGCCACCGCGCCGCCCGCTTCGGCGCGCCCGGATCGGCCAGGTCGCCGCGGTCGGCGCCGGCCGCCGGGGCCAGCGGCTGCGCGCCGATGCCGATCAGCCGGAAGGCGGTGCCGTCCGCCTCCCGCGCCAGCAGCGGGCGGGCGGCGGCGAACAGCACCTCCGGCAGCAGGGTCGGGATGGGCAGCCGGGTGTTGCGCGTGCGCTGGGCGAAGCCCGCGGTCTTCAGCTTCAGCACCACGCCGGCGGCGGCCAGCTCCTTCTCCTTCAACCGGCGGCCGAGCTTCTCGCACAGCCGCCAGAGCGGCGCCTCCAGCGCGGCGAGATCGGCGAGGTCGGCATCGAAGGTGGTCTCGGCGCTGACGCTCTTGGTCTCCCGCGCCGGGTCGATCCGGCGGCTGTCCTCGCCGCGGGCGCGGGCGGCGAGCCCCGGCCCCTCCTCGCCGAAGCGCCGCGCCGCCTCCCGCGCATCCAGGGAGGCGAGCTGGCCGAGCCGGGTGAAGCCCGCCGCCTCCAGCCGCCGCGCCAGCGCCGGGCCGACGCCGGGCAGCACGGTGACCGGCTGCGGCGCCAGCCAGGCGGCGGCCTCGGCCGCGCCGACCACGGCGAAGCCGCGCGGCTTGTCGCGCTCGGCCGCCAGCTTTCCGAGCAGCCGGTTCGGGGCGAGGCCGATCGAGACGGTGACGCCGACTTGGGTCTCCACCGCGCGCGCGAAGCGGGCGAGGACGGCGGCCGGCGGCGCCTTGTGCAGCGCCGCGGTGCCGGCCAGGTCCAGCACCGCCTCGTCGATCGAGAGCGGCTGGACCAGCGGCGTCAGCGCCTCCATCAGTTCCCGGATCTGCCTTGCCGCGGCGACGTATTTCGCCATCTCCGGCTTGATGACGACGGCATCGGGGCAGAGCCGCAGCGCCTTGAACATCGGCATCGCGCTGCGCACGCCGCTGGTCCGGGCGATGTAGCAGCAGGCCGAGACCACGCCGCGATGGCCGCCGCCGACGATCACCGGGCGGGCCAGCAATTCCGGCCGGTCGCGCTTCTCGACGCTGGCATAGAAGGCGTCGCAATCGACATGCGCGACGGTCAAACCGAGCAGCTCGGCATGCCGGACGACGCGGCGGGAGCCGCAATGCGGGCAGCGCGCCCGGTCCTCCGGCACGCCCAGGAAGCAGTCGCGGCAGAGCGCGGGCATCAGCCCTCCTGCCGCACCCGGAAGGGCTGCGCCGCCATCCAGGCCAGCAGCAGCAGGCCGATCGACTCCTCCACCCCGCCGCGCGGCGGGCGCTGCGCGGCAAGCCCCGTTGCCTCGAAGGCGGCGCCGAGGCCAATCTCCGCCAGCAGCACCAGCAGCACCGCGGCCAGCGCCATGCCGGCGCGCGATTCGCGCCGCGCATCCACCGGCAGGAAGCGCACGGCATAGCGCGCCGCCAGCCAGACCAGCACGGCCATCACCGCGGCTTCCACCACCGCCGCGGCCAGGCTGCCGATGCTGGGCGCCAGCGCCAGGTCGCGGATCGTCCCCAGCACCGCGCCGGCGAGGAAGGCGAGCAGGCCGTACAGCAGGCCGGGGCGGATGCCGGCCATCATCGCGCGGCGTCCCACAGCCGCGCCGCGCCCAGCACGCCGGAGCTGTCGCCGTGCCGGGCGCGCAGCAGCGGCGTGGTCACCGTGTCGCTGAAGACGTGCGGCGCGATGCGCGCCGGGATCTCCCGGTACAGGTGTTCCATGTTCGACAATCCCCCCGCCAGGACGATGCAGTCCGGATCGAGGATATTGACCACATGCGCCAGGGCCCGCGCCAGCCGGTCGGCGTGCCGCTCCAGCGCCGTGGCGGCCGGCGCATCGCCGGCGGCGGCGCGGGCGGGCAGGCCGCTGGCGTCGCGGGCGCCGGGGCCGTCCGCCGCGGCGGCCAGGGCCGGGCCGCAGAGGAAGGCCTCGATGCAGCCCTGCCGGCCGCACCAGCAGCGCGGGCCGGGGTATTCCTCGGCGGTCATCCAGGGCAGCGGGTTGTGGCCCCATTCGCCGGCGGCCCGGTTGCGGCCTTCATGGATTCGCCCGCCCGTGACGATCCCGGCGCCTACCCCGGTGCCGAGGATGACCGCGAAGACCGTCGCGTACCCCGCCCCGGCGCCGTCCGCCGCCTCGCTCATGGCGAGGCAGTTCGCGTCGTTCGACAGCCGCACCGGGCGTCCCAGCCGGGCCGCGAGGTCGGCATCCAGCCGGCCGCCGTTCAGCCAGGTGGAATTCGCCCCGCGCACCAGCCCGGTGGCGGGCGAGAGGCTGCCGGGGATGCCGATGCCGACGGTCGCCGGCCCGCCGAGCTCCGCCTCGGCCGCCTCCACCAGCGTGCCGGCCAGGGCGATGACCCCGGCATAGTCGCGTGGGGTCGGCGCCCGGCGGCGCAGCCGGACCGCACCGGCCGCGTCCAGCGCGGCGATCTCCGTCTTGGTCCCGCCCAGGTCGATGCCGATGCGCCACATGCGGCGAGGGTGCGGGGGCGGCGGGCGGATCGCAAGGCCTGGGCAGGCGGCATCCCCCGTCCGCCCGGGGATCACCGCCGCGCGGTGCCGCGGCTCAGTTGATTGCCTCCTCCGCCGCCACGCCCCAGATCTCGGACCGCCGGATCCAGCCGCGGTAGTCGCCGACCTTGGCCTCGCACCAGGGGCTCTCGGCCTCGCATTTGCGGATCGCGCCGATGACCCCGGGCTTGAGCCGGGCGACCGGGTCGGCGGCATCCTCCGCCCGGCGGCGCAGCGCGCGTTCCTCCCCCAGCACCAGGAAGCTGCGGCGGGAGGTGAGCAGCGGCCGCTGCACCCAGCCCTCGGTGCCGTCCGGGTCGCGGATGCGGCGCCAGTTCTCGTGCTCGTCGACGATCTGCACCGGCAGGTCCTTGCGCTGGTAGGTCCACTCGATCTTGTAGCGCAGGTCGGGGCCGATCCGGAGGTTGACCTGGTTGGAGCCAAGGGCGGCGAAGCGCGGCAGGGGCAGGCCGGTGGCGCTGCCGACCGCGGGCTTCGGCGGCAGGGCCGGGGCGGCAGGCTTGGCCGGGAGGACGACCGCGGCGGCCCCGGCGGCGGCCCCCGCGGCGGCGGCGGCGGGCGCGGCCTTGCGGCGGGCGGCCGGCGGCGTGGCCGGCTTGGCGGAATTGCTGGTGCCCGGGCGCTGCTGCAGGGTCGGCGGCGGGCGAGGCGGCTTTTCCGCCTTGGCCGGGACCGCCTTCTCCGGCTTGGCCGGAGCGGCCTTGTCGGGCTTGGCCGGCGCCGTGGCCTGGGGTTTCGCGGGCGGCTTCGGCGGGCCGGGGGTGGGGATGGGGGCCGGCGCGGGCGCGGCGGCGCGCGGCGGCGGCAGGCTGCCCGGCTGGCCGAGGCTGGTCTGTGCCCAGGCCGGCAGCGCGAGCAGGAGGAGAAGCGCGGGCAGCGCGGCGCGGATTGGGTTCGTCACCCCGCTGGCATGCCAAGCCGACGCCGTCCGGGTCAAGCTAGACGGTGACGATCTGGCCCTCGCCGACCGCGCCGAGGAAGGTCACCACCCCGGCGACCTCGACATCGGGCAGCAGGGCGGCGGCGGGGATGGCCTCGGCGCGGAGGCCGGCCTCGCAGGCGATGCGGCGGATGCCGAGCTCGCCGGCGGCGTCGAGCAGGCTGGCGAGGCCGGCGACGCCGCGTTCGGCCAGCATGGCCTCGCGCGGGTCGGCCGGCAGGGGCTGGTCGGCCAGGAACAGGCGGCAGCCGGCATTGGTGGCGAAGAGCGTGACCGGGCGGCCCAGCGCCGCGGCGCCGGTGGCCAGGACCAGGGCGTAGTGCGCCCGCTCATGCCCGCCCGAGAGCAGCAGGATGCCGAGGGGCTGCGCCATTCAGGCGGAGCTGCAGACCAGCGGCGGCGGCGCGGCATGGGCCGCGAGGTCGCGGATGGTCGCCGCCTCGCCGCAGAGGGCGCAGCCGGGGTCGCGCTTCAGCCGGATGGTGCGGAAGCGGGTGTCGAGCGCGTCCCACAGCAGCAGCCGGCCGGACATGCCCTCCCCGATCGAGAGGATCTCCTTCAGCACCTCGGTCGCCTGCAGCGTGCCCATCACGCCGGTGACGGCGCCGAGCACCCCGGCCTCGGAGCAGGAGGGCACCAGGCCGTCCGGCGGCGGTTCCGGGTGCAGGCAGCGGTGGCAGGGGTGCGGCGCGCCGAGATGGGACTTGTAGGTGGAAAGCTGCCCCTCGAAGCGCAGCACCGCCGCCGAGACGAGGGGCCGGCCCAGCAGGTGGCAGGCGTCGCCCAGCAGGAAGCGGGTGGCGAAATTGTCGGTGCCGTCGCAGACCAGATCGTAGCGCGGGATCAGCGCCCGGGCGGTGGCGGCATCCATGCGCACCGGATGGATGTCGACGGTGACCTCGGGGTTGAGGCCGGCCAGGGTTTCCGCCGCGCTTTCCGCCTTGTTGCGGCCGATGCGGGCGGTGGCGTGGATCACCTGGCGCTGCAGGTTGGACAGTTCCAGCGCGTCGTGGTCCACCAGGCCGAGGGTGCCGACGCCGGCCGCGGCCAGATACAGCGCCAGCGGCGCGCCGAGCCCGCCGGCGCCGACGATCAGCACGCGGGCGGCGCGCAGCTTCGCCTGGCCGATCGCGCCGACATCCTGCAGCAGGATGTGGCGCGAATAGCGGTGCAGCTCGGCGTCGGTGAAATCGAGGTCCATGGGAACGATATGGGGCCTTGCGGGATCAGCGACCAGTGCTGCCGAAGCCGCCCGCGCCGCGCCCGGAGGGGGCGGTGAACTCGTCCACCACGGCGAAGTCGGGCCGGACGATGGGGACGAAGGCCAGCTGCGCGAAACGGTCGCCGGGCGAGAGGCGGATCGGCGGCGTGCCCGCGGCGTTGCGGTTCCAGGCGCTGACCATGATGGGGCCGGTATAGTCGGCATCGATGAGGCCAACCAGGTTGCCCAGCACCAGCCCCTGCTTGTGGCCGAGGCCCGACCGCGGCAGCACCACCGCCGCCAGGCCCGGATCGCCGATATGGATGGCGATGCCGGAGGAGATCAGCACCGGCGCGCTGCCCGGCGCGATCTCGACGGGCGCGTCGAGGCAGGCCAGCAGGTCGATGGCGGCGGCCATCGCGGTCTGGTAGCGCGGCAGGCCCCAGTCCCGCAGCCTGGCATCCAGGATCTTCAGCTCGATCGACGGCATCGCGGTCTCCCTCGCCCCGGGTTCCGCCCGCAAATGGGGGCCGGGTCAAGCCCCCCGCGGCTTGCCGGCCGGCGGTGCCTGCGGTGGAGTGGCGGCCAATCCAGGAGGAAACCGGCCATGCCCGCCCTGCGCCATGCGCTCGCCGCCGCTGTGCTCGCCTATGCCCCGGCCGCCCTGGCCCAAGGGTCGCCGCCGCGCGACCTGCCGGCCCGCAGCCTGCCGGTGCCGGGCACGGTCAGCCCGCAGATGCAGAAGATCATCGGCCTGCCGCTGCGCACCGGCTGGAACACCCCGCCGACCACGCCGGAAGGCTGGCGCAAGCTGGCCGAGGCAGGCGCCGCGGCGACCCGGCAGGGCCTGCCGGGCCTGAAGGACCGCCTGAAGGTGGATGTCGAGCCGGCCGAGATGGGCGGGGTGAAGGTCTTCCGCGTCACCCCGCGGGACATCAGGCCGGAGAACCGCAACCGCCTGCTGATCCATGTCCATGGCGGCTGCTACGTGCTGAACCCGGGCGAGGCCGGGCTGCCGGAAGCCATCCTGATGGCGGGGCTGGGCGGCTACCGGGTGGTCTCGGTGGACTACCGGATGCCGCCGGAGGCCTATTTCCCGGCCGCGCTCGACGACGTGATCGCGGTATGGCAGGCGGCGCTGCGCGAGCACGACGCGAAAAACATGGCGGTCTTCGGCTCCTCCGCCGGCGGCGCGCTGACCCTCGAGATGGTGCTGAAGGCCAAGGCCATGGGCCTGCCGCTGCCGGCGGCGATCGCGCCGGGCACGCCGATGTCGGATGCGACCGGCGCGGGGGACAGCTTCCAGACCAATGCGCTGGTGGACAACGTGCTGGTGGCGGTGGACGGCTTCTGCCACGCGGCCACCGTCTTCTACGCCAATGGCCACGACCTGGCCGACCCGCTGATCTCGCCGGTCTATGGCGACGTGCGCGGCTTCCCGCCGACCATCCTGACCAGCGGCACGCGCGACCTGCTGCTGAGCAACACGGTGCGGATGCACCGCGCGCTGCGCAACGCGGGGGTGGAGGCGTCGCTGCAGGTCTTCGAGGCGCAGGCGCATGCCTACTACAACCGCGACGACACGGCGCCCGAGACGCGCGAGGTCTTCGGCGAGATCGCCGGGTTCTTCGACAAGCACCTGGCGCGGTAGGAAGGTTGGGGAGGGAAAAAGGTATTCCCTCCCCAAACCCCACCCTTCCCTTTTGTGGGTTGGCACCTGCCGCGCGGCGGGTGCCAGACTCACAGAAATAGAGGTGGGTCCAGGGAGGATACTTCCTCCCCGGCCTTGCCCTATTGCAACCGCGCGAGCCGCAGAAAGTCGATCCCGTGCCGCGTGCTGCCGTCGCCGGTGGCAAGGTCGGCCAGCACCTCCCCCACCACGCTGCAGAACTTGTAGCCGTGGCCCGAGCAGGGGGAGGCCAGCACCACCTGGGGATGCGCCGGATGGTGGTCGAGGATGAAGTGCTCGTCCGGTGTGTTGGTGAAGATGCAGGCGCGCAGCGCCATGGTCGGGCCGGTGCCCTGGGGGAAGTAGCGCTCGGCGAAGGCGCGCAGCAGCGCCTCGTCCGCCGCGTCCACCTCGCGGCGCATCGCCTCGGCGGGCATGTGTTCCGCGCGGTGGTGGTAGCGGCCGAATTTGAAGCCGGGGACCTCGACGACGGGGAAACCGTAGTAGCGGCCCTCCCCCACCTCCAGGTTGAAGACCGGGAAGCGTTCCGGGGTGAAGAGCGCCGGCGCCTGCGGCTGCAGCCAGGCCAGCACCTGGCGTTCGGGCACCGCGACGCCGGCCAGCAGCGGCGCCAGGTCGGCCATCCAGGCGCCGGCGGTGAGGATGAGGCGGCCGGCCTCGTAGCGGCCGCGGTCGGTGGTGACCACCACACCCTCGCCGCCCGGCCGCGCCTCCCAGCCCAGGACCTGTTCGCGGGCGTGGATCTCGGCGCCCGCGGCCTGGGCGGCGCGGACATGCGCGACGATGGCGCGTTCGCTGAGCAGGTAGCCGCCCTGCGGCTGGAAGATCGCGCGGTGGCGGCTGGGCAGCCGGTAGCCGGGGTAGCGGTCGTTGACCTCGGCGCCGGTCAGCACGGTGTGCTCCAGCCCGTGCAGTTGCGCCGAGGCCAGCGCGCCATGAAAGATCTCGCCATCCTCCGGCCCGGCATCGATCGAGCCGTGCGTCACCAGCACGCGGTCGCCGGTCGCCGCCTCCAGCTCCCGCCACAGCGCATAGGCGCGGCGCAGCAGCGGGACATAGGCCGGGTCCTCGTAATAGGGCAGCCGGATGATGCGGGTGACGCCGTGCGAGGACCCCATCGTGTGCGGGATGTCGAAGCGTTCCAGCCCCAGCACCCGCTGGCCGCGGCGCGCGAGCTGCCAGGCGGTGGCGCTGCCCATCCCGCCGATGCCGACCACGATCACGTCGAACGCCATGTCCTACCTCGATCCAAGCCGGGCCAGTATGCCACGCCGGGCCGGTGCCTGGCTGCCCCGTCCGGGTCAGGCCAGGTCGGCGACCGCCGTGCTGAACCGCCGCATCACCGCCAGGTGGTCGGCCAGGCCGCGGCCCGCGATGCGGCGGTGGTGGCGGCGGTTGAAGGTATTGGTCAGCGTCAGGTGCGTCGCGCCGAGGCGCTTCCAGTACAGCGCCTCCTCGCGCCAGGACGCCTCGTCCCCGGCGCCGCCGGAGATCCAGACCTCGAGCCCGACCGAAGCCGGGTCGCGCCCGGCCGCCACGGTCAGCCGCCGCAGCGTGTCCATCTCCGCCTCGATCCCGGCGCCCGGCCCATGGGCGTTCATGATCCAGCCGTCGCCGATCGTGGCGATGCGTTCCAGCGTCTGCGGCACATGGCCGCCGAACCAGACGGGGATGCGGCGGTTGACCGGCAGCGGGTTGATCCCGGCATCCTCGATGCGGTGGTACTTGCCTTCGAAGGTCACGTGCGGCTCGGCCCAGAGCTTCTGCATCACCACGACCTGCTCGGCGGAACGCCGGCCGCGGTTGGAGAAATTCTCGTTCAGCCCGGTGAACTCCACCGGGTTCCAGCCGACCCCGACGCCGAGCCGGAACCGCCCGTCGCAGAGCACGTCGAGGCTGGCCGCCTGCTTCGCCACCAGCGCCGCCTGGCGCTGCGCCAGGATCAGCACCTGGGTGGAGAATTCGGTCGTCGGCCGGCACACCGCCGCGAGATAGGCGAAGCAGACGAAGGGGTCGTGGAACAGGTCGGCCGAGGTGTTGCGCTCCCCCCAATCGGGGCGGGAGGCGGCATTCACCCCGAGCACGTGGTCCGGCAGGCCGAGATTGGTGTAGCCCATGTCTTCCGCGGCGCCGGCGAATTCGCGGATGGTGGCGGCATCGCCGCCGATGTCGCTGAGCGGCAGCATGACTCCGAGGCGCATGGGACCTTCCTCCTGTTCGCGGGCAAGCTTGCTCCGCGGCCGCGGCGATGGCTAGGCTCGCGGCGGGAAGCGACGAGGATGCCAGCATGCTGACGCCGCGCAGCGGGCCGCAACTCTGGTACGGGCCGGAGATGGCGGCGCGCCAGGACTGGGTCCGGCCGCTGACCACGGCCGAGATCGCCGCGCTGGAAGCCGCCGTCGCGCGGCTGGACGCCACCGGCATCGACATCGCCGCGATCGGCCCGCAGCACCTGCGGGAGCCGGCGTTGCAGCCGCTGGTCGAGGAGATCCGTGCCGCCACGCTGCATGGCCGCGGCTTCATCCTGGTGCGCGGCGTGCCGGTGCAGCGCTGGACCGTGCGGCAATGCGCCCTCGCCTATTTCGGCCTGGGCACGCTGCTGGGCGAACCGGTGTCGCAGAACGCCATGGGGCATATCCTTGGCCATGTGAAGGATATCGGCGCCGACTATGCGCGGCCGGAGCACCGTGGCTACCAGACGGCGGCGCGGCTGCCCTACCACTGCGATTCCTCCGACCTTGTTGGCCTGCTCTGCCTGAAGCCGGCCAAGGCGGGCGGCAAGTCCAGCATCGTCAGCAGCTGGGCGCTGTTCAACGAGATGCTGCGGCGCCACCCCGACCTGCTGGCGGAACTGCTCGCCCCGGTCTACCGCGACCGGCGCGGCGAGGTGCCGGACGGCGCCGAGCCCTGGTATGCCGTGCCGGTGTTCAGCCCGATGCCGGAGGGCGGGCTGGTGGCGACCTATGTGCGCAGCGCCATGCGCAAGGCGCAGCGCTTCCCGGAGGTGCCGCGCACGACCCCGGCGCTGGAGGCCGCCTGCGACGCGCTGGATGCGCTGGCCGAGGATCCGGCGATCCATCTCGACATGGATTTCCGGCCCGGCGACATGCAGTTCGTCAGCAACCACTGGATCATGCATTCGCGCACCGCCTACGAGGATTTCCCCGATCCGGCGGACCGCCGGCACCTGTTCCGGCTCTGGCTGGCCTGCGCCGACGGGCCGGCACTGCCGGAGGCCTACACGGCGGCCTGGCAGGGCGCGACGGCCAGGGGCCGCCCGGCCGGCATCCGCGTGCCGGGCGTGCCGCTCTCCGCCCCGCTGGACGGCGGCTGGTAGCCTCCCGTCGGGGGCGGAATGGCGCTACCCTCCCGCCCGTTCGGGGGAGAGGCTGGGATGCGGGTGCTGATCGCGGGCGGCGGCGTGGGCGGGCTGACCCTGGCGCTGATGCTGCACAAGCGGGGCATCGCCTGCACCGTGCTGGAAGCGGCCGAGGCGGTGCGCGAGCTCGGCGTCGGCATCAACAACCTGCCGCATTGCGTCGCCGAATGGGCCGAGCTCGGGCTGCTCGACGAGCTCGACGCCATCGCCATCCGGACGCGGGAGCTGCGCTACCTCAACCACCTGGGCCAGACCTTGTGGACCGAGCCGCGCGGGCTGCATGCCGGCCACGCGGTGCCGCAATTCTCGATCCATCGCGGCAAGCTGCACGGCATGCTGTGGCGCGCGGCGGAACGCCGGCTGCCGCCGGCTTCGCTGCGCTGCGGCCACCGGCTGCTGGGCTTCGCGCAGGATGCCGGCGGCGTCACCGCCCGCTTCGCCACCACGGCCGGCGAACAGGTGGTGCAGGGCGACGTGCTGGTCGGGGCCGACGGCATCCATTCGGCGCTGCGCGCGCTGCTGCACCCGGACGACGGCGGCATCCGCTGGCAGGGCATCCTGATGTGGCGCGGCGCGGTGGACTGGCCGGCCCATGAGACCGGCGACGTCATGGTCATCGCCGGCGACCTGAAGGCCAAGCTGGTCTGCTACCCCATCGGCCCCGGCAGCACGCCGGACCGCCGGCTGACCAACTGGGCGGTCTATGCCAAGGTCGATACCGGGGAGCAGCCGCCGCCGCGGCGGGAGGACTGGTCGCGGACCGGAAGGCTGCGCGACGTGCTGCCGCTGGCGCGCCGCATCAGGCTGCCCTTCCTGGATTCGGAGGCGCTGGTGCGGGCCTCGCCGCAGCGGCTCGAATACCCGATGTGCGACCGCGACCCGCTGCCCTGGTGGTCCACCGGCCGGGTCACGCTGCTCGGCGATGCGGCGCATCCGATGTACCCGGTGGGGTCGAACGGCGCGTCACAGGCGGTGCTGGATGCGCGCTGCCTGGCCGATGCCCTGGCCGCGCATGCGCCGGCCGAGGCCTTGCAGGCCTATGAGGCCGACCGCCTGCCGAAGACCGCGGCGATCTGCACCAGCAACCGCAGCGGCGGGCCGGAACGCGTCCTCGACGTCTTCGGCCAGCGCGCGCCCAAGGGCTTCGACCGCATCGAGGACGTGGTCCCGCCGGCGGAGATCGAGGGGATCGTGCGCGGCTATGCCCAACTCGCGGGCTTCGCCGTCGGGCGCTGACCCATGCCGCCCGGGGCGGGGTGTCGGGCAAAGTGAACGGCCGCCGGGCATGAGCCGCCCCGCCCGGCGCAACCCGCCGCCCCCGGTACGCGCTGCCGCTGCAAGACGCAGTGTTGCAGACCGGAGTGACCGCCCCGATGCCGATTTCCGCCTTCCCCGACCTGGCCGCCCGGCCCTGGCCGCGGCGCCTCGGTGTCGCCCCGATCCTGGCCATGGCGGCCCTCGCGCTCGGGCTGGCCGGTTGCGCCGAAGCGCCGCCGGCGCCCCCGCCCGCACCGCCGCCCGCACCGGTCGCCGCCGCGCCCTCGCCGCCGAAATCGGCGCAGCCGCTCGACGCCGCCGTCGATTCGCTGGTCGAGGCGGTCTTCGCCCGGGCCGAGCTGCCGACCGCGCCATCCGGCCAGCCGCGCGCGGTGGTCATCGATCCGCTGATCGACCGCGCCACCGGGGCCGAAACCAACACCACCCGCGCCATGGCGCGCCGCATCGCCGGGACGGTGCAGGCCAGGCCGGGCTTCGCGCTGCGGCCCTTCACCCAGGCCAGCCTGGAAGCCCGGCCGCTGGTGCTGCTCGGCGCCATCACCGGCGTGACCGAGGCCGGCAGCCTGAAGAACAGCACCTCCACGCCCGGCGCCTACCGCATCTGGGCGGTGCTGGCCGATCTCGGCAGCGGCAAGGTGGTGGCGCACGAGACCGCCTGGGTGCGGCCCGAGACGGTGGACGCGACCCCCACCGCCTTCCACCAGGACAGCCCGGTCTGGGTGCCGGACCAGGCGACGGCGGCTTATCTGCGGGTCTGCGCCGCCGATCCGGGCGCCCCGGTCGACCCCGCCTGGCGGCAGGGGCTGGGCGCGGCGGTGCTGCTGGCCCAGGCGACCGCGGCCTATGAATCCGGCGACCGGGCCAGAGCGCTGCCGCTCTACCAGGCGGCGGAGCGGGCCGGGCCGGCCGGCCGGTTACGCGGGCTGAACGGCGAATACCTCTCGGCCAGCGCGCTCGGCCGGTCGCAGGAAGCGGAGGGGGCCTTCGGCCGGCTGGTGGAATATGGCCTGGCGGAGCGCAATCTCGGGGTGAAGTTCCTGTTCAGCGTCGGCCAGACCCGCTTCTGGCCGGACCCGGCGATCAGCGGCCCCTACCCGATGTGGCTGCGGCAGATCGCCAAGCATACCGCCGCCGGCAATGCCTGCCTGGGCGTGGTCGGCCATGCCAGCCCGACCGGGCCGGACGCGCTGAACGACCGGCTGTCCCTGGCCCGGGCGCAGCGGATCAAGGCCGACCTGGTGGCGGAACAGGCGGCGCTGCGGCAGCGCACCGCGACCGACGGCCGCGGCGCGCGCGAGCCCATCGTCGGCAACCGGCGGGACGACGCGACGGATGCGGTCGACCGCCGCGTCGCCTTCATCCCGCAATCCTGCCCGGCGGTGGCGACGCGCTGAAGTGAGCCGACCGCCGCCGCGCCCGCGTCAGGCCGGCGGCGGCAGGAAGTCCACCTCATGCGCCGTCGACAGCCGCACCACCTCGTCCAGGTCGGTGAGGTTGTGCAGCGCGCGGAACAGGTCGTGCAGCTTGCGGCCGGGCGTCACCCAGAAGAAGGCCCGCGCCGGGGCGCCGCTCTCGTTGAAGTAGCCGTGCATGATGCCGCGCGGCATGCGCACCAGGTCGCCGGCCGAGGCGACATGCGTCTGCCCGTCGAGGATCAGCTTCCAGGTGCCCTCCAGCATCAGGATGTATTCGTCCTGCGTCGGATGGATGTGCGGCGGCACGAAGGTGCCGGGGGGGCTCAGCGCCTCGAAGGCGAAGGAGCTCTCGCAGGACTGCTTCGGGTAGTAGGTCTGGCCGAGGATGTTCCAGATCGTGCCGTCCACGCCGTCGAAGCCGGTGCCGGCACGGGTGATGCCGGGGATCTCTGCTGTCATGGTCGCTGCCTCTCGTTACAGGTGGAGATAAGTCTCGCGCACCTGCGGCGCCGCCGCCAGGGCCTCGCCGGTGCCGGTCCAGGCGACGCGGCCCTTCTCGATCACCACGTGCCGATCGGCCAGCCGCATGACCGCGCCGAGGTTCTTGTCGATCAGCAGGATCGCCAGCCCCTCCGCCTTCAGCCGCGCCAGCACCGCCCAGATCTCGGCGCGGATCAGCGGCGCCAGGCCCTCGGTCGCCTCGTCGAGGATCAGCAGCCGCGGGTTGGTCATCAGCGCGCGGCCGATCGCCAGCATCTGCTGCTCGCCGCCCGAAAGCTGCGCGCCCATGTTGCGGCGGCGTTCCGCCAGGCGGGGGAACAGGGCGTAGACCGCGGCCAGGGTCCAGCGCGCGGTGCCGCGGGCGGTCGCGGTGAGGTTCTCCTCGACCGTCAGGGTGGGGAAGACCTGGCGGCCTTCCGGCACCAGGCCGATGCCGCGCTGCGCGATGCGGTGCGGCGGCTGGCCGGTGACCTCGGCGCCGTCGAAGCCGATGCGGCCGCCGAGCAGGCTGCCGCCGGCCGCGGGCAGCAGCCCCATGATGGCGCGCACCGTCGTGGTCTTGCCCATGCCGTTGCGGCCGAGCAGGGTCACCACCTCCCCCGCGCCGACCGAGAGGCCGATGCCGGACAGCACGCGGCTCTGGCCATAGCCGGCGGCAAGGTCCTCGACGGTGAGCATCACGCCGCGTCGTCCTCACCCAGGTAGGCGGCGCGGACCTCGGCATCGGCGCGGATCGCGTCCGGCATGCCGGTGGCGATGAGGCGGCCGTAGACAAGGACCGAGATGCGGTCGGCGAGCGCGAAGACCGCCTGCATGTCGTGCTCCACCAGCAGGATCGCGTAGCGGCGCTTCAGGCCGCGCAGCAGGGCGACCAGCCGGTCCGTCTCCTCCGGCCCGGCGCCGGCCAGGGGCTCGTCCAGCAGCAGCAGGCGCGGCTGCATGGCCAGGGCGATGGCGAGCTCGAGCTGCCGCCGCTCGCCATGCGACAGCGCCGCGGCCGGGACCTGGGCGCGGTCGGCCAGCCCGGTCCGTTCCAATGCGTCGAGCGCCGCACGGTTCAACGCCGCTTCGGAGGCCGCCGCACGCAGGAAACGGAAGGACGACCCGCTGCGCGCCTGCACCGCGAGGGCGGCATTCTCCAGCGCGGTGAAGCCGGGCAGCACGGAGGTGATCTGGAAGCTGCGCGCCAGGCCCAGCCTTGCCCGGCGTGCCAGTGAAAGCGCCGTCACGTCCCGCCCGGCGAAGACGACGCGCCCGGCATCCGGCCGCAGGGTGCCGCTGACCTGGTGGATCAGCGTGGTCTTGCCGGCGCCGTTCGGGCCGATGACGGCGTGGATCTCGCCGGGCAGCACGTCGAGCGAGACGCCGTCCGTCACCGCCAGCCCGCCGAAGCGCTTGCGCAAGCCCTCAAGGCGGAGGATCGGCTCAGCCACGCCGTGCCCCCAGCAGCCCGACCAGTCCGCCGCGCAGATACAGCACGGACAGCACCAGCAGCGGGCCGAAGACGATCCGCCAGTGCGGCGTCAGGTGCCCCAGCCCTTCCTCCAGCGCCAGGATCACCAGCGCGCCGAGCACCGCGCCGAAGGGGCTGCCGAGCCCGCCGAGGATGACCATGAACAGCAGGTCGCCGGAACGCTGCCAGGCGAGGAAGGAGGGGGCGACGAATTCCGTCGCATTCGCCAGCAGGAAGCCGGCCAGCCCCGCGATGCCGCCGGCGATGGTGTAGGCGACCAGCCGGTAGGGGTAGGGCGAGAGCCCGACCGCCTCCACCCGCAGCGGGTTCTCCCGCGCCGCCCGCAGCACCCGGCCGAAGCGGGACGCCAGCAGCATCCGGATCCCGAGGAACACCGCCGCCAGCAGGCCGAGGCAGAGATAGTGGAAGCCGAGCCGGTCCTGCATCCAGCGCGCGCCGGCCACCGTGCTGCGGCCATAGAGCGTGTAGCCGTCGTCGCCGCCATAGCCGGACAGGGACGCGGCGGTGAAGAAGGCCATCTGCCCGAAGGCCAAAGTGATCATGATGAACTGCACGCCGGCGGTGCGGATCGCCACCGCCCCCGTGGCCAGCGCGAACAACGCCGCGGCGGCGATGGCGACCGGGGCGACCACCAGCGCCTCGGTCACCCGGGCGTCGTCCAGCACCACCACCGCATAGGCGCCGATGCCGAGCATCGCGGCATGGCCGAGGCTGACCAGCCCCGCCCCGCCGACCGGCAGCCACAGGGACAGCGCGGCGACGCCCATGATCATCCCGCGCGCCAGCAGGGTCATCGCCCAGCCCTCGCCCAGGCCCAGGAAGGGCGCCGCGGCCAGCAGGCCGAAGACAAGCGGCGGCAGGGCGCGGGCCATCACCCCGCCCGCGCCGGGAACAGCCCGCGCGGCCGCACCGCCAGGATCAGCGCCATGGCGATGTAGACCAGCATCGACCCCAGCGCCGCGCCGGTCTGCCGCGCCGGCGAGGCCGCCATGAAAAGCTTCATCAGGTCGGGCATCAAGGAACGGCCCAAGGTCTCGATCAGCCCGACCAGCAGCGCGGCGAGGAAGGCGCCGCGCACGCTGCCGATCCCGCCGATGACGATGACGACGAAGGCGAGGATCAGCACGGTGTCGCCCATGCCTGGCTCGACCGAGAGGATCGGCCCGGCCATCACCCCGGCGAAGCCTGCCAGCATGGCGCCGAAGCCGAAGACCAGCATGAACAGCCGGCCCGTATCGACGCCGAGCGCCGCCAGCATCGGCCGGTTGCTCGCCCCGGCGCGGACCAGCGCGCCCATCCGCGTGCGCTCCACCAGCAGCCACAGCAGGGCGGCGGTGGCGAGGCCGGCAGCCAGGATCGCCAGCCGGTAGATGGGGTATTGCAGCCCGGGCATCAGCACGATGCCGCCCTGCAGCAGGTCGGGCGTCGGCATCTGCAGCGGCGCGTTGCCCCAGGCCAGCTTCACCGCCTCATTGAGAAACAGGATGACGCCGAAGGTGGCCAATACCTGCGACAGGTGGTCGCGGTCGTAGAGATGCCGGAACACCAGCCATTCCAGCGCCAGCCCGCAGGCCAGCGCCGCCGGCAGCGCCAGCAGCAGCCCGGCCCAGAAGCTGCCGGTCAGCCCCGCCAGCCAGGCGCCGAGATAGGCGCCCAGCATGTACTGCACGCCATGCGCCAGGTTGATGAAGTCCATCACCCCGAAGACCAGCGTCAGGCCCGCCGCGACCAGGAAGAGCAGCACGCCGAATTGCAGGCCGTTGAGGGCCTGCACCAGCAGCAACTGGACCGTCACGCGCCCCTCGGTGTCAGCGCATGCGGCACTCGGCCGCCCAGGGGTCGGTGTCGTTCTCCAGCACCTTGCGCACCGTCTCGGTCTGGAACTTGCCGTCGGCGCGCTTGGCCACCTGGCAGAGCCAGAAATCCTGCACCGGGTAGTGGTTGGCGCCGAACTTGAAATTGCCGCGGACGGACTTGAAATCCGCCGCGCGCAGCGCCGTCCGCAGCGCGTCCTTGTCGCCGAGCTTGCCGCCCACCCGGCGGATGGCGCTGTCCAGCAGCATCGCCCCGTCGTAGCTCTGCGCCGCGTAGGTGGCGGGGACGTAGCCGGTGCCGGCCTCGAAATCCGTGACGAACCGGCGGTTCGGCGCATTGTCCATGTTCGGCGCCCAGGACGCCGCGGAATAGAAGCCGAGCGCGGCGTCCTGCTGCGCCGGCAGCGTCGCCTCGTCCACCGTGAAGGTGGACAGGAAGGGGATGTGGGCGAGGCCGGCCTGGCGGTACTGCCGCACCAGGTTCACGCCGAGCCCGCCCGGCATGAAGGTGAAGATCGCATCCGGCCTGGCCGCGGCGATCCGGGCGAGCTCGGCCGAGAAGTCGAGCTGGGTCAGCGGGACATAGACCTCGTCCACCACCTCGCCCTTGAAGCGGGACTTAAAGCCGGCCACCGCGTCACGGCCGGCCTGGTAGTTCGGCGTCATGACGAAGACGCGGCCATACTTGCTGTCGGTCGCCGCCTGGCCCATCACCGAATGGACCTGGTCGTTGTTGTACGACGTGGTGAAGAAGAACGGGTTGCAGCCGCGCCCGGCGAAGGTCGAAGGCCCGGCATTGGTCGAGATCAGGAAGGTGTTGGCTTCCGTCACGGGCCGCATGATGGCGGCCAGGATGTTCGAGAACACCACGCCGACGACGAAATCCACCTTGTCGCGTTCCAGCGCGGCGCGGACCTTGGTGACCGCGACCTCGGGCCGCAGCTCGTCGTCGATATGCACGACCTCGGCCGCCAGCCCGCCGAGCTTGCCGTCCAGGTGCTTGAGCCCCTGCAGGAAGCCGTCGCGCAGCTGGGTGCCGAGCGCCGCCTGCGGCCCAGTCTGCACCGCCACCAGCCCGATCTTCACGCCGGTCCCCTGCGCCCGGCCGATCGCCGGCAGCGCCAGGGCGCCTGCCGCCACGCCGCCCAGAACCCCACGCCTGCCGATGACCATGCCCGTCTCCCCCTGCCGATCCCGCTTCGTCCTGGCTTCTACCGTCACCCGACCGCTAGGGCCATGGCCGCCGCGCGGCGGGACAGGGCGCTGTCCGGCGCGGCCAGGGGGGCGAGGATGGTGAAGTGGTTCAGGCCCGGCACGACCTCGGCCGTGCCGCCCCAGGCGGCGGCGAAGTCCCGCGTCTGGCGGAGGAACTCGCCGCTTTCCGCCCCGCCCACCACGGCATGCAGGGGGAAGCCGGGGGAAGGCAGGTGGCGCGGCGACAGCGCCCGCGCCTCCTCCGGCGTCAGGCGCAGCCCGGCGCCGATGCTGGTCGGCAGCAGGGGTTCCAGCTCGAAGACGCCGGAGATGGGCAGGCCGGCCGGGACCAGGTCGGCGGGCAGGCGCGGGTCCCGCGCGCGCCAGTCGGTCGCCATCAGCATCGCCGCCATGTGGCCGCCGGCGGAATGCCCGGTGGCCAGCAGGCGCCGCCCGCTGCGCCGGTGCAGCAGCATGGCGGCCGCCCGCATCTGGTCCGTGATGGCGGCCAGCGTCACCTGCGGGCAAAGGTCGTAGGAGGGCACCGCGACGGCCACGCCCCGCGCCAGCATCCCCCGCGCCATATGCGAGAAGAAGCTCCGGTCGAGCGCCTGCCAGTAGCCGCCGTGCAGGAACAGCGCGACGGGCCAGTCCTCCCCTGGCCCGGGGCGGAACAGGTCGAGCTTCTCGCGCCCTCCCGCGCCATAGGCGATGCCGAGCTCGGCTTCCGCCCATGTCGCGCGGAAGGCGGCGGCGTCGCGCTGCCAGCCGGCGATGATCGCCGGGTTCTCCGGCACGCGCGCCCGGTTGTCGTATTCCACCTGCAGGTCCATGCGGCCATTCCAGCGCCGGGCGGCGGTTGCGGCAAGGGCCGGGGCGACTACACTCGGCGGCGCATGAGCATCCCCCCTTCCCCGACGCGGCTCGACACCGAAGTCCTCGTCATCGGTGCCGGCGGCGCCGGCCTCTATGCGGCGATCGAGGCGGCGCGGCGCGGCGCGCAGGTCCTGCTGCTGGACCGCAACCTGATCGGCCGCGGCGGCGCCACCGTCATGGCGCAGATGACGGTCGCCGCCGCCGTCGGCCCGGAGGGCACCGACCACTGGCAGGACCACCTGCGGGATACGCTGGCCGCCGGGCGCGGCCTCTGCGACACCCGCCTTGCCCGCCTGCTCTGCGAGGACGGGGTCGAGGTGATCCGGGAGATGGATGCCTGGCGCGTCGGCTGGGCACGCGATGGCGCAGTGCTGCGCGCGGTGCAGGCGCCGGGGCACGACCGGCCGCGCTGCGTCTACGTGGATTTCCTCTCGACCGGGCCGGCGGTGTCCAAGACTTTGCGCGGCGTGGCGCAGCGGACGCCGGGCATCAGGCGGCTCGGCGATGCGCTGGTGGTGGACCTGGTGGTGCAGGACGGCGCGGTGACCGGCGCCGTCGCCATCAATCTGGAGGACGGCGCGCCGCTGCTGGTCGCGGCGCGCGCCACCATCGTCGCCACCGGCGGGCTGACGCGGCTCTATCGCCGCAACAGCGCCAGCGCCAACATGGCGGGCGACGGCTTCGGCCTGGCGCTGCGCGCCGGTGCCACGCTGATCGACATGGAATTCGTGCAGTTCTTCCCGATCGGCCATCTCGCGCCACGGCTGATCGGCATGGACCCCATCATGTGGGACCCCTTCCGCTACAAGCTGGGCGGCCGGCTGCTGAACGGGCAGGGCGAGGAATTCGTCAGCCGCTACGGCGCCGAGGAGAGCCGCCGCTACGTCGTCACCCGCGACCTCGCCACCTATGCCATCACCCGGGAGGTCGAGGCCGGCCGCGGATCACCGGCCGGCGGCGCCTGGCTGAGCTTCCGCCACGTGCCGGACGCCGATCTGCGCGCCGCCTTCGGCCCGGTGATCGACAAGCTGCTGGCCAACGGCATCGACCTGACGCGGCAGGATGTCGAGGTCGCGCCGATCGCGCATTACCACATGGGCGGCATCCGGGTGGACACGGCGATGGCGACCGGCATCCCCGGCCTGTTCGCCGCCGGCGAGGCGGTGGGCGGGGCCAACGGCGCCAACCGCCTGTCGGGAAACGCGATCACCGAGGCCCTGGCCTTCGGCCGCGCCGCCGGCCGCAGCGCCGCGGCCGCGGCGCCCGGCCCGGCCTTCGATCCCGCGGCCGCGGAGCCATCCCTTGCGCTTGCCGCCGCCACGGGCCCCGGCTGCAACACCGCCGCGCTGTTTGCCGCCTTGCAGGCGGCGATGGCGGAGAAGGTCGGGCCGTTCCGCACCGCGTCCGGGCTGGACGCGGCCCTGGCCGAAATCCGCGGGCTGCGCGCCGAGGCCGGCATGGTGCCGCCCGGCACGCCCGGCGCGCACGACCTGGCGCGGCTCGACTGGTTCGACCTGCGGCAGGGGCTGCTGGTGGCGGAGGCGATCATCCTCTCGGCGCGATCCCGCCAGGAAAGCCGCGGCGCGCATCAGCGGGAGGATCATCCCGGCATGGATGAAGCCTGGACCCTGAACCAGACGCTGGCGCTGCGGGACGGCGCGCTGCAACTCGGCCGCCAGGTGCCGGCATGAGCGCCATCGCCACGCTGCATATCCGCCGCGGCGCCCCGGGCGAGGCGCCGCGCGTCGAGGCGCACGCGGTGCCCTTCGAGCCGGGGCAGTCGCTGCTCGACGCGCTGCGCTGGCTGCGGCAGGAACGCGACCCGGGCCTCGCCTTCCGCTATTCCTGCCTGAATGCGAATTCCTGCAAGGAATGCATGATGCTGCTGGACGGCAAGGTCGTGTACGCCTGCACCGCCCGGCTGGAGGCGCGGCCGATGCGGGTCGAGCCGCTGCCGAACAAGCCGCTGCTGCGCGACCTGGCCACCGCCATCGCGCCGCCGGACGAAAGGCTGTGCTAGCCGGGCACGGCACTTGCTTGGGCGACACGACCCCGTTTCGTGGAGCCCCCGATGCCGCGCCTGTCCCGCCGTTCCCTGCCCCTGCTCGCCTTCGGCCTGGCCGCCGCGGGCAGCGCCCGCGCGCAGCTGCCCGCCGGCACCGTCCGCATCATCGTGCCCTACAACCCGGGCGGCATCACCGACATCCTGGCGCGCGGCCTGGCGCATGAGATGACCGCGCTGCTCGGCCGCAGCGTGGTGGTGGAAAACCGCGCCGGCGCCAATGGCAGCATCGGCGCCACCGTCGTCGCCCGCGCGGCGCCGGACGGGCTGACCCTGCTATTGGGCGTGACCGACACCCATGCGGTGAACCCGGCGGCGATGCGCAACCTGCAATACGACGCGGTGAGGGATTTCGCGCCGATCAGCAACATCACCAACGTGCCCCTGGCGCTGGCGGTGGGGCCGAGCCGGAAGGAGCTGACCAGCCTGCCCGGCCTCATTGCCGCGGCCAAGGCCAAGCCGGGCAGCCTGACGCATTCCAGCTGGGGCGTCGGCAGCGTCTCGCAGATCGCCATGCTGCGGCTGGCCGAGGCGGCGGGGATCGAGCTGCTGCACGTGCCCTATACCGGCGCGGCGCCGGCCGCCCAGGCGCTGGCGGCGGGCCAGGTGGATTCGATGATCCTGCCGGCGGGCGCGGCGGAAGCCCTTTCGCGCGACGGCACGGTGCGCATCCTGGCGGTGCTGTCGCCGCAGCGTCTGGCCCTGCTGCCCAACGTGCCGACCCTGCCGGAGCAGGGGGTGACCTTGTCGGTCAGCATCATCCAGGCGGTCTTCGCCCCGGCCCGCACGCCGGCGGATACGGTCGCGCAGCTCAACAAGGCGGTGGTGGAGAGCCTGGCGCGGCCGGGGATGGCGGAGATCCTGCGCGCCCAGGCGGCGCTGCCGGATCCGCAGACGCCGGCGGAGCTGGCGGCGCTGGTGCTGCGCGAGCAGGCGGCCTGGGGGCGGGTGGTGCTGGCGGGGAATATCCGGCTGGACTGATCCGCGCGGTAGGGACCGACCTGGAAAAACAGATGCGGGGCTCGGGGAGAATACCTTCCTCCCCGATCTTGCTGCTTCACCCGCCCAGGTAAGCCGCCCGTACCTCGGGACTCGCCAGCAGCTCTGCGCCCGTGCCGCTGCGCACCACGCGGCCGGTCTCCAGCAGATACCCGCGGTCGGACAGCTGCAGCGCCGCCATGGCATTCTGCTCCACCATCAGCACCGTGGTGCCGGCGGCGCGGATCTCGCGCACGATGGCGAAGACCTGCTCCACCAGTGCCGGCGCGAGACCCAGCGAGGGCTCGTCGAACATCAGCAGGCGCGGGCGGGACATCAGCGCGCGGGCGATCGCCAGCATCTGCTGCTCGCCACCCGAAAGCGTGCCGGCCGCCTGGCGCAGGCGTTCGCGCAGGCGGGGGAAGCGGCCGCACATCCTATCCAGATCGGCGGCGATGCCGGCGCGGTCGGTGCGCAGCAGCGCGCCCATCTCCAGGTTCTCCCGCACGGTCAGATGCGGGAAGACGCGGCGGCCTTCCGGGCAATGGGCGATGCCGCGGGCAAGGATATCGCGCGGCGAAAGGCCGCCGATCGGCGTGCCTTCGAAGGTGATGGCGCCGGCGCTGGGGGAGAGCAGCCCGCTGATGGTCTTCAGCGTGGTCGACTTGCCGGCGCCGTTGGCGCCGATCAGGCTGACCAGCTCGCCCTGGCCGACCTCCAGCGAGATGCCCTGCAATGCGGGCGGGCCGCCATAGCCGGCGGCGACGCCCTCAAGCCGTAGCATGCGCCGCCCCGCTGCCCAGATAGGCACGGATCACCTCCGCATTCTCGCGGATCTCGGCCGGCGCGCCGGATGCGATGATGCGGCCCTGGTTCAGCACCACGATACGGTCGGAGATGCGCATCACCATGGGCATGTCGTGCTCGACCAGCAGCACGGTCATCCCGCGGTCGCGCAGCCGCAGGATCAGCGCCATGCACGCCTCGGTCTCGGACGGGTTGAGGCCGGCGGCCGGTTCGTCGAGCAGCAGCAGCCGCGGGCCGGCGATGGCGGCGAGCGCGATGCCGAGCCGGCGCTGCTCGCCATAGGCCAGCACCTCGGCCGGCATGTCGGCGCGCGCCGAAAGGCCGACGAAGTCGAGCATCGCCTGCGCCTCCCCGCGCAGCCGGGCCTCCTCCCGCCGCTGGCGGGGCGTGCGCAGCAGGGCGTCGAGCAGCCCGGCCTCGCCGCGGCGATGCAGCGCCATCAGCGCATTCTCCAGCACGGTGCAGCCGGCGAAGACGCTGGTGCGCTGGAAGCTGCGGACCAGGCCGCGGCCGGCGATGCGGTCGGGGGCGAGGCCGGTGATGTCCTGGCCGGCGAAGCGGATGCGCCCGGCGGTCGGGCGCATGTAGCCGGTGATGACGTTGAAGGCGGTGGTCTTGCCGGCGCCGTTCGGGCCGATCAGGCTGACCACTTGGCCTTCCGGTACCTCGAAGCTGGCATCCGCGATGGCGACCAGCCCGCCGATATGGACCGCGAGGTTCTCGACCGCCAGCAGCGCCGTCATGCGCGGCGCCACAGGCCGGCGACGGCCGGGACGATGCCGCGCGGCAGGAACATGACGAACAGGATCATCGCCGCGCCGTACAGCACCCATTGCGCCTCGGGCGGGGCGCGGCCGCGCAGCAGGTCGGGGATCAGGCCGAAGATCAGCCCACCGACCACCGGGCCCCAGAGCGTGCCCTTGCCGCCGGTGACCACCATGATGACCATGGTCACGGTGTAGACGAACAGGAAGACGTCCGGATCGACGATGCGGACGTAATGCGCGAAGAGGCTGCCGGCCGCCCCGGCGATGCCGGCGGAGATCACGGTGGCGACCACGAGGTAATGGGTGACGCGGATGCCGACGGAGCGCGCCAGGGATTCGTTCGACCGCAATGCCACCAGCGCCCGGCCGATGCGCGATCCAACGATCTGCCGCACCAGCAGGAAGGCCAGGACGGCGACCGCCAGCACCAGCCAGTAGGTCTGCGCCTTGGTCACCAGCGGCGTGACGCCGAGCCCTGGCAGCCAGAGCGTGACGGGCGGGATGCCGATCAGCGCCATGGGGCCTTGGGTGAGCTCGATCCAGTTCAGCGCGATCATCCGCAGCACCTGGGCGAAGCAGATGGTGATGATGACGAAATAGGCGCCGCGTACCCGGAAGGCGAGCCGCCCCAGCAGCCAGCCGAAGCCCCCGGCGACGACGATGGCGGACAGGAAGCCGATCCAGACAGGCTGCGGCTGGACGGTGACGCGCCAGCCGAAGCCGATTCCGATATCGAAGCCGAGCGAGGCGAGCGCGCTGGCATAGGCGCCGAGCCCGAAGAAGGCGCCATGGCCGAGGCTGAGCTGCCCGGTATAGCCCAGCAGCAGGTTCAGGCTGATGGCGCCGATGATGAAGATGCCGGCGAGCGTCAGTACCGCCAGCATGTAGGGGTCGGGTGCCAGGACCGGCAGCGCCGCCATGACGGCGACAAAGGCCCAGCCAGCCGCGTGCCTCACCCGATGCGCTCCTTCGCCGGCACCAGCCCCTGCGGCTTCAGGGCGAGGACCAGGATAATCAGCAGGAAGCCGAAGGCGTCGCGGTATTCGGTGGACAGGTACCCGCCGGCGAATTCCTCGACGAAGCCGAGCGCGAAGCCGCCGAGCGTCGCGCCCGGCAGGCTGCCGAGGCCGCCGAGGATGACGATGGCGAAGGCCTTAAGCCCGACCAGGTCGCCCATGGTGGGGGAGACCATGAAGACCGGCCCGAGCAGCGCGCCCGATGCCGCGGCGAGGCCCGAGCCCAGCGCGAAGGTCGCGGTGTTCACCCAGGCCACGCGCACGCCCATCAGCGCCGCGGTCTGCGGGTCCTGGAAGGTGGCCCTCATCGCCATGCCAGCCCGCGTGCGGTCCAGCGCCAGCCAGACCCAACTTGAACACCGCCTACTGCGAACTGCCTGATATGGCTTGTGAATTTGGGAAAATCAGGGGCGCGTGGCACTACGCCTGGGTCGCCCCCGGCGTTTGGGCAAAGTGTCGGGCGTTTGCGCTGGCGGCGACTGCCCAAGCGGCCTGACCCG
>NZ_JBHTDE010000010.1:0-188099 GCF_042666655.1 Dankookia sp. GCM10030260
AGCTGCCCCGCCCGCCGCCCTGCGGCCGCGGGCGCTTGAGGGTCACCGCGCGGAAGATCGCATCCAGCCGGGCGCGCGGGTCGGCCATCGGCCGGCCGGCGCGGGGGTGGTCCGACAGGCCGCAGCCGTGCTCCGCCAGGACCGGCCGGAGCGCGGCCCATTCGGCATCGGTCAGCGGCGCCCAGGGCTGCGGCGGGGTCAGGCCGAAGGTCGGCCGGAGGTACAGGTAGTTGTGCAGGTCGTGGCGGGCGACGAAGTCGGGCGGCAGGATCTCCGGCGGGATGCCGGGGTCGAAGGGGCGGGAACGGGGTCGGCGGCGGCGCATGGGCTGGGTCCCTGGCGGAAGGACCTGGAACAAAGCAGGAATATAGGAAAAAAAGCAAGGGAAAAGGGCAGGAAGGAGCGGGGGTGAAGCCCCCCGCGCTGTCCTTGCCATCCACGGCTTCGGGCGGGCGCCTGGATACGGTGATGTGAGCCGTCCGGTCGGACGACCCTTGCTATCCCCGAACCATGCTCTTCATCTCCGACTTCGCCGATCTCGGCCTGGTCCTGCCGGTGGCCGGCCTGGTCGGGCTGACCCTGGCGCTGCTCGGCAGGCGGCGCGAAGCGCTCGCCTGGTGCCTGGCGGTCGCCGGCACGCTCGGCACCATGGCGGCGCTGAAGCTGCTGGTCTTCGTCATGGCCGGCCCCCTGGGCGGGGATGGTCTCGGCAACCCGAGCGGCCATACCGCCTCCGGCGTCGTGCTCTATGCCGGCCTCCTGGTCCTGCTGGCGGACCGGGTCGCGCCGAGGGTGCCGGTCGCCCTGCTGGCCGGCGTCGCCCTCGCGCTGCTGTTCGGCCTGGCCCGGGTGGCACTGCGGGTGCACACGTTGGCGGACGTGCTAGTCGGCGGCGCGGTCGGCATCGCCGGCGCGCTGGCCCTCGCGCGGGCCCTGGCACGCCCGGCGCAGCCGCGCCGGGCGGCCGCGGCCGGCGCGCCGGTGCTCGCCGCGGTGGCCCTGGCGGCGGTGCTGACCTTCCACGGTAACCGGCTGATCGCCGAGGCGAAATTGCGGGCGATCGCCGCGCAGATCCAGTCCGCCGGCGACCGCGCCTTCGACTAGACCAGGCGGCGCGCGGGCCAGGACGCCCGGATGCGTGGACCCGCCCGGGCGACAGGGAACCGGCGCTTCGCCTCAGCAGGCCAGGTACCCGCCGTCCACGTGCAGCTCCGACCCGGTCATGTAGGAACTCTCGTCGGAGGCCAGGAAAAGGATCGCCTGCGCCACCTCGTCGACCTCGCCCGACCGCCCGAGGGGGACGTGTTCCAGCATCTTCGCCCGGAACACCGGGTCGGCGGTGGCGCCGCTGGTGCGCATCGGCGGCATCAGCCCGGGGTGGACGCTGTTGATGCGGATGCGGGCCTCGCCTTCCTGCACCGCGACCGATTTGGTCAGCAGCCGCACCGCGGCCTTCGAGGCATTGTAGGCGCTGTGGATGCGCGGCTGGCCGACCACGCCGGAGATGGACGACAGGTTGATGATCGACCCGCCGCCGCCGTGCCCGCGCATGGCGGCGACCGCGTATTTCACCCCGAGGAAGCAGCCGCGCGCGTTGACCGCCATGATGCGGTCCCACAGCGCGGTGTCGTAGAGGTCGTTGGTGGCGCTGCCGGAGATGCCGGCATTGTTCACCAGCACGTCGAGCCGCCCCCAGGCGCCGGTGACGGCGCCGACCGCGGCCTCCCACTGGCTTTCCTCGGTGACGTCGAGGCGGACGAAGATCGCGGTGCCGCCGGCGGCGGTGATCTGGGCGACGACGGCCTGGCCCTCCGCCTCCAGCATGTCGGCGACGGCGACCTTGGCACCCTCGCGGGCCAGCAGCCGGGCGGTGGCGGCGCCCATGCCGCTGGCGGCGCCGGTGACCAGGGCGCATTTGTTGGCGACGCGCATGGCGTTTCCTTCCCGTTTATGCGGCGCAGCGTCGCAAGGCCGGGACGCGCCGGCAAGGGCATGCCGCGCCTGACCGCACGGCTTCGTGCGTCGAGGCGGGTGGTCCCGGCCCGGATTCGTATACTATTCCCCATGGATGCGCCCGTCGCGGGACGGTGCCGCGACATCGAGGGGACCCGTCGTCCATGGTGCATATTCGGCCCGGCCGCCTGAACCTTCGCCTGCGGCTCGCCTCCCGGCGCGACGAGGCCTTCCTGGAGGAGGGCGAGCAGCCGCAGTGGCGGCCGCGTCCCGGCCCGCCCGCCCGCGTCATCACCAGGCGCGAGGAAGTGGCCAGCAACGTCGCCTGGGCGCGGGTCCGCATCCAGGAGCGCTTCCGCGGCGCGGTGAGCTGGACCGAGGCGACCGGGCTCGGGATCTACGGCGCGGTGCTGCTGCTGCTGCTCGGCCGGCATGCGCCTGACGGCGCCGCCGAGGGGCTGCCGCTGCGCGATGCCGCGGCACCGCTGCCGCAGGCCCAGGGGGGCAGCGACCATGCCGCGCAGGTGGCGGCGGGCGGCGGCGCGGTGGATGCGGGGGGCGAGGTGCCGGGCCAGGCCGCGCCGGGCACCATCGCGGCGGCGCAGGCGGGCTGGGGTGCGCATGGCACCGGGCTGCCGGCCTCGGCCGCGGCGGCGCCGGTGACGGCGGCGCAGTTCGCCGTCGACTGGGCGCTGCCGGCGGCGCTGCAGCCGGCGGCGGTGGTCGAGACCGGGGCGCGCATGCTGGCGGCGGTGCTGCAGGCGACGGTCGGCGAGGCGGCGGCCTCGACGGTGGTGGCGCGGCAGGCGGCCGAGGCCGCCGCGGTGCGGGCGGAGGCGGGCAAGGCGGCGGCGCTCGGCACCAAGGCGGTGGCACAGGCCGAGGCCGCGGCGCAGCCGGTGCGCCCGGCCGAGGCGGCGGCGGTGCCGGAGAAGGCGGATCAGGCGCCGGGCAGCGCACCGGTGAACGCGCCGGTGAAGCTGGCGGTGGCGACCGAGGCACAGGCGCCGACGCCGAACATGACCGCGCCGAAGCCGGCGATGGTCGCCGAGATCGCGCCGATGCCGCGGCCGGCCGCCATGATGGAGAGCCCGGTCGTCGAGCCGGGCCCGATCGGCGCGGCGGCGCTGCCGGAACCGGCCGGGTCGGGCCAGGCGATGCAGGCGCCCGGGCGCGGCTCCGCCTGGTCGATGCCGGAACTCGGCCGAGGGCGTGATCCGGTGGAGGCCGCCCCGGCCAAGGCCGCGGCGGTCTTGGCGGAGGTCGTCGCCGCGCCAGTCGTGGCACCGCAACCGGTGGCCGAGGTGAAGCCGCCGGTCGAGGTCGATGCCCGGCCGGCAGCGCCTGCCAGGTTGGCGGACACCGCCGCCGATCTCCAGGGTGCCGCGCCGGCCATTTCGCCGGTGGTGGCGGAGGCTGCCGCGAGCAAGGTCGCCGGGGCCGTCGTCGCCAGGCTCGCCGATGCGGGCCCGGTGGCCGGCGCCCTCGCGGCGGCGCCGATCGCCGCGAAGCCGGCCGACGCTGCCGCGACCCTGCCGGCGGCGGCTGAGGCGACCAAGGCTGCAGCGGGCCTGCTGGCCGCGAAGCCGGCCGATGCGGCGGCCGGGATCGATGCGGGCAAGGTGACGGTCGCCGGCGGCCAGGCGGCCGGCACGATCGTCGCCAAGCCTGGGGAGCCGACGGCGGCGGCGATCGCCGATCCGGCGGTCGCGGCACCGGCCGGCCTGACGGATGGCGCGAAGCCGCTGCCGGTCGCGGCCGGCGCGGCGGCGACGCCGACCGGCGTGACGGACACCGGCAAGGCGGCGGGCGGCACGATGGCGCCGGCAAGTCAGGCCGGGGTCCTGGCGGTTGTACCGGCGCCGGCCAGCGGCGCAGGCCTGGACACTCCCTCCGCCGGGGTTGCCCTGGCGGTGCCCGGGATGCCGGTCGGCAAGGCCTTGGCCGATGTCGCCACGCCGACGACGGCCACGCCCGGTGCGCCGACCTTGGCCGTGGTCGTGGCCGGTGCCCCGGCCGCGGACGCCGGCGCAGCGCCGGCGGTGCTGGCCGAGGCGGTGAAGGTGGCCGGCGCGGTCGCGGCACACGCCGCGGTGCCGGGCATGGCGGCGGCCGGCGGGCAGGACGCGGGCCCGATGTTCCCGGCCGGGGTTGCCGAGGTGGCGAGCCCGGTGCAGCCGGTCGCGGCGCCGGCGGCCGCGACGATCCAGGCGGGGCCTGCCGCCGTCGCGGTGCTGCCGGGGATGGCCGCCGAAGCGGCGAAGCCCGTGCCGGCGGTCGTGGCGAATGCGGCCCCGGTCGCCGAGGCCGCGCCTGCCGCGGGGCACGATGCCGGCCCCGTGCTGCCGGCGGTCGTCGCCGAGATGGCGAAGCCCCATGACGCGCCGCCGGCAATGCCGACCCCGGTCGCCGAGGCCGCGCCTGCCGTGTTGCAGGATGCCGCCCCCGTGCTGCCGGCGGTCGTCGCCGAGGTGGCGAAGCCCCAGGACGCGCCGCCGGCAATGCTGGCCCCGGTCGCCGAGGCCGTCCCTGCCATGGTGCAGGATGCCGTCCACGTGCTGCCGGCGGTCGTGGCCGAGGTGGCGAAGCCCCTGGACGCGCCGCCGGCAATGCTGACCCCGGTCGCCGAGGCCGCGCCTGCCGCGGTGCAGGATGCCGGCCCCGTGCTGCCGGCGGTCGTGGCCGAGGCGGCGAAGCCCCAGGACGCGCCGTCGGCAATGCTGACCCCGGTCGCCGAGGCCGCGCCTGCCGTGGTGCAGGATGCCGGCCCGATGCTACCGGCGGTCGTCGCCGAGGTGGCGAAGGCCCTGGACGTGCCGCCGGCAATGCTGGCCCCGGTTGCCGAGACCGTCCCTGCCATGGTGCAGGATGCCGGCCCCGTGCTGCCGGCGGTCCTCGCCGAGGTGGCGAAGCCCCAGGACGCGCCGCCGGCAATGCTGGCCCCGGTCGCCGAGGCCGCGCCTGCCGTGATGCAGGATGCCAGCCCGGTGCTGCCGGTGGTCGTGGCCGAGGCGACGATGCCGATCGAACCGCAGGCGGCACCTGCCGCCACCGGGATCGCCGTGGCCACGCCCGACGCCAGCTCGGTGCCGCATGCGGAAGCCTCGCCGGCAAAGGCACTCGGCCAGGGCCTGGACCAGCCGGCGTGGGGGGTGGCGCCAGGGGTGCCGTCCGGCACGGCTGCCGCAGGTGATCCGCCGGCGACGCTGACCATCATGCCGGCCGCGCTCGACGCCAGCCAGGCGGCGCTGCCGGTCGGCCTGCCGCCGGCCGAGGCGGCGATCCTCGTGCCGGTGGCCGCGCCGCTGCACGATCCCCTGGAGCACCTCAGCCCGGGCCTGGCCGCGGCGCATCCCTTGCTCACCGCTGATGCAATGCGGCCGGATGCGGCGCATGCCATCGACCTCACCGCCGGCCTGATGCAGCCGGCCCATGCCGACCTGGTCTTCGCCTGAGGCGGGTCAGCCGTAGGTGACGGGCGTCTCGGTGCCGCGGCTGAGTTCGCGCGGCACCGGCTGGCCGGTGGCGGCCAGGGCCAGGGCCTCGGCCACCCGGATGCCGTCGACGCCGGCGGAGAGAATGCCGCCGGCATAGCCCGCGCCCTCTCCGGCGGGGAAGAGGCCGGCGGTGTTCAGGCTCTGCAGGTCGAGCCCGCGCCGGATGCGGAGCGGGCTGCTGGTGCGGGTCTCGACCCCGGTCATCACCGCGTCCGCGCGGGCGAAGCCGGGAATCTGCCTGTCGAATTCCAAGAGGGCCTCCCGCATCGCCGCGACGGCGAAATCCGGCAGGCAGCGCGCCAGGTCGGTCGGGGTGACGCCTGGCTGGTAGCTGGGGACGACATCGCCGAGCGCGGTGCTCGGCCGCCCCGCCAGGAAGTCGCCGACCAGCTGGGCCGGGGCGCGGTAGTCGCCGCCGCCGGCCTGGAAGGCCATGCTTTCCCAGTGCCGCTGGTACTCGACCCCGGCAAGGACATCGCCCGGGTAGTCCGCGGGCCCGATGCCGACGACGATGCCGGCATTGGCGTTGAACTCGGCCCGGCTGTACTGGCTCATGCCGTTGGTGACCACGCGGCCCGGCTCCGACGTCGCAGCGACCACGCGGCCGCCGGGGCACATGCAGAAGCTGTAGACGCTGCGGCCGTTCGTCGCGTGGTGCACCAGCTTGTAGTCGGCCGCCCCCAGCAGCCGGTTGCCGGCATTCGGGCCGAAGCGCACCCGGTCGATCATCGACTGCGGATGCTCGATGCGGACGCCGATGCTGAAGGGCTTCTGTTCGAGATAGACGCCGCGGTCGCGCAGCATGGCGAAGGTATCGCGGGCGCTGTGGCCGACGGCGAGGACCACGTGCTCGGCGGCCAGCGTCTCGCCATCCTCCAGCACCACGCCGCGGATCCGGCGTCGGCCATCGGCATCGTCTTCGATCACCAGGTCGACGACCTTGGTGCCGAAGCGGTATTCGCCGCCCAGCGCCTCGATCTGCGCGCGGATGCTCTCTACCATCGTCACCAGGCGGAAGGTGCCGATATGCGGCTTGGAGACGGTGAGGATTTCTTCGGGCGCCCCGGCGGCGACAAACTCCGACAACACCTTGCGGCCGAGATGGCGCGGGTCCTTGATGCCGGAATAGAGCTTGCCGTCGGAGAAGGTGCCGGCGCCGCCCTCGCCGAATTGCACGTTGCTCTCGGCGCTGAGCACGCCGCGGCGCCAGAGCGCCCAGGTGTCCTTGGTGCGTTCGCGCACCACGGTGCCGCGTTCCAGGATGATCGGCCGGAAGCCCATCTGCGCCAGCACCAGCGCCGCCATCAGGCCGCAGGGGCCGGTGCCGATGACGATGGGCCGCGCCGCGCCCGATGGCGCGCGGGCGACGAATTGGTAGCCGGTATCGGGCGCCGGGCCGATCCGCAGCTCGCCGGCATGGCGGGCGAGCAGCGCGGCCTCGCCCCGCACCGCCACGTCCACGGTATAGACCAGCATGATGGCGCGCGGCTTGCGCGCGTCGTAGCCGCGGCGGAACACCTGCACCGCCTCCAGCGCGGCGTCCGCGATGCCGAGCCGCGCCAGGATGGCGGCGCGCAGCGCCGGCTCGGGGTGGTCCAGCGGCAGGCGGAGTTCGGTGAGGCGGATCATGCTCGATCAGGCGATGGGGTGGCGGATGGGAGGTGGACCGGCGGCGGCGGCCGGGCGATCCTGCGGCCAATAGCCCGCGAGGGCCCGGCGGGGAACCGCGCCGGGCGGCGATCGCCGGCGGCAAGGCAGCGGACCAGGAGGAAGGGCATATGGAACAGCGCGTGCTGGGGCGGACGGGGCTGCAGGTCTCGGTCCTGGGCTATGGCGCCGGGGCGGTCGGCGGGCTGCTGGTGCGCGGCACGCCGGCCGAGCAGGAGGCCTCGCTGGCGCGGGCCTTCGAGGCCGGCATCACTTATGTGGATACCGCCGCCTCCTACGGCATGGGGGAGTCGGAGAAGACCCTCGGCCGGGCGCTGAAGGCGCTCAAGGCCAACCCGGTCCTCGGCACCAAGGTGCGGCTGCTGCCGGGGAGCCGGGGCGACATCGCCGGCGGGATCGCGGCCTCGCTCGAAGCCAGCCTGGCGCGGCTGGGCCGCGACAGCGTCGACCTGTTCCAGCTGCATGACGAGATCGGCACGCCGGAGGGGCTGCCGGCCGCGCAGGTGCTGGGCGAGGTGGTGCCGGCCATGCAGCGGCTGCGCGACCAGGGGAAGTGCCGCTTCCTCGGCTTCACCGCGCTGGGGACGGTGCCGGCGCTGCGCCAGGTGCTGGAAAGCGGCGCCTTCGACACCGCGCAGACCCCGTTCAACGCGCTGAACCCGAGCTGGCTGGCGCCGGCGCACAAGGGCGTCGTCGCGCAGGATTTCGCCCGGCTGGGCCAGGTGGCGGCGGCGCACGGCGTCGGCCTCATCGGCATCCGCATCATCGCCGCAGGCGCCTTGTCGGGGGAGGAGGCGCGGCACCCGCTGGCGATGCCCGAGGTGGCGCCGATCGCCTCGGCCGGCAGCTATGCCGAGGACGTGGCGGCGGCCCGGCGGCTGCTGCCGCTGGTCGCGGAAGGCGTGGCCGGGTCGCTGGCCGCGCTCGCCATCCGCTATGCCACCTTCGCGCCGGGGATGGGCTGCGCGCTGATCGGCACCGCCTCGGTCGGGCAGCTGGAGGAGGCGATCGCCGCGGTGGGGCAGGGGCCGCTGCCGCCGGCCGCCATCGCCCGGATCGGCGCGCTGCTGTCTTGAGCCTTGCGGCGGGGCGGCCGGCGGCGCCGCCGCTGGCCGGGTTCGGCTACCTGACCATCACCGCCACGGCCTGGGGGCTGAACTGGCCGGTGATGAAGCTGCTGATGCGGGACTGGCCGCCCTTCGCCTTCCGCATCTTCGCCGCCCTCGGCGCGGTGTCGCTGCTGCTGGCGGTGGCGGCCTGGCAGCGCGACCGGCTCTGGCCGGGGCGGGGACAGTGGGGCCGGCTGGTCGTCTCGGCGGTGCTGAACGTGTCCGCCTGGTCGGTGGTGGCGCCGCTGTCGCTGTTCTGGCTGGACGCGGCGGAGGCGGCGATCATCGCCTACACGATGCCGGTCTGGGCGACCGTGCTGGCCTGGCCGGTGCTGGGGGAGCGGCCGGGCTGGCGGCGGGTGGCGGGGCTGGTGCTGGGGCTGGCCGGGGTGACGCTGCTGATGGCCGGCACGGTGGGGGCGGGCGGGTTGTGGGCCAAGCTGCCGGGGGTGGCGGCGATCATGACCACGGCGCTGATGTTCGCCGGCGGCGCGGTCTTCACCAAGCGCTGGCCGGTGGCGATGGCCCCCGTGCCGCTGGTGGCCTGGCAGATCGCCATCGGCACGCTGCCGGTCTGGGTCATCGCGCTGGGCTTCGAGACGCTGGACTTCTCCCGCGTCACCTGGATGGGCTGGGGGTGCCTCGCCTATGTGGCGGTGGTGGCGCAATGCGCGGCCTATCTCGCCTGGTTCCGGGCGCTGCGGCTGCTGCCGGCCGGCGTCGCGGCGACGGGGAGCCTGCTGGTGCCGGTGATCGGGGTGTTCTCCAGCGGGGCGTTGCTGGGGGAGCCGCTGGGAGTGCGGCACGTGGCGGCGCTGGTGCTGACCTTGGGCGGGGTGGTGCTGGCGGCGCGGGGGTAGCGCCAACCATCCCGTGGGCGGCGCGTTGGCCTGCCGCGATGCAGCGGGAGACCCATGGCGTGGAACCGATGAAGCCCATGGAGCCGATGGATTTCGGCCCGGCCTGGTGGCCGGAGGAGCTCGGCCAGCCATCCACCAGCGGCGGGCAGGATGAGGTGAAGTACGCCTTCTTCCCCGAGGCGCGGCGGCTGGCGATCCGCCAGGACGGGCGGGTGACGGTCTACGACAGCGGCGAGCACCGGATCAGCGGCGTGTCGCAGCAGCAGGGCGCCGGGCGGTCGCTGGCCTTCAGCAGCGACCGGGGCGAGGTCAAGGTCGGCGACCTGCGGGAGGTCGGGCCGGGCTGACAGGCCAACACCTCGGCGGGCCGCTCTTACGACCGTCGTATGAGCGGCTTGCGGGTGCTGAGGGCGGTGCCGCGTCGTCGGGCAACCCACGACGTTTACGAACCGACGTGGTCACCGCCAAGGCCACAACCGGCCGACGCTTGTTCCCGATCAGCGAGGGCTCTTGAGCAGGGCGATTTTGTATGCGCTGAAATATTACGGGTTCTTCACAGGATATTTCTGCGGCAACCCGATTGAAGACAGTGCGCCTTGGCCCTGTTGGCCAGATCTGCTGCACAGAAGTACTAATCCAAAGTGAGTACATTTCCCTATACCAAAAATCCAATCTGACCGGGTGGCAAGCACTTTCTAAGCCTACGTTCCGCACATAAGGTCGGAACGTAGCACCAGCTTGCGCCCAATGCCTCAGGTTGAATTGGAGGAAAAATTGTGAAGTTGGCAGATATAAGCTCGATATGCGCCGCGCATTTAGGCCGAATTGTCCCTCGGATACCAAAGAATACTTTAGAGGATCAACTCAAGCTAAGTGGAAATCGCCCATCAGGCTTTGATTATTTAAGAATCATCCTTGCTGTTTCCATTGTATTTTGGCATACCGTGATGGTTTGCTACGGGCTGGAAGCAGAGATCCCTTTTTGGACCGGGTGGACTCGACCGCTCATATTTTCTATTGTTCCGGCTTTTTTTGCTCTGAGCGGGTTCCTGGTTGCCGGAAGCCTTCTGCGCAACAGCTTGCCGGCCTTTTTGATGCTTCGTGCATTGCGTATCTATCCAGCGCTTGCCTGCGAAGTAATAATCTCCGCGTTAATCATCGGCCCGGCTCTAACTGTTTATACGTATTCCGAATATTTCTCAGACCCGCTTTTCTATCGTTACATGTTGAACGCAATCGGCTACATTCATTATGAGCTCCCCGGAGTTTTTCTGGATAATCCGGGTGGTCGAGCGGTAAACGTCCAGCTTTGGACCGTTCCCTATGAACTTGAATGCTATCTGGCCATCACCGGGTTGGCAATCCTGGGAATTACGCGCTGGCCAGTCCTGTTGGCCGCCGCCATCGCCGGCTTGACCGTCATGTCCATGGGGAAAGACCACACTGACCTGTTGGTCAATTCAGTTCCTCCCGGACGACTACTGGTGCTCGCTTTTCTGTCCGGTGTGTTGCTTTATTTGTGGCGGAAGCGAATCACAGGCCATGTAGCTTTCTTCGTGCTGGTGCTCATTGTGGCGTTGCAACTTCTTGGGACTCACCACACCGCCACGCTTTCTGCTTTGCCGCTTGCTTATGTTACGGTCTGGCTAGGCTTGAGGAACCCGCCGCGCAACATCTTGGTTGCGGGCGCCGACTATTCCTATGGCATTTATCTTTACGGTTTCGCTATACAGCAGGCAATCGCGTTTCTGCTGCCCGAGTATCGGATCTGGTACGTCAATGGAATCCTGACGATCCTATTCGCGAGTGCGTTCGCGTATCTGTCCTGGCATTTTATCGAATTGCCAGTGATGCAACGAAAGCATCATATACTGTCATTCTTCGCTGTCCGTACACGGAGAGCAAAAGAGATGCTGTTCCAAAAACAGAATATCAAGCCGCAGGTTGTTTCGCCGAAATAGCAAATGAAGAAGGGCAGTTGCGGCTCGTTCGGCCATCGCTTCACCAAACTCCTGGCCTAGCCAATTCGTTAACCGACCGGACGCATACGGAATTCCGATGCTTCCGGCTCCCGCGGCGGCTTCGCCCATGTGAGGCAGGTGAGCGCCGCCTGTCAGGACCGCATCCGACGATTGCCAGAGATGGTGCGTCGCCGGTTGCCGGCGCCACCCCGATCGACGCCTTCGGGCATACGCTGTACTGCATCGCCTCCGGGCCCGACCAGCTGCCGGGCTTCGGTGACATGGTCCACGTCCCGGCCCTGCAGGCGCGCCACCCGGACTGGGGCATCTCTTTCGACGTCGATCCGGCCGGCGCCGTGGCGACCCGCCGCCGGGTGCTGGACATGGCGGCCGCCGACCGGCTGCTGGTCGCCGGCATGCACATGGACTTCCCCGGCCTCGGCCGCGTGCGGAAGGAAGCGGAAGGCTACAGCCTGCTCCCCGCCCCCTGGCGCCCCCTCCTCTGACTCGAGGGTTCCAGGGGCCTTTCGGCCTTTGGCGGGGGCGTGCGGAGGGGGCAGCGCCCCCTTTGCGGCTTCAGCACTCCAGCACGATCTTCCCGAAATGCTGGTTCGCCTTCATGTGGGCGAGGGCCGCCGGCGCCTCGGCCAGCGGGAAGGTCCGGTCGATCGGCAGCCGCAGCGTGCCGGCCTCCACCGCGCCCCAGAGGTCGGCCCGGGTCCGGCGGACGATCTCCCGCACCTCATCGACCGACCGCGTCCGGAAGGTCACGCCAATATACTTGATGCGCCGCGCCGCATGCAGGTCGAAGTCGAATTCGCCGGTGAAGCCGCCCAGCCGCCCCACGTTCACGATCCGCCCGAGGATGGCGCAGCATTTCAGGTTGCCGTTGGCGACGCTGGCGGAAACCTGGTCGACGATCACCTCGACCCCCTTGCCCCCCGTGGCCGCCAGCACCTGGTCCGGCCAGGCGGCGTCGCCGGTGTCGATCGCCAGGTCGCAGCCGTACTCGGCCAGCCTCGCCCGCCAGTCCGGGTTGCGGGAGGAGCCGAGCACCTGCTTCGCGCCCATCAGCTTGGCGATCTGCATCCCCATCAGCCCGACGCCGGAGGAGGCGCCCTGGATCAGGATGCTCTCGCCCCGCTGCAGGCCGCCGTTGGTGATGACGGCGTCGTGCATGGTCTGCAGCGCGATCGGCAGGGTCGCCGCCTGCACCCAGCCCATGTTGGCGTCGGGCACCGGGAAGACCCGGCCCCAGTCGGCCAGGGCATATTCGGCATAGCCGGCGGCGCCGCTGGCCATCACCCGCATGCCCGGGGCGATCGAGCCCGGCACCTCGGCGCCGACCGCGGCGACCTCGCCGGCGAATTCCATGCCGACGATGGTCCCGGCGCCGCCGATGGCGCCATGCGCGTGGCCGGCGGCGACGGCCAGGTCGGCGCGGTTGAGCCCCGCGGCACGGACCCGGACCAGCACCTGCTGCGGCCCCGGCCTGGGTTCCGGCACGTCCTGGACTTGGACCCCGGATGCGGTGACGACGGCGGCCTTCATGGCGATCTCCCCGGATTCGTTCGGCGCGGAGTGGACCCCAGAACCGCGCCGCGGACCAGGGGCGGGCCGGGCCTGCCGGCCGCGGCGGTGCCGTGCCGCGGCCGGCAGTCCGGCGTCACAGCGTCTTGCGGAACCAGATGCGGGAATGGCCGCGCGGCATGTGGTCCAGCCGGCCGAATTCGGTATAGCCGTTGCGCTCCCAGAAGCCCGGGGCCTGGAAGCTGAAGGTGTCGGTATAGGCGTCGGTGCAGCCGCGCCGGCGGGCGACCTCCTCCGCCCGCTTGAGCAATTCGCTGCCCAGGCCCTGGCCGCGGGCATCGCGCGCCAGCCAGAGCCAGTCGATGAACAGCCAGTGCCAGTAGGTCAGGCCGAGCAAGCCGCCGCGCACCGTCTCCCCGGCGTCGCGGGCCAGGACGGTGACCGGTTCGCGGTCGTAGGGCCCGCCCATCTCCTGGTTGAAGGCATGCAGCCCGCGCTGGATGGCGGCGACCGCCTCCATCTCGGGGTAGTCGTCCTCGCTGATCTCGATACCGGCGACGCTCATGGGACTGGTGGATTCCTCGACCCGGTGGGATGGCGGCCTGGGCAGCCTGCGCTCCGGGTGTTGCTTTTAGGTGGATCGGGCAGGGAGGCTAGCCCGGGAAGCGGCCCCAGGCGGCGACGCCGGTGGTCAGCAGACCGAGAACCAGATTCACGCTGACCAGTTGCCGCACCCGGCCCAGCGCCGCGGCGGCCGCCGGCTGGTCGCCGCGCGCCAGGGCGGCGCGGAAATCCTTCCACGGCCCGGTGACGATGCCGACGAAGACGGCGGCCATGATGATCGCCGCCAGGTGCATGGCATGGATGTGCCAGCCGGCGCCGACGAAGCCGCCATACCAGCCGAGCAGCAGCGCATAGCCGGTCAGCAGCAGGATCGGCATCACGTGCCAGATGATCCGGAAGAAGCGGCCGAGCGCGCCGTCATGCACCGCCAGCCGCGGCCCTGGCTCGAGCGTGGCGAGGGCCGGCCGCAGCGCCAGCAGCGCGAAGGCCATGCCGCCGACCCAGATCACCGCGCCCAGCACGTGCAGTACGTAGAACAGCTTGCCCAGCATGGAGCGACGATCCCTTGATCAGATGGGGAAAAGATAAGGCCAGAGAGGAAGTGTCCGCCCTGGACCCACCCCTCTTTCCGTGGGTTGGCACCGGCCGCGCGGCAGGTGCCAAGCCCAGAAAAAGGAAGAGTGGGGTCTGGAGAGGGAATACTTTCCCCTCCCCAATCTTGCCGCCGTCGGAGGGGGCACCTACCCCTTCCGCCCGGCGATGGCCATGATCTCCGACGCCACCGCGCGCATCTCGGCCGCGGCCAGCCCCTTCGGCGCCGATTCCGTCACCGCCAGCCCATCCAGGAAGGCATTGGCGAATTGCACACGGTTGCCGATCGCCTGGTCGAGCACCGCCACGCCCTGCTTCGCCAGCGCCGCCAGGATGGTCGCCTTCAGCTTGCCCTGGGCCGGCGCCCGGTTCAGCACCGCGGCGACCCGGCGCTTCTCGTCCTTCGCCAGCTTCAGCGTCGCCTCGCAGGCCCAGAGATCGGCCGGCGAGGGCTGCAAGGGCATCAGCACCAGGTCGCAGCTGCGGATCGCCAGCTTGGCCTCGGTCTCGGCATGCGGCGGGGTGTCGAGGATGACGTAGTCGTGCCCCGGCCGCAGCCGGTCGAGCGTCGCCGGCACCCGCCAACCGGCCGCTGCATCGAAATCCAGCTTGCCGGCCTTGGCGCCGCGCTTGACCCGTTCCGTATGCCAACGGCCGAGCGAGGCCTGCGGGTCGATGTCGAGCAACGCGACCCGATGCCCCAGCGCGGCCAGCGCGGCGGCGAGGTTGGCGGCGACCGTCGATTTGCCGGCCCCGCCCTTCTGCTGCGCCACCGCCACCACGAAGGCCATTCCTGCAACTCCGATTCCGCACTGCACACGCTAGCCTGGATGCCCAGGGCGGGATACCGGCGGGAAGGGCCGGTGGGCCCTGGTGCGCTCCGGTCCGGGGCCGGACGAAATTCACCATGATATGATGCTGCGGTTGCGTTGCGGTCGGGAAACCCCGATGAAGGCCGCCATCGGCCGCCCTCCGGGCCGATGCTGGAACGGCGCCACGCCCTGCCGGCGCTTGGTCGCCTGAGGGACCCGACGGCCGACATGCTCCTGACCCTCGATCTGGGCGCGATGCTGGCGATCAGCGCCCTGCTTTCGGCCGTCGCCACGCTGCTGCTGCTCACCACCTGGCGCGCCGCCGGGCGGCCGGCCTATCTCGCCGCCTGGGCCGGATTCTGCGGCCTCGGCACGCTCGCCTTCACCTTGCATGCGCTGCGCGACGCGCTGCCCGGCGTCATCCTCGTGCTGCTCGCCACCCCGGCCTATGTCCTGGGCTGGACGCTGTTCTGGGTTGGCTGCCGCCGCCTGGCCGGCGCCGCCGTGCCGCGCTGGCTGCCCCCGCTGCCGGTCGCGCTGTGGTACCTCGCCTGCACCCTGCCGGCCTTCCGGGCGCAGCTCGAGGCGCGGGCCATCCTGGCCGCCGGGCTGGTCGGCCTGCTCAGCCTCGCCGGGGCGGTGGAGGCGCTGCGGCTGCGCGGCAGCGCCGGGCTGCGCCGCGCCGCCCTGCCGCTCGGCCTGCTCAACCTGGTGTTCGGCATCGTGCTGCTCGGCCGCATCCTGGCGCATCTGGATGGCCGGGCGATGTCCTTCGGCGGCCAGGTCTTCCTGTTCGGCGCGGTGCTCTCGGTCGCCATCGGCTTCGCCGGGCTGGCGCTGGCCAGCATCCGGACGGCGGAAGGCGACGCGGCGCGGATCGCCGGCGCGGCGCAGCGCGAGGCGGCGGCGCTGGCGGCCGGGCGGGCCGAGATCGCCGTCGTCCACGCCGCCCTGCCGGCGGTGCTGTTCCACCGCGACCTGGCGGCCGACGGGACCTCCCGGCTGATCTACTGCGGCGGCGACGTCGCGGCGGTGACCGGCTGGCCGGCGGCGCACCTGGCCGATCCCGCGGCCATGGAGCGCGTGACCGTGGGCGGCCTGGGGATCTTCGCCGAGTTCGAGCAGCGGGTGATGCGCGACGGCTTCGCCCGCACCGACTGGCAATTGCGCGACCCGGCCGGCCGGTTGCGCTGGATGCGCAGCACGGCGCGGCGGCTGACCCGGCGGGCGGATGGCGGTGGCGACCTGGTGGGCCATGTGCTCGACGTCTCGGCCGAATATGCCGCCGCCGCGGCGGCCGCGGCGGGGCGCGCCCGCGAGGCGGCGGCGCTGCAGGCCGGCCGGGCGGAGGTCGAGCGGCTGCTGGCCGGCCTGCCGGCGGTGCTCTTCCTGCGCGACGCGCAGCCGGACGGCGCGTCGCGCCTGGTATACCGCACCGGCGACATCGAGGGCGTGACCGGCTGGCCGGCCGAGGCGCTGGCGGCGCAGGCGGATTGGCGGCACCTGGCGGGGCCGGACGCGCCGGACTTCCCGGCGGCCTATCGCGCCGTGCTGGAGACCGGCGACGCGACGATCGAATGGCGGATGCGGCGGCCGGACGGCAGCCTGCAATGGATGCGCACCTACGTCTCGCGCCTGTCGCTGCGGCCGGACGGCAGCGGCGAGGTGGCGGGCTACATGCTCAACATCGACCGCGAGCGCAGCGCCGAGGCCGAGCTCGAGACCGTGCTGCGGGCCGCGCCGCTGGCGGTCTATCGCGGCCGGGTGACGGCCGCGGGCGGCTTCACCCGCACCTATGTGAGCCGCGGCATCGAGCGGGTGACCGGCTGGCCCTGGGAGGCCGTCAACCCGACCGGCGGCCTGCGCCGCATCGCCGAGCCGGCCGGCCTGGAGGTGGAGCCCGAGCAGGTCCGGGCGATGCTGGCGCAGGGCGTCCACATCCGCGACCTGCGCATGCGCCGCCCGGACGAGCGCTGGATCTGGACCCGCCACACGGTGGTGCCGCTGGCGCCCGATGGCGCCGGCGGCGCCGAGGTGGTCGGCTTCATCGTCGACGTGACCGCCGAGCACGAGGCGATGGCGCGCGAACTGGAGGCTCGGGCCGAGCTGGACCGCACCCTGGCGGCGGCGCCGGTCGCGGTGCTGCGCGGCCGGATCTCGCCCACCGGCCGGCTGAGCCGCACCTTCCTCAGCCGCGGCATCGAACAGGTGACCGGCTGGCCCTGGGAGACGGTGAACCCGCGCGGCGGCCTGTCCCGCATCATCGAGCCGGCCAGCCGGGCCGCCCTGCCGGACCGCCTGCGCCGGCTGCTGCGGGACGGCACGATCCGCTACGACCATCGCCTGCGCCGTGCCGACGGCAGCTGGGCCGATGTGCGGTCCACGCTGTCGGTGCTCGACCGGCTGGCCGACGGCAGCGTCGAGGTGGTCGGCTTCCTGGCCGACGTCACCGCCGAGCGCGCCGCCCAGGCCCAGGCCGCGGCGGCCAGCCGGCTGGCGGCGCTGGGCGAGATGGGCACCGGCCTGGCGCACGAGCTGAAGCAGCCGCTGGCGACGATCAGCCTGGCCGCCGAGAATGCGCTGCGCTCGGTCCGCCGGGGCCAGCCGGAGGCCGCGGTGCCGCGGCTGGAGCGCATCACCGCCCAGGCACGGCGCGCCGCCGGCATCATCGAGAATCTGCGCCGCTTCGCCCGCGGCAGCGACCCCGGCGCGCCGCCGGTCGCGGTGCCTCTGGGGCAGGCGGTGGAGAGTGCCCTGGCCCTGGTCGGCGGGCCGCTGCGCGAGGCCGGGATCGAGATCGCCCTGGCGCTCGGCGACCCGGGGCCGGTGGTGCTCGGCCAGCTCGTCTCGCTGGAGCAGGTGCTGGTGAACCTGCTGGTCAACGCGGCCGATGCGCTGCGCGGCCTGCCGCCCGGCGCGCCGCGGCGGATCCGGCTGGCGGCGGAGACGGTGGGGGCGATGGTACGGCTGACCATCGGCGACACCGGCGGCGGCATCCCGGCGGCGGTCCTGCCGCGGCTGTTCGAGCCCTTCGTCTCGACCAAGGACGCCGACCAGGGCACCGGGCTCGGCCTGTCGATCTGCCATGGGCTGGTCAAGGCGATGGGCGGCACGATCGAGGCGCGGAACGCGGCCGAGGGGGCGGTCTTCACCATCCTGCTGCCGCAGGCGGCCGAGGCGGCGAGCCCGGCGGCATGACGCGCTAGCCTGGCCGGGGAGGGCCTGCCATGCCGATGCCGCCACGCCTGGAATTGCTGACCCCGGAGGAGATGGGCCGGGCCGATGCGGCCGCGATCGGCGGCGGCATCCCAGGGGCCCGGCTGATGGAGGCCGCCGGCCGGGCGGTGGCGCGGGCGGCGCGGCGCTGCTTCCGGCCGCAGCGATGCGTGGTGCTGGCGGGCCCCGGCAACAACGGCGGCGACGGCTATGTCGCCGCCCGGCTGCTGGAACAGGCGGGCTGGCCGGTGGCGGTCGCGGCCCTGGCCCCGCCGCGGCCGGGCAGCGACGCGGCCGGCGCGGCGACGGCCTGGCGCGGGCCGATGGTGCCCTTCGCGCCGGCGGAGGCGGCACGGGCCGGGCTGGTGATCGACGCGGTCTTCGGCGCCGGGCTGGCGCGGGCGGTGGACGGGATCGCCGCGGCGACCCTGCGCGCGGCCGGCGGCCCGGTCCTGGCGGTGGACGTGCCCTCGGGGCTGGATGGCGCGACCGGGCAGCCGCGCGGCTTCGCCCGCCAGGCGGCGCTGACGGTCACCTTCTTCCGGCTGAAGCCCGGCCACCTGCTGCTGCCGGGGCGGGGGCTCTGCGGCGAACTGGTGCTGGCCGATATCGGCCTGCCGGACGGCGTGCTCGCCGCCGTCGCGCCGCGCGCCTGGCGCAACGCGCCCGGCCTGTGGCGGCCGCCGGAACTCGACGCCGCCTCGCACAAATACACCCGCGGCCACCTGACCATCGTCGCCGGCGGGGAGATGACCGGCGCGGCGCGGCTGGCCGCCGGGGCGGCGCACCGCGCCGGGGCCGGGCTGGTGACCCTACTGGCCCCCGATGCCGCGGCCGCGGCGCTGTACCGCGCCGGCGACCCGGGCAGCATCGTCAGCGAGGCTGGACTCGACGCGCTGCTGGCGGATGACCGCCGCCGCACCTGGCTGATCGGCCCGGGCCTGGCCGCCGATGCGGCGACCCGGGCCGCGCTGCGCCGGCTGGTCGAGGCCGGGCGGCAGGTGGTCGCCGATGCCGGGGCGCTGGGCGCCTGCGCCGGGGCGCCCGCGGCACTGGCCGGCTGCGCCGTACTGACGCCGCATGCCGGGGAGTTCGCCCGGGTCTTCGGCCCGGTCGGGCACGACAAGCTGGCCGCCGCCCGCGCCGCGGCGGCGGCGACCGGCGCGGTGGTGCTGCTGAAGGGCGCCGATACCGTCATCGCCGCCCCCGATGGCCGCGCCGCGATCAACGCCAATGCGCCGCCGACCCTGGCGACGGGCGGCAGCGGCGACGTGCTGGCGGGCACCATCGCCGCCCTGCTGGCGCAGGGAATGCCGCCCTTCGAGGCGGCCGGCTGCGGCGCCTGGATCCAGGGCGAGGCGGCCGCGATGCACGGCCCGGGCCTCGTCGCCGAGGATCTCATCACGCTCGTGCCAAGGGCGCTGGAAAAGGCTCGCCTCAACCTGGACGCGTGCTGATAATCGCGCCGGGTTTCACCATGTTTCTGGTGCCACCTGGAAGAGAGACCGAAGCATGTCCGACCTTGCAGTGGAAACCGGCCTGCTCGACCGCGCGCTGCGGCGCGTCACCACCTTGTGGCGCGACATGGCGGAGCGGGTGGCGGGGGGCGAGGCGGAGACCATCGCCGAGCAGATGCGCGCCTGCCTCGACGGCCGCGGCGGCGAGGTCTCGGCGCGCAACCGGGCGGCCAAGCTGGCCCAGGCCTACCTGGCGCTGGACGCGGCCGGGCGGGTCGAATTCCTCCGGGCCCTGGCCGGCTTCGACTGCGACGAGGCGGCGATGGACTTCGCCATCGAGCGGGTCGGCCGCGCCGCCGACCCGGCCGAGCGGGCGGCGGCCAAGACCCGGCTGCGGCGGGCGCTGGAGCCGCCGCGGCTGCGGCTGCTGACCCAGTTCACCGCCATCCCGGACGGCATGAAATTCCTGGTCGACCTGCGCGCCGAGCTGCTGCAGGTCATGGGCAACGACGCGCTGCTGCAGGCGCTGGAGACCGACCTGAAGGGCCTGCTGGCGAGCTGGTTCGATGTCGGCTTCCTGGAGCTCAGGCGGATCGACTGGAATTCGCCGGCGGCGCTGCTGGAGAAGCTGGTGCGCTACGAGGCGGTGCACCGCATCCGCACCTGGCGCGACCTGAAGAACCGGCTCGACAGCGACCGCCGCTGCTACGCCTTCTTCCACCCGCGCATGCCGGAGGAGCCGCTGATCTTCGTCGAGGTCGCGCTGACCAAGGGCATGGCGGACAGCGTGCAGCGGCTGCTGGACGAGAAGGCGCCGGTGCTCGACCCGGCGGCGGCGGATACCGCGATCTTCTATTCGATCAACAACTGCCAGCGCGGGCTGGACGGCATCTCCTTCGGCAATTTCCTGATCAAGCGGGTGGTGGCGCTGCTGCAGCAGGAGCTCAAGAACGTCCGCGCCTTCGCCACGCTGTCGCCGATCCCCGGCTTCGGCCGCTGGCTGACCGCGCAGCTGGCGGATGGCGACCCGACCCTGATCGAGGCGGAGGCGGCGGCGGCGCTGCGGCAGGTGGCGCCGGCGAACCTCGCGCTGCCGTCGCCGGCCACCGGGGCGGCCGCCGGGCTGATCCTGGTGGAGACGCCGGTGCAGACCCTGGCCCGCGTCCTGGCGCGGCGCGGCTGGCAGCGCGAGGAGGCGCTGGCCAAGGCGCTGGAACCCGTGCTGCTGCGGGCCTGCGCCCGCTACCTGCTGAACGAGGCCGCCCGCGGCAATGGCCGCCGCGCGCGCGACCCTGTGGCGCATTTCCACCTGTCGAACGGCGCCCGGGTGGAGCGGGTGAACTGGCGCGCCGATGTCAGCGAGAAGGGGCTGAAGGAGAGCCTCGGGCTGATGGTGAATTACCTTTATGACCCGGCGCGGATCGAGGAGCACCACGAGGAGTATGTCGGGGAGGGCAAGCGGCCGGCGGCCTCGGCGCTCAGGAAGCTGGCGCGGACGGGGTAGGGGAGGCCCGCCCTTCGGCAGCCGGCCGGCCCCGGTCTCGATCGGCCGCTCCGCCGGCGGCGGCACTTGGCCCATCCGTCCCAGGCTGGCCAGCGGGTGGCCCGGCGCCCGGATCCGGGGGCGCTCGCCTCCGCCGCCCGCGCGTCACCCAAGGGTGATGGCCCGGGCTCCGGCGGCAGGCCGCCGGGGCGACCGATGCAGCCCCGCCGCCTCCCGCGCGAAGGCGCGGTCGGCATGGCAGATTCGCAAGAAGGCCTCGCCTGGCCCAGGGCCTGCAGCAGCGCCGCCTTGTCGGGGGCGTCCGCGCCGGGCAGGGAGAACCGCTTCGGCCCGCGTTCCGCCGCCAGCCCCGCCGCCGCGTCCAGCAGCGCCCGATGCAGGGCGAGGTGGTGGCAGGCGCGGCGGCCATTCTCGGGTCGCGGCGCCCGCCCGGGATACCATGGCCGGGCGCGCCGTCCTATGTTGGCTGACGTCCCAGCAGCAGCAGAAGAACGGCCGGCAAGCCGCCCCGCAGGCAGGGGTGCCCCGGTCCGGGAGGAACACCGGAATGACCGTCCAGGGCCGCATCGCCCCCTTTGCCGAGACCCCGGCGCAACGCCTCGAATTGCTGCATGCCATGGAGCGCAAGCTGCTCTGGCTCTCGGCCTGGATGATCCACCACGCCAACCATGTCCGCCCCAACCGGGACGGGTTGAAGGTCGGCGGCCACCAGGCCTCCTGCGCCTCGGTCGTCTCGATCATGACGGCGCTGTACTTCGAGATCCTGCGGCCGCAGGACCGGCTGGCGGTGAAGCCGCATGCCGGGCCGGTCTTCCATGCGGTGAACTGGCTGTTCGGCCGGCAGAGCCGGGAGAAGCTGGAGACACTCAGGCAATTCGGCGGCATCCAGCCCTACCCGTCCCGGGTGAAGGACGGGGCGGAGGTGGATTTCTCCACCGGCTCGGTAGGCCTCGGCGTCGCCCTGACCAGCTTCGGCGCCCTGGTGCAGGACTATGTCCGGCTGCACGGGCTGGGCCGAGAGGAGATCCCGGCCGGCCGCCACATCGCCATCGTCGGCGATGCCGAGCTGGACGAGGGCAACATCTACGAGGCCCTGCTGGAGGGCTGGAAGCACGATGTCCGCAATGTCTGGTGGATCATCGACTACAACCGCCAGAGCCTGGACAGCGTGGTGCAGGACCGGCTGTTCGGCCGGATCGAGGGCCTGTTCCGCGACATGGGGTGGAACGTCGTCACCCTGAAATACGGCCGCAACCTGGAGGCGGCCTTCGCGCGGGAAGGCGGCGAATCGCTGCGCCGCTGGATCGACGACTGCCCGAACAGCCTCTACTCGGCGCTGACCTTCCAGGGCGGCGCCGCCTGGCGGGCCGCGCTGCTGGCCGAGCTGGGCCGGGAGGAGGGGGTCCGCGCCATCATCGACCCGCTGTCCGACGAAGAGCTCGGCGCGCTGATGACCAACCTCGGCGGCCACGACGTGGCGACGCTGCTGGAGGCCTTCCGCGCCCAGGACGCCGCCGGCGACCAGCCGACCTGCTTCATCGCCTATACGGTCAAGGGCATGGGCCTGCCCTTCGCCGGGCACAAGGACAACCATGCCGGGCTGATGACCAAGGAGCAGATGGCCGGCTTCAAGGCGGAGATGCGGATCCGCGACGGCCATGAATGGGACCGCTTCGAGGGGCTCGACCTGCCCGAGGCCGAGCTGCAGGCCTTCCTCGGCAGCGTGCCCTTCGCCACCCCGGTCGCGCCCGAGGGCCGCCGGCTGAAGGCCGAGCCGGTGCCGGTGCCGGATGCCGGCTTTCCGCGGCCGAAGGTGGCGGCGGGGCGGAAATTCTCCACCCAGCAGGCTTTCGGCGAGGTGCTGGCCGAACTCGGCCGCGGCACCGGGGAGGCGGCGGCGATCGCCAGGCGGATCGTCACCACCAGCCCCGACGTGACCGTGTCCACCAATCTCGGCCCCTGGGTGAACCGCCGCGGCGTCTTCGACCGGCACCTGAAGAACGACGTCTTCCGCGATGCCAAGCTGGCCAGCGCGCAGCGCTGGGGGATGAGCCCGGAAGGCCAGCACATCGAGCTGGGCATCGCCGAGCAGAACCTCTTCCTGCTGCTCTCGGCGCTCGGCCTGGCGCATGACCTCTACGGCGCGCGGCTGCTGCCGATCGGCACGGTCTACGACCCCTTCGTCAACCGCGGCCTCGATGCGCTGATCTATGCCTGCTACCAGGATGCGCGCTTCATGCTGGTCAGCACGCCGTCCGGCCTGACGCTGGCGCCCGAGGGCGGCCAGCACCAATCGATCAACACCCCGCTGCTGGGCATGGCGCAGGATCGCCTCGCCAGCTTCGAGCCGGCCTATGCCGACGAGCTGGCGATCCTGATGCGCTGGGGCTTCGAGCACATGCAGAAGCCGGATGGCAGCGCTGTCTGGCTGCGGCTGTCGACCCGCGGGCTGGAACAGCCGCAGCGGGTGCTGGACCCGGCGGCCGTGGTGGCCGGCGGGCACTGGATGGTGCCCCCCGCGCCGGGGGCGCGGATCGCCATCGCCTACCAGGGGCCGGTGGCGCCGGAGGCGGTCGCTGCCTTCGAGGAGCTGCGCACCGAGGAGCCGGGCGCCGGGCTGCTGGCGATCACCTCGCCCGACCGGCTGCATGCGGACTGGCTGGCGGCGCGGCGGAAGGCGCGGGCGGGCTTCGGCGCGCCGTCCTGGGTGGAGGAATTGCTGGCGCCGCTGGCGCCGGGTGCGGCGATCGTCTCGGTGATCGACGGCCACCCGGCGGCGCATGCCTGGCTGGGCGCGGTACGCGGCCAGCGGGTAGTGCCGCTCGGCGTCGACCATTTCGGCCAGGCCGGGGACATCCCGGACCTGTACCGGGAATACGGGCTCGACGTGGATGCGATCCTGGATGCCTGCGCCCAGGCGCTGCTGGGCTAGGCGGCGTCAGGCCGGCAGCAGGGCGATGCCCTCGGCCGCGGCGGCGCGGCGGAGTGCGCGATCCGTGCTCGGCAGGGTAGCGTCCAGCCGCCGCGCGCGATCCAGGTAGCCGGCGTCACAGAGCGTGAGGCCATGCAGGCGGGCGAGGTCCAGCGGCCGGGCCCAGCAGGCCTCCGGCGCCTGCGCGGCGGTTTCCGGCGCGAGGCCCTGGGCCGCGCGCATCACCTGCGCCCGCTGCGCCGGGCTCAGGCGTGGGCGGCGCGCGGCGGTCAGCAGCGTATTGCCGACCTCCGTCCACAGCGCGCCGGCACATTCAGCCCTTCGCCGGCCAGCCGGTCCTTCGGGATCGGCGACGCTTCGTCGGGCAGCAGGACGGCCCGCGCGAAGGATGCGTCGGCGACGTAGCCCGGCACCGCTCAGCGTCGCCCTTCGTCGATCCAGTCGCGGATCTCCTGCTGGGTGACCCGGACCCCTTCGGCCCGCAGCGCCTCCCGCAGGGCGACGATCCGCGCCACCGCTTCGGCCGGGCTCGGCTTGGCAGGCGCCGCCTCGGCCGGCACCAGCCGGGCGACCGGCTTGCCGTTCCGGGTGATGGTCAGGCTCTCGACCCGGTCGAGCAAGGCGGAGAGGTGGGTCTTCGCCTCATAGGCGCCGATGCTGCGGTCCATGGAGGCAGACTGGTCGGGCTCCAAACGTCCCGTCGCGCGGCAGGCTGCCGGTGCGGCCGCGGACCCGCCCCCCCACCTTTCAATACCCCCCCGCCTGCGCTACACGGCCGGTCTTCAATACCGCGGGGCGTCCACGCGGGCGTGGTGGAATTGGCAGACACGCTGGATTTAGGTTCCAGTGGCGCAAGCCGTGGGGGTTCAAATCCCTCCGCCCGCACCAGGCCGCCCCCCGCCAGGTCTGGATGGAAGTGACGACGATGCAGGTGACTGAGGTCGCGAACGACGGGCTGAAGCGGGCCTACACGGTGGTGGTGCCCGCCGGCGACATCGCCGCCGAGCGCGAGAAGCGCCTGGCCGAACTGGGCCGCGACCTGCGCCTCCCCGGCTTCCGCCCCGGCAAGGTGCCGGCGAAGGTGATCGCCCAGCGCTACGGCCAGGCGGTGATGAGCGAGGTGCTCGAGCAGTCGGTCAACAAGGCGACCGACCAGGTGGTCACCGACCGCGGCCTGCGCCCGGCGCTGCAGCCGAAGATCGAACTGGTGAATTTCGCCCCCGAGGCCGACCTGGAATTCAAGGTCGAGCTGGAGATCATGCCGGACATCGCCATGCCCGACTTCGGCGGCATCGCGGTCGAGCGGCTGAAGGCCGAGCCGTCCGACGAGCAGGTCGACAAGGCGCTGGAGACCATCGCGTCCCGCAACCGCAAGCTCGAGGACGTGGCCGAGCCCAAGGCGGCCGAGAAGGGCGACATCCTGGTCTGCGACTTCATCGGGCGGATCGACCCGGCCGAGGGCGAGGCCGGGGAGGGCGAGGCCTTCCCGGGCGGCGCCGCCACCGACATGCCGATCGAGGTCGACGGGCCGGGCTTCATCCCCGGCTTCACCGAGCAGCTGGTCGGCATGCTGCCGGGCGACGAGCGGCTGGTGAAGGTCACCTTCCCCGAAAATTACGGCTCCGCCGAGCTGGCCGGCAAGGCGGCGACCTTCACGGTCACCGCCAAGGGCATGAAGCGGTCGATCCTGCCGCCGGTCGACGAGGAGATGGCGAAGTCGATCGGCTTCGACACCCTTGATGCCCTGAAGGACGCCGTGCGCGGCAGCCTGCAGCAGGAATACGACAACCTGGCCCGGCTGAAGGTGAAGCGGTCGCTGCTGGACGCGCTGGCCGCCAAGGCCGAGTTCCCGGTGCCGGAAGGCATGATCGAGGCCGAATTCGCCCAGATCTGGCAGCGGGTCGAGCAGGACCTGAAGGCCGGCAACCTCGATGCCGACGACAAGGGCAAGGACGAGGACACGCTGAAGACCGAGTACCGGGGCATCTCCGAGCGCCGCATCCGGCTCGGCCTGCTGCTGTCCGAGATCGGCCGGACCAACAACATCAGCGTGACCAGTGACGAATTGGCAAGGGCGATGCGGCAGGAAGCTGGACGGTACCCGGGCCAGGAACAGCAGGTGATGGAATTCTTCCGCAAGAATCCGCAGGCGGCGGAGAACCTCCGCAGCCCGATCTTCGAGGAGAAGGTGGTCGATTTCATGCTGGAACTGGCCCAGGTGACCGACCGGCAGGTGTCGCCGGAGGAGCTGACCACCCCGGCCGAAGCGGCCTGATCAGGGCTCTCCGGAGCCCTTCCGGCGCCACCGGCAACCCCGCCATCTGGCGGGGACTTCCGGTGGCCCCGGGCTTGCCCCACATTGGTGGAGGCGAATCCGGCCTGGCGGGTGGCAAGGCCGCCCGGTATCCCCGGCCCGGCCGCACCACCCTACCGGACGGGTCCGCTGGGCCGAACGAGTGAAAGGTTGCATCATGCGGGATCGTGATCCGGTCGAGGTCTACAACAACACCCTCGTACCGATGGTCGTCGAGCAGACGGCGCGGGGCGAGCGGTCCTACGACATCTATTCACGCCTGCTGAAGGAGCGGATCATCTTCCTGACCGGGCCGGTCTTCGACCAGGTCTCCTCACTGATCTGCGCGCAGTTGCTGTTCCTGGAAAGCGAGAATCCGAACAAGGACATCGCCTTCTACATCAACAGCCCGGGCGGCGTGGTCTCGGCCGGCCTGGCGATGTACGACACCATGCAGTACATCCGCAGCCCGGTCTCCACCCTCTGCATCGGCCAGGCCGCCTCGATGGGTTCGCTGCTGCTGACCGCCGGCGCCAAGGGCAAGCGCTTCGCCCTGCCGAACAGCCGCATCATGGTCCACCAGCCCTCCGGCGGCGCCCAGGGCCAGGCGACCGACATCGAGATCCAGGCGCGCGAGATCCTCAAGCTGCGGCAGCGCCTGAACGAGATCTACGTCAAGCACACCGGCCAGCCGATCGCCGCGATCGAGGCGAAGCTGGAACGTGACAGCTACATGTCGGCCGAGGAAGCCCGCGACTTCGGCCTGGTCGACGAGGTGGTGCTGGAGCGTCCGGTCAATCCCGGCGCCGAGGTGCCGAAGTCCTGACGATCCTGGCGCCGGCTCCCGCCCGACCGCGCCACCCGGGACATCCTGACGGGATGTTGCCGCACCGGTTGGTGTGGGGGCGGCTTCGGGCCGTCCGTCGTGCTTCCCCCCTGGTGACAGGGGGGCTACAGTCCCACCCCAGGCCCCCCCTCGACCTCGGGGGGAGGGGCCCGGGCGGTCCGCGCCTTCCCATGGGAGAAGGTGCCGGCGGCCCTGGCCGGCCCATCTTGGCGGAGTGCCCATGAGCAAGTCCGGCGATTCGAAGAATACCCTCTACTGCTCGTTCTGCGGCAAGTCGCAGCACGAGGTCCGGAAGCTCATCGCCGGGCCCACCGTGTTCATCTGCGACGAATGCGTCGAACTGTGCATGGATATCATCCGCGAGGAACACAAGACGCACCTCGTGAAGTCGCGCGACGGGGTGCCGACGCCGAAGGAGATCTGCAAGGTCCTCGATGACTACGTCATCGGGCAGGACCATGCGAAGAAGGTCCTCTCGGTCGCGGTGCACAACCACTACAAGCGGTTGGCCCATGGCGCGAAGAACAACGACGTCGAGATCGCCAAGTCCAACATCCTGCTGCTGGGCCCCACGGGTTCGGGCAAGACGCTGCTTGCGCAGACGCTGGCCCGCATCCTCGACGTGCCCTTCACCATGGCGGACGCGACGACGCTGACCGAGGCCGGCTATGTCGGCGAGGATGTCGAGAACATCATCCTCAAGCTGCTGCAGTCGGCCGACTACAACGTCGAGCGCGCCCAGCGCGGCATCGTCTACATCGACGAGGTCGACAAGATCAGCCGCAAGTCCGACAACCCCAGCATCACCCGCGACGTGTCGGGCGAGGGCGTGCAGCAGGCGCTGCTGAAGATCATGGAAGGCACCGTCGCCTCCGTGCCGCCGCAGGGCGGGCGCAAGCACCCGCAGCAGGAATTCCTGCAGGTCGACACCTCGAACATCCTGTTCATCTGCGGCGGCGCCTTCGCCGGGCTGGAGCGGATCATCGGGGCGCGCGGCAAGGGCTCGGGCATCGGCTTCGGCGCCGAGGTGCGCAGCCCCGACGAGCGCCGCGCCGGCGCGGTGCTGCGCGAGGTCGAGCCGGAGGACCTGCTGAAGTTCGGGCTGATCCCGGAATTCATCGGCCGCTTGCCCGTCGTCGCCACGCTCGAAGACCTCGACGAGAAGGCGCTGATCGAGATCCTGACCAAGCCGAAGAACGCGCTGGTGAAGCAGTACCAGCGGTTGTTCGAGATGGAGGGGACCAAGCTCACCTTCACCGAGGATGCGCTGCGTTCGGTCGCCACCCGCGCCATCCAGCGCAAGACCGGCGCGCGCGGCCTGCGCTCGATCATGGAGCAGATCCTGCTGACCACCATGTTCGACCTGCCTGGCCTCGACGACGTGGACGAGGTGGTGGTGAACCGCGAGGTGGCCGAGAGCCGGGCCAGCCCGCTGTTCATCTACGGCGAGCGCGCGGCGGAGCAGAGCTCCGCCTGACCGCCGCGGCGCGGCCGTTCCGGGCCGCGCCATTTTCAAGGGGTTGCGAGGAAAAGTCCCGATCCCCAGTTAATATTGCAATCCCGTGACGCCACGGGTCATGCCGCTTCTCGGGTGCCCCAGGCGTCGACTGTCCTTCAGCGAGGTCCATCATGGCGGACAAGCCCGAAACCACCCGGGGCGAATTGCTCCCCGTTCTACCGCTCCGCGATATCGTCGTCTTCCCGCACATGATCGTGCCGTTGTTCGTGGGGCGGGAGAAATCCGTCCGCGCACTTGAAGCGGTGATGCGCGACGACAAGCAGATCCTCCTCGTTGCCCAGAAGAACGCCGCGCAGGACGATCCCGGCGCCGACGACCTGTACGAGGTCGGCACCGTCTCCACCGTGCTTCAGCTGCTGAAGCTGCCGGACGGCACCGTGAAAGTGCTGGTCGAGGGCGGCCGCCGTGCGAAGATCACCGGCTTCAAGGAAACGCAGTCGCATTTCGAGGCCTATGCCGCGGCGCTCGAGGAGCCCGCCGGCACCGCCCCTGAGTCGGAGGCGCTGGCCCGCACCGTGGTCGGCCAGTTCGAGCAGTACATCAAGCTCAACAAGAAGATCGCGCCGGAGGTGCTGGTCTCGATCAACCAGATCGACGACCCGAACAAGCTGGCCGATACCGTCGCCGCCCATCTCTCGCTCAAGATTCCCGAGAAGCAGGAGCTGCTGGAGACCGCCGGCACCGCCGCGCGGCTCGAACGCGTCTTCGCCCATATGGAAAGCGAGATCGGCGTCCTGCAGGTGGAGAAGCGCATCCGCAACCGCGTCAAGCGGCAGATGGAGAAGACGCAGCGCGAGTACTACCTGAACGAGCAGCTCAAGGCGATCCAGAAGGAGCTCGGCGAAGGCGAGGACGGCAAGGACGAGGCCGCCGAGCTGGAGGCCAAGATCAAGGCCACCAAGCTGTCGAAGGAGGCCCGCGAGAAGGCGATGGCCGAGCTGAAGAAGCTGCGGACCATGTCGCCGATGAGCGCCGAATCGACGGTGGTGCGCAACTATCTCGACTGGATGCTGAGCATCCCCTGGAAGAAGCGCAGCAAGGTCAAGAACGACATCGTCGAGGCCGAGAAGGTGCTCGATGCCGACCACTTCGGCCTGGAGAAGGTGAAGGAACGGATCATCGAGTACCTGGCGGTGCAGTCGCGCTCGCCGAAGATCCGCGGCCCGATCCTCTGCCTCGTCGGCCCGCCCGGCGTCGGCAAGACCTCGCTCGGCAAGTCGATCGCCAAGGCGACCGGGCGCAACTTCGTCCGCATGTCGCTCGGCGGCGTCAGGGACGAGGCCGAGGTGCGCGGCCACCGGCGGACCTATATCGGCTCGATGCCGGGCAAGGTCATCCAGGGCATGAAGAAGGCGAAGACCTCCAACCCGCTCTTCCTGCTCGACGAGATCGACAAGCTGGGCGCCGACTGGCGCGGCGACCCGTCCTCGGCGCTGCTCGAGGTGCTGGACCCCGAGCAGAACGGCACCTTCGCCGACCACTACCTGGAAGTGGACTACGACCTGTCGGACGTGATGTTCGTCACCACGGCGAACTCGCTCCGCATGCCGCAGCCGCTGCTGGACCGCATGGAGATCATCCGCATCCCCGGCTACACCGAGGATGAGAAGGTCGAGATCGCCAAGCGCCACCTGATGACCAAGCAGTCCGAGGCCAACGGGCTGAAGGACGGCGAGTGGACGGTCGCCGAGGAGGCGCTGCGCGACCTGGTCCGCTACTACACGCGCGAGGCCGGCGTGCGGAACCTCGAACGCGAGATCGGCGGCCTGGCGCGCAAGGCGGTGCGCGAGATCGTCGCCAAGAAGTCGAAGAAGGTGACGATCACTGCCAAGAACCTCGAGAAATTCGCCGGCGTGCGGAAGTTCCGCTACGGCGAGGCCGAGGCGGAGGACATGGTCGGCGTGGTCACCGGCCTGGCCTGGACCGAGGTGGGCGGCGAGATCCTGACCATCGAGTCGGTCACCGTGCCCGGCAAGGGCAAGGTGCAGACCACGGGCAAGCTTGGCGACGTCATGCAGGAGAGCGTCTCGGCGGCGATGTCCTATGTGCGCAGCCGGGCGACCAGCTTCGGCCTCAAGCCGACGCTGTTCGACAAGCGCGACATCCACGTGCACGTGCCGGAAGGCGCCACGCCGAAGGATGGGCCGAGCGCCGGCATCGCCATGGCGACGAGCATCGTCTCGGTCCTCACCGGCATCGCGGTGCGGCGCGACGTGGCGATGACCGGGGAGATCACGCTGCGCGGTCGCGTCCTGCCGATCGGCGGCCTGAAGGAGAAGCTGCTGGCGGCGCTGCGGAGCGGCACCACCACGGTCTTCATCCCCAAGGACAATGAGAAGGACCTGGCCGAGATCCCGGACAACGTGAAGAAGGGGCTGACCATCATCCCCGTCTCCCATGTCGACGAGGTCATCGGTGCCGCCCTGGTGCACAAGCCCGAGGCGATCTCCTGGGAGGAGCCGCCCGATTCGCCGACGCCGCGCGCTGCGGATGGCGATGCGTCAAAGCCGGCTTTGCCGCACTAACATCTAACGGTTGTAGAGCGGGCGGGCCGATCGGCCCGCCCGAATCGTCCGAACCGCGCCACAAGTCCGGCGAAAGGCGCGGCCTTCCGCCAGTTTCCGGTGCCGCGTGATTGACGCCCCGGAATCGCCCCTCCTACAGTCGGCACACGTTTCCGGCCCGGAATCCGCCGGGCATGGCCGCCGAATTCCCAAGGGAAAGGGGGGTTTTTACGCATGAACAAACAGGACCTCATCACCATCGTCGCGGAAGCAGGAGACCTGCCGAAGGCGAAAGCAGGCGACGTGCTGGACGCGGTGTTCGATGCCATCACCAGCTCGCTCAAGAAGAAGAACGATGTGCGTCTGGTCGGCTTCGGCACCTTCTCGACCTCGAAGCGCAAGGCCGGCAAGGGCCGCAACCCGCGCACCGGGGAAGAGATCGCCATCCCCGCGACCACCACCGTGCGCTTCAAGGCCGGCAAGACCCTGAAGGATGAGGTCAACTGATCCCGCCGTCCTGACGGGGAGGGGACCGCGAGGGCCGGCGGCAGCGCCGGCCCTTTCTTTTTGGCCGGGCTTGGGGGCATGCTGCGTGCCTGCGGGCGCTTAGCTCAGCGGTAGAGCGCTTCGTTTACACCGAAGATGCCGGGGGTTCGAATCCCTCAGCGCCCATTTCGAAAGACCATGGTGGTTCGTTCATGGCACCCCGTTGACACCCTCCGATCGGCGGCATAAACCCCCGCCACGTCGCAAGCGGGTGTAGCTCAGTTGGTTAGAGCGCCGGCCTGTCACGCCGGAGGTCGCGGGTTCGAGCCCCGTCACTCGCGCCACGCGACGCTGAACGCGACGGCGCCATCCCCTTGGGGATGGCGCCGTTGCCGTTTCTGACCCCGATTTCATTTCGGGAAAAATCGCCTCCCGGCGCTTGAGAAAGGCGGCCATCCCCCTATGCGAAAAGCGTCCGGCGTGGCTAATGTCCGCCCGCGCTGCGCTGCGGCATTGGCCGAGGCACGGCATGCCGTGGCCCGCCCAGACGGCTGCGGTGCCACCAAGGGGCGGAGCACAGATGACCCAACCGCTATTGGGCGAGTATTTCCCGATCCTGGTCTTCCTGGTGATCGCCGGGGGCATTGCCGCCGCGATGATCGGCGGCAGCCTGCTGGTCGCCCGGCAGAAGCCCAACCCGGAAAAGCTGTCGGCCTATGAATGCGGCTTCGAGCCCTTCGACGACACCCGCCGGCGTTTCGACGTGCGCTTCTACCTGGTCGCCATCCTGTTCATCATCTTCGACCTGGAAGTTGCTTTTCTGTTCCCCTGGGCCATATCCCTTGGTCAGATCGGCTGGTTCGGCTTCCTGTCGATGGTGGGCTTCCTGGGCGTGCTGACGGTCGGGTTCGTCTACGAATGGCGCAAGGGCGCCCTGGACTGGGAGTGACGGCGCAAGCCGCCCCCGACCGGAGAGCATCATGAGCGGAAATACGGACACAGTCGCCTGGAACCGCGAGCACCTGGCGCCTGGCGCGGCGCAGGATGCGGTGGTCAAGGGAATCACCGGCGAGATCGAGGAAAAGGGCTTCGTCGTCGCCAACCTCGACAAGGTGGTGAACTGGGCCCGCACCGGCAGCCTATGGCCGATGACCTTCGGCCTGGCCTGCTGCGCGGTGCCGATGATCCACGCCTACATGGCGCGCTACGACCTCGACCGCTTCGGCGTCATCCCGCGCGGGTCGCCGCGGCAGTCGGATGTGATGATCGTGGCCGGCACGCTGACCAACAAGATGGCCCCCGCCCTGCGCAAGGTCTACGACCAGATGTCGGAGCCGCGCTGGGTGATCAGCATGGGCAGCTGCGCCAATGGCGGCGGCTACTACCACTATTCCTACAGCGTGGTGCGCGGCTGCGACCGCATCGTGCCGGTGGATGTCTATGTCCCGGGCTGCCCGCCGACGGCGGAAGGCCTCGTCTACGGCATCCTGCAGCTGCAGAAGAAGATCCGGCGGACGGGGACCATCCTGCGTGGCTGATACGATCGACAAGGGCGCCAGCCTGCTGGCGCTGGGCGAGGCCGTGCGCGCGGCATTGCCGGACGGTGCGGTGCAGTCCATCGACGTCGAGCGCGGCGAGGAGCTGGTGCTGCGCATTGGCCGCGAGGCGCTGCTGCCTGCCATGACGCTGCTGCGCGACGGGCCTGGCTTCGCCTTCGAGCAGCTGATGGACCTCTGCGGCACCGACTGGCCTGAACGGCCGCTCCGCTTCGACGTGGTCTACAACCTGCTCAGCCTGTCGCTGAACCAGCGCATCCGGGTCGTCGTCGCCACCGATGCGGCGACGCCGGTGCCGAGCGTGGCCGGCCTCTGGCCGGTGGCAACCTGGTACGAGCGCGAGGCCTGGGACATGTACGGCATCGTCTTCGCCGGGCTGACCGACCTGCGCCGGCTGCTGACCGACTACGGCTTCGAGGGGCACCCGCTGCGCAAGGACTTCCCGCTGACCGGCTATGTCGAGGTCCGCTACGACGAGGAGCGCAAGGCGGTCGTCTACGAGCCCGTCAAGCTGACCCAGGATTTCCGCAACTTCGATTTCCTCAGCCCCTGGGAGGGCATGACGACGCTGCCCGGGGACGAGAAGGTCCACCTCAACCGCATCGAGGGGCCGAAGGCATGAGCCTCACCGAACCCGCGGCCGAGCCGGTCTCGCGCACCATCGAGGTCGACAGCCACACCATCAATTTCGGCCCGCAGCACCCCGCGGCGCACGGCGTGCTGCGCCTCATCCTCGAGATGAAGGGCGAGATGGTGGAGCGGGCCGATCCGCATATCGGCCTGCTGCACCGCGGCACCGAGAAGCTGATCGAGTACAAGACCTACATGCAGGCGATGCCGTACATGGATCGCCTGGATTACGTCTCGCCGATGTGCATGGAGCATTCCTTCGTGCTGGCGGTGGAGAAGCTGCTGCGGATCGAGGACCAGGTACCGGAACGCGCCCGCGTCATCCGCACCATGTTCGCCGAGCTCACGCGCATCCTGAACCACCTGCTGAACGTCACCACCTATGCGCTCGACTGCGGCGCCATCACCCCGGCGCTCTGGGGCTTCGAGCAGCGCGAGCACCTGCTCGAGTTCTACGAGGCGGCGGGCGGCAGCCATTACCACGTGAACTACTTCCGCGCCGGTGGCGTGGCGAAGGACATCCCGAAGTCGCTGGAAGACCGCATCGGCGTCTGGTGCAGGCAGTTCCCGCGCTTCCTGCAGGACCTCGAAGGCCTGTTGACCGACAACCGCATCTTCAAGCAGCGCACCGTCGATATCGGCGTGATGACTGCCGAGCAGGCGATGGAATGGGGCTTCTCCGGCCCCTGCATCCGCGCCTCCGGCGTGCCGTGGGACCTGCGCAAGTCGCAGCCCTACGAAATCTATGCCGACCTGGACTTCGACATCCCCGTCGGCCGGCATGGCGACTGCTACGACCGCTACCTGGTGCGCATCCAGGAGATGACCCAGTCGCTGCGGATGGTCGAGCAGTGCCTGGCGCGGTTGAAGCCGGGCCCGACCAAGATCCTCGACAACAAGATCACCCCGCCGAAGCGCGGCGAGATGAAGCGGTCGATGGAAGCGCTGATCCACCATTTCAAGCTCTACACCGAGGGCTACCACGTGCCGGAAGGCGCCACCTATACGGTGACCGAGGCGCCGAAGGGCGAGTTCGGCGTCTACATGGTGGCCGACGGCACCAACCGTCCCTACCGCTGCAAGATTCGCGCGCCGGGCTATGCGCATCTGCAGGCGATGGAAGTGCTGTCCAAGGGCCATATGCTGGCGGATGCCGTGGCGATCATCGGCTCGCTCGACATCGTCTTCGGGGAGATCGACCGGTGACCACGCCTGACACCACGATCGCCTTCACCCAGCCGGACAGCTTCGCCTTCGACGCCGAGAGCAACGCGGCGATCGAGACCATCGTCAAGCGCTACCCGGCCGGCAAGCAGGCCAGTGCCGTCATCCCGCTGCTGTACGTCGTGCAGCGGCAGATGAAGCGGCAGACCGGCAGCGCCTGGGTGCCGAACAAGGGCATGGACGCGGTGGCCGAACGGCTCGGCATGGCGCCGATCCGGGTCTACGAGGTCGCCACCTTCTACTTCATGTTCAACATGAAACCGATCGGCACCTACCACCTGCAGGTCTGCGGCACGACGCCCTGCTGGCTGCGCGGCTCGGACGAGGTGACGCGCGCCTGCAAGGATGCCGGCCATGTGGCGGGGTTCGGGCAGACCAGCGCGGACGGGATGTTCACCATGACCGAGGTCGAGTGCCTCGGCGGCTGCGTCAACGCACCCATCCTCTGCGTCGACGACGACTACTACGAGGACATGGACTACGGGAGCACGGTCAAGCTGATCGAGGCGCTGCGGCGTGGCGAGCGGCCGGCACCGGGTTCGGTCATCGGGCGCCAGACCAGCGCGCCGGAAGGCGGGCCGCTCACGCTCATCGACGTGCCGGGGGAATGACATCATGGCCCTGAGCGACAAGGACCGCATCTTCACCAACCTCTACGGGCTGCACGAGTGGCAACTGCCGGCGGCGCGCCGCCGCGGCCACTGGGACGGCACCAAGGGGATGATCGAGAAGGGCCGCGACTGGATCATCGAGGAGGTCAAGAATTCCGGCCTCCGCGGCCGCGGCGGGGCAGGGTTCCCGACCGGCCTCAAATGGTCCTTCATGCCGAAGCAGGCGAGCGACCGGCCGCACTACCTGGTGGTCAACTCGGACGAGTCCGAGCCGGGCACCTGCAAGGACCGCGACATCCTGCGGCACGACCCGCATACGCTGATCGAGGGCTGCCTGATCGCCGGCGTGGCGATGGGCGCGCATGCCGGCTACATCTACGTGCGCGGCGAATACTACAACGAGAGCCTGGTGCTGCAGGCGGCGATCGACGAGGCCTATGCCGCCGGGCTGCTCGGCGCGAATGCCTGCGGCGCCGGCTGGGACTTCGACCTATACGTCCATCGCGGCGCCGGCGCCTATATCTGCGGCGAGGAGACGGCGCTCATCGAAAGCCTCGAGGGCAAGAAGGGCATGCCGCGGCTGAAGCCGCCATTCCCGGCGGCCGTCGGCCTCTATGGCTGCCCCTCCACGGTCAACAACGTCGAGACCATCGCGGTGGTGCCGACCATCCTGCGGCGCGGCGCGTCCTGGTTCGCCGGCTTCGGCCGGCCGAAGAACAGCGGCACCAAGATCTTCTGCATCCAGGGCCATGTGAACAAGCCCTGCAATGTCGAGGAGGAGATGTCGATCCCGCTGCGCGAGCTGATCGAGAAACATGCCGGCGGCGTGCGCGGCGGCTGGGACAACCTGCTTGCCGTCATCCCCGGCGGGTCTTCCACGCCGATGATCCCGAAGCTGGTCTGCGACGACGTGCTGATGGATTTCGACGCGCTGCGCGAGCACAGGACCGGCCTCGGCACCGCGGGCGTGATCGTGATGGACAAGTCCACCGACCTGATCAAGGCGATCGCCCGGCTCTCCGCCTTCTACAAGCATGAGAGCTGCGGCCAGTGCACGCCCTGCCGCGAGGGCATGGGCTGGGTGAAGCGCATGATGGACCGCATGGTCGAGGGCCGCGCCGAGGTGGCCGAGATCGACGTGCTGGAACAGGTGACGCGGCAGATCGAGGGCCACACGATCTGCGCGCTCGCCGATGGCGGCGTCTGGCCGGTGCAGGGGCTGATCCGCCACTTCCGGCCGATGATGGAAGAACGCATTGCCGCCTACAAGGCCGCGAAGGGCTCGCCGCAGTCCACGCTGCCGATGGCGGCGGAGTAGCGCGCGATGGCGAAGGTCACGGTCGACGGGATTGAGGTCGAGGTCCCGAACGGCGTCTCCGTGCTGCAGGCCTGCGAGGCCGCCGGCAAGGAAATCCCGCGCTTCTGCTACCACGAACGCCTGAGCGTCGCCGGCAATTGCCGGATGTGCCTGGTCGAGGTCGAGAAGGCGCCGAAGCCCATCGCCTCCTGCGCCTATCCGGTGGCCGACGGCATGAAGGTCTTCACCGACAGCCCGATGGTCCGCAACGGCCGCCGCGGCGTCATGGAATTCCTGCTGATCAACCACCCGCTGGATTGCCCGATCTGCGACCAGGGCGGCGAGTGCGACCTGCAGGACCAGGCGATGGCCTACGGGATGGACCACAGCCGCTACAAGGAGGAGAAGCGGGCGGTCAAGGACAAGTACATGGGGCCGCTGGTCAAGACCATCATGACCCGCTGCATCCAGTGCACCCGCTGCGTGCGCTTCGCCACCGAGGTCGCCGGCGTGCCGGAACTGGGTGCGACCAACCGCGGCGAGAACATGGAGATCGGCACCTATGTCGAGAAGGCGCTGACCACCGAGCTGTCCGGCAACCTGATCGACATCTGCCCGGTCGGCGCGCTGACCTCGCGCCCCTATGCCTTCGTCTCCCGGCCGTGGGAGCTGCGGAAGACCGACAGCGTCGACGTGCTCGACGCGACGGGGACCAATATCCGCATCGATGCCCGCTCGGGCGAGGTGCTGCGCATCCTGCCGCGGACCAATGACGACGTGAACGAGGAGTGGATGGCCGATCGCGGCCGATTCTCCTTCGACGGCCTCAAGCGCCGCCGGCTCGACCGTCCCTGGATCCGCCAGGACGGCAAGCTGAAGCCGGCGACCTGGGCCGAGGCCTTCGGCGTGATCGCGGCCAAGCTCAAGGGCATGCCCGGCGAGCGCATCGGCGCCGTCGCCGGCGAGTTGGTGGATGCCGAGGCGCTGGTCGCGTTGAAGGACCTGCTGGCAGCGCTCGACAGCCACAACCTCGAATGCCGCACCGACGGCGCGGCGCTCGATGCCTCGCGGCGCGAGTTCTACACCTTCAACACCGGCATCGCCGGGATCGAGGAGGCGGATGCGCTGCTCATCATCGGCAGCAACCCGCGCATCGAATCCCCGGTGATCAACGCGCGCATCCGCAAGCGGGTGGTGGCGGGCGGCTTCCCGGTCGGCTTCGTCGGGCCGCGCGGGCTGGACCTGACCTACCGGCAGGACTGGCTGGGCGAGGGGGGCGTCACGCTGCGGGCGCTCGCCGCCGGCACGCACCGCTTCAACGAGGTGCTGCGCGCGGCCAAGCGGCCGATGCTGATCCTCGGCCGCGGCGCGCTGACCCGGGCCGATGGCGCCGCGGTGCTGGCGGCGGCCTGGCAGGTCGCGGCGCAGAACAACATGCTGCAGGCCGGGTGGAACGGCTTCAACCTGCTCCACCGGTTCGGCGGTCAGGTCGCGGCGCTCGACCTCGGCTTCGTGCCGCCTGCCGGGAGCGCGGCGATCGCGCCGCAGATGCAGGCAGTCTGGCTGCTCGGCGCCGAGGTCGACCCGGCGGCGATCCCGGACGGCGCCTTCGTCATCTACCAGGGCCATCACGGCGAGGCTGCGGCGGCGCGGGCCGACGTGATCCTCCCGGGCGCCGCCTACACCGAGAAGGACGCGACCTGGGTGAACACCGAGGGCCGCGTGCAGCGCGGGCGTCTCGCGGTCTACCCGCCGGGCGAGGCGCGCGAGGATTGGAAGATCATCCGCGCCGCCTCGGACGTGCTCGGCAAGCGGTTGCCCTACGACTCGCTGGATGCGGTGCGCGCGCGCCTTGCCGCGGTGAACCCGGCCTTCGCCGGCGAAGGGTTCGCGGCACATGGCTGCACCGACCTCGCCGGCCCGGCCGGCGACGCGGCGACGGTGACGGATGCGGCCTTCACCCCGGCGGCCGGCAACTACTGGCAGGCGGATGCCATCAGCCGCGCCTCCGCCACCATGGCGGAATGCGCCAGGGTCTATGCCACGCCCGCCGCGGCGCTGGCGGCGGAGTAGGATCGATGGACGACTTCCTCGCTTCCCCCATCGGCATCCTCGCCATCACGGTGGCGCAGACGCTGGCGCTGCTGGTGCCGGTGCTGCTGGGCGTCGCCTACCTGACGCTGGCCGAGCGCAAGGTGCTGGCGGCGATGCAGATGCGCCGCGGGCCGAACATCGTCGGCCCCTTCGGCCTGCTGCAGCCCTTCGCCGATGCCATCAAGATGCTGATGAAGGAGACGATCATCCCCTCGGGGGCGAGCCGCTTCCTCTTCATCCTGGCGCCGATGCTGCTGTTCATGCTGGCGATGCTGGCCTGGGCGGTGATCCCGGTGAACGACGGCTGGGCGATCGCCGACATCAATGTCGGCGTGCTGTACCTGTTCGCCATCTCCTCGCTCGGCGTCTACGGCGTGATCATCGCCGGCTGGGCGTCGAACTCGAAATACGCCTTCCTCGGCGCGCTGCGCTCGGCGGCGCAGATGGTCAGCTACGAGGTCTCGATGGGCTTCGTCATCGTGACCGTGCTGCTCTGCGTCGGCTCGCTGAACCTGTCGGAGGTGGTGCGGGCGCAGACGAAGGTCTGGTTCTTCATCCCGCTCTTCCCGATGTTCGTCATCTTCTTCATCAGCACCCTGGCGGAGACCAACCGGGCGCCCTTCGACCTGCCGGAGGGCGAGTCCGAGCTGGTGGCGGGCTTCTTCGTCGAATACAGCTCGATGGCCTTCGCCCTCTTCTTCCTCGGCGAATACGCCAACATGATCCTGATGTCGGCGCTGACGACGATCCTGTTCCTCGGTGGCTGGTTGCCGCCGATGGCGATCGAGCCGTTCACCTGGATCCCCGGGCCGATCTGGTTCATCCTGAAGATCTGCCTCTGCCTCTTCACCTTCATCTGGGTCCGCGCGACCTTCCCGCGCTACCGCTACGACCAGCTGATGCGGCTCGGCTGGAAGGTGTTCCTCCCCTTCAGCCTCGTCTGGCTGGTGCTGACCGCGGCCGTGCTCAAGCTGGCCGGCTGGCTGCCGGCGTAAGGATCGGACCATGGCAACCCTCGATCGCGTCGCGCGCAGCCTGCTGCTGTCGGAGATCGTCTCCGGCATGGCGCTGACGCTGAGCTATTTCTTCAAGCCCAAGGTCACCATCAACTACCCCTATGAGAAGGGCGCGATCTCGCCCCGCTTCAAGGGTGAGCACGCGCTGCGCCGCTACCCCAACGGGGAGGAACGCTGCATCGCCTGCAAGCTGTGCGAGGCGATCTGCCCCGCCCAGGCGATCACCATCGAGGCCGAGCCGCGCGAGGATGGCAGCCGCCGTACCACGCGCTACGACATCGACATGGTGAAGTGCATCTATTGCGGCCTGTGCGAGGAAGCCTGCCCGGTGGACGCCATCGTCGAGGGGCCGAATTTCGAGTTCACCACCGAGACGCGCGAGGAGCTGCTCTACGACAAGGCCAAGCTGCTCTCGAACGGCGACCGGTGGGAACCCGAGCTCGCCAAACGGCTCGAGCTGGATGCCCCCTACCGTTGACCTACTTCCGGGCCGCCGCAAGCGGCCCGGTCCCTGTCTACCGCGCCCGTACGGCGCCACACCGGACGATGCCATGATGCAGCAACGGCCTGGAGGCACGCGATGATCGCCGCGCTCGCCTTCTATCTCTTCGCAGCCATCCTGATCGCCTCGGCGGTCATGGTGGTCACGGCGCGCAATCCGGTCCACAGCGTGCTGTTCCTGATCCTCGCCTTCTTCAATGCCGCGGCGCTGTTCCTGATCGCCGGGGCCGAGTTCCTGGCGATGATCCTGGTCATCGTCTATGTCGGCGCCGTCGCCGTGCTGTTCCTGTTCGTCGTCATGATGCTGGACATCGACTTCGCCCGGCTGCGGGAGGGCTTCCAGCGCTATGCCCCGGTCGGCGCGGTGGTCGGCGGCATCCTGTTCCTCGAACTGGTGCTGGTGCTGGGGAGCTGGACCTTCGCCGACCAGGCGGACGACCTGCGGCTCTCGCCCAACCCGGGTGCGACGGTGACGAATGCCGAGGCGATCGGCCGCATCCTCTACACCGACTACGTCTACCTGTTTCAGGCCTCCGGCCTGATCCTGCTGGTCGCCATGATCGGCGCCATCGTGCTGACCCACCGCGAACGCCCGGGCACCCGCCGGCAGGACATCGGCGCACAGGTCTCCCGCACCGGCTCGATCAGCATGGAGAAGGTGTCGACCGGCGCCGGCATCAAGGCGCTCGGCATTCGCCGTCCGCCGGAGCCGGAAGCCGAGGCGCCGAAGGTCACGCATGACAGCGGCCACGGCCACGGGGGGCACCACTGATGCTGACCATCGGCCTCGCGCATTACCTGACCATCGGCGCCATCCTGTTGGTGCTTGGCGTCTTCGGCATCTTCCTCAACCGCAAGAACGTCATCGTCATCCTGATGAGCGTCGAGCTCATCCTGCTGGCGGTGAACCTCAATTTCGTCGCCTTCTCCGCCTGGCTGGACGACCTGACCGGTCAGGTCTTCGCCATGTTCGTCCTGACCGTGGCGGCCGCCGAGGCGGCGATCGGCCTGGCCATCGTCGTCATCTACTTCCGCAACCGCGGCAGCATCGAGGTCGAGGATATCTCGACCCTGAAGGGCTGAGGCCATGTTCGTCGGCGCCATCTTCTTCCCCCTGCTGGGGGCCACCGTCAGCGGCCTGTTCGGCCGCTGGCTCGGCGACAGGCTCGCCCAATGGGCGTCCGTGCTCTGCATGGTGCTGGCCGCCATCTGCGGCGTCCTGGCCTTCGGCCAGGTGGCACTGGGCGGCCATCCCGTGGTCCAGCCGATCTGGACCTGGATGGACGTGGGCGGGCTCGAGGTTTCCTGGGCGCTCCGCTACGACACGCTGAGCGTCGTCATGGTGGCCATGGTCACCTTCATCTCGACGCTCATCCACATCTACTCGGTCGGCTACATGTCGCACGACGCGACGCCGCCGCGGTTCTTCGCCTACCTGTCGCTCTTCACCTTCATGATGCTCATGCTGGTGACCGCCGACAACCTCGCCCAGCTGTTCTTCGGCTGGGAGGGCGTGGGCCTCGCGAGCTATCTGCTGATCGGCTACTGGTATGACCGCGAGAGCGCCAACCGCGCGGCGATGAAGGCCTTCATCGTCAACCGCGTCGGCGACGTGTTCTTCATGCTGGGCCTGGCGCTGACCTACCTGGTCTTCGGCAGCATCGAATTCGCCACCATCTTCCCGGCGGTCCCGGAGCACACCGACGACCTCTTCCTCGGCGTCAATGCCATCGAGCTGATCGCGGTGCTGCTCTTCCTCGGCGCCTGCGGCAAGTCGGCGCAGCTCGGCCTGCATACCTGGCTGCCGGATGCGATGGAGGGGCCGACGCCGGTCTCCGCGCTGATCCATGCCGCCACCATGGTGACGGCCGGCGTCTTCCTGGTCTGCCGGATGTCGCCGGTCTTCGAGTATGCGCCGACCGCGCTGTCCATCGTCACCATCGTCGGCGCCAGCACGGCCTTCTTCGCCGCGACCATCGGCTGCGTGCAGAACGACATCAAGCGGGTGATCGCCTACTCGACCTGCTCGCAACTCGGCTACATGTTCTTCGCCGCCGGCGTGGGCGCCTATCAGGTGGCGATGTTCCATCTGTTCACCCATGCCTTCTTCAAGGCGCTGCTGTTCCTCTCGGCCGGCAGCGTGATCCACGCCATGTCGGACGAACAGGACATGCGCCGGATGGGCGGCATCTGGACCAAGATCCCGGTGACCTACGCGGTCATGTGGATCGGCAGCCTGGCGCTGGCCGGCATCCCCTTCTTCGCCGGCTACTATTCCAAGGACGCGATCCTGGAAGCCGCCTTCGCCAGCCACAGCGCCGTCGGCTTCTACGCCTTCGTCATGGGCCTGGTCGCCGCCTTCCTGACCGCCTTCTACTCCTGGCGCCTGCTGATCATGACCTTCCACGGCGCGCCGCGGGCGGATCACCACACGATGGAGCATGTGCACGAGAGCCCGCTGGTCATGCTGGTGCCGCTGCTGCTGCTGGCGGCGGGCGCGGTGGTGACCGGCTATCTCTTCGCGCCGCTCTTCATCGGGGAGCACGCGCACGACTTCTGGCACGGCGCCATCTTCAACGGCGAGCACAACCACATCCTGCACGCGATGCACGAGGTGCCGGACTGGGTGCCGCTGGCGCCAACCGTCATGGGCGTGGCCGGCATCGCGCTCGCCTACCTGCTGTATATGGTGGCGCCCGGCATCCCGGCGCAGATCGCGGCACGCTTCCGCGGGGTCTACCTGTTCCTGCTGAACAAGTGGTACTTCGACGAGCTCTACGACGCGATCTTCGTCCGGCCGGCGCGCCGGCTCGCCGAGGTCTTCTGGAAGACCGGCGACGCCCGTATCATCGACGGCATGCCGAACGGTGCGGCCGACCTCGCGGTCCAGGTGTCGCGCGGCGCGGTGCGCATCCAGACCGGCCGCGTGGCGAACTATGCCTTCGCCATGATCATCGGCCTCGTCGTCTTCGTCTCCCTCTTCCTGATCGGGCGCTGATTATGAACGCCGCAGGCTTCCCGCTGCTCTCGCTCGTCACCTTCCTGCCGCTGGCAGGCGCGCTGATCATCATGTCGGTGCGCGGTGACGAGGAGGTCGTCGCCCGCAATGCCCGCTGGACCGCACTCTGGACCAGCCTGATCGTCTTCCTGCTCAGCCTCATCCTCTGGGCCAAGTTCGACCAGTCCTCGGCCGCCTTCCAGTTCGAGGAGAAGCTTTCCTGGCTGCCGGAATTCGGCGTCGGCTACCACATGGGCGTGGACGGCATCTCGGTGCTGTTCGTCCTGCTCTCGACCGCGCTGACGCCGCTCTGCATCCTGGCCTCCTGGGAGTCGATCGGCACCCGGGTGCGGGAATACATGATCGCCTTCCTCATCCTCGAGACGATGATGGTCGGCATGTTCGCCGCGCTCGACTTCATCGTCTTCTACGTCTTCTTCGAAGCCGTGCTGATCCCGATGTTCCTGATCATCGGCGTCTGGGGTGGGCCGCGGCGGGTCTATGCCGCCTTCAAGTTCTTCCTCTACACGCTGCTCGGCTCCGTGCTGATGCTGCTGGCGATCCTGTACCTCTGGTACAATGCCGGCACGACCGACATCCCGGATCTGTTCGACCAGGCGGTGCCGCGCGCGGCGCAGACCTGGATCTTCTTCGCCTTCCTCGCCTCCTTCGCGGTGAAGGTGCCGATGTGGCCGGTGCATACCTGGCTGCCGGACGCCCACGTCGAAGCCCCGACCGCGGGCTCGGTCATCCTGGCCGGCGTGCTGCTGAAGATGGGCGCCTACGGCTTCCTCCGCTTCACCCTGCCGCTGCTGCCCGAAGCGACCGCCACCTTCGCGCCGCTGATCTTCGTCCTCTCGGTCGTGGCCGTGGTCTACACCTCCCTCGTGGCGCTCGCGCAGGAGGACATGAAGAAGCTGATCGCCTATTCCTCGGTCGCCCATATGGGCATCGTGACGATCGGCATCTTCACGCTGAACCAGCAGGGGCTCTCCGGCGCGCTCTTCACCATGCTGGCGCATGGCGTCGTCTCCGGCGCGCTCTTCCTCTGCGTCGGCGTGCTGTACGACCGCGTCCACAGCCGCGACATCCTGCGCTACGGCGGCGTCGCCGGGATCATGCCGGCCTATGCCCTGGTCTTCATGCTCTTCACCATGGCCTCGATCGGCCTGCCCGGCCTCGCCAACTTCGTCGGCGAGTTCCTGGTCATCGTCGGCGCCTGGAAGGTGAACCCCTGGGTAGCCTTCGGCGCCGCGACCGGCATGGTGCTCGGCGCGGGCTACATGCTGTACCTCTATCGCCGGGTCAGCTTCGGCAAGGTCACCCGGGACGACCTGCGCGCGCTGCTCGACCTCAGCCCGCGGGAATACGTGGTCTTCGCGCCGCTGATCGTCCTGACCCTGTGGATGGGCATCTATCCGCAGTCCTTCCTCTCCTTCTTCGAAGCCACCGTCGCCAACCTGGTGGCGCGGCATGAGGCGGCGCTCGGCGCCGCGCGCCTGGCGGGGATGTAAGCCGATGACCTGGACCCTTGCCCTGCCGGAGCTGGTGCTCGCCGTCTCCGGCCTCGTCATCCTCCTCGCCGGCGTGATCCCCAGGAAGGATACCTTCTTCCCGGTCTCCATGGCCTGCGTGGGCGCCCTGCTGCTCGCCGCCATGCTGGTGCTCGGCCAGCCGGAGGGCACCGCGCTCGGCGGCCACTACGTCTCGGACGCCTTCAGCGGCTTCATGAAGTTCCTGGCGCTGGCGGCCGCCGCCGTCGGCATCCTGCTCTCGCTCGACTTCAACGAGCGTGAAGGCATGGCGCGCTTCGAGTTCCCCGTGCTCATGCTGTTCGCCACGCTCGGCGCCATGGTCATGATCTCGGCGAACGACCTGCTCTCGCTCTATATGGGGCTCGAGCTGCTGTCGCTGCCGCTCTATGTCCTCGCCGCCTTCAACCGCGACAACGGTCGCTCGGCCGAGGCCGGGCTGAAGTATTTCGTGCTCGGCGCGCTGGCCTCCGGCCTGCTGCTCTACGGCAGCTCGCTGGTCTACGGCTTCGCCGGCACCACGAATTTCGACCGCCTGGGCGAAGCCTTCTCCGAGCCGAACGGCGTCTCGGCCGGCGTCATCGTCGGCGTGGTCTTCGTCATCACCGGCCTGGCCTTCAAGGTCTCGGCGGTGCCCTTCCACATGTGGACGCCGGACGTCTACGAAGGCGCGCCGACCCCGGTGACCGCCTTCTTCGCCTCGGCCCCCAAGGTCGCGGCGATCGCCCTGCTGGCCCGAGTGCTGCTGGGCCCCTTCGGCGACCTGGTGGCGCAGTGGCAGCAGGTGATCCTGCTGGTCTCGCTCGGCTCGATGATCCTCGGCGCCTTCGCCGCGATCGGGCAGCGGAACCTGAAGCGGCTGATGGCCTATTCCTCGATCGGCCATGTCGGCTATGCGCTGATGGGCCTCGCGGTCGGCAGCGACATCGGGCTGCGCGGCCTGCTGGTCTACATGGCGATCTACGTCTTCATGAACCTCGGCACCTTCGCGGTGCTGGTCTCCATGCGGCGCGCGGGCAGGTCGGTGGAAGGCATCGACGACCTCGCCGGCCTCGGCCGCACCGATCCGGTGACGGCGATGTGGATGGCCATCTTCATGTTCTCGATGGCCGGCATCCCGCCGCTCGCCGGCTTCTTCGGCAAGCTCTACGTCTTCCTGGCTGCGGTGCAGGGCGGCTTCTGGACGCTCGCGGTGGTCGGCGTGCTGACCAGCGTGGTCTCGGCCTACTACTACCTGCGCATCGTCAAGGTGATGTATTTCGACGCGCCGGTCGGCAGCCTCGACCCTGCGTCCACCAGCCTCACCATGGTGATGGCCGGCACCGGCCTGTTCACCGCGTTGTTCGCGCTGTGGCCGGCGCCGATGCTGGCCGCGGCCGCGGCCGCCGCCGCGGCCCTGCTGGGGTGAGCGCCTCCGGCCAGGGTGGGGCCGCTGCCGCGGCCTTGCCGCCTGGCTGGCGTCTCGAGCTGCACGCGACGCTGCCGAGCACCGCCGACCTGCTGCTGCGCCGGGCCGAGGCGGGGGAGGCCGAGGGCCTCGCCATCCTGGCACGGGAGCAGACCGCGGGGCGTGGGCGGTCCGGCCGTGCCTGGGCTTCGCCGCCGGGCAACCTCTATCTCTCCGTGCTGCTGCGGCCGGCAGGCCCGGCGCGGGAGGCGCCGCAATGGAGCCTGCTGGCCGGCCTGGCCCTGGCCGAGGCCGCGGCCGCCGCCATCGGCGAACCCGCTGCCCTGCGGCTGAAATGGCCGAACGACCTGCTGCTTCGCGGCGCCAAATGCGCCGGCATCCTGGCCGAGACCGCGCTGACCCCGGCGGGCGGCATCGACTGGCTGACGCTTGGCATCGGCGTCAACCTGGCGCATGCGCCCAGCCTGGCGGACCGGCCGACCGCGACGCTCGATGGTGCCGGGCCACCGGAGGCGTTCGCCGCCCGGCTGCTCGCCCGGCTCGGCCATTGGCGGGCGGTGCAGGCGGCCGAGGGCTTCGCCCCGGTCCGCGCCGCCTGGCGCCGCTTCGGCCCGGGGGAGGGGGAGCGGATCACCCTCCGCGGCCTGCCCGGTGGCGGGCTCTTCGCAGGCCTCGCCGAGGATGGCAGCCTGCTGCTCGATATCGACGGGGTCCGCCGGGCCGTGCCTGCCGGCGAGATCCTGTCCCAGGGAGAGGCCTGAGCGCCATGCTGCTCGCGATCGATGCGGGAAACACCAACGTGGTCTTCGCCGTACACGACGGCACGGAATGGCGCGGCCGCTGGCGCATCGCCACCCGCCCCGACCGAACCTCGGACGAATATGCGGTGTGGCTGCTGGCGCTGTTCCAGCATGCCGGCCTGAAGGTCGCCGAGATCGACCGCTGCGCCATCGGCACCGTGGTGCCGGCCGCGCTCTACAACCTGCGCCGCCTGTCGCGGGAATGGTTCGGGGTCGAGCCGCTGATTGCCCGCGCAGCGGTGGATTGGGGGTTCCAGATCAAGGTGGACCGGCCGCAGGAGGTGGGCGCCGATCGGCTGCTGAACTCGCTGGCCTCGCACCACCACTACCAGGGCCCGCTGGTGGTCATCGATTTCGGCACCGCCACGACCTTCGACGTGGTGGACAAGGACGGCGCCTATCTGGGCGGCGTCATCGCCCCCGGGGTGAACCTGTCGCTCGAGGCCCTGCACCAGGCCGCCGCCCGGCTGCCGCGGATCGGCATTGGTCGGCCCCAGGCGGTCATCGGTCGTGATACGGTGGCCGCCATGCAGTCCGGCATCTATTGGGGCTATGTCGGGTTGATCGAGGGCATCGTCGGCCGCATCCAGGCGGAGTACGAGGCGCATCTGAAGGTGGTCGCCACCGGCGGACTCGCCCCGCTGTTTTCCGAAGGTACGACCATCATCGAAAAGATCGACCCTGACATCACGCTGGAAGGGCTTCGCCTGTTGGCGGAACGCAATCCGGTCCCCACCTTGCAAAGGACGGTGCTGCGCGACGCCCTTTGAGCGCGAGGCAGCTTCCGGCCCGCCCTGGACCAGGATGCGGCCGGAAACTGCATCGCGTTTGCAACGATAAGGCTAGGCCTGGTCGCCCTCTCCTGGGGCTGGCGCAGTCCTAGGGACAGGTATGGACGATTACATGACGACGGCCGGACCCGATCCGGCCGGTGACCTCGCATTCATTCCGCTTGGCGGTACCGGTGAGATCGGGATGAATCTCAACGTGTACCGCTGCGATGGCAAACTGCTCGCCATCGACTGCGGCATCGGCTTCGGTGGCCCGGAAAATCCCGAGATCGAGGTGATGGTGCCGGACCCGGTCTGGCTCGCCGAACGGCGGGACCGGCTGGTCGGTCTGGTCATCACCCATGCGCACGAGGACCATGTTGGTGCCGTGGCGCATCTGTGGCCGATGCTGCGCTGCCCGATCTATGCCGGGCCCTTCGTCTCCGCCGTGCTGCGGCGGAAGCTTGGCGAGGCCGGGCTGCTGGGCGAGGCGAAGATTACCACGGTGCCGTTGAGCGGCCGCATCAAGCTGCCCAATTTCGACCTGGAATTCCTCCGCGTCGCCCATTCGGTGCCGGAGGCCCAGGCGGTCGCCATCCGCACCCGGCACGGCATCGTCGTCCATACCGGCGACTGGAAGCTGGACCCCGACCCGCTGATCGGCGAGCCGACCGACGAGGCCGCCTTCGCCCGGCTGGGCGAGGAGGGCGTCCTTGCCATGGTCTGCGATTCGACCAATGCGCTGGTGGAGGGGCATTCGGGCTCCGAGGCCGAGGTGCGGCGGAACCTGACCGCCATCATCCGCAGCCTGAAGGGCCGGGTCGCTGTCAGCTGCTTCGCCACCAACGTGGCCCGGGTCGAGAGCATCACCCGGGCGGCCATGGCGGCCGGGCGCCAGGTGGCGCTGTTCGGGCGGTCCTTGCGCAATGCCGAGGCGGCGGCGCGGGAATGCGGCTACCTCACCGACATCCCGCCCTATGTGCCGGAGGACGAGGCGGGCTTCATCCCCGACGACAACCTCCTGCTGATCTGCACCGGCAGCCAGGGCGAGCCGCGTTCCGCGCTGGCCAAGATCGGTGCCGATACCCATCCGCAGATCGCGCTGGGGGAGGGCGACACGGTCATCTTCTCCTCTCGCATGATTCCGGGGAATGAGCGGGGCATCCTGCTGCTGCAAGACCAGCTGGCCCGGCGCGGCTGCAAGGTGATGACCGCCGACGACCACATGGTGCATGTCTCCGGCCATCCGGCGCGGGACGAACTGCGGCGGCTCTATCAGCTGGTGAAGCCGAAATACGCCGTGCCGGTGCATGGCGAATGGCGGCACCTGTCGGAGCATGCGGCCCTGGCCAAGGAGCTGCAGGCCATCCCGGTGCTGGTCGAGGATGGCGATGTCCTGCAGCTCGCTCCGGGCCGGCCCGACGTGGTCGAGGGCGTGCCGACGGGTCGGCTGGCGGTCGACAACGGCCGGTTGCTGCCGATCAACGGCGGCGTGCTCGCGGCGCGCAAGCGCATGCTGTTCAACGGCGTGGTCATGGCGTCCTTCGCCGTCGACGAGGCCGGGCGGGTGCGCGGCACGCCGGTGGTCTCGGCGCCCGGTCTGCTGGATGGCGACGAGCATATCGGTGCGCAGCTGGCGGCCGACCTGGCGCGCGCGGTGGGCGAGCTGCCCAACGGGCTGCGGCGGGAGGATGACGCGCTGCGCGAGGCGGCGCGGGCGGTGCTGCGCAAGGCGATCGGCAGGCGGCTGCGCAAGCGGCCGAATGTCGAGGTCCACCTGCTGCGGGTCTAGCGCCCCGCTGCGTCGCGGCCGGGCCGAGGGCCCGGCCGGCTTCTCCCCTGCCGCACCACCCCGGAGTGCCCCATGAGCTGGGTCAGCGGAATCGTCGTCTTTTTCCTGGTCTGGTGGCTCACGCTCTTTGCGGTGCTGCCGATCGGGACGCGGCCTAATCCGGACGGCGATTCGGCGACCGGCTGGCGCGGTGCGCCGGAGAATCCGCGGCTGCTGCGCAAGGTGGCGATCACCACCGCGGTGTCGGTGGTACTTTGGCTGGGAATCTATTTTTTGGCCGAGAGTGATTGGCTCAGTTTCCGGACGGGTTGGCTGGCATTGCCGGAAAAATGAGCGACTTTCCGGCCATTTAGCTGGTGTCGCCTTCGGTCTGAGCAGTTTGCGCCTGGGAGCCCTTTTTTTCCGCTTTTCCAGCAGCCTTAGCCGTTGTCCGGCGTTGGGTCTCCGCGTCACCATGCTTCCAGAGAGAGGTTGGTCCTCTCTCTGCCGTGTGACTGGCGTTTCCTCCCTAAACTCGGGCCGTACCCCATGGGTGCGGCCCTTTTTTTGTCTATAGCAGTCCGACCCCTGGGCCAAGCGGAAACGCAAGCGGGCTGGCGGAATTCTTTCGCCTTCGTTCGTGGTGCGCCGCAGCAAGGAAAGAAAATTGCGGGACGCAGGGCCGAGCCCCACCCCTCGTGCCGGGCCCCGGTTTCGCGCTAAAGGGATCGCAGATCGCTCCCAGGAGTCCGCCTTGCGCCTGTCCCGCGCCTTCCTGCCCACGCTGAAGGAAACCCCGGCCGAGGCGCAGATCGCCTCCCACCGGCTGATGCTGCGCGCCGGCATGGTCCGGCAGACCAGCGCCGGCATCTATGCCTGGCTGCCGCTGGGCTGGCGGGTGCTGCAGAAGGTCGAGCAGATCGTCCGCGAGGAGCAGGACGCCGCCGGTGCCCAGGAAATCCTTATGCCGACGATCCAGACCGCCGATCTCTGGAAGCAGTCCGGCCGCTACGACGCCTACGGGCCCGAGATGCTGCGGCTGCGCGACCGGCACGACCGCGAGATGCTGTTCGGCCCGACCAACGAGGAGATGGTCACCGAGATCTTCCGCACCTATGCGCGGAGCTACCGCGACCTGCCGCGCAACCTCTACCACATCCAGTGGAAGTTCCGGGACGAGGTACGCCCCCGCTTCGGCGTCATGCGCGGCCGCGAGTTCCTGATGAAGGACGCCTATTCCTTCGACCTGGACTATGCCGGGGCGCAGAAATCCTATCGTCAGATGTTCGTCGCCTATCTGCGCACCTTCGCGCGGATGGGGCTGAAGGCGATCCCGATGCAGGCCGATACCGGGCCGATCGGCGGCAACCTCAGCCACGAATTCCTCATCCTGGCGGAGACCGGCGAGAGCCAGGTCTTCCTGCACAAGGACCTGCTGGAATTCGACGTGCTGTCGAAGCCGGTGGACTACGATGGCGACCTCTCGCCCACCGTCGACTTCTGGACCAGCCGCTACGCCGCGACCGACGAGAAGCACGACGAGGCCGCCTGGGCGCAGGTGCCGGCGGAATCGCAGGTCTCGGCGCGCGGCATCGAGATCGGCCATATCTTCTATTTCGGCACCAAGTACAGCGCGGCGATGGGGCTTTCGGTGCAGGGGCCGGACGGCAAGCCGGTGGCGCCCGAGATGGGCAGCTACGGCATCGGCGTCTCCCGCCTGGTCGGCGCCATCATCGAGGCCAACCACGACGAGGCCGGAATCAGGTGGCCGGATGCCGTCGCGCCCTTCAAGGTCGCGGTGCTGAACCTGAAGGTCGGCGACGCGGGAACCGACGCGCTGTCCGAGCGGGTCTATGCCGCCTTCGACCCGGATGCGGTCTATGACGACCGCGCCGACCGGGCCGGGGCGAAATTCGCCGATGCCGACCTGCTCGGCTATCCCTGGCAGGCGATCATCGGCCCGCGCGGGGCGGCCAACGGCATGGTCGAGCTGAAGCGCCGCGCCACCGGCGAGCGGGTGGAGCTGTCCGTCGAGGACGCCATCGCCCGGATCAAGGGCGCCTGAGCGCCGCCCGATGTTCGGGCCGTTCGAGCGCATGGTGGCCTGGCGCTACCTGCGCGCCCGCAAGGGGGAGCGCTTCGTCTCCGTCACCGCCGCCTTCTCGCTGGCCGGCATCGCGCTCGGCGTTGCCGCGCTGATCATCGTCATGGCGGTGATGAACGGCTTCCGGCAGGATCTGGTCGGGCGGATCATCGGCCTGAACGGGCATCTCACGGTGCAGCCGGAGAAGGGCCGTGCCCTGCCGGGCTACGCGTCCCTGGCGGCGCGTCTGCGCGGCCTGCCGGGCATCGAGCAGGTCTCCCCCACCGTCGAGGGCCAGGTGCTGCTGACCGGTGAATCGGGCGGTGCCGGCGGCGGCGTGGTGCGCGGCATCGCGCCGGAGGAGCTGCGCGCCCGCCGCACCATCGCGCGGGGCATCCGCCGCGGCAGCCTGGCCGAATTCGGCGGCGAGGACACCGTGGTGGTCGGGCTGCGGCTCGCCAACCGGATGGGACTGCGGCTGGGGGACCGGCTGACCCTGGTCCTGCCGCAGGCGCGCGGCGCCGATTTCAGCGTGGCGCCGAAACAGCGCGGCTTCCGCGTGGTGGCGATGTTCGAGCTCGGCATGCCCGAATACGACGGCCGCCAGGTCTTCGTCCCGCTCGGCGCGGCGCAGGACTTCTTCGGCCTGCCGGAGGCCGTCAGCCAGCTCGAACTGCTGGTCGAAGACCCGACCCAGGTGGCGCCGGTCACCGCCGCGGTGCGCGCCGCGCTGGCCGGCCAGCCCTTCCGCATCGCCGACTGGCAGGGCGCCAACAGCAGCATCTACGCCGCCGTCGTGGTGGAGCGGAACGTGATGTTCCTGATCCTGACGCTGATCGTGGTGGTCGCCGCCTTCAACATCATCTCCTCCCTGACCATGCTGGTGAAGGACAAGGGGCGGGACATCGCCATCCTCCGCACCATGGGGGCGGGCAGCGGCGCCATCCTGCGGATCTTCCTGCTCTGCGGCGCGACGGTGGGCTGCGGCGGCACGCTGATCGGCTTCGGCCTGGGCCTCGGCATCGCCACCAATTTCGACACGCTGCGGGCCGGGCTGCTGGCCTTGCAGGGCACGCCCTTCTTCCGGCCGGAATTGCTGTTCCTCACGCAACTGCCGTCGGTCGTGGAACCGCGCGAGGTGATCACCGTGCTGGCGATGGGCCTCGGCCTCTCGCTGCTGGCGACGCTCTATCCCAGCTGGCGCGCGGCGCGGATCGACCCCGCCCAGGCGCTGCGGCATGGCTGAGGCAGGGATGTTCGGCGCCTTCGAACGCGCGGTCGCCGGCCGCTATCTCTGGGCGCGCAAGGGCGAGCGCTTCGTCTCCGTCATCGCCGGCTTCTCGCTGGTCGGCATCGCCCTCGGCGTCGCCACGCTGATCGTGGTGCTGAGCGTCATGGGCGGCTTCCGGCAGGAATTGCTCGGCCGCATCCTCGGGCTGAACGGCCATCTCGGCGTCTCGGCGATGCAGGGCCCGCTGACGGATTACGCCGCCGCCACCGCCCGCATCCGTACGCTGCCGCAGGTGGAGCGCGCGACGCCGGTGGTGGAAGGGCAGGTGCTGCTGACCACCGATGCGGGCGGGTCGGCCGGCGGCCTGGTGCGCGGCATCGCGCCGGAGGACCTCCGCGCCCGGCCGATCATCGCCGGCAACATCAAGGCCGGCGACCTGGCGGCCTTCCAGGGCGAGGACGCGATCGTCATCGGTGCCGGCCTGGCGCGGAAGCTGGAGGTCGGCATCGGCGACCGGGTCACCGTGGTCTCGCCGCAGGGGCGGGTGACGGTCTTCGGCACCGTGCCGCGGCTGCGCGCCTACAAGGTCGCCGCCATCTTCGAGGTCGGCATGCAGGAATACGACAGCGGCTTCGTCTTCCTGCCGCTTTCCGCCGCTCAATTGTTCTTCCAGCTGCCCCAGGCGGTCAGCCAGATCGAGGTCCACCTGCGCGATCCGGACGAGTCGGATGCCGCCGCCTACGCCATCCGCCAGGCGCTGGCCGACCGGCCGCTGCGGATCGCCGACTGGCAGGATGCCAACAGCGGCTTCTTCCAGCTGGTGCAGGTGCAGCGCAACGTCATGTTCCTGATCCTGACGCTGATCATCCTGGTGGCTGCCTTCAACATCGTCTCCTCGCTGACCATGCTGGTGAAGGACAAGGGGCGCGACATCGCCATCCTGCGCACCATGGGGGCGGGCAGGGGGGCGATCCTGCGCATCTTCCTGCTCTGCGGCGCGGCGGTGGGCGGCGTCGGCACGCTCGCCGGATTCGGCATCGGGCTCCTGTTCTGCGCCAACATCGAATCCATCCGGCAGGGGCTGATGGCGGTCACCGGCACCACGGTCTTCGACCCGGAGATCTATTTCCTCACCCGCATCCCCGCGGTGGTGGACCCGGCCGAGGTGGCGCAGGTGGTGGGCCTCGGCCTGCTGCTGTCGCTGCTGGCGACCCTGATCCCGAGCTGGCGGGCAGCGCGGCTCGACCCGGTGGAGGCGCTGCGGAATGAGTGACACGATCCCGGCGCTGCGTCTCGCTGCCGTCGAGCGGCGCTTCCGCACCGAAGCGGGCGAGCTGCCGGTGCTGCGCGGCGCCGAGCTGTCGCTGCGGGCCGGCGAGATCGTCGCCCTGGTCGCGCCGTCGGGCACCGGCAAGTCGACGCTGCTGCACCTCGCCGGCCTGCTGGAGAAGCCGGATGCCGGCGAGGTCCATGTCGGCGGCCGCGCCGCCGGCACGCTCTCGGACGCCGAGCGCACCGCGATCCGCCGCACCGCCATCGGCTTCGTCTACCAGTTTCACCATCTGCTGCCGGAGTTCACGGCGGAGGAGAATGTGGTGTTGCCGCAGCTCGCGGCCGGGACGGGCCGCGGCGCGGCGCGGGACCGGGCGCGGGCGCTGCTGGCAAGCTTCGGCCTGACCGGTCGGGAACACCACCGTCCCGGCCGGCTTTCGGGCGGTGAGCAGCAGCGGGTGGCGATCGCCCGGGCCCTGGCCAATGCGCCGCGCATCCTGCTGGCGGACGAGCCGACCGGGAACCTCGATGTCGGCACCGCGGGGCTGGTCTTCGAGGAATTGCTGCACGCCGTGCGTGGCCAGGGCCTGGCCGCGCTGATCGCCACCCACAACCCGGACCTCGCGGCGCGGATGGACCGGGTCGTGACCCTGCGGGAGGGGCGGGTGGTGGAGGCGTAGCTACTCCGCCGCGACGATCCCCATGCGCGACCGGGCCGGCGCCGGCGCGCCCTTCACCAGCAGCAGCACCAGCCGCGCCAGGAACAGCAGCGCCCCCGCCATCCAGACCAGTGCCGCGCCGATCGCCAGGCCCGGCTGCTGGTGCTCGATCGACAGCCAGATGCCGAGGGGGAAAGCCAGCGCGGCGACGGCCGAGAGCCCATATTGCGCGATCGCCGGCCCGGGCTGCGCCGCCAGTTCCGGGTATGCCCGGTAGGTCAGCCCCATCAGCGCCAGCGAGGTCCAGCCGAGCAGGTTGAGGTGCGCATGCACCGGCGCCAGGCGGAAGTCATGCGTCATCCCCATGGCGATCCCCATGCCGACCCCGCAGACTAGGCAGAGCGCGGCGGTGGCGAGGAAGAGCAGCGGCAGGCGTGGCATCGACGGCGTCCCCGTATGTTGCATACGGGCTGACTAGGCAGGCTCGCGCGCCGGGTCTGTGCGCCGGCGCATGGCGGTGCCGCGCCAGAGCGCGCCGCAGAGCATGCCGAGGATGACCAGCACCATGCCGGCCACCTGGGTCGGCGTCACCGCCTCGCCCAGCAGCAGCCAGGCCCAGAAGACGCCGAGCGCCGGGACCAGGGGCGGCAGCAGCGCGCCGCGCGCAGGGCCCAGCAGCGCCACCGCTCGGCTGTAGAGCAGCACCGCCACCCCGCCGGAGACGATGCCCTGGTAGATCGCCTGGATCACCGCCTCCCGCGGATGGTCCGGGATCCCGCCGAGGCCGAAGACGGCGAGATGCACCGGGACCCAGAGCAGCGAAACGGTCCCGATCACCGCCGCGGCGCGGGCGCCGGGGACCTGCCAATGCCGCATCAGCACGCCGTAGAGCGCCCAGATGAAGCCGCTGAAGAGCAGCATCAGGTCGCCGATCCAGGCGCGGCTGCCGCCCTCGGCCAGGCTGGCGCCGCCGATCAGCAGCAGGCCGGCGGTCAGGATGAAAAGGCCCACCTTGACCCCGATCTCCGGCGCCTGCCGCAGCACCCACCAGCCGAGCAGGGGGGCGAACAGCATCGTCCCGCCGGGGTTGAGGATGGAGGCATGCGTCGCCGGGGCGAACTGCACCGCGGCCGCGGTCAGCAGGAAATAGGGCGCGCCGGCCAGCAGCGTGAGGATGAGCGCCCGCCGCAGCGGCAGCCCGCCCAGCCCGATCTGCCACAGCACCCCGCCCAGCACCAGCCCGGCGAATCCGGTGCGCAGCAGCACCAGGTCGGCGACCGCAAGCCCATTGGCCAGGCCATGGCGCGAGGCGGCGAAATTGCCGCTCAGCAGGACCATGGCGAGCACGCCGGCGGCGATGGTGCGGCGGTCGGCGCCCTGGTGTCGGTCTGGCATCCCGCGCAGCATGCCGGGGCCGGGGGCATCGTGCTAGCCTCGGCGGATGAGCGACTCGTCCGGCAGCTTCGTCCACCTCCATACCCATTCCAGCTATTCGCTGAGCGAAGGCGCCATCAAGGCGGAGAAGCTGGCGACCCTGGCCAAGGATGCCGGGATGCCGGCGGTCGCGCTGACCGACAGCGCCAACCTGTTCGGCGGGCTGGAATTCGCCCAAGGCTGCACGGCCAAGGGCATCCAGCCGATCATGGGCTGCCAGTTGTTCCTTTCCCGCAGCGCCAGCGACGACCGGCCGGAGGCCGAGCGGCAGCCGCCGGACCCGATCGTCGCCCTGGCCATGGACGCGCGCGGCCTCGACAACCTGCAGCGATTGTCCTCGCTCGGCTTCCTCGCCAACGATGCATCCGGCCGGCCCTGCCTGACGCTCCCGACGCTCGAGGAGCACGCGGAGGGGCTGTTCCTGCTGACCGGTGGCACCTTCGGCCCGCTCGGCCGCCTGCTGGCCGAAGGCCGCCGCGCCCCGGCCGAGGCGCTGCTGCGCCGGCTGGCCGCCGCCTTCCACGGCCGGATCGCGGTCGAGTTGCACCGCCACGGCCTCGGCGTGGAGAAGGCGATCGAGCCGCCGCTGCTGGCGCTGGCCGACGAACTGGGCCTGCCGATCGTCGCCGCCAACGACGTCTATTTCGCCACCCCCGGGATGCACGAGGCGCATGACGCGCTGCTCTGCATCGCCGAGGGGCGGACGCTGGCCGAGGAGGACCGCCGCCGCGTCACCGCCGAGCATTGGTTCAAACCGGCAGAGGCCATGCGCAAGCTCTTCGCCGACTTGCCGGAGGCCTGCGACAACACCCTGGCCATCGCCCGCCGCTGCGCGGTGATGGCGGAAGGCCGCAAGCCCGAGCTGCCGGTCTGCCCCAAGGTCGGCGCCGGCATGACGGAACCCGAGACGGTGCGCGACATGGCGACGCGCGGCCTGGAGGTCCGGCTCGATACGCTGGGCCTCGACGAGGCGGCGCGCGCCCAGTACCGCACGCGGCTCGACTACGAGCTCGGCGTCATCGAGCAGATGGGCTTTTCCGGCTATTTCCTGATCGTCGCCGACTTCATCCAATGGGCCAAGGCGCAGACCATCCCGGTCGGCCCCGGCCGCGGCTCGGGCGCCGGCTCGGTCGCCGCCTGGGCGCTGGCGATCACCGACCTCGATCCCCTGCGCTTCGGCCTGCTGTTCGAGCGCTTCCTCAACCCGGAACGCGTGTCGATGCCCGACTTCGACATCGACTTCTGCCAGGACCGCCGCGACGAGGTGATCAACTACGTCCGCCGCGAATACGGCGCCGACCGGGTCGCGCAGATCATCACCTTCGGCAAGCTGCAGGCCAAGGCGGCGGTGCGCGACGTCGGCCGCGTGCTCGGCCTGCCCTATGGCCAGGTCGACCGCGTCGCCCAGCTGATCCCGTTCAACCCGGCCAAGCCGGTGACCCTGGCCCAGGCGATCGAGGGCGAGCCCAAGCTGCAGCAGCTACGCGACAACGACGAGCAGGTGCACCGGCTGCTGGAGATCGCGCTGCAGCTCGAGGGCCTGTACCGCAATGCATCGACCCACGCCGCCGGCGTGGTGATCGGCCGCAAGCCGCTGATCGAGATCGTGCCGCTCTACCGCGACCCGCGGGCCGACATGCTGATCACCCAGTACTCGATGAAGTATGTCGAGCAGGCCAGCCTGGTGAAGTTCGACTTCCTCGGCCTGAAGACGCTGACGGTGATCGAGAAGGCGCTGGAGATCCTGAAGAGTCAGGGGGTGGAGATCGACATCGCCACCCTGCCGCTGGACGACGCCAGGACCTACGAGATGCTGCGCCGCGGCGACGCCGCCGGGGTGTTCCAGTTCGAAGGCGCGGGAATGCGCGACTGCCTGCGGCAGATGCGCGTCGACCGCTTCGAGGACCTGATCGCCGCGGTGTCGCTCTACCGGCCCGGCCCGATGGCCAATATCCCCGCCTATTGCCAGCGCAAGCATGGCGAGCCCTGGGAGAGCCCGCACCCGAAGATCCACCACATCCTGGCCGAGACCTACGGGATCATGGTCTACCAGGAGCAGGTGATGCAGATCAGCCAGGAGCTCGCGGGCTATTCGCTCGGCGGCGCCGACCTGCTGCGCCGCGCCATGGGCAAGAAGATCGCCCGCGAGATGGAGCAGCAGCGCGCCATCTTCACCGAGGGCGCGGTGCGGAACGGCATCGAGCCGGCCAAGGCCACCGAGATCTTCGACATGATGGCGAAGTTCGCGGAATACGGCTTCAACAAGTCGCACGCCGCCGCCTATGCCCTGGTCAGCTACCAGACCGCCTGGCTGAAGGCCAACCACCCGGTGGCCTTCATCGCCGCCTCGATGACGCTCGACCTCGACAAGACCGACAAGCTGGCCGGCCACATGCAGGAGGCGAGCCGGCTCGGCATCCCCGTCCTGTCGCCCGACGTCAACAAGTCGGGCGCCGAATTCCTGGTGGAGCGGAATGCCGAGGACAAGCCCTCGATCCGCTTCGCGCTGGCCGCGGTGAAGCGCGTGGGCGCGGCCGCCATGCAGGACCTGGTGCGGGCGCGGGACGCCCGCGGGCCCTTCGCCTCGGTCGCCGAATTCGCCCACCGCGTCGACCCCAAGCTGCTCAACAAGATGCAGATCGAGAACCTCGCCAAGGCCGGCGCCTTCGACAGCCTGGAGAAGAACCGGGCGAAGCTGGTGGCCGGCGCCGAGGTCATCCTGCGCCGCGCCCAGGCCGCCGCCGAGGAGCGTGCCAGCACGCAGATCGCGCTGTTCGGCGGCGCGGATTCCCGGCCCGAGCCGCTGCGCCTGCCGGCCGACATGCCGGACTGGCCGCAGCTGGAAAAGCTGTCCTACGAGGCCGAGGCGGTCGGCTTCCACCTCTCGGCGCATCCGCTGGATACCTACAGGTCGGTCCTGCAGCGGCTCGGCGTCACGCCTTCGACCAGGATTGAGGAGCGTGCCAGGGCCGGCGCGGCGCGGCTGAAGCTGGCCGGCACCGTGGTCAACAGCAAGGAGCGGCCGACCCGGACCGGCAGCCGCATGGCCTGGATCACCCTGTCGGATGCCTCTGGCAGCTACGAGGTGACCTTGTTCTCCGAGGTGCTGGCCCGTGCCCGGGAACTGATGGTGGAAGGCACGGCCGTCCTGGTCACTGCCGAGGCGCGGCTGGATGGCGAGATGCTGCGGCTGACCGCGCAAGACATGGAAGGGCTGGAGAAAGCGGCGCAACAGGTCGGCCAGGGGATCCGGCTCTGGCTCGATGGTGACGCGGCCATCAACCCGGTCCGCGACCTGCTCAACCGCGAGGGCCGCGGCCGGGGCCGCGTGGTGGTGGTCGCGCGGACCGGTCAGGGGCAAGAGGTGGAGCTGGCATTGCCGGGCGGCTTCAACGTCTCGCCCCGCATGATGCAGGCCATGAAGGTGCTGCCCGGCGTGGCCGAGGTCGAGGCAGTCTAGCTTCCTTGGGCTCGTGGGATTCCGCTTTGGTCGGAGGCGTGGTCCAAGGCTGCCTTCTGGACGCGGCTGATGGGCGTGATGGACCGGGACAGCCGCATCGTCGTCGCGCGGGTGTCGTGGACCGCTCGCGCCGGTGTTCCGTGGCGCGGCCTGCCGAAGTTCTCAGGCCGGGAGCAGCGTCTGCCGGCGGTTCAGCGAAGAGGCGGCGACGGGCGTGGTGCCGCTGCCGGCGCCCGGCCGCGGCGGTGGACGCAGCGGCCGCGCACCCGGCCAGATCAAGGTTCGGTCAACGGGCGCGGCCGTGGCGATGCGGTATCCGGGCGACGGCCCCGGGTGGCACCGGGCCGTGCCGCGCCGGGTCTTCAACGGGACGGCGCCGCTGGACAGGGCGCCGGCCTGGCCGACCGGCTGGAGCGGCGGCCGCGACTCGGTCGGAGGGTCTTCGTGGACGGTGAACCCGTTTCGTCACCGTTGATGCGCAGCGCCGGCTGGTGACATTCGCCTGTCGTGCGCGCCATGGCCATGTTCCTTGCCTCCGGCGGCTTGTCATGGCGCCCACTGGCGAAGCGGAATGATACCGGGCATATTGTGCCGCGGTCTGAGCCTGCGGTGCCGAGCCGACATGGCGCAGCGATCTGCGCCGTGGCGATGGCGACCTTCGACGGATTCGAGGCCTGGCTGGAGAACTGGGCTGCATGAGCGACCGGCTGGACGGGACACCACAGGACGCGCCAGACCTCACGAGCTGTGAGCGGGAGCCGATTCGCATCCCCGGCGCCATACAGCCGCATGGGGTGCTGGTCGCGGCGCGCGAGACCGATCTGGCCATCATGGCGGTGAGCGCAAATCTTGGGACGATCGCGGCCGTTGACGCGGCGTCCGTCGTCGGTACGCCGCTTGCGACGCTGCTCGATGCCGCGTCGATCACGCAGGTCGCAGACGTCCTGACCCGGCTGGACCCGCCAGCCTCCGTGATGCTGCCGGTTCGCCTGGCCGATGGCACCGGTGGCCAGCACCACGTCGCTCTGCTGCACCGGCATGATGGGCTGGCGATCCTCGAGATCGAGGCCCCTGGCGCCGAGCCGATGCTGGCACCAAACGGATTGTTCCCTGCGCTCTCGGCCGCGATCGAGCGACTGCAGGCCGCCAATGACCCCAGTGCGCTCTGGGCCCAGGCGGTGCGGGAGGTGCGCGGCCTCACCGGTTTCGACCGCGTCAAGCTCTATCGCTTCCAGCCGGACTGGAGCGGTGAGGTGGTGGCGGAGGACCGGGCCGACTACATGCCCGGCTTCATGGGATTGAACTTCCCGGCCTCCGACATTCCGGCCCAGGCGCGCGACCTCTACCGCGCCAACCCGACCCGCATCGTCCCGGATGTCACCTATGCCCCGGTACCGCTGCTGGTCGCGCCCGAACGCGGCGACCAGCCCGTGGACCTGAGTTTCGCCCAGTTCCGCAGTGTCTCTCCGGTACATGTCGAATACCTGGGGAACATGGGTGTCGGCGCCTCGATGTCGGTTTCGGTGCTCCGCGGCGGGGAACTCTGGGGCCTGATCGCCTGCCACCACCGGGGTCCGCTGCGGGTCGGCCACGATCGCCGCCAAGCCTGCCGGCTGCTCGCCCAGGTGCTGGCGTGGCAGCTGGCCGTCGCCGAGGAAGCCTCGGTGGCCCGCCACAGCGCCGAGGTGCGTGCTCTGCAGGCAAGGGTGCTCGAGGAAACCGCGCGCGGCCGCGACCACCGCGACGCCATCCTGCGGCATGCCAACGACCTGCTTGGGCTTATGGATGCCAGCGGCTTCGCCCTGGTGACGCCCGAGGCGGTGACCCTGGTCGGCGCCACGCCGGATGAATCCACGATCCGCGACCTTGCCGGCTGGCTCGCTGGACGGGAAGACGTCGCGGCCAGCTTCGAGACCGATCGCCTGGCACGGTTCTACCCGCCGGCCCGGGATTTCACCAAGCTTGCCAGCGGCGTCCTCGCGGTGCCGCTGTCCCGGCCGCCACGGCAGATGATGCTCTGGTTCCGCCCGGAGGTGGCGCAGACCGTCATCTGGGGGGGCGATCCGCGCAAGCCGGTCGAGCTTGCCCCGGACGGGCCCGACCGGCTGACCCCACGGCGTTCCTTCGCCGCCTGGGAGGAGACGGTCCGCGGCCGGTCACGCCCTTGGCAGCCGCATCAGCTGGTGGCGGCCGGCGAGCTGCGCGACCTGGTGCTGGACGTGCTGGTGCGCCGCGCCGAGGAACTGGAACTCATCAACAGCCAACTGGCGCACAGCAACGCGGAGCTGGAGGCCTTCGCCTACGTCGCCTCGCACGACATTCGTGAGCCGCTGCGGCAGATCGAGACCTTCGCCGGCCTGCTCGAACGCGCGGTCGGCGACGTGGAGGCGCCGAAGGCCGCGCGCATCGGCCGCTGGGTAGAGGGCATCGAGGCCTCATCCCGGCGGCTGCGCACGCTGATCGACGATCTGACCGAATTCTCCCGCCTCGGCCGCAGTGCGCAGCCGATGACGCCGACCCCGCTGGGCGAGGTGCTTGTGGAGGCGGAAAGCGACCTGGACCAGGCGATCGCCGAGAGCGGTGCCGCCATCGCGGCGGAAGATCTGCCGGTGGCGCTCTGCGACCCTGGCCAGATGCGGCAGGTGCTGCAGAACCTGCTGTCCAATGCCGTCAAGTACCGCAGGCCGGATCGCCCGCTGCGAATCGTGGTGGCCGCCGCGCCGGAGCCACCGGCCGATGGGCCTCGGCGCCGGCCCATGCTGCGGGTGACGGTCACGGATAACGGCATCGGCTTCGACCCGCGCTACGCCGATCGCATCTTCGAGCCGTTCCAGCGACTGCACAGCGCCGATCGATTCCCAGGCAGCGGCATCGGCCTCGCCACCTGCCGCAAGATCATCGACCGGCATGGCGGCACGATCGGCGCCGAGGGACGACCCGGCGAAGGAGCGACGATCTGGTTCACCCTGCCGGCCGCGCCGGAGGCCAAGCCATGATGATGCTCGCGCCGCCGCCGAACGAGCCCTCGCTGCCCCTGGTGCTGGTGGCCGAGGACAGCGCGCACGACCGCATCATCATCGAGGAGGCGTTCCAGGAAGCCGGCGTCGCCGTCACGCTCCGTTTCGTCGAGGATGGCGAGGAACTGCTGGACTACCTCCAGCGCCGCGGCCGCTACGCCGACGGGGATGGCATGGCACCCTGGCCCGCGGTGGTGCTGCTCGACATCAACATGCCGAAGGTCAACGGACACGAGGCGATGCGGGCGATCCGCGCCGACCCGCTGCTGCGCGACCTGCCGGTGGTGGCGCTCTCGACCTCCGACAGCCCGAAGCAGATCGCCCAGGCCTATGCGGTGGGGGTGAACTCCTTCCTGACCAAGCCGGCGCGCTTCCCCGCCTTCGTCGAGCTCATCCGGCTGTTCGCCGGCTATTGGCTGCTCGGCGTGCGGCTGCCGCCACGTCGTAAGGCTTGAGTCCCGGGCAGGGCCGGAGCGGCCCGCGGGGCTGGCCTGATCCCGACGCCCCGGAACCTTGACACCTCCAGGGCCCCTCAGACGCCGGGCGCCAACCTCCGGTCTGCCTGGCTTCGCGCCGCTGGGCGCCGCGCCCATTCGAGCGCTCGGACCGGTTCAGCCATCCTCGCGGCGCATGAAGATCCAGTAGCCGCCACCCGTGGCGGACTGCACGCGCACGGTCACACTGCGCAACCGGTCGCTGAAATCGCCGGTCCAGGAAAATTCCAGGTCGAGCCGGCCCCGCGCCAGGGCGCGTTCGATCCGGCCGCGGAAGCCCGATTGATTCATGCAGGGGGCGACGCTGCTGAAGAATTCGAGTCCGATCCGCGGCAGGTCGCCCGACCCTGACAGCCGCCGTTCCGCGAGGTTGTAGATCTGCACGGCACCGCCGTCATCGAGCCGGATGGCGCCGAAATCCAGGGTATCGAGCGCGTCCGGCGGCAGCGCCTCGACAGCGCTGGCCAAATCGCGTTGTTCGAAGCGGGGGATCCGCGCGGCATTCATCCGGCATTCCTAAAGAGAACCAAAAAAGTAGGCAATACCAACAAGTTGGGTCGGCCGGTCGGTGCCCTCGGCCGCGAGCGGCAGCACGAGACGCTCAAACGTGACCGGTTCTGCGTCGTCGCCAAGGTCGTAGCGGGCGAAATCGTGACACGGCACCCCGAACCGGGCGCAGCGTTCGTAGACGCCGGCCAGCCCGCCCAGCACCTCGTCCGCCTCGGTGTCGCTGGCGGCGATCTCGCCTTCCATCGGCCGCCCGCTGCGTCCGGCCAGCGCCGCACCCAAGGCCAGGAAGCGGAAGGCCGGGCGGTCCGCAGTGCCCTCGACCGCCACCCGGAAGGCCTGTGCCGCACCGTCCAGCGCCGTCAGGTCGAAGGCCTCCGGCCGGGGCAGCACGCCGCCGCTGGCATCCACGAGCCGCCGCCACACCACATAGGCCTCGCGGAGTTCCGGCCGCCGCAGCCGGGCCAGCAGCCGGTCCTGCGGACGGACACGGCCGAGGGCGCGCAGCACCCGGATGCCAAGCTCAGCCGGGGTGAAAGGCTTGGACAGCACGGCTTTGGCCTCCAGCGGATAGCGGTCGGCATAGCCCGAGACATAGATCGCCGGCACGCCCGGACGCGCGGCGTGCAGCCGGGCCACCAGATCCGGCCCGTCGCCGCCCGGCATGGTGACGTCCGTGACGACGAGGTCCAGCCGCGCGGCGACCAGCGCCTGGACCATCGCCGCATCGGCGCCGCTTGCCTCCAGCACCTCATAACCCATGTCGCGCAGCAGGGTGGCGGTCACCAGCCGTACGCCCGGGTCATCATCCACCACCAGCACCGTCGCGTCGCCGTGCAGAGCCGGGTCCTCCTGGTCGTCGGGGTCGGCCGGCGCGCCCACCGCATCGAGGGCACGTGGCAGCCAGATCTCGACCAGCGTGCCCTCGCCCGGGGGGCTGGTGATCCGCATGCTGCCGGACGCGTCCTGCACGAAGCCGCGCACCATGGCGAGGCCAAGGCCGGTGCCATGCCCACGCGGCTTGGTGGTGAAGAAGGCTTCGGTGGCCCGCGCCAGGACCTCCGGCGGCATGCCGGGCCCGGTGTCGCGCAGGCGGAAGGCCACGTAGTCCTGGCCTGCGGCGGTGCCGGGGGGCAATGGGTCCGCATCCCCCGGCGTCAGGTTGCGAACCGCAAGGTGCAGGGTGCCGCTGCCGGCCATGGCGTCGCGCGCGTTGACGGCCAGGTTCAGCAGCGCGACCTCCAGCCGGTGCGGGTCCACCAGCACCGGCCAGATGCCGGGCGCCGCGTCCAGCTCCAGCCGCACCCCGGCACCGATCGCCTGCTGCAGCAGGTCACGCGCCTCGGCGAGCATCGCCGCCGGGGCCACGGGCACCGGCATCTGGTCTTCCCGCCGGGCGAAGGCCATCAGTTGGCGGATCAATCCCGCCGCGCGTTCCGCCGCGCTTATCCCCGCGCGGGCAAATTCGCCGATCTGCGCATGGCCCTCGGCCCGCCGTTGGATCAGCCGCAGGCTGCCTATCACGGCGGCCAGCACGTTGTTGAAGTCATGCGCGACGCCGCTGGTGAGCTGGCCCAGCGCCTCCAGCTTCTGCGCCTCGATCAGCGCCGCCTGCGCATCCTCGCGCCGGCGCATCTCGGCGGTCAGCTCGGCGGCAGCCAGGCTCAAGGTGCGGGTTCGCTCGGCCACCAACGCCTCGAGCCGCTCGTTGTCGAGCTGCAGGGAGGTCGCGGCCTGCTTCTCGGCATCGATATCCAGCACCACGCCGTGCAGCGCCAGCGCGGCGCCGTCCGGCCCGAACTCCGCCCGGCCATGTGCGCGGCGCCATCGCAGGCTGTCATCCGACGACCGGATCCGGAAGTCGGCGCGGAACTCGACCCGCTCCGTCAGGGCCCGCGACAGCGCGGCATCCAGCACCGGCCGATCCTCCGGATGGATCGCCGCCAGGAACACCTCGGCCTCGACCGCCGGCGCCTCCGGCAGGCCATGGAGCTCGCACATGCGGGGCGATGTACTGACCAGGTTGGTCCGCAGGTCCCAGGAGCAGCTGCCGATATTGGCGCCGTGGATGGCGAGGCCCAGCTGCTCCTCCGCACGATCCAGCGCGGCCTCGGCCCGCCGGAGCGAGTCGATGTCGGTGCAGGTGCCGACCCAGCGGAGAATTCGCCCGGCCCCGTCGTGCTTCGGCACGCCTCGGCAGAGGAACCAATGCGGCACGCCGTCATGCCGCAGGAAGCGGTATTCTGCCTCGAACGGCGTGCCCGTGGCGACGGCATGCTGCCAGGCGGCGACGACATGGACGCGGTCGTCCGGATGGAGCACCGCGGCCCAGCCGCCGCCCAGCAGGGAGTCAGCGGGCCGGCCGACGAACTCGCTCATGTAGGCGTTGACGTAGCTGGTCTGGCCATCCGGGTCGGTGACGAAGACGAAGGCCGGCATCGCTTCGGCCAGGCTGCGGAAGCGCGCTTCGCTGGCCGTCAGCTCGGCCGCGGCGCGGTCACGCTCGGTGACGTCCTGGACCACGACCCCGACGCCCCAGACCGCGCCCGCCGCATCCCGCACCGGCTGGTAGGAGGCCAGCCAGCGGCGTTCCTGCGGATCGGCGGCAGTGCGACCGGTGAACTCCTGGTCGTGCGTGGCTTCGCCACGCAGGGCGGCACGGTAGACCGGCTCGAGCGCCGGCCACAGATCGGGCAGGATCTCGGCCACCGTGCGTCCGACCAGCTCCCCGACCGGCTGGCCGTTGATCCTGGCCAGGGCATCGTTGACATGGCGGAAGCGGAAATCCCGGTCCACCACGGCAAGCCCGACCGGCACCGCGGCATAGACCGCGGCCAGCTCGTCCAGCGCCCGCTGCAGGCTCGCCCGGTTCGCGGCCAGCGCCTGTTCGGTCACGATGCGGGCGGTGACGTCCCGGGCGAGGCCGGAGACCCGGACCACCTGGCCCGCGGCATCGCGGATCGGCACCGCGGCATCGCGGATGTAGCGTACCTCGCCATCCGTGGCGCGGATGATGCGGTAGGTGGAATCAACCGCCTCGCCGCCATGCAGGCGCCGCATCGTGGCCTCGGCCGCAGCGCGGTCCTCGGGGTGGAGCAGCGCGGCCCAGCGGCCCAGGTCCCCGAGGATCGTGGCGCGCGGCTCGCCCCAGATGGTCTCGAAGGCCGGGCTGAGGAAATCGAGCCGGCCGGTCGTCAGGTCGAGGCTGTAGATGACGTCGCGGCTTGCCTCGGCGAAGCTGCGGAAGCGTTCCTCGCTGGCCTGCAGCGCCAGTTCGGCCTGCTTGCGGTCGGTGATGTCGATGTTGATGCCGAGGAAGCGGACCGGGCGCCCGGCGGCATCCCGCAGCGTGGTGGCCCGTGCGGCGAGCCAGCGGACCTCGCCGTCCGGGCGCAGGATGCGGAACTCGTCCTCGTAGCCGCCGGTGGCCAGGCCCGCCTCGGCGGTGGCGCCGGCGCGGTCGCGGTCCGCCGGATGCACCCGCGCGAGCCACTCCGCGAAGCTCGGCATCGGGGCGTCCGGCGGTAGCCCGTAGAGCCGGTAATAGGCAGCCGAACCGGTGGTGACCCCGGTGGCGAGGTCCCAGTCCCAGCGGCCGATGCCGGTGGCATCCTGCACCAGCTGGGCTTGCGTCGCTTCCAGCTGTCGCGCGGCCTCCGCCGCCTTGCGGTCGGTGATGTCGAAGTCGATCCCCACCATGCGCACCGGCCGGCCGGCGCCGTCGCGCTGCACCGTGCCGCGGGCCACCACCCAGCGGACGCCGCCATCCGCGCGAAGCATGCGGAACTCGGTGTCGTAGGGCGCCTCGCTGTCCAGGGCCCGGCCGAGCGCTGCCTCGACCCGCGGCTGGTCGTCCGGGTGGATCAGGGCGCGGAACGCATCCGCGGTGCCGCCGAAACTTCCCGGAGCCAGCCCGCAGGCTGCTTCCAGCCCCTCGGACCACTCGACCGCGCCGGTGACGATGTTCCAGTCCCAGAAGAACATGCGGGCAGCGCCGATCGCCAGCCGCATCTGCTCATGCGCCAAGGCGAGCGCCGCCTCGGTGCCCGTCCAGGCGGACAGGTCGACGACGAAGGCCGCCGCGGCGCCGGTCGCGGCATCGGTGAAGGCGAAGAAGGTCAGCACCGGCACGCGGCTGCCGTCCGGGCGGACGTATTCTTTCTGATAGGGTGCGCATCCGCCCAGGCGCATGGCCTCGGCGATCGCGTCCTCATCGCGGCCGATCCATTCCGGCGGGGTGAGATGGTCCCAGCGCACCCGGCCGGCGGTCAGGTCCGCCCGGGTCATCCCGACGATGCCCAGGAAGGCGTCGTTGGCGTCCAGCACCCGACCGCCGGCATCGGATCGCACCATGCCGACCGGGCTGCCGTCGAACAACGCGCGCAACTCCGCCGCCATCCGGTCGGAGCGGGCCATCCGCCGGTTCAGCGCGCTGGCCAGGTCGTTGAGCTCGGGGGGCGCGCCGACCAGCGGCGCACCGTCGGCATCGCCCAGCCGGCGGAGCGAGGCGGCGAGTTGGCGCGCCATCGCCAGGCCGATCAGCAGGCTGGCCGCCAGCAGCAGCCCGCCCAGGATCGCGGTTCGCCACAGGGCCATCCGCAAGGGCGCCTCGAAGCGTTCCGCCGGCACAATGAGCTTGGCCCAGTAGCCGGTCTCCGGGGCCTGGGCATAGGCGGAGACGACCGGAATCCCGTCGAGGGAGGTATAGGTGAAGGGGACCATGGCGGCGCCGTCCCGCATCGCGGCGACGACCTCCGCCGACGGCTTGGTGCCGACCGCCTCGGAGTCGCGGCGGGTGCGCGCGACGATGGTGTGCTCGCGGTCCAGGACGACGGCCACAGCCCCGAGCGGCAGACGCTGCTCGGTCAGGGTCGCCAGCAATCTTTGACGCTGCAACAGGAAGCCGAGGACGAAGGCTGGCGGCGTCCCGGCCTCGCTGCCGGGTACCAGGACCGGAACGGCGATGCCGACCGCGCCGGCATGGCCCAACGGCGCCACGAACAGGTTGCCGATGACGGTGCGGCCGGTGGCAAGAGCCTGCAGCGCCGGCCCGGTGGCGAAGACCGGCGCAGCATCCGGCCCGACCGGCAGCCTGGTGCTGCGGACCACCCGGCGGTCCGGCGCGATGAGGTTGATGGCCTGCGCCCCGGATGCCGCGGCGACCGTGCGCATCTCCGCCTCGAAGGCGGGGAGGTCGCGGCGGGCCAACGCACCGGAGGTAGCGAGGGTCGTCAGCACGCGTTCCGCGGCGGCGAACTCGCGGTCGACCAGCAGCGCCGTGCCGTGGGCCAGGGCCACCAGGGCGGCTTCCGCCCGCTCGCGCTCTGCCCGGTGCAAGCCCCAGGCCGTGAGGCCGGCAAGGATGAGCAACGGCCCTGCCACCGCGAGGATGAGCAGCATCATCCGTGCCCGGAGGGTCAGGCCCGGCAATGCAGGCGCCGCTCCGGCGCTGCGCCCGAGCGCCGCACCGCTTGCAGGTGCCTCTGGTCCCGGGCTGACAAGCATTGATCAGAGCGCCTTCGGCGAACCGCAATCGGACAATATGGGCATGAGAGTATCGCTTCGGCTTTCCTTGCAATACCCGAGCGATAGGATACTGCATTTCACCGCACCGTGAGAAGGCCGCGGCTGGTGGACGGCTGGAAAGGTCGCCCAGGCCAGTCTCTGCCAATGGAAAGAGATTGTATTTCCGATGCTTGCGCGCGCTCAAATGGAACCGTTTCGATTTGTTTTATTGCGCATCCGGTGTGGTCAAAAAGATCGGCGTTGCCTTCGATTGACTGATGCCGACCTCACCATTCGGGTCGGTGGCGAGGACGGCGGGAAGGTCCTTGGTCGTCTCGCCCCTGGAACTTCCGCACCGAGGTCCGGCGCGTCCAGAGGCCGGGGAAGCAGCAGGCGACCGGCTCTCGTCGGAGGCGAATCAGGCCGGCGGGCCCGTGCCGTCTTGTAGGACCTCGCGCGCCGAGACGCCGGCGACGGCCCGCCCATCCCCGCTGTGGCGTCGGGTCCCGCGCCACACGATGCATGCCCGCCTCCCCGAAACCCGACCCTTTCGGCGCAGCTCGGAAGCAACGGACACCCGCGCGGAAAATGCCCGGGCCGTTGCTAAGGACCCGCCGGCACCGGGCACTGATAGGGCGCCGCCGAGGTCTCCAGCAGGCTGGTGCGGAAGGAGATCGGTAGCCGGGGCGGCGCGCCGGTCGCGTCGCTGTGGCGCAGCTCCTCCCATTTGCAGGCGAACGACGTCGGGCGGTGACGAAACATCGCCCGCGCGCTGCCCATGGCCGCCATGTCGTCGAAATGCACCGGCACCGCCCAGGTGTCGTTGGGCAGGGTGAAGACCAGCAGATTCGCCGTGAGCGCCAAGCCGCCCAACGTCGCAAGCCCACGCAGGGCAAAGGGCGGCAGCGGCACGGCCAGCAGCAGGACCAGCAGGCCGGGCAGCATCAGCCGCTCGCCCGGGTTGATGACGTGCTGCCCCATCCGCGGCAGCAGCAGGAACCCGACGAACAGGGCAAGGCTCGCCACGATCAACGGAGCGGAGAGGGCGCGACTCCGCAGGCCGCGCCAAAGGCCGTATCCGAGCGCCGCACCCAGCCCCGCCACATAGAGCAGGTTCACCGCCGCGCCGGCCCAGTAGAGCGCCGGTCGCAGCACCTCGTCGCCACCCTGGGCAAAGACGAAGTTGTGGTAGGGACCGAGCTTGGCAAGCGTGTAGGCCTTGTAGGCCAGGAAGGCGCCGGCACTGTCATAGGCCGGCGGCGGATCGGCCGCCTCGCCGGACCTGCCCAGGACATACCAGGCGCCCAGCAGCAGCAAGGGCCCGAGGCCCAGCGTCGCCCCGCGCCACTGGCGGCGCAGCAGCGCGCGGAACCCCACCACCATGCAGAAGGCGGTGAAGACCGCGGCGTGCGAAAGGAAGATGGCAAGCCCGAAGCCGAGGATCGGCCCGGTCGCGGCCCGGCGGGCGGGCGGCAGCAGGAACCAGGCGGCGAAGATGACCAGCGCGAGCTGATAGTTGACGTAGCCGTTCCAGAAGGTCGCGTTGCAGAGGATGGAGACGAGCAGCACGCCGGCAAAGGCCCCGGCTGCCGCCGGCTGCCGCTGCCGGCCCAGCGCCAGGGCCACGGCCAGGCTCGCGCCGAGCAGCCCCAGCAGGAAGACCCGGGCCGCGAGCGTTGCCGGCAAGACCAGCGCGAGCAGGCCGAGCACCGCCTGGGCCAGGCTGTTCGGCACCGGGTGGGTGGCGAGTGAGACCGTCGCCCCCGGCAGGCCGACCGCCAGCTGGGCCAGCATCGCGCCGTGGTACACCCATTCGGCGAAATCCTGCAGCGGCGGGTAAGGGGCGAGCAGCAGGGCCGCGGCGATGGCCAGGGTGAGGATGCTCGGCGGCAGCCACCAGGGCGGCGCGGTCTCCGTCCTCAGGCTGGACCGAAATGCGGTGGAGACGCTCATCGGTACCGATCCCCCGAATGCCAGTGAAGATCAGGCGCGCACAGCGGCTCTGTGCGCCGGGCCAGGGAAGGCCCGTCGCGGCAGCGGTGCGGAACTGGCGATTCTTCTTCCGGGACTGTCAGTTCAGGCACGCGGCCATGGCCCCATCACGGATGGTGCCGCGGTGCGTGCCCGCAATGACGCCGCCTAACCGACCCCGTGCGGCCGCATCAGGCGATGACGATGAAATCGGCGGAGGTCACATTTGTTCCGTCGCGAAGCAGCGCGATCTGCGTCGTTCCGCCGGCAGCGGCCCCGTTGGCGTCCCAGGACAGGACATGGCTGACCGTGCCGTAGACGAACTGCGCCAGCGTGCCGACCGCCGTGCCGGCCTCGTTCAGCTGCAGCCGACCGCCGGCCAGCAGGTCCATCCCGGCCCGCAGCCCCGCACCGAAGCCTGCAGCGGAAAACTCCAGCCGGTCCGCCGCGCCGTCGAAATCGGCGATGATGTCGCTGCCCTCGTTCGGCCTGTGGAAGCGAAAGGCATCCGCCCCCGCCTCGCCGGCCAGCAGGTCGCTCCCGGTACCGCCGATCAGCGTGTCGGCGCCTGGTCCGCCGGCGATGCTGTCGGAGCCCGCGGCACCGGCCAGCAGGTTGGCCCCGGCATTGCCGGCGACCGAGTTGGCCAGGGCATTGCCGGTGCCGGTGAGCGCTGCGTCACCGGTCAGCACCAGGGCTTCGAAATGCACGCCGAGGGTCCAGGAAAGGCTGGCGACGACGGTGTCCCGGCCCTGGCCGGCGGATTCGACCAGCGTCCCGGTTGAGCCGTCGATCAGGAAAACATCGTCGCCGAGATTGCCCCACAGCGTGTCGCGCCCGGTGCCCCCCGCCAGCGTGTCGTCGCCCTCGCCGCCGGCCAGGCTGTCATTGCCCTCGCCGCCCGCAAGAAGGTTGGCGCCTGCATTGCCGAGGATGACGTTGTTCAGCGCATTGCCGGTGCCGGAGAGGTCGGCGACGCCGGTCAGGGTCAGGTTCTCCAGGTTGGCGCCGAGCGCCCAGTCCACCGCGGCACGCACCAAGTCGGTGCCGCCGTTCGCAGCCTCGATCAGCAGGTCACCGGCGGAGCCGGTGACGTAGGTGTCGTGGCCGGCGCCGCCCTCCAGGGTGTTGTCGCCGGCGCCGCCTTCCAGCGTGTCGTTGCCGGCCCCGGCTGCGATGCTGTCGTTGCCGGCGAGCCCGAGCAGGCGATTGGCCCCGGCATTGCCCAGCAGCAGGTTGTCGAGCGCATTGCCCGTGCCGGGGAGCGCCGCGGTGCCCGCCAGTTCAAGTTGTTCGACCTCGTCCGCCAGGGCGAGGCCAATGGCCGCGACCACCCGGTCCGTGCCGCCGCCCGCCGCCTCGCATACCAGGTCGCCGGCGCTGGACACGAGGTAGGTATCGTCGCCGGTGCCGCCGGCGAGGCTATTGCTGCCGGTGCCGCCGTCCAGCGTGTCACGGCCCTCGGCACCGCGCAGCGTGTCGTTGCCCGCCGCGCCGGTCAGGCGGTTGGCGCCGGCGTTGCCTTCGATGCGGTTGCCCAGCGCGTCGCCGGTGCCGCCGATGTCGGCGGTGCCGGTCAGCACCAGGTGTTCCAGGTTGGCGCCGAGTGTCCAGGCCAGGCCGGTGTGAATCGTGTCGTTGCCCTGATTGACCGCCTCGCCGAGCAGATCGGTGGCACTGGCGACGATGTAGGTGTCGTCGCCGCCGCCACCCGAGAGGCTGTTCGTCCCGGCGCCGCCGTCCAGCGTATCGGCGCCGTCGAGCCCGGCGAGGCTGTCATTGCCGGCGCCCCCGGACAGGTGGTTGCCCGCGGCATTGCCGCGCAGCGTGTCGTTGCCGGCGCCGCCGATCGCATCCTCGATCAGCGAGCGGGCGTCGCCTTGGTGCTGCAGGGCGTTGAAGACATTGCCGCGGGCCAGGGCCTTGGCACCGAGCCGCGCCAGTTGGCCGGCGGCCAGCACCGAGACGCCGCCCGGGACGAGGTCGAGGCTGACCCCGCCGGCATAGTTCGACAGGTCATAGGTATCACGCCCCCCGCCGTCCCAAAGCGTAATGAAGACCCGGTTGCCGCCGGGCTGGCCCTGGCCGGCACCATCCACCGACATCTCCCCGGTGGCGGGGTTCCAGCCATAGGTCGTATCGCCCGACCGCGTGCCGAAGTCGGCGCCGTACATCGCCTGCAAGGCGGCGATGTCGAGCATCATGTAGCCCTGGGGGGCGCCCCACGGTTCGAAGGTGTAGCCGGTGGTCGGGCCGCCGACATAGGAACGGTAGGTCATCACGGTGAATTCGAGGCTGTCCTGCGCCGCCGGCACCGTGGTGCCGGCCACACCGCCGACCTCCTGCGCATGCTTCAGGCCGAGCGCGTGACCAAGCTCGTGCAGCACCGTAAGATAGGCATAGTTACCCAGAATGGGGTCGCGGTAGTCGAAGGCCGTGCCTGCATAAGCAGTGCCGAACCAGACATCCCCGCCGATGCCGGTGCCGGGCCCATAGGCCCAGGCGGTCGGAGGCCGGCTGCTTTCGGCGAGGCGGAGATCGGCGCCGGCGGCAAGCTCGACGATGTCGAGACGCGTGAACTGCGCAACGCCCATGCCGGACAGCGCCGCCTTGCCGGTCCCGTCCGGCGTGCCAAGCAGCGCGGCGCGGACGGCGTCCCGGGCAGTGAGGGAGAGGGCGGCGAAGCCGGTGGTCGGCTCGCCACTGCCGTAGGAACCGCCATAGGTCCCGGCGCCGGTCGGGAAGCCGAAGCTGATGCCGTCGTCCCAGGCGAGGCCGGACAGCACCCCGTCGATCGCCTTGTTTCTGGTCGCGGTGACGGTGGTCCTGCCGGCCATGGTGGTGCTGTGTCCCGGATCGCCGCGGACGGCCCGGTCGCCGTGCGGAGGCGCTATCCAGGGCGCCTGTCGCAAAAATTGGACGATTTGGATGAAGGAAGTCCGAAGGCTGCGCCGCCGGCAGCCGGCGCTTCGCCTTGCCCCGCGCCGCGCCGCGTGCCATATCCCCGCCGCCGCCACCGGGGTCCGCCCTGGCGAGCGGCAAATTCGCACGTGGCGCGCCCTTCCTTTGCGGCAGGGTCCGGTCCGGGGAGATATCCCGGGATGCGCTGCGGAGGCTCAACCGGACTACCAGAAGGATCTCGCCCCATGGCGATGCCACAGGTTTCCTTGCGCGTCCTGCTCGAGGCCGGCGTGCATTTCGGCCACCACACGCGGCGCTGGAACCCGCGCATGGCGCCGTACATCTTCGGCGTCCGCAACCAGGTCCACATCCTCGACCTGCAGCAGACCGTGCCGATGATGGACCGCGCGCTGCGCGCCGTCCGTGACGTCGTCGCCGCCGGTGGCCGGGTGCTGTTCGTCGGCACCAAGAAGGCCGCTGCCGAATACGTCGCTGAGGCCGCGACCAAGTGCGGCCAGTACTACGTCAACCACCGCTGGCTCGGCGGCATGCTGACCAACTGGAAGACCATCACGGGCTCGATCAAGCGCCTGAAGCAGATGGAAGAGCAGCTCGGCGGCAACATCACCGGTCTCACCAAGAAGGAGATCCTGATGCTGACGCGGGAGAAGGAGAAGCTCGACCGCGCGCTCGGCGGCATCAAGGAGATGGGCGGCCTGCCCGACATCATCTTCGTGATCGACGTGGTCAAGGAGAAACTGGCGATCGAGGAGGCCAACAAGCTCGGCATCCCCGTCGTCGCCGTGGTCGACTCGAATGCCGATCCCCAGGGCGTCGCCTTCCCGATCCCGGGCAACGATGACGCCATCCGCGCGATCAACCTCTACTGCGACATGGTCGCCGGCGCGGTCTTCGACGGCATCTCGGCCGAGCTGCAGGCCAGCGGCGTCGACCTCGGCGCCACCGAGGAATTGCCGACCGAGGAAGAGCTGCTCGCCCCCGACCTGACCCCGGCCGAGCTGGCCGGCGAGCCGGTGCTTGAGGAGGTGCAGTCCAGCCCGACCTCCGGCATGGACGCCGGCAGCCTCGAGGCGCTGATCCAGGCCGGCCCCGAGGACGGCGAGCAGCCGGCCCAGGCCTGATTGCGTCGCCAAGCTTTTAGGACACGGGAGATACCCATGGCCGAGATTACCGCTTCGCTGGTCCGCGACATCCGCGAGAAGACCGGCGCCGGCATGATGGACTGCAAGAAGGCGTTGGTTGAATCCAACGGCGACATGGAAGCCGCGATCGACTGGCTGCGGAAGAAGGGCCTGTCGGCCGCCGCCAAGAAGTCCGGCCGAGTCGCCTCGGAAGGCTTGGTCGGCGTCGCCAGCGGGCCGAACTGCGCCGCGATGGTCGAGGTCAATGCCGAGACCGACTTCGTCGCGCGCAACGAGCAGTTCCAGAACTTCGTCGCCGAGGTCGCGGGCCTGATCCTCTCGGTCGGCGACGACATCGAGACGATCAAGGGCGCGACCTTCCCCGGTTCCCGCCATTCGGTGGCCGAGGAACTGACCCGCTTGATCGCCACGATCGGCGAGAACATGACCATCCGCCGCGCCAAGCGGCTGGAGGTCGGCGAAGGCGTGGTGGCGACCTACACCCACAACGCCATCAAGCCGGGCCTCGGCAAGATCGGTGTCCTGGCGGCCCTGGAAGGTGCCTCGGAGATCGAGGCGCTGGAGCAGCTCGGCCGGCAGATCGGCATGCACGTGGCCGCGACCCGGCCCGAGGCGCTCGACATCTCCTTCGTCGATCCCTCGGCGCTGGAGCGCGAGAAGGCCGTGCTGTCCGAGCAGGCGCGTGCCTCCGGCAAGCCCGAGGCGATCATCGAGAAGATGGTCGAGGGCCGCATCCGCAAGTACTACGAGGAAGTGGTGTTGCTGGAGCAGGTTTGGGTGCATGACGGCGAGAGCCGGGTGAAGGCGGTGGTCAAGAAGGCGGGCGGCAACCTGACCGGCTTCGCCCGCTTCCAGCTCGGCGAAGGCATCGACAAGCCGGTCGGCCCCGACTTTGCCGCCGAGGTTGCGGCCGCGGCCGGCACCGGGCCAGCCTGACCCGGAGGCCTTCCCGGGCAGTAAGCCCGGGGAGGCTCTGGTGCCTCTCCGCGATTCGCGGCGGCGCCTCTCGCGCCCTTGTTGATTCCTGTGCTTGCCCGAGCCCAGGGGGCTGCCTATCTTCACCCGCCTGCCGTGACGGTCCCCCAATGAGCCATCCGCCCAGTTACAAGCGTGTCATGCTCAAGGTGTCCGGCGAGGCACTGATGGGCGACGGGGAATATGGGCTCGATACCCAGACCTGCCGCCGCATCGCCGAGGATGTACGGGGCGTGGTCGCGCTCGGCGTCGAGGTCTGCATGGTCATCGGTGGCGGCAATATCTTCCGTGGCATCGCCGGCGCGGCGGCTGGCATGGATCGCGCCCAGGCGGACTACATGGGCATGCTGGCGACCATCATGAATGCGCTCGGCATGCAGTCGGCGCTGGAGAAATCCGGCATCGTCACCCGGGTGCAGAGCGCCATCGCCATGCAGTCGGTCTGCGAGCCCTATATCCGCCGTCGCGCCATGCGTCACATGGAGAAGGGGCGGGTGGTGATCTTCGCCGCCGGAACGGGAAACCCCTTCTTCACCACCGACACCGCCGCCGCGCTGCGCGCCGCCGAAATGGGATGCGACGCGTTGTTCAAGGGTACCCAGGTGGATGGCGTCTACGCCGCCGACCCGCGCAAGAACCCGCAGGCCGAGCGCTACGTGACGCTGACCTACCTCGACATGCTGGCGCGCGATCTCGCGGTGATGGATGCCGCGGCTATTTCCCTTTGCCGGGAGAACAAGTTGCCGATCATCGTCTTCAATATCCATGAACCTGGCGCCTTCACCGCCGTCATGGGCGGTGAAGGAAAATTCACCACGGTTGTGGAACACTGATACATTCCTTGGCGAGAGTGAGGTGCTTCGCTCGCCGGAATGCGACATGAACCAGGTGCCGGGACCGATTCGCGCCGCAATGGCGGTGTAGGAACGCCCCGGATGGTCCGGTTGCGGGTGGGGCTCGAGGGGCCCAGCCGCAACGGGACCGCGCCAATAACGGAGCGGGGGACCAGGGGCCATGCCGGCCGACCTCAAGACGTTGAAGCAGGATCTGACGCGCCGCATGGACGGCGCGATCGAACTCCTGAAGAAGGAATTCTCCGGCCTCCGCACCGGCCGCGCCAGCCCGGCGTTGCTCGAGCCGGTCCGCGTCGAGGCCTATGGCAACAACCAGCCATTGAACCAGATGGCCAATGTCCAGGTCTCCGGCCCCGGGTTGCTGTCGGTCCAGGTCTGGGACAAGTCGCTCGTGAAGGCGGTGGAAATCGCCATCCGCGACAGCGGACTCGGGTTGAACCCGCAGACCGAGGGACAAGTGATCCGCGTGCCGTTGCCGCCGCTGACCCAGGAACGCCGCAACGACCTGGTCAAGACCGCGCATAAATATGCCGAAGGCGCCAAGGTCGCCATCCGCAGCGTCCGCCGCGATGGCATGGAACAGGTCAAGGCCCAGGAAAAGGACAAGAAGACGCCGATCGGCCAGGACGAGGCCAAGGGCTGGTCCGCCGAGGTGGAGAAGCTCACCGTCCAGTACATCAAGTCCGTCGATCAGGTCTTGGCCGACAAGGAAAAGGACATCAGGCAGGTCTGAGCCAGGTGTCCGGTGCCCCCAAGCTGAGCCTTGCGCCGCTGGATGCGGCGTCGGCCGGCGCCACCAGCCGTCCCGGCCAGGCCGGGCTGCCGGCGCACGTCGCCATCATCATGGACGGCAACCGCCGTTGGGCGGAAGCGCGCGGACTGCCCGTGCCGCTCGGCCACAAGGCGGGCGCCGAGGCGGTACGGCGCACCATCGAAGCCTGCATCGAACAGGGCGTCGGCTGGCTGACCCTGTTCGCCTTCTCCTCCGAGAACTGGCTGCGGCCGGTCGATGAGGTGCGGGCGCTCACCGGGCTGCTGCGCCTCTATCTTCGGGCTGAGGTGGCGACCCTGGCCAAGGAAGGCATCCGGCTTCGCGTCATCGGCGATCGCCACCGCTTCGGCGCCGAGACGATGAAGGAGATCGAGCGGGCCGAGACGCAGACCGCGAAGGGCACCCGGCTCAACCTGACCGTCGCGCTGTCCTATGGTGGCCGCGCCGAAATCCTGAATGCGGCCCGCCTGGTGGCCGAAGCGGCGCGCGACGGCCGGATCGATCCGGCCGAGCTGGACGAGGCGAGCTTCGGTCGGCTGCTCTTCACCGCCGACATGCCGGACCCCGACCTGATCATCCGCACCTCCGGCGAGCAGCGCCTGTCCAATTTCCTGCTCTGGCAGGCGGCCTATGCCGAGTTCGTCTTCCAGGATGTGCTTTGGCCGGATTACGACGCCACAGCCCTCGGTGCGGCCATTCGCGAATTCGGCCGGCGGGAGCGGCGCTATGGTGCCCGCACAGGCTAAACCCGCTGCCGTGCCCTCCCGCTGGCCCGACCTGCGCAAGCGGGCGGTGTCGGCGGCGCTGCTGGTGCCGGCCGCCATCCTCTGCATCTGGCTCGGCGCCGAGGCCTGGGCGGCGCTGATGGCGGCGGCCGTCGCGCTGCTGGCCTGGGAATGGGTGCGGCTCTGCGGATTCTCCACCCGGCGCCCACCGGGCCTGGCCGTGCCGATCCTGGTGCTTGCCGCCGGAACCCTGGCGGTCGAGCATGCCTGGGCCTGGGCGATGGCTTTGTTGCTGGCAGGCTTTGCCGTGCTGTTCGCCTTCGGCCGCCCGCCGGATGAACCGCGCGCCCGGTCCGGTGCCTGGCTGGCCTTCGGCGTGCTCTATATCGGCCTGGCCGGGATCGCGCTGATCTATCTGCGCGGCGATACCGCGGCAGGGCGGGGCAACGTCCTGTTCCTGTTCCTGGTGGTCTGGGCCAGCGATATCGGCGCCTACCTTGCCGGGCGTCGCTTCGGCGGGCCCAAGCTCGCCCCTGCCGTCTCACCCAACAAGACCTGGTCCGGCGCCATCGGCGGGCTGGTCTCTGCCGTGGTGGTCGGCTTGCTGGCCGCGGCGGTCATGGCGCCTGAGGGGTTGGTTCTCGGGCGGGTCGTGTTGGTTGCCGCCATTCTCGCGGTACTGGCGCAGCTCGGCGACCTGTTCGAAAGCTGGCTTAAGAGGCGCTTCAACGTTAAGGACAGCTCCGCCTTGATACCCGGCCATGGTGGCCTGCTTGACCGGCTGGATGCCATATTGGCGGCGGCGCCGGCGGCGGCCCTGCTGGCTGCCCTGCTCGGGGCCGGCCGGTCTTTGTGGCACTGAAGACACGATGGCTCCGATGCACCGATGGAGGCCCTGCATGATGGCGGGCTTTCGCTCTAGGCTTGGCTGTCAGGCACGGCTGACACCTGGGTCCGCAGCGGCCCGGCAATATCATGCGGCAAAGGGGAGGCGGCCCGTCGGGCCGGCTGGTCCGGCGCCGGATCAACAGCGGACGCCCCCATGAAGCGCCTCACCATCCTCGGCAGCACCGGTTCGATCGGCCGCAGTACCCTTGCACTGGTCGAGGCCGCGGCACCCGGGGTTTTCGGGGTCGAGGTGCTGGTTGCCGGGCGGGACGTCAAGGCGCTTGCCGCCCAGGCCCGCAAGTTCCAGGCCCGCTTGGCCGTCGTGGCCGACCCCAGCGCCTATCCGGCGCTGCGCGAGGCGCTGGCCGGCTCCGGCATCGAGTCGGCCGCCGGGCCCAAGGCGGTCATCGAGGCCGCCGCCCGCCCGGCCGACTGGACCATGGCCGCGATCGTCGGCAGTGCCGGGCTGCATTCGGCGCTGGCGGTGCTGCAGCGTGGCGGCACCCTGGCCCTTGCCAACAAGGAGACGCTGGTCTGCGCCGGCGAGATCGTGCTGGACGCGGCGGCCCGCAGCGGCGCCACGCTGCTGCCGGTGGACAGCGAGCACAACGCCATCTTCCAGGCGCTCGACACCAAAGACCCGGCCTTGATCGAGAAGATCGTGCTGACCGCCTCGGGCGGGCCCTTCCGCACTGCGGATATGGCGGTGATGCGGGCGGCGACGCCGGAGATGGCGGTGAAGCACCCGATCTGGTCGATGGGCGCCAAGATTTCGGTCGACAGCGCCACCATGATGAACAAGGGGCTGGAACTGATCGAGGCGGCCCGGCTCTTCCCCGTGCCGGAGGCGCGGATCGAGGTGCTGGTGCATCCGCAATCCACCGTCCACGGAATGGTCCAGTACGCCGACGGCTCGGTCATCGCCCAGCTCGGCACGCCCGACATGCGGACACCGATCTCGCATTGCCTGGCCTGGCCGACCCGCATGCCGGTGACCCTGCCGCGTCTCGACCTGGCGAAGCTCGGGCGGCTCGAATTCTTCGCCCCGGACCCGGTCCGTTTCCCGGCACTGCGTCTGGCGCGGGCGGCGTTGCAGGCCGGCGGTGGCGCCCCCACTATCCTCAATGCCGCGAACGAGGTGGCGGTGGCGCTCTTCCTCGACCGGCGGCTCGGCTTTCTCGATATCGCCGTGGTGGTGGAGGAAACGCTGTCGCTGTTCGGCGCACCTGCCGCGGCGGGGCTGGACGCGGTGATCGCCCTCGACGATGCGGCCCGGGCCGCAGCCGGGCGGATCGCCGCCCTCCGCGCCGCTGCGTGATGGCGGGCGCATGATGCTATGCTGAACCCGTGTCGGCCCCGGCCGGTTGGAGGACAGGGTCTTGGAGTTGTTGGGTAACCTTTGGAACATGCTGCCGAGCCTGCCGCGCACCCTGATCGCCTTCGCGGTCGTGCTCGGCGTGCTCGTCTTCATTCATGAGCTTGGCCACTATCTCGCTGCCCGCTGGCGTGGGGTGCATGTCGAGGCCTTCTCGATCGGCTTCGGCAAACCCGTCCTGAAGGGCACCGATCGGCACGGCACGGAATGGCGGCTCGGCTGGATCCCGCTCGGCGGCTACGTGAAGATGCATGGGCAGGAGACTCCAGAGGACGCCCCGCCCGAGGTGCGTGCGGGCTGGCGGGAAGGGCAGACCTTCCACGGCAAGCCGGTCGGCAGCCGCGCCATCGTCGTCGCGGCCGGGCCGATCGCCAATTTCCTCCTGGCCATCCTGCTGTTTGCCGGGCTGTTCATGACCATCGGCCAGCCGGTCGGCGGCACGGGCGTCGGCGCTGTGGTGGAGGCTTCGGCCGCAGCCCAGGCCGGCATCCGCGCGGGTGACGAGATCACCGCGCTCGACGGCCAGAGGGTCAGCCGATTCGAGCAGGTGCAGCGCTACATCCAGCCGCGCGCCGGCCAGCCGGTGGTGGTCAGCGTGCGGCGCGACGACGCCGAACTGACGCTGACTGTCGTGCCGGACGTGCGGGAGAACGCCCAGGGCAAGGTCGGCGTGCTCGGCATCCAGGGCGGCGCGGCGCGGTTCGACAAGCTGAACCCCTTCTCCGCCGTGGTCGCCGGTGCGGTGCAGACCGCCGACATCACCTGGCAGACCCTGGCCGGCATCGGCGAGATGTTCACCGGCCAGCGCAGCGCCAAGGAATTGGGCGGGCCGATCCGCATCGCCGAGATCAGCGGCGAGGCCGCGTCGCTCGGCATCGGCGCGCTGGTCAACCTGATGGCGGTGCTGTCGGTCAGCCTCGGCTTGCTCAACCTGTTCCCGATCCCTGTGCTGGATGGCGGGCACCTGATGTTCTACGCCGCCGAGGCGATTCGCGGTCGGCCGCTGCCACCCAAGGTGCAGGAATACGGCTTCCGCGCCGGATTTGCCTTGTTGATCGCGCTGTTCCTCTTCGCCTCCGGGAATGACATCGTCGAAGGCGGCATCGGCAAATTCGTCGCGCGATTGATCGGCTAGCCGGTCCCTGGCGCCGGGTCTGGGCATGCCGCCGGGCCACGCCGGCGGCAAACCGGACCGGGGGCGCAGCGGGCGGGGTGGCGGTGCCGGGGTGCTGCGGCTATTCTCCGCCCCGCCTGCGATCCCCAGCTGCACGGGTCTCATCTTGTCCCTTTCCCTTCGCGTCCTCCTGCTCGCCACCGCCTGCCTGACGCCGCTGCTGTCCGCGGCGGCCGAGGCACAAACCCGGGCCCGCTCTCCGGCCAGGGCAGCCGCCCAGCGGTCGGGGCCGGAGGGCGTCGTCCAGTCCATCGAGGTCAACGGCAACCAGCGGATCGAGGCGGATACCGTCCGTTCCTACATGCTGTTGCAGCCGGGCGACCCCTTCGATGCCGACCGGCTGGACCGCAGCCTGAAATCGCTCTTCGCCACCGGCTTGTTCAAGGACGTCCAGGTCCGCCGCGACGGCAACCGCGTCGTCGTCGACGTGCAGGAGAACCCGATCGTCAATCGGGTGGCCTTCGAGGGCAACCGCAAGATCTCGGACGACGTGTTGCGCGGGGAGGTGCAGATGCGCGGTCGCGCGGTCTTCACGCCGCAGGCGGTGCAGGCCGATCGCCAGCGTATCCAGGAGCTCTATGCCCGCCGCGGCCGGTTCGCCGCGACGGTCGAGCCCAAGCTGATCCAGCAGGACCAGAACCGCGTCGACGTGGTCTATGAGATCCAGGAAGGCGAAGCGGCGCTGGTCGCCCGCATCAACTTCGTCGGCAACCAGGAATACAGCGACAGCAAGCTGCGCGAGATCGTGGCGACGAAGGAGCAGGCCTGGTACCGGCTGCTGTCCTCCTCCGACCAGTTCGACCCCGAGCGCCTTTCCTTCGACCGCGAGTTGCTGCGCCGCTTCTACCTGCGGAACGGCTATGCCGACGTGCAGATCAGCAACGCCACAGCCGAGCTGGCGCCTGACCGCAGCGGCTTCTTCATCACCTACACGCTCGACGAAGGTCCGCGCTATCGCGTCGGCAAGGTCGATGTCGTCTCGAACCTGCGCAACCTGGATGCCGCCAGCGTCCGCCGGCTGGTCGATATCGACAGCGGCGACTGGTACGACGGCGACAGCGTCGAGCGCATTGCGCAGTCGCTGCAGGATGCCGTCAACCTGCGCGGCTTCCCCTTCGTCGACGTGCAGCCGCGCATCCAGCGCAACAAGGATGAGCGCACCGTCGACCTGAGCTTCGAGATCAACGAGGCGCCGCGGGTCTATGTCGAGCGCATCGAGATCAACGGCAATACCCGCACCCAGGACCGCGTCATCCGCCGCGAATTCCGCCTAGCCGAGGGCGACGCCTTCAATGCCGCGCAGATCCGCCGCAGCCGGCAGCGCATCCGCGACCTCGGCTACTTCTCCGACGTGCAGGTCAGCTCGCAGCCCGGCTCGGCGCCTGACCGTGCCGTGCTGAATACCCAGGTGGTCGAGCGCGCGACCGGCGAGGTCTCGATCGGCGGCGGCTACTCGACCGATGCCGGCGCGCTCGCCGATGTGGGCCTGCGCGAACGCAACCTGCTCGGCACCGGCATCGACGCGCGCATCAACGGGACGCTGGCGCAGCGCCGCAGCCAGCTCGATTTCTCGGTCACCGATCCCTATTTCCTCGACCGCAACCTGGCCGCCGGCCTCGACATCTTCTTCGTGCAGCGCAACCTGCTCAGCATCTCCGCCTACCGCGAGCGGCGTCAGGGCTTCGCACTCCGCGTCGGCTATGCCTTCAACGACCGGCTGCGGCAGACCTGGGCCTATACCCTGACGGACCGCGAGGTCTACGACATCGCCACCAATGCCTCGCGCTACATCCAGGAGCAGAAGGGCGAGACGCTGCTGTCGCAGATCGGCCAGACGCTGACCTACGACTTCCGCGACTCCATCATCGACCCGCGGCGCGGCGGCGTGGTCCGGCTCGGTACCGACTTCGCCGGCATCGGCGGTGACGTGGCCTATATCCGCGCCCGGCTCGACGGCACCTACTACATCCCGTTCGAGCAGTATTTCGGCGATCCCGACTACGTTCTCTCGATCTCCGGCGGCATCGGCTACCTGGAATCGCTGTTCGACAAGCCCGAGCGCATCATCGACCGCTTCTTCCTCGGCGGCGAGAATCTGCGCGGCTTCCGCATCGCCGGCGCCGGTCCGCGCGATCTCGATACGCGGGACAGCCTGGGCGGCCGGTTCATCTGGACCCAGAGCACCGAGATGCGCTACCCGCTGCCGCTGCCGGCGGAACTCGGCCTGGTCGGCCGGGCCTTCGTCGACGTCGGCTCGCTGTCGCAGCTCGACAAGAGCTCACCGAATCTGGTTGGCGTCAGGGTCGGCGACGATGCGTCGCCGCGGGTCGGTGCCGGCGTCGGCGTGTCCTGGCGCAGCCCCTTCGGCCTCATCAACATCGACCTTGCCCAGGCCTTGGTGAAGAAGTCCTACGACGAGACGCAGGTCTTCCGCTTCGGCTTCGGCACCCGCTTCTGATCACGGGAATCCACCGCCCCATGCGCTTCACCCCCGCCTCGGCCCGCTTGGCCTCCGTTTTCCTGGCCGGCACCGCTTCGGCCGCCCTGCTGCTTGCCTCGCCTGCCGTTGCGCAGCAGCAGGAGTGGTTCGTGCCGGGTCAGGGGCAGCAGCGCCCGGGCGCCGCGCCGGCGCAGCGTCCCGCCGGCCAGCCGGCGCAGGCCCAGCAGCGCCCGCCCCAGCGGCCCGCCACCCAGGCGCCGGCTCCGCTGCCGCCGGGGCAGCAGCCGCCCACCGCGGTCATCGGCATCGTGGATGTGCCGGAGATCCAGCGCGTCTCGACCGCCTTCTCCCAGGTGCGCGACGAGATCGAGCGCCGCCGGCAGCGGCTGAACGACGACCTGCAGCGTGAGCAGAACAACTGGCGCGAGCAGCAGCAGCAACTGGCCAACCAGCGGGCCAGCCTGCCGGCCGACCAGCTGCGCGAGCGTGAGCGGACCCTGCAGGACCGCATCACCGACAGCCAGCGCATCTTCCGCGAGCGGAGCCGCACCATCGAGCAGGCGGCGCAGCAGGCGCTGGTCGAGATCGAGCAGACGCTGGGCGTCGTGATCCGCCAGGTGGCGGCGAGCCGCAAGGTGAACCTGGTGCTGCCGCGGCCGCTGGTCATCTTCAACGACCCGCCCTTCGACCTGACCGAGGAAGTGGCGACGCAGTTCAACACGGTGCTGAAGAGCGTCACCATGCCGCCCGAGGCGACCGGTACCGAGCCCGCCCCGGCGACGGCGAATGCCCCGGCCGCACCGCGCCCGCCCGCGCCGCCGGCGCAGGGCCAGCCGCAGCCGCGGCGCTGACCGGGCAGGCGCCGCCATGGCGGATCCGCGCTTCTTCGCCAGCAGCGGCCCGCAGCGGCTGGCGGATATCGCCGCCGCCGCCGGCGCCGCCTTCGAAGGCGACGGGGAGCGCCGTTTCTCCGGCGTCGCGCCGCTCCAGGCGGCGGGGCCGGACGATGTCAGCTTCCTCGACAACCGCCGCTACGCACCGTTGCTGGCGGAGACCAAGGCCGGTGCCGTCGTCCTGCTGAAGGCCTTCGCCGACCAGGTGCCGGCTGGTGCCGTCGCATTGGTGGCGACGCAGCCCTATCTCGGCTTCGCCCGGGTCGCGGCGCTGCTGCATCCGCCGGTCCGGCCAGTGCCGGGCATCCATCCCAGCGCGGTGGTGGCGCCGGATGCGGTGGTCGGGGCGGGGACCGAGATCGGCCCCGGCGTCGTGATCGGCGCGGGTGCCCGGATCGGTGCCGGCTGCATCCTGCAGCCGCAGGTGACGGTCGGACCCGGGGTCGAGATCGGCGACGGCTGCCGGCTGCTGGCCCATAGCAGCGTCAGCCACGCCGTCCTCGGCCGTGGCGTCGTGCTGCATCCGGGCGCGCGCATCGGCCAGGAGGGATTCGGCTTCGCGCCGACGCCGGACGGGCGGTTCGAGACGATGCCACAACTGGGCCGCGTGTTGCTTGGCGATTTCACCGAAGTGGGGGCGAATTCCTGCATCGACCGTGGCAGCCAGGGCGACACCGTTCTTGGACCGGGCTGCCGCCTCGACAATCTGGTGCAAATCGGGCACAATGTGCAGATGGGTCGGGGCTGCGTCATCGTCGGCCAGGCGGGGATCGCGGGCTCCACCACGCTTGGTGACTTCGTCACGATCGCGGCGCAGGCTGGGGTCGCAGGACATGTCACGCTTGGCTCGCAGGCGCGGGTCGGTGCCCAGGCCGGCGTGATGCACGACGTGCCAGCGAAGCAGGACGTGATCGGCAGTCCATCCATGCCCGTGCGGGAGTTCTGGCGTGCCATGTCGCGCTGGCGGAAGCTTGTCGGCGGCAACGATGGTTGAGAAGAAGGCAGGCGGGTACCATGGACGCGAGTGAGCCGCAGGCGGCGGAGACCGCCGCTGCGACGACGGTGGAATCCTACGATATCGCGCAGGTCATGCGCGCGATTCCGCATCGCTATCCCTTCCTGATGGTCGACCGTGTGGTGGAGGTGCACAAGAACGTCTCCGCCATCGGCATCAAGAACGTCACCATCAATGAGAATTTCTTCCAGGGGCATTTCCCTGAGCATCCGGTGATGCCCGGCGTCCTGATCATCGAATGCATGGCGCAGACAGCGGCCGTGCTGGTGGTGGAGACCTTGGGGCCGGAGGCGCGCGGCAAGCTGGTCTATTTCATGACCGTGGAGAACGCGAAATTCCGCAAGCCGGTGGTGCCCGGCGACCAGATGCGCGTCCATGTCGTCAAGGAAAAGCAGCGCGCCAATATCTGGAAATTCCATGCCGAGGCCAAGGTTGATGGGAAGGTGGTTGCGGAAGCCACCTATGCCGCGATGATCCTGGACCGTTGAACGCCTTGTCCCCCCTGGGCCTGACCGGCGTCGACCCGACGGCGTCCATCGCGCCGAACGCATCCGTCGCAGCCGGTGCCGTCATCGGCGCCGGCTGCCGCATCGGCCCATTCTGCACCGTCGGGCCGGAGGCCGTACTCGAGGCAGGTGTCGAGCTCGTCTCGCATGTCGTGGTGGACGGCGCGACGCGGATCGGCGCCGGCACCAGAGTGCTGCCCTTCGCCTCGATCGGCACGCCGCCGCAGGACCTGAAATACAAGAATGAGCCGACCCGCTGCGAGGTCGGGCCGAAGGGCCTGATCCGCGAGGGTGTCACCATCCACCGCGCCAGCGTCGGCGGCGGTGGCGTGACCAGGGTCGGCGCCGGCTGCATGCTGATGGCGCAGGCGCATGTGGCGCATGACTGCATCCTCGGCGACGGCGTCATCCTGGCCAACAACGTCATGCTCGGCGGCCATGTGCTGGTCGGCGACGGCGCCTTCATCGGCGGCGGTGCGGCGGTCCACCAGACGGTGCGGATCGGCCGGTTGGCGATGGTCTCGGGCCTCGCCGGCGTCACCAACGACATTCCGCCCTTCGGCTATGTCTTCGGCCTGCCCGCGCGGCTGGTCGGCTTCAACAAGATCGGCCTGCTGCGCCGCGGCGCCTCGCGCGACCAGCTCCGTACGCTGCGGCTGGCCAACAACCTGCTGTTCAAGGATGCGGGCGAGTTTTCCGCCAAGGTCGAGCAGGCGGCGACCCGCTGGCCGGACGAGGCGCTGGTGCAGGAGGTCATCGCCTTCGTGCGCGACATGACGCGGCGCCGCCAGCTGGTGCGACCGGGCCGCATGACGGCGCCGGAACTCGGCGGCACCGACGAGGAGAACGGGGAGGGCGCGTGAGCCTCCCCCCCGGCAGCAAGATCGGCCTCGTCGCCGGCGGTGGCCAGATGCCGTTGCGCGTGGTCACCGCCGCCCGCGCCGCGGGGCATGACGTCTTCGCCCTGCTGATCGAGGGCTGGGCCGATCCGGCGGAGTTCGGCCATGTGCCGCATGCCATGGTCAAGGTCGGCGCGGTCGATGATGCCTATGCCAAGTTCCGTGCCCAGGGCGTACGGCACCTGGTCATGTGTGGCCGGGCGCATCGCCCGTCGCTGACCTCCCTGGCGCCGGGCGGTGGCATGATCAAGCTGCTGGCGCGCATCGGCTCGGCCGCCTTCCAGGGCGACGACGGGCTGCTGAAGGCCATGGTGCGGGTGGTGGAGGAGGATGGCTTCACCGTCCTGCCGGCCCAGGCCATCGTCCAGGATGCGCTGCCGCCGGCCGGCCTGCTGACCGCAGCCGCCCCCGATGCCCGGGCCCGTGCCGACATCGCGCGCGGCATCGCCGTGGTCCGCGCCCTCGGTGCCGTCGATGTCGGCCAGGGCGCCGTGGTGCAGCAGGGCCTTGTCCTCGGCGTCGAGGCCATCGAGGGCACCGATGCCTTGCTCGACCGTTGTGGTGGCTTGCGACGGGACGGTGCGGGCGGCGTGCTGGTGAAGCTGGTCAAGCCCGGGCAGGATCGCCGCATCGACCTGCCGACCATCGGGCCGGTGACCATCGCGCACGCGGCGGCGGCCGGGCTCGCCGGCATCGCCATCGAGGCGGGCGGGACGATCGTCGTCGATCGGGCGACGACCGTCGCGGCTGCCGACCAGGCGGGGCTCTTCATCCTCGCCTTGGACCCGAACACTTTCGAGGAGACCCCGCCATGAGCAAATTCCTGCACACCATGATCCGCGTCGGCAATCTCGACCGCAGCGTGAAGTTCTACACCGACCTGCTGGACATGAAGGAACTGCGCCGCCGCGACGTGCCGGATGGCAAGTACACGCTGGCTTTCCTCGGCTATGGCGAGGGCAATGCCGAGGGCCAGGGCGAGATCGAGCTGACCTACAACTATGGCGTCGACAAGTACGAGCAGGGCAATGCCTTCGGCCACCTCGCGGTCGGCCTGCCGGACGTCGCCGCGGCCTGCGAGAAGGTCCGCGCCGGGGGGGGCAAGGTGACGCGCGAGGCGGGCCCGGTGAAATTCGGCACCACCATCATCGCCTTCGTCGAGGACCCGGACGGCTACAAGATCGAGCTGATTCAGCGCTGAGGCCAAGGTTCGCCCGCGTGTCGGGCCTTGCCGACCCTTTCGGCCTGCTGCGCGACGCGGCCTATGGCGCCGAACGCCTCGGCCGGTCGCTGATCGGCCAGGATCGTATCCGGCTTGCCGTCACCGGCCTGACGCGGGCGGGGAAGACCGTCTTCCTCACCTCGCTGCTGGCCAACCTGCTGGCGGCGGGGCGCGGGCAGCGGACCCTGCCGGCCTTGGAACAGGCCGCCGGCGGCCGGCTGCGCGCGGTACGCCCGGTGCCGCCGGGCATCGAGGGCCTGCCGCGCTTCGACGTGGCGGCGCATCTCGCGGCCCTTGCTGCCGACCCGCCATCCTGGCCGGCGCGGACCGAGGACCTCTCGACCCTGGAACTGACCCTCGAGCTCGACCGGCAATCCATGCTGGCCGGGCTGTTGGGAACGCGGAGCGTGACGCTCGAGCTGCTCGACTATCCCGGCGAATGGCTGCTCGACCTGCCGATGCTCAACCAGGATTTCGCCAAGTGGTCGGCGGCGACCCTGGCGCGGTTGCGGCGGCCGGGCCATGCCGGGGCGATGGGCGAGTTCCTTGGCTTCGTCGACAGCCTGCCACCGGGTGTCACGGCCGAGGACAGCCTGGTGCGGCGCGGCTTCGCGCTCTACCGCGACGCGCTGCGGGCCTGCCGCGACCAACTCGGCTTCCGCTTCCTGCAGCCGGGCCGGGTGTTGAACCCCGGGCCGCGCGGGGAGACGCCGCTGCTGTGGTTCTTCCCGCTGCCGGTCGCGGCGCGCGGCGGCCTCGCCGCGCTCATGGCCGAGCGCCACCGCGCCTATGTCGAGGCGCAGCGGCGCGAGTTCTTCGAGCCCTATTTCCGCCGCTTCGAACGCCAGGCGGTGCTGGTCGACGTGCTCGGCGCGCTGCATGCCGGCCAGGCCGCCTTCGACGACACCGCCGAGGCACTGGCCGCCATCGCCGAGGCGCTGCGCTATGGCGGCGGCTGGCTGGACTGGCTGACCGGCGCCGGCGTGGATCGCGTCGCCTTCGTCGCCACCAAGGCGGACCATGTCCCGGCGCGGCAGCGGGACGCGCTTTCAGCGCTACTCGGGCACTTGGTCACCGCGCCGCAGGGTCGGGCGACCAGCGCGGGCGTCACCACCAGCGTGCACGCGCTGGCCTCGGTCCGCTGCACCGAGGACGACGTGGCGACGCTGGACGGCCGCCCGGTCGCCGCGGTGCGCGGCCTGCTGCTGTCCAGCGGCCGCAGCGCCAAGGTCTATCCCGGGGAGATTCCGCTGCGCCCGCCGGAGGCCGGCTTCTGGGACCACGGCTTCTTCGAGATGCCGGAGTTCCAGCCGCCGCGCCTGGATGCGGCGGGCGGCGCGGGCGTGCCGCATCTCGGCCTCGATGCGCTGCTGGCGGCGCTGATCGGAGACGTGCTGTGACAGCGTCGGATGACCGTGGCGGCGACGGCCGCGGAGGGCCGACCCGGCCGCGCGGGACCCAGCCGCCGCGCGGTCCGCGGGTGATTCCGGAGGACGGGCCGATCCCCGTCTCGCCGCGCGACTTGCCGCGGGCCGAGCCGCCGCCCTTGCCGGGCGGCCCGCGGGTGATCCTCGACGAGCAGGACGGGCCGGCGGCGCGGCTCGACTTCCAGTGGGAACAGGCGGTGGTGCCGGTCGCGACGCCGCGGCCTTCGGTGCGCTGGTCCGGCATCGGCCGCGCCATCGGCGGGCTGGCCCTGCTGGGCGGCGGGCTGGCGGCGCTGGATGCCGCCAATTTCGTCATGGACCAGTTCGGCCGCGGCGCGGTGCAGGGCTGGGCGACGCTCGGTGTCGTCGCCGGCGGCGTGGCGCTGCTGGGCTCCGGCCTGTGGCGGGAGATCCGCGGCCTGGCGTCGATCCGGGCGGTCGACCGCGCCCGCGCCGCCTTCGCCCGCGGCGACCTGCCGGCAGCCAAGGCCGAGACGCTGCGCTGGGCCGCTTCCGTGCAGGATCTCGCGCCGTTGCAGCCGGCGATCCGTGGTGCTGCGAGCATCGCGGAGCTGGGCGCGCTGCTGCAGCCGGCGCTGGCGCAGCTGGAAGCCCGCGCCGGGGCGCTCGGCCGCAACGCCGCGGTGCAGAGCTTCGCGGTGACGGCGATCAGCCCCTCGCCGGGGCTGGATGCGCTGGTCTTCGCCTGGCGCGGCGTGCGGCTGGTGCGTCAGGTGGCGGCGCTGCACGGACTGCGGCCCGGCCTGGCCGGTACGCTGGCGCTGCTGCGGCGGACCCTGCAGGACGCGGCCATGGTGGCGGCGACCGACGTGGCGGTGGATGCCGCGGCGCGGGCGCTGCTGTCGAACCGGCTGCTGGAGCAATTCGCCGGCGAGGCCGCCGCCGGCGCGGTCGCGGCGCGGCGGATGCTGCGCCTTGCCCGCGTCGCGGCGGAGGCCTGCCGCGTGCTGCCGCCGGGCTAGGCGCGAAGGCTTGAGGCGGAATTGCCGAAAAGCTTTCGTCGCGCGACCCAACGGACGCCAGAGCATGAGGCGTGAGCGAAGCCGAACGCATCATGCTCTGGCTATTCCGGCACGATCCCCGCCTTGGCGACGATCGCGCGCCACTGCGTGGTGTCTCGCCGCAGCTGCGCCATGTAGTCGGCCGGGCTGCTGGCGACCACCGTGTAGCCCTGCGCCACCAGCTTCGCCTGCAGCGGCGCCTCCCGCGCCGGGGCGATCAGCAGGGCATGCAGCCGCGCCGTGATCTCGGGCGGCAGGCCGGCCGGGGCGATGAAGCCCCAGAGGCCGAGCACGTCGATGGCGGGGAAGCCGGCCTCCGCCATGCTCGGCACCTCTGGCAGCAGCGGCGTGCGCGCCGCGCCGGTGACCGCGATCGCGCGCAGCCGGCCGGACTGCACATGGCTCAGCGAGGAGGACAGGGCAGCGATGCCATAGGGCACGTCGCCGGCGACCAGCCCGGTCAGCTGCGGCCCGCCGCCGCGATAGCCCACCGGGGTAAAGTCCCGCCCCGTCGCCAGCCGCATCTGCACCACAGCAAGGTGGGATGGCGTGCCGATGCCGCCATGCGAGACGGCCAGCCCCGGCCGTGTCGCCGCCTGCGCGACCAGGTCCGCCATGTCCCGCGCCGTGCCGCTCGGATGCGCCAGCAGCAGGCCGGGGGAGGTGACCGCGAGGCCGATCGCCGTGACGTCGCGCTCGACGTCGTAGGGCGGCTTCTCCTTCAGCAGGGACGGGTTGACCACCAGGGCATTGTCGTTGGTGCCGACCGTGTGGCCGTCCGGCGCGGCGCCCAGCACCGCCTGCGTGCCCGGCACGCTGGCGCCGCCGCCGCGGTTCTCCACCAGGAAACCCTGGCCGGACAATTCGGAAGCATGCTGCGCCAGCATGCGGGCGACGATGTCGCTCGACCCGCCCGGGCCATAGGGGACGACGATACGGACCGGGCGGGTCGGGAAGGCACCGGTCTGGGCCCGCGCCACCCAGGGCAGGGCGAGGCCGGCGAGCAGGCCGCGGCGATGCATTCCCTCAGCCTTCCAGCCGGACATTGGCGATGCGGGCAACCTCGCGCCACTGGGCGATCTCGCGCCGCACGAAAGCGCCGAATTCGTCGGGCGTGCCGGGCGCCGCGGTGCCGCCCAACTCGATGAAGCGGGCCTGCACAGCAGATTCCCGCAGGATGGCGTTGAGGTCGGCATTCACCTTGCGGGTGATGGCATCGGGCAGGCCGGCGGGGCCGCAGAGGCCGGTCCAGCCATAGGCGCCGTAGCCCGGCGCGACCGTCTCGGCGATGGTCGGCACGTTGGGCAGTTGCGGCGCGCGCTCGGGCGTGGTGACCGCGATGGGGATCACCTTGCCGGCCTGGATGTTGCCTAGCGCGGAGGCGATGCTGTCGAACATCAGCGGCACGTTGCCGGCCAGCAGGTCGGCCAGGGCCGGAGCGCTGCCGCGGTAGTGCACCATGTTGAATTTCGTCCCGGTGCGATGGGCGAACAGCTCGGCCGACATGTGCTGGCTGGTCGCCGGGCCGGCGGTGGCGAGGTCGATGCCGCCGGGCTTCGCCTTGGCCGCGGCGACGATCTCCGCCGCCGTGCGGTGGGGGAAGCTTGGGTGCGCCACGATCAGCAGCGGCAGCACGACGACATTGCCGATGAAGGCGAAGTCCTTCTCGGCGTCGTAGGGCAGCCGCGGCAGTACCGAAGGGTTCACCCCCAGCGTGCCTGACGTGCCGGCGGTCAGGGTATAGCCGTCCGGGGCGGCACGGGCGCCGGCTTCCAGCGCCGGGGCACCGGCACCGCCGCCGCGGTTCTCCACCACCACGCGCTGCGGCCAACGGCGTGACAGCTCATCGGCATAGAGCCGTGTGAAGATGTCGGCCGCCTGGCCGGGCGGGAAGGGGACGATGATGCGGACCGGCTTCTCCGGCCACATGCCCTGGGCCTTCGCGCCGATCGTGGCCATGCCTGCCGCTGCTGCCAGCGCCCCGCGCCTGGTCCATGCCATGCCTGTTGCTTCCCCCGTGTTTGCCGCAGGATAGGGTCGGGCAAGGGACCAGGGGAAGCGGATCATGTCGCAGTCGAATTCCGTCCGGATCGCGGTATTGCCAGGCGACGGCATCGGGACGGAGGTCACCGAGGCGACGCTGGCGGTGCTGGAGCCGCTGGGCAGGCGCCATGGCATCGGTATCAAGACCGAAATGCTGCCGGCCGGTGCCTTCCACTATCAGGCGACCGGCGACGGCTTCCCCGAGAGCAGCTTCAAGGCGGCGGAGGCGGCGGATGCCATCCTGCTCGGCGCCATGGGCTGGCCCGGCATCCGCCAGGCGGACGGGACGGAGATCGCGCCGCAGCTCGACCTGCGATTCCGGCTGAATCTCTATGCCGGGGTGCGGCCTGTCAGGGCCATTCCCGGCGTGCCGGTGGCCCTCGCCCATCCCCGGGCGCGGGAGATCGACCTGGTGCTGATCCGCGAGAGCACGGAAGGGCTGTTCCATTCCCGTGGCAAGGGGCTGGTGACGGCAGAGTATGCCGAGGAGACGCTGCGGATCACCCGCAACACGACCGAGAGGCTGTCCCGCTTCGCCTTCCTGCTGGCGCAGCGGCGCGCGCAGACGCGCGGCCGCAGGGGCCGGGTGACGCTGGTGGACAAGGCCAACGTGTTCCGCGCCTTCGCCTTCATGCGCGGCGTTTTTGACGAGGTGGCGAAGGACTTCCCCGAGGTCGAGAGCGCGCACCACTATGTCGATGCCATGGCGCTCGACCTGGTCCGCAAGCCCTGGGAATTCGACGTGTTGCCGACGGAGAACATGTTCGGCGATATCCTGTCGGATCTCGGCGCCGGCCTGGTGGGCGGAATGGGCTTCTCGCCGAGCGCCGATATCGGCGACGACCATGCAGTCTTCCAGCCGGCGCATGGCACGGCGCCGGACATCGCCGGGCAGGGCATCGCCAATCCGACGGCGACGCTGCTCTCGGCGGCGATGATGCTGGACTGGCTGGCGGCGCGGGGCGCGGGCCAGGGCTTCGCCGATGCCGCGGCCGAGCTGGAGGCCGCGGTGGACGCAGCCTTCGGCGCCGGGCTGCGGACCGCCGATATCGGCGGCCGGGACGGCACCGCCGAGGTGGCGAAGGCGGTCGTGGCACGCATCGGCGGGTGATCACCCGCGCCGACAGGCGCGTTCTCACGCGACGCGCCCTGCTGGACGGCGTCGCCGCCGCCGGCGGGGCGCGGGCGGTGATCGCCACCCTGGCGGCGCTGGGCGGGCTGGAGGCGACGCCGGCACGTGCCGCGGCGCCCGCCCTGCCACGCGACGGACGCCGCGTTCTGGTGGTGGGGGGCGGCATCGCCGGGCTGGTCGCGGCGCTGGAGATGCAGCGGGCCGGCTGGTCCGTGCGGCTGCTGGAGGCGGCACCGCGGGTCGGCGGCCGCTGCATGACGCTGCGCGGCGGCGACACGGTGGAGGAGATCGGCGGGCCGGTCCAGCGCGTCGGCTGGGATGCCGCGCCGCATCTCTATTTCAATCCCGGCCCGGCGCGCATCCCGCACCATCATCGCGGCATCCTCGGCTACTGCAAGGCGCTCGGCGTGCCGCTGGAGGTGCTGGTCAACGAGAACCGCGCGGCGCTGGTCGATGCGCCGGGCGGGCCGGTGCCGCTGCGGCGGGTGCAGGCCGATCTGCGCGGCATGGTCGCGGAACTGGCGGTGAAGGGGCTGGGCGCCGGCGGGCTCGGCCTGCCGGTGGGCGAAGCCGACCTGGCGCGGCTGCGGCAGGCGCTGCGGTTCTGGGGTGGGCTCGATGCGGAATCGCGCTATCGTGGCAACGCGCGCGCCGGGTGGGCGGCGGGGCCAGGCGCGGGGCCGGTGCCGCCGACGCCAAACGCGCCGCTCGATCCCCGCGTGCTGATGAGCCCCGAGATCTGGCTCGCGGCGAGCTTCGCCGAGGGCATCGACTACCAGGCGACGATGCTGCAGCCGGCCGGCGGGATGGACCGTATTGCCGGAGGCCTGGCGCGGGCCTTGGGCGACGCGGTGGTGACCGGGGCGGAGGTGCTGTCGCTGCGGCGCGTCGAGGGCGGCGTCCGGGTCACCTGGCGCGGCGTGGACAGCGCGGTGCGGGAGGAGGCGGCGCCGCTGGTGCTGCTGGCGCTGCCGGCGCCGGTGCTGGCGGCGCTGGACACGGATTTCTCCACCGGACGGCGCGCGGCACTGGCGGGGCTGCACCAGTCGGCGGCGGCGAAGCTCGCCTTCCTGGCCGAGCGGCGGTTCTGGGAGGAGGACGCGGCGATCTATGGCGGCATCTCCTGGACCGGGCGGGATGCGACGCAGGTCTGGTATCCGAGCCACGGCTTCCATGGCGACAAGGGCGTGCTGGTCGGCGCCTATATCTGGGACGACGCCGTCGCGGCACGCTTCGCGTCGATGAGACTTGAGGCCCGCGCCGCGGCGATGGCGGCGGATGGCGAGGTCCTGCATCCCGGCTATGCGCGGCAGGTTTCATCGCCGGTCTCGGTCGCCTGGGCACGCATGCCGCGGGCGCAGGGGGCCTGGGCGGAATGGACGGCGGCGCAGCGGACACGCGATTACCCGCTGCTGCGCACCTCCGAGGGCCCCTACCACTTCGCCGGCGACCACCTCTCCTGGCTGCCCGGCTGGCAGGAAGGCGCGGTGCTTTCAGCCTGGGACGCGCTGGAAGGACTCGCGGGCACACGGAAATAGTCGATGGGGATCACGGAGAATGCCGTTTCCCCGAAGGCATTGCGCCCGTGATGCTGAGCAACGCAAGAGCGAACGCCAAGGGCCGGCCAGGTCGGCGGCGCAGGCAGCCGTGCCAACCGGTCCGTGCCGGCGCCTGGGGCATTGGGCACCGGCGGTACAACAGCCTGTCTGCGCCGCTCCCCCGCCACTGCTGCGACGCCCAGCGGCACCTTCCCTGGCGTGCCGGCATGCCTGGCGTCCCCTTGGCGGAAGGGCGCAATCGCGATTCGAACCCGCGCTTTCCGCACCCGCTGCCGCGGTGGTAGGATTGCATTCCACGGCCAAGAAAGGGACAATCCCATGTCGAGCGCAGAGACCTTCGCGCAAGCGGGGCTGGAGGTGGTGCCGACCGGTGCCGCGCTCGGCGCCGAGGTCAGGGGCGTCGACCTCCGCCGGCTGGCCGAGGTGGAATTTGCCGCGGTCCTCGACGCCTGGCACACCCATGCGGTGCTGCTGTTCCGCGGCCAGAGCCTCACGCCGGACAATCTCATCGGCTTCAGCCGGCGCTTCGGCGGGCTCGACCACGCGCCGGTGCAGGAGCATGGCCAGAGCATCGTCGCTGGGCGGCCGGAGCTCTACATCGTCTCCAACGTGCTCGACGACGCCGGCAAGCCGATCGGCAGCCTCGGCAACGGCGAGGCGGTGTGGCACACCGACATGTCCTACCTGCCGCGGCCGCCCAAGGCCTCGATGCTCTATGCGCTGGAAATCCCGCCCGTCGGCGGCGACACGCATTTCGCCAGCATGTATGCGGCCTATGACAGCCTGCCGCCGGCGCTGCGGGCGCGAGCGCAGGGGCTGATGGTGAAGCATGACGGCACCTACAACAGCGGCGGCTTCGTCCGCGCCGGCGTGACGCCGACAGACGACCCGCGCACGGCGCCGGGGCACCTGCATCCGCTGGTCTGCCGGCACCCGGAGACGGGCCGGTCCATGCTGTATCTTGGGCGGCGGCGGATGGCCTATATCGACGGACTGTCACTGCCCGAGAGCGAGGCGCTGCTCGACGAGTTGTGGTCCTACGCGACCCAGCCGGCGCTCTGTTGGAAGAATGCCTGGCGGGTCGGCGACCTGGTGCTGTGGGACAACCGCTGCACCATGCACCGGCGCGACCCGTTCGATGCGGCGGCACGGCGGGTCATGCACCGCACGCAGGTGAAGGGCGAGGCGCCGCCGATGGCGTGAGCCGGGGCGCGCCGGCCGCTCAGTCGATCTGCAGGTTCATCTTCTTCAGCACCGGCGCCCAGCGTGCCGCCTCGGCCTTGAGGAAGGCGTCGTACTCCTCCGGACCGGTGCCGAGGGCGAATTGCCCCTCGGCCAGCAGCCGGTCCCGGAAGCCGGGATCCTGCAGCGCGGTCGCCGCTGCCTGGGACAGCCGGTCGATCGCCGTGCGGGGCGTCCTGGCCGGCACCGCCAGGCCGAAATAGGTCTGTGCCACCGTATCCGAAGCGAATTCCAGGAAGGTCGGGATGTCCGGCGTGACCGGCATGCGCCGCTCCCCGGTCCAGCCGAGGATGCGGCCCTGGCCGTTGCGATGCGGCTGGATGGCGCTCGCCCCGCCGACCACCAGCAGGTCCAGCGTGCCGGCGAGGAAGTCGTTCAGCTGCTGCGCATCGCCCCGGTAGGTGACGTCCTGCATCCGGATGCCGAGCCGGTCGGCAACCAGGACGGCGGCGATGTTGTTGAAGCTCGATGGCCCGTTGGTGCCGTAGTTCAGCTGCCCCGGTCTCGCCTTCGCCAGCGCGACGAATTCGGGGATGGTGGCCGGCAGCGTGTTCTGCACCAGGAAGGCGAAGGGCAGGGTGGAGAGCAGGGAGACCGGCGCGAAGTCGGACAGCTTGTAGGACAGGTTCCGCATCAGCAGCGGGTTCAGCGTCAGCGTCGTGCCTGAATTGACGATGGCAGTGAAACCGTCGGGCGCGGCCCTCGCCACCGCCTCGGCGCCCACGACCGTCGCCCCGCCGGGGCGGTTCTCCACCAGCACCGGCTGGCCCAGCGACGCCTGCATGCGTTCCGCCAGCAGCCGGCCCATGAAGTCCGTCGAACCCCCGGGCGGGAAGGGGACCACCAGGGTGATCGGCCGCGCCTGGGCCAGCGCCGGTGCCGCCAGCCCGGCCGCACCCAGGGCCAGAAGGGGCCGCCGCCCGAGCATGGTCCGCCGCATGTTTGCCTCCCCATCCCTTGCCGGCAGGCTGCCACGCCCGGGCCTTGGCGGGAATGCCCCGCGCTTGACGCCGGCCCCGCCGCCCCCCGCTAATGGGGTCCTGAGGAGGATTACCATGTCCGAGCATATCCGCGTCTCGGTGGCCGACGGCGTCTGCACCGTGGCCATGCACCGGCCCGAGAAGAAGAATGCGCTGACCCGCGAGATGTATCTCGGCCTGGCCGAGGCGATCGAGCGCAGCGCCGCCGATCCCGCGGTCCGCTGCCTGCTGCTGACCGGGACGGCCGAGGTCTTCTGTGCCGGCAACGACATCGGCGACTTCCAGAAGCCGCGCCCGGCCGAGGACCCGGACGCGCCCGGGCCCAGCCACCGCTTCTATTTCGGCCTGGCGAATTTCGAGAAGCCGGTGGTCGCCGCGGTGCACGGCCTCGCCATCGGCATCGGCTGCACCATGCTGCTGCATGCCGACATCGTCTATGCCGCGCCCGAGGCGCGATTCCGGCTGCACTTCGTCGATCTCGGCCTGGTGCCGGAGCTCGGCGCCTCCCGCCTCGTCCCCTGGCTGGTCGGCAAGCACAAGGCGGCGGAACTCATGCTGCTCGGCGAGTTCTTCGATGCCGCCGCGGCCGAACGCATGGGCTTCGTCAACCGCATCCTAGACCGCGCCGAGCTGCTGCCGAATGCCACCGCGACGGCGCAGGCGCTAGCCGCCAAGCCGCAGGAAGCGATGCGGCTGACCAAGCGGCTGCTGCGCCCCGACATGCCGCCGCTGATCGCGCGCATGGAGGAGGAGCGCGAGATCCTCGCCGAGCGCCTGCGCGCGCCGGAAACCCAGGCCATCATGGCCAATGTCTTGAAGCCCAAGCGTTAGAAGGACGCCGCCGCATGTCGCTGCTGGATATGGTGAAGGGCCGGCTCTCGCTGCCCGTCATCGGCTCGCCGCTGTTCATCATCTCGGTGCCCGACCTGGTGGTGGCGCAATGCACCGCGGGCATCATCGGCGCGATGCCCTCGCTGAATGCCCGGCCCGCCGAGCTCTTCGAGGAATGGGTGATCGAGATCAAAGAACGCCTCGCCGCGCACGACGCGCGGCATCCGGACCGGCCGGCGGCGCCCTTCGCCATCAACCTCATCGTGCACAAGTCGAACGACCGGCTGGAGCACGACCTGGCCATCTGCGTGAAGCAGAAGGTGCCGCTGATCATCAGCAGCCTCGGCGCCCGGCCGGAGGTGAACCAGGCGATCCATTCCTACGGCGGCTACATCCTGCACGACGTGATCAACCAGCGCTTCGCGCACAGTGCCATCGACAAGGGTGCCGACGGGCTGGTGCTGGTCTCGGCCGGCGCCGGCGGGCATGCCGGGGCGTTGTCGCCCTTCGGCTTCCTGCAGGAGACGCGGGAATGGTTCGACGGCCCGATCGCGCTCTCGGGCGCCATCGCGCATGGCCGCTCGATCCTGGCGGCCGAGGCGCTGGGCGCCGACTTCGCCTATATCGGCAGCGCCTTCATCGCCACGCAGGAAGCCCGGGCGCAGCCCGACCAGCAGCAGATGATCGTCGAGAGCGGCGCCGAGGACATCGTCTACACCAACCTCATCACCGGCGTGCACGGCAACTACCTGAAGCCGTCGCTGAAGAAGGCCGGGCTGGACCCGGACAACCTGCCGGTCTCCGACCCGAGTGCGATGGATTTCAGCTCCGACCGCAAGAAGCGCTGGAAGGATATCTGGGGCTCCGGCCAGGGGATCGGCTCGGTCAAGGCGGTACAGCCGGCCGGCGCACTGGTGGAGCGGTTCCGACGCGAATATGCCGCGGCGCGGGCGCGGCTCGGCGTGCGCAGCCCGCTGGTGAACCCGGCCTGGGAGAAGGTGCTGGACGCGGCGGCGGCGGAATAGCCGCGCGTCAGCCGGCGTTCCAGGCCACCGGGTAGCCGATGGGGAAGGGCGTGCCGCCCTTCTCGATCGGCGCCACCTGGCGCAGCCCGGGCCTGGCCAGCAGCGGCTTCAGGATCTGCGGGATGACGGCGCGGTTGATGTGCTCGCCGAAGCAGGTGTGCATGCCCCAGCCCCAAAGGATGTATTGCGCCCAGGGGCGGTCGGTGCGGAATTCCTCCGGCGCCGCCCAGGCCAGCGGATCGAACATCGCCGACAGGTTGGCCGCCAGCACCATGGTGCCTTCGGGGATGTGCAGGGCGCGCAGCGTCCCGCGCGCGACCGTGGTGTCGCGTACCGCGCGGCGATAGATCATCGGGTTGCCGGGGTCGAAGCGCATCGCCTCGAAGACGCAGGCCGCCAGCAGCGCGTCGTCGCCGGCCCGCACGGCGGCTTGCGCGGTCGCCAGCGCGGCGGGACGCTGCAGCAATTGCGCCAGGGCCTGGGTCGTCGCCTTGGCGATGGTCGGCACGAAGCCGATCACCAGCCCGATCAGGTTGTTGCGGATGCCGAGGTCGTCCATGCCGGGCTGTCCCGCGGCTTGCAGGGCGAGGCAGCGGCCGAGGATGTCGTCGCCCCCGCTGCCCGCCGCCTTCCGCGCGGCGATGGCGCCGTCCATCCAGGCGCGGAGCCCCGCCGCCGCCGTCATCGCCTGCGCCTCAATCTTCGGGTCACCGTCGAGATCGGCGAAGAGGTACCAGAACAGGACCGTGGTCCATTCGGCCATGACCGCCTCGGACGGCCCGGGCGTGCCGAAATAGCGGTCCAGCAGATGCAGCGGGATGCGGCGCGCGAGCTCCAGCGGCACGTCCAGCCGGCCGGGCGCCGCGGCGACGATCTCCGCCGCGCGCCGGGCTGCCAGCGGCACGACCATGCCGGCCAGGTCGCCGCGGCGGACCGCGGCGCGCATGTTGGTCACGTCCCGCGTATAGGCCGCGCCGTCCTGCATCCCGAGGAAGAAGTTCTCGCCATCCGTCAGGCGCCGCATCCGTGGTTCGTAGACCACGGCGAAATCCGCCTCGTTCTCCAGCACCTCGATGACGTCGGCGTGCCGGGTGACGATGGCGGTGCCGGTATTGGCATAGGCGGCGATGTCCTGGCCGGGTTTCAGCGCGGTGGGCAGGAGGGCGCGTTGCAGGGCGAAGGCCTGCCGCTGGCCTTCGGGCGTGGCGAGCGCCGCGGCCAGGCGCGCCTTGCCTGCCGCGCCGCCGGTCAGCCCGCCGAGGAAGGGGCCGGCCAGGGCGGTCCCGGCGCTCAGCGCCGCGCCGTAATGCGCGAGGCGGATGCGGCCTGCCGCCGCGATATTGCCCAGCCAGCCCATGCTGCCCCCCGGGACCCGTGCCGAGGCATGCTAGCAGGCTTGTAACGAACCGGGTGTGCGAAAGCGCACCTGGTCTCAATCCAGTGCTGCGTGTGCGGCGTCCGCCGCCGCAGCCCGGGGCGGCCGCCGCATGAGCGGCAGCAGGAACAGCATCGCCAGGGCCAGCAGCATCAGCAGGTAGAAGTCGTTGCCATAGGCGATGATGCTGGACTGCCGGGTCACCTCGGCATTCAGCGCCGCGACGCCGGCGGGGGTGGCGGGGTCCCAGAAGCGCTGCACCCCGGGCAGCTCGAACAGCCGGTTCAGCGGCGTCACGTGCTCGGCCAGCGAGGCATGCATGATCTGGGTGTTGCGCGTCAGCAGCGCCGCCATGACCGAGATGCCGATCGCCGAGCCGAGATTGCGCAGCAGGCTGATCAGCGCGGTGCCGTCGGTCCGCAGCACGGGGTCCAGCGTGGCGAAGGCGACGAGGTTCAGCGGGATGAAGACGAAGCCGAGCCCCGCGCCCTGGATGACGGTGACCAGCATCAGCCAGTGCATCGGGATGTCGGGGGTCCAGTGCACCATGTCCCAGAGCGTCCAGGACAGCACCAGGATGCCGAAGGCCATGACCTTGCGCGGATCGAACCGGCTGGCCAGCCGCCCGGCCAGGAACATCGCCGCCATGGTGCCGAGGCCGCGTGGCGCCATCGCCAGGCCCGCGGTGAAGACCGGGTAGTCCGCCAGCGTCTGCAGATAGGGCGCCAGCAGCGCCGAGGTGGCGAAGAGGATGGCGCCGACCGCGAACATGATGCCGAGGCCCGCGCTGAAATTCCGGTCTCGGAAGATGCGCGGCGGGATGAAGGGCTTCTCGGCCAGCGCCATGTGGACCAGGAAGAGATAGAGGCCGAGCGCGGCCAGGGTCGCCTCGACCAGGATCTCGGTCGAGCCGAACCAGTTCTTGAGCTCGCCGCGGTCGAGCATGACCTGCAGCGCGCCGATGCCGAGCGCCAGCACGCCGAAGCCGAGCCAGTCGAACCGTCGTTCCGCCGCTGCGCCACCCTTCGGCAGGAAGACCATCAGGCCGAGGAAGGCCAGCACGCCGAAGGGCAGGTTGACGTAGAAGACCCAGCGCCAATTCCAGCTTTCGGTCAGGTAGCCGCCGAGGGTCGGCCCGAGGATCGGCCCGACCATGACTCCCATGCCCCAGATCGCCATGGCCTGGCCGCGCTGCTCGGGCGGGTAGATGTCGAGCATGGTGGACTGGCTGAGCGGCACCAGTGCCGCGCCGAAGGCACCCTGCAGCAGCCGGAACACCACCATCTGCTCCAGCGACTGCGCCGCGCCGCACAGCACGGAGGCCAGGGTGAAGCCGCCGACCGAACCGAGGAAGACCGCCCGTCGGCCGAACCGGGCGACGAGGAAGCCCACCGGCGCGGTCAGGATGGCGGCGGCGGTGATGTAGCTGGTCAGCACCCAGGTGATCTGGTCGGCCGAGGCCGCCAGCCCGCCCTGCATGTAGGGCAGCGCGACATTGGCGATGGTGCCGTCCAGCGCCTGCATCAGCGTCGCCACCATGGCGCAGACGGTGATCAGGCCGCGATGCGGCACCACCGGCTCGGGGGACGTCATCTCAGCCGCCGATCAGGTCGCTCAGGTGGCGTTCATGACCGGTGTCGATCGAGACCACGGCGCTCATCCCCGCGCGCAGCTTCGGCCCCTCGGCCGGCTGCTCGACGCGGATGCGGACCGGGATGCGCTGCACCACCTTCACCCAGTTGCCGGAGGAATTCTGCGCCGGCAGCACGCTGAAGGTGGAGCCCGAGGCCGGGCTGATGCTCTCCACCGCGCCGGTCCAGGTCACGCCCGGATAGGTGTCGACCGTGATGGTCGCCGCGTCGCCCGGCTTCACATGCGTCAGGTCGGTCTCCTTCGGCAGCGCGTCCACCCAGATGTTCCGATCGGAGACCAGCGCGAAGGCCGGCGTCGCCGCGCCGAGATACTGGCCCGGCTGCAGGGAGGAAACCTGCGTCACCGTGCCGGCGAAGGGCGCCCGCAGCGTGGTGTGGTCGAGCTGCCGCTTCGCCTCCGCCAGATGCGCCTGGGCGGCACGCCAGTCGGGATGCTGCTCGACCGGCGCATCCGCCTCGCCGCCCAGCTTCGCCAGCTGCACCTGGGCCTGGACGCGCAGCGATTCGAGTTGCTGCTGCGCCTGCTGCAGGCCGAAGCGGTTCTGGTCGAAGCTGGCGCGCGTCACCGCGCCGCTGTTGACGATCTGCGCCGTGCGATCGTAGCTCGCCTGGGCCAGCTGCACCGCGGCCTCCTGTGCCGCGATGTCGTGCTGGATGCGGCGATAGTCGGCCTGCATGGCGTGCAGGTTGAGCGCGGTCTGCGACACCTGCGCCGCGGCCTGCTGCACGGCGAATTCGAAAGGCGCGGCGTCCAGCTTCACGAGCACCTGGCCGGGCGTCACCACCTCGCCCTCCCGCACTGCGATCGCCCGGACGATGCCGGCGACGTCGGTGGAGACCAGCAACTTGTCGGCCTGCACATAGGCGTCGTCGGTGCCCGCATAGCGCCCGCCATGCAGCCAGACGGCACCGGCGCCGGCCACCACCGCCAGCACGCCGCCCAGCATCAGGACGGGGCGCAGCCAGCGGCGGCGCTTCGGCGGGACGGCAGCCGCCGTGCCGTCATCGGCGCTGCGCTCGGTGCGGATCGAACCCTCGGGCATCGTGGTCAGTCGCTTTCTCAGGCGGCCTCACCGGCTTCGCCGGCGGCCTGGCTCAGGTTGGACTTCATCAGCAGCAGCGCCTCGACCACCGCCTGGCGGCGCTCGGGCGACAGGCCGGCGGTGGCCTCGGCGTCGAAGGCGATCCGCACCTGGTCGATCTCGGCCAGCACCGGGTCGGCGGCAGGCGTCAGGTGCAGCCGCCAGACCCGGCGATCGGCCGGGTCGGCGCGGCGCTCGACCAGGGCGCGGGCTGCCAGCCGATCCACCAGGCGGCCGACGGTGATCGGTTCCACCTCGAGGATCTCGGCCAGCTCGCGCTGGGTCATGCCGCCGCAGCGGCGCAGCCGGACCAGGATCATCCACTGCGCCCGGGTCATCCCATGCGCCCGGGCGCGGCGGTCCGCCTGGGTTCGGATCAGCCGGGCGACGTCGTTCAGCAGGATCAGCAGGTTGGGTTCGTGCAGGTCGGGCAAGGTCTGATCCTCACGCGAGGGAATATAAGCCGCGTTATCATCAGCCCAACAGCAAACATACTTCCTACCCCCGCGGCACTCGTCACCATCCCTTGCGCATTACCTTGACCAGGGCGGCCTGATCGGCCCGCACCGGTCGGGCCATCGCGCTTGCCGCGTCGTGCGGCCAAGCCGCCGGCATCGCCGTCCGGCGCCTCCGGCTCGCGGCTGCCGGGGTCGAGGTCATCCGGGATCACCGCGCAAGACCGGCCGAGCCAGGCGTCATGCGCATCGAGCTGGGCGACACGCCGGGATGCCGGAAACGATGGCCCGAGGCCGTCTCCGCTCAGTATTCGAATTCGTAGGACAGGCCGAGCCGGTCGCCCGCCGGGCCGGTGGCGGTCTGGCCATCCAGCTTCAGCCGCGGGGTGATCTCGACCTGCACGCCGACCCCGGTCTGGCCACCCTGCGTGCCCTGCCGCACGCCGAGGAAGACGCCGGGCGCGACATAGCGCCCCGCCTCGATGGTGGGTCCCGTCTGGCCGTCCCGCTGCGTGCCGCCGGTGCCCGATTGCTGGCTGCCGGCCCCCACCCCCAACCGGTCCAGCCCCAGCAGCCCCCGCACCTTGTCCAGCGGATTGGCCGCACCGCCGCCGATGCCGGTCATCTGCGCCACGGCGCCGGCGATCTGGGCGATCTCGAAGGGCGAGAGATTGCTGGTCGCCCGGTCGAAGAGCAGCCGCGCCAGCACCTCGTCCTGCGGCAATTCGGGGGAGGAGCTGAAGCTCACCTTGGGCGCCGCCGGCGAGCCCTGGACCGCCACCGTGATGGTGGTGCTGCCGGAGGTTGCCTGCGCGCTGAGGTCGAGCGTCGGCAGCAGCGAGCCGGGCTGGAAGCCGATGCTGCCCCGCTGGAAGGTGAGTTGCCGGCCGATCAGGTTCAGCGTGCCGCGGCGCAGGGTAAGGCTGCCGCTGGGCACCGGCGCCGCGGCGGTGCCGCCGACCCTGATCTCGCCGCCCAGCTCCACGTCGACGCCGCGGCCGCGCACATAGATGCTCTGCGGCGCGCTGATGGTGACCGCGAGGTTCAACGGCGGGGCGGGCGGCGCCGGCGGGCGCGGCGGCGCCGGGGGGATGACGCCGGGCGGCAGCCGGCCGGTCTGGCGGACATTCGCCAGGGTCGGGACGCTGGCCGGCAGGGTGGTCGGGATGCGGATCTCCGCCTGCAGGATGCGGACGGTGCCGGAGACGGTGCCGCCGCCGGTGACCGGCCCCAGCACACGGATATCGGTGTTGAGCGTGGCGGTGACCAGGTCGGAGACCACGGGCCGTGCATTGCGGGCGGTCAGCGTCAGGTCGGCGGGGAAGCCCGGCGCGCCGGCATCGAGGCTGCCCTGCAGGACGATGGTGCCGTTGCCTGCGGTGCGGCCGGCGATGCGGTCGATCACCAGCCGCGTCCCATCGCCGGAGATCGTGCCGTTCAGGTCGAAGACCCGGACCCCGTAGACGGCGTTGCGGTACTCGGCGCCCGAGAGCGTCGCGCGGCCGCCGAGCCGCGGCGTCCCCAGCGTGCCATCCGCCCGCAGCGCCAAGGCGAGCCGCCCGGCCACCCTGTCGGCGCCGGCGGCGAGGAAGGGGCTTGCCAGCGGCGCCAGGTTCAGCCCGCCATCGACCGTGGCGGTCAGCGGCCCCTGCGGCCCGAAGCCCTTGGGTAGTCGCGCGGTCAGGTCGATCCGCCCGGCCGGGCCCGCATCGAGCTCGGCGCGGAGTTGCGCCGCCTCGCCGGCCAGGCTGCCCTCGGCGCGCAGCGTCAGGGCCGGCAGGCCATTCGCCCAATCGGCGCCGGCGCCGAGCCCGGTGCCGTTCAATGTCGCCTTTATCTCGGGCCGGGCCACTGGGCCGGTCGCACGGATTTCGGCAGAGAGCGTGCCCTGCGGCTTGACGTCTGGCGCGAAGCGCTCAGCCAGCGCCAAGGGCAGGGCGGCAATGGTCGCGGTGACGTCGGCGCGTTCCGGACCCCATGTGCCGCGCGTCTCGATCCGGCCACCGCGGGCGATGGCCAATGCGGTTGGCGCCAGGTCGATCCCGCCATTGCCGCCGAGCTTGACCCGGGTGGGTGCGGCCAGGCGGATGGCCTCGCCCATCGCCTGCGCCTCCAGCGCCGCCAGGTCGAGCCGCCAGCCGCCGTTGTCCTGCGCCAGCCTGCCGCGGCCGTTGACGCTACCTTCGGTGGCGCGGCCCTGGATGGTCCAATCGATGGCGGCGGGGGTGCCGGCGGCGGTCGCCTGCAGGCTGCCCTCGGTGCCGTCGAAGCCGAGCTTCGGGGCGTCGAGCCTGGCCTCGAAGCCCTGTACGCCGTCCTTCGGGGTCAGCTTTGCCTCCAGCCCCAGCCGGCCTGACAGTCCGGCAACGCCCCCCAGCTTGCCGAGCGGGGCGAGGTCGGTGGCCTCCAGCTTCGCGGTGCCGTCGAACAGCGGGCCGGCGGGTTCGAGCCGGCCGGTGACGGCGAAGCGGGCGGGACCGAGCCGCGCCTCGCCTTGTTCGATCTGCACGGCGCTGCCGTCCGGCTGGCCGCGGAAGGCGAGGGCCAGAGGCATGCCGTCCAGTTTGCCATCCAGCGTCGCGATGCCGCGTGGAGCGGATGCCGGGGTGGCGATGCGGGCATCCAAAGCGAGCGATTCCAGCACGTGCCCGGCCGCTTCGATGCGACCGGATGAAGCGCTCACGACCAGGTCCGGGTCGGTCAGCTTGCCGGTCGCCTGGACGCGGGCCGCCAGCGCGCCCTCAGACCCGGCGCCCAGCACGGCGAGGCGCGGCAGGGACAGCCGGACATCGAGCGCGATCGGTTCGGCCAGGCTTCCCACCGCCGTCAGCCGCCCCTCGGCGCCCTCCAGCACGGCGTCGAGGCTAGGCCCCGGCAGCGCGGCCTTGAGGGCAAGGCGCGGTGCCGGGCCGAGCACCGCATCGGCCTGCGCCACGCCGGTGCGCAGCGCCGCCGGCCGCAGGGTCAGGTCGAGCGCCGGCTTGGCCAGGGTGCCGCCGATCGCCGCCTGCGCATCCACCGCCTGCCAGCCGAGGCCCGGCGGCAGCAGCGCGCCGAACCGGCCGGACTCGACCAGGGCGAGCGTCGCCTTGAGGTCCAGCGCCTCGGTCGTCAGGTCGGCGGTGCCGGTGGCGGCCAGACTCCCCGCCGGCACCGTCACCGTCAGGTCCCGCAGCGCCAGCCGCTGGTCGGCGCCAAGGTCGGCATCGAGGGCAAAGGCTGCCGGAACCGCCAGCGGCGCCGCCTCGGGCGGCAGGAAGGGGGAGGCCCGTGCCTCGCCCTTGAGCGTGGCACCGAATGCGCCGTCGGGTGTCGCACGGACAACGCCTTGCGCGGTGACCTTGAAGTCAGGGCCGAGCCCGGCATCGAGGGCCAGCGCCGCGCCGCTGGCCGGACCATCCAAGGTCAGGGCGAGCGCCAGGGGCTGGTCCGGCAGGCCGGCCAGGGTCGGCCCGATGCCGCCCGGCGACTCGCGCAGCGCCAGCCTGGCCGCGAGCCGGTCCTCCGTCGGGGCGAGGGCAAGCGTCAGGCTCGCACCGCCATCCGCATCCACCCGCTTGAGGTCGAGCGCCGCCCGCAATGCGCCGACGGCCAGCGCCGCATGCCCCTCGACCGAGAAGACGGCGTCCTGCTGCAGGATCGGCGCGCCGAGCTCCAGTCGGCCGATGCCGAGATGGTCGAGCGCGACCGCGACCGGCAGGGATGGCAGTTGCGGCAGCACGGTTTCCGACGGCGGCTCGGGCGGGGCCGGCGCGTCGCTTGCGGCCGGCAGCCGGGGCAGGGCGATGCGCGCCGCCTCCAGCCGCTCGATGCGGAAGGTCCCGGTGGTCAGCGCCATCAGGTCGAGGACGATCCGTGCCTCCTCCACCGTCAGCCAGATGCCGTCCTGGTCTGCCAGGGTGATCCGCGCCGCGCCGATCCGGCCGGGGATGGGGCCGCTCAGCCCCTCGATGGCCAGGCCCGGCACCTGCGCGGCGGCCAAGCGCGCCACCGTCGCCCGGCCGCCCTCGGTATTGATCCAGGCCAGGGCGGCGCCGAGCACCAGCAGCGGCAGCCCGACCAAGGCGAGAAGGATGCCCAGCACCCACTTGAAGACGGGCCGCATCAGAAGGCCTGGCCGATGCCGACATAGAGCCCGAAGGCCGAGTTGTCCCGCTGCTTGACCAGCGGCAGCGCCACGTCCGCCCGGACCGGCCCGATCGGCGTGTAATAGCGCAACCCGGCGCCGGCCCCGACCCGCAGGTTGGTGGTGTCCGGCGCTGAACCGGTACCCACCGAGCCGGCATCGACGAAGGCCACCGCGCCGATGTCGCCCCAGACCCGCTGCCGCCATTCCAGGCTGGCTTCGATCAGGCTCGCACCCCCGTTGGGGCGATTGAATTCGTCGCGCGGACCGATCGACTGGTAGTCGTAGCCACGCACCGAGCCGCCGCCGCCGGCATAGAAGCGCTGGTGCCGCGGCACATTGGCTTGGTCGCCGCCCATCAAAGACCCGACGGTGCCGCGCACCGCGAGGATGCTTCGGCGGTCGCCCAGCACGTCCCAATAGGTGCTGCCGGTCACCCGCAACGGTGCGAAGGGCGCCGAATCGCGGAACGACCAGGACGGCGTGAGGGTGCCGCTGACCCGGTAGCCGCGCGCCGGGTCGAGCAGGCTATCGGTGCCGTCATACCGCCCGCCGAACTGGACGCCGAGGATCTGGTAGGGCGTCAGCGTCCCGCCCGGCGGCCCGATGCTGCCGAAATCCAGCACCGGCCCAAGATTGGCGCTGATCCGTTCGGAAAAGCGCCGCTCCATCAATGCCGAGAAGGTGATGGCGTCGCGGTCATAGGCCTCCAGCCGCTCCCGCAGGCCGAACAGGCTGCCGATGAAGCTCCAGTCCGGGCCGATGCTCAGGCCGAAGACGGAGGGGTCGCGATAGGTGCCGCCGATCCGGTAGGTCGACTGCCCCAGCCCGCCATTGGTGCCGAGCCGGGCAACCTCGGCTTCCAGCCGCAGCCGTTCGGCCCGGCCGAACAGGTTCCGGTGTTCCCAATAGACCCGGATGGTGGGGCCGTAATTGGTCTCGTAGGCGAGGTTCACGCCCAGGGCACGGCGGGCCCGCTCGGCCACGGTGAAGGTGACCGGCAGCCGGCCGGCCTCGTCGAGCCGCTCCGCCGCCCGGGCGCGGACCGAGCCGAAGGCGCCGAGCCCCATCAGCGACTGGCGTTCCGTCTCCAGGGCCGCCGGGCTGTAGCGCTGGCCTTCGAGCCGCGAGGCCTGGGCGCGCAGAAAGGTGGGGTCCACCTGCACCATGCCGGCGACCTCCGGTGCGGCGAAGCGGGCAACCGGGCCGGGGGCGAAGGTCCAGGCGACATTCATGGTCTTGCGGTCATGGTCGACCGTGGTTTCCCGCCGCACCATGCTGGCCAGCGGGTGGCCGGCATTCAGCAGCCGATCCAGCAGGGTTCGCTCGGCCGCCAGCACCGGCTCCGCCCGGGCCGGATCGCCTACCGCCAGGCCGAAGGGCGTCGCGGCGGCCTGGTCCACCGCGGGCTGCTCGGCCGATGCTTCGGCCCGCAGGCCGATGCGGGTGATCTGGTAGGGTTTGCCTTGATCGACCACGATCCTGATCGGCAGCGGCCGTGCCTCCGCCGCGTCCAGCCGATCCAGCATTCCCGGGTCGCCCACCGTGCCGCCGGCGAGTTCGATCCGCGTGGTGCCGGCCCAGTAGCCTTCCGACTGCAGGGCGCGCTGTAGCCTTTCGCGGTCGCCATCGGCGCGGCCGAGCACGCCGCCGGCGCTGGTCGGCGCGGAGTCCTGCAGGGCGACAAGCTGCGACACCGCCGCCAACGCCGCGTCCAGCCTTCCGTCACCGGTTGGCGCGATCTCCACCTTGTAGGGGAGCGTGTCGGGATCCGGCGGCGGTTCCTGGGCCAAAGCGAGGCCGGCGAGCAACAGGAAAGGCAGCAGGAGGCGGCGGAAGCGGGCTGGCACGGGTGCGGAAGTGTTTTCCTGGAGGGTGGTTCCCCGCGGGGATGGCACTGCAGATGGGCGCAGGCTAGGACTCTGCCATGGATGAAGCCCTCGCCCAAAACCTGACCGCCTGGCGCCGCCACCTGCACGCCCATCCGGGCCTGACCCTGCATGAGGGGGAGACCGCCGCCTTCGTCGCCGCCCGGCTGCGCGAGATGGGGGTGGAGGTCACCGAGGGGGTCGGCGGGCATGGGCTGGTCGGCACCATTCGCCGTGGCGGCAACCGCTCGGTCGGGCTGCGCGGCGACATGGATGCGCTGCCGATCCAGGAGGTCAACCCGGACCTGCCGCACCGCTCCACCATCCCCGGGGTGATGCATGCCTGCGGCCATGACGGGCACACCACCGCGCTGCTCGGCGCGGCCGCGCTGCTGACCGCCGACAAGGGCTGGGCCGGCACGGTGCAACTGGTCTTCCAGCCGGCGGAGGAAGGCGGCGGCGGCGCCCGGGCGATGATCGCCGACGGGCTGTTCTCCCGCTTCCCGATGGAGCGGATCTTCGGCTGGCACAACTGGCCGGGGCTCGAGGCCGGGACCGTCGCGGTGCACGAGCGCGCGGTGATGGCCGCCGGCGCCCGCTTCGAGATCGCCTTCGAGGGGCATGCCGGCCATGCCGCGCTGCCGCACCTGACGCGCGACCCGATGCTCGGCGCCGGGCACTGCATCGTCGCGCTGCAGTCGATCGTCGCCCGCAACGTGGACCCGATGCAGGCCGGCGTGGTCAGCGTGACGGTGGCCGAGGCCGGGTCGGCGCAGAACCAGATCGCCAACCGCGCGGTGCTGAAGGGCACGGCGCGCTGGCTCTCGGACGAGACCGGCGCGGCGATCGAGGCCGGCATGCGCCGCGTCGCCGACGGCATCGCTGCGGCCTTCGGGTTGCGGGCGGAAGTCGAGTTCAAGGTCGGCGTGCCGGTCACCGCCAATCATCCGGCCGAGCGCGACCTGGCCGCGGTGGCGGCCGGCGCCGTCACCACGGTGCGGCGCGACCTGGCGGCGGCGATGACCGGGGAGGATTTCTCCTGGTTCCTGGCCGAGGTGCCGGGCGCCTTCGTCTGGATCGGCAACGGGCCAGGCGAGGGCGGCTGCGAGTTGCACAACCCCAATTACGACTTCAACGACGCCATCCTGCCGGCGGCCAGCGGCTTCCTGGCCGAGGTCGCCAAGCGGTCGCTGGCGGGGGGCTGACCCCCGCCCGGCCGCCTGTCAGGGCAGCCCGATGAAGCCGGTATTGACCGAGCCGAGGGTGCGGCGGGTGAGGGCGAAGACGCCAACGCCGTCGCGTGAGCCGTCGTCGTTGGAATTGCCCTCGATGGTCGCAAGCCGGCCGCCGGCCAGATCCTTGACGAAGCCTGTGTGGCCCTTGCCCTCGCCGAAATCCATGATGAAGATCATGCCGCTGGAGACCAGGCCGGGGGCGGCGACGGCCTGCGCGGTGGTCAGGCAGGGCAGGCCGGCCTTCAGCGCCTTCCGCCACATGTCGAGCACGCCGCCTGTCCTTGGCAGCGGATTGGCCAGGCTGGCTTTCCGCGCCGCCTCGGTGGCGCAGAAATAGACGAAGGCGGCGCACCAGGCATTGCCCGGCGGAACGCCGACCGAAGCGAGGTAGGCCTCGACCTCCTCGCCACGGTTCGACAGGGGCGGCTTCTCCCGTACCCCTATCTGCGTCATGGCGACGGCCAGCGCCGCTTTGGCGAGCGCGCCGCCCGACGTCATCGGCGGCAGCGCCGTGGCACCGAACAGCGCCACCCAGGTCACCGGGCCGACCATGCCGTCGACCGTCAGCGGGTGTTGCTGCGCGTCGAAAGCGCGGGCCTGGAACAGCCGGACGGCGGCCTCGGTCTGCGGGCCATAGGCGCCGTCCTCGTCGACCGGGCCGCAGCCGCGGGCATTCAATGCCTGCTGCACGGCCAGCACGGCCGCCGTTTCCGTGCTGTTGCGGCGGAGCGTGGTGCCGGGGAAAATCGGGGCAGTACGCGGGGCGAGTGAATCGGGCATGGCGCGTATCCTCCGCGGCATGGACCGTCCAGGCCGCGGCGGCAGGCTGCGTCGGCCCGATGCCCGCCGTCCGTATGCCGGCGCACGTGGCAGCGGCGGTCAGTGCCCGAAGCGCGCCCGCCAGCCCGGCCGGTCGCCGAGGCTCTCGGCATGGTAGACGCCGCGTGCCACAGCACGCGCCAGCGTGTCGGCGGCCAGGTGGCCGAGCCGCGCCAGCATCGCCGGATTGGTCAGCGGCACCGCCCCCGTTGCCATGGCGAACACCGTATCCCCGTCGAAGGGCGTGTGGATCGGCCGGATCGCCCGTGCCAGCCCGTCCTGCGCCATCATCGCCAGGCGCTGCAACTCTCCCTTCGAAAGCACCACGTTGCAGGCCACCACGGCGATCGTGGTGTTGGCCAAGGGGTTCACCGCGAAGCCCGGCGGCAGCGGCATCTCCCGCTCGCCCTGCCAGTCCGCCGGCGGTGGGCCGAGCCCGCCGAACTCGTCGCCCATCTCGTACGGCCAAGCCCAGAACCGGTCGGTCCCGGGCATCACCGCACTGCCAAAGCTGTTGACCGCAACCAGGGCGCCGAGCTGCAACCCGTCTGCCGTCACCGTGCTGGCGCTGCCCAGGCCCCCTCTCAGCGCGCCCGACCGCGCGCCGAGCCCGGCGCCGGCATTGCCCAGCGCGAAATCCGTCCCGACCGCATCGAGCGCGGCGCGGCCCAGCGCGGCATAGGGCGGCGCCTCGCCCCAGGCCTTGTCGCCGCCATTGGCCAGGTCGAACAGGATGGCGCCCGGCACCACCGGGATGACCGCGCCGCCGAAGCCGATCCCCCGCCCGCGCGCACCGAGCGCCGCGACCACGCCGCCGCCGGCATCCAGCCCGTACATCGACCCGCCCGAGAGGACGATGGCATCCACCTCGTTGCGCAGGCTGGTGGCGTCCAGCGCCTGGATGTTCCAGGTGCCCGGCGCGCCGCCGCGCACATCGGCCGCGGCGGGGCAGCGTTCCGCCGGGTAAACCACAGTGACTCCGGTGCGGACCCGGTGGTCTCCGGCATTGCCGACGAGGATGCCCGCGACATCGGTGATCAGGTTGCGCGGGCCCGGTCGGATGCTCATGCCCGACAGGCTCGCATGCGCCGCGCGGCCGCGCTATCCGGCGGAGCGACAGGAGTGTGCGACATGATCCCGGCCTGGCGCCCGATGACCGAGGCCGACCTGCCCGCGGTGCAGGCGCTGGCCGACCGGCTGCACCCGCACCACCCCGAATCGCCCGTGGTCCTCGCCGAGCGGCTGGCCCTCGCCCCGGCGGGGTGCCGGGTGCTGGCGGCGGGCAGGCCGCTGCTGGGCTATGCCGTCAGCCATCCCTGGAGCGGGACGTCGCCGCCGCCGCTCGATGCGTTGCTCGGCGCGCTGCCGGCGCGGCCGCGGGCCTGGCATGTCCACGACATTGCGCTCGACCCTGCGGCGCGCGGCGCCGGGCATGCCGGGGCGGTGCTGCGGGCGCTGCTGGCGGCCTCGCCACTGGCCGCGGCGACGCTGGTGGCCATCCCCGGCACCGGCCCGTACTGGGCACGGCTTGGCTTCCAGGACGTGCCGGTCGCGGATCCTGCCGCGCTTGCCAGCTACGGCGAGGGTGCCCGCTTCATGGCGCGCCCCCGCTGAGGCGTGCCGAGGACCGCAGCGCCTTCGGGCGCGAAGGTCTGCAGCAGCGCCCCGCCCGGCCGCCGGCAAGGGCTCAATGCGCCGGCGTGCCCGGCCGTTGTGCCGCCGCCTCGGCCCATGTTGCCACCTGCTCGGCCGGCGGCTGCACCATGCGGGCCATCGACGCCTGGCTTTGCAGCGCGGCGTCGGACCAGTGCCGCATGATACGCTGCATCAGGACGAGGTTGTCCTGCAGGCTGTAGATGCGCAGCATTTCCTGGGCGAGGCGGATGTTGTTGCGCATCATGCTGGCGACCATCGCGGCGAAGGCCTCCTGCATCTCGCCGAAGCCGGTGCCCGGGCTGGCCGGCAGCAGCATGGCGGCGCGCAGGCCGCGGCTCGTCTCCTGCACCAGCCGGGTCACGCTGGCGCCGATCTCCTCGGCCGCGGCATTTGTGGCGGCCTGCGTGGCCGCCTCGGCGGATCGGTGTGCTTCCGCCGCCATGTGGTCGTAACCGCCGGTCCGGCTGGGCAATTCACCGTTGCGGTCCGCCTCGGGCCTCGCCATCAGGCGCTCGGGCGATGTGCGTTCCGCCGTCCGTTCCGATGCCCTTTGTTCGGCCATGTCCCGTATCCTCTCGCCTGCCGGGGCGGCCCGCGGCAAGCGGGCCAACGGTTGGGGAATGCCGGAGTGATGGCTTTGCTGCCGGTAATTCAGATATATCTAAAATAAAGAGGAATCCGCATTTGGCGATTGGGCCCGTGTTCCATTCGCATCACCGCGGCGCACGAAAACGACAGCCGGCCTCAGTCGAGCCGGGTGCGCAGCCAAGTGCCGGCCGCCGCCACCGCCGCACGCGCCTGGCCGACATGGCCGACCGCGCGCAGGAAGCCATGCACCGTGCCGGGAAAGACCTTCGTGTCGACCGCCACGCCGGCGGCCCGCAGCCGCGCCGCCATCGCCTGGTTCTCGGCGGCCAGCACGTCCAGCTCGGCGACATGCAGCAGGCAGGGCGGCAGGCCGGCGAGGTCGCCCCGCAACGGCGCCGCCAGCGGGCTGACGCGGTCTGCCGCGCGCGGCGCATAGGCCCGCCAATAGAATTCCATCCGCTCCCGGGTCAGCCCGTAGCCGCTGGCGAATTCGGCGTAGCTCGGCGTGTCGAGGCGCGAATCGAAGACGCCGTAGTTCAGCAGCAGGCCGCGCAGCGGTACCGGCTCGGGGCCGTCGCGCAGCCAGAGGGCGAGGCCGGCCGCCAGGTTGGCGCCGGCCGAATCGCCGCCGACGACGACCCGCCCAGGGTCCATCCCCCAGTCGGCACCATGCACCACGATCCAGCGCAGTACCGCCGCGCATTCCTCCAGCGCCTGCGGGAAGGCCGCCTCCGGGCTCAGCGCGTAATCCGGCCCGACCACGATGCAGCCGGCCGCGGCGGCATATTCCCGCATCAGCCGGTCATGCGTGTCGATGCTGTTCCAGACCCAGCCGCCGCCATGCAGATAGAGCAGCACGGGCAGCGGTCCCGGCAGGTCCGGCCGGTGCACCCGGCACTGCACCCGGCGGCCGCGCGCCGGGACCCAGCGATCGGCGCTCTCGGCCATCACCGGCCCGCCCTCGGCCAGCGGCAGGTTCAGAGCCTCGGTCAGCGCCCGCGGCTCGTCGAAGGGCTCGGCCAGCCGGATCGGCGGCAGCGCGGCGGCGCGCGACTCCATCATCGCGTTGAAGGCCGCCATCTCCGGGTCCAGCCGCGGGTCCGCCATGCTCGTCTCCTCCGTCGCGTCCAGTGGAGGTGGCGCCGGCCGCCGCCGCAAGAGCGGAAATGTCATGCCGCGCCGCTTGCGCATCGCCGATCTCCAAGTCCATGCTGCACTGCACCATGCCCGCCATGATTACCTTCCGCGGCACCGCGAGCTTTCGCGCCGCCGCCATGTTCCGCCCGCGCAGCGTCGTGTTGCTGGCCGATCCCGCTCAGCCTGAGGCCGCCATCATCGCCCGCAACCTGGCGGGAGGCGGCTTCAAGGGCCGGCTGCGGGTCATCGGCATGGCGGTGGACGGACTCGAAGCCGCCGACAGCGTCGAGGGTTTGCCGGAAGCGCCCGACCTCGCCGTGCTCTGCCTGCCGCCCGCCCGGTTGGAAGCGGCCATGGCGGCGCTGGCCGTGCGCGGCTGCCTGGCCGCCGTCGTCCCGGGCGCCGCGCCGGACCTCGCCGCCATCTCCGCCCGCACCGGCGTCAAGGCGCTCGGCCAGGGCAGCTTCGGCCTCTGCGTCCCGGCGATCGGACTGAATGCCTCGCTGGCGCATATCGCGCCGGCGCCGGGCAAGCTGGCCCTCGTCACCCAATCCGCGGCACTCGCCCGCGTCGTGCTCGACTGGGCTGCGGCCGAGGCGGTCGGCTTCAGCCATGTCGTCGGCATCGGCGGCAATGCCACGATCGGCTTCGCCATGGCGCTCGACTGGCTGGCGCGCGACGTGGGAACCAGTGCGGTGCTGCTTGACCTGCGGCGTATCCGCAACCGCCGTGCCTTCGTCTCCGCTGCCCGGGCGGTGACCCGGACCCGGCCGGTGGTCGCCATCCGCGCCGGCGGCCGCAGCGCCGATACCTCCGGCATGGGCGACGCCATCATGGAGGCGGCCTTGCGCCGCGCCGGCGTGCTGCGCGTCACCGGGCTCGAGGATTTCCTCTCCGCTGCCGAGACTCTGGCCCGGTTGAAGCCGCGGGTCGGCGGCGGGCCGGATGCGCTGCGCGGCGACCGGGTCGCCATCGTGACCAACGGCATCGGGCTTGGCCACCTTGCGGCGGACGCGGTGCTGTCGGGCGGCGGCCGTCTGGCGGTGCTCTCGCCGGAAGCCCTGGCCACCTTCGGCATGCTGTTGCCGGAAGGATGGCAGGCCGGCAACCCGCTCTCGCTGGGACCCGCCAGCGGGCCGCGGCTGGCCGAGGCCACGGCGATGCTGGCCGCCCTGCCCGAGGTCGATTCGGTCGTCGCGCTGCATGCCCCGGCGCCGGAGGAAGCCGGTGACGTGGCGGCCGAGGCGATGATCGCCGCCGCCCGTACCGGCGGCCAGCGGGCCGCCCCGGTGCTGGTGAGCTGGGCCGGCCAGGCGACCGCAGGGCGGCAACGCCAGGCCATGGCGCAGGCCGGGCTGGCGGTCTTCCCGACGCCGGAGGCCGCGGTGCGCGGCGCCCTGCACCTGGCTCGCGACCGCCGCAACCGCGCCGCCGCGGCCGAGTTGCCGCCGCGCGAGGTGCTGGACCTGGCGCCCGACCGCAATGCGGTCCGGCGCATCCTGGAAGCCGCCCGCGCTGCCTATCGCTGCGCACTGACCGAGGAGGAGGCGCTTGGCGTCCTGGCCGCCTATGGCGTGCCGACCGTGCCGGGCCGCCGCGCCGCAGGCCCGCAGGAGGCCGCCGACGCCGCTGCCATGCTGGGCTTCCCCGCCGTGCTGAAGATCCTCAGCCCAGACCTGCGGCACAAGTCCGAGGTCGGCGGCGTCGTCATCGGCCTGACCTCCGCCGCCGCGGTGCGGAGCGAGGCGGAGGCGATGCTGGCCCGGGTCCGGGCGACGCGGCCGGAGGCGCGGATCGAAGGCTTCCTGGTGCAGCGCCAGGCGGCCCGTGCGCTGGAACTGCGCCTGCGGCTCGGCGACGATGCGATGTTCGGGCCCTGGATCGGCTTCGGCCAGGGCGGGACCGCGGCCGACCTGGCGGAGGACGAGGCGCATGACCTGCCGCCGCTGAACCTGACGCTGGCTAACCAGTTGATCGCCCGGTCGCGCACGGCCCGGCTGATGGCTGGCTTCCGCGACCACCGGCCGGTGAACCAGGCAGCGGTGGCGGATGTGCTGGTCCGCCTGTCGCAGGTCGCAGTCGACTTCCCGGAGATCGAGGCGCTGACGGTCAACCCGCTGTTCGCCGACAGCTACGGCGTGCTCGCGGCGGATGCGCACCTGACCCTGCGGCCGGAGGGGGAGCACGGTGTGCTGGCCATCCCGCCCTATCCGGCGGAGCTGACCCGGCCGTGGCAGACGAAATCGGGCGAGGTGCTGACCATCCGCCCGGTCCGCCCGGAGGATGCCGAGGCGCATGGCGAATTCTTCCACACCCTCGCGCCGGAAGATGTCCGCTGGCGCTTCTTCTCGCCGCTGAAGGAGCTTTCGCCGACCTTGACGGCGCGGCTGACGCAGATCGACTACGACCGGGAGATCGCCTTCATCGCCTCCCGTCGCAGGCCTGACGGCCGGGAGGAGACGCTTGGCGTCTCCCGCCTGATACGCGACCCGTCCGAGCCGACCAGCGCCGAATTCGCGGTGGTCGTCTCGCGCAGCATGAAAGGCCAGGGGCTGGGGCGGCACATGATGGAGCGGCTGTTCGAATGGGGCCGCGCCAACGGCGTGCGCGACATCATGGGGCATGTTCTGGCCGACAACACGCCGATGCTGGCCTTCGTCAAGCGGCTTGGCTTCACCGCCAAGCGGTCGGCGGAGGAGGAGGACGTGATGGAAACCCGGCTGGCGCTGTGAGGTACGGCGCCTAGGCCATCGCCAGCATCAGCACGCCGCCGCAGATCAAGCCGATCGCCGCGACCTTCTGGGTCGAGAGCGATTCGCCGAACATGAAATGCCCGATGATCGCGACCGCGACGTAGCTCGCCGCGGTGCAGGGTAGCGCCACGCTCATCGGAATCTTGCGCAGCGCGATGATGTAGAGAAAGGCGGCGCCGCCATAGGCGACGAGGCCGATCATGGTGGCTGGCCGGAAGAGCTGGGTGACGAAGCCGCCCTCGCCGATGGCGCCCGCCTTCAACAGCACCTGGCCGCCGAGCGAGGTGAGGATCGCCGCGGCGAGCGACAGCCAGTAGATCGTCACTGCAGCGCGTCCTCCGGCGAGCGGGCCGTAGTACGGTCCGGCTTCGGTGCGATCATCTCCCGCACCACGCCCTGCGGCTTGCCGTTGGCAGAGAGGAATGCGCGGCCGACGTATTCGCCAAGCACGCCGAGGATGAGGAATTGCACGCCGGCGACCAGCAGCGTGGTGGTCATCGAGGAAGCCCAGCCGGATGGCGTACCGGTGATCATGGCCTCCAGCACCACCATCGCCGCGGCGGCCAGCCCGAGGATACCCATGCCGATGCCGGCGAAGGTGGCGAGGCGCAGCGGCAGGACCGAGAAATTGGTCGCCAGGTTGCTCCAGAGCGAGATCAGCCGCTTGATGGTGTAGTTCGAGCGGCCCTCGGCGCGGGCCAGGTGCATCACCTCGATGCTGTCGATCCGCTGGGTCACCTGCATGATCAGGCCGTCGATATAGGGATAGGGGCCGCGGTAGCGGGCGACCTCCTGCACCACCAGCGCGCTCATGCAGCGGAAGGAGGAGAGGTAGAGCCCCTTCGGCTTGTCGAGCAGCGCATCGGCGACCTTGTTGGCGAAGCGGCTGCCGAGGTTGCGCCAGCCCTCGTGCTTCTTCTCCGCGTAGCGGGTGTAGACCACGTCCCAGCCGCCGAGCCTGGCGTGGTTGTAGAGCTTCACCACTTCTTCCGGCGGGTTCTGCAGGTCGTCGTCCATGGTGATGATGTAGGCGCCGCGGGCATGTCGCAGCCCGGTCATGCAGGCGTTGTGCTCGCCGAAATTGCGGGCGTGCTCCAGGTAGGTGATCGGCACGGTGGCGGTGGCCGCGATGGCGCGGCAGACATCGCCGGAATTGTCCGGACTGCCGTCGTTGACAAGCACGATTTCCAGCCCGCCGGCCGGCTGGAGGGCAGAAAGCGCATCGACCAGCAGGCCGATCGTCGCCGCGCCGCGATAGACCGGCACGACGATGCTGAGCCCGACAGGATGCGCGGCGAGGTCCGGGAGCATCGGCGACATGGAAATCCTCATCTCAGGGACGGAGCGCGGTGGCGAGCACCGAACCGCCGGCGGGGAAGGGGAAGCCGCTGGCCACCAGGCTGCGCTCCAACCGGGTGACGGCATGCAGGCTACGGTCAAGCCAAGGCGGAAAATGGGTAACATCCGAGCCTTGCTCGGGCGATCGGGCGATTACCTTGCGGTGCAGCACCATCATCGGCAGCAAAAGGCTGTTCCAGTAGTAAGGCCGAACCTCGACGAGGCCGGCCCCGACAAGCATGGCGCCCGTGGTTGCCCGGGTGAAGCGCCGGGCGTTCTGCACCCGGGCATCATGCGTTGAGCGAAGCCATTCGAAGGCCGGCAGATTGACGATCAGCACGCCGCCGGGCCGCAACACCCGCAGCATCTCGGCCAGCGCCCGCGCCGGATCGACCGCGGCATGGCTGAGCACATCGAGGCTGACCACCACCGAGAAACTGGCATCGGCGAAGGGCATCGCATTGATGGTGCCGGCCACCACCGGCACGCCGGATTTCGCCGATGCCCTTGCCGCCGCGCCGGGATGGTATTCCAGCCCGGCCGCCGGCTGGTCTGGCCTCTCCCGCCGGAGCCGCGCAAGGAAGCCTCCCGTGCCGCAACCGGCATCGAGCAGCCGGCCTGGACCGGGCCGGACGCTGTCGAGCGCATCGAGGACCTGGGCATGCAGGGCGCGGTACCACCACATCCGGTCCTCGACCAAGTCCATGAGATCATATTCGGCGAGTTCCACGCCGGCGTTCTGGCACGCTCGCGCCTGCAATAACAAGGCGCGGACGCGCAACAACAGCGCGAGTTGAAGCTGACCCCTACACCCTTGCGGGAGGCAACCGTCCCTGTATCAGCTTTCTAGCGTCCCCTCATGTTGCGGCAATGCGATTGCAGTCTTTGCGGGGCGGGTCCAAGGATGCGGCAGCCGCGATGACCCCCTCCGACCCCGAAGCCCGTTTGTCCGGCTCCGCCGCCGCGACCACCGCATTGCCGCGCCGGCAGAGCAATGGCCTGTTCACGGCGCGGCTGGTGCGCTTCGCGGCCTTTCTGCCGGCGGCGGCCTTCCTGCTGGCTGCCCTTTTCCCGCCGCTGAACCACGATGTCGCGGCTGTGCTGAATTTCGCCGAGCGGATGCTGGCCGGGGAACGGCTCTATGCCGACCTCATCGACGTCAATCCGCCGCTTGTCTTCGTGCTCAACCTGCTGCCGGCGGCGATCGGCGCCTGGACGCCGTTGGATGCTGTACAGGGGCTCCTGGTCTGCCTGCTGGGCTTCTGCGCGCTTTCCACTTGGCTGGCGCTCCGCCTTGCGCGTCCCGGCGCGCCTCCGGTCGAGGCCGCCTGCCTCGGTGTCGGGCTGCCGCTGCTGACCCTGGCGGCAGGCTATGATTTCGGCCAGCGCGAGCACCTGATGGCGGTGGCCGCGCTACCCTATTTGTTCCTCGCGGCGCGGCGGATCGAGGGGACGCCGACACGCCTCGGCCTGACCCTAGGCACGGCGCTGCTGGCGGCGCTCGGCTTCGCGCTCAAGCCGCATTTCCTGGCGATCCCGGGGCTGGTCGAAGCCACGGTGCTGGTGCAGCGCGGTCCCGGCCGGGCGCTGCGCGACCCGGTGCCCTGGGCCATGGCCGGGTTCTGGTTGACCTATCTTGGCAGCCTGCCGCTGCTTTTTCCGGACTATCTCGGCCAGGTCATGCCGCTGGTCTGGGACTACTATCTCGACCTTGGCGGGTTCGCCTGGTGGCAGGTGATCCTGACCGAGCGGCTGGGCACCGCGCTCATGCTGCTGCTGCCGCTCGGCTTCGTGGTACTGCGGCCCGGCTGGGGGGCGCTGCCGAAGGTTGTCTTCGTGGCGGCATTGGGCGCCACCGTCTCCGCCGTGGTGCAGCATAAGGGCTGGTCGTACCACGCACTCCCGGTGCGGCTGCTGGCCGGCTTGCTGGCGGTGGTGGTGGCGGCGCGCTGGCTGGACCGGGCACTGCCAGCGCCAAGGGCCAGCCGCGCCGCGCCAGCGCTGGCCGTGGTCGCCGCCTTCGGGCTCGGCATCCATGGCTTCGCCGGGGCCGAGGCGCCCTGGCGGGAGATCACCTGGTCCTGGTCGCGCGGCGGCGCGGTGACCGCGCTGCTGAAGCGGGAGGCCTATGGCGAACGGCTGCTGGTGCTCTCGCCCGACATCTTCCCGGTCTTCCCGGCGCTGAACTACGCCCGGGCGCAATCGACGCTGCGGACGATGAATCTCTGGCTGCTGCAGGGCGTCTACCACGACTGCCCGGCCGGCGGGGCGCGCTACCGCGAGACCTGGGAGATGTCGCGCACCGAATTCTTCGTCTACCGCACGGTGGCGGAGGATTTCAGCCGTGCGCCGCCGGCGGCGATCCTGGTCTCCACCCTGCCGGGCATCCCGGTCTGCGGCCGGCCCTTCGACGTACTGGAGTATTTCGGCCGCCATCCCCTGTTCGCCGAGACGCTGCGCCGCTACCGCCCCGCGGCCGAGATCGAAGGCTACCGGCTGCTGCGGCGCGAGGACTGATGCACCAACGACAATCCGGGCCGCGCTGATGCGCGACAGGCCCGCAGGCAACGGCGCCCTTGCGGTGCCGACGGGGGAGGATGCGGTCCGCGGCCTCACCATCGTGGCGCTGGGCTATGCGGTGATCGCCCTGGCGGATGCCACGGTGAAATGGGTGCTGCCCGAGATCGGCCCGGCCGCCGCCATGATCTGGCGCGGGGTGCTGGGCGGCGGGGCGGTGCTGCTGCTGTCGCGCGGCCGGGCGCTGCGGGCGGTGAACCGACGGCTGCTGGCGGTGCGCAGCCTGCTGCAGGCAAGCGTCTCGGCGGCCTGGTACTTGGCTTGGTCGCTGGGCGTGACCTTGGCCGACAGCTATGCGGTCGCCGCCGCCTCGCCGCTGCTGATGACGCTGCTGGCGATCCCGCTGCTGGGCGAGAAGGTCGGCTGGCGGCGCTGGTGCAGCACCGCGGTGGGGTGTGCCGGCGTGCTGTTCATGCTGCAGCCGGGCGGCGAGCTTTGGCGCTGGGAATCGGGCATGCTGCTGGTGGCGACCGCCATCATGGCGCTGACCCGGATCTGGACCCGCATCCTGACGCGGACGGATACGCCGGACAGCATGGCCTTCTGGGTGCTGGCGGCGCAGGCGCCGGTCGGCCTGGCGATGCTGGCCTGGCCGGCGATGTGGCCGGCCGGCGGCCCGCCGCCGCTGCTTCCCGCGCTGTGGGTGGTGGCGGTGCTGGCCTGCTTCGCCGGGCTGAACGCCATGGCGCAGATCCTGTTCGGCCGCGGCTATGCGCTGGCGCCGGTCTCGGCCATCGCGCCCTTCGAGTATACCCCGCTGCTCTGGGGCATCGGGCTCGGCTTCCTGATCTGGGGTGAGGTGCCGGCCTGGACCACGCTGGGCGGCGCCGCGGTGGTGATCGCGGCGGGGCTGTACAACGTGCACCGGGAGCGAGTGCGGCGGGCGCAGGAACGCGCGGCGAAGGGAGCCGGGTAATGGCGTTGCGGCATGACCTTCGGCGCGGGGCGCTCTGCATGTTGGCGGCGCATGCGCTGTTCACCGCGATGGGCGTCATCGTGAAGCACCTGGCCGACCATATCCCGGTCATCGAGCTGATGTTCTTCCGCAGCGTCTTCGCCCTGCCGGTGATCCTGGCGATCTGCGCGCGGTCCGGCGGCGCTTCGCTGCGCACCCGGCGCTTTCCCGGCCATGCGCTGCGCGCCTCCACCGGGATCGCGGCGCAGACCCTGGGCTTCTATGCGCTCTCGGTGCTGCCGCTCGCGGAGCAGACGGCGCTCGGCTACACCCAGCCGCTGTTCGTGACGATCCTCGCCATCCCGTTCCTCGGCGAGAAGGTCGGCATCCACCGCTGGTCCGCGGTGCTGATCGGCTTCTGCGGCGTGCTGCTGATCGCGGCCGGGCAAGGGGTGGGGTTCGGCGCGATGCCGCCGGCGCTGCTGCTTGGCACCGCGGCGGGCGTGGCGCAGGGCATGTTCTCGGCGGTGACCACCATGCTGGTGCGGCAACTCTCATCCACTGAAAGCTCCTCGACCATCACGCTCTGGCAATCGCTGCTGATGGGCGGCTATGCGGCGCTGCTGCTGCCCTTCGTCTGGGTGACGCCGGGCTGGGGCGATCTCGGCCTGCTGATCCTGGTCGGGCTGGTCGGCGGCAGCGCGCAATGGCTGCTGACCGAGGCCTGGGCCAGCGCGCAGGTCTCGGCGATCGCGCCCTATTCCTATTCGGCGCTGCTCTGGTCGATCGGGCTGGGCTGGCTGGCCTTCGGCGACCTGCCCGGCGTGGCGATGCTGGCAGGGTCCGGCTTGATCGTGGCGGCCGGGCTGTACATCCTGCATCGGGAGTTGGTCCGGCGTGGCCAGTCCAAGGAGACCGAGTGATGGCCATAGCCTTCCTGCGCGACGATCCGCTGCCGCACGGCGCGGTGGAGGAGACCGCGCCTGGCGTTAGGCGCGTGGTCTGCAACAACCCCTCGGCCTTCACCTTCCGCGGGACCAACACCTACATCATCGGCCGCGGCCGCGTCGCGGTGATGGACCCGGGGCCGGAGAATGCCGCGCATCTGGCGGCGATCCTGGCGGCGGTTCAGGGCGAGACGGTGACGCATGTGATCGTGACGCATACCCACCGCGACCATTCGCCCGGCACGGCGGCGCTGGTGGCGGCGACGGGCGCCGCGACCTACGGCTTCGGCCCGCACATGACGCCGCCAGACCAGGGTGGGGAGGGCGGCGACCACGGCTTCCGCCCGGAGGTCACCGTGCCCGATGGCGGAGTGGTGGAGGGCGGCGACTGGCGGCTGACCGCGCTGCACACGCCGGGGCATTGCGCCAACCACCTGTGCTTCGCCATGGACGGTAACGGCGTGCTGTTCAGCGCCGACCATGTGATGGGCTGGTCGACCAGCGTGGTCAGCCCGCCGGATGGCGACATGACCGACTACATGGCCAGCCTCGACCGGCTGATCGCCCGCAACGACGCGCTGCTGCTGCCCGGCCACGGCCCGGCGATCCGCGAGCCGCAGCCCTTCCTGGCCGCGCTGCGGGCGCATCGGCTGGAGCGCGAGGCAAAGGTGCTGGCGGCGCTGACCGCGGCGGTGATGGCCCCGGTCGAGGAATTGGTCGCGCCAGTCTATGGTCCGCTCGACCCCAAGCTGGTGCCGGCGGCGGGGCGCAGCCTGCTGGCGCATCTGGAGAAGCTGCGGCGCGAGGGTGTGGTGCGGCTGAGCGTCGGGGACAACTGGTTGATTTCGTGAAGATTCCGTCCATCTCAGCCTTTGAAGATGTTTTCGCGATGGTGCTTCAGGAACTGAGGATGCGGTTGCCATTCCCGTTGCAGCGGGAGCCTCAGCGTGCGGGCCAAGCCCAGGACAGCCTGCGCGTTTTGCGGAATCAGGCGATCGGCAGTGAGGATCGAATAGTCCTCCCCGACCGAGATCAAGCCGCGGTCGAACATCCAATGGATCGTGCCTGATAGTGCTAGGCCGTTCCGGACCGTGTCCGGACCATGCGACGCCACCGGCCTGATATGCGCGGCCTGGACCTCTGCACGGCCCCCTCCGTTAATGAGGCGAAGGCCGGTCATGGCGCATGTATCCATGTACGCGGTCTTCACTGCCGCGGCGAAGGCTGCGTCGCGGAAAGGCCGCTTTGTGACTCGCTCGATGATGGGGCGCTCGAAGGCATCCTGCTCGTCTGCGAAGCCGGGCACTATGAAATCAGGCCGCACAGGTGCAAGCACCGGCGCGAAGCCCGCCCGCAAAATCGCGTCGAACTCGTGGTCAGGGAGTGGCCGAACGGCGCGGCCAAATGCGCCCTTGTTGGTCATTCCGTCTACGCGGCGGAGCGCGGCTTCAAAATAGTGGCTGCCAGCCTTGAATGGCACCGCCTCGTCGAACTCGAGGAAGTCTGCGACATATGCGTAGAAATGGTCGGGCGTGGTGGGATCAGGCCTGATCGCGGCAACCTTCGCAGTCGCAAAATACGATTGTCGCCCGCCGCGGCTGCCTTCGTCGCCACTGCTTCGGCGTGGCTCGTAATACGCGATCCAATCGCCAAGGGCTCGCTGAGCCTGGTTCAGGTACGTCCTTGGGAAATGGTACCGGAACATAGGGTCGTCGTCGTAGGTCGGATTCACTTTGGTTGTGAATACCGCCTTCGCCATGTGCAGCCTCAGTGCTCGGCCGTTCTGTTGTCCATCCCGCGGAAGCAGATCAACTCCCGCGCCACGCGCTGTTCCGGCGACATCGCCAGCCAGGTGCGGAATTCTGCCAGCACCTTGGCGGTGATGCTGGCGATCTTGTGCCGGAAGGCATCCTCGAAGCTGAAAAATCGCAGCTCCTCCAGCTCGCCGGAGCCGCGCAGCGTGCCATGCGCCGCCTCGGCCGGGGCGATCAGGAAGCGGGCGTTGAAGCGGCGGAAGCGGTTGGGCGGCGTCACCGCGCGGCAGAGGTAGTCCACCGCCGCCAGGTCGGGCAGCAGCCGCTTGCCGTCCTGCCTGCCGAGCACCAGCCCGGTTTCCTCCTCCAGCTCGCGCGCCGCGGCGATGCCGAGGGCCCGTGCCAGCGAGGGCGGTGCCTGGCGTTCCAGGCAGGCACGCGTGAAGTCGGGCAGCTCGGACAGCGCCTTGGCGCGGTGGTCGCCACGGTCGACCCGGCCGCCGGGGAAGACCAGCACGTTCGGCATGAAGCGGTGGCTGGCATGGCGCAGGCCCATCAGCACTTCAGGCCCATGCGGACCCTGGCGCCAGAGGATCAGGCTCGCGGCATGGCGCGGCGTGACGCTGCGGGTAGCGGCGCGCCTGATTTCCGCGACGCCGCCGGGATTGTCGTCGGTCGGCGCTTCATGCGGCGGGGCGGCGTCAGTCAAGCGCCACGCCTCGCAGCTTCAGCCAGGTGCGCAGCCCGAAGCGTTCGGGCACCGAGGTCTGCCGCGCCGCATTCTCCGACCAGCTGCAGCCTTCGGGGGCCGGCCCGTGGATCTCCGGATAGCGCGGCTTGGCCGGCGGGCGGGCGGCGTCATAGGCGGGCAGGGCGGCTTCCAGCCCGCTGTCGTCGTAGGTTTCCCGGTGCACCACCAGATGCTGCGGCAGGCGCGGCGAGAGCCAGTTGCGCACGCCGGCCGGGAAGCCGAGCGTCAGGCCGGCGACTGGATAGACCCCCGGCGGCAGGCCGCACAGCGGCCCGATCTTCTCGACATGGTTCCGCACGTAGGAGATCGGGCAGGTGCCGAGGCCCGCGGCCTCCGCCGCCATCACGGTGAAGCCGAGGGCGAGCGCCGCATCGGCGGTCGCGTTGATGAAGGTGTCGACATTGTCGTTGGCGTGGCTGCGGCCATGCAGCTCGCAGACCCGGCGGGCGCGGCGGATGTCGCCGCAGAACAGCAGGAAGACCGGCGCCTGCTTGATCCAGTCCATGCCGCCGATCCAGTCGGCGATGCGGGCGATCTTCGCCGGGTCCTGCAGCACGATGATGGAATATTGCTGCAGGTCGGATTTGCTGGGCGCCGATTGCGCACCGGCCAGCACCGTCTGCAGCAAGGCCTCCGGCACCGGGTCCGGCGCATAGCGGCGCGTCACGCGGCGGTCGAGGATGGCGGCGAGGCCGGGCGGCACCGCGGCGGCCGGGGCGAAGGGCAGCGGCGCCTCCGGCTTCACGCCGTAGCGGCCGCGGATCAGCGCTGCTGGATCGTTCTCGGGCATGTCGCCGGCAGCATGCCCCGGAATCAGGCCTTCGCCCAGGGGTCGTAGGTGCCGAAATGCCAGAGATGCCCTTCGAGGTCGCGGCAGGAATAGCCGCGACCGCCATGTGCCTCGTCCTTCAGCGGCGCGACGATCTCGGCGCCTTCCCGCCGGGCCCGGGCATGATGCGCATCGGCGTCCTTCACCACCACATAGGCGCTCTGCGTGACATGCCCGGCCGGGGGGTACTGGATCGACCCGCTGCCCTCGTCCGAGGCCGTGCCCAGCATGATCATGCCGTTGCCGAAGATGAGCTGCGCATGGGCGACGCCGCCGGCCCCATCCGGATAGACCGCGTGCCGCGAGAAGCCGAAGGCGCGGCACAGCCAGTCGATCGCCGCCGCGGCGTCGCGGTAGGGCATGGTTGGGATGATGCTGGCGGACATGCAATGCTTTCCTGTGGTCCCGCGACAACGCCGGGACGGCGTGCGCCGGATCAATCGTCCTGCGCGCGCACCACCCAGGCATCCGCAACCGTCACGCCCTCGGACTCGGCGTGGATGATCAGCGGGTTGATCTCCGCTTCGGAGATATCACTGCGGGCGGCAAGACGCGATACCGCGACAACGGCGCGCGCCAGCGCCAGGAGGTCGCCATGCGGCAGACCGCGCCAGCCGGCCAGCGGGCGCATGCCCTTGACCTCGGCAATCATCGCCATGGCTTCAGCTTCGTCCACCGGCGCCAGCCTCAGGGTGACGTCACGGAACAATTCGGCGGTGATGCCGCCGGTGCCGAGCAGCACGACGGGCCCGACCTCCGGGTCGCGGCGGAAGCCCAGGATGGCCTCGCCCAGCCCCTTGGCCATGGGCTGCACCAGGAAGCCGGTGAGCTTCGCATGCGGCGCCATCCGGGCGACGCGGCCCTGCATGGCAGCGGCTTCCTGCCGCAGTGCCGCGGCATCGGCGATGCCGAGCTTCACGCCGCCGACCTCGGTCTTGTGGGCCAGGTCGGGCGAGAGGATCTTCAGCGCGACCGGGAAGCCGACATCCTTCGCCGCATCCTGCGGCGTGCGTAGCACGGCGAAGGGGCTGGCCAGGCCCAGCGCGGCGAACAGCCGCCGGGCATCCGCTTCGTCCGGCGCGGCAGGCAGGGTGTGTTCGACGCCCGGGGGCTCGGTTCCGGTGCGTGGGGCGCGCCATTCCGACCAGGCGCGGATGCAATCGGCGGCAACTTCCGGCGTGCGGAAGGCGGGGATGCTGGCCTCGGCAAGCAACCGCAGGGAGGCATCGGCCTGCGGCACCAGGAAGGCGGCAATCGGCTTGGCTCCGCCGGCATCGCGTGCCTGAACGATGCCGGCGACCGCATCCTGCGGCTTGAACTGAGCCGAGGAGCCGATGACGGACAGCACCAGGTCGGTGTCCTCGGCCGCCTGCAGCGCATCGATGGCGGCGGCGACGCGATCCGGCTTGGCACCGGCCAGGGTCAGGTCGAGCAACCGGCCATGGTGACGGATGCCCGCGGTGTCGAGCTTGGCCGCCGCGGCGGCATCCGGGGCGCGGGCCTCGATGCCGGCCACGCCGAGGCAATCGACGGCCATGGCACCGCCGCCGCCCGTGGTAGTCGTGACGCTGACGGCACGCTGGGTCTTCGCCGGTGGCCTGCGGCCGATGACCAGGGCCGGCAACTCGATCAGGGATTCGAGGGTGGTGACGCGGAGGATGCCATGCGTCCGGAAGAAGGCCTCGGCCGCGGCATCCGATCCGGCCAGGGCGCCGGTATGGCTGGTGGCGAGCTCGGCGCCGTAGGGGGAGCGGCCAAGCTTGTAGGCGATGACCGGCTTGCCCGCGGCATGGGCCCGGCGGGCCAGGTCGGCATAATGCCGCGGCTGGCGGATGGCTTCGAGAAACAGCAGGATGGCATCGACCTGCGGGTCCTCGACCAGCAACCCGGCGATCTCGCCGGCGGAGAGGTCGGCCTCGTTGCCCGTGCCGATGATGTGGGAGAAGCCAATGCCGCGCGCCGCGCCGCGCGACATGATGGCGCCCATCATGGAACCGGACTGGCTGACCAGGGCGATGCGCCCCGCTGGCAGCGTCTCGGCTTCCAGGGCGGCGTTCACGGTGCAGGCGATGCGGTCGTTGAGATTGACCATGCCCATGGAATTGGGGCCGAGGATGCGGAGCCCGGCGCGCTGCGCCGTGGCGACCAGGCGGGCCTGCAGCGCGGCGCCTTCCGGTCCTGCTTCTGCGAAGCCATCGGCCAGCACGCCGGCGGCGGCAATGCCTTTGGCGGCGACCGCCTCGATCACGCCCTCCACATGCGGCGTGTTGAGCAGGATATAGGCGAAATCCACCTCGCCCGGGATGTCGGTGACGGTCCTGTAGGCCTTCTCGCCCAGCACTTCGCCTTCGCGTGCATGCACCGGCAGGATCTCACCGGCATAGCCATGCTTTCGGAGATAAAGCTGCGCCCGCGCCGTCAGCCGGGCCCGGTCAGCCGAAGCGCCGATGAGCGCGATGCGACGCGGCTGGAACAGCGCGCGATGAAGCGGGTGCATGGGCGCCAGACTCGGATAAAACGGTGAGTGGAGGTCCGGGGGAGAGAGGTGCCCTCTCTCCCCCAATTCCTGCTGCTTACAACGGGTCCCAGGAGAAGACCTCGCCCGACCGCTCCAGCGGCACGAAGAAGCTCTTCAGCGCCGGCAGCGCATGCTCGGCCAGCGCTTCCGGCGTCCAGCCCTCGCTGCTGTGGATGCCGCGGATCGGCCGGTTCTGGCTGAACAGGAACAGCTCGTTCATGCGTGGGCCGAAGATCTGGCCGTTGACTTCCTTCGCCGCGTCGGAGGCGAGGAAGACTGCCAGCGGGGCGTTCTTCTCCGGCCCCATGCGCATGATCTTCTCGACGCGCGCCTTCTGCTCCGGCGTCTCCGCCGGGATCGAGGAGGTCATGCGCGACCAGGCGAAGGGGGCGAGGCAGTTGGAGCGGACGTTGTAGCGCTTCATGTCGAGCGCGATCGACTTCGACAGGGCGGCGATGCCGAGCTTGGCGGCCGAGTAGTTCGCCTGGCCGAAATTGCCGATCAGGCCGGAGGTCGAGGTGATGTGGACGTAGGACCCGCTCTCCTGCTTGCGGAAATGCGTGGCCGCGTGGCGAGAGACATAGAACGACCCGTTGAGATGGACGTCGATGACCGCGTTCCACTCTTCCGCCGTCATCCGGTGGAAGATCTGGTCGCGCAGGATGCCGGCGTTGTTCACCACGATGTCGATGCGGCCGAAATGGTCCAGCGCGGATTGGACGATCTTGCCGGCGCTCTCCCAGCTCGAGACGCTGTCGGTGTTGATCTCAGCCTGGCCGCCGCGCTGCTCGATGATCGCCTTGGTCTGCTGCGCCGGGGTGGCCGAAAGGCCCTCGCCGGTCAGCGAGGCGCCGATGTCGTTGATGATGACCTTGGCACCGGCCTGCGCCATGTGCAGCGCGATTTCGCGCCCGATGCCGCCGCCCGAGCCGGTGACGACCGCGACCTTACCGTCCAGCATGCCCATTGTGGCGTTCCCTCTCCCGTGGATGCGTAGGGTGCTATTCGTAGCTCCGCCGGCGCGGCGCGTGAAGCCGGGCAGGCCGGTATTGTCGGCGTGGCAGGGCCATTGCATACCCGAGTTGGGGACTCGGGGGATCATGCGGGTGGCGCTTGTCGCACTGGACGGCGTGGGCAAGACCTTCCACGGGCGCACCGGCGCCTGGGAGGCGGTGAAGGGCTTTTCGCTGAACCTGGAGGAGGGCGAATTCGTCTGCCTGCTCGGCACCTCCGGTTGCGGGAAGACCACGGTGCTCAACATGGTGGCAGGGTTCGATGTCCCGACCGCCGGCCGCATCCTGCTCGACGGCGCGCCGGTGCGCGGCCCGGGGGCGGAGCGGGGCGTGGTCTTCCAGGGACATGACAGCCTGTATGATTGGCTCTCCGCGCTGGACAACATCGCCTTCGGGTTGCGGCTGCGCGGGATGCCGCGGCGGCAGCGGCGCGAGCGGGCAGGGCATTTCCTCGGCATGGTGGGCCTGGGCGGGCAGGGGGCGAAGCATCCGGCCGAACTGTCCGGTGGGATGAAGCAGCGCATCCAGATTGCCCGCGCCCTGGCCGCGGACCCCCGCATCCTGCTGATGGACGAGCCCTTCGGCGCGCTGGACGCGATGACGCGGGCGGTGCTGCAGGGCGAGCTGACACGGATCTGGGCGGAGACACGCAAGACCGTGCTGTTCATCACCCACGACATCGAGGAGGCGGTGGCGCTGTCGACCCGCGTCGCGGTGATGACCCGTGGGCCAGGCGGCACCTTGAAGGCGGTGGTGCCGGTGGACCTGCCGTTCCCGCGCGACCGGACCTCCGACGGCTTCATGGCGGCCTTCCGGCAGGTGCATGCGCTGATCCATGCGGAGATCCATGCGTGAACCGCGATCGCACTTTGACCGTGCTCGGCTACCTCGGCGGCTTCGTGCTGCTGTTCCTGGTCTGGCACCTCGTCGCCACCTGGCTGGCGCGCTCGGTGCTCTTCCCGCCGCCCGGACCGGTCTTCGAACGCGCCATGGTGCTGGTGGAGGACGGGCTGCTGCAGGAGGCCGTGCTGGCCAGCCTGCGCCGCATCGCCCAGGGCTTCCTGATCGGCAGCGCAGTGGGCATCCCCATCGGCCTGGCGATCGGCAGCTTCCGCCCTGTCCGCGCCATCCTGGAGCCCTGGACCGAGTTCTTCCGCTTCATCCCGGCGGTCGCGATGATCACCGTCGCGGTCATCTGGTTCGGTATCGGGGAGGAGAGCAAGGTTTTCCTGATCGCCTACACCACCGTCTTCGTCGTCATCATCGCCACCGCTGCCGGGGTGGGCGCGGTGGCGCGCGACAAGATCCGCGCGGCGCAATGCCTCGGCGCCTCGCGCCTGCAGGTCTTCGCCCTGGTCGCCCTGCCGGCCACGCTGCCCTTCATCCTGACCGGGATGCGCCTCGCCATGGCCAATGCCTTCGTCACCATCGTCGCGGCAGAGCTGGTCGCCAGCAACGACGGCCTTGGCAAGATGCTGTGGGATGCCCGGCTTTTCATGCAGGTGGAGGACATCTTCGTCGCGCTGGTCACCCTCGGCCTGCTCGGCTTCACCGTGGACCGCGCCTTCCGCCTCGCCATCCGCGCCTTCGCCGGGCGCTACAACCCGACCATGTAGGGGAGACCCAGGACCATGCTTCGCCGCAGCCTGTTCGCCACGCCCGCCTTGCTCGCCGCCCTCCCGGCGCGCGCCCAGGGCACGCTGAAGATGACCATCGCCACCGGGGTCGACCCATCCTTCTCACCCTTCTACGTTGGCAAGGAAGGCGGCTTCTTCGAGAAGAACGGGCTCGACGTCACGGTCAATACCGGGCCCTCCGGCAGCGCCATGGTCGCCTTCCTGATCGGCGACCAGGTCAACGCCGCCTATGGCGCGGAACAGGCCGGCGTCTCCGCCCATATCCGCGACCCCAACGTGGTGGCGGTGGCCGAGGGCACGGCGCTGCTGCGCTGGATCAGCGTGCTCGGCCGCAACATCGACAGCATGGACGGGCTGAAAGGCAAGAAGGTCGGCGTCGCCCGCGGCACCGGCAGCGAGACCTTCTGGCTGTCCGTCGTGGACAAGCTGAAGCTGAACCCGGCCGACTACACCATCGTCAACGTCGAGGCGCCGGAGATGGTCGCGGCGCTGGAGCGCGGCAACATCGACGCCTTCGCGGTCTGGGAGCCCTGGCCGACCCGCGCCATGCGGGCCATCCCGAACACGAAGATCCTCGTGAACAACGAGCCGATCCAGATCGTCCGCAATTTCGTCTACATGAACAAGGCCTGGGCGCAGGCCAACCAGGAAGCCACGGCGCGGCTGATGCGCTCGCTGGTCCAGGCGACCGAGTTCATCGAGGGCAACAAGGACCAGGCGGCGCAGCAGGTGGCGCGCTTCCTGCGCCAGGACCGTGCCCTGATCGCCGAGCTGATGACCAAGGTCGGCTTCCGGATGAACCTGACGCCGGATTCGGTCGGCAACATCCAGCTGGCGATCGACCAGCTCCGTGGCATGGGCAAGCTGGGCAAGGAGGTTACGCCGGCCGAGGTGATCTGGCCGGGCGCGCTGCGGATGGTGGCCCCCGACCGGGTGCGCATCTGACGCGGCTGTCGTAGCCTCCCCCGGCCCGCAAGCCGGGGGAGGAGACAGACGCCATGGAAAAAGGCCCGAACCACGCCAAGGGGCGCGAGATGCGCCGGAAGCTGATCGGCGACCGCACCGTCGAGCAGATGGCCAAGACCGTCTACGACGACCCGATGATGGAGAAGTTCGGCGACTACGCGACCGAGGCCGTGTTCGGGATGCTGTGGACCCGGCCGGGGCTTGATCTCAAGACCCGGGCGCTGATCTGCGTCGTCTCCGACACCGCGACGCATGCCTGGCCGGAGCTGAAGATCCATCTGCGCATGGCGCGCAACATGGGCTGGTCCGAGGACGAGCTGAGCGAGGCGCTGCTGCATATGGGCGGTTATGTCGGCCTGCCCTCGGTGCGCGAAGGGCTGCTGGTTGCCAAGGAGCTGTTCCGCGAGATGCGCGAGGAGGCGTGACCGCGGTGCCGCGGCGCCGGTAGACTAGGGTCCGAGGACGCCGGCGCCGCACACCATTCGAACGAGGCCGCCGCATGACCGAATCCGATCCCGTCGCCCTTCGCCATATGCGGCGCGCCATCGCGCTTGCCTGCGACTCCGTCGCCGCCGGCGGTGGGCCTTTCGGCGCGGTCATTGCGCGGGGGGAGGAGGTGGTGGCCGAGGGCAGCAATCGCGTCACCGTCGACCTCGACCCGACGGCGCATGCCGAGGTCACCGCGATCCGCCGTGCCTGCGCATTGCTCGGTCGATTCGAGCTGCGCGGGCTGACGCTTTACTCGAGCTGCGAGCCCTGCCCGATGTGCCTCGCCTCGATCCACTGGGCGCGGCTCGACGGGGCGTATTTCGCCGGTACGCGCCGGGACGCCGCGGCAGCCGGCTTCGACGACGAGCTGCTGTACCGCGAGGTAGCGGCACCGTTGGAGGCGCGGATGGTGCCGATCCGGCCGATGCTGGCCGAGGAGGGTCGGCAGCCCTTCGCAGACTGGCTGGCGAGACCGGATCGCACGCCATACTGAGCGATTGCGTCAGCAAGATCGGGGAGGGAAAAGTGGTCCCTCCCCAACCCCACCCTGGCTTTTCCTGGTCGGCACCTGCCGCGCGGCGGGTGCCAGCTTCAGAAAGATGGAGATGGGTCCAGGGAGAAGACTTCCTCCCCGGCCTTGCCTTTTTCCCTCAGGGCAGCAGGCCCGAGGCCTCGTCCCAAAGCAGCCGTACGATCTCCCCGGCCGGCGCCGCCCGGGCCAGCGCGGCACCCTGGCCGGCCCAGGCCTGCATGCGGGAGGCATCGCCGGCCGCCTCCGCCGACGCCCGGACCTTGACCATCAACGCCCGCTGCACGGGGTAGGGCGCCGGGCGGATCTCACCAGCGAAGGCCTCGGTCACCTGATTGCGGATGCCGCGCGCCAGCCGGCCGGAGAAGCCGCGGGTCAGCACGGTGTCCTCCGGCGCGGTCCGCGCGATCTCGGCCGCCCAGGCCGGATGGATGGCGGCTTCGGGGCTGCGCAGGAAGGCGGTGCCCAGCTGCACCGCGCTGGCGCCCAAGGTCAGGGCCGCGGCGATGCCGCGCCCGTCCATGATGCCGCCGGCGGCGACGACGGGGATGCGGACCGCATCGGCCAGCTGCGGCAGCAGGGCAAACAGACCGACCTGGGACTGCTCGGCGGCGGCGTTGTCGAAGGTGCCGCGATGGCCACCGGCCTCGGCGCCCTGTGCGACCACGGCGTCCGCTCCGGCGGCCTCGGCGGCGCGGGCCTCGGCGACTGTGGTGGCGTTGCAGATCCAGGCGATGCCGCGGGCCTTCAGGCGGGCCACGATGTCGGGCGGGAAAAGGCCCATGATGGAGGAGGCGACGGCCGGGGCGGCCTCGATCAGCGCCTCGCATTGCGCGGCGAAGTCCTGGACGAAGGGCCCGGGGCCCGGGTCGGCGATCTCGGCGCCGGCCAGGGCGGAAAGCGTGGCGCGCACCTGCGCTTCATGCGCCGCGTCGCGCACCGGCGCCGGTTCGGGCGCCCAGAGATTGACCTGGAAGGCGCCGTTGCTGGCGGCGCGGAATTGCGCCGCCCAGTCGCGCATCTGCGCCGGCGAGGACATCAGCGCGCCGAAACCGCCCATGCCGCCGGCGGACGCGATGGCGGCGGCGAGCGGCGGGGGGCAGGCGCCGGCCATCGGCGCCATCAGGATGGGGGCGCGGAGGCCGAATCTGGCGCAGAAGGCTTCGGCACGGTGGCGGGCGGTCATGGCGTTCTCCCCCGGGTCAGCCCGCGAGGCGGGCAGGGACTTCGGCGATCGCCTCCAGCCCCGCATTGGCGAAGGCGAGGCGGATATGGCGACCCTGTCCCGGGCCGAAGAAGGGGCCCGGCAGGGATAGCAGCCCGCGCCCGGCGGCCAGGCGCTCGGCCACCGCCAGGGCGTCCGGCCCGTCCTCCGGCACCCGGAGATAGGCAAAATAGGCGCCGAGGGAATCGAGGCGCCAGCCGGGCAACTGGCCGACCGCGGCGCGGAAGCCGGCGGCGCGCTCGGCCATCAGGTCGCGGTTGGCGGTGCGCCAGCCGGCCAGCGCCGGCACGCCCCAGGCGAGCGCCGCCTGGGCCGGCCGGGCGGGGCAGATCTGCCAGGTGTCGAGCGCCTTCATCAGCTCTGCCCGGAAGGCCGGGCCGGCGAGGATGGCGCCGACCCGATGGCCAGGGACGCAATAGGCCTTGGAGAAACTGTAGAGATGCACGAGGCCGTCGCGCCAGGCCGGGTCCTGGAACAGGGCGTGCGGCGGGGTCGCGCCGCTGGGCAGGAAGTCGCGGTAAGTCTCGTCCAGCACCAGCCAGGCGCCGTGGCGGCGGCAGAGCGCGGCGCAGGCCTCGATCACCGCGGGCGGGGTGATCGCGCCGGTAGGGTTGTTCGGCGAGACCAGCACCAGGGCGCGGGCGCCGGCGGCCAGCAGGGGCTCGATCCGCGCCGGGTCGGGCAGGAAGCCGTCCTCGGCGCGGCAGGGCAGCGGGATGGCCGGGATGCCCTGCATCTCGAGCGCCATGCGATGGTTGAAGTACCAGGGCACCGGCAGGATGACGCCACCCGTGCCGCCGCCGGCGATCACCGCCATGGCCATCGAGAAGGCGAGGTTGCAGCCGGCGGTGATCGCCACGTCGGCGGCCCCGATCGGCGCGGTGTAGAACCGGGAGGCATCGGTGGCGAGCGCCTCGCGCAGGGCCGGGTCGCCGTCGATCGGGCCGTAGCCGGCGGCGGCGCGGCTGCCGGCGGCCTCGGCCAGCTTGGCCAGCAGGTCGGGGTGGGGCGGGTAGCCCGGCACCGCCTGGGTCAGGTCGATCATCGGCCCGGCGGTGCCCGCATAGCGTGCGGCCCAGGCGCGGGCGGTCGGGATCGCCGGTTCGGCGGTGGCGCGGAGTCGGGGGGAGAGGGCCGGCAGGTCGGGCATGAACCCGACCCTTTCACCGGAACGCGCGGTCGTCCAGGCGGGTCAGCCGCGGCCGGCGATGCGGGCACGCGCCATGGCGAGGTTGCGGCTGCCCTCGGTATTGCCGCCGCGCATGTAGTGGCGCTCCGGCCGGTAGCGGCTCGGGCGGACCAGGCCTGCCAGGCCCGCGAGTCCGCGGCGGAAGGCGCCGGGCAGCGAGGGGCGGCTGCGCGGGAGGGCGAGAATGCCAGTGTTGAAAGCCAGGGCCGCGAACATCGGGGACCTCAAATCTGATGGGGTATACATTAAACTTTTCGTGTGGTATGTCAACACGGAAACGTGATGCACGACGCAATCCCGATCCAGCGCGGGCGGCCTTGCGCCCCAGCCAAAGGGATACGCGTCGGGAAACGGAATTGATGTGCGGAAGGATACGCGGGCTGGCCTGAGCCGCCGCGGGTGTGGCTCATCGCACCGAGGGGCGCGTCCCAGCGGAAGGCGAGCAAGGCCGGGGAGGACGGATCCTCCCTGGACCCGTCTCGATTCTCATGGGTTGACGCTGGCCGCGCGGCGAAGGCTCGTCTCGAAAAAAGAAGGGTGATGCTTGCGGCGGGAAATACCTTTCTCTTCCCAACCTTCCTGTCAGCCCCGGCGGATGACCTTTTTCTCCGCCAAGGCGGCGATCTGCGCCGCATCGTAGCCGAGCTCCGCCAGCACCTCGTCGGTATGCTCGCCGAGCTTGGGCGGATGGCGGTGGATACTGGCCGGCGTTGCGGCGAAGCGGGTCGCCGGACGCGCCATCCGCAACGCGCCCTCGGTCGGGTGGGCCATCGGCTGGAACATCCCGACCGCCTTCAGATGCGGATGCTCCGGCACGTCCCCGATGGTGGAGAAGGCGGTAGCCGGGATGTCGAGCCTTTCGCACACCGCCAGCCATTCCGTGGTGGTCCGGCCCGGCGCGATCTCGGCGACCGCGGCATAGACCCGGTCGATATTGGCGTTACGCTTCACCGGGTCGTCGACGCCGAGCGCCTCGATCAGCTCCTCGCGGCCCGCCTCGGTGAAGAAGGCCCGCCAATGCGCCGCGGTGTAGGGCAGCAGCGTCATCCAGCCGTCCCGGGTCGGCACCGGCTTGCGGTGGCGCAGCCGGGCATAGCCGGGCGCGCCGATCGGCGGAGTGAAGGCGTGGCCGCCCTGGTGCTCCACCGCGACGAAGGCGGTGATGGTCTCCAGCATCGGCACCTCGACAAGCTGCGCTTCTCCGGTCCGTTCCCGATGCAGCAGCGCGGCCAGTACCGCTGAAAGCAGCGCCATGCCGGTGATTTTGTCGGCGACCAGGGAGGGGACGAAGCGCGGCTGCCCGGCTTCCTCGCCCACGATGTCGGCCAGGCCGGAGGCCGCCTGGATGATCTCGTCGAAGGCCGGGCGGGCGCGGTGCGGTCCGTCCTGGCCAAAGCCGGTGGCGACTGCGAAGACCATGCGGGGGTTGAGCGCGCGGCATTCGTCCGGGCCGAAGCCCAGCCGGGCCATGCCGGCCGGGCGGATATTGGTGACCAGCACATCGGCGGTCGGGATCAGCCGGCGCAGCACCGCGGCGCCCTCCGGCGTCTTGAGGTCGAGCGCCAGCGACCGCTTGTTGCGGTTCACCCCGAGAAACACCGAGGCCATGCCGCGGTTGCGGAAAACGCCGGAGTTGCGCACCAGGTCGCCGGTCGGCGTCTCGATCTTGATCACCTCGGCGCCCCAGTCGCCCAGCGTCTGGGTCGCCAGCGGCCCGAGCACCACGGCGGTGAGGTCGAGGACGCGGAGCCCGGCGAGCGGGCCGGTCGGCGTGCTGGCGCCGGTCATGCGTGGCGGCTCCCGGCCCTGCGGTCTTGCGGCACCATGCTCGTTTCGCTCCCCTTGCCGGTGGGCGGCGTCGAGTGCCGCTCGGACGGCAAGGCTAGAACAGACCTCCCTGGGCGGGAACGCCCCTAGCCCGGCTCGCCGAGCTGGTCGGCCGGGATGCGGATGCTGCATCGCAGGCCGAGCGGGGTGAATTCGAGGCTGCCGGAGCCGCCCAGCTCATAGGCCAGGCTGCGCTCGATCACGGTCAGGCCGAAGCCGCGCCGGCTGGGCGTCGGTGCCGGCGGACCGCCATGCTCCTCCCACCGCATCACCAGCCCGGCCGGGGTGCGGTGCCAGCGCAGCCCCACCCGGCCGTCCGGCACCGAGAGGGCGCCGTGCTTCGCCGCGTTGGTCGCCAGCTCGTGCAAGGCGAGGCTGAGCGACATCGCCGCGCGCGGCCGCAGCACCAGGTTCGGCCCGCGGGCGGCGATGCGGCCGCGGGCCTGGCCATCTGCATGCGGGCCGAGCTCCTCTGCGACCAGGGGGCGCAGCCGGGCGCCTTCCCAGCGGCTGGCGTGCAGCAGGTCGTGTGCTCGCGCCATGGCGTGAAGCCGGGCCTCAAAGTCGTGGACGAAAGCGTCGGTGTCGCGGGCACGGCGCCGGCTGTGGCGCAGCAGCGCCTGGATATTCGCCAGGATGTTCTTCAGCCGGTGGTCCAACTCGGCCATGACGAAGGCTTGGTGCGACTGCGCCGTCCGGTGCCCGGCCGCTTCCGACTCCGCCCGGCGCAGGCTGGCCTCCAGCCAGGCGCCGCGCAGGTTGCCGGCGGCGGCGAGGTCCGCGGCGTTCCAGGGTGGCGCCTCGGCCGCGCGCAGCCAGAGGATCCAGTCATGCGGCCGCCGCGGCAGCGCGATCGCCAGCAACCTGCCGGCTGACGGTGCTGCGGCCGGCAGCATGTCGAACGCCATGATCCCCGCTTCGGACCGCTCCTCCAGCCAAGCGGCGAGGGCCAGGATGGTGGCGTCGCCAGGCGCTCGGCCGGCGCGGGCCGGCTGACCATCGAGCAGAAGGGCGACACCAGTGGCGGGCACCAAGTCCAGCAGGTCGGCACGGTGCCGCAGCAGGCATTCCGTAGATTGGTCACCCAGCCGGAGTACGGCGAGCGGGCAGGGGACCGGGCGGCCGATATCCGGCGGTACCGGTCTGACCAGGGCAGCCCGCTTGCGGCGCGGCGCGGCGCGGCGCGGCGCGGGGGGGGCGGCACCGGTCGGCGGACCGGCATCGAGGGCCGGTTCCGCTGCCTCGGTCGGCTGGCGCAGGTCGGCAAAAGATACTTCGTTCCGCATGGTTTGATCGGCCACACTCTCTTGCGAGATCACTGTCTCGCGATCAAGTTAAGTCAAAGGAAAATTCCAGCATGATTCCAGTCCTGAATTGCCGATTCGGGAAAATTTCTTCGGATGCCGGAACTGCGATCGGGGGCCAGCCGACCGCGGCGGGGCATCGTGGTCCTGCTTTGCTCGCCCTTGGGTCACGCCGGTTTGCACGCCATCATTGGTGGATTGGTCACTCGGCATCGGTTTTGCTTCAACCGCGCGGAACGTTCGGGCACAACCGGACGCGTGACAGGGTGGCAGCGCAGCCATCGACCAGGGGCGGCCCCGCCGCCCGAGTGAAAGGCAATGCGAACCGGTGACTGAAGCCATGGCGACGTCCGATATGGCCAAGGATGCGGCCGCGCTCCGCGAGGCCATTGTCCGCAAATTGACCTACGACATGGGCAAGAGCCGCAGCGGCGCCCGCGACCGGGACTGGTTCCTGGCCACCGCGCTTGCCGTGCGTGACCGGGTGATCGACCGTTGGCTGGAGGCGACCCGCGCCGCCTACGAACAGGGCGAGAAGCAGGTCTACTACCTCAGCCTCGAATTCCTGGTCGGCAGGCTGCTGCGGGACAATGTCACCAACCTCGGGCTGATCCCGCTGCTGAAGGAGGCCCTGGCGCCGCTCGGCGTCGATTTCGACGCGGTGCGCCAAGCCGAACCGGATGCGGCGCTGGGCAATGGCGGCCTCGGCCGCCTGGCCGCCTGCTTCATGGAAAGCCTGGCCAGCCTGGCGATTCCCGCCTTCGGCTACGGCATCCGCTACGAGCACGGGCTGTTCCGGCAGATCCTGCGCGAGGGCTGGCAGCACGAATACCCGGAGGACTGGCTGCAGTTCGGCAACCCCTGGGAATTCGCCCGGCCGGAGATTTCGCACGACATCGGCTTCGGCGGCAGCGTCGAGGCGGTGCGGGTTTCTGAGGACGAGATGCGCCATGTCTGGCACCCGGCCGAGACGGTGCAGGCGGTGGCCTACGACACGCCGGTGGTCGGCTGGCGCGGCCAGCATGTGAACACGCTGCGGCTCTGGTCCGCCCGGGCGCTCGACCCGTTGAAACTGGAAGCCTTCAATTTCGGCGACCATGTCGGTGCGCTGGCCGAGCGGATGCGGCAGGAGGCGATCAGCAAGGTCCTCTACCCGTCCGACGAATCGCCGGCCGGGCAGGAATTGCGGTTGCGGCAGGAATACTTCTTCACCTCGGCTGCGCTGCAGGATCTCGTGCGGCGGCACCTGCGGGTCTATGGCGACCTGCGTTCGCTGCCCGACAAGGTGGCGATCCAACTCAACGACACCCATCCGGCGATCGCCATCGCCGAGCTGATGCGGATCTGCGTCGACCTCCATGCGATCTCCTGGGCGGAGGCCTGGGAGATCACCCGCGGGTCGATCAGCTACACCAACCACACCTTGCTGCCCGAAGCGCTGGAATCCTGGGCCGTGCCGCTGATGGAGCGGCTGCTGCCGCGCCACATGCAGATCATCTACCTAATCAATGCTCACCATCTCGACGAGGTGCGGGCAGCGCATCCGGGCGACGTGCGACTGCTGTCCTCGGTCTCGCTCATCGAGGAAGGCCATGGCCGCCGGGTGCGGATGGGGCACCTGGCCGTCGTCGGCTCGCACAAGGTCAACGGCGTCTCGGCGCTGCATTCCGACCTGCTGAAGAAGACGGTGTTCCGCGACTTCCACGCGATCGCGCCCGACCGAATCACCAACAAGACCAACGGCATCACCTTCCGCCGCTGGCTGCAGCAGTGCAATCCGGGACTCACCGGGTTGCTGGTCGAGGCGGTGGGGCCCGCCGTGCTGGACGACGCCATGCGGCTTGAGGGGCTGAACCCGCTGGCCGAGGATGCCGGTTTCCGCGACCGCTTCGCCGCGGTGAAGCGGGCCAACAAGGAGGCCCTGGCGGCGCTGATCCGCCAGCAGCTCGACCTGCGGGTCGACCCGGCCGCCATGTTCGACGTGCAGATCAAGCGCATCCACGAATACAAGCGCCAGCTGCTGAACATCCTGGAGACGGTGGCGCTGTACGATGCCATCCGCGCCCAGCCGCACCTGGATTGGGCGCCGCGGGTGAAGATCTTCGCCGGCAAGGCGGCGGCGAGCTACCACCGCGCCAAGCTCATCATCAAGCTGGCGCACGACGTGGCCCGGGTGGTGAACAGCGACCCCACGGTGCGCGGCCTGCTGAAGGTCGCTTTCCTGCCGAACTACAACGTCTCCTTGGCCGAGATGATCGTCCCCGCCGCCGACCTGTCGGAGCAGATCTCGACCGCGGGGATGGAGGCCTCGGGCACCGGCAACATGAAGCTCGGGCTGAACGGCGCGCTGACCATCGGCACGCTCGACGGCGCCAATGTCGAGATGCTGGAGCATGTCGGTGCGGACAACATCTTCATCTTCGGCCTTACCACCGAGGAGGTCGAGGCGCGCCGGCGCGACGGCAGCCATGGCGTCGCGGCGGTGCAGGCCTCGCCGCGGCTCGGCGAGGTGCTGGAGGCGGTCGAATCCGGCGTCTTCTCGCCGGATGATGGCGGTCGCTACCGCGACATGATGGCCTCGATCCGCGGCCACGACTACTTCATGGTCGGCGCCGATTTCGACAGCTACTTCGATGCGCAGCGACGGGTCGATGCCCGCTGGCAGGACAGCGGCACCTGGATGCGGAGCGCGGTGCTGAACACCGCCCGGATGGGCTGGTTCTCCTCCGACCGCACCATCGCCGAGTATGCCGGCGAGATCTGGAACGTGCCGATCAAGCGCTGAGCCGCGCGGTGGGGGGGGAAGACGATGCCGAACTCACGCGCGCGGAGCGAGGGGCCGCTTGCCCGCACGGCCATGGCCTTCGTGCTGGCCGGCGGCCGCGGCAGCCGGCTGATGGAACTGACCGACCGCCGGGCCAAGCCGGCGGTCTTCTTCGGCGGCAAGTCGCGCATCATCGACTTCGCGCTGTCGAACGCCATCAATTCCGGCGTTCGCCGGGTGGCGGTGGCGACGCAGTACAAGGCGCACAGCCTGATCCGCCACCTGCAGCGCGGCTGGAACTTCCTGCGGCCGGAGCGCAACGAGAGCTTCGACATCCTGCCCGCCAGCCAGCGGGTGTCGGAGCACAATTGGTATCTCGGCACCGCGGATGCGGTGTTCCAGAACATCGACATCATCGAGGACCTGGCGCCGCGCCACATCGTGCTGCTGGCCGGCGACCACATCTACAAGATGGACTACGAGGCGATGCTGCAGCAGCATGTCGAGAGCCGCGCCGGCGTCACGGTCAGCTGCATGACGGTGCCGCGGGCGGATGCGACGGGCTTCGGCGTGGTCGCGGTCGATGGCTCCGACCGCATCACCGAATTCCTCGAGAAGCCGGCCGACCCGCCCGGCCTGCCCGGCCGGCCGGACCTGTCCTTCGCCAGCATGGGCATCTATGTCTTCGACACCCGCGTCCTGATCGCTGAGCTGAAGCGGGACGCGGCCGATCCTGCCTCATCGCATGATTTCGGCAAGGACATCATCCCCCGCATGGTCGCCGAGGGCACTGCCCAGGCGCATCGGTTCGAAGCAAGCTGCGTGCGGTCCGCTGCCGAGACCTCGCCCTACTGGCGCGACGTCGGCACGGTGGATGCCTATTGGGAGGCCAATATCGACCTGACCGACGTGGTCCCGCCGCTCGACATCTTCGACAAGGACTGGCCGATCTGGACCTATGCGGAGGTCGTGCCGCCGGCCAAATTCGTCCACGACCTCGACGGCCGGCGGGGCGAGGCGATCTCCTCCCTCGTCTCCGGCGGCTGCATCGTCTCCGGCGCCACGGCGCGGCATTCGCTGCTGTTCACCGGGGTGCACCTGCATTCCTTCGCCATGATCGACGGCGCCGTGCTGCTGCCGCAGGTCGATGTCGGCCGGCATGCCCGGCTGACCAACGTGGTCGTCGACCGCGGCGTGCGCATCCCGGAAGGCCTGGTGGTGGGCGAGGACCCGGTGGCGGATGCGGCCCGCTTCCGCCGCTCGGCCAAGGGGATTTGCCTCATCACCCAGGCGATGCTCGACCGGATCGCGGCATGAGCCTGCGGGTCCTGGCGGTCGCTTCGGAATGCTTCCCGTTGGTCAAGACCGGTGGCTTGGCCGACGTGGTCGGCGCCCTGCCGGCGGCGCTGGCGGCGCAGGACATCGCCGTCACCACGCTGCTGCCGGGCTATCCGGCGGTGCTGGCGGCGATCGGCGATGCGCCGGTGGTCGTGGAACTGCCGGACCGCTTCGGCCCCGCCCGGCTGCTTGCCGGCAAGGCCGCCGGGCTGGACCTGCTGGTGCTGGAGGCGCCACAGCATTTCGGCCGGCCGGGCAACCCGTATGCCGGGCCGGATGGCGACTGGCCGGACAACGGCATCCGCTTCGCCGCGCTCGGCTTCGCCGCGGCCGAAGCCGCGACGGGCTTGGGCTTCGCGGCGGTGCATGCGCATGACTGGCAGGCGGGCCTGGCCGGGGCCTATCTGCGGCTGGCGGGCCCGATGCGGGTGCCGGTGGTCTTCACCATCCACAACCTGGCCTTCCAGGGGCAATTCCCGCCCGCGTTGTTTCCCCGGCTCGGCCTGCCGCCGGGCGCCTGGAGCATGGACGGGCTGGAGTATTTCGGCAGTGTCGGCTTCCTCAAGGCCGGGCTCTGGTATGCTGACCGGATCACCACCGTCTCCCCCACCTATGCCGCCGAGATCCGCACCGCATCGGGCGGGATGGGGCTGGACGGGCTGCTGCGCGGCCGCGCCGACGTCGTCAGCGGCATCCTGAACGGCATCGACGAAGCGTCCTGGGACCCGGCCCGGGACCAGGCGCTGGCGGCGCGCTTCTCGGCGGCGCATCCGGACCCGCGTGCGGCCAACAAGCCGGCGCTGCAGGGCCGCTTCGGCCTCGCGGCGGATCCGGCGGCGCCGCTGTTCGCCTTCGTCGGTAGGCTGGCCTGGCAGAAGGGCATGGACTTGGTGCTGGAGGCCCTGCCGGCGCTGCTGGCCGCCGGGGGGCAGTTGGCGATTCTCGGCACCGGCGATGCGGCGCTGGAAGCCCGTTGCCTCGGCGCCGCTGCGGCGGATCCCGGCCGGGTCGCGACTGTCATCGGCTTCGACGAGGGCTTGGCCCGGCTCTGCTACGGCGGCGCCGATGCGGTGCTGGTGCCGTCGCGCTTCGAGCCCTGCGGCCTCGCCCAGCTATGCGCGCTGCGCTACGGTGCGCCGCCAGTGGTGGCGCGGACCGGCGGGCTCGCGGATACGGTGATCGACGCGAACGAGGCGGCGCTCGCCGCCGGCTGCGCGACCGGCGTTCAATTCGTCCCCGGCGATGCCGCGATGCTGGCCAGCGCGGTGCGGCGGACCATCGGCCTGATCCGTGACCGGCCGATATGGGCGCGCATCCAGGCCAATGCCATGGGCGGCGATGTCTCCTGGCAGCGCTCCGCCGCGCGCTATGCCGCGCTGTTCCGGGAGCTTGCCGCGGCCGATGATTGAACTGGGGGAAGGCACGCCGGAGCCGCTCGGCGTCACTGCCGATGCGGCCGGGGTGAACATCGCCGTGGTCGCGCCGGATGCGACGGCCATCGAGATCTGCCTGTTCGACGCGACGCGGGACGTGCAGATCGCCTGCCACACTCTGCCGGCGCGCAGCGGCGATGTCTGGCATGGACATCTGCCGGGGGTCGGCGCCGGAGCGCGCTACGGGCTGCGGGCGCATGGGCCGGCCGCGCAGCGATTCGACCCGTCAAAGCTGCTGCTCGACCCCTGGGCGCGCCGCATCGACCGGCCCTTCCTGCTGCATCCTAGCCAGTTCGCCCCGGGCGTCGACAGCGCGGCGTCGATGCCGAAGGCGGTGGTGCCGGTGCCCGCCGCCCCGCCGCCGATCCCACCACCGATGCCCGGCCCGTGGGTGATCTACGAGTTGCACGTGCGCGGCTTCACCCGGCTGCATCCCGACATCCCGGAGGGCATGCGCGGGACCTTCGCCGCACTCGGCCATCCCGCCGCGATCGCGCATCTGCGGGCGCTGGGCGTGACGCATGTCGAGTTGATGCCGGTCGCCGCCGGGATCGACGAGCGGCACCTGCCGCCGCTCGGCCTGAACAACCACTGGAACTACAACCCGGTCGGCTTCCTGGCCCCTGACCCCCGCCTGGCGCCGGGCGGGATGGAGGAGGTACGCGCCGCCACGGCAGCGCTGCGGGCGGCGGGCATCGGGGTGATCCTCGACGTCGTCTACAACCACAGCGGGGAGGGCGACGAGCACGGCCCGACGCTCTCGCTGCGTGGCCTGGCCGACCGCGCCTTCCACCGCTTCGGCCGCGATGGGCGCTATGCCAACGATGCCGGCTGCGGCAACACGCTGGCGCTGGACCGGCCCTGGCCGCTGCGGCTGGCGATGGACGCGATGCGGCACTGGGTGCTGGCGGCGGGGGTCGAGGGCTTCAGGCTCGACCTTGGCACCACGCTGGGTCGGCGCGATCACGGCTTCGACCCGCATGCGCCGCTGCTGGCGGCGATGCGGCAGGACCCGCTGCTGCGCGAGAGGATCATTATCGCCGAGCCCTGGGATATCGGCTGGGGCGGCTACCAGCTGGGCGCCTTTCCACCCGGCTGGCCGGAATGGAACGACAAATTCCGCGACACGGTTCGGCGCTTCTGGCGCGGCGATGCCGGGCAGGTGGCGGACCTGGCGACGCGGCTGGCGGGTTCGGCCGATGTCTTCGGACCGGCGCGGCGCCGAGCCTGCGACAGCCTGAACTACGTCACCTCGCATGACGGCTTCACCCTGGCCGACCTGGTCGCCTTCACCGAGAAGCGCAACCACGGCAACGGCGAGCATGGCCATGACGGCCACAACGAGAATCATTCCTGGAATTGCGGCGTCGAGGGTCCGAGCGACGACCCGGTGGTGCTGGCCCGCCGAGCCGGCGACGTGCGGGCTCTGCTGGCGACGCTGCTGACGGCGCGCGGCACGCCGATGCTGTCGATGGGCGACGAATGCGGCCGCACCCAGGGCGGCAACAACAATGCCTATGCGCAGGACAACCCGGTCTCCTGGCTCGACTGGGCGGGGATGGACGAGGCGCTTTTCGCCTTCACCGCGCGGCTGGTGCGGGCAAGGCTGGCGCATCCGGCGCTGCATGCAGATGCGCCGCTGACCGGCATGACGCGGGACGGCACGGGATTGCCCGATGTAGCCTGGCTGCGGCCGGACGGCGCCGGGGTGGATTGGGGCGATGCGGCGGGACGCAGCCTGGTCGCCGTCTTCTACGTGCCGGCGCGTGGCACGCGGCTGGCCGACCGCGTGCTGGTCGCGTTGCATGCCGGGGCAGACAGCATCCCATTCGCCGTGCCGCTGCCGCGTGAGGGCTTCGCCTGGCGAGTATTGGCCGACAGCGCCGATCCGGTCGAATCCGGCGGCCCGCCCGCCGTGCTCGCGCCGCGGAGCGTGCTGCTGCTGGCGGAATTCGCCGCCTGACCTATGTTCCGGCAATGACTCGGAAGGGGCGGCGATGCGGGACAGGCAGTTGATGCGTGACGGCGCCTGCGCGTGACCGCGCCGCTCGTCTCGCTGCGCGGCGTCGCCAAGCGCTACGACACCGGTACCCTGGCGGTGCAGGGCATCGACCTCGACATCGCGGAGGGCGATTTCCTGGCGCTGCTCGGGCCTTCCGGTTGCGGCAAGTCCACCCTGCTGCGGATGATCGCCCGGCTGTCGCAGGCCACCGCCGGTCGCTTCGACTGGCCCGGCGGGCCGCCGAGCGCCCGCGACATCGGCTTCGTCTTCCAGGAGCCGACGCTGATGCCCTGGGCGACGGCGCTGGCCAATGTCGCCTTGCCGCTGGAACTCGCCGGCGTGCCGAAACGGGAGGCCGCGGCGCGTGCCGCCGAATCGCTGGCGCGCGTCGAGCTGCGCGGCTTCGAGGCCGCCTATCCCCGCGCACTGTCGGGCGGCATGCGCATGCGCGTCTCCATCGCCCGCGCCCTGGTGACGAAGCCGCGGCTGCTGCTGATGGACGAGCCCTTCGCCGCGCTCGACGAGATCACCCGCTTCCGGCTGAACAACGACCTGCTGAGCCTGTGGGAAGCCGAGCGCTTCACCGTGGTCTTCGTCACCCATTCGGTCTTCGAGAGCGTCTATCTCGCCCGGCGCATCGCGGTGATGGCGCCGCGACCGGGGCGCATCCATGCCGAGCTGGCCGTCGACGCACCCACGCCGCGTGGCGAGGCCTTCCGCACCTCGGCCGGCTATGCGGCACAATGCCGGGAGGTCTCCGGCGCGCTGGAAGCGGCGATGGCGGCATGATGGGCTCGGCGCTGACGCAAGGCTGGCTGCGGGTCCTTGGGCCGCTGGCAATCGGGCTGGTCTTCCTCGGCGGCTGGGAATGGCTGGTGCGGGCACGGGGCATCCCGCCTTATGTGCTGCCCGGGCCGGTCGCCATCGGCGAGGCGCTGCTGCGGGACTGGACGGCGCTCTCGGCCGCGCTGCTGGTGACCCTGAAGATCACCGCCCTGGCGCTGCTGATCGCCGCCTCGCTCGGCCTGCTGCTGGCGGTGGTCTTCGCGCAGTCCCGCATCTTGGAACTCGCGCTGTTCCCCTATGCGGTCATCCTGCAGGTGACGCCGATCGTCGCCATCGCGCCGCTGATCATCATCTGGGTGGACGACGTTACGCTGTCCCTGCTGATCTGCGCCTGGATCGTCGCCTTCTTCCCGATCCTGTCGAACACCACGGTCGGGCTGAACAGCACGGACCACAACCTGCTCGACCTGTTCCGGCTTTACGGCGCCTCCCGCTGGCAGGTGCTGTGGCGGCTGCGGCTGCCGACGGCGATGCCTTTCTTCCTGGCGGGGCTGCGGATCTCCGGCGGCCTCGCGCTGATCGGCGCCATCGTCGCGGAATTCGTCGCGGGGACCGGGGGGCGGGCCTCGGGCCTGGCCTACCGGATCCTCGAATCCGGCTATCAGCTGCAGATTCCCCGGATGTTCGCCGCCCTCGTGCTGATCTCGGCCACCGGCATCGGCATCTTTCTTACCTTGAGCCTGCTATCGCACCTGTTGCTGCGGCGCTGGCATGAAAGCGCCATGGGACAAGGAGACCGCCGATGAGTGCTGCGATGGACCGGCTGCGCCAGGCGATCGCCGCCGGCGGCCAGGACTACTGGCTGCGCGACGCAAGGGCGCCGGCGACGCTGATCCCGGGCGCGGCGCCCGGTCCGGTGGATGGCCAGGGGTTGGTCCGCTTCGACCTCAAGGTGGAGCAGGGCCGCATCGCCGCCCTGGCGCCGCTCGGCACCGCGACGGACGGCCCGAGCCTCGATGGCGGGCAGGTCTGGCCCGGTCCGGTCGATGGCCATACCCATCTGGATAAGGGCCATATCTGGCCGCGGCACGCGAATGCCACCGGCAGCTTCCACGGCGCCCTGACCGCCTGCGCCTCCGACCGCGACGGCTGGACCGATGCGGATATCGAGGCGCGCTTCGAATGGAGCCTGCGCGCGGCTTACGCCCATGGCACGGTCGCCATCCGCACCCATCTGGAAAGCTACTTGCCGCGCGACCCGGCCTCCTGGCGCGTGTTCCGCATGCTGCGGGACCGCTGGGCCGGGCGGATCACCCTGCAGGCTAGCTCCATCGCCCCGCTCGACCGCTTCCAGGGCGAGGACGGCGAATCGCTGGCCAATACCGTGGCCGATTCGGGCGGCATCCTCGGCATGGTCACGCGCTTGACCGGCGGCGTGCACGACAAGCTGCCGGACGAATTCCAGCCGATGCTCGACCGCTTCTTCTCGCTGGCCGAGGCGCGCGGGCTCGAGCTCGACATCCATGTCGACGAGAGCGGCGAGAGCGGCGCCCGCGCGCTGGTCGAGATCGCCCGCACCGCGATCCGGCGCGGGTTCAAGCAGCGGATCCAGTGCGGGCATTGCTGTTCCCTCTCGATCCAGCCGGAGGATTTCGCGCAGGCGACCATCAAGGCATGCGCCGAAGCCGGCCTTTCCATCATCGTCCTGCCGATGTGCAACATGTACCTGCAGGACCGCGTGCCCGGCCGCACCCCGCGCTGGCGCGGCGTGACCCTGGTGCATGAGCTGCGCGCGGCGGGCGTGCCGGTCTCCGTCGCCTCCGACAATACCCGCGACCCCTTCTATGCCTATGGCGACCTGGACATGGTCGAGGTGTACCGGGAGGCGACGCGCATCCTCCAGCTCGACCATCCCATCGGCGACTGGCCGCGCGCCGCCGGCGCGACGCCGGCCGCGGCCATGGGTCTCACGGATCGCGGCTGCCTGAAGCCCGGCGCCGCGGCCGACCTGCTGCTGTTTCGCGCCCGCGGGATGACCGAGCTGCTGAGTCGGCCGCAATCCGACCGCGTGGTGCTGCGGGACGGCCAGGTGCTGGACGCGGAGCCGCCCGACTACCGGGACCTGGACGCGGCGCTCGGGACGGGTCCAGGCTAGCGCCCGACACAAGGGGAGGGACCTCATGCTCGGATCGCAACGCGCCGCCTTCGATATCCCGCGCGAGGTCGCCTATCTCAACGCCGCCTCCTGGAGCCCGCTGCCGAAGGCGGTGCAGGCGGCGGGACATGAGGGCGTGGCCCGCAAGGGTCAGCCCTGGCGCTGGAACGCGCCGGACCATGCCGCGCAATTCGCCCGCGCCCGGGCGGCGGCGGCGGCATTGATCGGCGCGGCGCCCGAGGATGTGGCGCTGATTTCCTCGGTCGGCTTCGGCGTCGCCACCGCGGCGAAGAACCTGGCGGTGCCGCGCGGCAGCCGGGTGATCCTGCTGGCCGACGACCACAGCGCGCCGACACTCGAATGGATGCAGCGCGCGCCGGAGGGCGGCTTCGTCACCGAGGCCGTCTCGCCCGGCGCCGACGGCGACTGGACCGCGGCGCTGCTGGCGGCGATCGAGCGGCCGGGCGCGGCGCCGGTCGCCCTGGCCTCGATCTCTTCGGTCCACTGGTCGGATGGCGGTCTGGTCGACTTGGCCGCGGTGCAGGCGGCGCTGCGGCGGGAGGGCGCGGCGCTGCTGGTGGATGCGACGCACCATGCCGGCATCCTGCCGATCGACGTCGCCACGCTCGACCCGGATTTTCTGATCTTCCCGACCTACAAATGGGTGCTCGGCCCCTATGGCCGGGCGTTCCTCTATGTGGCGAAGCGCTGGCAGCAGGGCGTGCCGTTGGAGCAGACCAGCTATTCCCGCAAGGGAGTCGCCGCCGAGCGAGCGCCCTACTTCGCCGACCTGTCCTTCGCCGACGGCGCCAAGCGCTTCGACATGGGAGAGCGTGACCACTTCATCTCGCTCGAGATGGCCGCGGTCGGGATGGAGATGATGGCGCGATGGGGGCAAGCGCCGATCGCGGCACATCTGGCGATGCTGAGCCGCCGCATCGCCGAAGGCGTCGCCGGGCTGCCGGTGACGGTGCCGGTGGAGCGGGTGCGGGCACCGCATGTGCTCAGCCTCGGCTTCCCGCAGGGAATGCCGGAGGGGCTGATCGAGCGCCTGGCGGCCGAGGATGTTCATGTCGCGCCACGGCTCGGCCGCATGCGGATCAGCCCGCATGTCTACAATGACGAGGCCGACGCGGATGCGCTGGTGGCCGGGTTGCGGCGCGCGCTGGGCTAGGCGCGCCAGCCCGCGAAGAAGGCGCTGACCCGCCCGCGGAACCGGTCGAGCTCCGGCCGCTGCCGCTGATCCATGCGGGTGAGGTAGAGCCAGTCCAGCCGGCAGCCTCTGGCGCACAGCCGGCGCAGGCCGCGGCGCACGACCCTGTAGTCGGGCCAGCCGATATACCAGAGCAGCCAGGGCGGCGAGCCATAGGTGGTGACCACCGCGATGCGGCGGATATCGGTCAGTAGGGGCTCGATCGCGCCCGCACCGATGCGGAAGGCGATGCCGGGCAGCCAGACCCGATCAAACCAGCCCTTCAGCATCGCCGGCATGCCGTACCACCAAGTCGGGTAGACCAGCACGAGCGCCTCCGCCCAGCGCAGGTCGGCGGCCTCCTGTGCGACGAATGCCTCGTTCTCGCCGAGGGCGTTGGTGACGCGGTGCTCGGCGGCGGACATGACGGGGATGAAGCCGTCGGCATGCAGGTCGCGCAGGCGCACCTCGTGCCCCGCGGCGGCCAGCGCGGCGCGGGCGGTGTCGCGCAACGCGGCGGAATAGCTGTCAGCCCGTGGATGGCAGGCGATCATCAGCACATGCATGGGCGGCCCCGCGCGACAGGGCCGTTTCAAGCACGCGGCGTGCCGGGTGTCAGCCGGCCATCACCCAGGGCATGTCGAGCCCGGCGGCGCCAGTCGGCTGGTCGCCTTCGATCCGCAACGACTCAAGGGCCGGTCCGGCGCTGGCGGTGTGCAGGACGCGGCGGTTGTCCCAGATCAGCACGTCGCCGGACTGCCAATCGTGCCGCCAGATCAACGATTCGGCGGTCGCCGCGGTAAAGAGCGTGTCGAGCAGGTGGCGGCTTTCCGCCGCCGTCAGGTTGAGGATGCGCGTGGTGAAGGCGGGGTTCGCATAGAGCACCGGCTCGCCGGTCACCGGATGGCGGCGTACCAGCGGATGCTCGGCCCGCGCCGTCGGGTCGAGCGGGCTGGCATGCAGCGCGCGAAGCTGGCCGAGCCGGTCGCGCAGCACCGGTGGCAGGCTGGCCCAGGCGCAGCGCTGGTCGGCGAAAGCGATCCCGCCGGCGGGGGCCTCGGCGCGCATCAGGCAGGCCAGGGCAGGCTGCGCGGCATAGCTGCGGTCGGTATGCCAGAAAGGGGTGCCGACACGATCCGGTGGCGGTAGGTCGGCCGGCGCACCGACCGACAGCGGCAAGGCCGGCGCCGCCTGGTGAAGCGCTTGGCCGAGCAGCGGGGCCTCCAGCGACGCCAAGCCACGGGCAAGGGCTTCGGGCATGGCGGACTGGCCGCGCAGCAGCAGCACGCCGTGTTCGATCAGCGCGTCGTGCAGCACTTCAAGCACCGGCGCGGCAATCGGGACGGCGAGGTCGAGGCCCAGCACCTCCGCGCCAAAACCGGCATCCAGGGGGAGCAGCGAGATGCCGGTGCCAGCCGGGGTGGAAAGGGACAGCAGGGGGGTCATTGCCAGCAACTCCGGAAGACCGAGGAGGGACGGCGTGGGACAGGCCGCAGTTCCACATCGATTGGCGAAGAATGACCCACTAAGCCCTATATGCAAGCGTAAAAGCTATAAAAGACGATTTGAAATCGGGAGTAAGGGCCCGCCTTGAACACGGCTTGGCATGGTGTTGTCACGAACTACACGAGCATATTTAAGGGATTAGCGGAAGGTGCCGCTCGCGGTCGCTGGTTGGCGGAGCGGTGTATGACACCCTCCTGCGCGCGACCGACCGGGCTACCCGAGCCGCATACGGATATAAATCGCAGTTCTGAAACGTGATATGCGGGCGGCCTTGCGCCTGACAAGGCTGCGGGCGGAGACTGACCGCATGACCCCGAATGCCTTGCGCCACTCCGCCGCGACGGAAGCTGTACCCCCGCCTGGGCTGACCGGCCCGCTGATCGCCCTGTGGTGGGAGGCGCGGGGTGACTGGACCCGGGCGCACGAAGCTGCCCAATCAGGCGAGGATGCCGGGAGCGCCTGGGTGCACGCCTACCTGCACCGGCGGGGAGGCGACCTGGGGAATGCCGACTACTGGTACCGTCGTGCCGGCCAGCGCCGCCCGGCCACGCCGCTGGAGGCCGAGTGGGCGGCGATCGCCGCCGCCCTGCTGCCGGTCAGTCCGCGATAGGCGGCCGGCCGAGCAGCTTCAGGGTCATCCGCCGCCCCGCGACCATGGCAGGGTAAAGGAAGCGGCCCAGCTTCGGCCTGCTGAAGACCAGCCGGTTGAGCCGGTTGAAGACGCCGCTCTCGGAGCCCAGCAGCGCCAGCACATGCAACGCCGCGGCGCCGTGGTAGTACTGGCCGTTCCACTTCACCGCCATGCCGTTCTCGAGGCTGAGGCCGCGCGCCTTTACCTCCCGCACCACGGGGTGGTCGGTGCGGGCATCGATCATGTGCACCTTCTCCGCCAACTGGCGGATCCGGTAGAGCATGACGTAGCGCGTGCAGAAGGGGCACATCCCGTCATAGACGACCCAGATCTGCTTCGCCTCGGCGCCGCCCGGTGAGGGCGACGCCGGCTTCTCCAAGGTGTCAGCGGACATCGAACCTGAACTCCGCGCGCTTCTTGACGTCCCGCACCAAAGCTCCGTCCCGCAGCGTCAGGCAGACGCTGTCGACCACGTATTTGTAGCCGACGATGTCGTCCATCCGCAGGTTGTTGAACTCGGTGAAGACCCAGGGGTTGGGCTGCATGTGGTGCGGGTAGAGGTAGTAGAGATTCTGGTTCTTGATAGCCGGATAGCGGGTCATGAAGTCGTGCGTTTCTCGCACCAGCCGCTCAACCGAGTTGTAGGTCGCGCCACCTACTGCCTGCGGCGTCTCCGTCGTGCTGGCGAGGCATGCCGAAGCCTCGCGCCAGTCATCCAGATTGCTGAGGTTGCCACCGATCCGATGCGGAAAGTGCCCCTCCGGCACGAACATCGCGGTCTGCGCGATGCTGTAGGAGTAGATGCCGAAATATGTCGGGGTCATCCATACCTCGCGCCCATCCTTCGTCAGGGCGTAGAACTGCGGGCTGGCCAGCCGCGCGGCGTCCAGCCAGCCGAGGAAGTTGGTGTAGAACACCGTGTGGCCGAACAGCGTCGCAACGATGCATACCACCTTCATCATCGGGGTAATCTCGTTTTCCTTCAGCCGCCAGGCCGAGGTGTAGACGATGAGATTCACCGCGATCCAGAAGTGGAACAGCGCGCCGAGCGTGAAGTAGACGCCGATGTGGAAGGCGTCGAACAGCAGCGTGAAGAACAACAGCCAGCTTCGCCGCAGGATGGCGAGAGGCGAGAAAAGCTGGGCGCCGAGGACGAGGAAGTTGAAGGCGAGGGTGAAGTTGGAGATCGTGTCCCAGCTGCCCTGCAGCAGGCTTGGGAAGGTCGCAAGCGGGTTGTTGCCGCGCTCGAGCCCGATGACGATGGCGGTCTGCGTCGGGTTGGCGAGCAGCCATGTCCATGGCTCGGGCCCGCCCGCCACCAGCTTTGCAACGCCCGAACAGAAGTAGTTGCCGAGATGGGCGCCGACCACGACGGCCCAGATCAGCCCGGCGGTCTTCTGCCGCAGCACTGCCGGCGGCATGTCCTGCATCATGGTCCGTAGCCAGGCGAAGCGCGACAGCGCCCACTCGCTGGTGGCGGTAACGGCCAGCAGCGCGCCGATGGTGGAGAAGGCCAGGCCATCCAGCATGGCGAAGTAGTCGGTGTCCGTCACCCACATATCGGTACGTGGGCCGATCAAGTGCCGCCAGAGAATGTAGTAATAGGTCAGCGGCAGCAGGAAGGCCGGCCGCAGCATGCCGACCGCGCCGGCAAGCACGGCGATGACCGCACCCCAGCGGAAGAACAGCACATGCGCGTTCGCCTCGCCGAAGACGATGTTCGGCGCCGGCGGCACCGCGCCGAAGGCATCGAACAGCACCTGGACGAACAGCACGATGCCGATCCCGCGCACGATAGCCCGTAGCAGGAAGGGGATCTCGGCATAGCGGATGGCGATGAAGGGAAGGGCGGCGACGCAGCAGAAAACCGTCAGCGCGAAGGCGTGGGCCTCCGACTGATGTGCGGCGAACAGCGTCACCTTGCGCGCGGCCATGTAGCCGAGCAGCGAAAGCAGCAGCAACGCAAGCGGCAGCGTGACCGTCACAGACGGTGCGCGCAATGCCCAGGCAGGGGTCCTGGTCGAGTACACCTCAGATCTCCATCAGGAGGAAAAGCTCGGCTGCGCCAGTTTTGGCGGATTCGCGGGGGCCTTGCGGCCGGCGAGAACGCCGGCCAGCCAACGGTCGCGGTAACGGACGCGCAGCCGCCGGGCAGATGGCGGCAGCAGCCCCATCCCCCGCGCAGCCAGGCGATAGGCGATGACGCGCGCGAGCAGCGGCGCCGGCAAGCCGCCCAGCACAGGGCGGCCTGCGAACAGAGTGCTGGCGTGGTTGCGCCCTTCGCCGATGCCGTAGCGATAGGCGCGGTCCAGCACCCAGGATTCCTGCATCTGCTCGGGACGGATGATGTGGCCGACGATCGCGCTTGCCTCGAACCAGCCGCGGTGCCCTTCGGCTGCCAGGCGCCGCAGCAACTCGGTCTCGGAGCCCATGGCATAGAGCGGGTTGGTGGCGTCCGGCCCGACATGATCGGCGAAGCGGGTGCCAGCGGCGAAGACCGCGGCGCGTATCGCCATGTTGGGGCCGTAGATGTCGATCGGCCGGCAGGGACCGCTCGAGCGCTCGTTCTTGGCGTAGAGCACGCTGAACTCGACGACGTCCTCCGACAGCCAGGCGGGCACCGGAAAGGGCCAGTCCGGCAGCACCGTGCCACCGAACAGCGTCGCTTCCGGATGAGCATCGGCCGCGGCGCGCAGGCGGACCAGCCAGTCTGGGGCCGGCAGCACGTCGTCGTCGGTGAAGACAATCAGGTCGCCGGCGAATTTTGCCAAGGCGGCATTCAGCGCGCGGTTCTTGCCCGGTGCGGCGCAGTGCAGCAGCGTCACCGGGAGGCGCGAGGCATAACCCTTCACCACGGCCGCGGTGTCGTCGGTGCTGCCGTTGTCGACGACGATGAGTTTCCAGCCGCCGGGCGGCGACTGCAGGCCGCAAAAGGCGTTTAGCACGCGGGGCAGCGCGGCGGCGCGGTTGCGGGTGGCGAAGACGGTCGTCAGCATCTCAGCGTCGCCCCTTCGGCCGCACCGGGTCGGGGAGGCCGGCGCGCGCGCCGATATCCATCACCGGGGTAATCGGCGTGCCGTCGCGGCGGATCAGCGCCCGAAGGATGCGGCCAGGCAGGCTGCGCTTCTTCTGTTCGTTGGCCAGCGCCATCCGGGTGAAGCCCTTGGCATAGGCCAAACGCCAACGGAGTTCCAGCAGCCGGCTGCTGGAGGCAGGAACAAGCCCGGCGACGCTCGTCAGGATCTCGACCGCGAGGCGGCGGGGGAATTCGCGCCAGACCTGTTCCGGCTGTCCCAGCATCCGACGCGTGGCAACGGTCGAGGCGCCTTGCCAATAGAGTCGCTTGATGAGCCATTCCGGATTCATCCGGGTGGCCTGGATCTGGTGGCGGACGACCACACGGCTGTCATACCAAGCGGAATAACCGCGGTCCTGTAGCTTCCAGGCAACCTGGACGTCCTCATCAGAGAGCAACAGGCCGCCGAAACGGCCGAGCCGGTCGGCGAAGCCGCCCACTTCCAGCAAAGGCTCGCGCTGCACCGCCATGTTCACGCCATAGGGCTCGAGCCCCGCCGGGATCGCCGCGGTCCGGAATTCGCCGCGGCCGTCCCATTCGATGATCGACAGAACGCCGCGTAGGCTGTCCGGCCACCAGTCCGGCAGCGGCTTTTCCCAAACCGGCAGGACCTTGCCGCCCAGCACGCCCGGCCAGGGATCGTGTTCCTGGATGACCGCCTGGATGCGCTCGACCCAGTCGGGCAGCGCCAGCGCGTCATCGTCGAGATAGGCGAGAAAATCACGGTTGGATTGTTCCGCGCCCAGGTTGCGCGCGGCGCTGGCGCCAGGCCGGTCGACACGCAGCAACCGGGCGTTGGGCAGCGTCGCCACCATCTCCTGCAGCGCCACACCGGTCTCAGGCGTGCCGCAGCTGTCGATTACGATCACGTCGAAGCCATCAAGCCCGACGGTCTGGACCCGCAGGCTATCCAGGCAGCTTCTTACATAGTGAGGGCGGTTGTGAGTGACGAGGCAGACGGCGATCGTCGGCACGCGTCCCTTATCCGTCCGCTTGATCGTCCCGGGCATTCCGTTCCTGACATGACCCTGCATGGCGGCCGGAGAGTAGGCAGTCGGCGCCTTCGCGCGAAAGGCAAGGATCGGTCAGAACCGGCGCGCCGCCGTCACGTTGCGTTGCGCGTTGCCGCATCGCCGCAAACGCGGGACGGCAGAATGCGACGACCGCAATCTCAACTGTGAGTTACCAGCCTGACGCGCATCTTTGCGTCATGCGTCGGCGTCTCACGTCAATGGCACTACCGTCTTCGCACATGCGATGAGATTTTCCGGCCGCGGTATCAGGAACAGTATTTGTGATGCAGGACGTGGTGATGCACCAGGCCCACGGCGCGTCAGCGACGGAAAATGCGGCGCCGCTCTTGCCGCTGGCCGTCGACCTCGATGGGACCCTGCTGGCGACCGACACGCTGCATGAAGGCTTTGTGGCGGCGTTGGTACGTGCTCCCGCCTCGGTCCCCGGGCTGCTGCGGTCGCTGCTGCAGGGACGGGCGCACTTCAAGCAGCAGGTAAGCCGCGCGGCCCCGGCCAACGCGGCTATCCTGCCGCTGCGCAAGCCCTTCGTCGAGTGGCTGGAAGTCCAGCGTGCCGCCGGCCGGCGGCTGCATTTGGTGACCGCAGCCGACCAGTCGGTGGCGGACGCGGTGGCCGGGCACCTGGCGATCTTCGACAGCGCCACTGGCAGCGACGGCACCCGCAACCTGAAGGGGCCGGAGAAGGCCGCCTGGTTGCGTGAGCGCTTCCCCGGCGGCTTCGCCTATGCCGGCGACAGCCACCACGACCTTGATGTCTTCGCCGCGGCCGAGGAGATCGTGCTGGTCAACACCAGCCCGGCGGTCGCCGCCGCGGCCCGCCAGATGGCGGAAACCGAGGTACTCGCCGAATTTCCCTCGCAGAATTCGCCGATCCGCGATTGGATCGGGGCACTCCGTATCCATCAGTGGTCGAAAAATGCGCTGCTTTTCGTGCCGCTCGTGCTTGGCCACAAGCTGGGCGATCCCAATGCGATCCTGACCTGCGTGCTTGGCCTGGTGCTGATGGGCATGACGGCGTCGGGCACCTATCTGCTGAACGACATCGCCGACCTACCCTCCGACCGGCTGCACCGGACCAAGCGCGACCGTGCCATCGCCGCGGGCCGTATCGCGCCGCTGCATGCGCTGGCCGGCGCCATCGCGCTGATCCTGATGGGCTTCATCGGCGGCGCGCTGCTCAGCGGCACCTTCGTGCTCGGCCTGTTCGGCTACGTATGTCTGTCGCTGACCTATTCCGCTTTCCTCAAGCGTATCGCGCTGCTGGATACGCTGACCATCGGCGGGCTCTTCACGCTGCGGCTGGCGCTCGGCGTCGAACTCGCCGGCGTGCCCTATTCGCCTTGGCTGATGGCCTTCGCCGGGTTCTTCTTCTTCTCCTGCGCCCTGGCCAAGCGCCATGGCGAGCTCATGGAGGCCAAGGTGGCGATCGGCGGCGGCCTTGCCCGGCGCGGCTACGAGGTCGATGACTGGCCGCTCACGCTCGGCTTCGGCGCGGCCTCCGCCATGGCGGCGCTGCAGATCATGATTCTCTACGTGGCGAACGAGGCCGGGCCCTCCCGCCTCTACACCCATGGCGCTTGGCTTTATGTCGCGCCGGCCGCGCTGGCCGTTTGGCTGGTACGGATCTGGATGTTGTCGCACCGCCGTATGCTGAAGGACGACCCGGTGGTCTTCGCCCTGCGCGACCGCTGGAGCTGGGCCATCGGCGCGGTCATCGCCGCTGCCATCGTCGCGGCGCTCTGAGGAACCCATGTCGGATACCATGACCGAGGAACGTGCGGCCGCAGAGGCCGCCGAGGCCCATCGCGCGGCCGGCTGGAAGCAGGTTTCGCTCCAGGGGTGGGGCCGCAGCAGGGCGGCGCCCTGTCTGGCGGCGCGACCGGAACGGATGCGGGAGTTGCTAGCGGCGCTCGACGTGCCGGAAGGCCGCACGCTGCTGCCCTATGGCGGCGGCCGCGCCTATGGCGACCAGGCGCTGAACAGTGGCGGCGCCGCGTTGCTGACCGGCCGGCTCAACCGCATCCTGGCCTTCGATAGCGACAGCGGGCTGGTGGTGACCGAGCCAGGCGTGACCTTCGCCGACCTGCTGCGGGCGTTCCTGCCGCGCGGCTGGCTGGCGCCCACTTCGCCTGGCACCGCCTTCGTCACCATGGGCGGCGCCGTCGCCAACGACGTGCACGGCAAGAATCACCACCGCGCCGGCAGCTTCGGCGACCACCTGCTGTGGCTCGACCTGTTGTTGCCGGACGGCAGGCAGATCCGCATCTCCGACGAGGACGAGCCGGCGTTGTTCCGCGCCACGATCGGCGGCATGGGGCTGACCGGCATCATCACCGCCGTCTGCTTCCGGATGCAGCCGGTGCCGAGCAACGCGCTGAACGTCCACAGCCGGCGGATGCACAACCTCGACGAATTCCTCGCCGGCTTCGCCGCGGCGGCGGATGCCTCATGGTCGGTCGGCTGGATCGATGCGCTCGCCAGTGGCGCCTCGCTGGGGCGCGGTATCCTCGAAGTGGCCGAGCCGAGCGAGGCCGGCGTCGCCGTGCCGCCCGACAAGGCCAGGACTTTTCCGTTGGAAGCGCCGGGCTGGGCGCTGAACCGGCTGTCGGTCAAGGCCTTCAACGCGCTCTACTGGCGCCGCGTGCCGGCAGCCGGGCGGGAGCAGCGGCAGCACTATGGCAAATTCCTCTACCCGCTGGATACGGTGCTGCACTGGAACCGCATGTACGGCAAGCGCGGCTTCCACCAATTCCAATGCGTGCTGCCCTTCGGCCCCGGAGAAACGGCGCTGCGCCGGCTGCTGGAGACCATCTCGGCCGCCGGCGACGCCTCCTTCCTCGCGGTGCTGAAGGTGATGGGCCGGCCCGGGCGCGGCCTGCTCTCCTTCGGCCAGCCGGGCTATTCGCTGGCGCTCGACATCCCGGCGCGGCCTGGTCTGCGGGGCCTGTTCGCGGCACTGGAACGCATCACCTGCGAGGCGGGCGGGCGTATTTACCTCGCCAAGGACAGCCTGCTCTCGGCCGAGGGGTTCTGGACGATGTATCCGGAAGCGCAGCGCTTCCAGGAGATCCGCCATACCGTCGATCCGGAGGGACGCCTTTCCTCCGACATGGCGAAGCGGCTGAGGCTGGTGGCATGAGCGCGACGATGCAGCCGACCTGGCTGATGCTGGGTGCCTCCTCCGCCGTCGCCCGCGCTTTCGCGCACGAAGCGGCGGCGCATGGCGCCGGCATCTTGCTGGCCGGGCGGGACATCGAGGACCTGGAACGCCAGGCCGCCGACCTGGCGATCCGCCACGATGTCCCGGCGACGCCGGTGCCCTTCGATGCACGCGACACGGCATCCCACGCCGCCTTCGTCGAGGATTGTGCGGCGCGCGCCGGCGGGCCCCTGAACGTCTTCCTGGCCTTCGGCGTCATGCCCGAGCAGGCCGAGGCAGACCGCGACCCGGCTGTGGCCGCTGGCATGGTCGAGGCCAACTTCACCGGTGCCACCACGGTGCTGGCGGCCCTTGCCCCGGTGCTAGAGGCGCAGAAGCAGGGCGTGGTCGTCGCCCTCGGCTCGGTCGCCGGCGATCGCGGTCGGCCGCGCAACTACCTCTACGGCGCGACCAAGGCCGCGCTGCTGACCTACCTGCAGGGCTATGCCGCGCGCATGTCGCGCTCCGGCGTGCGGGTGCTCTGCCTGAAGGCCGGGCCGGTGGATACCGCGATGACCTGGCCGTTGCCGAAGCTGCCCTTCATGACGACGCCGCAGGCCTTTGCCGCCGGTGCCTGGAGACTCGCCGAAAAGGGCGGGGGCGGCGCCTATCTGCCGCGCATCTGGTGGCCGGTGATGACCATCATCCGCACGCTGCCGACGCGCATCTTCAACAAGCTCGATATCTGATCGCTCGCTGGAGGACTGGATGGATTCGCTCTCGCGTTCCGGCGCGGACTCCGCCGGCGTCTACGCCGCCGCCGCGGCAAGGCCAAAGACCGTCGTCGCGCTCAGCGTGCTGGCGCTGGCGCTGGCGCTGCTGGCCGGCATCCTGCTGCGCAACGGCGGGCATTTCACCTACACGCTCGACGCGCCTTATACGCAGATGGCGATGGCCGAGCAGATTGCGCAGGGCACCTACGGGATCAACCCGGGCGAGCCGGCCTCGCCCTCTTCCTCAATCATCTATCCCTTCCTGCTGGCGGTGCTGTCCGTTCTGCCGCTCGGGCCCTTCTCGGCGCTGCTGGTCTGCCTGGTGGCGACCGTCGCGGCCGCGGTGCTGATGTATGCGGTGGCCGAGGAAATCGGGCTCGAGGTCGATCGCCTCACGACCCTGCAGCTGGCGGCGATCACCACGACGCTGACGCTGGCCTTCAACCTGGTCGGGCTCGCCTTCGCCGGACTGGAGCATTCGCTGCATGTGACCTTGACGGTCATCTCGCTGCTCGGCCTGCTACGCTTCGTCCGCACCAAGCAGGCAGACTGGTGGTGGCTGGCGGCCATCACCCTGCTGCCGCTGCTGCGCTTCGAAGCGGCGGCGGCGTTGGCGGCCGACATGCTGGTGCTGATCGCCTTCGGCAAGTGGCGCCATGCCGCAATCATCGGCACTATCGGCGTGGTGCTGGTCGGCGGCTTCATGCTCTTCCTGCACAGCCTTGGCCTGCCCTGGCTGCCGAGCTCGGTGCTGCACCGCTCCGAGGTCGCCAGCACCGGGATCGGCATGGGCGACAGCGGCGCGCTCGGCTTCGTCAAGGCAGTCTATGGCGCCTATCGCGGCAACCTCATGGCCTATGGCGGCACGCATATCGCGTTGCTGATCGTGCTCGGCCTCTGGGGCCTGGCACGCGGTCCGGTGCCGTCCCGTTTCGGTGAGCGCGCCTGGGCCAAGCCGGCCGCGGTCGGCTTCTTCATCGTCGTCGCCCTGGCGCAGCTGACCGGCGGCAGCCTCAGCTCCTTCTCGCGGTACGAGATCTATGTCCTGGCGCTCGGCTTCTGCGCCGTGCTGGTCGCATGGCAGCCGGAGATCAATGCCGGGCTGCGGCGGCTGGATGCACGCCGCTGCGCCGGCTTCTGCCTGGCCATGCTGTTCCTGTTCTCCGGCTACGTCTTCCGCACGGTGGATGCCGTGGCTGCGTCGGGCAACGTGTATGACCAGCAGTATCAGATGCACCGGTTCGTCAACGATCACTGGCGCCGACCCTTCGCCGCCAACCACCTGGGCTACGTCAATTACCAAGTGCCCCATTACATGCTGGACCTCTCGGGTCTGGCGAACGAGGAAGCCCGCAGGGGCGGCGGCGGCCTGGGTTGGATGGAACAGCTGGCGGCGCGGCACGATGTCGGCCTGGCCATGCTGTACGACATCGCGCCGCCAGTGCCGCCGGCCAGTTGGCAGCCGATCGCCCAGCTCAAGCTGCGCGGTCGCCTGGTGACCGTTCGCGGCCCTGTGGTCACCTTCTACGCGACCAGACCGGAGGAGGTGGAGCCGATCCGCGCCGCGCTGCGCGCGATGGAGCCGGACCTGCCGCGCGGCGCGATCCTTGCCTGGGGTGTCCCGACCAAGGGTCAGCCGGCGCACTGATCGGATGCGTCGTGTCCTCCCCGGTTCTGCCTCGCCCGCCTGGGTGGCGGCGGAGACGCTCGGCTCCGCCATCACCGCGCTGGTCGGACTGCTCTTCGTCGCCCGCATCATCGGGCCGCAGGCAGCGGGCACCGGCGCCATCGCCGCCAGCGTCTTCCTGACCGTCGACTTCCCCATTGCCGCGCTGTTCGGCGACAGCCTGTTGCAGCGCCGCGGGTTGGAGGAGCGACACCGCTCCTCCGCACTCTGGGCAACGATGGGCGGCGCTATGGTCGGGATGATCGTGCTCTGGCTCGGCGCGCCGCTGATCACCCGCGCCACCGGCGCGCCGGTCACCGACATGATCCGCGCCATGGCGCTGCTGCTGCCCTTCTCAGCGGTGGCCGGCATGCTTTCGGCGCTGGTGCTGAAGGAACGGCGCTACCGGCTGCTGGCCGCGCGGGTGCTGATCTGCCAGCCGCTTGCGGTCGGTATCGGTGTGCTGGCGGCGTTGGGCGGGGCAGGGGCCTGGTCGATGGCGGCGCAGCAGGCGGCGGCGACGCTCTCGGTCTTCCTGCTGCTGGCGCTGCGCTCAGGTTGGCGGCCGCGCCGGGTGTTCGAGCGCACGGCGCTGGCCGAGCTCTGGCCGATCGCCGGGCCACAGATCCTGGCGCTGCTGGTGTTCAATGGCCGGTACCGCATCTTCATCGTCGGCCTCGGCATGCTGGTGGCGGAGACAGTGGTGGCGGTGACCCATATCGCCTTCCGCCTGCTCGATGTCGCCATGGCCGTGGTCACCGGCGCCGCCTCGCGTCTCGCCATGCCGCGGCTGGCGGCCTTGCAGAACGACCGCGCGGCCTTGGCCGAGGCCTATCGCGACCTGGCGCAGTTGCAGGCCTTGATCGGCCTGCCGATCGCCACGGGGCTCGCCATCACCGCACCGCGACTCATTGAAATCCTGATGGGCGGGCCCTGGATCGGCGCAGCGGAGCCGGCCCGGCTGGTGGCGCTGGCCGCAATCCCAGGCTTCCTGGTCGGGCCAGCACCAGCGCTCTGGCTGGCACTCGGGCGGACCCGGATGAACCTGCTGATGCAACTGGTTGCCTTTACCCTGCCGCTGGTCGGATTGCTGCTGATGCGGCCGCAGGATGCCACGGCCGCAGCACTCTGCTGGGCGCTCGGCAGTCTCGCCGTGCCGCCGCTGCAGCTTGCCGTCACCTTGCGTGCCTTGCATCGCTCACCCGGCTGGCTGGGGCAGCGCCTGCTGGCGCCCGTGCTGGGCACGCTCGTGATGGGTGTGGTCGCCGCCTGGGTAGCGCGTGAACTCGCCGGGCAGTCGGCGGTGCCGGCGCTTCTCGGCACTGCGCTGGCCGGCGCCATCGCCTATGCCGTCGTCGTCACCCCGGCGCTCGGCTTTCGTTGGCCGCGCGCCTTAAAGGAGGCATGACGACATAACAGTGGCCAAGGGGGATGAAATAGGACAGGAAGTACAACCCGTGACACTTATCCATTCCACAAGTATATTCCCGAGAATGTGATCCTCCTGGCGTGCCGCCGTTCGCGCTGTCGCGCGCTTGCCTTTGAAGAGGCCGTTCGCCGCCATTTCGGAACATCGCAATGCATGATCAGCCGCGTGTCGGCGCCATTCCCTATGGCACGGCGCGACCATTCTGGCTCAGCGGGCAGTCCCTTGCTGTGCTCGCCGCCGTTGCCACCATTACTGCGCTTGGACTCGCCTTGCGACTGCATCAAATCGGTGACGCCTCGCTTTGGAGCGACGAAGCCTTTTCCGCTTGGTGGATCCACAAGCCGCTGCGCTACATGTCGACCGACGGATTGCTTATTGAGACGACACCGCCGTTGTACTACGTGCTGCTCAAGATGTGGGCCGCGTTCATGGGCGATGGCGATGCGGCGCTGCGGCTGTTCTCCGCCATGGCCAGCATGGCGACGATCCCGGTGGTTTTCCTAATCGGTGTCGAGCTCGGCGGGCCGGTGGTCGGGTTGGTTGCCGCGCTGCTCTTCGCTGTGGCGCCGATGCAGATCTATTTCGCGCAGGAGGCCAGGGTCTATGCCTTGCTTCCGCTGGCTTTCGGACTGGCGCTGCTGGGCCTTCTGCGGTTCGTCGGCAGCGCCGCGCATCGCGGGGCACAGGCCGATCGTGCGGCGCTGGGGCTTTATGCCGGGGCCATGCTGGTGCTGCTCTATGCGCATGCGACCTCGGTCTTTACCGCTGCGGCGTTGGCCGGTTGCGGCGCACTGATGCTGCTGCGCACGCCGCGAGAACGGGCAGCGCTGCCGCCTTACCTGGTCGCGCATGGCGTGGTCGGGCTGCTGGCCCTGCCGCTTGCCTATGCGATCCTGATCCAGGCCGGGCGGCACGACCTCGACTGGATCAAGCCGCCCGATCTGATCGGGGTGCTCAGCTTGGCCAACCATCTGGTGGTTGATCCGGTCACGCCGCTGACGCTGTTCCGCCTGTCCAGCATGCTTTCGTTGGCGGCGCTTTTGCTGATGGCGGTGTTGCTGCTGTTGCTGCGGCCGGACCGGAGGGTCGCTTGGCTCCTGTTGGGCGTGCCGGCGATGTTCTTGGTCGCCACCATCGGGCTCAGCTACGTCTCCCCCTTCCTGATCCCCCGCATCATCGTCTGGATGGGGGTACCCTTGGCCTTGCTGGCGGCGATCGCTCTGGTCTCCTCGGCGCCGCGTTGGATCCGTGCCGTCTTCGCCGTAGCCTATGCCGCCTGTCTGTTGGTCGGGCTGAACGGGGTCTATGGTCGCACCATGGCGGAGAAGGAGGACTGGCGCGGGTTGATGGCCGGCCTGGTGCCGCGGCTCGGTACCGAGGACATCGTGGCGATCGGCCCCAATACCTCCCTGCTGGCACCGCTGCGCTATGCCGAGGGCGCCTTCGCCGACAATGGCCGGCAGTTGTTCCGCTGGCACCCGCAGCCGCATCCGGCCGATCTCTATACGCCCGACCATATCCTGGCACCGGTGGTCATCGGTACCGAGGCGTTGGTGCAGGAAGCGCGGCGTGGCCGGGTGGTCTGGGTACTGCTGCGGGCAACCGATTGGGCGGCGCAGAAGGATGCCGCACTTCGCGCTTCCACCCCGCCGGCCGAGGTGGACCGCAGCCACCCCGCGCTGGTGCTACTCCGCTGGTAGCGAGCCACGACCCCGGCTCGGCAGGTGATGGCCGACCAGATAGAGCGGCCGTCCCTTGGTCTCGTTGAAGATGCGGCCAAGGTACTCACCGATGACGCCGAGGGTGACGAGTTGCACGCCGCCGAGCAACAGCACCACGGTCATCAGGCTCGGGTAGCCCGGCACCGGGTCGCCGAACAGCAGCGCCTTCACCACCACCCAGCTGCCGTAGCCAAGCGCCGCGGCGGCGGTGGCAAGGCCGAGCCAAGTGGCGACCCGCAGCGGCACCGTGGTGAAGCTGGTGATACCCTCCAGCGACAGCGTCCAGAGCCGGCTGTAATTCCACTTGGTCGTCCCGGCAGCACGCGGCGCGCGATCATAGGGCACGGCGCAGGCGGGAAAGCCCACCCAGGCAAACAGCCCCTTCATGAAGCGGTGGCGTTCGCGCAGTTGCAGCAGGGCATCGATCGCGCGGCGGCTCATCAGCCGGAAGTCGCCGGTGTCGGCGGGCAGCCGCACCGGCCCACCGATGCGGGCCATCAGCCGGTAGAAGGCGCTGGCCGTGGCCTTCTTGAGCCAGGTTTCGCCAGCGCGGCTGCGGCGCTGCGCATAGGCGACATCGAAGCCGGAGCGCCAGGCGGCGACAAGCTCCGGGATGACTTCCGGCGGATCCTGCAGGTCGGCATCGATGACGATCACCGCCTCGCGCGCCGCGGCATGGTCGAGCCCGGCGGTCAGCGCCGCCTCCTTGCCGAAATTACGACTGAGCGCGACGACCGCGACTTCCGGCCGCATCGCTTGCAGCCTGGCGAGCAGGGCCGGCGTGGCGTCCGTCGAGCCGTCGTCGACATAGACGACTTCCCAGCTCAGCCCGATGCTGTCCATGACGGCGCCGAGGCGACGCTGGAATTCCTCGATCACCTCGGCTTCGTTGTAGGCCGGTACGACGACGGAGAGCGACGGCGCGGCGCCGCGCGTCGTCGGCGAGAGCGTTGCGGCCAGCGTCGGGCCACGCCAGTGAGGCAGATCGTCCACGGAGATTCCAAACCAGGATGCGGCGAAAATCTAGGCGCAGCACCCCGTTGCGGTGAAAACGCAATCCAGCGAGGCGCGCGCTTTCGTTGCATTCGGTATCAACTGTCACAACCTAGTCAGGGACTGCCTGGAAACCGCACCGTGAGGCGCGCGTCCCGCCGCGCTGCGGCACATTCGCGCCCAGGACCGATGCAGGGCGCAGGGAAAAACGCACCCTGCCGGGCGGCAATCGGCACAGGTGCAGTCCGGGGATGAGTCAGCGAATCAACATGGCGCCGATATCGGTGTGGCGACCGGCGGCTTTCGCCAATCCGGGTCGCATGGCCTGGGGGCGGATGGATCATTGGATCCTGGGCAGTGCTTTCCTGCTGACCACGCTGCTGGTCGCCCGCATGGCGCGCAAGCTGCCGGTCACGCCGCTGACCACGGGCGACAGCTACGCCTACCAGTATCTCTTCAACTACCGGCCGCCCTTCTATGGCTGGGTGGTGAACGGCTGGCAGGCGGTCACCGGCAGCGTCGACTACCTGCCGTTGATGCAACTGGTCCTGCTCGGCATCGGCGTCTTCGTCTTCGCCGTCGAATTGGGCCGCATGCTTCGCAGCCCGCTGGTGCCGCTGCTCGGCGTGCCGGTGCTGCTGATCCATCCGGGCATCCACGATTCGCCGAGCTGGATGATGACCGAGGCGCCGTTCATGGCGCTGGTGTTCATGGGCCTGGCGATGCAATGCCGCTTCGTCCGCCGCGGCGGGCTTGATGCGCTGCTGCTCGCCGCTGCCTGTTTCACCCTTGCCACGCTGACCCGCAGCACCGGCATGGCCTTCTTGCCGTTGCCGTTGCTGGCGGCGGTGTTCGACCGCCGTGCGGCCCTCGGCCTTGGTGTGCTGCGCGCTGCCGCCTGCACCGCCGTCGCGGTGGTTTGCGTGCTGATCGGCATGGCCTGGACCTGGAGCCGCGGCGGACCCTTCGAGATCGGCTCCTGGGCCGGCATCTCGGTGCTCGGCAAGTCGCTGGTGCTGGCCAGGCCGGGCGAGCTGCCGCTGCTGCCGGAGCCGCTGGCGACGCAGGTCGCCGAGGCCGCGGGCGTCGCCCGCCAGCTCACCGCCGAACAACCCGACCTGGCGGCGCGGCTGCGAGCGCAGATCCAGGCCAGCAGCGATGTCCGCTACGCGGTCTTCTGGCCAGCCGCCGACACCGACTGGCCGGAATGGGTCGCCGCCGACGGCCGTGAGCGCGACCGCCTGGCCAAGGCGATCTCGGCCCCGCTGATCGCGGCGCATCGCGGCGAATACCTGCGGATGGTGGCGAATGACTGGATCTCGTTGATCGTCCATCCGCATTACTGGCCGGCCGCCTTCACCAGCACGCCGGCAGACCCGCAGCGCTTCGCCGCCTGTGCCCAGACCGAAACGTGCTGGGGGATCGACCGCTACGACTTTCCGCTTTTCGGCTTGGTGCCGCTGATGGGCGTCTCGGTCTTCGGCGCGCTCGCGGCATTGCTGCTGATCCCGCTGGCCGCTTGGCCGGTACTGCGGCGGCGCGGCTCGCCCATGCTGGTGCTGATGTGGGGTGGGGCCATGGTGGTGCATGGAACGCTGCTGGCGACCGCGGCGGCCGAGGCCGGGCATATGCGCTACACCGTGGCGACCCATGCGGTGGAAATGATGCTGCTGATGTGGCTGGCGATGCTCGTGTTCCGCCGCCTGACGGGACGGGGAGACGTGGCATGACCGGACGGATCGGGCTGCTGCTGGCGCTGCTGCTGGTCGCCACCGCGGCGCTTTCGCCGATCCTCGGCGTGCCGGTGCATGGGCGGAATTTCGGCCATGACTCCGACTATGCGCTGACTGCGCTCAGCTTCATGGATGCCGCTTGGTCGGCCGGCCGGCTCTGGCCGCGCTGGGTGATGGAGAGCAATTTCGGCCTCGGCGGGATGACCTTCCTCACCTATCCGCCGCTCGGCTATTGGGCGGGGTCGCTGCTGCGGCGGGTGACGGGCCTCGACGTTCCCGGGACGCTGGCGCTGGCGGTGATGCTCTGGCGGCTGGTCTTCCTGCTCGGCTGCTTCCTTTGGCTGCGGCGGCATGTGGCGCCGGGCGCGGCGCTGGCCGCGGCGGCGCTGGCGGCGCTGCTGCCCTATCCGGCGGTGGTGAACCCCTGGATTCGCTTCTCTTATGCCGAGGTCGCCGGCGCGGCGATTCTGCCCTTCCTGCTGCTGGCGCTGGAGCGCGTCGCCGAAAGCCGCGACGGCCGCGGCCTGCCGGCCCTGGCGCTGGCCTTCGCCGCGCTGGCGATGACCCATCTGCCGACCTGCGCCCTGGTCGCGCATCTGGCACCGCTCTATGCCTGGGCCTATGCCGGGCCTCGCGCGGCGATGCGGGTGCTGGGCGGCGGGATCGCGGGAGCCGGCCTCGCAGCCTGCTTTGTCCTCCCCGCCATGGGCATGCTGCGCGATGCCAATTTCGAGGGACTCGAGGATGGCACCTGGGAGGGCAGCCTTTTCCTCTACGGCCTGCCACGCGGCGATTCCGGCTGGATCCAATTCCTCCTGATCATCTGGTCGGCGGCGGCGCTGGCCGGGCTGGCCACGCTGGCCTTCCGCCATTTGGGAGGGGCGGCGACGCGCGGGCCGCTGGCGAGGGCCGCGATGCTTTTGCTGGTCGCCTGCGCCGCACTGATGACGGTGGTGAGCTTGCCGCTCTGGATCGTGCTGCCGCAGCTTCGCTCGATCGAGTTCCCCTGGCGGGCAACCACAGTGCTGACCCTGCCGCTGGCGGCCATGGCGGCCTTGGCCCTGGCAGGCGGGCGGCCGGCGGCCCGGCGCCTCGTGCTCGGGCTGGGTATCGCCTGTGCCGTCTTCGCCCCGGCCTATCTCTGGGCCCGGGTCGCCTTCGGCCATCCGGATTGGCCGCGCTTCCTGCCGCCGGGAGAACGACTGACCCGGGCGGTGAACTCGCCCCGGGGCGTCTCCTCGGAACACCTGCCGGCCTGGGCGCTGGCGAATGGCTGGCGCGTGAAATGGAATGGGACGGAGACCGCGCCCGCGCCCGACCCGCATCCACGGCCTGCCCTGCCGCCCGGAGCCGAGCGCCTGGAGGCCGGCTTCCTGATACCGGAGGCGAACGCGCCGCTGCTGCTGCCGCAGTTCTGGTTCCCAGCCTGGACAGCGGTCGACGGCAAGGGCGAGGCCGTGCCGGTGCGACCCGGCCGGGACGGCTTCCTGGAAGTCGCGGTGGACCGCCCGGTGCGCGACCTCCGGGTCACCATCGCGGTGACGCGGTGGGAATGGGCCGGTTGGGCGACGACCGGGATCAGCGCCGCAGTGCTGCTGTGGCTTGGCCTTTGGCGCCGCCGGCCGGGACTGGCTGCGGCGCCTGCCATGGCGGCGCGCGATCAGGGCGGGGTGGCGGGGTAAAGGCCAGCGCCAGCCAAGGCAGGACGGCCGGATTCAGATGAACTGGCCGCGCAGGAAGCCCAGTGCCGGCAGGGGCGTCCATTTCCGTGGCAGGTCGTGCCGCTTGATCGGCGCCACGCTGTAATGCGGCACGGGCTGGTCGGAGCGGCGGAGGAAATCCTCATAGGCGCGGACCTGTTGAGCCCGCCAATCGCGGTCAGCCAGGGCCGCGGGTCGGCTGCGGAACACCTCCGCGACGCGGCTGGTGCGGCCGATCGTCGCGTAGACAGCCCAGAGTGTGTCGTCGTCGCTGCGTCCGACGCTGACGAGATCCCTCACCGGTCCTGGATCGCAACCGGCGCGGTCGGCGTCAAGCGCAACCTGCGGCGGGCGGCGATTCGGGTCATTCGAGTTCCTTCCGTGCCGCCTCCAGCCGGGCCATCGCCTCGGGCCCGACCTTCGGATAGGCGAGGTCGAGTTCGCCGAGCGCCATGGCGATGGCACCGGCGACGACCAGCCGGGTGAACCACTTGTTATCCGCCGGCACCACATACCAGGGCGCATGGGGCGCGGCGGTGGCGCGGATCGCCTTCTCGTAGGCCGCCTGGTACTCGTCCCAATGGTGGCGTTCGGCGACGTCGTCGGCGCTGAACTTCCAGTTCTTCTCCGGCTCCTCGATCCGCGAGAGGAAGCGCGCCCGCTGTTCCTCCTTGCTGACGTGGAGGAAGAACTTCAGCACCACAACGCCCTGGCGGGAGAGGTACTGCTCGAAGCCGGCGATGTCCTGCAGCCGTTCGTCCCAAATATTCTTGCCGCGCAGCTTGGGTGGCAGGTTCTCGGCGGCGAGGATCTCCGGATGGACGCGGGCGACCAGCACCTCCTCGTACCAGGAGCGGTTGTGGATGGCGATCTCGCCGCGTCGCGGCATGGCGAGGATGTGGCGCCAGAGGAAGTCGTGGTCGAGCTCGACCGGGCCGGGCTTCTTGAAGCTGGTGACGGTGACGCCCTGCGGGTTGACGCCCGAGAAGACGTGCTTGATCGCGCCGTCCTTGCCCGCCGCATCCATCGCCTGGAAGATGCAGAGCACCGACCAGCGGTCCTGCGCATAGAGCATGTCCTGCGCCTGCTTGAGCAGTTCGATGCCATGCTGCAGCAGGGCCGTGGCGGCGTCCTTCTCCATGGTCAGCCCGGCGGTGTCGCCGGGGGCATGGTCCGCGAGGCGGAACCCCTTGCCCTCCTCGACGCGGTAGCGGTCGATAACCTTGCGGAACTGCTTGTTCTTGATCACCGGCGTCCCCCTTGGTCGGTGACAGGCTGGACCCGTGCGCCCGCCAGCAGCCAGACCACGGTCAGGGCCTGCAGCGACACTGTCAAGCAAAGCACCCAGGAATAGCCGGCCGGGTCCCAGCCGCCGGACGGCGTGCGCGGCCATTGGTCGAGGATGAGGCCGATGACCATCTGCAGCAGGAAGACCAGGCAGAGCATGCTGAAGTTGAGCATCGTGGCGACCCGCCCGGTGAGCTCGGGCGGGAAGCGCTGGGCGAGGACCGAGTAGGAGATCGGCCCGGCCGAGCCGACGCAGGCGAAGCCGAACCACAGCAGGGACAGCGGCACCACGCCCTGCGGCTGGGCGATGAGCACGCCCTGGACGACCATCATCGCCGCCATGCCGCCGTAGCAGAGCCGCATCGCATCCATCCCGCGCGCCTGCATCGCTGAGGCGAGCTGCCCGCCGCACAACTGTCCTGCCATGATGCCGAGCGCATAGCAGAAAAGCACCGCGGCGCGGGCGCCATCCCCCAGCCCGCCGACATCGCGCAGCCAGGGTCCGGCCCACAGCCCCTGATAGGTGAAGACCTGGGCCGAGAGCAGCGCCACCGCCGGCATGGTGCGGATGAAGGTGGGGTGGCGGGCGATGCGGGCGAATTCGCCGATTTCCGCCCCGAGCGGCCGGCGTAGCAGCGCCTTGGCGCCCGGGGCCGCCGCCGGCACGCCGAGCCGCGGCCAGAGCGCGGCCAGCACGGCAAGTCCCGCCAGGCCAAGGAAGACCCCGCGCCAGCCCACCAGCGGCAGCACCGCCTGCACCGGCAGGGTCGCCGCCAGCCCGCCCGCGGCGCCGCAGAAGACGCCGGCGCCGGTCACCGCGGCCAGCCGGTGCGGCGGATACCACTGGATATTCGCCTTCATCAGCCCGATCAGCGCGCCGGCGATACCGATGCCGGTGACGAAGCGGCCGAGGCCGAGCCAGAGCGGGTCGGGTGCCCAGGCGCACAGCGCAAAGCCGAGCGCCGCCACCAGCGACAGCGCGACCTGCACCACCCGCGGGCCGTAGAGGTCGATCGCCAGCCCGACCGGCAGCTGCGACAGCGCATAGGCGGCGAAGAAGACCGCGGCCAGCACGCCGAGCCCGCTGGCCGAGAGGCCGAATTCGAGCGCCATGGCCGGACCCAGCGTCGCCACCACGATGCGGGAGGCCTGGTTGATGAAGCCGACCGAGGCGAAGGGCAGGCTGATCCTGGCGAAGGTCCGCAGCTCCGACATTCAGGGCAGGCGCAGCCGCAGGCTGAGCGGGCAATGGTCGGAGAGCCGTTCGCGCCAGGCCGGGTCGCGCTCGGCATAGACCATGATGCGGAGGCTGTCGGGGACGACCCAGCCCGGCGTCGGGCCGCCCAGCAGGATGTGGTCGATGAAGCGACGGGCGCCGCGGGCGCCGGCCCAGCAGGGGTCCGAGACGCCCTCGGTCGCCCGCAGCAGCGGGCCGCCGGGGGCCAGGGCCCGCATGAAGTCGTCCTCGCCGCCTGCCATGGCGCGGTTGAAGTCGCCGAGGATGGCGAAGGGAATACCCTCCTGCCGCCGCTCGGCCGCCCAGCCGGCGAGGATGCTGGCCTGGCGCGCCAGTTGACCGCAGTCGCGGCCCGGCGTTGCCAAGGCGGCATCGCGGCAGCCGGCATCGAGGTGGACCGAGAGCAGCCGGAGGCGTTGGCCGGCGGCCTCCACCGTGATGTCGGTGCCGCGGCGGAGCGAGAAGCGGGCGCGCGGATGCAGGTCGAGCGCGTCCAGGTCGGGATTCTGCGTGGCGCGGAGGCTGCGGCGGACCGCGAAGCCGGTGCGCTGGATGTCCTGCTCGGCCGGGAAGAAGAAGGCGTAGGTGCCGGGGTCGAAGACCCGGGCCGCGGCCTCCGGCCCGTCCACCTCCTGCAGGGCGACCACGTCGGCGTCGAGCCGCTTCGCATAGCGCGCCAGCAGGTCGAAATCGCCGGGGTTCCGCACCGGCAAGCCGCGCGGCAGGTCCGGGTCGCCATAGGCGCGCAACGTCAGCCAGGCGATGTTCCAGGTGGCAAGCTTGAGCTCCGCCGCGGCGGCCGGGGCGGCAAGGGCGAGGGAGAGCAGCAGCAGGAGGAGGCGCATCCGGTCAGAGTGCCGGCAGCGCCCGCCAGTGGATAGGGATTCGGCGCCGATGGCCGATGCAGCAAGGTGGGGGAGGGACCAGTATTCCCTCCCCAAGCCCCACCCTTCCCATTTGTGAGTCTGGCGTTCGCCGCGCGGCAGGTGCCGAGCCCCGGAAACAGATGCGGGTTGGAACCGCTACGTCCCATGGGAGAAAACCTTCTCCCCCGTTTTCAACCGGGAATCCGCACCGGCAGGCTGCGGATGCCATGGATGAAGTTCGAGTAGGTCCGCTTCGCCTCGCCCAGCACCTCAATCCGCGGGAAGCGGGCCACCACTTCCTCCCAGAGGATGCGCAGCTGCAACTCCGCCAGGCGGTTGCCGACGCAGCGATGCACGCCGAAGCCGAAGGAGAGGTGCTGGCGCGCCTTGGGGCGGTCGATGATGAAGCGGTCGGGCTCCTCGATCGCTTCCGGGTCGCGGTTGCCGGAGACATACCACATGACGACCTTGTCGCCGGCGCGGATGGTCTTGCCGTGCAGCTCGAAGTCCCGACTGGCGGTGCGGCGCATGTGGATGACCGGGGTGACCCAGCGGATCATCTCGGAGACCATGTTGGGGATCAGCCCGGGATCGGCGCGCAGCTTGTCCCATTCGGCCGGGTTCTGCGACAGCGCGAGCAGCCCACCCGACATGGAATTCCGCGTGGTATCGTTGCCGCCGACGATCAGCAGGCCGAGGTTGCCCATGAATTCGCGGAAGGGCATGTCCCGCGTGGCCGCGCCATGCGCCAGCATGGACAGCAGGTCGAAACCGGGCGGACGCTCCTTCCGATCGTTGAACAGGCCGGCCATGGTCTCGGCCATCACCTTGAGCTCGGCGAAGCGGGCTTCCTCCGACTGCACCGGCGCATCCGGGTCGGTGATGTCGGCGATGGCGACGTCGGACCAGTAGGTCAGCTTCTGCCGCTGCTCGACCGGGAAGTCGAACAGCGTCGCCAGCATCAGCGTGGTCAGTTCGATCGAGACATGCTCGACCCAGTCGAACTCGACGTTGCGCGGCAGCCCGTCCAGCACCGTCTGCGTCCGCGCACGGATCAGCGGTTCCATGTTCGCCAGGTTGCCGGGGGCGACGATCGGCTGCACCACCTTGCGCTGCTCGTCGTGCTTCGGCGGGTCCATGCGGATGAAGCTGGGCCGGGTCATGTCCTTCGGCTGGTCGATGACCTGGATGCCGCCGAGCTCGGAGGAGAAGACCTGGTGGTTCACCTCCGTGGACATGATGTCCTTGTAGCGGGTGATGGACCAATAGGGGCCGAAGCGGCTCTCGGCGCACCAGTGCAGCGGGTCCTCCCGCCGTAGCCTGTCGAAATAGCCGTGATAGGTCTGCGCCTGGTACAGGCCCGGGTCGCTGACGTCGAAGCGGTCCAGCGGAAGCTGGAGCGCACGCCGGTCGGGGACGGCATTCATGGATGGTGGACTCCCTCGCGGGGCCGCGTCTCTGCGCGGCGCCCGGCGAGGGTAGCGGAAGCAGGCCCCCTGGGGGGAAGCGAATTCAGTCCTTCGCCTTGCCGGCGATGATGGCGCCGGACAAGGTTTCCGGGTTGCGCTCCCACCAGCGGCCAGCATCGACCCAGGTGAGGAAATCGAGCACCGCCCGGTTGAAGGCGTCCGGATCCTCGATATTCATGGTGTGGCCGCAGCGCGGCATGACCAGCAGGGCCGAGGTGGAGATGACGCGCTTCAGGTAGAGGCTGGCCTCCAGGGTCGGATCGTCCTCGTCCCCGGCGATGACGAAGGTCGGCAGCTTCATCTGGCGGAACTGCGCTTCGAGCTCAAACAGGCTCGGCCGCTCCCGCTGCACGCCGCGCATGGTCAGCACGGCGCCGTCGGTGTCGTGCTCGGCCAGTTGCGACATGAACTCGGCATAGCCGCGCGGGTCCTTCTCCTCGAAGACCAGCCGGGTGGGGCCGCGGCCGTAGGTCTTCGCCATCTTCCACATGCCTTCCTCGGCGATGCGGTTGGCGGTCGCGTCGATCTCGGCGCGGAACTGGTCCCGCTTGCCGGGGGCGGCGCCGTAGCCGACTCCGGCGGCGGTCAGGCTGCGCGCCAGATGCGGGTGGCGGAGGCCGAGATGCAGGGTGGCGAAGGCGCCCATGGACAGCCCCACCACATGCGCCGGCGCCAGGTCCAACCCCTTGATGACGGCGGCGATGTCGTCCGTCGCGCGGTCCTGCGAATAGGCGGCGCCGTCATGCGGCACGGCGGAGGGCGGATAGCCACGGGCGTTGAAGGCGATGCAGCGGTAGCGCCGGGCGAAGAAGCGCATCTGCGGCTCCCAGGCGCGCAGGTCGCCGGCATACTCGTGCACGAAGACCAAGGGCGTGCCGCTGCCCGCCTCCTCGTAGTACAGTTCGACCCCGTCATCCGTCGTGACCACCGGCATCCGCCCGCCCCCCCCCGCTGTGCAAGGAAGGCTACCCGCCGTCCGGCGCCCCCGGAAGCCCGGCCTGTGCGATTTGCATGGCTTCGCAAGGGAAGGGGGGTTCAAAGAGGACTCAGTTGGTCCTATTTAGCTTGGAGCGATGAGGACGGTCCCGTGCTGAGGCTCTCGAAGCTCACCGATTACGCCGTGGTGGTCATGGCCAGGCTGGCGCTGGATGGCGCCGGACCGGCTGGCCATGTGCAGACCGCGCCCGGCCTTGCCGGCGCGACCGGCATCGCCGAGCCCACCGTCGCCAAGGTGCTCAAGATGCTTGGCACCGCCGGGCTGGTCGAGGGTGTCCGTGGCGCCCGTGGCGGCTACCGGCTGACCCGGCCGCTGCCGGCAGTGCCGCTGTCCCAGGTCATCGTCGCGGTGGATGGGCCGATTGCCCTGACCGCCTGCGTCGATGGCGGCGTCGGGTCCTGCGAGGCGGAGGGCATCTGTGCCGTCCGCGGCCGCTGGGATCCGGTGAACGATGCCATCCGCAAGGCGCTGTCCGGGATCACCGTCGCCGATCTGGCGGGACCGTCGCACTGCCCTGCCGTCCGGGCGACCGCTTCGCTCGCCCCCATGCTTGCCGAATAGGACCGCGCATGCCCGCAGTCACCGAGACGATCGACACCGTCCAGTCCGTCACCGAAGGTGCCTACAAGTGGGGCTTCGAGACGGATATCGAGATGGAGTTCGCCCCGAAAGGGCTGAACGAGGACATCGTCCGTTTCATCTCGAAGAAGAAGAACGAGCCGCAATGGCTGCTCGACTGGCGCCTCAAGGCCTTCGCCATCTGGCAGAAGATGGAGGAGCCGCTGTGGGCGGCGGTGAAGTACCCGCCGATCGACTACCAGGACGCCTTCTACTACGCCGCGCCGAAGGCCGGGCCGAAGTCGCTCGACGAGGTCGACCCGGAGCTGCTGAAGACCTATGCCAAGCTCGGCATCCCGCTGAAGGAGCAGGCTTTCCTGGCAGGCGTCGAGGGTGCCGGCGAATCGGCCGCCGACGCGCGCATGCCGATCGCCATCGATGCGGTGTTCGACAGCGTCTCGGTCGCCACCTCCTACAAGGAGCGCCTGGGCAAGGAAGGCATCATCTTCTGCTCGATCTCGGAGGCAGTGCAGACGCATCCCGAGCTGATCAAGCAGTACCTGGGCACCGTGGTGCCGCAGGGCGACAATTTCTACGCGGCGCTGAACAGCGCGGTCTTCACCGATGGCAGCTTCGTCTACATCCCGAAGGGGGTGCGCTGCCCGATGGAGCTGTCCACCTATTTCCGCATCAATGCGAAGAGCACCGGGCAGTTCGAGCGGACGCTGATCATCGCCGACGAGGGCAGCACGGTCTCCTACCTGGAGGGCTGCACCGCGCCGATGCGGGACGAGAACCAGCTGCACGCGGCGGTGGTCGAGCTGGTCGCGCTGGACGATGCCAAGATCAAGTACAGCACGGTGCAGAACTGGTACCCCGGCGACGCCGAGGGCAAGGGCGGCATCTACAACTTCGTCACCAAGCGGGCGCATTGCCGCGGCAAGCGGTCCAAGGTGAGCTGGACGCAGGTGGAAACCGGCTCGGCCATCACCTGGAAGTACCCGTCCTGCGTGCTGCTGGGAGATGACTCGGTTGGCGAATTCTACTCCGTCGCCATCACCAACAACTACCAGCAGGCGGATACCGGGACCAAGATGATCCATGTCGGCAAGCGCACGACATCGACCATCGTCTCCAAGGGCATTTCCGCCGGCCATGGGCAGAACACCTATCGCGGCCTGGTCCGGGTGGCGCCGACCGCGTCCGGCGCGCGCAACTTCACCCAGTGCGACAGCCTGCTGATCGGCGACCAGTGCGGCGCGCATACCGTGCCATACATCGAGAACCGCTGCATGACGGCGAAGACCGAGCACGAGGCGACCACCAGCCGCATCGCCGAGGACCAGCTGTTCTATTGCCGCCAGCGCGGCATGACCCAGGAGGAGGCCGTCGGCCTCATCGTCAACGGTTTCTGCCGCGAGGTGCTGAAGGAGCTCCCGATGGAGTTCGCAGTCGAGGCGCAGAAGCTCCTGCAAATCTCGCTCGAGGGGAGCGTCGGTTGATGTTGAAGATTGAAGGTCTCACCGCTGAGATCGACGGCAAGCAGATCCTCAAGGGGATCGACCTGGAAGTGCCGGCCGGCGAGATCCATGCCGTCATGGGCCCGAACGGCTCGGGCAAGTCGACGCTGTCCTACGTGCTGTCGGGCCGCGAGGGCTACGAGATCACCGGCGGATCGGTGACCTTCGGCGGGCTCGACCTGCTGGCGATGGAGCCCGAGGAGCGCGCCGCGGCCGGCCTGTTCCTTGCCTTCCAGTACCCGGTCGAACTGCCCGGCGTCGGCAATGCGATGTTCCTGCGCACCGCGCTGAACGCTATCCGCAAGGGCCGCGGCGAGTCCGAGATGGACGCCATGCAGTTCCTGAAGATGGCGCGCGAGCGGCTGAAAGCGCTGCAGATCTCCGAGGACATGCTGAAGCGCGGCGTGAACGTGGGCTTTTCCGGCGGCGAGAAGAAGCGCAACGAGGTGCTGCAGATGGCACTTCTCCAGCCGAAGCTCGCCATCCTGGACGAGACCGACAGCGGGCTCGACATCGACGCGCTGAAGATCGTCTCGGACGGCGTCAACGCGCTGCGTGGGCCCGGCTTCTCCGCCCTGGTCATCACCCATTACCAGCGCCTGCTGGACTACATCGTGCCCGACCGGGTGCATGTGCTGATGAACGGCCGCATCGTGCAGTCCGGCGGGCCGGAGCTGGCGAAGCAGCTGGAGGAGACCGGCTATACGTCGGTGCAGGCTGCGGCATGACGGCGAATCCGACAGGCGCCGCCGGCTTCCTGCACCGCTTCGAAGGGTTGCGGGCGCGGCTGCCCGGCGTGCGGCTGCCCTGGATCCAGGCGCTGCGCGAGCAGGCGGCGGAGGCCTTCCGCGCCCAGGGCTTCCCGACCCGGCGCGCCGAGGCCTGGCGCTACACCGACCTCCGCCAGGTAGCCGATGCCGGCTTCGAGGAGGCGCTGAGCGTGGTGGATTCTTCGCCGGCGCTGCCGCCCAGCTATGGCAGCGCCCGCGTGGTCTTCGTCGACGGCCGCAGCCGGCCCGATCTGTCCACGCTGGATGGCGTCGCCTATGGCGTCGAGAGCCTGGCGGCGACGCTGCCGGCGCAGGAAGGCCGCCTCGGCAGCCTGGCGCGCCCGACCGAGCAGCCGATGGTGGCGCTGAACAGCATGCTGTTCGAGGACGGCCTCGTCGTGACCGTCCCGGCCGGCATGGACGGCGGCGTGCTGGACCTCGTCTCGCTCGGCACGGCCTCGGAGCGGCCGGAGGCCTTCCACCCGCGCCACCTGATCCGGCTGGAGGCGGGCGCCAGCCTGACCCTGATCGAGACCGCGACCGGGCCGGAGGGCGCCCGCTACCTGCACAACCCGGTTTTCGAGATCGAGGTCGGCTTCGGCGCCAGGCTGACCCATGCCCGCATCCAGCAAGAGGCGCCGCGTGCCTTCCAGTTGGCCACCGTCTATGCCCGAGTGGAGAAGGGCGGCACCTACGACAACTTCACGCTCAACGCCGGGGCGAAGCTGGTGCGGAACGAGATCCACACGCTGCTCGCGGGTCCCGCGGCGGTCTGCCACATGAACGGCGCGCAGCTCCTGCGCGACGGCCAGCACGCCGACACCACCACGGTGCTGGACCATGCGGCGCCCGATTGCGCCAGCCGGCAGACCTACAAGACGGTGCTGATGGGCAAGTCGCGCGGCGTCTTCCAGGGCCGCATCCATGTTCACCAGATCGCCCAGCGGACCGATGGCTACCAGATGAACCAGGCGCTGCTCCTGTCGCCCGAAGCCGAGATCGACAGCAAGCCGCAGCTCGAGATCTATGCCGACGACGTGAAGTGCAGCCATGGCGCGACGGTCGGCCAGATCGACGCGGACCAGCTCTTCTACCTCCGCGCCCGCGGCATCCTCGAGGCGCGGGCGCGGTCGATGCTGGTCGAGGCCTTCCTCACCGAGGCCGTCGAGGGCGTGCAGGACGAGACGGCGCGCGCCGCGCTGGCCGCGGCGGTGACCGGCTGGTGGGAGCTTGCGGCGTGAGCTTCGACGTCCAGCGCATCCGGCAGGATTTCCCGATCCTGTCGCAGTCCATCCGCGGCAAGCCGCTGGTCTTCCTCGACAGCGGCGCCTCGGCGCAGAAGCCGCGCGCGGTGATCGACGCCATGGTTCGCTGCATGGAGGAGCGCTACGCCAACGTCCACCGCGGCGCCTACTTCCTGAGCGAGGCGGCGACCGAGGCCTATGAGGCGGCGCGGGCCGCGGTCGCGCGGTTCATCAATGCCGCCGACCCGCGCGAGGTGATCTTCACCAGCAACAGCACCATGGCGATCAACTTGGTGGCGCATAGCTGGGGCAGGGGCGTGCTACGGCCGGGCCAGGCGGTGCTGATCTCCGAGATGGAGCACCACGCCAACATCGTGCCGTGGCAGATGCTGCGGGATGCCGGGCTGGGAGTCGAGTTGCGCGTCGCCCGGGTCACCGATGCCGGCGAGCTGGACATGGACGACGTCGCCGCCAAGCTCGCCGACGGCAAGGTCGGGCTGGTCGCCGTCACCCACATGTCCAACGTCCTGGGCACGGTGACGCCGGCCGAGCGGCTGGTCCGCATGGCGCATGCCGCCGGCGCGAAGATCCTGCTCGATGGTAGCCAGGCCGCTGTGCATCGCCGCGTCGACATGCAGGCGCTCGGCGCCGACTTCTACGCCTTCACCGGCCACAAGCTGTACGGGCCCACCGGCATCGGCGTGCTCTGGGCGCGGCTGGAGCACCAGGAGCGCATGCCGCCCTTCCTCGGCGGCGGCGACATGATCTCCATGGTCACGCTCGAACGCTCCGAATGGGCGCCGCCGCCGGCCAAGTTCGAGGCCGGCACACCGCCGATCGTCGAGGCCATCGGCCTGCATGCCGCGATCGACTACGTCACCGCCATCGGCATGCCGGCGGTCGAGGCGCATGAGCGCGGCCTGGTCGATCATGCCATGCGGCGGCTGTCGGATATCGAAGGCGTCGCCTTGCTCGGCCGGGCGCAGGATCGCGGCGGGGTCTTCGCCTTCTCGCTCGACAATGCGCATTCGCACGACCTGGCGACGCTGCTGGACCGCACCGGCATCGCGGTGCGGGCCGGGCGGCATTGCGCCGAGCCGCTGCATGCCCGCTTCGGCGTCGAGGCCGGCACTGTCCGGGCCAGCTTCGGGCTCTACACCACCGAAGGCGAGATCGACTACCTGGCGGAGGCCCTGACCAAGGCCCGGGAGTTCTTTTCCTGATGTTCGACGACCTGCGCGACCTTTACCAGGAGGTCATCCTCGACCACGGCCGCAAGCCGCGGAATTTCCGCAGGCTGGAGGATGCCGACCGCACCGCCCGCGGTGACAACCCGATGTGCGGCGACCGACTGGAATTGTTCCTCAAGCTCGGCCCGGATGGCGCGATCGCCGATGCCGCCTTCCAGGGCCGCGGCTGCGCCATCTCGACCGCCAGCGCGTCGTTGATGACGGAGACGGTGAAGGGCAAGTCGGCCGCCCAGGCGCATGCGCTGTCCGACACCTTCCGCGCCCTGGCGATGACCGGCACCTGTCCGGATTGCGGCGCCGACCTGGCCGACGAGATGGAGCGGCTGCAGCCGCTTTCGGGCGTGCACGAATTTCCCAGCCGGGTGAAGTGCGCGACGCTCGCCTGGCATACGCTCAACACGGCGCTCGACAGCGCCCCCGGTGAGACCAAGGAGGCGAGCAGTGAGTGACGACGCCACCACCACGCCAGCCGTCCACGGCGCCTGGACGCCGGACGGCGAGACGCCGCCGTCCACCCCGAAGGTGAGCGAGGAGGCGGTCATCACCATGCTGAAGACCGTCTTCGACCCAGAGATTCCGGTCGACATCTATGAACTCGGCCTGATCTATGCCGTCGAGATCGAGGATGACGGCAGGATCAAGGTGGAGATGACGCTGACCACGCCCTCCTGCCCCTCGGCCCAGGAACTGCCGAGCCAAGTCGAGGAGTCGGTCCGCATGATCCCAGGCGTCACCGATGTCGAGGTCGAGGTGGTCTGGGATCCGCCCTGGGACCAGGGGCGAATGAGCGAGGACGCCCGCCTCGCCCTGAACATGTACTGAGCCGGAGGGCCCACCGAGATGAGCACCACCGCCACGCCCCCCGCCCGCGTGAAGCGCGCCCTGCCGCCGCTGATGCGGCTGACCGAAGCCGCTGCCGAGCGGCTCCGCGGGCTGTATGACGCCGGCGAGGCCGGCCGCCTGCTGCGCATCGGGGTCAAGACCAAGGGCTGTTCCGGCCTGTCCTACGACCTGTCCTGGGTGGATGGGCCGCAGAAGGGCGACGAGAGCGTCACCGACCAGGGCGTCACCGTGCTGGTTGACAGCAAGGCCAGCCTCTTCCTGATCGGCACGGTGATGGATTACGAGCAGAAGGCTATGTCCGCAGGCTTCACCTTCACCAACCCGAACGAGAAGGGCCGTTGCGGCTGCGGCGAGAGCTTTCATGTCTGATCGCGCTCGCTAGCGCTTGATCCGGCGCTAACGCAACCGATCCTACCCTTTGTTCCTCATTCCCTGGAAAGCGGCGACGGAGGGCGAGGGTGCGATTGGTTGTCCTGGCAACGACACTGGGCTTTGTTCTGCCGGGCATGGCCCTGGCGCAAACCACCACGGGTCCCCGCATCCATGCCGGCGAAGGTGTGGCCGGAATCTTCAGCGAATTCCGCGGCGCTGTGCTGTGGCACGACCCGACCGCGAAGGAGAGCAGCCCTGCCCTGAACGGGGAGGTGCTGTTCGCCAGCCCGGTCCCGGTGCGGCTGACCGCGGGGATCGACCCGCTGTGGCGCTGGGTGCTGGAGCCGCGGCCGCATCTCGGCTTCACGGCCAATCTTGAGGGCAAGACCAGCAAGGGATATGCCGGGCTGACCTGGACGACGATGCTGGCGCGGGATGTCCTCCGCCCCGGCGACGGCATCCGGTTCGACCTGATGTTCGGTGGGTCGCTCAATGACGGCAAGCACGATGCACGGCTGTCGGACCGCAAGGACCTGGGCGGGAACCTGCTGTTCCGGGTTGGGGCGGAGATTGGGTACCAGGTCGACCGCCATCTGTCGGTGTCGCTTTTTATAGATCACGACTCGAATGCGGGGACGGCGCGGCGAAATCAAGGACTGAACAGCCTGGGGGTACGGTTGGGGTATGCGCTGTAGCGATACGCCTTTGCAGTGACATCGCAACGTACCGTCCAAGAGCCCGATGATGAGTACGGTCGTTCTCAAGCCCGCGCGACCAGAGCACAACGAGTATGACAGCCGGCAAGCTGTATTATGACAGGTTAAGACAGCCGTAAGGTCTGCATGTCCATTTACTGCCGTTAACGGCATCGCAGGCGATACGGGACGGCATAGCGACGCAGAACCTCGGACATTCCCTTAACGGCACGGTATGTGGGCAAGAGGCGCCTTGAATGCCAAGCTTGACTCACGATCGGCGCGATGAGGCATGGCCGGTACATGCAGGTCATTGATTTGAAACGGTTCATCGTTTTACTGAATCATGCCGGGTTTCGGGGTGACCGGAATATTCTCAGCCAGACTGCTTGAGGCGGCGCGGGCTTCGGATGACGCAGCCCGTCGCTCAAGCTGATAGCGCCAGCCTTGCTGACATAAGCGGCGAGGATAGCATTTTGTCTTAACGCGGGAAGTAGATATGGCAACGACGTTCGGACTCAGTATCATGGGGGATTTTCTGCGCCAGTTTGCTGGTGAAGAAGTGCTTTACTTTCCGAATCCAGGGAATGCCGGCGACAGCCTGATCGCCGCCGGGACCTACCAGGCATTCCGACGATCCGGCGTGCGCCCGCGGGTGATCGATGATGCGGCCAACGTGACGGGGAAGGTTGTCTTCCTTGGCGGCGGCGGGAACCTCGTGCCTGCTTATGGGGAGATGCGTCGGGCAGTCGAGCGGTGCCATGCCGTTGCCGCGCGCTTAATCATCCTGCCACATACCATCCGTGGGAATGAGGACCTGCTGCGGGCATTGCCGAAGACGGCAGTGGTGTTCTGTCGTGATCCGCTTAGCTATGCTCATGTTATCGAGAATACGGATGCCGAGGTCTATCTCGATCACGACATGGCCTTCCACCTATCTGTTGATGCGTTCCAAGAACAGTGCCGACGCTATCCCGACGCCCCGCATTTGTTCGAGAAGCGGCGAGAGGAAGTCGAGCGCACTGTGCGGGCGGGCAATGGCATAGCGAAGTTCATGCGCCTTGACGGCGAGCGTGCGTCCCACCTGCCGGAACTCGAGGACAATCTGGACCTATCACAGGTTTTCGAGTTCGGCGTCTGGCCGGACAATGCGGAGAAGTCGGTGTATTGCGTGTTCGAGGCGATCAGGATGGCCTCGCGCGTTGTAACGGACCGGCTCCATATCAGTGTGGCGAGTGGCCTCCTTGGTAAGCCCTGCGACCTTTTCGACAACAACTATGGCAAGAACCGCGGCATCTTCTATCACTCAACGAAGCGGTTCTGTCCCTCCGTCCGGTTCTGCGCCTGATGCCTGTGCCGCCAGTCAAGATCGGAGCGAGAGCAGGATGACGGTTGCCATTCTGGTTTTGGGTTATCGCGAACCATCTGTCCTCGCTGCCGTGGTGCCGGTTTACAGGAAAGCTGGGTTTGACATCTACGTCCATCTCGATGCTAAGGCCTCGGTGGTGGACTATGCCTTGGCGATGGGCGACCAGGCCCAGTATTGCCGCTTCATCCAGCCTCGTACCCCAGTCTTCTGGGCGGGGTTCACGATGACTCAGGCGACCATGCAACTGCTGGAGACGGCGCTCGGGGCGAAAGACTACACCAACCTTGCCTTAGTCTCCGACGATACCCTGCCGATCGTCCCCATTGCGCGGCTACGCACGGCGCTGACTACTCGAGTCGAGCGCATCGCTATCCGCCTCTTACAGGCTGGTGATGTCTTCCTTCGGCGCTATCAGGAGTTTTTCTATCTGGACCACGCAGCCACCTCACTGCTTGGGCGGCCGATCGAGACAGCCTGCATCGACCAAGCCTTCATCGAGACATTCGCTCGCCTCCTCGCGCGCCGCCGGGCCGGCAAGGTCGACCTGCCGCTCTATTACGGCTCGCAATGGTGGTGCCTGACTGGGGATGCCGCACGCCGGGTGCTGTCGCTGCACGCGGATCGCACCGACCTGCGCGAATCCTTTGAATTCTCGGCAGTACCGGACGAGATGTACATCCAGACGCTTGTCGCCAATTTCGCCCAGGCGAACGGCATCGTTCAGGGGCCGGTCTATGTGGACTGGACCCAGACCCCGAAGCCGTTCGTCTTCTCGCGCATCGAGCAGTTCTCGAATGCCGTCTCGCCGGACCATCTTTTCGTCCGCAAGGTGTCCTCGCAGACCCCCGATTTCATCAAGGAAGCGATCCGGCGCATACAGTAATGCGGGCGGAACATCGTGGCATGATGATCAGCGCGGCAGCGGGCCGGCGAACCCTGCTGCTCGCTAGTCTGGCACTGGGCATCGGCGGCCCGGCCCGGGCGCAGGGCCTGGCCGCAGTCGCAGGCCATGCTGAGCCGGCCGGCGCGGTGATGTTCGACAGCCAGCGCGATGCCTGCGAGGACGGCGACTTCCCGGACACTCCCGCGCGTGCCTTCCGCGATGCGGCTGGGACGGTGCACCTGCTGGCCACCCATGTCCGCAACCGGCAGATGCTCGGTCCGACGCTGCGGCAGGTAACGCATGACTGCCGCGTCGTCTTCGAAGGGCGCCGCGACCCGCGGCCCGAGGCGCACGATGACTATGGCTGGCTGGTTGCCCCCTTCACCCTAGACGGCAGGACCATCTATTCGCTGATCCACAACGAATTTCACGGGAATGAACGCCCATCGCTCTGTCCCTCGCGCAGCTACCTGCGCTGCTGGGACAATGCGATCACCTGGGCGGTGTCGCGGGATGCCGGATATCGCTTCCAGCGGCCGCCAGGGGCGGGTGCGCTTGTGGCGGCGCTGCCGTATCCTTATGTCGGCGACCGCGCGCGGCAGACCGGCTACTTCAACCCGACGAACATCGTCGCCCATGCCGGCTTCTTCTATGCGATGTTCACCATGATCGACGCGGTGCGCGGTGACTGGGGTGTCTGCCTCATGCGCACGCCGGATATCGCCAACCCGGCGGGCTGGCGGGTCTGGGATGGGCAGAAGTTCACATTGCGCCAGGCTGGCCCCTCGGCCGTGGGCGCCGCGGTGCGTGTCAAACGAGTTGCCGCGCTGGTTTCGTAACAGGGTCTCCTATCCTGGGCGTGGTTTGAATGGCGGTCCGATGGCGGGTGAAGCTGCCCCGATGCTCGCGGCGGCCACGATGCTGTCGC
>NZ_JBHTDE010000011.1:0-112875 GCF_042666655.1 Dankookia sp. GCM10030260
AACTCATCTCATCGCCATGCACGCCGCTCACGAGAACGACGCGCTTGCCCGGCCGCACCCCGCGAGCGACCGTCACGGACACATGCCAGTGCTGCCCGGTGGGCGTCGCCACGCCGCGGAAATACAGATGGTACCTTCGGCCAGGCTGCAGGTCATCCACGTCCAGCGCAGTGACGACCCGTTTCCCGTTGATCACATCGCCGGTGTAGGTGGTTCGCGCGGGGAAAGCCGCCGGTGGCGTTGCGCCGCCCTGCGCGCTGGTGGGGCTGGCGCCCAAGACCAGGGCCGCGGAAGTGCTGACCGCCGTGGCCGATGCGATCATGAAATCGCGCCGGGCGACGCCGTCCATGTCAAAATCCTTGCTGACGTCTTCGGGCATGTTCGCGTTCCTTTGCGGCGGATCAGACATACTGGTTGTCGCCGTAGGGCGGCGGAAGGGCAGGGGGCATGCGTGACCCCACCCGGCAAACCGATCGGCTGATGGCCATCCGCCTCCACTATTCCATCAACACCCACCTGGAGGACCAGGGCATCACCGCGCCAACAGCGATCGGAGCGGCGACCGGCTTGCCTGCGGCCGAAGCTGTAAGCCTGCTGACCCGCCGGCAATGGCGCGCCGGCGACGTGACCGCCCTGCAGACCATGGCCGGAGGAGGGGGCGGGGTTCGAGGCGTGGGCCGGGGTGCCCGAGTTGGCAGGTGAAGGTCATGAACCTGCCTCCTGACCAGCCACCGCTGTCGGCACCCGCGAAACCGAAGCTCACACCCGAAGGGCGACGCATTAGACAGGCCGACCGGCTTGTCACGATCTGTCTACACATGCTGATAGGCCGGGAGCTGGAGGAGTGCGGCATCACCACGCCCGCTGCGATCGGCGCCGTCGTCAGCATGCTAGCGGCTGAGGCGGCCAGCCTGTTCACCCGGCATCAAGGGCGTGAGGGCGACGTGGCACAGCACCAAGCCGCCGCGGTGCGGCTGGGGTTGCTCGTATCAGGCATGGCCGGGAAGGCCGAGTAGGGCCGCGTTCCGGGGCAAACCGCTCGCTTTTATTTCGGTGTGAATGCCAGTCTTCGATTCAGGAATGTCGTCACACCAAAGCAGGTTGATATGGGAGACAGCAGACTGGGTGATGCAGCAATCCCCACCTTACAGGCGCACGTGGCGGCTGACCGTCGGACGCTGCTGCTTCACCGCAGGCATTGTCGAAAGACGCACACCTACGCCGCCGAGGGCGTGGTGTTGGATGGGACGGGCAAGCCCGTGCATCGACCGGCAGCCTGCACCCGCGAGGACAGCCCCTACCAACAGACCGGTGTCATGGTGCGGGTGATCGGCTGATCAGCCGTTGCCGCCGGGCTGGCCAAGCTGCTCAGCAGTCATTGGCGGCGCGGAGGCGATGGCGCAGGGCTGCAGGCGTTGGCACAGTTAAACATGGCGAGACTTGCGATGACCCTTGTCCAAGGTGAGCCAAGCGGCGATTGCCTGCCCTGGCCGATGCCCCGAAAACCGGTGCGCCGCGGTGCAACGGCGCCGAGAAGGCCGCCGGATACGTCGGGCGTTAAGGAAGTCTCGCTGCCAGGACCCTCGTGCTCGGTTTCCCGAGGGTCACTCGGTTAGCTGAAGATGAAGTCACTCAGCCCGAGGGTAGCGACGCCGGCGACGAAGATTTCGCCGTGGTTCGAGGCTTGGCCGCTGATCCCGCCGTACCGGACGCTGACGCCGCCATCAACTGCGGCGAAGCTGACTTCCCTAATGGAGATGAAGCGAAGTTCCAGGTGATCGACACCTCGGACGAAATCCGTGACTTCGTCGTATCCGTCAGCCCTGTAGAACACAAAGGTATCCGCGCCATCTCCGCCAGAAAGCGTATCGTTTCCAAGCCCGCCGCGCAGACGATCGTTACCCGCATCGCCGAACAGAAAATCGTTGCCGCTGCCTCCATTCAGCGTGTCATTGCCGGCGTTTCCATGCATGACATCACTGGAGCTTGTGCCCAGCAGGCCGTTGTTCGATGCGGTTCCAGAAATAACAGCCATTATAAAAACTCATAAGTTGTTTGCTCTGTCCTTATTACGCGCAATCTGTGAGTTCAGATAACACAGATACGAGATTTTATCCTTGCAACTAATGCTTTTTCGCATCTGCGGGAACTTCCTGCTCAAGCCCGAGATTCGAATCGAGGCAGTGCAAGCGATCCGAGCCTCCGCGGTGCAGTGTCCTGTTCACGACCAAGGCCAGTGATGGAGCGGAGTACCTTGCTGCTTCGCTGAGCCCTGCGGCCTCCAACCGCCAAGCGTGGAACTGCGGCTGGCTCCCCAATACCCGGATCGGCTGCTGCGGCCAGGCATGAATCCACAAGGGAAGCATATCCGGCCTCTGCTCGGCCTGCAGCCATGCGACGCCGCGTGAGCAGAATGGACGGTCCGAGCTGGCCGAGGCGCCAGCGGCGCGTGCAGCGACGATCTGCAAGAAGTGGTTTGGCCTTCAAACGCACAATAAAAATGTGAATGCTGAATCACATATCAGTGATTGCACGCATAGGTTGAGTTCGGCATACAGGGCGCAGTAACGCAGATCACTTTCTCGTGCTTCACAAAAAAGTGGGAAGCGGGCTAGTTCCTGGTGCGGCCTCAGGCCAGTCGTGTCTTGATACTCAACCTATGGTTGTTTATTGGGGTGATGTCACCCTCAAGGCGCGATTTCCAGCGATCATGGCTCGCACGTCCCATGCCACAGAGGACGCTTGACCATGGCCGCCGCCCTTGACCTGACCCAGTTCAGCACCGTCTGGAACGAAAGCTTCGACAACGGCGGGACGGGGATGCTCACCCGCGCCTGGGGGCCGGGGATCGACACCAGCGTGGCCGGGCAGATCACCATCAGCAGCACGCCCGACAACCAGGACAGCGGCATCATGGTACCGCCGATCGGGACCTCCGCGGGATACGGCTACGGCCTGTTCAGCTTCACCCTCTCCTTGGGCCAAGGCGATGCGCCGGGCCCCTACGCCCTGCTCTGGCCCGGCACCGACATCTGGCCGGGGCCGGAACTCGACCTGCTCGAGATCCAACCGGGCGGCCAGGCCTATTCGACCATCCACTGGAAGGGCGCCGACGGATCCAACCAGTTCAAGTCCTACAACCTCGACAACGTCGACGTTACGCAGACCCACACCTACTCGCTCGACTGGCAGGCCGGTCGGCTCAGCATGTATGTCGACGGCGTCCAGAAGTGGACGACAACGGAACACGTCCCGGCCGACGCCGCACATGGCGGCGAGAACGAGGCGCCGGGCATCGGCATGCAGACCTGGTGGTCGACGAATGCCCAGCACGGCAGCGGCTACGACAACACCATCACCCTGTACGACCTGAACTACCGCACCGCCAATGCCAGCTACAATGGCGGCACGAGCAATAATGGTGACGGCAGCAACGGCAGCGGCATTACCACGCCCGGCGACACCGCGCCGGCGGCGAAGTTCGGCTTCGTCGGCAGCTATGCGAAGACGGCCTGGGAAGGCCACATTCCCTTCGGTGGCGCCGACTACCACACCTTCGGCGCCACCGGCGCCTGGAACAACACCCCGGCGGTGCTGATGGCGCCCAAGGCCTGGAATGCCGCCTTCGCCAGCAAGCTGGCCTTCGACAACTTCGTGCAGGCCAATATCGACCTGCATGCCGCCGGCACCCAGGCGCTCGACGTCATGCTGGTCAGCGCCAAGCGCGGCGCGGTGACGCTGGCCGACGGCAATGACCACCTGACCTGGGTGGCGCACAGCAACGGCACCGGTGCTGCCGCCAACACCATGACCATCAAGACCGGCGCCGGGGACGACGTGGTCACGGTGACCGCGGCCGGGCTCTCCTCGCTGGCCGACTACGACCGCGTCGACAATGGCAGCCTCTACAACGGTGCCTATGACGGCCGCTACTCGATCGCCGACGTCACCTTCGGCTCGGGCAGGGACAGCGTCACGGTCGAGGGCATGGCGAAGCTGGTGCTGCATGCCGGCAGCGGCGCGGCGACCGCGGTCGGCGGCGGCGGCAACGACCTGTTCGACGCCGGCACCGGCACCGGCAACTTCACCGGCGGCGCGGGCAAGGACATCTTCGCCTTCAACGCGCGTGACGGCCATGCGGTGATCCAGGACTTCACCGCCGGTGCCGACAAGCTGAAGTTCACCGGCCTGACCAGCGCCGACATCCACACCAAGGCGGCAACCGAGGGCGGCGTCTCCGGCCTGCTGGTCACCTATGACTCCGCCGGCGACAGCGTCTTCCTGGCGCATGTCACCAAGCTGGCCGCGGCGGACATGATGTTCGCCTGATGCCGAGTTCCTGCCGGGCCTGCGCGCCCGGCAGCCCATGAGGGGCGTCCCCGCGAGGGGACGCCTTCGTTCGGTCAGTGCCGACCGGTTGGATTCAGCGAAAGCCCCAGCTGTCGGTGCTCAGCCGGAGCCTCTTCGCAAACATCGAATCATCTTCTCGGGATCGGACTCCGACCATGGCTGATATCCTACTTTTCCCTACCGGACGAGCCTTGGGTGCGGCGCATCATCCTGATGTGCCTCAATTCCAGGCCGTGACACACGCAGCCGTTCCTGACACCGAGGCGGACGACGCGGGAGACACTGGCGACCTCGAGGCAGTGGCCAGTCTGGCCGCCGCCCCGTCACAGTCACTCGCCAGCCTTGCAACCAAGCTAGAGATTTTGGTCGCCCGCCTTGCACCGGACGACGATCCTGATGCTGGCCTGTGTATGGCGGAGGCGAGCCTACTGCGGTCCGTGCTGCGCGATCTGCGCATCTTTGTCGCGGACGCCGTCTGTGCTGCCCAGGGTGCCGATCTATGGGCACCGGTCTCGACCGGCGCCAATCCTATGCAGCGAACCGGCGTAGGCTGATGCGCCAGGGCCGGGTCGGATGCCCAAGGTCTCATCGAGGTCAGATCTCGTACATCTGGTTCGCGGTGTGGTCGATGGACTTCGTCTCGGACGCACTCTTTGACGGGCGGCCGATCCGGATCCTGGCGGTGATCGACGTCCACACGCGAGAGGCGCTCTCGATAGCGCCGAGAGTGAGTTTCCGGGCCTTCGACGTGGTCCAGGAACTCGACGGGCTGGCTCGCCAGCGCGGGCGGCCGAAGAGGCTGAAGGTGGACAACGGCCCGGAGTTCGCGGGCCGCCTGCTGGATCAGTGGGCCTACCTGAACGGCGTGGAGATCGACTTCTCCCGCCCGGGCAAACCCACGGACAATGCCCACATCGAGGCGTTCAACAGCCGCCTGCGGGCGGAGTGCCTGAATGCCTCCTGGTTCCTGTCGCTGGCCGATGCGCGGGAGCGGCTCAAGGTTTGGAGGAGAGAGTACAACGAAGAACGGCCACATGGGTCACTGCGGAACTTGACCCCGCGGGCGTTCGCCGAGCAGGCTCAACAAGCCCGACGAGTTGCGTAGCCCCCGGACCAGAGCAGGGGGCGGGACCATCGCGGTGGTCCACTAAAAATCGCTCCGGACCACTCGATGGGGGCTGGTCACGCAGCAACCGGCGCGTACAAGCGCTGACATCCGCATCCCGGACCAGGCATTGCAGGGTCAGGAACGTCCCATGAATCCGCGCGGCCACAGTCGTCCCCCTTGCCGCGCCTTGACCCAGATCTAAGGAAAGTACGACGATTTATGCAGGGGAACAGGGAGAAGCGCTGCCATGACGACGAGTACAAGTCTGGGCAGCGATACGCTCTCGGGCACAAGTGCCCGCGACACTCTATATGCGGATGTGCTCGGCCCAGGCGGTGTGCTGAGTGCGGGTGTCGGCGGACACGACCGGCTTAACGGTCTCGCCGGCGATGATTTCCTTTTCGGCGAGACGAACCGCCTGGACGGTACTGCCATTGGCGGAAACGACACTTTGTCAGGAGGTGTGGGTAACGATCAGCTTTATGGTGACGCGTCGTCCATGAGCGACAGCGCCCGTGGCGGTGACGACCTGCTCGGCGGTGGAGCGGGAAATGACGGTTTGTACGGCGATGGCGTGCGGGTCTCGCTTACCGCGCAGCCCGGGAGCGATTGGCTGAACGGTGGGACGGGCAACGACACCCTGAACGGCGACTCATCCTTTGATTTGGGCGGCGCGATCCATGGCGGGAACGACGTCTTGTACGGCGGAGCCGGGACGGACATCGTCATCGGCGACGCTGGTGCCATCGTGGGGACTGCCCGTGGCGGTAATGACATCGTCCTAGGCGGCGCCGGGGACGACCGCGTCACGGGCGATGCTTTTTTCATGGCGGACGGAGCGGGCGGCGGCAACGATTACATCGACGGCGGCGCAGGGAACGACCAGCTCAACGGTGATGCCGACAATGCCTCGTCGAATGGTGGGCGCGATGTGTTTGGCTTTGTTCAGCGGTTCGGCAACGACCGTGCCCTCGATTTTCGTTCCGGCGAGGACCAACTCAGGTTCTTCGTCGCCGGAGTGAACGACACGGGCGACTTGGCCGTGGCGCAAACCAGCGAGGGCACGGTCATCACCGTGGCCAGAGGAAGCACGACTTTCGGTACGGTGACGCTGGTCGGCCACTTCGGGCCACTCGGGGTCGGGGATTTCGCGTTCGGGTTCGGCGGCGGTGGTGAAATCGGCTTCGATTTAACCGGGGAAGCGGCGCGGCGCGGCTTAGCAGATGCCTCGGCGGAGGACTTTATGTTCGTCTGACAGCCCGGTAGTGAAACCTGCGGTTCGGGCCGATTTTGCCCGCAAACTATGCTGGTGCCGACCGCAGATAGGCGACGCCTGCACCTTGAAGATGTGTTTCCACCCTTAGCGGCGCCGCACTATCTCTGGCGCGCGGTGGACTAGCATGAAGTGGTGTTCGATATCTGCCTTTTCCGCCTGTTACGCGAGGCTGCCGCAGGCGACCATTCACGCCCGGTAACTGGCAAGAACGCGTGTGAGGGCAGAATGAGGCAGCGGCCGCTTACCTCTGATAAGACCCGCTTCGGCATCTGCTCGATCTGCCACAACCTCTCTGAAATGCACCCTAGGTGCTGGCGAAGCCTTGCCGGACGGGAGTGCCGCTCCGTTCAGGAAACGTTCGGCAGTGTCCGGCGCTGTTCACGGTTCAACCGTGCGGGCCGGGCCGGCGGGGTGCAAAGGGGTTCCGCGCATGAACGACGGCGAAGAAACGCTGTTTCCTGCCCAGCACCAGGCGGATCATCGCCAGCTCCAGCAACTCGTCACGGCCCTGACCGAGGGCGTCATCCTCGTCAACCCTGATGAATCCATTGCCTGGGCCAATCCGCGCAGCCTCGAGATGCACGGGGTGCGCAACGCCGACCAGCTCGGCCGAACGGTCTCGGAGTACCGTGAGCGCTTCGAACTGCGCTATCGCAACCAACATCGGCTGCCTGCCGGAACCTATCCTATGGAGCGCGTCCTTGCCGGCGAGGCCTTCGACGAAGTGGTGGTGCAGGTCGCCCTGGCGGGCGAGGCCGAGCCGCGGTGGACCCACCGCATCCGCAGCCTCGCCTTGACAGACCAGGACGGGAGGCCGGACTGCCTCGCTGTGATCCTGAGCGACGAGACCGAGCGTTACGATGCCGAGGAGCGGTTCGAGCGGACCTTCAACGCCAATCCCGCGCCGGCGGTGATTCTGCGCCTCGCCGACCTGCGCTATGTCAAGGTGAACCAGGGCTTCCTGGAACTCACCGGACATGCCCGCGAGGCCGTCGTCGGCCGTTCGCTCTACGAGCTCGACGTGCTCGAGGGGGCGGACCGACGGGAGCTCGCGGTGGAGCGCCTCGGCGAGGGCCGCACCGTCCCGCAGATGGAGGCGTCGCTTCGCCTGGCCGATGGCAGCGCCAAGTTGGTCATCGTCGCGGGGCAGCCGATCGAGGTCGGCGACGCCGCCTGCATGCTCTTCACCTTTGCCGATCTTGAGCCGCGGCGGCGGGCGGAGGGCCTGCTGCGGCAGAGCGAGGAGCGCTTCGCCAAGGCCTTCCGCCTGGCCCCCGTGCCGATGGCCGTCGCCGAGGCGGGCGCCCCGGGGCTGCGGTTCGTGCTGGTGAACGACGCCTTCCGGCAGGTGCTCGGCCATGGCGAGGCGGACATCGTCGGACGCAACCCGGCCGAGCACCGCTTGTGGGAGGATCAGGCGGCCCGGCGCGAATTCGACCGGCGTCTGGCCGAGGCGGGCAGCGTCCACAACCATCCGGCACGCCTCTGCCCGAAGGAGGGCGGCGCGCTGGATTGCCTCGTCTCGGCCGAGACGGTGGACATCAACGACCGGCTGCATGTCCTCCTCGCCATCCGCGACGTCACCGAACAGCGGCGGACCGAGGCGGATATCGTCGTGGCGCTCGAGGCGGTGATGCGGGACACGTCCTGGTTCAGCCGCACCGTGCTGGAAGCCTTGGCTCGCCTGCGCCGGCCCGGCCGCACCGACGGCAGGCCGGACACGATCCTCGCCGACATCGCCGGGCGCCGCCGCGAGGTGCTCGGCCTGGTCTGCGAAGGGCTGGACAATCCCGCCATTGCCAAGCGCCTTGGTCTCTCGCTCGCCACCGTGCGTAACCACGTCAACGCACTCTATGCGCATACCGACGTGCATAGCCGCGCCGCCCTCGTCGTCTGGGCACGCGAGCGCGGCTTCACGGGCATGTCACTCGCCGAGGGCGGGCGACAACGGGCGCTTTGATGCAGCTGATCCATCCGGACTGATGCATCCGGCTCTGTGGATCGCGCAGCGTCCCACCAAGTTCTCCCCGTGTCGGAGGGAACCACGCGAGTTCGAGTGGGTTTTGCACCGGCCCCGGACCAAGCCTGCTGTTCCGCAACGGAATGGTCGGTCCGGCAACAGAGAGGAGAGTGCATATGGACAAGGATCGCATCGCCGGAGCCGCAAAGCAGATCAAGGGTGCCGTCAAGGAGACGCTCGGCAAGGTCACGGGCGACACCTCGACCCAGGCCGAGGGCGCGGCCGAGAAGGCAGCGGGCAAGGTTCAGAGCAGCGTGGGCGGGGCCAAGGACGCGGTCCGCGACGCCACCGGACGTTAAGCCGAACGGCATCGGGCGCGGCCCCGGCCGCGCCCGACCTGCTTCCGGCCCAGCCGCCTCGACCTGTGCGGCGGCCCCTACCGATAGGACTCTCATTCGATGTCAGCCACCAGTTCCGGCCGCATGGCCGGACCGAACCTTGGCGCGCGCCCGACTTGGATAGGCGACGCGCCATCCCTACGCCGAATCTCCTGGGGTGCCGTGCTCGCGGGCGTCGTCATCGCGCTTGCGGTCGGCCTCACCCTGAACCTGCTTGGCCTCGGCATCGGCGCCACTACCGTCGACGCGGCGGCCCACGACACGCCGAGTGCCACCACCGTCGGGATCGGCGCTGCTGCCTGGGTCCTGGTCGCAAACCTGATCGCGCTCGGCGTCGGCGGTTATGTTGCCGCGAGGCTCTCCGGTGCTGTGGACGGCACGGATGGCTCCCTGCACGGTCTGGCCGTTTGGAGCGCCTGTGCCTTGGTCTCGGTGGCGTTGCTCGGCAATGTCGCGGTGGGCCTGGCGTCCTCGGCGGCACGGGGCGCCTCGGACATCGTCGGCGGCCTAGCGGGCGGCGTCGGGTCGCTGGCCACCGCGGCGGGCCGCGAGACGGCTGGGCGGACCGATACCGCCGCGCTGCAGGGAACGGCACAGTCCGCGCTCCAGCGGATCCAGGACGCGCTGAACGGCGGCGGCGACCCGGCGCGGATGACCTCCGACCAGCGCAAGGCCGAGATCGGCAGCCTGCTTGCTCGACGGGTTGCCGAGCAGGAGTTCGGCCAAGCCGAGCGCGATCGGCTGACGCAGCTTGTCGCGGCGGAGTTTGGCCTCGACCAGCAGGCGGCGGAGGCACGCATCCGGCAGGTGGAGCAGCAGACGCAGCAGACGCTGAAGGATGCCGAGGACCGCGCGCGGCGCGCGGCCGATGCATCGGCGAAGGGCGCTTCGGTCGCGGCCTTCACCGGCTTCCTGGCGTTGCTGCTGGGTGCCGGCACCGCGGTGCTCGGCGCGCGGCGCGGCACCCGCACCCCGGTCGCGGCCTGACGCACGAGCCCGACCGGCAGCACACGACACATCGCAACGGAGAACAGACATGAACAGCGAAAATCTCGAAGGCGCGGCACGCGGCATCGTCGGCAAGGCGCAGGAAAGCTTCGGCGAGGTCACCGGCGATGCCGGGCACCGCGCCGAGGGCGTGGCCCGTCAGGTCGCCGGGCGCGCCCAGGAAGCCTATGGCGACGTCAAGCAGGCGGCAGACCAGGCCGCGCACCAAGTCGGGCGTGCCGTCAAGGACCAGCCCGTGGTGTCGCTGCTCGTCGCCGGGGTCATCGGCTACGCGCTTGGCCTCCTCACGATGGGAACCCTGGGCGGCGGGTCGCGGCATCGCTACTGGTAAGAGGATCAGCTTGGGCCGCGGGGGCACTTCACCCGCGGCCGCAAGCGGCAAGATGGCCGACCGACACACCCGGGGCGGGCGGCCGTGGCAGAAGGACCTCGCGGCCAGAGGCATCGGAGGCGATGATCATCGCGCCCTTCTGGTCAGCCAGCCACTTGGCGGCTGCCATGCCGATGCCCGCGGTATCGGGATCGCTAAGCTTGGCGGAATCGCAGTGTTTCATCCTCCCTGCGATCATCTAGGTGCTCTAGATTTCCCGCGATAAGGCCCGCTTCCCCTGGCTCCAGAAGGATAGCCGACGTTATTCGCTCAGGCTCCATAACCGCCCTTCCCGGGTATTGGAGAAGAGCGCCACAATGGCAGGAAGCCGTGGGTTTTCCGCACTGCTTCCGCTTCAGGCGCCCTGACAGTCCCAGCACCTACTCCGCGGCGAACCCGGTAGCCTTGACCACGCCGGCCCACCGCTCGAGGTCGGAGCGGCCGAGGCGATCCAACGCCTCGGGGGTCGACGCCTCGGGGTCAATCGTCAGCGCGGTGCGCCACTGCTCGCCGAAGCGCGCATTGCGGAAGGCGGCCTGGATTGTCTCCGATAGCCTGGCTGCGAGGCCGGGCGGAGCGCCGGCGGGCAGGTACAGGCCGTACCAGTCGAGCCAGTCGAGGCCAGGCACGCCTTGCTCCGCGAAGGTCCGCGTGTCAGGCATGCGCGACCAGCGCGCCGTGCCAGTGATCCCCAGGATGCGCAGGCGCGGGTCGCCGGCCAGCCGTAGCATGTCCGCACTCGCCCGGCTCATCGCCGCGATCTGCCCGCCGAGGACTTCGGGCACCGGGTCGTTGCGGCCTGCCACATGCGTGCAGTCGAACTGCAGCGCGAGCTTCATCATCTCGCCCACGAAATGCGGCGGCGAGCCGGCGGCTACGCTGGCGTAGGATGCCTTGGCCGGATTGGCACGGCACCATTCCGCGAAGTCGTGCACCGTCTGCACCGACCCTGCCACCATTGGGCCGACGCAGAAGCTGAAGGCGGCGCGGCCGAGCAGACTGACCGGTTGCAGGTCCTCGAACGGCCTGTAGGCCAGGGTCTTGAAGGTATGCGGCGCAAGCGTAAGCACCCCCGACGGGGTCACGAGGATCTAGCTGCCGTCCCGCGGGCCCTGCAGCACCGCATCAACGGCCAGTCGCGCAGCAGCTCCCACGCGGTTTTCCACCACCACGGAGGGTGCGACGCGGCCCGCGAGGTAGGACGCCATGGTCCGGGCGATGATATCCGGCAGGCTGCCCGGCGGCAGGCCCACGATCAGCTTGACGAGGTCCGGCATGCGCTGCTGCGCATGCGACGGCGCGGGGAGGGCCGTGGCGGCAATGGCTGCCAGGGCAGAACGGCGGTTGAACTCTACTCGCTTCACTTTCGTCGCCTCCGCGCAGCAGGTTTGCGGGGCACTCCGGGCGCTGCGCTCGCCGGGCCCGCATCCGCCCCGGCAAGCTTCAGCAGGAGCTTCGCCGCCGTGTCGCCCTGCGTGGGCAGCGCCAGCTCGGCGGAGTCGAGGAAGACGATGTGGCGGCCCGCGAGGATCCAGTTCAGCAACAAGCCGATCTCGGTTGGATGCTCAGCCCCGGGGTACTCGGCGAGGACCATCTGCCGCGCGGCGTCGATGCGGAGGGCATCGACCCGGCGGACGGCGCACAGGGCCCGCGGATTGTTCTGCGCCCAGATGCGCATGGCGAGTTCCAGCTCGGAACCGGACTGCCCGGTCCACCGGCCGGCCCGGCGCTCGGCGGCGTCCTGCAGGATGCCAGAGAGAGAGAAACGGCCGGTGCGCCGCAGGTGGTCGTGGACCCAATCGACTTGAGTGAGTTTCCGCCGCAACCAGTCCTCAACCATGGCGTCGAGCAACGCCTCACGATTGGGGAAATGGCTGTAGAAGCTGCCCGGGGTACGGTCGCTGCGTCGCGCAAGATCCTCGATGCGAACGGCCTCGATGCCGCCGCGCGCCAGCGCGAGCAGAGCGAACTCGACCCAGTGTTGCTGCTTCCAGCGCTTGAGCGCGGCGAGCTCCAGCTCACTCGGCAGCACCAGCGGGAAGGGCGGTCCATCCTTGGCGCCACTCCCGGCATCGAGCGTCGACGCTTCGGTGGCTGTGCTGCGTCCAGACATTGAACCTCGAAGAATAGGAATCCCTATGAAAATAGGCCAACCAAGCTTCATAGGGATTCCTATGTTTTTTTCTTCGATCTTAGAGGGACTGTGAAGCCGTCAGGCCGTGGTTGAGCGGCTCGGCTGAGATGTCGCGTTGCCAGACACCGATCTCCTGTTGAACGCGGCACAGGCTAGGCAGTCGACCCAGCGATGCCGGTGAGCCGTTGCTGACTATCACCAGGCTGGGGCGATGCTCATGGCCCTGGATAGCCTTTCGGCTAGGCCTCTGCGCTCAGGGCCATTTCCAAAGTTCAGCGCTGTCCAAGCACTTTCCTAACACGCGATAAGTCCCGCTTACCGCGCCTTAGTCGGGGCTTGCCGCAATCGCGGCAAGCCGCCAGACTCCGGGTCCACGGCGGGGCGCGGCAGGGACATGAACGAGGAGGCGGAGGGTACGATCGTGCCGGCGGCCGGGACCGCTACTGCCAACGCCAACGCCAACGCCAACGCCAACGCCTTCGCCGCGGTCGCCGCCGCCCGCGCCTATGCCGCCGATGCCCTCGCCCCCGCCACGCTGCGGGCCTACGCCGCCGACTGGCGGCATTTTAGTGGGTGGTGCGCCGAGGCTGGCTGCGCGCCGCTGCCGGCGCCGCCCACCGCGGTTGTCGCCTACCTCGCCTCGCTGGCCGGGCTGTACTCCCGCGCCGCGCTCGACCGCCGTCTCGCCGCGATCGGCCAGCAGCACCGGCTGCGCGGCCTGGCCTGGGCGGCCGGCGACCCGGCGATCCGCACCACCCTGCAGGGCATCGCCCGCCAGCACGGCAGCCGTCGCCGCCAGGCCGCGGCGCTGACATCGACCGAATTGAAGAAGCTGGTCGCGGTATGCGGAGGTGACACCACCGGGCTGCGCGACCGCGCCCTGCTGCTGGTCGGCTTTGCCGGGGCGCTGCGGCGGTCCGAGCTGGTCGGCATCGACCGCGAGCATCTGCGCTTCACCGAGGCCGGACTGCGGATCCTGCTGCCCTCATCCAAGACCGACCAGGAAGGCAAGGGCGTCGAGCTCGGCCTCGGCCGCGGCAAGCGGCGGGAAACCTGCCCGGTGCGCGCGCTGGAAGCCTGGCTGGAGGCCTCTAGCTGCCAGTATGGCCCGGTGTTCCGCAAGATCGACCGCTGGGGCACGATCGAGCACGCCCGGCTCGGCGGCGATGCGGTGCGCGACATCCTGCGGCGACGCGCGGCCGAAGCGAAGCTGACGGTGCACGGCTCGGAGCGGCTCTCGCCGCACGGACTGCGGGCGGGCTTTGTCACCGAGGCCTACCTGGCCGGGGCCCGCGACGAGCAGGTGATGGACCACACCCGGCACCGCGACCTGAAGACCATGCGCGGCTATGTCCGCCGGGCGAAGCTGGTGACCGACAGCGCCACCAAGCTGCTCGACCTGTGACGCGTGGGACGGCGGCGCAGGCCGAGACAGAACCAGGGGAGGGGACGCCGGCGCCCGAGGTGCTGGCGTTGCCGCACACGGACTGGCTCTACCACCACCTGCGCGTCACCGGAGCGCCGGCCGAGGTGGCGGCCGTCCGTGCCGCAGCGGCCGGCGCCGGGGTGATCCCCTGGCAGCACGACCTCGGCCCGGCGGCGGAGGACTGGTTCCACCTCCTGGCGGTGCCGCCGGCGCCGCAGCGGCGCAGCCTCAGCCTGGAGGGATGCCGCATCCTCGCCGGCCAGCTGCGCGATGCCGCCGAGGCGCGCCAGCGTCGGGTCGCCGAGCGGGCGGCAGCCAGCCGGGCCTGCCCGCTCGACCTGCACCGGCTGTTGCCCGTTCCCAACCGCCTGCTGCGGCTCGGGCCGGAGGCGGCGGAGACCCGCGCCTGGCTGTGGGAGCACTGGGGCACCACCCAGGCGCTGCGCGGCGTGGTGGAGCTGCCGGTTCCCAGGCCGGGCCAGCCGAGGCACGGGGATCCTGGGTTGGTCTGGCTGGGCTTCTGGTCGGCCGACTGGACGCCCTGGCCGGCCATCCTGGCGCTGCGCGCCCGCTGGCCGGCACTGCGGCTCGACGTCCGGCCGCTTTACGATGACCCCTGAGCCGGATAGCGCCGAGGCCTTCGTCGCGGGCGCGCCGGCCGCGGTCGGCAATGCCGGGGCGCCGGCGCTGCGGCTCGGCGCCTGGGAGGGCCCGCTTGACCTGCTGTTGGAACTGGCGCGGGCGCAGCGGGTCGACTTGGCGCAACTCTCCATTGCCGCCCTGGCGGAGCAGTTCGCCGCCGCGGTGGACGCCGCCATCGACCACCGGCAGGTACCTCTGGCGCGGGTGGCCGAGTGGCACATCATGGCGGCCTGGCTGACGCTGCTGCGCACCCGCCTGCTGCCGGAGCTGTCCGACAATGCGGCGCAGGCCGAGGCGGCCGGGCTGCGGCAGCGCCTGGCCGACCGGGACGCGGCGCGGCGCCTCGCCGACTGGCTGGAGCGGCGGCCGCAACTCGGATGGGAGATGTTCGCGCGGGGCGAGCCGGAGCCTGCCGCCGACGCGCCGCCGGCGGCTGACCTGACCGCGCTGCTGCGCGCCTGCCTGACCCTGCTGGAGTTACCGGCGCGCGAGCGGGTCTACCGGCCGCGGCTGCCAGCACTCTGGCGGGTGCCGGAGGCGCTGGCGCGGATCCGTGCCTTGCTGCCCCGTCTGTCCGCGGACGTGGCGCTGAATGACCTGTTGCCGCCCACGCCGGTGACGGAGGAGGCGTCGCTGTGGCGGCGCAGCGCGCTGGCCAGTACCCTGCTCGCCGGGCTCGAGCTCAGCCGCGAAGGTGCGGCCAGGCTCGAACAGGATCAGGCCTTCGAGGCAATCCGGGTGAGCCCAGGCGCGTCAGCGGCGCCCGGCTGCGGCGGCACGCAATGAATGCGCCGCGCGGCATCCTTGCACCCTGCCGACGATTCTGTCGCAGCGGCTGCCTCACCGGCGAGAACCCGGCGGCGCTGCTCCGCCCATGACATATCCGGTGACTCCAGATGGTCGATATCTCGCCGTGCGCGGACGGCTTTGGCGCTGCTCAAATCCAAGTTTGGGCGATGAGCGACGCGCTGAATTGGTGACGGCGCTGATGGCGGCCCGACGTGCGAAACAGCAAGCCATGCGCGCTGGCGATGACGCCGCTCGTGAAGCGGCGCGTTTGCAAGTGGAGGTAGCGAAGGTTGCGTTGGGTGAGCGCGGTCCGGTCTGGTGGGATGACGGCACGCCTGATTTCAACCGGTACCTCGCCCGCTCGACACCTTACGCCGAATGGTTTGCAAAAATCCCAATTGGTCCGTGAATGGCGTTCCCTGCGGGTCAGGTGAAACGCACCAAAGTCTCCGTTGGCCGCAGCTTTGCGGTGCTCGGCACGGAGCCCGCGCTGCGTGGCAAACAGCGTTGGGTCGTCCAAATCTAAGGCGCGACGCGGCGCGCCTGTGCGGGCGGGCGCGTTGTCAGGGCGCTGGCTCGCAACCAGCCTGTCCGCCCGTCCGGCGCGCGCGTCAGTCGGTAAAAGCCGCACTCTCGAAGAATCACGACCGGCAACGGCTTCTCCAGCGTGAACAGCTCCGCCTCGTCACTTTTGGGTCCGGCACGGAAGGTGGCCGCACGACGGGTGTAGATGGAACGTGGCGTCGGCAAGCCGGTCTGAGCGCCGAGACGGGGATCCTGCCGCAACACCCGCCCGTCTTCGTCACGGCAGACTGCCGCCTCCGGTGCACTGCGCGATACTGGAGGCTCGGGCGGCACGGGGGAGGCGCAGGCGACGAGCAGCAAAGGCAGGAGCCACAGGCGCATTGGAGCCTCTCAGGATAGGCCGTGATTAGGTTGGATCAGTGCGGCGGCCAAGGGGGGCTCAAGCTGTGCAGGTGCCCGGATCAGCTCCAGCAATGTGAGTTGGGCAGTTTCCGTTGCTGGTTCGGCACCGATGGCCAAGCCCAACACGTGGGCGAGCAGTTGTTCTTCGCCCTGCAGGGCGACCGACCTGCCACACCGCATGGACGCGTCGGGCCAAAGCTTGCCGTGACACAGGTTGCATTCATCCGGTCGACCTCGCTCACAGCGCGGCGGGACTGTCGCAGGGTCGGGACCGCGCCGCAGCGCCATTTGCGGACCACTGTGTTCAAATCCAATACGAACTTCTGCTCAAGGATGCCGCTTAGCCTGCTTGAGGTCGCCGCCGTCTTGAAAGACTGCGGCCAGACAAACAGGGCACTTCCCACAACCAAGGTCTATGCAGGATCATATATGTCTATCCCGAATCAGGGCCCAAACGCTCCCGCGGTCGAATCTGTGCTCGGGGCTCTGGAACGACTTGCCAGCGACTTACGTCGTCGCACAGAGCAAGCCGAGCACCGCGCCGACGACGCAGAAAGGCGTATCGAACTGGAGCGTGAAGCGCGCCAGGATGCTGAAATTCGCGCTGCCGTCGCAGAGCAGAAGGCGAGAGATGCGCTCGGCCGAGCGGACGTCATCGAGACTGCTGCACGAGAGAGCGTCGAACAGTTGCGACAGGAGTTGCTCGTCGCAATCCGCGAAGCGGTCGACGTCACACGAGCCACGGCGGCGACAATCGAAGCAGCAATTGAGCCGCATGGCTCCACCGAAGAACACCAGGCGGTCCCGCACCGTGTAGCGCAGGACCGAATCCTGCCTCATATCCAGACACCTGCCGTCGGCAGAATTCCAACATCATCCGAACCGACACCTCGCCGGTGGGGACGAGAGGAGCGGGGATATGCGTGGGTAGAGGATGAACCTGGGCCTCCCTGGTGGCGCAGGATGATCGGTCGACATTATTAGGTTGCATTGAGTGGCACGCTGGCCCCGTGCCGAGCAGCGACGGACCCTTTGTATCAGAAGTCCGTATATCGGCCTTGCCTCAATCTCGGTGCAGCTCGGCGTCGAGATCGGCAACATCCGGGCCCTTAGCAGATCGGTGCCGGCGCCGTCGCACATGGCGAGCTTCAGCATCTTCAACCGAATGATCTCGTCTTCCGTCTACCCGTTGCTTCAGGGTTGGCCCGGGCGCAGCTGTCCATCGCCACCCTGGCCGAGCAGTTCGCCGCCGCGGTCGATGCGGCGATCGCGCGGCGGCAGGTGCCGCTGGCCCGGCTGGCCGAGTGGCACATCCTGGTTGCCTGACTGACCCTCCTGCGCACACGCCTGCTCCCGCCGGAACTGCCCGACGACAGTGCTCAGGCCGAGGCAGTCGGCTTGCGGCAGCGCCTCGCCGACCGCGACGCGGCGAGGCGCTTGGAGGACCGGCTGGAGCGGCGGCCGCAGCTTGGGCGGGAGGTCTTTGCCCGCGGTGAACCGCAACCCGCGGCCGACGCGCAACCGGCGGCTGACGTCACCTCTCTGCTGCGGGCCTGCCTGACCCTGCTGGAGTTGCCGGCGTGGGAGCGGGTCTACCGGCCCAACCCGCCGCCGCTCTGGCGGGTGCCAGAGGCGCTGTTGCAGATGCGGCGGCTGCTGGCCGGCCTGTCGCAGGGTGCAGCCTTGGAGGCCTTCCTGCCGGCGGCGGTTGGGGAGGGGATCACCGTGCGGTTGCAGCGGCGGGCGGCGCTGGCCAGTACGCTTGTCGCCGGCCTCGAGCTCTGCCGGGAGGGTGCGGTCGTGCTCGACCAGGGCGCCGCCTTCGACGGAATTTTCGTCCGTCCAGGTGTCGGTGATGGCGCACCCGCCGTGCGGGACGCAACCGCATGGCGAAAACCAGAAATGGGCTGAGCCAAGCCGTCAAAATGTGTGACGGATGGGGGCACCTCTACTCGGCCGCAAGCGGTCTTCGGTTGGCGGCACGGCAGCGGCATTGGTCGACCTGGTGCATCTCGAGCATGTTGCCGTTCGGGTCGCGCAGAAAAAGCTGCTGGGCCTGCGGACCGTTGACGCCCACCGTAACCCAGTAGTCGACACCCAGCCGATCAAGCTCGGCACGCGCCTCCACGACATCCTGGACGGCTAGCGCCACGTGCGGACCCGCAGGATCCTTGTCGGGCCCTTCCTTGGCCAGCGGCGAGGGTTGCGCTCCGCCGATGAGGTGAAGTTGCCCGACCTCGCCAACATTGATCCAGAGACCAGGAATTCCCGGCAATGTCGGTCGCTTGGGGTCGGTGGTGAGACCAAGTACCCCCTCGTAGAAGGTGCGGTTGGCGGCCAAGCCGGGTTCGCTGCCATCGATGCGCAGCGCAGGGTGGTGGATCTCGACAATCTTGAGCGCCATAGCCGTGTTCCTCCGTTCGGCCGTGGGCGGACGACCTTTGCCTGAAATGCTAGATTCTGTTGGAAGGCAGACGCAACCGGAGATTCCCGGCCGAGCGGTTTCGCAAAGAACCCGTAGGCAGGGAAGGGTGAGGATCCCTGGCTCATTGTCGACCGGCTGCCCGCACTGCCCTGGCGCCTTCCATAGCCCGCCCGGACGCCAACCAGGCTTCCGGCTACTTTCCCTGCCAAGCCAGATCGGTGGGGCCCGGCGGACAGGCTGTTTGCCACCTGTGCCACTCAGCATCCTCGACTGTTTGCCAATCATCAAAAATCAATCTTTGGTTGTGTTCGTGCGAGAAGCACACGCGTTCATTGCAACACGGCATCGTGCTGGCTGGCCCTGATTCTGGCGTTGATAAAGGCGATCCAACTTCCGTATTTAAACCCCTAAGTTGAACATTGGATCAGATTTGAGACACCAATGTGCAGCGATGGCGTACTCACTCGGCTCAGGATCCCCCTCATGACCCCGCGTCCCATCCTCATTATCGAAGACGATGCCACGCTGCGCGCTACCCTCGCCGAGCAGATCTCGATGGACGGCAGCTTCTTTGCGGTGGCGGCGGAGAGCGCCTCCGAGGCGACCGCCAAGCTGGCCGAGGCGGAAGTCCGCTACGATGCCATCCTGATGGATGTTGGCCTGCCGGACGCAGATGGGCGGGACTTCTGCGCCCAGCTCCGACGCGACGGCAACAACACGCCGATCATCATGCTGACCGGCGCGGATGCGGAAGCCGACGTGGTCCGTGGCCTTGATGCCGGTGCCAATGACTACGTCGCCAAGCCCTTCCGCTTGCCGGAGTTGCTGGCCCGAGTCCGCGCCCAACTGCGCACCTTCGACAACTCGGAAGCCGCGGTCTTCAGCATCGGACCCTACCAGTTCCGCCCGAGCGCCAAGCTGCTGCTGGACCCCGGCAAGAACCGCAAGGTGCGACTGACCGATAAGGAATGCCGGATCCTGAAGTACCTGCTGCGGGCAAATGGCGCGGCCGTGGACCGCACGACGCTGCTGGCCGATGTCTGGGGCTTCAACAGCGGCGTCACCACCCACACGCTGGAGACCCACATCTACCGCCTGCGGCAGAAGATGGAAGCCGATCCGTCGAGCCCGCGGCTCCTGCTGACCGATCGTGGCGCCTACCGGTTGGATGCTGCCGCACCTTCGGCCGTCGGTGCTGAGCGCGAACTGCTCCGCACCCACTGAATCAGTGTCCTCAGTGTTGGATGCTGACCATGGCTGACATCCTGCTCTTTCCTGCCAGCCGAGTTGCGGTTGCGGCGCATCGCCCTGATGCGCCGCAGCTGCAGGCCGCAGCACGTGCAGCGGTTCCCGAAACTGAAGCATGGCTGGAGGACGGCCCGGGAGACAATGGCGACCTCGTGATGGTGGCGAGCCTGGCTGCCATGCCGTCACACTCGCTCGCTGCCCTGGTGACCAAAATGGAAGTGTTGGTCGCCCGTCTTGCTCCCGACGACGGGACTGATGCTGGACTGTGTGTTGCCGAGGCGAACCTCCTGCGGTCTGTGCAGCGAGATCTGCGCACGTTTGCCATGGACGCCGTCTTTGCTGCCCAAGGTGCCGACCTGTGGGCACCGTCAACCGCGCCGGGTTTGCCGGAGGCTATTTGGTGTGAGTCAGGCCGCTAGCGTGTGTCAGCACGGTGTTGGATCGGAAGAGGTCTTCCGCGACGCGGGGCTGATGTGATCCAAGATTGCCGCTGGGTAGGAAGCCAGCGGCAATGGCCCGGCCGCTTTCCCTGGACTTGCGCTGGCGCGTCGCCGCTCCGCTGACGGCCGGTGCGACCGTCCGAGAGGCGGCGGCCCGCTTCGAGGTTGCGGTGACCGCATCGGCCGCCTTCAGCAGCATGAGCGGACGTCGGCTGTCGCGCCTTTTGGCCGCAAGGCCCTGCTCGGCGCGGACGAGCTGGCCAATCCGCACCGCACTGGTCACCACTCGGCTGGCATCGAAAGCGGACGGGACGGTGCGCGCCCTGGCTGCCGACCTGCGGGTGGCGGGTATTGCGGTGGCGCCCGACACCGTCTGGCGCTTCCTGCGCCGCCGGGGCCTCAGCTTCAAAAAGACGCTGCTGACCAGCGAGACGGATCGGCCGGACCTGGCGCGCCGGCGGACCCGCTGGCGGACGCATCAGCACCGGTCTGATCCCGCCCGCCTGGTCTTCGTCGATGGTTCAAGGCAAAGCCTTGAATGGGGCCAAGACCAACATGACGCGCACCCGCGGCTGGAGCCCGCGCGGCACGCCGCTGCTGGCCAGGGTACCGCACGGCCACTGGAAGACGCTCACCTTCCTCGCCGGCCTGCGCCATGACCGCATCGTCGCGCCCTGCGTCATCGACGGGCTGATCAACGGCCTCTCCTTCACCGCCTGGGTCAGCCAATCCCTCGTGCAACTCTCAGCCCTGGCGACATCGTGGTCGCCGGCAACCTCGGCAGCCACAAAGGCCGGCAAGTCCGCGCCGCCCTCCGGGCGGTCGGCGCCAGTCGCGCCATACCCGGCTGCTATCTTGCCGTGAGCGTTCCAAAAAGCTGCAACAGAACCCACCTCAGCGTGCCCCGCCCGTCCCGGCGCGACCCAAGGCCTCTCCGCATGGCGAAGCCGATCGGGCGCGACGGGATACGGCCGCGGTTGACGAGGGCGGTGATGCCCGCCAGGCCCCGCAAGGGCGACGAAGCGAGCCCAGTCAGCGCTCCTCGCCGCCTTCCCACCGGACCCCTGGCGGCGGCGGCACCGACCCGTTCCTCTCGACCCGGTCGCGATAGAGCGCGGCGCGGGCTAGCAGCATCAGCGTGACCGGCGTGGTGATGACCATCAGCACCGCGATCAGGATCTCATGCAGGACCAGGCGCGTCTGCAACAGCGAGAAGAACAGCATCGAGGCCGCCAGCACGCTGCAGATCCCGAGCGTCGTGCCGAGGGTCGGCGCATGGACGCGTTCGTAGAAGCCCCGCAGGCGCAACAGGCCGAAGGAGCCGACGAGCGCCAGCCCGGCACCCAGCAGCAGCAGCACGGCAATGATCAGCGCCGCCCAGAGGGGCAGGTCGGCAGCATGGGTCATTCGATCACCTCGCCGCGCATGAGGAATTTCGCGAGCGCTGCCGTCGTGACGAAGCCGAGCAGCGTGATGAGCAGCGCCGCCTCGAAGTAGTGCGGACTGCCGGTGCGGATGCCGAAGACCAGCAGCAGCATCGTCGCGTTGACGTTGAGCGTGTCAAGCGCGAGCACCCGGTCCTGCGCCCGCGGCCCGAGCAGCAGGCGGAGCACCGCGCAGCCCATCGCCGCCAGCAGCAGCAGCTGCACCAGCAGGACGGCCCAGGCGAGCAGCGCGACGCTCATTCGAAGATCTCCATCAGGCGCCGTTCCCACTTCTCCTTGACGATGCGAACCCACTCCGCTTCGTCGATCAGGTCGAGGACATGCAGCAGCATGGTACCTTCGGTGGAATCGTACTCCACCCAGACCGTACCGGGCGTCGCGGTGAGGATGCAGGCCAGCGCCGCCAGACCTTGGGGCGAGCGCATGTCGAGCGGGATGTGGACGAAGCCGGACCGCCGCGTCCCTTCGACCGCCGGGCCGAGGATGATCCGCGCCACCGCGTTGTTCGAGCGCACCACCTCCACCAGGACGTCGCGCAGGAGGCCGGGCAGCACCGCAAGACGGCGCAGCCGCGCCCGGGGCGGCGCCAGCGACGCCAGCGCCCAGGAACCGGCGAACGCGATGATGCTGCCGAGCAGGATGGTGCCGGGCGAGGCGCTCCCGGCCAGCACCAGCCAGGACAGCAGCAGCGCGAGCGCGATCAGCGGATGTGGCAGGACGCGCCTCATCGCAGGTTTGCCGCTGCTGGCAGCACCGCGCGCAGGTAGCCGGTCGGATCGTGCAGTGCCTGCGCCGCCGCGGCGGCGTAGTCGAAGGCCGGGCCGGCGGTCATCGTCAGCAGGGCGCAGAGCATGAGCAGCAGCGCCACGGGCAGGAACTCCACAACGCTGACCCGGACCGGGATCACGGCCGGAGAGACCCAGAAGGCATCCATCCCTGCGCGCACCATGGCCACCACCGTCGTGAGCCCCGAGAGGATCAGCGCGGCCGTCACCACCCAGGCCATCGCCGGCGGTGGGCCCCCGTTCGGCGCCAGCAGCGGCGACAGCATGGCGAACTTGGCGAGGAAGCCGGAGAAGGGCGGCAGGCCGGCCAGCAGCAGCGCGCAGGCCAGGAAGGAGACGCCGAGGGTCGCTACCGCGGCGGGGATCGGCACGCCGACCGCATCCCGCTCCCCGGGCTCGCCATCCTCCTGGTCCTCGCCGGTGCCGAAGGCCTCGCGCGTCACAGCCAGCACGTCGGCGCCGATGTCGCGGCCGCGCTCGACGAGCTCGATCAGCAGGAAGAAGGCGCCGATCGCCAGCACCGAACCGACGAGGTAGAGCAGCGCGCCGGCGGTGACGGCCGCCTTGCCCAGGCCGATCGCCGTCAGCAGCGTCCCGGAGGAGACGAGCACGCTCGCCCCGGCCAGGCGCGCGAGGTTCTGGCTCGCCAGCACCGCGACCGAGCCGAAGCCGAGCGTGAGCAGGCCGCCGAGGGTCAGCCAGGTGCCGCCGAAGCCCGCGGAGTCGCCCGCGCCGTCGCCGAACAGCAGCAGCCAGACGCGCAGCACCGCATAGATGCCGACCTTGCTGAGGATGGAGAGGATCGCCGCGGCCGGGGCGCTGGCTGCGGCATAGGTGCCCGGCAGCCAGAAGCCGAGCGGCCACATCGCGGCCTTGACCAGGAAGGCGATGCCGAGCACGGCGAGCCCGGCCTCCAGCAGCGCCCGGTCCGCGGCCGCTATGCCGCGCAGGCGGATCGCCAAGTCGGCCATGCTGAGCGTGCCGGCGATGCCGTAGACGACGCTGACGCCGACCAGGAAGAGCAGCGACGCCACGAGGTTGATGACGATGTAGTGCAGCCCGGCCCGGACCCGCGCGGTACCGGAGCCGTGCAACGCCAAACCATAGGAGGCGGCGAGCATGACCTCGAAGAAGACAAACAGGTTGAACAGGTCGCCGGTCAGGAAGGCGCCGTTCAGCCCCATGAGCTGGAACTGGAACAGCGGGTGGAATTGCACCCCCGCGCGGTGCCAGCGGGCCAGCGAGAAGACGAAGGCGGCGAAGCCGAGAACGGAGGTCAGCGCCACCATCATCGCCGAGAGCCGGTCCAGCACCAGCACGATGCCGAAGGAGGCCGGCCAGTCGCCCAGCCGGTAGACCCGCACCTCCGGCGCATCCGCCAGTACCAGCAGGGCGGCCGAGAGTGCCAGCAGCGCGATCGTGGAGGCGAGGCCAAGCCCGGCGGCCAGCCCACGCCAACGGTTGCCCGCAAGGATCATCACGGCGCCCGCCAGCATCGGTACGACGATCGGGGCGATCACAAGGTGGTCGGTCCAGCCGGTCACCGCTCCCGCTCCCGCCCGTCGACGTGGTCGGACCCGGTCAGCCCGCGTGCCGCGAGCAGCACGACCAGCAGCAGCGCCGTGGTGGCGAAGCCGATGACGATCGCGGTCAGCACCAGCGCCTGTGGCACCGGGTCGGCGTAGCCGGCCAGGCTCCCTACCTCGCCGGGTTCCAGGACGGCCTCGGCGCCGGTGCGCAGCCCGCCGGTCGAGAAGATGAAGAGATTCACCGCGTAGGACAGCAGTGCGAGGCCGATGGTGACCTGGAAGGTGCGCGCCCGCAGCAGCAGCCAGACGCCGGAGCCGGCCAGCAGGCCGATCGCCAGAGAGACGACGAGCTGCATCAGTCCTCCCCCACCGTGGCCGGCATCCGCGCCACGGGCGCCGACGGCGCCGCGCGGCGGCCGCGCACGGACTGGTGCGCCAGGGCGACCAGCATCAGCAGGGTCGCGCCCACCACCAGGGCGAAGACGCCGATGTCGAAGACCAGGGCGCTGGCGGCGGGAACCTTGCCGATCACCGGCAGGTCGAGATAGCGGAAATAGGAGGTGAGGAAGGGCCGGCCGAAAGCCCAGGCGGCCACCCCGGTGCCGGCGGATAGCAGCAGCCCCGCGCCGATCCACGCGCGCGGCCGCAGCCAGCTCAGCCGGTCCTCGGTCCACTCCGTGCCGCCGATCATGTACTGCAGGATCACCGCGATCGCCACGACCATGCCGGCCGAGAAGCCGCCGCCCGGCAGGTCGTGCCCGCGCAGCAGCAGGAAGGCGGCGACCAGCAGCATGGCCGGGAAGAGCAGCCGCGTGAGGACGGCGGGCACCAGCAGCCAGTCGGCCATCGGCCGCGCCTCGCCCGGGACCGTTGCCGTCGCCGGCAGGGCATGCTGGTGCAGCTGCTGCATCGGCGCATCGAGGCTGTCCGGCGCGGGGCGGAAGCGGCGCAGCAGCGCGTAGGTAGCGAGCGCGACCGTGGCGACCACGAAGATCTCGCCCAGCGTGTCGAAGCCGCGGAAATCCAGCAGCGTGACGTTGACGACGTTGGTGCCGCCGCCCTCGGTATAGGCGCGGGCAAGGAAGTCGAGCGCCAGCAGGTCGGGCGGAGTGCGCGTCATCACGGCATAAGACAGCGTCGCCAATCCGCCGCCGGCACCGACCGCGATGCCGAGATCGCGCAGCCTTCGGGTGAAGGTCAGCACCTCCGGACCGCGCTCGCCGGGGATGCGCCGGCGCTGCGGCAGCCAGCGCAGGCCGAGCAGCAGCAGCACGGTGGTGACGACCTCGACCGTGAGCTGCGTCAGCGCCAGGTCCGGCGCGGAGAACCAGACGAAGGTCAGGACCACCGCGAGGCCGACGCCGCTCACCAGGATCAGCGCCGCCAGGCGGTGGAACTTCGCCAGCATGGCCGCGCCGAGGGCGCAGGTCCCGCCTGCCGCCCAGATCAGCGCGAGGATCGGGTCGACCGGCGAGGCGGGCAGGTTGCCGGGCCCGAAGCCGCGCTGCCAGACCGCCGCGCCCCCGGCCAGGAAGGCGACGAAGAGGATCAGCCGCAGCTGCGGCTGCAGCCGGCGGGTGCCGGCGATCCCCTCCACCCGGCGCGCCAGCCTCCAGGAGAGGAACACCATGGTCCGCTCGAAAATGCGCTGCCCCTCAAGGTGATGCAGCAGCGGTTCGCCCTCGACGTCGCTGCGCAGCCGCCGCTGCAGCAGCAAGTAGAGCCCGACGCCGCCAGCCAAGGCGACGATGCTCATCAGCAGCGGCAGGTTCAGCCCGTGCCAGACCGACAGGCTGTAGTCCGGCACGTCGTCGCCCAGCACGGACCGCACGGCGATGGCGAGGAAAGGCCCAACTGTCGCGGCCGGCAGGAGGCCGACCATGATGCAGGTCAGCACGAGGATCTCGACCGGGAAGCGCATCCAGGTCGCCGGCTCGTGCGGCGCGCGCGGCAGGTCCACCGGATCGGGGCCGAAGAACGCGCCGTGGATGAAGCGGAGCGAGTAGGCGACGCTGAAGGCACTGCCCAGTAACGCGGCGAAGGGCAGGATGTTCAGCAGCCCGGGCAGCGGGGCTTCGACCGAGAGCGCTTCGGCGAAGAACATCTCCTTGGAGATGAAGCCGTTGAGCAGCGGCACGCCCGCCATCGCCGCGGCCGCGACCAGGGCGAGCCGCGCCGTGAAGGGCATGGACCGGTTCAGCCCCGACAGCCGGCGGATGTCGCGTGTGCCCGTCTCGTGGTCGATGATGCCCGCCGCCATGAAAAGCGACGCCTTAAAAGCCGCGTGGTTCAGCACGTGGAACACCGCCGCGACCAGGGCGAGCTCGCTGTTCAGGCCGAGCAGCAAGGTGATCAGCCCGAGATGGCTGATGGTCGAATAGGCCAGCAACCCCTTCAGGTCGTTCTGGAAGATGGCGACATAGGCGCCGAGTAGCATGGTCACTAGGCCGGCGGTGCCGACGATCAGGAACCAGGCCTCGGTGCCCGCCAGCACCGGCCAGAGGCGCGCCATGAGGAAGATGCCGGCCTTCACCAGCGTTGCCGAATGGAGGTAGGCCGAGACCGGCGTCGGCGCCGCCATGGCGTTCGGCAGCCAGAAATGGAAGGGGAACTGCGCGCTCTTGGTCATCGCGCCGAGCAGGATCAGCACCAGCGCGGTCGCATACAGGGGATGCTCCCGGATACGGTCGCCCGCGGCGAGCACCGCATCGAGCTCGTAACTGCCGACGATGTGGCCCAGCACCAGCACGCCGGCGAAGAGGGCGAGCCCGCCCGTGGCGGTGACGGTCAGCGCCATCCGGGCGCCGTCGCGCGCCGAGGCGGTATGGTGCCAGTAGCCGATCAGGAGGAAGGAGAAGAGGCTCGTCAGCTCCCAGAAGAAAGCGAGTTGCACCAGGTTGCCCGACACCACCACCCCCGTCATCGCGCCCATGAAGGCGAGCAGGAAGGCGAAGAAGCGCGGCACCGGATCGGCCTCGGCCATGTAGTAGCGGGCATAAAGCACCACGAGCGCGCCGATGCCCGTCACGAGCCCGGCGAAGAGCCAGGCGAGGCCGTCGAGGCGCAGCGTGAGGTTGAGCCCGAGCGCCGGCATCCAGGCAAACTTCGCCTGCACCACGCCGCCGGCCGCGACGGTTGGGTAGGCAACCCACACCATCAGCAGGCCTACGAGTGCGACGCTGCCCGCCATGGCCGCCGCCGTGTTCCGGGCATGGGTCGGCAGCAGCCCGGCCGCGATGGCTCCGACGAAAGGCAGGACCACCAGAGTGAGGAGCAGCAGCGTATCGGGCATCGCGGTGTGTCAGGTTCCGGTTCGCGGGGCGTGCGTCGGATCGCCGCCTTGCGGCGTCACGTCGCCGCCAAGGGCGGGCCGGCCAGGAGCGCCACCACGTCTTCCGCCACCTTGGCCGAGCGCAAATGCCGGAGCACCTGAGGTTCCCGGAGCGAGCGGCAGGTGTCCGACAGGGTCGGCAGGAAGCCTTCGGGCGACGCCTGGGGCCACAGGACAAGGATGACTAGATCCACCGGCTCCTCGTCCCGCGCCTCGAAGTCGATCGGGCGCCGCAGCCGCGCGAACAAAGCGAGCGGCGGAGGATTTCCCTCAAGGCGCGCATGCGGCAGGGCGACGCCCCGGCCAAGCGCCGTAGACCCCAGCCGTTCGCGCGCGCGAAGGGCGTCCAGGATTTCGGTTTCGTCACGCTCCGACCGGCGAGCCGCTTCGCTCGCCAGACGCTGCAGGACGTCCCGCTTGCTCGTGGCGTCGAGGTCGAGAATGACGTCGGCCACGGCAAGATGGTCTGTGATCCCCATCGCTATCTCCATCCGCAGTGCGGTGGCCTTGGGCTGCGCCCGGCGCGAATAAGCCGATGCCCGCCACAGTCAGGGAGCGCGACAGGTACGCGCGAGCGAAGCCAGGATTTTCTGCGCGGAATGCAGGGGTAGCCCACACGTCACACATCAATGAACACGGACCGCCTACCAAGCGGATTACAGGATGGCAACCAGCGGATCGGCTTTACGAAGCTTCTGGAGGAAGCGTGATCTCGCCGTGCGACCTAGTTCGGGCGATCATGAATTTTCCTTTCAAAACTCCATATCAAGCCGGGGCATTTCCCGATCTTCAGCCTTTGGCAGGTCAGACTTGCAGGCCCAAGTTAAATCGTATCTGGCGTTCCATGGATTGAGCGCAGCCCAGCCCCATTTCTACAGCCCGACCCGGGCGGCCGGGCTCGCGCTGATGAGCTTGGCGCGCCGGACATTGCCACGCATCATACTGAGGTCGCGGTGGCGGCTCGAAGCGGCAGCCGCTGGCGTCCAGTGGCATTGTCAACTTCGCAGTCTCTGGCCGAAACAAAGCGGCTTGGGCAGGCTGGCGGGATGACGTCCGAGCCCGCCACCTATCCCGGATACCGCTTCCCGGCCGCCATCATCCGCCACACAGTCTGGTTGTACCACATCTTCAGCCTGAGCTTCCGGGACGTTGAACTGCTCCTGGCCGAACGGGGCATCACGGTCACCCACGAGAGCATACGGCAGTGGTGCCTCAAGTTCGGCGCCGATTTCGCTAGCAAGCTCCGCAGACGCCGGCCGAAGCCAGGCGACACTTGGTACCTCGATGAGGTGTTCCTGGAAATCAATAGCAAGGTGCATTATCTCTGGCGCGCGGTGGACCAGCACGGTGTCGTCCTCGACATGCTGGTTCAGGACCGCAGGAACGCCACGGCAGCCAAGCGCTTCTTCAAGTGCCTGCTCGCTGGGCTATGATACGAGGCAAAGCGCCTCGTCACTGACGGCCTTCGCAGCTACGGCGTTGCGCACCGTGATATCCTGCCCGAGGTGAAGCACCCGACCAGTCGCTACCTGAACAACCGCGCCGAGACCTCGCACCGGACGACGCGGCGCCGAGAGTGGCAGATGCAGCGGCTCAAGTCGCCGGAGCAAGCGCAGCGCTGCCTGTCATCCCCCGCGATGATCCATGGCCATTTCCGTCCGCCGCGGCATCTGATGACCGCTGCTGAGTACCGTGATGCCCGCGCCACGGCTTTTCGGATCCGGCGGCGGGAGACGTGCGTCCAGATGGCGGCGTAAGCACGACGGATGTCGTGTCGCGCGGTCAAGCGCGTCCATCGAACCAACGACTTGGCAATGCCTCCGCACGACATCGACCACGCGCCATGGTCACCGCAAGGCCACGACAGGCTTACGCTTACGGTTCGAGCTCAGCGGCAAGACGTTTTTCCAAGTCCGGCGGGACTGACGGGCGTACGGGAGCGAGCAGGGGCGGCTTGCCCGAGGCGTCCAGGATGCCGGGAATCCGGCCGGGGCCGTGGAAGCGCTCAACCCACCGGTGCGCTTGCGCCGGCGCCCAAGGCGCGCACCAACCTGCGACAGCCCTTCCGGCACCGGCAGGGCCGCGCGCTTCTCGACCCCTTGCGCCACGGCCGCCGTGGCGCTCCCGCCGCATCCGTCGCCAGCGCGGACCAGCCACGCGCCATTCCTCCACTCGCCCCCCCGTCACCGGGGCCAGCCCGCGCGCTTCGGTGATGCCTGCAGCGCCAAGGGTTGTGTGGGCCGGCGACGGGCGGGGGTCGGCACCGTGCCGGACAGCGTGCCCGGACGCGAGTGCCGCGAAAGCGGGCGCCGCGCCGAGCAGCAAGAGAAAGAGCGCCAGCAGGGCGAGCGCCGGGTCGTGATGGAGGAGCATCGCCGCAGGACCTCCTAAGCCCGTCACCGGTCCGCGTCGCGGCGCGCGCGCTCTTCCTGCCGCAGTACCTGCCCAGTGGCCGCATCCACCAGCAGCTTCACCCGCCGGCCGCCGCGGTCGGTGGCCTTCACCTCGATGCCGCTCCACTCCCGGTCCATCTCCTCGATCTGGAAACCCTGGCTCTCCAGTCGGGCGGCGACGTCCGAGAAGCGTAGGCCGCCACCGGGCTGGGTCGGGGCGGGCTGGGCGGCTGCGACGCCGCCGGTCACGACGGCCGCGGCGAGGGCGGCGGTGAGCATGGTCTTCCTCATGTGGCGGACTCCGTCAGTGGGCGCCGCGCCGTGCGGCGGGCTTAGCCGGTTGGTAGCAGCCTCCCCCTGACGCCCCGCCGAGCACCGCCGTCAGCGGGGCGTCAGCGGCCGTGGTATAGTGGTGCGCATGCCGTGCCGCCGCGCCCTGTTCTGTCTGACCCTGCTCGCTGCCCCGGTCGTCGACGCGCGCGCCGACGACCGACGCCGGCGCGAGGAGCAGCAGCGGGCACGCCGGGCGCTCGCCGAGGGACGCATCCGCCCGCTCGCCGAGATCCTCGCCCTGGTGCAGCCGCAGCTCGGCGGCGAGGTGATCGGGGTGGAGCTGGACGAGGAGGACGGGACCTTCGTCTACGAGATCAAGGTGCTGACCCCGCGCGGGCGCCGGCTGGAGTACGAGGTGGACGCTGCGACGGGCCACATCCTGAAGGTGGACGATTGATGCGCCTGCTGCTGGCTGAGGACGACCCGCGCATCGCCGCGCACGTGCGCCGCGCGCTGGAGGCGGCGGGCTACCTGGTGGACCTGGCCGCCGACGGCGAGGAGGCGCTGTTCCGCGGCGAGACTGAGGATTACGCGCTTGTCGTGCTCGACCTCGGCTTGCCGCGCATGGATGGGCTCGCGGTGCTCAAGCGGTGGCGGGCGGAGGGGCGGCACGTGCCGGTGCTGGTGCTGACCGCACGCGGCGCCTGGTCCGAGCGGGTGGAGGGGATCGACGCGGGCGCCGACGACTACCTGCCCAAGCCCTTCCGCGTTGAGGAGCTGCTGGCCCGGGTGCGCGCGCTGCTCCGCCGCTCGGCTGGGCTGGGCTCGCCCGTCATCGAGGCGGGGCGCCTCGCGCTCGACACACGGCTGAAGGAGGTCCGGCTGGACGGCGTGCCGGTCGCGCTCTCGGCACTGGAGTGGCGCCTCCTCAGCATACTCGCCCATCGCCGTGGCGAGGCCTTGCCCGTGGGCGAGATCGTCGAGCAGCTCTACGGTGACGACGACGCGCGCGACGCGAATGCCGTTGAGGCGCTGGTGCTGCGGCTGCGCCGCAAGCTCGGCCCCGACGCGATCGAGACGCGCCGGGGCCTCGGCTACGCGCTGCCCGCGACGGCCCCGCCGGCTTGACGCGGCCGCGTTCCCTCCGCCTCCGGCTGTTCCTCGCCGGGCTCGCCTCCGTCGTGGTCGCCCTCGCCGCGGCGATGGCGGGGCTGTCGCTGCTGTTCGAGCGCCACGCCGAGCGCCAGCTCGCGCGCGAGCTGGCGGCGGTGACTGAAGGGCTGGCCGCGCAGCTCGACCTTGCCAGTCCGGGCGGCGCCTGGGTGCTCGCGGCCCCCCCGGGCGACCCGCGCTACGACCGGCCGCTATCGGGCTTCTACTGGCAGGTCTCGCGCCTGGAGGACGCTGCGCCGGTGCTGCAGTCGCGCTCGCTCTGGGATGCGACCCTTGCCCTCCCGCCTGCGGCGGGCACGGAGGGCGCGCTGGTGCAGCTCGTGGACCCGGGCGGGGCGCTGCTGCTGGCAGTGCGCCGCGACGTCATCATGCCTGCGCGGCTCGGGGACGAGCGGCTCGTCATCCTGGCCGCCCGCGATGCCGCGGAGTTGGCCGAGGCCGGCGCGGGCTTCCGGCGCGACCTCCTGCCGTTCCTCACCGTCATCGCGGCGCTATTGCTCGCCGCCTTCGCGACGCAACTCGCCGTGGGCCTGGCGCCGCTCGGCGCCGTGCGGCAGCGCCTCGCGGCGATCCGGTCGGGGCGCGAGGCGCGGCTTGGCGAGGCGGGCTTCCCGACCGAGATCCTGCCGCTGGCGCGCGAACTGGACGAGCTGCTCGCGCACCGCGAGCGCGACATCACCGCGGCGCGCGCCCGCGCTGGGGACCTCGCCCATGGCCTGAAAACGCCGATCCAAGTCCTGCTCGCCGAGGCCGGGCGCCTGGAGATAGCGGGGCAGGTGGAGGCGGCCGCGGCGGTCGGAGACGCGGCGGAGGCGATGCGCCGCCACGTCGAGCGTGAGCTCGCCCGGGCCCGCCGCGCGGGCCGCGCTCCGGGCGAGCGCGCCGAGCCGCGGCGTGTCGCGGAGCGCCTTGTCACCGTCCTCTCCCGTACGGCAGTGGGCGCGCGGCTCCGCTGGGAGGTCGGCGGCCCGCCTGGGGCTGCCGCGGCGATTCACGAGGACGACCTGGCCGAGGCGCTCGGCGCGCTGATGGAGAATGCCGCCCGCTTCGCCGCGTCCGCGGTGCGGGTGGAGGTGTGGGAAGAAGGCGCCGCGGTTGCGGTCGCCGTAATGGACGACGGCCCGGGGCTTGCCGCCACCGACCACGCGGAGGCGCTGCGGCGCGGCGGGCGGCTCGACGAGGCCGGCCCCGGCACGGGCCTCGGCCTGCCGATCGCGCGCGAGATCGTCGAGGGGGCAGGCGGGTCGCTGCGCCTCGGACCGACAGTTCCCGGCGCGATGACGGTCGCGCTGGTTCTGCCCGTCGCCATCATCCGGGTTGCGGGAAGCGGGCGCGTTGACGGGACGCTGACGCCGGACGCGGGGCGCGCGTCAGCAGTGGCCGGGCAGGATCGGCGAACGCAACAGGGTACCCCGCCATGACGACCGACAACCGCCACGACGCGCCGACGCTCCAGCTGCACTGAGGTTGTCCCGGGATTTCGGACAGGCGGGTCGGCTCGGTTCGCCTGCGAGAAGGATGGACCGGGGTGACGGGCAAGCGGACGCGGTATTCGGCGGAGGCCAAGGCCAAGGCCAAGGCCAAGGCCAAGGCGAAACTGGTGCTGGAGGCGCTGCGGGGTAAGCTGACGACGGCGCAGCTGGCGGCCAAGCGCGGCATTCACCAGACGATGGTGGGCGAGTGGACGCGGCAGGCCATGGAGGGCTTGGCGGCCGTGTTTTCCGGCAAGGCGGCGGCGCAGGAGAGCGCCAAGGCGGCCGAGGCGGATACCGAGAAGCTGCAGGCGAAGATCGGGCAGCTGCTGGTGGATCGGGATTTTTTTGGCGAAAGCCTCCGGTCGATGAGCCTAAAGCGGCGCCGCCAGATGATCGAGCCGGAGCCACCGCAGTTGTCGGTGGTGCGGCAGTGCGAGTTGGTCTCGATCAGCCTGTCGGGGGTCTACCACCGACCGGCAGGCGAGACGGCGCTGAACCTCGAGTTGATGCGGCTGATCGACGCGCAGTTCCTGGAGACGCCCTGGTGCGGCTCGCGGCAGGTGGCGCGGCATCTGCGGCGCCAGGGCTACGTGGTCGGTCGCAAGCGCATCCGGCGACTGATGGCGAAGAATGGGCTGGCACCGATCTACCAAAGGCCACGGACGACGGTGCCGAACCCCGAACACCGCGTGTTTCCCTACCAGCTGCGGGATCTGGTGATTGACCGCCCCAGCCAGGTCTGGTGCACCGACATTAGCTACCTGCCGATGCGGCGCGACGTCCGCTACCTAGTCGCGGTGATGGACTGGGCGCCGCGCAAGGTACTGGCCTGGCGGATGTCGAACATTATGGAGAGGGAGTTTTCTGCCTGAAGGTGCCGGAGGAGGCCTTGGCGCGGTTCGGGCGGCCGGAGATCTTCAATACCGACCAGGGCAGCCAGTTCACCTCGCCGCGGTTCCCGGGCTTGCTGCAGCAGGCCGGGGTGCGCATCTCGATGGACGGCCGCGGCCGCTGGATGGACAACGTGTTCATTGAGCGGCTGTGGCGCAGCCTGAAGTACGAGTGCGTCTGCCTGCATGCCTTCGAGACCGGCCCGGAACTGCGGACCGGGCTGTCGAAGTGGATCGGCTACTACGATGCCGGACGCTCACACAGCGCTCGCCCGCTTCGATGGCGCATCCCGCCCCAGGAGGCGGAACCCGAAACGCGAAAAGCCCCATGAACTCGGGGTGAGATCATGAGGCTCTTGCCCGCCCTCCGGTTGCGAGGAGGAGGCCAGTCCGGCGTGTCGCCGCTCTCTGCCTCCGCCGCGGCCTCGATATCGGCGGCCGTGTGCGCGGCGATGGTCAGGCTGATGCCCTCCCTGGCCAAGGCGGCGGCGCAAGCCTTGCCGAGGCCCTTGCTCGCGGCGCAAACGTCGCGTGCCGGCCGGCTATGCCGAGATCCATCCTGGTGCCTCCCTGGTCGGAAATGGTCCGGATCGCCCGGCCGCCGCGCGTTTCGCCATCATGCGTCCCGCCGCACGTTGAGCGGCAGCGCGAGGCCGCGCCGCTCGACCCGCAGGCCTCGCCGATAGGCGCTGTCCACCTGATAGAGGCCGAGCGGCCAATAGGGCAGGTCGGCAAAGAACTGGGCCTGGATCCGCCGGCCGGTGCGCTCCTGCGCCGCCGGATCGGGCTCTTCCAGCCAGGTGTCGCGCAAGGCTTCCAGCGCCGGGCTGGACGGCCAGCCGAACCAGGCATCGCCACCGTTCGCCCGCAGCAGCGGATGGCCGCCTGGGTTGAGCAAGTCCTCCGCGCCGAACAGCACCACCACGGCATTCCAGCCGCCCTGCGCCGGCGGGTCCTTCCTTGCCCGGCGCTGCAGCATGGTGCCCCAGTCGGAGGTCGCGTCCTCCGGCGCGAAGCCGATCTTCTTCAGCAGATCGTCCGCCACCATGGTGAGCGCGCTGTTGGTCTGCTGGTCGGCCGGGTGCAGCATCACCACGCGGGCGCCGGCCTTGCCCGTCGCCGCCAGCGCCGCCCGGGCACGTCCGATGTCGCGCGGCGACGTCAGCACTGCCATCCCCTCGTCGGAGGCGAGCGTGCTGCCCGGCGGGAAGCAGCCGACGCCGTCGCGCCAGTTGTCGCGGTTGTCGCCGAACAGGACCGCCATGAAATCGGCCTGCGCCAGCGCCGGCAGCACGGCGCGGCGGACCGCCGGGTCGTCGAAGGGTGGGTGCAGATGGTTCGGCCGCAGCATGGCGACGGTGCCGAGCGTCTCGATCCGGTCGATCACCACGTCGCGCCGCCGTGCCAGCAGCGGCCGCAGGTCAGGGGTGATGCGCTCCCACCAGTCGACCTCGCCCGCCTGCAGCGCCGCCGCGGCGGTCGCGGCATCGGGAATGATGCGCCATTCCAGCCGTTCGAAGCCGGCGATCTTTGGCCCGGCGGTGACGCCGGGGGCGCCGACCGGGGTCGGGACGTAGCCGTCGTGGCGGCGGTAGACCACCTGTGCGCCGGCCCGGCGCTCCTCCGCCACGAAGCGGTAGGGGCCGGAGCCGACGATCTCGGTCAGGGGCGTCGTCGCGGGCAGCGCGGCGAACCGTTCCGGCATGACGAAGCAGGGATAGGAGGACGACTTGCCGAGCGCGTCCAGCATGACGCCGAAGGGCCGCCGGAGGCGCAATTCGAAGCGCCGGTCGTCGAGCGCGTGGATTTCCTCGAGCCGCGCCGCGAGCGTCTGGCCGTGCGTGTCGCGCGCCATCCAGCGGCGGATGGAGGCGACGGCGTCAGCGGCACGGATCGGCTCCCCGTCATGGAAGCGCGGGCCCTGCCGCAGGGTAAAGGTCCAGCGGCGGCCATCGTCCTCGACGACGTGGCCCTCGGCGAGCTGCGGCTGCGGGCGGAACCCGGTGTCGAGCCCGTAGAGCGTGTCCCAGCAGAGATGCGCATGGTTGCGCACCGCGTAGGAGGTGGTGGCGAGCGGATCGAGCACCGTGACATCGGCCTGCGGGACCATGCGAAGCGTGCGCGCCGCGTCCCCCTGGGCAAGAGCGGGGGCGGCGAGGAGGCCGGCGGCGCCGGCGAGAAGACTGCGGCGGTGAGGCATGGCGGCAGGGTGCCCTGGATCCGCTGGCCTGCCAACGCCGGATGAAGGCCAGGGTGAAGACGCTGAGTGAATGCCTGGAAACGCGAAAAGCCCCATGACCTCGGGCCGAGATCATGGGGCTGTTGCGTGCCCTCGGGTCGGGAGGACAGAGGATGGCGGCTACGCCGGCATGTCGCCGGCGCGGGCCCGCTCCTGGCGGCGGTGCTCGAACACGGCGCCCTGGAAGGCGCGGAACTCGGGCATCCGCAGGAAGCGGACGAGATAGCCACCGTGGGTCGGCTCGGCATGGCAGTCCGCGCAGACCAGCCAGCCATTTCAGGCCGCGATGGAAGAAGTGGTCGTACTCGGCGCCGCGCACTGGCCGGCCGCGCTTGGTGAGGACGCGCGCCTGGCCGCAGCAGGGGCGCTGGCCCTCGAAGGGCTCGCCCGTCACCACCTCGAGGATGATGCCGCGGCTCAGCTTGGTGAACTCCAGCCGTTTGCCCAGCATCACCTCCTGCCAGCTCTCGGTGCCCTACCTGGCGCGCATCGCCCGCCTCGCGCCGGCCGAGCGGGTGGAGGCGCCGATGGCCGACACCTGCACCCTGCCGGCGGCGCCGTGACCAGCCTCGCCGCCGCGCCCGCGGCCGATCGCGTCAGCCTCACCGGGCTGCTCGGCCCGCGCACCATGCGTTATGCGGCGGCGGCGCCCAACGGACTGCCCATCGCCGGCCTGCAGGTCGAGGCGATGGGCCACGCCGAGCGTCCCGGCTCGCACGCGTCCACCGGCCCCTACGGCTTCGTCGCCCTGCCGCCCTGCGCTTGCCGGTCATTGATCCGCAGCGCCGCGTCCTGTCGGCTGCCTTCGCCGCCACGGTGCCCGACCGCCCGCCGATCCGCCGGGCGAGGCCGATGCCATCGACCCGGATGCCGCCGTCGCGCCCTTCGCCCGGCGCGGCTGCGCGCTGCGGGCCGCCGACGGTACGCCATCGCGCATCCGAACGCGGCACCGCCGGGCGGGAAGAACCGCATGATCACCCGCGGCAGGGGCATGCGGAGCCTGTTGGCCGAGGCGCTGCGCGCGGCGCCGGTGCAGCTCACGCTGCGCGATGGGAGTGTGGTGACGTGCGGCAGCCTGGCCGAGCTCGCAGCCCGTGCGCCCGGCGCGCGGTCGCAGCCGGCCTGTCACGGTTCGGCGTCCGCGCCGGCCCTCTTCGCCGCCCCGAGCGAGCGCTACGCCATGGGCCAGGAGCAGCGCGAGCACAGCGCCGTCGAGGGCGTGGCGCCGAACCCCCCCTGGCGCCGCATCGAGGCTCCCTGGGCTCGGGCGGATGGGGCGAAAGGCATCGGCGGGCGGACACAGCGGCGCCGCGCCGGGACCGCGATGCGGGCGCCGCGGCTACCTCCGCCGCTTCCACAGGGTCAGCGCCACCGCCGTCAGGGCCGCGGCGCCCACCGCCGGCACGGCGCTCTTGCGCTCGCGTTCGGCATGCGGCCGGTGCAGCCGGGGGTTCACCGGCTCGGCCGCCAGTGCCTCCTGCGCCTCGGCATTGCCCTGCATGCCGGCCCAGACCTTGGTGAATTCGGCGCCCAGCAGGAAGATCTGCGCGGAGTAGTAGATCCACAGCAGCACCGCCATCAGCGCGCCGGCCGCGCCATAGGTGCTGGCGATGCCGGTGGTGCCGATATAGAAGCCGATCAGCCACTTGCCGATGGTGAAGAGCAGCGCGGTCACCAGCGCGCCGACGCCGACGTCGCGCCAGCCGATATGCCGGTTGGGCAGCGCCTTGTAGACGATGGCGAAGATGCCCGCGGTGGTGACGAAGCTGACCGCGAAATTGATCTCCGATACCAGGGTATCGCTCTGCGGCACCAGTTCGGTCGCCCAGCTCGTCACCGCCGCCATCACCGCGGTCGCCACCAGGGAGGCCAGCAGCAGCACCCCGGTGCCGAGCACGAAGGCGATGCTGAGCAGCTTGTTGCGGGCCAGGTGGATCCAGTTGTCGCGTTCCGGCGGCGGGGCGCGCCAGATGACGTTCAGCGCCGTCTGGACCTCGGTGAAGACGCTGCTGGCGGTGAACAGCAGCACGGCGACGCCGATGCCGGCGGCGATCCGGCCGGATTGCTGGTCGGCGGCGCTGCGGATCAGGCCTTCCACCACCTGGGCGCCGGTCGGGCCCATCAGCACCTGCAGGTGGTGCGACACCGCGCCCTCGACCGCCTGGGCGCCGAAGAAGGCGCCGGCGATGGCGATGGCGATGACCAGCAGCGGGGCGACCGAGAAGAAGGAATAATAGGCGATGGCGGCGCCACGGCTCATCGCGTCGTCGGCGATGTAGCCTTCGACGCTGTGGCGGACCAGGAGCCATAGCCTCTGCAGCATGCGTATCTTGCTCCTCAGCCGGTGGGCCGCACGCGGCGGTGAACGGGCCGCACCGCGTCCTGGTTCCGCTCCGGCGGCTGGCGTCCGAGAATGAACGCGGCACCGCCGCAGCACGCTGTTTTCAGGACGGGTCCGCGCCTCCGGGCGCGTGCCCTCCCGCGATCCGCCCTAGATGGCGCCCGCCACCAAGCTCCCATCCACCACCCGCAGGGCCCGCTGGTGGTATTGCGCCACCCCCGGGCGATGCGCGATCGAGACCAGCGTGGTGCCCGGCAGCCTTTCCTGCAGCAGGGAATAGAAGCGCGCCTCGGCCTCCGGGTCGAGGCTGGCGGTGGCCTCGTCCAGGAACAGCCAGTCGGGCTTCAGCAGCAGGGCGCGGGCCAGCGCCACCCGCTGCTGCTCGCCGCCGGAGAGGCGGCGGTCCCAGGCATCCTCCTCGTCCAGCCGCCCGACCAGTTGGCCGAGCCCGGCATCCGCCAGCGCCGCCCGCACCGCGGCCTCGGGGAAGTCGGCCGCGTCGCGCGGGTAGCAGACCGCGCGGCGCAGCGTGCCGAGCGGGAGGTAGGGCCGCTGCGGCAGGAACAGCACCTCGGCATCGGCCGGCACCCGCACCCGGCCGGCGCCGAAGGGCCAGATGCCGGCGATGGCGCGGAACAGGGTGGACTTGCCCGAACCCGAAGGGCCGGCGATCAGCACCGCCTCGCCCGGGGCGATCCGCGCCGTGGCGCCTTCCAGCAGCACGCGGCCGTCGGGCAGGGCCAGGGTGACGCCGTCCAGCGCCAGGTCCGGCCGCGCCTCGGACGCGGCCTGGACGCCGGCGCCGCTCGCGCCGCCCGCCGCGTCGACGGCATCGAGGAAGCCGGTGATGCGCGCCACCGTGGCGCGCCATTCGGTCAGCTCGCTGTAATTGTCGACGAACCAGGACAGCGCCCCCTGCACCTGGCCGAAGGAGCTCGCGGTCTGGGTCAGCGCGCCGAGCGGGATGCCGCCGGCGAAATAGGCCGGCGCGGCGACGATGTAGGGGAACACCACCGCAACCTGGGCATAGAGGTTGGAGAACAGGGTCAGCTGCTTGTTGGCGACCATGATGGCCCACCAATTGTGGATCACCGCATCGAAGCGGGACAGCAGGCCGCGCTTCTCGCCGGCCTCGCCGCCATAGAGGGCGATGCCCTCGGCATTCTCCCGGAAGCGGATCAGCGCGTAGCGGAAATCGGCCTCGACCCGCTGGCGGCCGAAATTCAGCGGGATCAGCGCCCGGGCGATCCAGTGCGCCAGCGCGGTGCCGACCACCGCATAGACCAGCGCCACCCAGACCAGGTAGCCGGGGATCTCGATGCCGAACAGCGTCGCCGGACCCGACAGCCCCCACAGCACCAGGATGAAGCTGCCCAGCGTGACCACCGAGCGCATCAGCCCGAGCCCGAGCCCCAGCGTCGCCGTGACGAAGATGCGCAGGTCGTCGGCGATGCGCTGGTCCGGGTTGTCGGTGCCGGCATCGGTCAGCGCGATGCGGTAATAGGCCCGGCCCGCCATCCAGCGGTCGAGCGCCTGCCGGGTCAGCCAGGACCGCCAGCGGATCTCGAGGGCCTGGCGCAAGTAGAGCGCGTAGGCGGCGATCAGGATATAGACCGCGGCGACGAAGACGAAGCCGGGCATCGGCCCGCTCTCGGTGTCGCGCCACCACAGCAGCAGGGCCCAGAAGGCCTCGCCGTTCTTCTCCTGCAGGCTGTTGAAGAACTCGCGGCTCCAATAGCTGAGCACCACGTTCATGCCGACCAGCGACAGGTTGAGCGCGACCACCACGCCGAGCAGCAGCCGGGCGCGCCAGCGCTCCTCGCTGCGCCAGAAGGGGCCGGCGATGCGCCAGGCATCGGCGAGGAAGGAGTTCAGGCGCCGCATCGGCCTTCTCCGCAGGTCAGGGGGCGGGACGAGGAGAGGCGGCTCAGCCGCGGCGCAGCGCGGCGTCGAGGGCGGCCAGCCAGGCCTCGACCCGCTTGCGGTTGACGCCCATGTCGGACCAGCCGAACAGGCTGCGGGAATAGAGGAAGAGCCCGGCGCCCTGCGCCCCCGGCACGAGCTCGGCGACGATGATGTCCGGGTAGTTCATCAGCGCGGAGCGGGCGACCCATTGCGCCTGGCGCCTGGCCGGGAATTCGCCGTAGCGGGCGACGCGGTCCATCCCGTCCCCCAAGGCCCGCAGCACCGGCCAGGCGGTGGCAGCATCGACCGGCAGGGGCGGCGTGGTGACCTGGGCCTGCGGGTGGGCGCCGGCGGGGGCGGCCAGGCAGGCATTGGGCGAGGCGGGCAGCCGCAAGGTGGCGAAGTCGAGCGGCGTGGCCGGCGGCAGCCCACCTGCGCCGGAGCCGAATAGGGAGGCGATGGGGGCGCTCATGCCTCGGTCTCCGGGACCCGGAGGCGGATGACGCCGCGCACCGCTTCGACCGGCACCGGCTTGCCCTTGCGCAGGATCTCCAGCCGGCCTTCGCCGACCAGGGTGATGGCAGCCTGCCGCACCTTGCCCATCAGCGGCCGCCAGGCGGCCTCGTTGCCGCCGGCCAGGGCCCGGGCAACCTCGCTGGGGCAGATCGACTTGTCGGCGCCGCGGGCGCTGGCCTGGCGGAGGATTTCGGATGCGATGGCATCGGGTTCGGGATTCGTCATGGTGCGGCGAAGATAGGCCGGGCCGGCCCCGGCACCAGCCATGTTTCGTAACCCCGGATCACGCTGGCAGCGCGGCGGCCAGGGCGATGCCGCTGTCGAAGGCCGCCTCGGCCCGGCCGGCCAGGCACCAGTCGCCGGCCAGGCCGAGGCCCCGCGCCGGATCGACGAGGCAGGGCCGGCCGAGCGGCACCTCCACCAGCGAGTAGCGCCAGCGATGCGCCGCGGCATGGATCGGCGCCGGCAGCGTGGCCCCGGCCAGGCCGCCCAGCGCCGCGAGCAGCGCCGGCAGCACCGCCGCGGGCGTCGCTTCCAGGTGGGCGCGGGACCAGGCCGGGCTGCCCTGGACCACCCAGCATTCGGCGCCCCGCGGCCGGCCCGGCTTGGAACTGTCCCGCGCGGCCCAGCCGATCGGCCCTCCATCTTCTGGCCGCACCCCGTCCGGCAGCGGCAGCGGCGTGGCGAAGGCGGCCATCACGGTCCAGCAGGGCGCCAGCCGCACCGCCGCCAGCAAGGCGGGCCAAGCCGGCGCATGCGGCGCGACCAGCGGCGCCGCCTGGTCGGGCGGCAGGGCGAGGGCAAGGGCATCGAAGGGGCCGTCCCGGTCCGGCGGCATGCCGGGCGGCGGCCGGCCGGGGCGGACCAGCGCGGCGTCGAGATGGCACAGCGTCCAGGCGCCCGGACCGCCCTCGATCGCCGTCACATGCCGCGCCGTGGCCAGGTCGAGCCCGCCGGCCAGCGACCGCGGCAGGGCGGACATCCCGGGCGCGCCGACGAGCCGGCCCGGCCCACCCCAGGGCGCTGCGCCATGTTCCGCCAGCAGCGCGGCGAAGCCCTCGCCCCGCGCGGTCAGGTATTGCGCGCCATGGTCGAATTGCAGCGCCCGGCCGCCGGCCTCCGCCCGCCTCGTGGCCAGCCGGCCGCCGGCGCGCTGTCCCTTGTCGAAGAGGCGGACCGTGGCGCCGCGCGCGACAAGGGCGCGGGCGCAGGTGAGACCGGCGAGGCCGGCGCCGATGACGGCGATGCGGGGCTTGGACATGCAGCGGCGACTATCGGGCGGCGCGGCCCGGCTACAAGGGGGCCAGCGTGGACGGGGCGCCGGCGGGTGGCGCGAGGCGGACCGGGGCCGGGTCCGCGGCCAGCAGCGCCTCCAGGGGCATCGGCGCGCCGAACAGGTAGCCTTGTGCCTCGTCGAAGCCGAGATCGGCGACCGCGTCATGCTGCGCCGGCGTCTCCACCCCCTCCGCCACCAGGCGGAGCCGCAGCGCCCGGCCCAGGTCGCGGATCGCCAGCAGGATCGCCAGGTCGGCGGCATGCCCCGGCGCCGGCCCGGCCAGTGGCGCCAGCAGGCTGGTGTCGAGCTTCAGCGCGCTGAAGGGCAGCCGCCGCAGCCGCGCGAAGGAGGCGTAGCCGGCGCCGAAATCGTCCAGCGCGAGGCCGATGCCGCGGTCGCGCAGCCGCCGCAGCACGCCGGCCGCCCGCGGCTCCGCCTCCAGCGGCAGGGTCTCGGTCAGCTCCAGCTCAAGCCGTTCCGGTGCCAGGCCGCTCTCGGCCAGGGCGCGGTCCACCTGACCGGGCAGCCTGCCGGCGGCGAGCTGGCGGACGGAGACATTGACCGAGACGCGGCCGAGTTCGGGATGCCGGGCGGCATCGGCCGCTGCCCGGCGCAGCGCCCAGCCGCCGATCTCGACGATCAGGTCGCTGCCCTCGGCGACGGGGATGAAGGTGGCCGGGGGCACCGCGCCGCGCCCGGCATGGTGCCAGCGCAGCAGGGCCTCCGCCCCGCAGCGGCGGCCGTCGGCCAGCCGGATGCTGGGCTGGTAGTGCAACGTCAGCTCGCCGCGGCCGAGCGCGCCGCGCAGGTCGGTGGCCAGCCGGCGGCGCAGGGCGCGGTCGAGCAGGCCGGTGGCGACCGCCAAGGGACGGTCCATCGAAGCTGGCGGCATCCTGCCCGTCCTCTGTGCCACGGCAGTAGCCACGCTCGAGGTGAACCGACCGCTAATGGCCTTCCCGCTGCGCACCACGTGTCGGCGAAAAGGACATCACAATGCCGAGTTGCGGAGGATTGAGATATATCAACTCCTTCTTGATGGCTCCGATCCGGCCGCCGCAGGTCAGGCGAAGCGTTCGACCTGTGCGCCCGGGGCCGGGACGGCGGCGATCTCGCGGATGATCTTACGGCGGACCGCGGCCTCGAAGGCCGGGAAGCCTTCGGCCACCACCAGGAAGGCGCCGGGGCCGCCGATCACCTCGTCGCGGTAGTAGGTATCGAGCGGCGGCAGGCCGGCGGTCTGGGCGAAGGGGCTCGGCTGCTTGTCCAGCACGGCGAGGCCGTTCAGCACGATGCCCTGGGCCAGCGCCTCCTCCCGCGCCTCGGCGACCGGGCGGCCGGAATTGTTCACCCCGTCGCCGGAGATGTCGACCACCTTGCGGGTGCCCTCGAAGCCCTGGCCGAACTGCCGGGCGGCGAAATCCATGGCGCCAGAGATCGAGGTATAGAGCCAGGTGCGGCGTGGCGCCGCGGCGATGGCATCGGCGAAGCCATGGGCCGCGGCGGGGCTGTCCAGCTTGGTCCAGGGGACGACAATGGTCTGGATGTGCCAGTCGGACCAGGTGAACATCTGGCAGGCGATGGCGCCGACCGGGCCGCCCATGATGCCCTCGATCAGCCTGCGGTCGCGGAAGGCGGCCTCGTAGCCGGCGAATTGCAGCTCCTGCTCCTCAGGGTCGACCGAGCGGCTGACATCGACCGCCAGGATCAACTCGACATCCACCGGCGTATTGGCGCGGGCACGGGCAGACAGCAGAAGGGCAGGCGTGGCAAGCGCGGCACTGAGCAGCGAACGACGGAGCATATGACCCCCTTGGTGCCGGTGCCCGTGCCGCGGATGCGGGACGGTGCGGTCCGGCATGGACCTGAAGGCGGGCCGTGGGCCGGGCTACTCCCTGTTCTTGCGGTCAGACTAGAAGGCGCTTTGCTGCACTGCAAGATATTGTTGCGGTGCACAACGCGCGCGATGTGACCAGGTTGCCGACAACATGGAGTAAAGTGATGGCTATTTTCTTGGCAGGGTTTCAGAAGCCGGCGCCCGGCTGGGCGAGGTAGGCGGCCTCCGCCGGGGTCGTCGCCCGGCCGAGCGCGGCATTGCGGTGCGGGAAGCGGCCGAAACGGCGAATCACCGCCCGATGCGCCCAGGCATAGGCGATGCTGGCGGCCGGCGCGGCATGCACCGGGTCGTCGCGCAGCCCCTCGAACAGCGCCACCGAGAGATCCTGGCAGCCGAGGTCCTCGGCATGTTCGAAGGGGAGGTAGAGGAAGCAGCGCGCGCTGGCCGGCAGGCCGAGGTCCATGCGGTCCCGCAGCACCGCCTGGCGGGCGATGGCGCGGGCATGGTGGTCGCTGGCGAAGGCCAGGGGGGTGCCCCGATGCAGGTTGCGGGGGAATTGGTCGAGCACCAGCAGCAAAGCGAGGGCGCCATGCGGCGTCGCGGCCCAGCCATCCAGCGCGCCGTCCCGCGCCGGGGCCAGCAGGTCGCCGAAGCGGTCGCGGCAGGCGCCGTCGAAGGCCGGGTCCGGCCGGAACCAGCGCTGGAGCTGCCAGGGCGCCAGGTCGGGGCCGAACCAGAAGTCAAGAATGTCGGCGGGTGCGGTCATGCGAGGGCCCTCTCCAGCACGCGGACGCTGTGCAGCGCCTGCCGCCCCGCCAGGTCGGCGATCTGGTGGCGGCAGGAGGTGCCGTCGGCGACGATCAGGTGGTCGGCGGGAGCGGCGCGGACCGCCGGCAGCAGGGCGAGCTCCGCCATGGCCTTCGAGACCTCGAGATGCTCGGCCTCGTAGCCGAAGGCGCCGGCCATGCCGCAGCAGGACGACGTGATAGGCGTCACCTTCAGCCCGGGGACCAGGGTCAGCATGGCGACCGCGGCGGGGAAGGCGCCAAAGCTCTTCTGGTGGCAATGGCCATGGATATGCGCGGCCGCCGCGGCGATCGGCTTCAACGCGAGCTTCGGCTTCTCCCGGGCCAGGAATTCCGACAGCAGCAGGGCGCGTTCGGCCAGCGCCCGGGCTGGCTCGCCCGGCAGCAGGGAGGGGAACTCGTCGCGCAGTGTCAGCAGCGAGGAAGGCTCGATGCCGACGACCGGGGAGGCGAAGGGGGCAAGCGCCGCCAGCGTCCGCCGTGCCTCGGCCCGCGCCTCCTCGACCAGCCCGGCGGCGAGCAGGGTGCGGCCCTCGTCCAATGGCCGGGCACCCCTGGCCGGCCGGGCGACGGCGACGCGATAGCCGGCGGCCGCCAGCACGCGGGCGGCGGCGCGCAGGTTCTCTGGCTCGAAGTACCGGTTGAAGACGTCGGGGAAGAGGATGACCTCGCCCTCCCGCCCATCGGGGGCCGGCAGCTCGGCATCGTGGAAGGCATCGCGCCGGAAGCGCGGCAGGGTCCGGCCGGCGGCGAAGCCGAGCAGGCGTTCCGACAGGCCGGCCAGGCCCGGAATGCTGTCCCGGGCATTCGCCAGGAAGGGCACCAGGCTGGCGAAGGGCGCCCAGCGCGGCATGGTGGCGATCAGCCGGTCCTTTGCACTGACGCCATGCGTGCGGGCGTGGGCCGCCAAGGCCTCGATCTTCATCTTCGCCATGTCGACGCCGGTCGGACATTCCCGCCGGCAGCCCTTGCAGGAGACGCAGAGCTTGAGGGCGGCGTGGACCTCGTCCGAGGCCAGCGCATCCGGGCCGAGCTGGCCGGTCAGTGCCAGGCGCAGCGTGTTGGCGCGGCCGCGGGTCAGGTGCTGCTCGTCGCGCGTGGCGCGGAAGCTAGGGCACATCACGCCGGCGTCGAATTTCCGGCAGGTGCCGTTGTTGTTGCACATCTCGACCGCGCCGAGCAGGCCGCCTTGCGGCCCCGGCCAGGCGGACCAGTCGAGCGCCGGCGTCACCTTGGCATCGGCCTGATAATCCGGGCCGTAGCGGAACAGCGTCCGGTCATCCATCCGCGGCGGGCGGACGACGCGGCCGGGGTTGAGCAGGCCGGCCGGGTCGAAGGCGTCCTTCACCGCCTCGAAGGCGCGGGCGATGCGGGGGCCGAACATCGGCTCGTTGAACTCGGACCGGACGATGCCGTCGCCATGCTCGCCGCTGTGGCTGCCCTTGTACTCGCGGACCAGGGCGAAGCATTCCTCGGCGATCGCGCGCATCTTCCGCACGTCCTCGCCGTCCTTCATGTTCAGCACCGGCCGGACATGCAGGCAGCCGACGCTGGCATGGGCATACCAGGTGCCCTTGGTGCCGTGCCTGGCGAACACGTCGTTCAGCCGTTCGGTGTAGTCGGCGAGGTCGGGCAGCCCGACGGCGCAATCCTCGATGAAGGAGACCGGCTTCCCGTCGCCCTTCATGCTCATCATGATATTCAGCCCGGCCTCGCGCACCTCGGCGACGGCCGCCTGGAAGCCGGGGTCGATGCAGCGGACCACGGCGCCGGGATAGCCGAGATCGGCCATCATCGCGTCAAGCGCATCCAGCCGCCGGGCGAGCGGGCCGTCCTCCTCGCCGTGGAATTCGACGATCAGCAGGCTGTCCGGCTCGCCCATGACAATTCTGTCGATGGTCGCGCGGTAGATCGGGATCGACCGGCCGAGGTCGATCATGGTGCGGTCGACCAGCTCCACCGCCTCCGGGTCCAGGGTCACCAGGTGCTGGGAGGCCGCCATGGCGGCGCGGAAGGTCGGGAACTGGCAGATGCCGAGCGCCTTGCGCGGCTTGATCGGCCAGAGCTTCAGGTCGAGCGCGGCGGAGAAGGCCAAGGTGCCTTCGCTGCCCACCAGCAGCCGCGCCAGGCTGCCGCGGCCGGCGGCGCGCCCGGCCGGGGTCAGCGCATCGAGGTTGTAGCCGCCGACGCGGCGGAGCTGGTCGGGGAAGCGGGCGGCGATCTCCTCGGCCTCCCGTGCGCCGAGCGCCCGCAGCCGCTGGATCAGGTCGGCGATGCCGGCGGGCACCTCGGCGCCGAGGTTGTCCGGCAGCTCGCCGAAGCGGAACCGCGCGCCATCGGCCAGCAGGGCGTCGATGCCCAGCACGTTGTCGGCCATCAGCCCGTAGCGGATCGACTTGCTGCCGCAGGAATTGTTGCCCGCCATGCCGCCGATGGTGCAGCGCGCCCAGGTCGAGGGATCGACCGGGAAGAACAGCCCGTGCCGCTTCAGCTGGTCGTTCAGCGCGCCGAGCGCGATGCCCGGCTGCACCGTGGCGGTACGCCCCGCCGGATCGACCGCGACCACCTCCCGCAGGTACTTGGTGCAGTCGATCACCAGCGCCCGGTTCACCGTCTGGCCGCATTGCGACGTGCCGCCGCCGCGCGGCAGGACGGGGATGCCTTCTTCCCGGCAGAGCGCCATGGCGGCCTCGACATCGGCGATGCTGCGGGGGACCAGCACGCCGATCGGCTCGATCTGGTAGATGCTGGCATCCGTCGCATAGCGGCCGCGGTCGGCGGCGGTCCAGCGCACCTCGCCTTGGGTCTCGCGGCGCAGCCTCTCGGCGATGCGGCTGTCGCCGATGCGGGCTTCGGTGGTCACGACATTCATGCGGTGGAGTCCTGCGGCAGCAGGATGAGGGGGGCCTCGGCCTGCCGCGATTCGAGAAGGTCGTGCGCCCGCGCGGCCTCCGCCAGCGGCAGGGCCTGGCCCGGCTCCGCCCGCAGGGCGCCGCTGGCAAGTGCCGCGAAGAGCGAGGCCGCCATCGCCTCCAGCGCCGGGCGCTCGGCGGCGTAGTGGAAGACCATGGGCCGGGTCAGGCTGTTGGACCTGACCGCCAGCCGGGTGATGGCGAAGGGCGGGATCGGCCCGGAGGACTGGCCGAAATTCACCAGGTGGCCGCGGAGCGCGAGGCATTCGAGCGAGCCGTCGAAGGTGTCGCGGCCGACCGAATCATAGGCCGCATCGACGCCGCGGCCGCCGGTGATCGCCTTCACCCGGGCGACGAAATCCTCCTCCCGGTACAGGATGACGTGGTGGCAGCCGGCGGCGCGGGCGACCTCGGCCTTGGCCGCGGAGCCCACCGTGCCGATCACCGTGGCGCCGAGATGGGCGGCCCATTGGCAGAGCAGCCGGCCGACGCCGCCGGCCGCGGCCTGCACCAGCAGGGTCTGCCCGGGCTCGACGCGGTGCACCTGGCGCAGCAGCATCTCCGCCGTCAGCCCCTTCAGCAGGACGCTGGCGGCGAGCGCGTCGCTCATCCCTTCCGGCAGCTTGAGCGCCAGCGCCGCCGGCAGCAGCCGGTGCGAGGCATAGCCGCCATAGCCGGCGGTGACATAGCCGATCCGGTCGCCGGCGGCGAAGCCGCCGACGCCGGCGCCCACCGCCTCGACCACGCCGGCGGCCTCGATCCCCGGGATGCCGGGCAGGCCCAAGGTGCGGTAGAGCCCGGAGCGGACGTAGCAGTCGTGGAAATTGACCCCGATGGCGGTCTGCCGGATGCGCAATTCGCCGGGGCCGGGGTCGCCGACCTCGATGGCCTCGGGGCGCAGCACGGCCGGTCCGCCATGCTCGCGGAGGATGATCGCCTCGGCCATGTGTCGCGTCCTCTTCCCCAGTCTTGCCCAGGCAGTCCTGCCCGAGATGCCTGCCTTGGATGGGGGCAAGCTAGCGGTGGAGCAACCCGCTGTCCGATCTATAATGCTCATCAATCCAAGAAGGGCTTCTCATTGGCGCCCTTGGATGGATGCGGCGCATAAGCGCCCCGACACGAGGGAACGACCCATGGCCTATTTCCAGTCCAAGCCGACCTCCGGCCGGCATTTCCTGCAGATCCCCGGGCCGTCCAACACGCCGGACCGCGTGCTGCGGGCGATGGACTACCCGACCATGGACCATCGCGGCCCGGATTTCGGCAAGTTCGGCAAGCAGCTGCTGGAAAAGCTGCGCGCGGTCTTCAAGACCAGCCAGCCGGTCATCGTCTTCCCGGCCTCGGGCACCGGCGCCTGGGAAGCGGCGCTGGCCAATACGCTGTCGCCCAGCGACCGCGTGCTGATGTGCGAGACCGGCTGGTTCGCCCACCTTTGGCAGGAGCTGGCCGGCAAGCTCGGCCTGAAGCCCGAGCTGATCGAGACCGACTGGCGCCGCGGCGCCGATGTCGCGGCGATCGAGGCGGCGCTGCGCGACGACAAGGCGCATGGCATCAAGGCGGTCTGCGTGGTGCACAACGAGACCAGCACCGGCGCCACCTCGCGCATCGCCGCGGTCCGCAAGGCCATCGACGCCGCCGGGCATCCGGCGCTGCTGCTGGTGGATACCATCAGCGGCCTGGCCTCGATCGACTACCGGCACGACGAATGGGGCGTCGACGTCACCATCGCCGGCAGCCAGAAGGGGCTGATGCTGCCGCCCGGCCTGTCCTTCAACGCGATCTCGGCCAAGGCGCTGAAGGCGGCGGAAGGCGCCAGGATTCCCCGCAGCTACTGGGACTGGCGGCCGATGCTGGCGGCCAATGCCCAGGGGTTCTTCCCCTCCACCCCGGCGACCAACCTGCTCTATGGGCTGGATGCCGCCATCGACATGCTGATGGAGGAGGGGCTCGACAACGTCTTCGCCCGGCACGACCGCTTCGCCGAGGCGACCCGCCGCGCGGTGCGCGCCTGGGGCCTCGAGGTCCAGGTCGAGGTGCCGGGCGAATATTCCTCGGTGCTCACCGCGGTGCGGCTGCCGGAGGGCCACAGCGCCAACGCCCTGCGCGCGGCGATCCTCGACAAGTTCAACATGAGCCTCGGCAACGGGCTCGGCCGGCTGAACGACCGGGTGTTCCGGATCGGCCACCTCGGCGATTTCGGCCCGCTGCAGCTGGTCGGCACCTTGGGCGGGGTCGAGATGGGGCTGGGTGCCGCCGGGGTGCCGCACAAGGCGGGCGGCGTGCAGGCGGCGATGGCCTACCTGAACGGCAACGCCTGACGCGGCGGTTGCCAGCCCAAAGATTTGGCTGGGGGTCCGGGGGAGAATAGCGTCTCCCGCGGCCTTCCGGACGCTTAGCATTCGATCTCCAAAGTGGCATAACGATTAGCCTTGCCACATTGGAGTATCGCGCGTGCGCCGCCTGGCCGCTTTGGCCCTTCTCGCCTGCCTGCATGCCGCACCCGCCTGGGCCGCCCCCGATCTCCTCGGCCAGGTCGTCGGCATCAGCGACGGCGACACCCTGACCCTGCTGACCCCCGACCGCCGCCAGACCAAGGTGCGCCTGGCCGAGATCGACACGCCGGAGCGCCGCCAGCCCTATGGCAGCCGGGCGCGGGAGGCGCTGGCCGACCTCGCCTTCCAGCGCCAGGTGCGGGTGGTGGTGGAGGATACCGATCGCTACGGCCGCACCATCGGGCGTGTCTATGCCGGCAGGCGCGACGTGAATGCCGAGATGGTCCGCCGCGGCGCCGCATGGGTCTATGACCGCTACAACCGCGACCCGAAGCTGCCGGCGCTGGAGGCCGAGGCCCGCGCCGCCCGGCGGGGCCTCTGGGCGCTGCCGGAGGCGGCGCGCATGCCGCCCTGGGAATGGCGCCGGCGGGCCAAGGCGGAGCGCGATGCCGATCCGGCGCCGCGCCGCGTGCCGGGTTAGTCCTGCAGCCCGGCCACCCGTTCCACCATCCGCCAGATCGCGCTGACCTGGACGCCGTCCTTGAACAGATAGCGCCTGTCGTAGCCGTAGCCCCACCAGTTCCAGCAGCCTTCCGGGTTGATGGCGCTGGCGTCCGAGATACCGGGCGGGTCGAAGGCGGTGGTGCTGACGGTCCGCGCCTGCGGGTACAGCACCACGATGCGGTTGGTGTCGGCCCATTCGTTGACGCCGATGTTTCGGTAGAAGCGATCGCCCAGCGCCTGTACCGACTGCTTGCAGCCATGCAGCACCACGTGCAGCCGGCAGGGCGCCGCATCCGCCGCTGCGCAGGCGGCCGGGACATAGAGCATGCCGCTGTCCCACAGCCCGTGCCGCGGCCCGTTGCCGCCCGGGGTGAATTGCTTCTGGTCGAAGGCGACGTAGCGGCCGGATGGCGCCGCCGCCGCCGGGGCCAGCTTGCCGTAGATCGTCTCCAGCAGGTGCCGCGCCTGGTCGTAGCCGCAGTCGTTGATGAAGGGCGCCTTGTTGGCGGCGCAGGCGACGCCGTAGGCCTGGGTGACCCAGGCATGCCCGGCATTCACAGCCGCATTGCTGAAGCTGGTGGCCACCGTCGGCAGGCCGAGCAGCCCATAGACCGCGACCGCCCGCCGCACCGTCTCCGGGTTCACCACCGCATCCGCGCGGCCGGTGAAGGCATAGAGCCGGCTGCGGCCGAGGTTCTCGACCGGGTCGATCCAGCCGAGCGCGGCGAATTGCCGGATGCGGCCGGCATAGGTCGTGGCCGGCTGCAGCAGGCTCGGCGCGGTCATGCAGGGGCCCAGCGCCAGGGCGGCCAGCGGCTGCACCCCGGTCCCGGTCGCGTCGTACACCGCGCAGCCATGGAGCCCGCCGGCGACCAGCCCGGCGCCCATCAGCCTGGCGGAATGCGCGACATGCAGCTGGTTCGCCATGAAGGCGCCGGAGGAAATGCCGGAGACCGAGATCTGCCCCGGGTCGATCGGCAGGGTGCCGAGCCGGTCGGCGGCACGCGCGCCGCCGCCGCCGAGCGCGACGGCCAGCGCCAGGGCAAGCGGGAGGAATCGGGGTCGCATCGCGGCATCTCCGTCGGGTCGGGCTGGTGGAGCCGGCGCGGCAGACCGGAGCCTGCCGGCCTCAGGCCTTGGTGGGCAGCGCCAGCAGCAGCGCCGCCTTCATCTCGTCGAGCGAGGCGAGGAAGCGGGTCTGCAGGATGCTGGCGACGCCGGCGCCGGCCTGGCCCGCCAGCTCATTGAGGAGGTTGGCCTGCGCCTGGCCTTCGAGGATCGCCGACTTGATCGAATCGAAGGGCTTGGCGACCGCGGCGCGTGGATCGGTGCCCAGCGGCAGGCCGGCGGGCCGGCTCGCGGCACCCTGCAGCCGGGTGGCCAGCATCGCCTGCTGCTGCCTGGCCAGGGTGCCGATGCCCTCCACCGCGGCCTGCCGCGCCGCGGCCAGGGCTTCCAGGTTCTTCACCTGGATCGCCAGCAGCGCGGCAAGCACCGCCCCGGTCGGCATCGGCCGGGCAAGGGGTGATTCGGACATCGTGACCTCTCCGGCTCCGGTGACGCCAGCATGCGCGCCGGTGGCCCGCATGACTGTGCCGCGCCGCACGATGGACCCGGACATTGCGGGTCGCGGTGGCCTCTCCCGGCCCGCGGCGGCGCCGCCGATGGCGGTTGTGCCCGACCCGCGGCCGGCCGCATGCTCCGGCCAGGCGGGAGAGGAGACGCAGCATGGTGGGCCCCATCGTCGCGCCGGCGGCGCGCAGCCCCATCCAGGTCTGGACCTGGCCGACGCCGAACGGCCACAAGGTCCACATCATGCTGGAGGAACTTGGCCTGCCGTATGAGGTCGTTCCGGTGGCGATCGGCAAGGGCGAGCAATTCCGGCCGGAATTCCTGGCCATCACCCCGAACCACCGCATCCCGGCGATCGTCGACCCCGAAGGCCCCGACGGCGGCCGCTTCACCCTGTTCGAGAGCGCGGCGATCCTGGTCTACCTGGCAGAGAAGACCGGCTCCGCCCTGCTGCCGAAAGCCGGGGAGGCGCGCTACCGCGCTCTCGAATGGACCATGTTCCAGATGGGCGGGGTCGGGCCGATGTTCGGCCAGTACAACCATTTCACCAATTACGCGCCGGAGAAGATCCCCTACGCGATCGAGCGCTACACCAACGAGGTCGCCCGGCTGCACCGGGTGCTCGACAAGAGGCTGGCCGCCAGCGCCTATCTCGCCGGGCCGGACTACTCGATCGCCGATATCTGCACCTTCCCGTGGATCCGGAATGCGGATCGCCGTGGAATTGATCTGGCGCATTACCCGCATCTGCGGCGTTGGCATGATGCCGTCGCCGCGCGTCCCGCGGTGCAGCGTGGCGTCCAGGTCCTGGCCGAGAACCAGCGCCGGGGCGCCATGACCGATGCGGAACGCGAGGTGATGTTCGGCAAGACGCAGTTCGCGGTGCGCTGACCGCGGAAGAACGCCGCGACGGTCATCCGGCCGTCGTCACGGCAAGGGGAATCAGGATGGCCGAAATCGACCACATCGTGCTGGGCGCCCGGACGCTCGCCGAAGGCGCCGCCTTCATCGAACAGCATCTGGGGGTGAAGCCGCGCGCCGGCGGCAAGCATGAGGGCTTCGGCACGCACAACATGCTGCTCGGCCTGGGCAAGGGGACCTATCTGGAAATCATCGCCCCCGACCCGGACCAGCCGCAACCGCCGCATGGCCGCATGTTCGACCTCGACGACCCGGCGGTGAAGGTGATGCTGGAAGCCGAGCCGCGGCTGATCGCCTGGGTGGCCCGCACCCCGGTGATGGATGCCGTGGTGGCACGCCTGGGCCACCGCGCCGGGGAGGTGCGGGCGATGAGCCGCGGCGACCTGCAGTGGCGCATGGCCTTCCCGCCGCAACGCCAGGACATGGACAACCTGATCCCGGCGCTGATCGAATGGACGGGGGAGGGCGCTTCCTCCCGGATTCCCGACAGCCATGTCCGCCTGCTGCACCTGGAGGCCGAGCACCCCGAGGCCGAGGCGGTGAAGGCGGCGCTGGCCGAGCGCGGGCTGGAGGAGGCGCTGAAGGTGCGCCGCAGTCCGCACGCCCGGCTGGTTGCCCGGCTGCGCCGGGCGGATGGACAAGAAGTCACGCTCAGCAGCGGCTGACGCGGCGAAGCCGCGAAATAGATGGTCTCACCCGCCTTCAACCGGGCTTTGCGCCCGTGCTACAGGAGAGCGGGACCGGTCGGCATGGGACCGCCGGCCGGAACCACCCTTCGGGCGAGGCGCATGGGGGCATCAACGCCGAGGCTGATACCGCCAGACACTGGCAGGCGGGAGGTTGAGCGGCGTCCAGGCCTCGCGCCTGGCGTGCAGCCCCAGCTTGCCATGCGGCAACGGCGAGGTGATGCAATAGCTGTACAGCAGGAACCCCTTGCCCGGGGCCACTGCCTCGACCGCCGCCACGAAGCGCCGCTGCTGTTCCAGCGGCAGCAGCACCAGCGGGATGCCGCAGATCGCGGTGCCGACCTTGCCATGCAGCCGCTCCGGCAGGTCGCGTGCCAGCTCGAAGGCATCGCCGCAGACCACGTTCACGCCCGGAAGGACCGCCCGCAGGTGCCCCGCCATTTCAGGCACGATCTCGACCACCGCCAGCTTCCCGGCCGGCACGCCGGCGGCGAGCAGGGCGCGGGAGACGACACCCGTGCCGGCGCCGAGCTCCAGCACCACCTCGTCCGGCGCCCGCTCCACCAGGGCGGCGATGCGCCGGCACAAGGTGCGGGAGGACGGGATGACCGAGCCCATCTGCAGCGGGTTGGCGAGCCAGCGCTTGAAGAAAAGCGATGCATTCGCCGCCTGCCGCCGGTCCCCGTCTCCGCTCGCCGTCGATCCCGACATGCCGGTCTCCCTGTCCATCACGTCCTGGCCGGGCCCGCCCGGCACGCTGCCTCCTTAAGGTCGACGGCGACGCCGGCGAAGGCCCCGGCCGGGGTCGCGACGGCCTGCCGGGGCGGATTTCATGGTGCCGTCATATGACCGCCCGGATCCTCGTGGTCGACGACATCCCGGCCAACCTCCGGCTGCTCGAAGCCAAGCTGCTGGCCGAATACTACGAGGTGGCGCTGGCCTCGAGCGGGCCCGAGGCCTTGGCCATGGCCGCGCGCTGGTCGCCGGACGTCATCCTGCTCGACGTCATGATGCCGGGGATGGACGGCTACGAGGTCTGCCGCCGGCTGAAGGCGCATGACGCCACCGCCCATCTGCCGGTGGTCATGGTCACCGCGCTGATCGACCAAGCGGAACGCGTCCGGGGCCTGGAGGCCGGGGCCGACGACTTCCTGTCGAAGCCGGTGGACGACGCCACCATGTTCGCCCGGCTGCGCGCCCTGCTGCGGGTGAAGCAGGTGCTGGATGCCTGGCGGCAGCGCACCGACACCGCCCGGCAATTGGGGATCGAGCCGCCGCCGGAGCCGCGCGCGAACATTGACGGCGCCCGCGCCCTGGTGCTGTCGGAGATGCCCGGCGAAAGCCGGCAGATCGCCGAGGCGCTGGCCGCCGACGGCGTCGTGGTGCATCAGTCCACCCGCTCGGACGAGGCGCGGCGGGCGTTGCTGGAGGGCAATTTCGACCTCGCCGTGCTCTGCCTGCCGCCCGAGGGCGGCGACGTGCTGCGGCTCGCCTCCCGGCTGCGGGCCGAGGCGGCGACGCGCGACCTGCCGGTGGTGCTGGCGGCCGATGCCAACCAGCGCGGCTTGGTGCTGCGCGGCTTCGACCTCGGCGCCAACGACCACGTGCTGCGGCCGATCGACGCCAACGAGTTGCGTGCACGCGCGCGCAACCAGGTGCGGCGGAAATGGTACCAGGAGCGGCTGCGGAACGACCTCGACCGTTCGCTCGAACTGGCGGTGACCGACCCGCTGACCGGGCTGCGCAACCGCCGCTATGTCCGTCGCCACCTGGATGGCGTGCTGCGGGGGTCGGACGCCGCGGTGATGCTGCTGGACGTGGACCGCTTCAAGGCGATCAACGACACCTACGGCCACGCCGCCGGCGATGCCGCGCTGAAGGAGGTGGCGGAGCGGATGAAGTCGCACCTCCGCGCCGCCGACGTGCTGGCGCGCTACGGCGGCGAGGAATTCATGGTGGTGCTGGCCGGTGCACCCACCGACTACGCCGCGATGGTCGCCGAAAGGCTGCGCGCCGCGCTGAGCAACGACCCGATCTCGGTCGGGCCGGCGCTGCTGCCGATCACCATCAGCATCGGCCTGGCGATCGCGCCGGCGGGGTGCTCGGTCTCGGGCGCCATCGCCGCGGCGGATGCGGCGCTCTACCGCGCCAAGGCGGCAGGGCGGAACCGGGTGGAGCAGGCGGTGCCGGAGGATTTCATCGCCGGGCCGCCGGACTCGGCCGCGGACACCTGAAAAAGGAAGGTCGGGGAGATAGCATCCCCTCCGAACCCCTTATCGGGTTCCGGAGACCGGCCCCTGCCGCGCGGCCGATGCGCTTGTCCAGGCAACGCGAAAAAGCGGCCGGGCTGCCCCGTCCGCTTCCAGCCACCGACAGGCGGCGCGGCGCTTGCGCGCCGCGAGCCTTACTTGATCTTCGATTCGCGGAAGACGACGTGCTTGCGCACGACCGGGTCGTACTTGTTCATCTCGAGCTTGCCGGTGGTGTTCCGGACGTTCTTCTTGGTCACGTAGAAGAAGCCGGTCTCGGCACTGCTGACGAGCTTGATCTGGATGGTGTTCGACTTGGCCATGACGAAGCCTTCGCGTGTTCTGTCTGCCGGGCTGGCGTGAGGGCGCGGACAGTAGCGCCCGGGGCGCTGGCGTCAAGCGAAAGCCTCGCCCGAGGGCCGGTTCAGCGCGCCAGCGCCGTCGCATAGGCATCCGCCTGCTCGATCAGCGTGCGGGCGACGGCGAGGTCGGCGGGGCGTCCCTCGGCCGGCGGGCAGGTGTTGCGCAGCGCCGTCACCTCGCTGCCCGGCACCGGGGCGCGGGCCGCCCGCAGCCGCGCCAGAGTCCGCGCCATCGGCGGATCCCCCTGGCGCAGCCGGGCCAGCGCCGCCGCCGTCGCCTCGGCGCCCAGGCTGGTGCAGACCGCGGGCAGCACGCCGAGGCCCTGGATCGGCCAGCCGCGCGGCGCCAGGACGCGCGACCAGGTGACCAGCAGCTCGCCCCTGTTGGGCAGCGGCACCACCGCCTGGATCAGCCCCTTGCCGGTGGTCGCACTCCCCACCACCACGCCGCGGCCGCGGTCCGACAGGGCGGCGGCGACGATCTCGGCCGCCGAGGCGGTGCGGCCATCCACCAGCACCACCAGCGGCACGCCGCGCGCCAGGTCCGGCCCGGCCGAGACATAGCTGCGCGCCGCATCCGGGTGCCGGCCGCCGGTCAGCGCCACCACGCCCTCGCCCAGGAAGGCGGTGGCCACGGCCACCGCCTGGCCGAGCAGCCCGCCGCGGTTGCCGCGCAGGTCCAGCACCACGCCGCGCGGCGCGGTGCCGCGGAAGGCCTCCAGCAGCGCCTCGGTCAGCCGCACGTCGGTGGCGTTGGAGAAGCCGTCGAGCTGCAGCCAGAGGATATCCTCCCGCCGCTGGGCATGCAGGGTCTCCGGCGGCACCGCGCTGCGCAGGAGAAGGACGGTGAAACGCCGCTTGCCGCGCTCGATCCGCAGCGCCACCTCGGTGCCGGCCGGGCCTTCCAGCAGCGCCGCGGCGGTGACCAGGTCCTGCGCCGAGAGCGCCACGCCATCGGCCTCCAGCACCCGGTCGCCGACCCGCAGTCCGGCCTCGGCAGCGGGCGAGCCGGGCCGGAGGGTGGCGATGACCACCGCCCGGCCGCGGCCAGCGGCCAAGCGCAGGCCGAGCCCGGTCTGGCCGATGCGCCGCGCCCGGGCGGCCATCGCCTCCTCCGGCGTCATGTAGCGGCTATAGGGGTCGAGGTGGTTGAACAGCTCCTCGAAGGCGCTGCGCAGCATGCGTTCCGTCCCGGCCCGGCGGATCGCCGGCGAGGCCCGCCAGGCGGCGTCGAACATGCCCGACAGCGCCACCGCCAGCGGCTGCGCCGCCGCTTCGGGTGGACCCTGGGCGGGGCGGGCCGGCATCGGCCGGGCCGAGAGCAGCCGGTCGGGCGCCGAGAGCAGCAGGGTGCCGCTCTGCAGCTCGGATTGCAGGGTGGGCTCCAGCACCTCCAGCCCGCGCAGGGCCCAGAGGCCGAGCTGGGCCGGGGTCGCCACGTCCAGGTGCCGTTCCAGCACGGCGCCGAGCGCGGTGGCGAGCACCGCCTGCACCTGCTCGCGCGGGAAGGGGCCTTCCTGCGCCCCGGCGGCAGGCGGGAAAAGCAGCAGCAGCAGCAGGGTCAGGAAGGCGGGCGAGCGGCCTTGCCGGGCCTTGCCTTGGCGGGGCGCGCGGCAGGCCGCACGGGCACGCCCTGCATCAGGTGGAAGACCATGCCGCCGGTGCGCGGCGTTGCCTCGACGAGGCGCGCCTCGACGGCCTGGCCAAGGGCGAAGGTGATCCCCGTCCTTTGGCCGGACAGCACATGCCTGGCCTGGTCCTCGGTCCATCGGTCGTCCGGCAGGGACGCGAGAGGAACGATTCCGCTGGCGCCATTCGCCTCTACGGTGACGAACAGGCCGAACCGTGTCACCCCGGAAATGCGTGCGTCGAACACCTCTCCGATTCGCTGCGACATGAATGCCGCAAGGTAGCGGTCCACCGCATCGCGCTCGGCCGCCGCGGCGCGGCGTTCGGTCTGGGTGATATGCTCGCCGGTGTCGGGAAATCGGGCGGCCTCGGTCTCCTGCAGCCCGTCGTCCCCCAGCTTCAGCCCGCGCACCAGGGCGCGGTGCACCAGCAGGTCGGCGTAGCGGCGGATCGGGCTGGTGAAATGCGCGTAGCGGCCCAGCGCCAAGCCGAAATGACCGATATTCTCCGGCGCATAGGCGGCCTGGGACTGGCTGCGCAGCACCGTCTCGTGCACCAGCCGCGCCTCCGGCCGGTCGGCGACCTTCTCCAGCGCATGGGCGAAGTCGCGCGGATGGATGCGGTCGCCCTGCGGCAGGGTGATGTCGAAGGCGTCGAGGAATTGCCGCAGGCCCTCCAGCTTCTGGTCCGAGGGCCGGTCGTGCACCCGGTACATGCAGGGTTGCGAGAGTCGCTCGAGCTCCTCCGCCGCGCAGACATTGGCGGCGACCATGAATTCCTCGATCAGCCGGTGCGAATCGAGCCGGGCGCGCGGCTCGACGCCGAGCACGGTGCCGGCCTCGTCCAGCCGCACCCGGCGCTCCGGCAGGTCGAGCTCCAGCGTGCCGCGCCGCTTGCGCGCCGCCAGCAGGGCGCGCCAGGCACCGTACAGCGGCACCAGGGTGCCGGTCGGGTCCTCGCCGGCATCCTGCGCCGCCTGGGCCTGCTCGTAGGTCAGCCGGGCGGCGCTGCGCATGATCCCCCGGCCGAAGCGATGCGCGGACTTGGTGCCGCCCGAATCGAAGCGCATCTCGACGAAGAGGCAGCCACGGTCCTCGTTCGGCCGCAGGCTGCACCAGCCGTTCGACAGCGCCTCGGGCAGCATCGGCACGACGCGGTCGGGGAAGTACACGCTGTTGCCGCGCGCCCAGGCCTCGCGGTCCAGCGCCGAGCCGGGGCGGACGTAGTGCGCGACATCGGCGATGGCGACGAGCACGCGCCAGCCCCTTGCGCCCTCTGGGCCGTCCGGCTCGGCCCAGACCGCGTCGTCGAAGTCGCGCGCATCCTCGCCGTCGATGGTGACCAGCGGGACCGTGCGCAGATCCTCCCGCCCGTCCGCCGCGACGCCGGTGGCGTGCTCGGCCTCGCGCACCGCCTCGGTCGGGAAGATGTCGGGGATGCCATGGGCGTGGATGCAGATGAGGGAGACGGATTTCGCTTCGCCCATCCTGCCGAGCACCTCGACCACCCGGGCCGGGCGCAGGCCCAGGTCGCGGCCCGGCAGCGGTTCCGCCAGGACGATCTCGCCATTGGTGGCGCCGCCCGCCTCGCCGGGCGGCACCACCCACTCGGACCGGTGGCGGCGGTCGGTCGGCACGATCCGGCCATTCTCGAAGACGCCGAGCACCCGGGCGGGGGCGGCGCCGGCGACCCGCTTGACCGTGGTGCCCTCGTACTTGCCGGTGCCGATCGGCTTCAGCCTGGCCAGCACCCGCTCGCCCGGCGCGAGCGCCGGCTGCCCGGCGCGTTCCGGCCGCATGAAGATGACGGGCGGGCGGCCTTGCTCGGCCTTCCAGCCGAGCGGCCGGGCGATCGGGTCGCCGTCCGGGTCGGTGCCGGTGACCTCGATCACAGCCATGTCGGGCAGGCGGCCGGGTGCGGCGAGGCCGCGGCGGCCGGCAGGCGCCGCGGTGCCATCGGCCTTCATCTCCGCCAGCAGCGCCCGCAGCGCCGGGCGCTGGTCCGAGGTCAGGCCGAAATGCCGCGAGATGTCGGTCTTGCCGACCTTGCCCGGGCTGGCCTGCAGGAAGCGCCGCAGCGCCTCCTTCGAGGGCAGCGGCGCCTCCGCGTCGCCTGGCGACCGCTTCGGCGGCCGGAGCGGCAGGCCGCCAACCGGGCGGCGGGGCATCTCAGGCCTGCTTCTTCGGCGCCGCCGGCTGCCTCGCGGCGGGTTTCTTCGCGGCCGGCTTGGCGGCCGGCTTTTTCGCCGCTGCCGCCGCCTTGCGGGCGGCCGCCGGGGCCGGCTTGCGCGCGGCGGGCTTGGCCGGAGCCTTTGCGGTCACCGCCGCCTTGCGCGCGGCCGGCTTCGCCGGTGCCTCGGGTGCCGTGCCGTTGGTCGCTGCGGTGGCCGATGCCGCGCGCTTGGCGCCCGGCTTCGCCTTGCCCTTGGCGCCGCCCTTGGTCATCGGCTTGAGCTCCTTGCCCTTCTCGGCCAGCAGCGTCACCACCTCCTCGAGCGTCGCCTCCTCCATCGCCAGGTTGCGCGGCAGGTTGGCGACCGTCTTGCCATGCTGGGCATAGGGTCCGAACCGGCCCTTGCGGATCTCGACCGGCGCCTTGTCCTTCGGGTGCTGGCCGACCAGCCGGACCTTGGCCCTGGCTTTCGCCAGCAGCTCCATCGCCCGGTTCATGCCGAGCGAGAGCACGTCGTCGCCCGGCTCCAGCGACTGGAAGATGGACCCCACCTTTATATAGGGCCCGAAGCGGCCGAGCCCGGCCTGGATCTCCTCGCCGCTTTCCGGATCGCGGCCGACCAGCCGCGGCAGCGACAGCAGCTTCAGCGCCCGGTCGAGGTCGAGCGTGTCGGGGTCCATGTCCTTGGTCAGGCTGGCCCGGCGCGGCTTGGTCGGCTTGCCCTTCTCGTCGGTGCCGCCCTCGCCGAGCTGGACATAGACGCCGTAGGGGCCGCGGCGGATGGTGACCTTCTCGCCGCTCGCCGGGTCGGCGCCCAGCTCGCGCGGCCCGTCGCTGAGGCCCGTGGTGCCGTCGCCCTCGGCGCCGGGCGCGATCAGCGGGCGGGTGTAGCGGCATTCCGGGTAGTTGGAGCAGCCGATGAAGGCGCCGGTGCGTCCCAGCCGCAGGCCGAGCCGGCCGCCGGAACAGGCCGGGCAGGCGCGCGGGTCGGTGCCGCCCTCGCGCTCGGGGAAGAAGTGCGGGCCCAATTCCTCGTCCAGCGCGTCGATGACGTCGCTGATCTTGAGATCGCGGGTGGCGTCGATCGCCCGCTTGAACTCCTCCCAGAAGGCCCGCATCACGGCGCGCCAGTCGATCTTGCCGCCGGAGATGTCGTCGAGCTGCTCCTCGAGCCCGGCGGTGAAGCCGGTATCGACGTAACGCTCGAAGAACTTGACCAGGAAGCTGGTGACCAGCCTGCCGCGGTCCTCCGGGACGAAGCGGCGCTTGTCCAGCTTGACGTAGTCGCGGTCCTGCAGGGTCTGCAGGATGGACGCATAGGTGGAGGGCCGGCCGATCCCCAGCTCCTCCAGCTTCTTGACCAGCGTGGCCTCCGAGAAGCGCGGCGGCGGCTGGGTGAAGTGCTGCAGGGCGGCGACATCGCCGCGCTTCAGCGGGTCCTTCTCCCGCATCGGCGGCAGGGTGCGGGTGTCCGAATCCTCGCCACCCGGGGCGATGCCGGTGATGCCGGCGCGGGCGTCCGCCGCGCTGTCATCCTCGTCCTCGCGGTACAGCTTGAGGAAGCCGTCGAAGGCGATGACCGAGCCGGTGGCGCGCAGGATGGTCTTGCGCGCGGCATCGGCGATCTCGACCGTGGTCTGGTCCAGCTCGGCCGACTGCATCTGCGAGGCGACCGCGCGCTTCCAGACCAGCTCGTACAGCTTGCGCTGCCGGTCATCGAGATAGCGGGCGACCTTCTCCGGCGTCATGGAGACGTCGGTCGGGCGAATCGCCTCGTGCGCCTCCTGGGCGTTCTTGGCCTTCGAGGAATACTCGCGCGGCGCGCCGGGCAGGTAGTCGCGGCCGAAGCTCTCGCCGACATGGTCGCGGATGGCGGCGATCGCCTCGCGCGCCATCTGCACGCCGTCGGTCCGCATATAGGTGATGAGGCCGACGGTCTCGCCGCCGATCTCGACCCCTTCATAGAGCTGCTGCGCCGTGCGCATCGCCTGCTGCGCGCCCATGCCGAGCTTGCGGCTGGCTTCCATCTGCAGGGTGGAGGTGGTGAAAGGCGGCGGCGGGTTGCGCCTGACCCGCCGCTTCTCGACCGAGAGGACGGAGAAGGTGCCGGCCTCGACCGCCGCCTTGGCGCGCATCGCGCTGGCCTCGTCCGGCAGGTCGAACTGGTCGAGCTTGCGGCCGTCGAGATGCGTCAGCCGCGCGGTGAAGGGGGCGCCCTGCGGCGTGGCGAAGCGGCTTTCGACCGTCCAGTATTCGCGGGCGCGGAAGGCCTCGATCTCGGCTTCCCGCTCGCAGATCAGCCGCAGCGCCACCGACTGCACCCGGCCGGCCGAGCGGCTGCCGGGGAGCTTCCGCCACAGCACCGGCGACAGGGTGAAGCCGACCAGGTAGTCCAGCGCCCGCCGCGCCAGGTAGGCATCGATCAGCGGGGTGTCGAGCTCGCGCGGATGCGCGACCGCATGCTGGATGGCGCGCTTGGTGATCTCGTTGAAGGTGATGCGCTGGACGTCGATGCCCTTCAGCGCGCCCTTCCGCGCCAGCATGTCCTTCACGTGCCAGGAGATCGCCTCGCCTTCCCGGTCCGGGTCGGTGGCGAGGTAGAGCCGCTTGGCGCCGCGCAGCGCGCGGGCGATCTCATTGACCTGGCGCTCGCCGCGGTCCTCGGATTCCCAGTCCATGGCGAAGTCCTCGTCCGGGCGGACCGAGCCGTCCTTCGGCGGCAGGTCGCGCACATGGCCGAAGCTCGCCAGGACGGTGAAGTCCCCGCCGAGATACTTGTTGATGGTCTTGGCCTTGGCGGGGCTTTCGACGACGACGACGTCCGTCATGGACTCCACACATCCTGTGGCCGCGGGCAGGCGGCATTGGCGGCGAGCAAGGCGCCCGCCTCAAGTCCCGTCCTGGCCCCGTCCGGTGAGCGCCACGCGGTTGCCCGGCAGCAGTTCCACCCGTCCAGCCAATTCGAGATCGAGGAGGATCGCCTGGATCGCGGAGGGCGACAGGTGGCAGCGCCGCATGACCTCGTCAACCGCTATCGGAGAGCCCCCAAGCAAATCAAGGACTTGTGGGGGAATTCCCGAGTCTTCCGGCGATGCCGCAACGATCGGCCGGACCGGTTCGGCCTCGGACCATGCGCTGCGTGCGGCAAACAGCGGTGCCGCATGCGGGGCTTCGGGCAGATGCGGCAGCACGTCCTCGGCCGATTCCACCAGATGCGCGCCCTGCCGGATGAGGTCGTTGGAGCCCCGTGCCCGGGGGTCGAGCGGGCTGCCGGGCACGGCGAACAACTCCCGCCCGGCTTCCAGCGCCATGCGGGCGGTGATCAGGCTGCCGGAGCGCAGGGCGGCCTCGATCACCACCACGCCGAGCGAGAGGGCGGCGACGATGCGGTTGCGGCGGGGGAAGTGGCGGGCCAGCGGGGCGATGCCGAGCGGCGCCTCGGCCAGGACGGCACCGCCCTCGGCGGCGATGCGGGCCTGGAGCCTTGCATGGTCCGGCGGATAGGGCTGGTCGAGCCCGCCGGCGACGCAGGCGATGGTGCGGCCGCGGCGCAGGGCGCCGAGATGGGCGGCGGCGTCGATGCCGCGGGCGAGGCCGGAGACCACGGTGAGGCCCGCCGCGGCCAGCGACTCGGCCAGGTCCTCCGCGATCCGCCGCCCGGCGGCGGAGGCGTTGCGGGCGCCGACCAGGGCGACGGCGCGTGGTGCCAGGGCCGCCGGGTCGCCGAGCAGGGCGAGGACCGGCGGCGCATCCTCCTGCATCTCCAGCAAGGGCGGGTAGGGGGCAAGGCCGGCGAAGAGCAGCCGGCCGCCCAGCCGGTGCAGCGCCTCCAGCTCCCGCCGCGCCTCGGCTTCCGGGTGGAGGGCGAAGGGCGTGCCGCGGCGGGCGGCGAGGCGGGGCAGGGCGGTGAGCGCCGCGCCGGCATTGCCGTGGCGCTCCAGCAGGCGGCGGAAGGTGAGCGGGCCGATGCCGTCGGTGCGGGCTAGGCGGAGGCGGGCGAGGGCCTCGGCCGGGGGCAGCGGCGCCGCATCTGCCCCGCTCATCCGGGCCATCCGGAGCCCGGGCGATGCCAACAGGTAGGACGCATTCCCGGCTTGTCTCCACGCCGGGGCGAACCGTAAGGGGTCGACCACGGCAAAGCCAGGATTATGTGCCTTGTCGCAATGACTTAGCCCCGCGAAGCGTCAGCCGCGGCGGCCGATCCGCGGCTCCGTCCCGGCCAGCAGCCGGGCGATGTTCGCCTTATGCCGCCAGGCCACCAGCGCGGCGATCCCGGCCGAGAAGGCCGCCAGGTCCCAGCGCCCCGCCGCCGCCGCGATCAGCGGCGCCGCGGCGCAGGCGGCCAGGGCACTCGCCGAGGAGATCCGCGTCACCAGCGCCATCACCAGCCAGACGAGCGCCGCGCCCAGGCCCAGCCACCAGGCCGCGGCCAGCAGCACCCCGCCGCCGGTCGCCACGCCCTTGCCGCCCTTGAAGCCCAGCCAGGCCGGGAAGGCATGGCCCAGCATGGCGCCGAAGCCGGCGAACAGGCCTGCCGTCTCGCCCCACACCATCCGCGCCAGGGCGAGCGCCGCGACGCCCTTCAGGATGTCCAGCGCCAGCGTCGCCGCGGCGAGCGTCTTGTTGCCGGTGCGCAGCACGTTGGTCGCGCCGATATTGCCCGAGCCGATGCTGCGGATGTCGCCGAGCCCGGCCGCCCGGGTCAGCAGCAGCCCCCAGGGCACCGAGCCCAGCAGGTAGCCGAGGGCGAGGGCGAGAAATTCGTTCATCCGAAGACCCGCCGTCCGGCCTTCCAGGTGCCGACCACCCGGCCTTCCAGCGCCCTTCCGTCGAAGGGCGTGTTCTGCGCCTTGCCCGGCAATTGCCCGTCCTTGACCTGCCAGCCGCGCTCCAGGTCCAGCAGCAACAGGTCGGCCGCGGCACCCCTGGCCAACCGGCCGATCGGCAGGCCGAGCAGCTTCGCCGGCCGCGCCGTCAGCAGGTCGAGCGCCGCCAGCAGCGAGAGGTCGCCGCCATGGACGCGGGCGAGCGTGACGCCGAGCAGGGTGGCCAGCCCGGCGCCGCCGGCCTCGGCCTGGGCGAAGGGAAGCCGCTTGTCGTCGGCATCGCGCGGCTGGTGGTCGGAGGCGATGGCGTCGATCGTCCCGTCCGCCAGCGCGGCGACCACGGCCAGCCGGTCGGCCTCCGGCCGCAGCGGGGGCGACAGCTTGGCATAGGTCCGCCAGTCGCCGATCGCCGTCTCGTTCAGGTCGAAATAGGGCGGGGCGGTGTCGCAGGTCACGGCCAGCCCTTCGGCCTTGGCGGCACGGATCAAATCAAGTGCCGCGGCGGTGCTGACATGGGCGAAATGGACATGCCCGCCGGTGATGCGGGCCAGGGCGATGTCGCGCCCGACCATCATCGCCTCGGCCGCCGGGGGGATGCCGGGCAGGCCGAGCCGGGTCGCCAGCTCGCCCTCGGTCGCCGCGCCGCCGGCAGCCAGGCTCGGCTCCTCCGGGTGCTGCACGACGAAGCTGCCGAAGGCGCGGGCATAGGACAGCGCCAGCCGCATGGTCCGGGCATTGCCGATCGCCCGCCGGCCATCGGTGAAGGCGACCGCGCCGGCCTCCTTCAGCAGGCCGTACTCGGCCAGTTCACGGCCCTCGCAACGCTTGGTCGCGGCGCCATAGGGCAGCAGGGTGATGGACCCGGTCGCCTCGCCGCGGCGGAGGACGAATTGCACCAGGGCCGGGTCGTCGAGCGGCGGGTCGGTGTCCGGCAGGGCGCAGAGCGTGGTGATGCCCCCCGCCGACGCGGCGGCGGCGGCGCTGGCGATGGTCTCGCGGTGCTCGTGCCCCGGCTCGCCGATATCGGCGCGGAGGTCCACCAGGCCGGGGGCGAGGCAGAGCCCGGTGCCGTCGACCACCATGGCACCGTCCGGCCGGCCGAGGCCGCTGCCGTGGTCGAGGATCAGCCCGTCGCGGACCAGGAGGTCGCCCAGGCCGTCGAGGCCGCTGGCGGGGTCCAGCAGGCGGGCGCCGGTGAAAAGGGTGTCATGCATTGCGGCGAAGGTCCCGTGCCAGCACGTCCAGCACCGCCATCCGGCAGGCGACGCCCATTTCCACCTGCTCGCCGATCACGCTGCGCTCCGGGTCGTCGGCGACGGCGCTGTCGATCTCGACGCCGCGGTTCATCGGGCCCGGATGCATCACGATCGCATCGGGCCGGGCATGGGCCAGCTTCTCCCGGTCCAGGCCGAAGAAGCGGAAGAATTCGCGGGACGAAGGGACCAGGCCGCCGGTCATCCGTTCCTTCTGCAGCCGCAGCATCATCACCACGTCGGCGCCGGCAAGGCCCGCCTGCATGTCGTGGAAGACCTCGACGCCGAGCCGGGCGGCCTCGGCCGGCATCAGGGTGGGCGGGCCGACCAGGCGGACGCGGGCATTCATGGCGGTCAGCAAATGGATGTTGGAGCGCGCGACGCGGCTGTGCAGCACGTCGCCGCAGATGGCGACGACAAGTCCTTCAAGCCGGCCCTTGCGGCGGCGGATGGTCAGGGCATCCAGCAGGGCCTGGGTCGGGTGCTCATGCGTGCCGTCGCCGGCGTTGATGACGCTGGCCGACACCTTCTGGGACAGCAGGGCCGGGGCGCCGGACTGGGCGTGGCGGACCACCAGCAGGTCGCAATGCATGGCGTTCAGGGTCTGCGCGGTGTCCAGCAGCGTCTCCCCCTTGTTCACGCTGGACTGGCTGACCGACATGTTGATCACGTCGGCGCCCAGCCGCTTGCCGGCCAACTCGAAGCTGGTGCGGGTGCGGGTGCTGTCCTCGAAGAACAGGTTGATCAGGGTGCGGCCGCGCAGCAGGTCGCGCTGGGTCTTCCCCGACCGGTTGAGCAGGGCATAGCTCTCGGCCAGGTCGAGCAGCGCGCCGATATGCGGCGGCTCGAGGCCTTCGATGGCCAGCAGGTGGCCGCCGGGGAGGATCGGGAAGGAAAAGGACATCGGGACTCGCGGGCTGCGGCGGGGGCAAGCTAGCCCTGCCGGGGAGGGTGGCCAAGCGTTGCCGCCGGGCGGCAGGATCAACCGGCGGCCGGCCTCGTCGCGTCCAGCGCGCTTTGCAACGTATAGGCGGCCGCCGCCGCATCTACCGCCGCCGCGCGCTTGGCCCGGGTCATGTCGGCCTCGATCATTGCCCGGTTCACCGCAGAACTGCTCAGCCGCTCGTCCCACAGCGCCACCGGCAGGCCGGCCGCCTCGCCCAGCGCCATGGCCCAGTCCTTGGCCGCCTGGGCGGCCGGGCCGAAGGAGCCGTCCATCCCCAGCGGCAGGCCGACCACCAGCCCGCCGGCGCCCTGCTGCCGGGCGATCGCCAGCACCTCGGCCGCGTTGGCGCGCAGCTTGCCCCGCTTCAAGGAGCCATAGGGCGAGGCCAGCATCAGCAGCACGTCGGACAGCGCCACGCCGATCAGCTTCGATCCGGGATCGAGGCCGATCAGCCTTTGGCCGCGGGGCAGGGCGGCACGGAGGTCGGTCAGGTTGAAGAGGGGCATGGCGGCCGTTATAGCCCTGGCAAGCCAAATGTAGCCCCTGGCCAGGTCTGGAATCCCGCATGTCCCTCGACACCGCCACGGTGAGGCGCATCGCCTCGCTCGCCCGCATCCGGCTGGAGGAGGAGGAGGTCGGCCGCATGCAGGCCGAGCTCAACGGCATCCTCGGCTGGATCGAGCAATTGCAGGCGGTGGACACCACGGGCATCGAGCCGATGGCCGGTGGCGGTGCGGTGTCGCTGCCGCTGCGGGACGACGTCGTCACCGATGGCGGCATCCCGGAAAAGATCCTGGCCAATGCGCCCGACCGGATGGGCGAATATTTCGGCGTGCCGAAGGTGGTCGAATAATGCACCCGACGGATTTCTCGCTCCGCGGCGCCATCGAGGCGCTGAACGAGGGGCTGCTGACCAGCGTCGAGCTGACCCAGGCGCACCTGGACGGTATCGCGGCGCTGAATCCCCGCCTGAACGCCTACCTGACCGTGACCGGGGAGCAGGCGCTGGCCCAGGCCAAGGCCAGCGATGCGCGCCGCGCCGAGGGGCTGGCCGGGCCGCTGGAGGGCATCCCGCTGGCGATCAAGGACCTGTTCTGCACGGCGGGGACGCGGACCACGGCGGGCAGCCGGATCCTCGGCAATTTCGTGCCGCCCTACGAGAGCACGGTGTCGGGCAACCTGCTGCGCGACGGCGCGGTCTTCCTCGGCAAGGTCAACCTCGACGAATTCGCCATGGGCTCGTCGAACACTACCAGCGCCTTCGGGCCGGTGGAGAACCCGTGGAGCCGGCGCAACGATCCGGATGCGCGGCTGGTGCCGGGCGGGTCCTCCGGCGGGTCGGCGGCCGCGGTCGCGGCGCGGCTGGCGCTGGGGGCGACGGCGACCGACACGGGCGGGTCGATCCGCCAGCCGGCGGCCTTCTGCGGCATCGCCGGGATCAAGCCGACCTATGGGCGGTGCAGCCGCTACGGCATCGTCGCCTTCGCCTCCAGCCTCGATCAGGCCGGGCCGGTGGCCCGCACGGTCGAGGATTGCGCGATCCTGCTGCGCTCCATGGCCGGCTACGACCCGAAGGACAGCACCTCGGCCGATGTTCCCGTGCCGGATTTCGGGGTTGCCTGCGCCCGCGGGGTGAAGGGGCTGCGGATCGGCGTGCCGAAGGAATACCGGCTGGAGGGCACGCCGCCCGAGATCGCCGCCTTGTGGGAGCAGGGCCTGCAATGGCTGCGCGACCAGGGCGCCGAGACGGTCGAGATCAGCCTGCCGCACACGAAATACGCGCTGCCAACCTACTACATCGTCGCCCCGGCCGAGGCCTCCTCCAACCTCGCGCGCTATGACGGCGTGCGCTTCGGCCTGCGGGAGACCGCGAAGGACAGCGACCTGAAGGACCTCTACGAGCGGACCCGCGCCGCCGGCTTCGGCACCGAGGTCAAGCGCCGCATCATGATCGGCACCTATGTGCTGAGCGCCGGCTACTACGACGCCTACTACCTGAAGGCGCAGAAGATCCGCGCGCTGATCAAGCGCGACTTCGACGAAGCTTTTCAGAAGGTCGACGCCATCGTCACCCCGGCGACGCCCTCGGCCGCCTTCGGGATGGACGAGAAGCAGGACGACCCGATCACGATGTACCTCAACGACGTCTTCACCGTGACGGCGAACCTGGCGGGCCTGCCGGGCCTGGCGGTTCCGGCGGGGCTGGATGCGCAGGGGCTGCCGCTCGGCCTGCAGGTGATCGGCCGCGCCTTCGACGAGGAGACGGTCTTCGCGGTCGGCGCCGCGATCGAGACGGCGGCGGATTTCCGCGCCGTGCCGGCGCTGCGGGCCGGGGCGTGACCGAGGCGGCGCTCGACCGCGGGCGTAGCTTCGCCGCCATCCGCATGGCGGCCGAGGCGCGGCGCTTCCTCAGCTACGGCGCCGTGGCGGAGGCCAGCGGATTGGCCTGGCAGGCGGCGCGACGACGGATGGACCCGCATCTCTTCGCACTCTGCGCCTGGGCGACGGGGCTGGGCTGGCCGCTGCTCTCCGCCATCGTGGTGGACCGGAAAAGCCTCGCGCATGGTGTCATGCGCGGCAGGCCGTTGATCGGCTTCGCCCGCGCGGCGGAGCGCTGCGGGCGTATCGTGGGCGGCGACGCCGCCGCATTCCTGGCCGACGAGCAAGCGCGCGTCTTCGCCTGGGCAGACAAGGAACGAGGCCATGTCCTTTACGCTTGAGGGCCGCACCGGCCCCTGGGAGATCGTCGTCGGCCTGGAAGTCCATGCCCAGGTGACGAGCAAGGCCAAGCTGTTCAGCGGCGCCGCGACCGATTTCGGCGCCGAGCCGAACAGCCAGGTCAGCTTCGTCGATGCCGGCTTCCCCGGTATGCTGCCGGTGATCAACCGCGAATGCGTGGCGCAGGCGGTGCGGACCGGCTTGGGGCTGAAGGCGCAGGTGAACCTGTGGTCGCGCTTCGACCGCAAGAACTATTTCTATGCCGACTTGCCGCAGGGCTACCAGATCAGCCAGTTCGCCCACCCGATCATCGGCACCGGCGAGATCGAGATCACGCTGGCCGACGGCAGCAGCAAGACCATCGGCATCACCCGGCTGCACCTGGAACAGGATGCCGGCAAGTCGCTGCACGACCAGCACCCGTCGAAGTCCTTCATCGACCTGAACCGCTCGGGCGTCGCGCTGATGGAGATCGTCTCCGAGCCCGACATGCGGAGCCCCGAGGAGGCCGGCGCCTACCTGACCAAGCTGCGGCAGATCCTGCGCTACCTCGGCACCTGCGACGGCAACATGGACGAGGGCTCGATGCGGGCCGACGTCAATGTCTCGGTCCGCAAGGCCGGGGAGGATTACCGCACCCGCTGCGAGGTGAAGAACGTCAACTCCATCCGCTTCGTCATGCAGGCGGTCGAGGCCGAGGCGCGGCGGCAGATCGAGGTCTGGGAAGACGGCGGCGAGGTCGTGCAGGAGACCCGGCTGTTCGACACCGGCCGCGGCGTCACCCGCAGCATGCGGTCGAAGGAGGATGCGCATGACTACCGCTACTTCCCCGACCCGGACCTTCCCCCGCTGGTGCTGGAGGCCGATTGGGTCGCGCAGCTGAAGGCCGCGCTGCCCGAACTGCCGGATGTCCGGCGCGCCCGCTACGCGGCGATGGGGCTGACGCCCTACGACGCGCATGTGCTGACGCTCGAGAAGGAGACGGCAGTCTATTTCGAGGAGGTGGCCCGCGGCCGCGACGCCAAGGTCGCCGCCAATTGGGTGACCGGCGACCTCTTCGCCGCGATCAACCGGACCAAGACCAGCATCGCCGAACCGCCGGTGCCGGCCGCCCATCTCGGCGCGCTGCTGGACCTGCTGGCGGACAAGACCTTGTCCGGCACGCTGGCGAAGCAGGTCTTCGAGGCGATGGTCGAGACCGGCAAGAGCCCTGGCGCCATCGTCGAGGAGCGCGGCCTGCGGCAGGTGACCGATACCGGCGCGATCGACCGCATGGTCGAGCAGGTGATGGCGGCCAATGCCGACAAGGTCGCCGAATACCGTTCGGGCAAGGACAAGCTGTTCGGCTTCTTCGTCGGCCAGGTGATGAAGGCCATGCAGGGCAAGGGAAACCCGGCCCTGGTGAACGAAGCGGTCAAGAAATTGCTGGGCTGACTCGGAGAAATGGAGGGGCCGGGGGTAGGCATTCCCCCGGCCTTGCTTGCGTGCGCGTGCGTCCGGCCCCCCGGGGGAAGGGCTGCCGCCGATCAGGCCAGCGCCGGCATCGCCTGGTTGGTCTCGCGCGCCATCGAGGGGATCAGCAACGCATCCGCCAGGGCCCAGGTGCCCGTGGCGACGAAGCCGAGCAGCCCGAGTCCGCTCCAGATCAGCGGGATCGAGAGCAGCGTGATCGCGGCCATCCCGGCGCCCGACAGGTTGCGGCCGAGATAGAGCCGGTGGAGGCCGAAGAGGCCGAAGAAAGCCAGCAAGACATAGGCAAGCCCCACCGATTTCCGGCGTGAGCCAGGCAACATCACCGCATCCATAAAAACCATCCCCCGATCGGGCACCGGTCGTACCCCAAACGAAACGGCGCCAGTGCCAAGTTGCTGCACCGCGGAGCGAATGGGAAGGCGTTTCGCATCAACGGCTTCGACTTTCATCCGTCGTGGCGGTGGCGCCACGGCGGCATGGCCTCGCCGCCGGAATGGGCTTCCGCTAGCCTTCCCGCGGAAACGTCCCGACCGGAGCCCCCGATGATCGAATTGCACACCTGGAACACCCCGAACGGCCGCAAGATCAGCGTCGCACTCGAGGAAATGGGCCTGCCCTATACGGTCAAGCCGGTGAACATCTCCAAGAACGAGCAATTCGACCCCGCCTTCCTCAAATTCAGCCCGAACAACCGCATCCCGGCGATCATCGATCCGGACGGCCCGGGCGGGCAGCCGATCAGCGTCTTCGAAAGCGGTGCGATCCTGATCTACCTGGCGGAAAAGACCGGAAAGTTCATGCCCAGCGACCTGCGGTCGAAGGTGCCGGTGCTGGAATGGCTGATGTGGCAGATGGGCGGCTTCGGGCCGATGCCGGGCCAGGTCCACCACTTCCTCATGCAGCCTGACGGGCCGGCCAAGGACTACGGCTTCACCCGCTACCACAAGGAGACCGAGCGGCTGTACGGCGTGCTCGACCGCCGCCTGGCGGGGCGGGACTACGTGGCGACCGAAGGCGGGCCGAGCATCGCCGACTTCGCCATCCTCGGCTGGGCCTGGCGGCATGAACGCCACCAGGTGCCGTTCGACGCCCTGCCGAACGTGGCCGCCTGGTACGACCGCATGATGGCCCGGCCGGCGACGGCGAAGGGCTTCGCGGTCGAGTTGTCCTGACCCCCAGAACGGCTGGCCGGGAGGTTTGACGCCCGGCCTGCCCGCCTGTAAGACGCCTCCTGCATACGTCGTGGGCCTGCTGCACCTGAGGAGGGGTGGCCGAGTGGCTGAAGGCGACGGTTTGCTAAACCGTTAAGGGTCGTCAAGGCCCTTCGAGGGTTCGAATCCCTTCCCCTCCTCCAGCTCCCCCAAGCAAGCGCGGCCTCATCGCGTCATCCCGGCCTTGCCGCGGCCCGCCGGGCATGGCCATGCGTCCCGCTTGGCGGCAAACTCCCCGGCAAAGCCAGAGTGGGAGCGAAACCGTGCCTGACCTCCATGTCCCGGATGCCGCCGTGGCGACGCCGCAGGCCACCGGCTTCGACGCCATCATCATCGGCGCCGGCATCGCCGGCATGTACCAGCTCCATCGCCTGCGCCAGCTCGGCATGACCGTTCGGGTCTTCGAGGCCGGCACTGGCGTCGGCGGCACCTGGTACTGGAACCGCTACCCCGGCGCCCGCTTCGACTCCGAAAGCTACACCTACGGCTATGCCTTCGACGAGGCGCTGCTGCAGGAATGGAACTGGACCGAGCATTTCGCCGCCCAGCCGGAGACCCTGCGCTACCTGAACCATGTGGCGGACCGCTTCGACCTCCGCCGCGACATCCGCTTCGAGGCCCGCGTCGCCAGCGCGGCCTTCGACGAGTCGGCGCGGCAATGGGAGGTGGTGCTGGACAGCGGCGAGACGCATCGCGCCGGCATCCTGATCACCGCGATCGGCCCGCTCTCCGCCGCCACCCTGCCGCGCATCCCGGCGCTCGACGACTTCCGTGGCACCTCCTTCCACACCTATCGCTGGCCGCACGAGCCGGTGGATTTCGCGGGCAAGCGCGTCGCCGTCATCGGCACCGGCGCCACCGGCGTGCAGGTGGTGCAGACCATCGCGCCGCTGGTCGGCCAGCTCACCGTCTTCCAGCGCACGCCCAACTGGTGCACGCCGCTGCACAACGCGCCGATCACCGACGAGCAGCAGGCGAAGATCAAGGCCGGCTACCCCGAGATGTTCGAGCTGCTGCGGCGAACCCCCGGCTGCTACATCCACGACACCGACCCGCGCGGCACCTTCGAGGTGACCGAGGCCGAGCGCGAGGCCTTCTGGGAACGCCGCTATTCCGAACCTGGCTTCGGCATCTGGATGGCGAATTTCCGCGACGTGCTGACCGACCCCAAGGCCAATGCGCTGTTCAGCGACTTCGTCGCCCGCAAGATCCGCCAGCGGGTGAAGGACCCCGCGGTGGCCGAGATGCTGATCCCGAAATGCCACGGCTTCGGCACCCGGCGCGTGCCGCAGGAGACCCGCTTCTACGAAGCCTTCAACCTACCGCATGTGACGCTGGTGGACACGCGGGAGACGCCGATCGAGCGCATCACGGAGGCCGGCATCCGCACCAGCGCGGCCGAGTACGAATTCGACATCATCATCTACGCCACCGGCTTCGACGCCGTCACCGGCAGCTTCGACCGGATCGAATTCCGCGGAACGGCTGGGCAGCGGCTGAAGGACCACTGGGCGGATGGGCCGAAGACCTATCTCGGCCTGATGTCGGCCGGCTTCCCGAACTTGCTGACCATCGTCGGGCCGCACAACGCCTCCACCCGCTGCAACATCCCGCGCTGCATCGAGCAGAACGTCGATTGGGTGACCGACCTGCTGCGCCACATGCAGGTGCATGGCATCACGCGCGCCGAGGCGACGCCGGCGGCCGAGGCCGAGTGGTCGGCGCATATTGAGGAGCTGGCCGAGGGCATGCTCTATACCCAGGTGGATTCCTGGGCGACCGGCATCAACCGCAACGTGGAGGGCAAGACGGTCCGCCGCATCCTGCAATACCAGGGCGGCGCGCCGCAGTATCGCGCCCGCTGCGATGCGGTGGCGGCGGCGGGCTATGCCGGGATGAAATTGGACTGAGTACCCATCAGGGAAGAAGGCAAGGTTGGGGAGGAAAAAGCATTTCCTCCCCAACCCCTCCTTTGCTTCTTGTGAGTCAGGCACTCGCCGCGCGGCAGGTGCCAGACCCAGGAAGAATAGAGGTGGGTCCAGGGAGGATACTTCCTCCCCGGCCTTTTCGGTGGCGCGCCGGGGCCGCCCCGGCGCAGGATGCCGCCGCCCGCCGGCGGTCCGCCGACCCGGGCCAAAAGCCCCAGGGAGGCAACCATGCTGCATCGACGTACCGCTCTCGCGGCGTTCGGGGGTGCCATGCTCGCGGCACCACGGCTTGGCCGCGCGGCCGATGCCACCGGCATCACCGCGACCGAGATCCGCATCGGCAACACCGCGCCCTATAGCGGCCCGGCCTCGGCCTACGGCACCATCGCCCGCTGCGAGGCGGCCTATTTCAGGATGGTGAACGACCAGGGCGGCGTCGCCGGCCGCAAGATCAACTTCATCTCCTACGACGACGGCTACAGCCCGCCGAAGACGGTCGAGCAGGTCCGCCGCCTGGTCGAGCAGGACAAGGTCGCCTGCCTGTTCCAGAACATCGGCACCGCGGCCAACAGCGCCATCGTCCGCTACGCCAACCAGCGGAAGGTGCCGCATCTGTTCATCGGCAGCGGCGCCGACAAATGGGGCAGCTACCAGGACACGCCCTGGACCATCGGCTGGCAGCCGAGCTACCGGACCGAGGCGCAGATCTACACCAAGCACATGCTGGCCCAGGCGCCGAACGCCCGGATGGCGCTGCTCTACCAGAACGACGACTTCGGCAAGGACTACCTCACCGGCGTGCGGGACATCCTGAAGAACCGCTTCGATGCGGTGGTCACCACCGCCTCGCACGAGGTGACCGACCCGACCATCGACAGCCAGGTCCTGTCGCTGCAGGGCAGCGGCGCGACGGTGCTGCTCACGGCCACCACGCCGAAATTCGCCGCCCAGGCGATCCGCAAGGTCTTCGACATCGGCTGGCGCCCGGCGCTGCATTTCCTGACCAACGTCTCGATCTCCGCCGGCACGGTGATGCTGCCGGCGGGCGGGGAGAAGGGGACGGGGATCATCACCTCGGCCTATCTGAAGGACCCGACCGACCCCTCCTGGCGCGCGGATGCCGGGATGCAGGCCTGGCGCGGCTTCATGCAGCGCTACTACCCCGAGGGCGACGTGACCGATGCCGGCAACATCTTCGGCCATGGCATCGCCGCGACCATGGTGCAGGCGCTGCGGCAATGCGGCCGGGAGCTGACGCGGGAGCGGATGGTCCAGGAGGCCGCCAACCTGAAGGGGCTGGAGCTCGAGGTGCTGCTGCCCGGCATCCGTGTCGATACCGCGCCGACCAACTACCATCCGATCCGGCAGATGCAACTGGCGCGCTGGACCGGCACCACCTGGCAGCGCTTCGGCGAGGTGATCGAGGGCGGGTCGGGAAGCTGATCCCGGGCGGGGCTATTCCGGCAGGATCTCGGCCTTCAGCGGCAGCGGCGGGCCCATCCAGAGCGCGTGGCGGGTGTGGTCGGCGCGCTGCCGCCCGGTTTCTGGATGCACCAGCACCGACAGCGCCGCGCGGTGCAGCGCCAGCCAGGGGACCAAACGGGGGAAGAGCTCCGGCGCGAAGGCCACCTGGTACATCGCCGCGGTATGCGGCCCGACCGGCACCTCGTGCCAGCGGCCGAGCACCGCGGCGGGGAAGCCGGCGGCGATGCCCTCGCGCAGGGTCTCGGCCGCCGCTTTCGTGGTGGTGGGGTCGTAGTAGACATGCGCGTGCCAGCCGGTGATGGGCAGGTCCATCCGGCCAGCCTCAGCCGTGCGGGCATGTCCGGTCAAGTCACAGCGTGGCGCCGAGCAGCACGGCCAGCCGCTCGTAGTCCGCCGGTTCGTTGTAGGCGGCGGCCGAGATCCGCAGCCAGAAGCCGCCATCGATCGCCGAGACCGGTGCGTCCGTGCCCGCCGCCAGCAGCCGCGCCCGCAGGGCGATGGCCGCCTCGCGCGTCGCCGGGCCGGGCAGGTCGAGCCGGATCGCCGCCATGCTGCCGGCCATCCCGGGCAGGGCGGCCACCTCGGTGCCGAGCCGCGCCGCCAGCATCCCGCCGGCGGCCAACGCCATGGCACGGTTGCGCGCCATCAGCGCCGGGCCGCCAAGCGCCTCGAGGGCCTCGATGGCGTCGGTCACCGCCAGGAAGGCGCCGGGGTCGCGCGTGCCGGTCCAGTCGAATTCCGCCAGGTAGCCCTCGCCGAGGCCATGCGAGAGGATAGGCGCGTGGGTCTCCGCCCGGCGCTGCGGCGCGGTCCAGAGGAAGCCGCAGCCCTTCGGCGCCATCAGCCATTTGTGGCAGTTGCCGGCATACCAATCCGCGCCAAGTGCTGCGACCGCCAGCGGCACCTGTCCCGGCCCATGCGCGCCGTCCACCAGCACCGGCACGCCGCGCGCCCGGCAGGCAGCGACCATGGCCTCGATCGGCAGCACCAGCGCGCTGGGCGAGGTGATGTGGTCCAGCACCGCCAGCCGGGTTCGAGGGGTGATGGCGCCGGCGACCGAATTGACGACCGCCTCGGGGCGCGGCCGCGGGAAGGGCAGGCGCGCATCGACGACCCGCGCTCCGGCCGCGGCGGCGACATGGCCCGCTGTCTTCCGCACCGCGCCATAGGCATGGCTCAGCAGCAGGATCTCGTCGTCCGGGCCGATCCGGACCGAGCGCAGCACCGCGTTGCAGGCCGCCGTCGCATTGTCGACGAAGCCGAGACCATCGGCATCGCAGCCCAGGAAGCCGGCGAGCCGCGCGGCGGCGGCGCGCAGCGCGGGGGTCAGCACCTCCACCATGAAGCGGCTCGGCTGCGCTTCCAGCCGTGCCCGCCAGTCCGCCTGCGCCGCCAGCACCCGCCGCGGCGTGGCGCCGAAGGAGCCATGGTTGACGGTGAGAAAACCGGGGTCGAGGGCGAATTCCGCTCGTAGATCGTGCATGGCCGCATGAGAGGCCGCACCGGGCGCGGACGGCAAGCCGCTTTCGTGGCAGGATGCGCGGATGATCGACCTGGCGGCCTATGGCGGCCTATTCCTCGCCGCCTTCGGCGCCGCGACCATCCTGCCCTTCCAGTCCGAACCCGTGCTGGTCGGCCTGCTGCTGGCCGGCGGGCAGCCGCCCTGGCTGCTGGTGCTGGTCGCCAGCATCGGCAATGTGCTGGGCGCGGTGGTGAACTGGGTGCTCGGGCGCTGGATCCATCGCTGGCGCGACCACCCCCGGTTCCCGGTGACGCCGCCGCAACTGGCCAAGGCCGAAGCCTGGTACCGCCGCTGGGGCTGCTGGTCGCTGCTGCTGAGCTGGGCGCCGCTGGGCGGCGACGCGCTGACCGTGATCGCCGGCGTGCTGCGCGAGCCGCTCTGGATCTTCCTGGTGCTGGTCACCATCGCCAAGACCGGCCGTTACGTCGCGCTTGCGCTGCTGACGCTCGGCCTTACCTGAAACAGGGTCGCTTGTTCGCCCCCGGCGCGGGTGGTAGCGAAACCGGGGGGAGGGCACCATGCCGGACATGCAGAGCGACAGCCGACCGCATGCCGTGGTCATCGGCTCGGGCTTCGGCGGGCTGGCCGCCGCGGTGCGGCTGGGTGCGCGCGGCTGGCGGGTGACGGTGCTGGAGAAGCTCGATGCCGCGGGCGGGCGGGCCTATGTCTTCCGCCAGGACGGCTTCACCTTCGATGCCGGTCCCACCATCATCACCGCGCCCTACCTGCTGGAGGAGCTGTGGCAGGTCGCGGGGAAGCGCCTGGCCGACGACGTCGTGCTGCGCCCGGTCGACCCCTTCTACAAGATCCGCTTCGACGACGGTGAGACGCTGTCCTGCCATGCCGACCTCGACGCCATGCGGGCCGAGGTGGCGCGCATCTCGCCCGAGGATGCCGAGGGCTTCGACCGCTTCATCCGCGACAGCGAGAAGATCTACGACATCGCCTTCACCCGGCTGGTCGACCAGCCCTTCCACAAGCTCGGCACGCTGCTGACCTCGGTGCCGGACCTGATCCGGCTGCAGGGCTACCGCACGGTCTTCGCCAAGGTCTCCGACTATTTCCGCCACCCCAAGCTGCGGGTCGCCTTCAGCTTCCATCCGCTGCTGATCGGCGGCAACCCGCTGACCACCACGGCCTATTACTGCCTGATCGCGCATCTGGAACGCACCCATCGCGTGCACTATGCCATGGGCGGGATGGGCGCGCTGGTGCAGGGCCTGGTCGGGCTGATCCAGGGCCTCGGCGGCAGCCTGCGGTATGAGGCCGAGGTGGCGCGGATCGAGGTGGCGGATGGCCGGGCGACCGGCGTCACGCTGGCCTCGGGCGAGACGATCGGCGCCGACATCGTGGTCTCCAACGCCGATGTCGGCTGGACCTATTCGAAGCTGCTCGGCCACCACGGCCGCAAGCGCTGGACCGACGCGAAGGTCGCGCGGGCGCGCTATTCGATGAGCCTTTTCGTCTGGTACTTCGGCACCAGCAAGCGGTTCGATTCGGTCTACCACCACACCATGGTGCTCGGCCCGCGCTACGAGGCGCTGCTGAAGGACATCTTCTCGAGGAAGCACCTGTCGGAGGATTTCAGCCTCTACCTCCACCGTCCCAGCATGACCGACCCGTCGCTGGCGCCGCCGGGGTGCGACAGCTTCTACGTGCTGGCGCCGGTGCCGCATCTCGGCAGCGGGACGGACTGGGCGGCGCAGGCCGAGCCCTACCGCGCCGCCATCCAGCAGCGGCTTGAGGCGACCGTGCTGCCGGGCCTCGGCGAGCATATCGTCACCTCCCGCGTGCTGACACCGCAGGATTTCCGCGACCGGCTGCTGAGCGTGAACGGCGCCGCCTTTTCGCTGGAGCCGCAGCTGTTCCAGAGCGCCTGGTTCCGCCCGCACAACGTGAGCGAGGAGGTGGAGGGCCTCTATCTCGTCGGCGCCGGCACGCATCCGGGCGCCGGCGTGCCGGGGGTGATCTGCTCGGCGAAGATCCTGGACGAGGTGGTGCCGGCGCCGGGCGCCCTGGTCCGCCGCGGGGCTCCGTCAGGCGCCGATCGAAGCCCCTGACAGGGTCCGGCTTATTGCTTTATCGTGTGATTGACGTCTTTCGGTGAGTTCACCTCGGACGATCACACTCTAGGCGCGGGCGTGCCGTGGCGAGGCCGCCGCGGCTCGCGCCCGGGTCTGCGCATCGATCTTCCGCCAGTGCCAGAGGATCAGCCCGATCCCCGTGCTCAGCGGAATCGCCCACATCACCGGGTTCAGCGCCAGTTCCGGGATCAGCCGCACCGAGCCGAAGGCCATGAAGGCGGTGTAGACCGAGATTCCGGCGCCGACCAAGGCCTTCACATGTTCCTTCAGCCAGTCCATCGGCCCCGGCCGCGGCTTGTAGAGGAACCACAGGTTGGTCAGCCCAGTCGCCACCCCGACGATGGAAATGCCCATCATCAGCGGCATGTCGATCAGCCAGCCCTGCATCGCGCAATTCAGCGCGGCGATGATGACCAGCGGCTGCAGCGTCAGGTTGCGCCACTCGCGCCCCTTCTCCCGCCGCCGGCCGTTCCTCACCGCCAGCCAGCCATACCAGGCGAGGTTGATGGTGAGCACGCCCATATGCAGCATCATCCAGCCGAAGACGCCGCGGATGAAGGGCGCGTCGAACATGCCGACCAGATGCGGGTGGGTCTCCATCGGCGCGATCAACGTGAAGATGCTCATGCCGATCGCCAGCGCGCCGGTGATCAGCATCGCCACCGTGAAGACCCGGCCGGCGCGGCGATGCGTTTCGCCGCCCTTCCGGCCGATGACCGGCACCCAGAAGGCCACCGCGCCGGTGGTGCCGGCGAGGATATGGACGGCGATCAGGACATCGAAGAGCAGGCGCTCCATGGGTGCTCTCTAGCCGGCGGTTGCCCTGACAATGCCACCTGACATAGTCTGGTGTAAAGCAAACGGCACGCCCGAGGAGCAGAGCGCCCGGTGTACATTCCCCCGCGCCCGATCTCCCGTCCCGCGCTGATCGCGCTGATCCGCGTCGCCCTGCGCGGCGACGGCAACCTGCTGGCGCTGCTGCCGGCCGCCGCCTACCGGATGGAGATCGGCCCGCTCGGCTGGTCGCGCCGGTCCACCCTCATCGTCAACCGGCCGGACCTGGTGCGCCAGGTGCTGCTGGACCCGGACGGCATCTTCCCGAAGAGCGACCTGATGGTGAATGCGCTGGAGCCGCTGATCGGCGACAGCATCTTCGTCAGTTCCGGCGAGACCTGGCGGCGCCAGCGGGCGATGATCGACCCGTCCTTGACGCTGATGCGCGTCAACCGCGCCTTCCCGGCGATGGAAGCCGGCGCGGCGCTGTGCGAGGCGACGCTGGCGGAGCGCGCCGGCCGCGGCGAGCGCTTCTCGCTCGACCTGACCATGTCGCACCTGACCGCCGACATCATCTGCCGCACGGTCTTCTCGACCGGCCTGGAACACTCGGCCGCGCACGACGTCTTCGACGCCTTCACGGTGTTCGAGCGCAGCGTGGCACAAGTGGAAATCCGCCGGCTGATCATGGACAAGGCCTGGACCCGCATCCCGCAGAAGCCCGACGTGCTGGAGGCCTGCCGGCTGATCCGCGGCCATCTCGGCGTCCTGCTCGACGGCCACCTGGCCGCCGGCGCCTCCTTCGACGATATCGCCAGCAAGGTGGTCGAGGCGCGCGACGGCACGGGCCGCGCCTTCACCCGGGAGGAGCTGATCGACCAGCTCGGCGTGCTGTTCCTGGCCGGGCACGAGACCAGCGCCAGCGCGCTGACCTGGGTCTTCTTCATCCTGGCCACCCAGCCGGCGCTGGTCACCCGGCTGCGCGCCGAGATCGCCGAGGTCGTCGGCGACGGCCCGATCGAATTCGAGCACACCAAGCGGCTGACCTTCATCCGCAACGTCTTCCGCGAGACGCTGCGGCTCTATCCCCCCATCACCTTCCTGCCGCGCATCGCCAACGAGGCGACGATGCTGGGCGAGACCCGCGTGCGGCGCGGCGCGTTGATCATGGTGGCGCCCTGGGTGCTGCACCGGCATCGCGGCTACTGGAAGGACCCGGACGTCTTCGACCCCGACCGCTTCCTGCCGGAGCGCGAGGCGGAGATGACGCCGGGCGCCTACCTGCCCTTCGGCACCGGCCCGCGCATCTGCGCCGGCGCCGCCTTCGCCACGATCGAGGCGGTGCTGCTGATCGCCCGGCTGTTCCGCGCCTTCGACTTCCATGTCGAGGCGCCGGAGCGGGTGGAGCCGGCGGCGCGGCTCACCACCCGGCCGGTGGAGCAGGTGATGTGCCGCGTCACCCCCGCACCATGAACCCCGCAGCATGAACACGGTGCTGCTGACCCTGGGGCGGCTGCCCAAGGCGCTGGACATCGCCCGCAGTTTTTCGGGTGCCGGCTGGCGGGTGGTGGTCGCGGAGCCGCATCGGCGGCACCTTGCCGGCGCCTCGCGCAGCGTCGCCCGCAGCATCCGCGTCACCGCGCCGGCGGTCGATGCACGCGCCTATCTGCACGACCTCGCGCGGGTGGTGCGGGAGGAGGGCGCTGCGCTTGTCGTGCCGGTCTCGGAGGAGGCGATGCATGTCGCGCATCTCCGCCCGCTGCTGCCGGACAGCGTGCGGCTGCTCGCCATGCCGCCCGGGCTCGTGCTGCGGCTGCACGACAAGCACGGCTTCGCCCTGGCGGCGGCCGAGGCCGGGCTGGCGGTGCCGGAGACCTTCGCGCTGGACGACCCGGCGGCGCGCGGCTTGGCGGACGCCACCGACGTCATCGTCAAGCCGACGCATTCCTGTTCCGGCCGCGGCGTCCGCCGCATCCCCCGCGGTGCGCCGCTGCCACCGCCGGAACCCGCCGTGGTGCAGCGCCTGGTGGTCGGGCAGGAGCACAGCAGCTGCACCCTGGCGCAGGACGGCCGCGTCCAGGCCACCGCGGTCTATCGCGGCACGCTGATGTCGGGGTCGGTCGCCGTGGGGTTCGAGCGGGTGGACCACCCGGCGATCGAGGCCTGGATCGCCCGATTCGTCGAAGCGACCGGCTGGAGCGGCTTCATCGCCTTCGACCTGATCGTCGACGCGGCAGGCAAGCCCTGGGGCATCGAGTGCAACCCGCGCACCACCAGCGGCCTGCATTTCTTCGCCGAGGCCGACCTCGCGCCGGCCATCCTCGACCCCGCGCATCCGCTGCGCTTCCGGCCGGAACGCCGGCTGCAGCAATTCTGGTCCTGCGTGACCGAGACGCAGGACAGCTTCGGCGACTGGCCGCGCTTCCGCGCCAATATCCGCCACCTGTTCGGCACGCGCGACGTGACCTGGCGGGGCCGGGACCCGCTGCCGCTGCTGACCATGCCCTGGACCGCCTGGCCGATCATCAGCGAGGCGAAGCGGCGCGGCGTGCCCTTCGGCGAGGTGGCGACGCTCGACGTCGGCTGGTCGGACGCCGGGCCGGTCCCGCACAGCGCGGGCTGATCGCGGCGGCGCTGCCGCTTCGGCGCCACGCGGCCGCGGAACAGCCAGGCTCGCCGGGACGTGTCACCGCCCGCCCGCCGCAACGGCGGAGACTGCGGCCATCGGCGCATCAATTGGGACGACAATGGGCAACACGACTCACACGGCCAGGCTGGACTTCAACGCGGACGGCAATACCGACCTGCTGTGGCAGGGCGCGAATGGCGACTACAGCATCTGGTACATGGCCGCGGATGGCCGCAGCGGCCTCGGCTCCGTCTATATCCCGAGCCCGGGGCCGGGCTGGACGCTCGCCCTCCTCGGCGATTTCGGCGCGGATCCCGCGCCCGCCACCGATTTCCTCTGGGCGCCGGCGGGCGGCAACCTGACGATCTGGCACTGGTCGGCGGACGGGCAGACGCATGGCGACCGGGTGCTGCTGTATGGCAGCGCGATCCCGCTGGTGGCGGCGGGCGACTTCAACGGCGACGGCATGGACGACATGCTGGGCTTCACGCCGCCCAGCGCCGCGCTGCCGAACGGGTCATGGCGATCCTACGACGCGAGCGACCGCAAGATCCCCTCCACCGGCATCGGCAGCATGGCGCCGGTGCCGGTGGACGATGCCTTCGCCGGCGTCGGCGACTTCAACGGTGACGGGCGCGACGACATCCTGTTCCGCAGCGCGGCCTCGCCCGGGGATTTCCTGATCCGCAACGTGAATACGGCGACGCCGCTGCAGACCGGGGTGATGCAGAGCGTGGATGCGCCCTTCCTGGGTCCCGACGCCAGCTGGGGGCTGGTGGCCATCGCCGATTTCGACGGCGACCGGCGTGCCGACCTGCTCTGGTACAACGCGGCGGCGGGGGCGACCTCGATCTGGCTGATGGACAACAACGCGCCGAAATCCATGGCCATCCTGCCCGACCCGGGGCGGTTCTGGACCCCCGTCGATGCCGCCGACTACGACAATGACGGCAAGGCCGACCTGCTCTGGCGCGGCGCCGACGGCGCCTACAGCGAATGGCTCATGGACGGCGCGACACCCCTCGCGCTCGGTCTCTATGCCGCGCCGCTCGGCGACTACTGGACGGTGGCCTCGGCCTAGCCTGCGGGCGTCCTGGGTGGAAACACCCAGGACGCGCATCGGCGGCGCATCGTCGCCTGGAGCATGATGCCGGCGTCGCTCACGCATCGTGCTGCGGCCTCTGTCGGGCCGCGCGGGTCAGGCTTCCGACGATTCCGCCTCGGGCCATCGCGCTCTAGCGCCGGGCGCGGGGCACCTTCACCGGCAGCATGACCTGGATCGGCAGCGCGGCGAAGCGGTCCAGCGCCAGGCTTTCATGCACCGCCGTCGCCTCCCGCCCCAGCAGCCGGGTGCGGATCTCGGACCGCGTGTAGAAGGGCGTGTCCTCGAGCGGGCGGACCAGCCGCGCCGTGCCGTCTTCCGACCGCGCCGGCCGCGCCACGCCCCAGAAGCCGCGCGGCAGGGCGGCGGCGGGCGGCGGCTCGACATCCTCGACCGTGCCGTCGGCGCCGACGCGCAAGGCCAGCGACTGCGCCGTGCCGTCGCGGCGTAGCGCGTTGTAGAGCACCGCGGTCTGGTCCGGCATCGGCGCGCGGCACCAGTCCCAGTCGACGAAATCCTGCTCCAGCGGCGCGCTGCCCGCATTGGTGTCGAAATAGGCCGGGCCGGACCAGCGCAGCGCGGGGCTCTCCAGCGTCACCTCCACGCGGGACCGTGCGGCGATCGGCTGCCAGCGATGCCGCCCCGCCGCATCCAGCAGGAAGGCGCGCGTCGAGACCGCCTGCGGGATCACCCGCACCGTGCCGCGCAGCCGGGTCGGGATCGGCGCGGTCACCTCCTCGATACGGATGGTCAGGGCATTGCCGTCCCATTCCATCCCGCTCGGCCCGATCTGCAGGAAGTCCGGCCCGCGCCGCAGCGCGGTGCGCGGCCGGTCGGTCATCGCCCAGCGCCGCGGCGAACCGTACAGCGCCACGTTCATGCAGCAGTGGTTCTCCGGGTCACCGGCGCCCCAGCGGCGCGACCAGGCATACCAGGGGGAGAACACCGTGCCGATGAAGGCGATGATGGTGATGCCGTGCCTGCCGTCGTCGCTCAGGGCATCGACATACCACCAGGCATAGCCATGCGGCGGGACGGGACGGTCGAATTCCCAGCCGCGCGTCTTGATGATCGCGTTCATCGGATATCCTCCAGCACCGCCGCCGCGGCCAGCCTGCCGGACAGCGTCGCCATCGGCACGCCGGCGCCCGGATGCGCGCTGCCGCCGGCGAGATACAGGCCCGGCAGCCGGGTGCGGGCGCCCGGCCGGCTGAAGCTCGCCTGCCAGCCATGCACCGCCATGCCGTAGAGCGCGCCGCCGGTCGCCGGGAACAGCCGCTCGAAGCCGAAGGGCGTGGTCAGCACCTCGCGCGCCGGGTCGCGGGCAATGCGGAGCCCGGCGCGCTGCATGACGCCGAAGCTGGCCTCGGCCGCCGCCTCGATCTCGGCCGTGCTCATCGGCGTCGAATCGCCCCGCGCCGGCGCGTTGATCAGGCAGAGCAGGCGTTCCGGCCCGTCGGGGGGGGTATCGTCGTCGCCGCGGTCCTGGGCGCAGACATAGACGGTGGGCGCTGCCGGCACCCGCGCGCGGGCGGAGAGATCGGCGAACTCGCCGGGGTAGTCGCGCGAGAAGAAGACGTTGTGCCGCACCAGCGGGAAGCCCGCGGTCTCCGCATGCATGGCCCAGGTGATGGCGGACAGCGACCGGCGCGACCGGGGCACGGCATCGACCGCCTTGGCGACGCCCGCACCGAACCGCCCGGTGCCGATCGCCGAGGCATCCGCATTGGCGACCACCGCGGCGGCCTCGATCACCTCGCCATCCGCCAGCCGCACGCCGCGGACGCGACCGCCCTCGGTCAGGATCGCCGCAACCTCCGCCCCGTAGCGGAACTGCGCGCCCTTGGTCTGCGCCAGCGCCTCGATGGCACGGGCGATGCGATGCATGCCGCCCTCCACCAGCCAGACCCCGGATTGCTCGACATGCGCGATCAGCATCAGCGTCGCCGGCGCCAGGAAGGGAGAGGAGCCGACATAGGTGGCGTAGCGGCCGAACAGCTGCCGCAGCCGCGGGTCCCTGAAATGCTCGCCGAGCGCCGCCCACAGCGAGCTGAAGGGCGAGGTCTGCAGCAGCCGCCCGACGCCGCCGATCCCGGCGCGGCTGACGAGGGAGACCGGCGTCGGCTTGCCGCCGCGGATGAAGGGACCTTCCAGCGCCGCATAGGTCCGCCTGGCCCGTGCGACGAAATCCAGGTAGCCGCGCGCCTCGGCCGCCCCGGCGAAGCCGCCGATCGCATCGGCCGAGGCGCCGACATCGGCGAACAGGTCGAGCCGCGCCGCGTCGCCGTCCCAGGCATGCCGCGCCAGGACCGCGACCGGGGCCAGCGCCAGATGGTCGGCCAGGTCGGCGCCGGCCGCGGCGAATAGCTCCTCGAAGACCCAGCGCATGGTGAAGACGGTCGGGCCGCCGTCGATGCGTGCCTCGCCGATGGTGATCTGCCGCATCTTGCCGCCGGGTGCCGCGGCCCGTTCCAGCACCAGCACCTCCCGCCCCCGCGCGGCAAGGTCGAGCGCCGCGGCGAGCCCGCCGACGCCGGCGCCGATGACGACGACGCGCCGGCTCATGCCACGCGATCCAGGCCTTGGCGGCGACGTATCCTCATGCGGGGAATTCAGGCGGCGCAGCGCGGAATGTCAAGTTGCCGAGACACTTCACCATGCAAATCGAAACGGACACCCGGCCGCGCGGCCCGCGCATCGGTTCAGCGGGACCGTCGACACGATTCCGCGACGCCCGGTGACAGCGTGTAACTCGGTCTACAATAGACGGATGATGCGGGCACCGGAGGGGTCGCCCCGATTGGAGGGATCAGCTGTGTCTCGCAAGCTCGCGGCAGAATTCTTCGGCACCTTCTGGCTTGTGCTCGGCGGTTGCGGCAGCGCCGTGCTGGCCGCCGCCTTCCCCGAGGTCGGCATCGGCCTGCTCGGCGTCTCCTTCGCCTTCGGCCTCACCGTCCTGACCATGGCCTTCGCCATCGGCCATATCTCCGGCTGCCACCTGAACCCGGCGGTCACCTGCGGCCTGGTCGCCGCCGGCCGCTTCAAGGCGGGGGAGGCACTGCCCTACATCGCGGCGCAGGTGATCGGCGCCACGGTCGCGGCCTTCGTGCTCTACGCCATCGCCTCCGGCCAGCCGGGCTGGGACATCGCGGTGAAGGGCCTGGCGGCGAACGGCTACGGCGCGGCATCGCCGGGCAAGTTCGACTTCGGCTCCGGCTTCGTCACCGAGGTGGTGATGACCTTCTTCTTCCTGATCGTCATCCTCGGCGCCACCTCGGAACGCGCGCCCAAGGGCTTCGCGCCGATCGCCATCGGCCTCTGCCTGACGCTGATCCACCTGATCAGCATCCCGGTCACCAACACCAGCGTGAACCCGGCCCGCAGCGCCGGCCCGGCCTTCGTGCTGGGCGGCGTCGCGCTGCAGCAACTGTGGATGTTCTGGGTCGCGCCGATCCTGGGCGGCGTCGTCGGCGGGCTGGTGCACCGCTGGCTGAGCACCGAGGAAACCGCCGATGCGCTCGACCGCGCCGCGGCCGCGGTAAGTGCCCGCAGCGCCTCGCCCGAGGCGCTGGCGCCGATGACGGCACGGGAGCCGCGCTGATGCGCCGCCACGCCCTGCTGGCGCTGCCGATCCTGGTGGCGCTGACGGCGCCGGCCGCCGCGCAGCCGGCCCCGACGGCGCAGCAGGAGCGGATGACCTCCTGCAACGCCGATGCGGCGGCCAAAACCCTGGCCGGGGACGCCCGCAAGGCCTTCATGAGCGATTGCCTCGCGGGCCGGACCACGGCGGCCGCCCCGCCGCCGCTGACGGCGCAGCAGGACCGGATGAAATCCTGCAACGCCGAGGCCGCGACGAAGAGCCTCAGCGGCGAACCGCGGCAGCGCTTCATGAGCGCCTGCCTCAGCGGCAGCACCGCCGCTGGGGCCTCCGGCGCCGCGCCGGCGGTGGCGGACGGCAGCGGCCGCTTCGCCTCCGAGGCCTCGGCCAAGCGGGCCTGCGGCGGCGACCCGGTGGTCTGGGCCAATCCCGGCAGCCAGATCTTCCATGCCGCTGGCACGCAGTTCTACGGCAAGACCGCGGATGGCGGGTACATGTGCCGCGCCGCCGCGGAGAAGGCCGGCTACAAGCTGGCGGGCGGGAAGGGCTAGCGGACCGCGCCCGGGCTTTGGGTCGGCTGCGGCGGGGCGGTGCTTCCGGCATTGGGCTGCGCGCCCATGCCCTGCGACTGCGCCCCGCCCATCGCCGCGCCGGAGCCGAGATTGCCTTCCGGGCGGCGCCGCGCCGGCGTGTCGGGCGCGCCGGGCGGAGCCGGGCTATGCAGGTTGGGCTGCGGCGTGGCGGTGCCGGCCGGCACGCCGGTCGATTGCGACTGCGCGCCGGACATCGCCGCACCGGCGCCGGTATTGCCCTCCGGCTTCGGCTGCTGCGCCAGCACGGCATTGCACGCCATCAGGGGCGCGGCAAGCGCCAGCGCCGTGAGAAGCCTCATGGCATTCCTCCTCATTGGTTTGCCTTCCAACGCCGCAGGGCGCCTCGGGCGGCGAGGCTCACGTCGAGATGACGGGCAAGGGGACCGTGGGGCCGGGTCGCCGTTGCGGCGCCCTTCGTGCCTCCAGCCTCGGCCCCCGGCAGGCCCGCAGGCCACCCTGCGACACGGCGGGCAGCCGGCGCGGGCGGCGGCGACACGGCCATGCGCTGGCCCGCGGAGAAGCCTCGGCATCGGCGCGGCCCGATCCGGGCGACGATAGCCCGCCTGGATCGAGGCAAGGCCGAGGAGGGGAAAACATCCCCCATGCTGCCTGTCTGCGGGCCCGGCCCCCCGCCGCGCGGCAGGTGCCTCCTCCCTGGCCCCGCTTTTCCTATGCGGCAAAGAACTGGTTGGCCGGACGCGGCAAGCCGAGGTTTTCGCGCAGGGTCGCGCCCTCGTACGCGCGCCGGTAGATCCCCCGCCGCTGCAACTCCGGCACGACGTGATCCACGAAGTCGTCGAGTCCCGCAGGCAGGTAGGGGAACATCACGTTGAAGCCGTCGCAGGCTTCGGTCTCCAGCCAGTGCTGCATCTGGTCGGCGATCATCGCCGGTGTGCCGACCATGGCGAGCCCGGCATAGCCGCCGAGCCGCTGCGCCAGTTGCCGCACCGTCAGGTTCTCCCGCCGTGCCAGGCGGATGGCGCGCTCGCGGCCGGACTTGCTGGTCTCGGTCTCGGGGATATCCGGCAGCGGGCCATCCGGGTCGAAGGCCGAGGCATCGACGCCGAGCGCCATCGACAGCGAGGCGATGGCATTGGCGTAGTGCACCAGGCTGTCCAACTTGGCCCGCTTCGCCTTGGCCTCGTCCTCCGTCTCGCCCACCACGACGAAGCAGCCGGGCAGGATCTTCATGTGGTCGCGGTGGCGTCCCAGCCGGTCCATCCGGCCCTTGACGTCGGCATAGAAGACGCGGGCTTCCTCGATGGTGGCGGAAGCGCCGAAGACCGCCTCGGCGGTCTCGGCGGCGATCTGCCGCCCGGCCTCGGAGGCGCCGGCCTGGACGATGACCGGCCAGCCCTGGACGGGGCGGGCGATGTTCAGCGGGCCGCGGACCGACAACTCCTCGCCCTTGTGGCCGAGCACGTGCATCCTCGCGGGGTCGAAGAAGATGCCGCTGTCGACGTCGCGGATGAAGGCATCGTCGGCGAAGCTGTCCCAGAGTCCGGTGACGACGTCGTAGAACTCGCGGGCGCGCCTGTAGCGCTCGCCATGCGCCATGTGTTCGTCCTGGCCGAAGTTCAGCGCGGCGTCGGGGTTGGCCGTGGTGACCAGGTTCCAGCCGGCGCGGCCGCCGCTGATATGGTCCAGCGAGGCGAATTTGCGGGCGATGTGGTAGGGGTCGTTGTAGGTCGTGCTCGCCGTGGCGATCAGCCCGATGCGCTCCGTCACCATGGCCAGCGCGGACAGCAGGGTCAGCGGCTCGAAGGAGGTGATGGTGTGGCTGCGCTTCAGCGCCTCCACCGGCATGTTCAGCACGGCCATGTGGTCGGCCATGAAGAAGGCGTCGAAGCGGCCTTCCTCCAGCTTGCGGATCAGCTGGACATAGGCTTGCAGGTTGAAATTCGCATCGGGCCAGGCGCCGGGGTAGCGCCAGGCGCCGGTATGGATGCTGATCGGGCGCATGAAGGCGCCGAGGCGCAATTGCTTCGCGGCCATGATGGATCTCCGCAGGTTGCACCCAGCCTAGCGCGGCGCGCGGGCGGCAGGACAATGCCGCCCGCGAATACCCACCATTCGCCCCGGGTCGGTCAGGCCGGGCGGCTGGCCGCCATCGAGGGCCGGGCGTCGAAGGTGGCGAACCAGGCGGCCAGGCCCGGGCGGCCGTTGCGCCAGGCCATGTCGCCGAAGCGGAAATCCAGCCAGCCAAGCGCGCAGCCGATGGTGATGGTGCCGATATCGACCCGGCCGGCCAGGCCGAGCGCCTGCCGCTCCAGCTCGTCCAGCGCGCAGACCATCTTGTCGGTCTGCCCGGCCTGCCATTCGGCGGACTGCTTCTCGGCCGGCCGGGTCAGCGCCTCGTAGCGCAGCAGGATGCCGGCATCCATCAGCCCATCGGCCAGGGCCTGCTCGGTCAGCGCCCGCCAGCGTGCGGCGCCGGCGGCTGGGAAGAGCTTGCCGCCGCCGCCCAGGGCATCGACGTACTCGCAGATGACGCGGCTGTCGTAGAGCACGGTGCCGTCGTCGGCGACGGCGGTCGGCACCTTGCCCAGCGGGTTGCTGGCGACGACGCTGCGGTCGCGGTTGATCGGGTGCGGCGCGGCGGGGACGCGCTCGATCGCCACGCCGAGCTCGGCGGCGCAGACGGTGACCTTGCGGGCGAAGGGGGAAGCGGCAGCGAAGAAGAGTTTCATCGGATTGTCCTCAGGCGATCTCGTGGTTGACCATGAAGGCCGGGTCGCGCTTGCCGTCCAGCACGTCGAGGATGTTGCGCGCCGCCCGCCGCGCCATCCGGGCGAGGCCTTCCTCGGTGCTGGCCGCGTTGTGCGGGCTGACGATGACGTTGGGGAAGGCATAGAGCGGGTTGGTGGCGTCCGAGGGCTCGACCTCCAGCACGTCGAGCCCCGCGCCATGCAGCCGGCCGGATTGCAGCGCGGCGACCAGCGCGGCCTGCGAGACGATCGGGCCGCGCGCGGTGTTCACCAGGATGGCGCCGGGCTTCAGCGCGGCGAAGGCGGCGTCGTCCATCAGATGCCGCGTCGCGCGGGAGAGCGGGCAGTGCAGGGTCACCACATCGGCCTCGGCCAGCGCGGCGTGCAGGTCGCGGGCCGGGGCAAAGCCGTCTGCGGCGATGCGCATCGGGTGGAAGCCGGGATCGATCACCAGCACCTTCATCTGGAAGGCGCGGCAGTAATTCGCCACCCGGCTGCCGATGCGGCCATAGCCGACCACCAGCGCGGTGCGGCCGGCCAGGTCCACCATCCGCGGGTTCGGCGCGTCCCACCAGCCGCCGGACTTCACGTGGCGGTCGTGGTCCAGCGCGCGGCGGGCGACGCCCAGCATCAGCATCATGGCATGCTCGGCGACGGACAGGTCGTTGGCGCCGTTGGTGACCATGACGGGGATGTCGCGCGCGGTGCAGGCAGGGATGTCCACCGTGTCGAAGCCGACGCCGTAGCGGGAGACGACCTTGAGGTGCGGCGCCGCATCCAGCGCCGCCTGGTCCACCCGCTCCAGCCAGCAGAGCACCGCATCGGCCGAGGAGAGGTGCTGGTGGAATTGCTCCACCGGCGGGTCGTGCAGCGCGACGATGTCGAGGTCGGCGCGGGCATCGAGCACGGCCATGCCGGCCGGATGCAGGGTGCGGCAAAGCAGGATGCGGTGCGGCATCTGTGGGCGATTCCCCGGTAAGCGTTCCACCCATGCTGCCGCGAATCCGCGGCAGCGCGAAGGGGGCAGCGGCGGCCGCCGACCTACGCCGGGGCGATCTCCCCACGCTCGATGACGAAGGTGCGTTCGACCAGCGGGCGCAGCAGTCCCGGATTGCTCTCGGTGATCAGGATGGCGACGTCGGGCAGCGCCTGGTGCAGCCGCTTGAGCGCCTCGGCGTAGCGCATCGCCAGGGCCGGGGCGAGGCCCTGGAAGGGCTCGTCCAGCAGCACCGCCCGCGTGCCGACCATCAGCGCCCGGCCGAGCGCCACCATCTTGCCCTGGCCGCCCGAAAGGCCCGCGGCACGGCGCGGCGCCAGGTCCTTCAGTTCCGGCAGCAGGGCGAAGACGGCGTCGAGCCGCCGCGCCACCTCGGCCGGGGCCAGGCGCAGCACCTCGGCCGGCAGCAGCATGTTCTCCCGCACCGAGAAGCTGCCGAACAGGCGGCGCTCCTCCGGCGCATAGCCGATGCCCAGGCGGGCGCGGTGGTGCGGCGGGACGTTCGTCGCCTCCTGTCCGTCGATCACCACGCGGCCGGCGCGCGGCGGCAGCAGGCCCATCAGGGTGCGCAGCGTGGTGGTCTTGCCGGCGCCGTTGCGGCCGATCAGGGCGACGCGGCCGCCGGGCGGGACGACGAGATGGACATCGCGCAGCACCGGCACGCCGGCGATGTCGATGGAGACGTTGTGCAGCTCAAGCATGCGTCTCGATCCCGATGACGTCGCGCAGCACCGCGGGGTCGGTCAGCACCTGCTGCGGCGGACCGAGGGCGGCGATGCGGCCTTGGCTCCAGACCGCGACGCGGTCGGCGAAGCGGGCGACGACGTCCATGTCGTGCTCGACGAAAACGGCCGTGACGCCGGTGTCGCGCAGCACGCGGACCAGCGTCTCGACGATACCCATCTTCTCGGCCGCGGCGACGCCGCTGGTGGGTTCGTCCATCAGCACCAGGCGGGGCTGCAGGGCGACCGCCATGGCGATGTCGGCCAGCTTGCGGGCGCCCTCGTTCAAGGCATCGGCACGGGATTCGGCGACCGGGGCCAGGCCGAAGCGGTCGAGCAGCGCCATGGCCTGGTCCCGGTAGCGGGGCCGCAGCAGCGGCGTGAAGGGCGACCAGATGCCGGCATGCGCGGCGATGGCGAGCGCGGCGTTCTCCAGCACCGTGTGCTCGGTGAACAACTGCGGCAGCTGGAAGCTGCGGCCGATGCCGCGGCGGACGATGGCGCGGGGCGACAGGCCGATGATCGGCTGGCCGTCATAGGTGATCGTGCCGCCCTGCGGCTTCAGGTAGCCGGTCGACATGTTGATGAAGGTGGTCTTGCCGGCGCCGTTCGGGCCGATGATGGCGAGGAACTCGCCCGGCATGACGTCGAGGTCGATGCCGTCGGCCGCCTTGACGCCGCCGAAGGCGAGCCGGAGGCCACGGGCCGAGAGAAGCGGTTGGGTCATGCGCGCCCCTTCAGCCGGCTGGTCAGCATGCCCCAGACGCCCCCTGGCGCGAACAGGATCACGGCCAGCAGCACCCCGCCCAGGATCATCTGCCAGGCATCGGCCACGGCGGCTGCGGCATAGACCCGCACCAGCTCGAAGGCCGTCGCACCCAGGAATGGCCCGAGCGCGCTGCCGGCGCCGCCGAGGATGGCGATGAAGACCAGCTCGCCCGAGGAGGTCCAGTAGGCGAGCTGCGGCGTGACATGCCGCGTCGTCATCGCCACCAGCGTGCCGCCGACGCCGCCCATCACCGCCGACATGACGTAGGCGAAGAGCAGCACGCGGCGGGCGGAGACGCCCATGAATTCCAGCCGAGTCTCCCGCGTCTTGATGCCGGCCAGGGCCCGGCCCATCGGCGAGGCGAGATAGGCCCGCACCAGCAGGCCGAAGCCGATCGCCAAGGCGAGCGCCAGGCCGAACATCACCCATTCCTGGGTATCGCGGTCGGGCGTGACGCCGGCGAAGGTCAGGCCGGCGACGCGGATGCCGTCGGTGCCCTTGGTCAGGGAATAGAGCTTCTCCAGCAGCGAGTAGAGCACCATCGACAGCGCCAGGTTCAGCATGCCGAAGAAGATGTCGCGGTAGCGCACCACGAAGAGCCCGATGACCAGGCCGAGGATCCCCGCCAGCAGCGCGCCGAGCGGCAGCAGCAGCAGCGCCTCCGGCATGGCGGGCGCGAGGAAGGCGACGGTATAGGCGCCGACCGCGAGGAACATGCTGTGGCCGAAGCTGACCTGCCCGGCGCGCAGCAGCAGCAGGATGCCCAGCACCGCGATGCCCTTGGCCAGCGCGATGGTGAGGACGAATTTCAGCCAGGGCGCCAGGAAGGCGACCAGGACCAGGGCCGCGGCGCCGAGGATGGCGAGCAGCGGTTCGACCACGCGCATGGGCTGGCGCGGCCGATTCACGTCATGCGCCTGCGGCGCCCGGCGATCGGACGCGCTCATACCCGCCGCGTCTCCAGCACGCCGAACAATCCCTGCGGGCGGACCAGCAGCACGGCGACCATGATGATGTAGGGCACCACGACCTCGAATTCCGGCGCGAGGTAGACGGCGATGGACCTGCCGAGGCCGATCATCAGGGCGGAGATCGCCGCGCCCTCGATCTGGCCGAGCCCGGCGGTCGCCACCACCGCGAAGGAGAGCACGATGGTCTGCGCGCCGATGCCGGGGACCAGCGAGGTGGTGGGGGAGGCCAGTGCGCCGCCGAGCGCCGCCAGCGCGGCGCCGAAGGTGAAGGTCAGCAGCGTCACGCGGGCGGCGTCGATGCCCATGGCCATCGCCGCCTCCTTGTCGGTGGTGACGGCGACGATCACCCGCCCGGTCAAGGTCCGCCGCAGGAACCAGGCGAGGCCCGCCAGGGTCGCCACCGCCACGCCGGGCAGCACGAAGAGCTGGTAGGCGGTGAAGGGGATGACGTCCTGGCCGAAGGGGACGTCGACGGTGCCGAGGAATTTCATCGGCGTGTCCTGCATGATCGGCTGGACGCCCCAGATCAGCTTCTGCACGTCCTCCAGGATCATGAACAGGGCGAAGGTGACGAGAAGCTGCAGCACCTCCTCCTGCCCGTAGATCCGCCGGAGGATCAGCTTCTCGATCAGCGGCCCGAGGATGCCGCCGACCAGCGCCGCCGCCAGCAGCAGCCCGACATAGCTGGCCCAGGCCGGCAGGCCGAGCGAGGCGAAGAACAGGCCGACGGAGGCCGCGGTATAGGCGCCGATGGCGAAGAGGCTGCCATGCGCCACGTTCACGATGCGCAGCACGCCGAACACCATGTTCAGCCCGACCGCCACCATGAAGACCAGCGCCGCATAGGCAAGCCCATCCAGCAGGGCCAGCCCAAGCAGCAGCCCGTTGTCGGTCAGCCATTCAGCCATGCAGCAAACTCACAAAGAATGAAGGGATCGCGGCATTGCCGCGATGGGGGGAGTGCCTCCCCCGCGGCGTGCTGCCTAGCCGGCGATCGGCGGCGCCATCTGCGCCAGGATGTCGGGCTTCAAGGTCTTCAGCCACTCCACGCTCTTCATCCCGACTGGCGTCGAGACCATCGCCGCGGGGAAGATCACCATGTCCTTCGGCACCGCGAAGGGGAAGCGGTCGTTGAAGCTGCTCATGCCGACGATCTGGTCCTCCAGCCCCTGGCCATCCTCGCGCAGGGTGATGGTGGAGGTGGGAGTGTCGAAGGTCAGGCCGCGGAAGGCATTGGCCAGTTCCTGGTCGTTCGGCCAGCCGCCGCCCTTGGCGGCGATCGCCTTGGCGAAGCCGGCCTGCATGGCGGAGATCGCCTGGGCCATGTGGTGGCAGGGGTAGATCGGGTATTCGTTGAACTTCGCCCGGTAGCCATCGACGAATTTCGCCAGCCGCGCCGGGTCCTTCGGCTTCGGGTGGTTGTTCCAATGGTCGCCGCGGGTGCCGATGACATGGCCCGCCGCCATGTTCTTGCCGAGGATCTGCATCGAGGCCTCGGCCACTGGCAGGACGAAGGTCGAGCGCTCGAACAGCTTCCGTTCGGAGGCCTGGCGGACGAAGGTGACGAGGTCGCCGCCCCAGGAGGTGGACAGGATCACGTCGGGCCGGGTCGCCAGCAGGCGGGTGACCTCGGTGCTGTAGTCGGTGGCGCCGAGCCGGGGGAACATCTCCGCCACCACGCGCACGCCGGGCTTCAGCGCATCCATGCCGGCCTTCCACATCTCCCAGCTGTCGCGTCCCCAGGCATAGTCCTGGTTGATCACCGCCAGCGTCCTGAAGTCGGGCTTGTTCTTCAGGAGGTACAGCAGCGGGGCCAGGACTTCCGGCGTGCCGTAGCCCTGGGTGCGGAAGGCATAGGGGTGCGGGCCTTCCTCGAAGATGCGCTGGGTGCCGCAGTCCCAGAGCAGGGTGGTCTTCTTCATCTCGTCGGACAGCGGCGTGCAGGCCAGGCACGAACCGGAGGAAATGGAGGCGAAGACGATATGCACGCCCTCGTTCTGCACCAGGCGGCGGTACTCGCCGACCAGGTGGTCGGTGCCCGGGGCCTCGTCGACGAAGAAGGGCTTCACCGGCACGCCGCCGATGCCGCCGGCCTTGTTGATCTCCTCGAACAGCATCTCGGCGGTCTGCTTGGCCGGGACGCCGAAGACCGAGGCCGCGCCGGAGAGGAAGGTGGTGATGCCGACCCGCAGCTCGGTGGGCTTGGTCTGCGCCCCGGCATTGCCGCCGGCGAGCAGCAGGCTGCCTGACGTGGCGGCGGCGCCGAGCATGGCGGCGCGGCGGGTGACGGCATGGGTCATGGCGGGCGTGTCCTCCTCGGGTGTCCAGGCTTGGCGGCTTGGTTGTGGCCAGGATGCCGGTACAGGGCGCAAGTGGGAAGGGGCGTTCGGCCCGGTTCCGGCCCGGGCCGATCCAGGCTAGCCTCGGCGGCGTGAACATCCTCTCGATCCAGTCCTGGGTCGCCTATGGCCATGTCGGCAATGCCAGCGCGGTCTTCCCGCTGCAGCGGCTCGGCGCCGAGGTCTGGGCGATCAACACCGTGCAATTCTCCAACCACCCGGGCTATGGCGCCTGGCGCGGCCAGGTGTTGCCGGCCTCCCTGATCTCCGACTGCGTCCAGGGCATCGCCGAGCGCGGCGTGCTCGCTCAATGCGACGCGGTGCTGACCGGCTATGTCGGCGATGCCGAGACCGGGGCGGCGATCCTCGACGCGGTGGCGCGGGTGAAGGCGGCCAACCCGGCGGCGCGGTGGTGCTGCGACCCGGTGATCGGCGACATCGGCCCGGGCGTCTATGTCCGCAGCGGGATCCCGGAATTCTTCCGCGACCGCGCCCTGGCGCTGGCCGACATCGCCACGCCCAACCAGTTCGAGCTGGAATGGCTGACCGGCCGGCGCATCGCCACGCTGGCGGATGCCAAGGCCGCGGTCGCCGAGCTGCAGGCCGGCGGGCCGCGCTGCGTGCTGCTGACCTCGCTGCGCACGGCGGAGACGCCGCCCGGCTCGCTCGACCTGCTGGCGGCGGAAGGCGACTCGGCCTGGCGGGTGCGCACGCCGCTGCTGCCGATCGCGGCGAATGGCGCGGGCGATGCGATCGCCGCGCTCTTCCTGTTCCACCGGCTGCGCAGCGGCAGCGCGCGGGTGGCGCTGGAATGCGCCGCGGCCTCGATCCACGGGCTGCTGCGGCGGACCGCCGAGGCCGGCTCGCGCGAGTTGCTGACCGTGGCGGCGCAGGAGGAATTCGTGGCTCCCAGCCAGGGCTTCGTGGCGGAGCGCTGCTGAGCCGGGGTCAAGGCCAGGGAGGAAGTGTCCTCCGGTTGGACGCAGTGCGTCCAAGCCTCCTCTGTTTCTCCGAGTCCGGCATTCGCCGCGCGGCAGGTGCCGACTCACGAGGAGGAAGGGTGGGGTTTGGGGAGGGAATGCTTTTCCCTCCCCGACCTGGCCTCTCAGCCCGGCCGGAACCCGTCCAGCACCGCGGCCAGTTCCGCCTCCAGCCCCGCCCAATCGGCCTCGGGCGCGGAGGCGACCAGCAGCCAGCTCCGCTCCGGCCCGTAGAGGCAGACCGCGCGCAGCACCACCGGCACGCCGCTCGGCTGGCCGATGGCGCGGGCCTGGATCACGTCGCCCGGCAGGCCGGCCAGGCGCAGGTGGTCCTCGGCCGGCAGGTCGCCGACCTGGAAGGGGCGCAGGCTGCGCAGCGTGCGGGCCAGGTGGCCGGGCCGCGCCGCCGGCGGCACCGGGCGCTGGGCGCGGATCAGCAACATGCCGGTCTCCGCCGCACCGCGCGGCGCGGCGACGTCGCGCAGCACGGTCCAGCCCAGGGCACGGGTGACGACGCGCATGTGCTCGCCCTCGGTTACCCGGAATGGCGCCTGCGCCGCGGCGCCGGCGGTGGTCAGCAGCAAGGCGAGCAGGGCCGGCAGGATGCGACGCATGCCTCCGCAGGTGTGTCCGTGGCCGGGCCGGCGCAAGCCCGCCCCTTGCCGGCGGCGGCCGCCGGCCAGCATCATCGCCGCCGGGATCGGGAGAGATCGGATGCGGAGTCTGTTCGGCGTGGCGCTGGCCGCGACCCTTGGCGCGGGCATGGCCTGGGCGCAGCCCCAGTCATCGGGGCCGACGCTCACCGCGGTGAAGCAGCGCGACATCCTGGTCTGCGGCACCTCGACCGGCGCCGCCGGGTTCTCGACGCCCGACAGCCGGGGCGAGTATCGCGGGCTGGACAGCGACCTCTGCCGCGCCACCGCCGCCGCCGTGCTGGGCGACCCCGCCAAGATCCGCTGGGTGCCGCTGACCAGCACGGCGCGGCTGCCCGCCCTGCAGTCCGGCCAGGTGGACGTGCTGATCCGCACCACCACCTGGACCCAGGTGCGGGACACCGCCAACGGGCTGAATTTCACCGCGGTCAGCTTCTACGACGGCCAGGGCTTCCTGCTGCGCAAGTCGCTCGGCCTGGCCAGGGCGACCGACCTGCAGGGCGCCTCGATCTGCGTCACCGCCGGCAGCACCAACGAGCTGAACCTGGCCGACTGGGCGCGCATCAACAAGGTGGACTACCGCCCGGTGGTCTTCGAGCAGAACGACGAGGCGCGGCGCAGCTACCTGGCCGGCCGGTGCGACGCCTATTCCACCGATGCCAGCCAGCTCGCCGGGCTGCGGTCCAGCTTCCCCAGCCCGGAGGAGCACGTGATCCTGCCGGACATCATCAGCAAGGAACCGCATGCCCCGGTTGTCCGGCACGGCGACGACCAGTGGTTCGACATCGTCCGCTGGACCTTCTTCGCCCTGCTGACGGCGGAGGAGCTCGGCATCACCCAGGCCAATGTCGAGGCGCAGCGGGCCAGCCCGAACCCGGAGGTGCGGCGCCTGCTGGGCCTGACCGGCGACCACGGGCCGCTGATGGGGCTGGACCGGGCCTGGGCCTACAACGCCATCAAGGCGGTGGGGAATTACGGCGAGATCTTCGAGCGCAACCTCGGGATGGGCAGCGCGGTGAAGCTGCCGCGCGGGCTGAACGACCTGTGGTCCCGTGGCGGGCTGATGTATGCGCCCCCCGTCCGGTAGGGGCGGGCCTCAGCCCAGCTGGTCCATGAACCCGTCATCCGGCACCCGGAAGCGCTCCGGCTTCGCGGGCTGCGGCAGCAGCCAGACGGGGCGCGAGGAGGACGGCTCCCGCACCCGCGGGGGCGGGCCGAGGAAAGGCAGCACGTCGCCGGCGCTGGCGGCGGCCGGGTAGGGCTCGGCGCAGCCGCCGAGCAGGGGGATCACGGCCATCATGGCCGCCAGGGTCGCTGTGCCGCGGGTCATGCGCCTTCTGCCCTACAGATCGTGGGGGGGGCGGCGCAAGTGACGGAGCGGCGACCGGGGTGGGGCAGAGGCGGCCGTTACGGCAGCGGCACCGGGCCGGTGAGCAGCCAGGCGGTCACCGGAAAGGCCAGCGCCGCGATCACGGTGGACAGCAGCACCACCGCCGAGACCGAATCGGCCCCGGTGTGGAAGCGCTGCGCCAGGACGAAGGCGTTGGTCGCGGTCGGCATCGCCGCCAGCATGACCCCGGCCTGGACCCAGAACAGTTCGAGGCCCAGCAGCGGCCCCAGCAGCAGCCAGGCCAGCAGCGGATAGGCCACCAGCTTGCCCGCGGTGGCAGCGCCGGCCGCGAGGACCAGCCGGCGGTCGAGCCGCAGCCGCCCGAGCGTCCCGCCCAGGGCGAAGAGCGCGGTCGGCCCGGCCGCGGCGCCGAGGAAGCCGAGGAAACGCTCGATCGGGCCGGGGATGGCCAGGCCGAGCGCCCCCAGCAGGGCGCCGGCCGAGATCGCCAGCAGCACCGGGTTGAGCAGCAGCGACCGCAGCACCCGGCCGAAGACCCCGCGCTCCCCCATCGGCGCCATCAGCACGCTGCCGAGGGCGATGACGATGGCGACCTCGGACATGATGGCCATGGCGACCGGGCCGGCGCCGCGCTCCCCCAGCAGCGGCAGCAGCAGGGGCGGGCCGAGATAGCCGACATTGCCCATGGCGGCCGAGGCGGCGATGGCCGCGGCCTGGCCGCGGCGCCGCCCGGCCAGCAGCATCGCCGCGGCCATGCTGCCGAAGAAGACCGCCAGGCAGGCGCCGAGGTAGCCGCCGAAGAAGCGCGGCTCGAAGCTTTGCGCCAGGGGCTGGGCGGCCATCAGCCGCAGCAGCATGGCCGGCAGGGCGAAGCTGAAGGCGAAGGTGCCGACCGCGTCGGTCACCGCCGGCGCGACGGTGCCGCGCCGCACCGCGGCCCAGCCCAGGCCGACCACGGCGAAGATCGGCAGGCAGAGCGAGAGGAACCCGAGCACAAGGCCACCATAGCGGGTGGCAGCGGCAGCGCCAGCATGCTTGCCCTCGACGCCGGAGCGCGCTTCGCTGCGGCAAAGCACGGAGGGACGCACCCATGGAATTCGGGATCGCCATGCCGACGGATGCCGAAAGCTGGCGCCTGGCGGAACGCGCCGAGGCGCTCGGCTTCCGCTCCGCCTGGTTCTACGACACCCAGATGCTCTCGGCCGACTGCTTCGTCGCGATGGGCGCGGCGGCGATGAAGACCCGCCGCATCCGGCTCGGCACCGGGGTGCTGATCCCGTCCAACCGGATCGCCGCGGTCACCGCGAATGCCTTCGCCACGCTGAACAAGCTGGCGCCGGGGCGGGTCGACATGGGCCTCGGCACCGGCTTCACCGGCCGCCGGGCGATGGGCCTGGGTGCGATGTCGCTGAAGGATTTCGCCGAGTACATCCGGGTGATGCTGGCGCTGCTGCGCGAGGAGACGGTCGAGACCGAGATCGAGGGCGAGCGCCGCAAGATCCGGCTGCTGAATCCCGACCTCGGGCTGATCGACACAAGCACGCCGATGCGGCTGCACCTGGCCGCCGCCGGGCCGCGGGCGCGGGCGATGTGCGCCCGGCTCGGCGCCGGCTGGATCAATTTCTTCTCCGACGTCCCCGCCGCCGTCGCCATGCTGGGCGAGATGCGCCAGGCCTGGGAGGCGGCCGGCCAGGCCGCGCCGCTCGAGGCCACCGCCTTCGTGCTCGGCTGCGTGCTGGAAGACGGCGAGCCCCATGACAGCCCGCGCGCCGTCGCCCAGGCCGGGCCGCGCGCCGCGGTGCTGCTGCACCGCGCGGCGGACGAGGTGCTGTCGGGCCTGCCCAACATCTCCCCGGTGCCGGAGAGCTGCCGCGCGGCGGTCGAGGGCTATGTCGCGCTGGCCAGGACCTTCGAGCCGAAGGACGCCCCGTACCTCGAGAACCACCGCGGCCACCTGATGTTCGTCAAGCCGGAGGAGCGGCCCTTCGTCACCGGCGAGATGATCCGCATCAGCAGCTTCACCGCCACCGAGGCCGAGCTGAAGCGCCGCATCGGCGACCTGCGCGACGCCGGCTACACCGAGTTCACCGTGCAGATCGTCCCCGGCCAGGAGCAGGCGATCGAGGATTGGGGCCGGATCATGCGGGCCTTCCGCTAGCGGCACGCTCCCGGTTGCCGACCGGCGCGCCGCACCGCACAATCCCCCGGTCAACCCGGGAGAATCTGGCCGATGAGCCTCCTCTGGACGCGGCGCGTCCTCGCCGGCGGCGTGCTCGCCGCCCCCTTCATCCGTGCAGCACGGGCGCAGCAGAGCCTCGAATGGGTCGCCGGCTCGCTCGGCGGCGGCTGGTACACCATGGCGGCCGGGCTCTCCTCGCTCATCAAGGACGAGAACCCGGACATCCAGATCCGCGTCGTCCCCGGCGGCGGCCTGGCCAATTCCACCCGGGTCAACCGCAACACCTCGCCGATCGGCTGGGGGATCGACGCCTTCGTCGCCTCCGCCCGCCGCGGCGAGGACCCCTACAAGGAGGCCCATCCGGCGCTGCGCTGCCTCGGCAGCGGCTATTCGCCGACCGAGCACCACTTCCTCCGCCGCGCCGATGCGGGGCCGGAGGACATGAAGTCCATCCTGACCATGAAGGGGCTGAAGATCGCCTGCCCGCAGCGGTCCTCGACCGACGAGATGACGCTGCAGCGCATCCTGAAATTCCTCGGCACCAGCCCCGAGCGCATCCGCGCCGAGGGCGGCACCTACCTGAACGGCAGCTATGCCGATATTGGCGCCGCCTATACCGACGGGCAGGTGGACTACCTGTACGCCGCGCTGGCCCGGCCGGCGGCGATCTTCACCGAGATCGCGCAGGGCCGCCGCACCGGCAAGCTGGTGGCCTTTCCCGCCGATGTCCGCAAGCACCTCATCGACACCTACGCCTATGCCGAGGGCGTGCTGCCGGCCGCGACCTACCCGGCGCTGCAGTCGGCCGACGTGCCGGTGACGACGATGGACAGCGTCATCATGGTGCATGAGAGTCTGGCCGATGAGGTGGCCCGGAAGATCACCGCCACGCTGATCCGCAACAAGGGCCAGCGCCTGGTGAACATCCATGCCAGCATGGGCGCCTGGGACCCGGCGACCTCCTGGAAGTACCAGGGCCTGCCGCTGCACCCCGGCGCGATCAAGGCCTTCAAGGAGGCCGGCGCGATGCCCGCCTGACCGGCGCGGGGCGGCGCCCGTCGCCGCCCCGACGCAGGGAACGACACACGGCCCCGCGACATTTTTCTGGGACTTGCCATGCGCGACCTGGCCGTGCCGCTCAAGCTTGCCGTCACCCTCTGGCTGGCCGCCGCCGCCGCCATCCATCTGTATTTCGGCGGCTTCGGCTTCCCCGAGCCGATCACCATGCGCGGCTTCCACCTGCTGGTCTTCGTCCCGCCGCTGTTCCTGCTCTACCCGGCGCGCCGGGCTTCCCCCATGTCCCGCCCCAGCCTGCCGGACTGGGCCTGGGCTCTGGCCGCCGCGGCGCCGCATGCCTGGGTCATGGGAAACTGGGACGTGGTCTCGGACCGCATGGAATACGTCGATCCCTTCTCGCCGGTGATGATGCTGCTCGCCGTGCTGGCGATCGTCACCCTGCTGGAGGCGACGCGGCGCGCGGTCGAGGTCGGGCTGGCCTGGATGATCATCATCAGCCTCGCCTACATGCAGTGGGGCCACCTGATCCCCGGCGTGCTGAACTCGCGGCCCTTCACCCCGGCCGAGATCCTCGAGGCCTCCTGGCTGGTGCCGACCGCGGGCGGGGTCTACGGGCCGCTGACCGGCATCGTCGCCACCACCATCGCGGTCTTCATCGTCTTCGGCAGCTTCATGCAGGGCAGCGGCACGGGGCGGCTGTTCAGCAACCTCGGCGCCGCCGCCGCCGGCCGCTTCACCGGCGGGCCGGCCAAGGTCGCCGTCATCACCTCGGGCCTGTTCGGCACGATGAGCGGGTCGTCCGTCTCCAACGTCATCACCACGGGTGCGATGACCATTCCGCTGATGACCCGCATCGGCTACAGGCCCGCGGTCGCCGGCGGGATCGAGAGCGCGTCGAGCGTCGGCGGCGCGCTGATGCCCCCCGTTATGGGCGCCGCGGCCTTCGTCATGGCCGAGATCACCAACATCCCCTATGCGCAGATCGTGGTCGCCGCGGCGATCGGCGCCGTGCTGTACTACTTCGCCATCCTGGTCGCCGTGCATGTCGAGGCCAAGAAGGCCGGCATGGCGCCGATGGCCGCCGAGCACATCCCGCCCTGGCGGGAGGTAGGCCAGGACGCCCATCTTCTCATTCCCGTCGCCATCCTGGTCTGGCTGATGATGGAGCGCTGGTCCGGCAACTACGCCGCGTTCTGCGCCACCATCGCCATGGTCGTGGTGGCAGCACTTCGCCGCCGCACCCGCATGGGCGGGCGGCAGGTGCTGGAGAGCCTGGCCAATGCCGGGCAGACCATGGCGCCGCTGGCGGTCTCCATCGCCGGGGCCGGCATCGTCGTCTCGGCGCTGACCGCGACGGGGATGGTCGTGGCGCTCGGCGGCATCATCAAGGACCTCGCCGGCGGCAGCTTTCCGCTGCTGCTGGTGCTGCTGGCGGTGACCGTGCTGGTGCTGGGAATGGGGCTGCCGACCACGCCCTCCTACATCATCGCCGCGGCCATCGGCGTGCCGCAGATCCTCGACCTCGGCAGCGTGGCACTCGGCGTCCCGGCGCAGGATCTGGTGCTGCCGGCGCATCTCTTCATCTTCTACTTCGCGGTGCTGGCGGATGCCTCGCCGCCCGTGGCCGCGGCGGCCTTCGCGGCGGCGGCGATCGCGCGGGCCTCCCCGTTGATGACCAGCATCCATGCGACGCGGCTGGGCATCGCCGGCTTCACCGTGGGCTTCGCCTTCCTCTATGACCCCGGCATCATGCTGCGCGGCGGGCCCGGCGCGATCCTCGTCGCCACCGCCATCCAGGTCGCCGCGCTGACCGCGCTGTGTGCCGCCTATGCCGGCTACCTGCTGCGGCCGATCGGGCCGGTGCTGCGCATCGCACTCGGCCTGGCCGGGGCGGCGGCGGCCTTCTGGCACGGCATCCCGGACTTGGCGCGGCTCGCGGTCGCCGCCGGGGCGCTCGGGGCGCTGGCCGCGCTGCAAGTCTACCGCCCGCTGCGAGGAAAAGAGCGATGCTGAAATCCCTTGGAATGACGCTCGGCCTGCTGCTGGCCGGCGGCGCCGCGGCGCAGACCGTGGCGCCGCCCGGGCCCACCCTGGCCGCGGTGCGCGCCCGCGGCGCGCTGTCCTGCGGCATCTCGACCGGCGACCCGGCCTGGAGCGCGCCCGACAGCCGCGGCGAATGGCAGGGCATGGATGCCGATGTCTGCCGCGCCATCGCCGCCGCGACGCTGGGCGATCCGAAGAAGCTGGTCTGGCAGCACCTGACCGGGCAGAACCGCTTCCCCGCCGTGGTCACCGGCCAGGTCGAGGTGCTGACCCGCACCACCACCTGGACCTTCATGCGCGACGCGACGCTCGGGCTGAATTTCACCGCGCCCAACTTCTACGACGGCCAGGGCTTCCTGGTCCGCGCCAACGGCGGCATCACCGCGGCGAAGCAACTGGACGGCGCCAGCATCTGCTTCGTCTCCGCCAGCACGCACGAGCTCAACCTGGCGGACTGGTCGCGGGCGCAGAAGCTCCGCTTCACCCCGGTGATCTTCGCCGACAAGGACGAGGCCCGCCGCGCCTACGAGGCCAACCGCTGCGACAGCTACACCGGCGATGCCAGCCAGCTCGCCGCCATCCTGGCCGGCTTCCCCGACCGCGCCGCGCATGTGCTGCTGCCCGACCGCATCAGCAAGGAACCCTACGCGCCCGCGGTGAAGCAGGGCGACGACCAGTGGTTCGACATCGTGCGCTACGTGATGTTCGGACTGGTCGAGGCGGAGGAGCTCGGCATCACCCGGGCCAATGCCGACCGGATGCTGGCCGAGAGCCCGAGCCCGCCGGTGCAGCGGCTGCTGGGCAGGACGGGCGAGCTCGGGCCCGGGGTCGGGCTGGACCGCGCCTGGATGCTGAACGCGATCAAGGCGGTGGGGAATTACGGCGAGATCTACGACCGCCACCTGGGCCGCGACAGCGTGGTGAAGCTGGAGCGCGGGCTGAACGAGCTGTGGAGCCGGGGCGGGCTGATGATCTCCCCGCCGATGCGGTGAGGCCGGAGGGGCCGGACCGGCCGCGTCCGCGGCGGGTCAGGCCGGCGGGATGCCCGACGGCCACCGCGGCCGCGGGCGGGGAGGACCCTCGGCGCGCCAGGCTGGCGGGCCGGTCGGGTTGCGCGGGTCGCCGGGCGGGGATCGGCCGGGGCGGCCGGCGATCGATCCCGGGTGATCGATCGGCGCAGGTCGGGACCAACCGGCACCCGCCGCGCGGCAGGTCCCAACCCGGAAAAGCCGATGGAGGGGCTCGGGGGAGGCAATGCCGCTCCCTCCCCAGGCCTGCTGTCCTGCCTCGCCGGGCCGTCGATCGCGCCACCACCCCACGGCCCTGCCGGGCCGCTGCGGCTCGATGAGAGGCGCGGGGTTTGACGGGCCGGGGCCGGCCGCGCCCCGGCCCTTGGCGCGACGGCAGGCCGGCGGACGCCTTGCCCTATGCGGCGCGGCCAATCGACGGGAAGGTGTTGCCGGCGGGGCGGGCGGAGCGCGGCCCGGACCGGGACAGGAGGCGATACGGGCTTGGATCCCCTGATCGGCGTGGTGGCGCTCGGGGCCGCGGCGGGCGGCTTCGTGCAGGGCCTGTCGGGCTTCGCCTTCGGCCTGGTGGCGTTGAGCATCTGGGCCTGGGTGCTGGACCCGGTGCTGGCCGGGCCGCTGACCGTCTTCTGCTCGCTGCTCGGTCAGTTGCTGTCGATCGGTAGCCTGCGCGGCAGCCTCGACATGCGGCGCGCGCTGCCCTTCATCCTCGGCGGGGTGGTGGGGGTGCCGATCGGCGTCGCGCTGCTGCAGCGGATCGACCCGGTGGCCTTCCGGCTGGCGGTCGGGCTGCTGCTGGTGGTCTGGTGCCCGGCCATGCTGCTGGCCCGCGCCCTGCCGCGCATCACCCGCGGCGGCGGAGCGGCGGATGCGGCGGCCGGGCTGGTGGGCGGGGTGATGGGCGGGATCGGCGGGCTGACCGGACCGGCGCCGACGCTCTGGGTGACCTTGCGCGGCTGGGGGCGGGATGCGCAGCGGGGGGTGTTCCAGGCCTTCAACCTGGCGATGCATGCGCTGACCCTGGCGACCCTGCTGGCCAGCGGCACCTTCCCGGCGGCGGCCTGGCCGCTCTGCCTGGTGGCGGCGCCGGCGATGCTGCTGCCGGCGCTGCTGGGCGCGCGGCTGTACCGGCGGTTCAGCGACGCCGCCTTCCGCCGGGTGGTCCTGGGGCTGCTGGCGCTGTCGGGTCTGGTGCTGGTGGCGGGGTCGCTGCCGAAGCTCTGGTGACGCGCCGGGGCTTGCGCTAGGGCGGGGCCGACCTGCCGGAGTGACCCGCCCGATGCGCCGACTGCTGCTGCTCGCCTGCCTGGCCGGACTGGCGCTGCCCGCCCGGGCCGAGCCGGTCCGCTTCGTCGCCTTCGGCGACATGCCCTATTGCCGGCCGGAGGCGCCGGAGCGCTGCGCCGCCGAGGAGGGCCGCGTCGCCCGGCTGATGGCGACGATCAACGCGGCGCGGCCGGCCTTTTCCATCTTCGTCGGCGACACCAAGGGCGGGGCGGAGCTCTGCACCGACGACACGCTGCTGCGCGCCTTCACCTGGATGGGGTTGGCCGACCACCCGCTGGTCTACACGCCGGGCGACAACGAGTGGACCGATTGCTGGCAGGACCGCGCCGGGCGGTTCGACCCGCAGGAGCGGCTGGCACTGTTGCGGCAGCGCTTCTTCGCCGGCACGGGCAGCCTCGGGCGGCGGCCGATGCCGCTGGTCCGCCAGGCGGCGCCGACCGTCGAGAATGCCCGCTGGATGCGCGACGGCGTGCTGTTCCTGACGCTGCACGTCCCCGGCAGCAACAACGGCCGGCCGGCCGAGCCGGGGGAGCCCGCCGCGCGGTCGCTGCCGCAGGGCGAGGCGGCGCTGGCGGAGTTCACCGCGCGCGACGCCGCCAACCGGGCCTGGCTGGCGGAGGGGTTCGCCGCGGCGCCGGAGGCCCGGGCCGCGGTGATCTCGATCCAGGCCGACATGTTCTACCGCCAGGTCTGCGGCCATGGCTACGACAGCGGCTACCGCGCGATCCGCGACGCCATCGCCCGCGCGGCCGCCGCGTTCGGCCGGCCGGTGCTGCTGATCAACGGCGACAGCCATGTCTTCGTCCACCACGAGCCGCTGGAGGCCGCGCCCAACCTCACCCGGCTGATCGTGCCGGGGGAGGATGACGTGCAGGCGGTGGTGGTCACGCTCGACCCGGCAGCCGAGAAGCCCTTCCGCTTCGAGCTGATCGGCGAGGCGGGCGTGCCGCCGCAGCGGCCGCCCTGCGCCGGTTATACTTCCTCGATGCGGTCGACGCGGTCGGGGTAGAAGGCGAGGTGGCCGGCGATCTCGGCCATCGCCGGGAAAGGTGACTCGTAGCTCCAGATGGCATTCTCGGCGCGGCGGCCGCCGGCCTCGATGCTGTAGTAGCTGGCATCGCCCTTGTAGGGGCAATGGGTGCTGCGCTCGGTGCGGCGGAGCAGCGCCGGGTCGGCATCCTCGCGCGGGATGTACTGCACCGGCGGGTAGCTCGCCTCCTGCAGGGTCAGGGCGCGGCTGGTCTCCGCCACCACCTGGCCGGCGAAGGTGACGCGCAGCCGCTTCGGGTTGGGCGTGATGCTGATGGGATGGTCGGGGCCGGGGAGCTTCATGCGGGGTCCTCCTGCGCGTCAGATGGGGCTGGTCGGCCGAAAATCGTCGCAACGGTGGGGGTAACCACCCCGGGCGGCCCGGCGAAACATCCCCGTCACCAGGAGTAGTTGCCATGAGCCGCAAGATCATCCTCGCCGTTGCCCTGACCGCCTTCGCCGGCATCGGCGCCGCCCAGGCGCAGCGCCAGGCCACCGCCGCCATGATGCAGCCCGGCCAGAGGATGCAGATCGCCGCCGGCCTGGGCAAGGGCACCGTGCAGCAGGTGATGATCTCGCCCGATGGCGGCGGCATCGACATCGTCTACGCCATGCCGGCCGGCGCCCCGGAATCCCGCCGCGTGCTGCGGCTGGAGAACGTCAACGGCATGCTGGAGGTGATCTACGACACCGCCATGCCGCAGCCGATGAGGCTGGGCAGCGGCGGCACGCCGCGGCTGACCCCGAACGGCCAGGGCATGTACGACGTCACCTACGACAAGAAGTAGGGCGCAACGCGCGGCGGCCCCGACGGGGCGCCGCGCCCGGCCATCGGAGAGCGCCATGCAAACGGACAAGGACCGCATCCTGCGCCTGCTGGCCTGGGGGGCCGCGATCTGGATCGCCTATGAATTCCTCTGGTACGAGCAGTACAAGCTGGCCGGCCCGACCCTGGTCTTCGACCGGCTGAGCGCCTGGTCCGGCATCCCGGAGAAGCCCTTCCGGCTCTTCGTCGCCGGCATGGAGATGCTCGCCGCGCTGCTGGTGCTGGTCCCGCGCAGCCGGGTCTTCGGCGCCGCCTTCGCGCTGGGGATCATGTCCGGGGCGATCGGCTTCCACCTGTTCACGCCGCTCGGCGTCGATCCCTACGAGGATGGCGCCACGCTGTTCAAGGAGGCCTGCTTCACCTGGGCGATGGCCGCCTTCGTGCTGTTCGCGCACCGGGATGAAGCCCTGGCGCTGCTGCGGCGCTATGCCCCCTTCCTGGGAATGAAGGCGGCCTGAGCCGATGACCCTGCAGCGACCGGTACGTGACACGCGGCTCGACCTGTTGCGCGGCTGGCTGCAGCTGCAGATCTTCGCCTCCCACGCGCATGGGTCGCTGATCGGCGCCTGGCTGATCAGCGCGGCCTGGGGCTTCTCCGACAGCTCGGAGCAGTTCGTCTATCTGTCCGGCTTCGCGCTGGGCTCGGTCTTCACGCTGAAGGCGCATCGGGGCGGCTGGCGGGCCGGCGTGGCCGACCTGCTGCCGCGCATCCGGCGGCTCTGGGCCACGCATCTGGTCGTGGTCTGCGGCATGGCGGCGATGGTGATCGCGGTGGAGATGGCCACGCCTCTGCCCGGGGAGGCCGGGCGGCTCGGCTGGGGCTGGCTGCTGGCAGCGCCCTGGTTCGCGCTGCCCGGCGCCGCGACCCTGCTGTGGCAGCCCACGGGCATGGGCATCCTGCCGGTGTTCCTGTGGTCGATGCTGCTGCTGCCCGGCTTCGCCTGGCTGGTGGAGCGCGTGGGCGCCTGGGCGCTGCTGCCGTCCTTCGCGCTGTACGGGGCGGTGCAGGCCTGGGGCTGGCACCTGCCGGGCCTCGGCGGGACGGAGGTGGAGTTCAACCCGCTCGCCTGGCAGCTGCTGTTCGTGCTCGGCGCCTGGTTCGGCCGGCGGGCGCTGTTCCGGGGGCGGGCCGTGGGCGTGAACCGCTGGCTGCTGGGCGGGGCGCTGCTGGTGCTGGCGGCCGGGGTGCTGGGCAAGCTGGCCGAGCATCAGGGGGTCGCCGACCTCTCGGCCCTGACCCTGAAGCAGGACCTGGCGCCGGCGCGGGTGCTGCACAGCCTGGCGCTGGCCTATGCCGTGGTCTGCCTCTGGCGGGTGCGGGAGGTGGCCTTGCGCGGCCCGCTGGCGCGCGCGCTGGCGGCGGCCGGGCGGCAGAGCCTGCATGTCTTCTGCGTCGGCCTGTTCCTGTCCCATGGCGTGGCGGTGCTGTTCCGGTTGCTTGGCTGGACCCCGTGGCTGGAATTGCTGGTGGTGGCCGGCTGCGTCGCGCTGCTGGGCTTCGCTTCGCTGTCGGATGGCGTGCCCCGATTGACCCGCGCGCTGAAAGGCTTCCAGAAATAGCGGGCGGGTCCGGGGGGATGCTCCCCCCCGGCCTTGCTTCCCTGGGGGTTCGCACGATGCTGCTGTCGAATTGCAGATTGGCCGACGGCCGCACCGGCATGCATGTGCTGGTCCGCGGCGACCGGGTCGCGGCGATCCTCGACGCCCCGGTGGCGGACCCCGAGGTGGTGGACGTGGGCGGCGCCCTGCTGCTGCCCGCCCTGACCGACTTCCACCTCCACCTCGACAAGTCGCTGTTCGGCCTGCCCTGGATGCCGCACGCCGCCGGCCCCGACCGGATGAGCCGGATCGAGACCGATGCCCGCGTCCTGCCCGCACTCCCGGTGGCGCCGCGCGCCACCGCCATGCTGCGCCGGTGCCTGGCGGCCGGGACGGTGCATTTCCGCAGCCATGTGGACATCACCCCCGCCTTCGGCCTGCGCAACCTGGAGGGCGTGCTGGCGGTGAAGGCCGCCCATGCCGGCCAGTGCCACATCCAGACGGTCGCCTTCCCGCAGGCAGGTGTCATGCGGTCGCCGGGGACGCTGGAGCTGTTGGAGGAGGCGCTGCGGCAGGGGGCGGAGGTGCTCGGCGGGCTCGACCCCTGCGAGGTGGACCGCGACCCGAAGGGGCAGCTCGATGCGATCTTCGGCTTGGCGGCACGATTCGGGGTGGGGCTGGATATCCACCTGCATGAGGCGGGGGAGCTGGGGCTGTTCAGCCTCGCCGAGATCTGCGCGCGGACCCGGGCGGCCGGCATGCAGGGCCAAGTCTGGGTGAGCCACGGCTTCGCCCTGGGCGCGGCGCCGGAGGGGAAGCTGATGGCGGCGGCCGCGGCGATGGCGGAGGCGGGGGTGGGGCTGGTGAGCCACGGGGCCGGGGCGGCGCCGCTGCCGCCGCTGCTGCGGCTGGCGGAGGCCGGGGTGCCGATCGCGCTGGGCAACGACAACATGCGGGATACCTGGGGGCCCTATGGCACCGGGGACATGCTGGAACGGGCGGCGATCATCGGCTGGCGGCTGGATGCGCGGACGGATGCGGCGATGGAGCGGCTGTTCGGCTGGGTGACGGAGGGTGGGGCGCGGTGCCTGGGGCTGGAGCCGCCGGCGGTGGCGGTGGGGGCGGTGGCGAGTTTCGTGAGCGTGGCGGCGGAGGGGGTAGCGGAGGCGGTGGCGCAGCATGGGGGGCGGGGGGTGGTGGTGTTTCGGGGGAGGGTGGTGGCCAAGTGAGCGAGTCATTCTCGATTCGAGGTCAGGACAGTATAATCGTTGCTTGCAAGAGAATTTCTTCGGGTATTTGGTTCAATATACAATATATCATACATATTACTTTTTACGACGGCGCCATCACCGTCTCAAAGAAAAGGTTTGATCTCGTTTCTTTAAGGCTTTATAACGACAGCTAATTGGGCACTGTGGAAGCTCTCGGAAAGCTGGAGTCGGACGTGCGGATATATAGCTTCGAGATCGACGGCCTCATGGGGCGCGCTGAAAGAGTTACCGGGTCAATGTCGGAAGACCTGAATATTTTAACAGGTAGGAACGGCGCAGGAAAAACAAGCGTACTCAAGTTACTCTGGGCGATAGTTAGTGGAAATATTATAATTGCACTTGATGAGGTAAATTTTACTCGCGCAAAAGTCGTAACTGATCATTATGAATGTATTGTGCATAAGATTAATAAAAGAACGTGTCGTGTTGAGTTTCTGTCAGAAGATGAGGATGTGGTTTTAGAAGATATTGATGATGACGAAGGCAACATAGTGGAAAATGCAGAAGACGCTGCAAATGAAAGACTTATACAATTCGGCAGTTCTTTATTTTTTCCTACGTTTCGCCGTATAGAAGGTGGATTTTCGATTTCTCCTTCTCGTGCAAACGGGATCAACACGCGTCAGAGCCGCGCTCGTGCAGACTTAGAAGAGTCTCTGGTGACGCTTTCCCGGGGGCTTACGCATGTAATTACCCACCCCCCTTGCGCGGGAGTGGGTTGGCTGATTCGATCCTGGCATGCAGCGGGACGCGCTTGAGCGGCTAAGCAAGGCAGAGCTGATCGAGCTGGTGCTGCGGCTGCAGCGGCCGGAG